>NZ_JAROCY010000001.1 GCF_029436685.1 Novosphingobium cyanobacteriorum
GCCAAGCCCGCACCCTCCAGGTGATCCATGAAACGCGCCCCTCGCAGCCGTCAACGCCATGATTTATATGCGAAATATCACGATTACGACAGCGAAATCAGCGACTTACTTGGAGAATGTGGGTTTGTAGGGTTCGATGCAAACGTACCGGGAGAGACCGCGTGGACGCCAGGACTGCCGAAATCGAGGACACGGCGCGACTGGTGCCAGCCCGCATCCGCTATCTCTCCGAAGGCGAGTTCGTGACCCGGCGCTATGTCAGCCGAGGTGCGGAAATGAACACGGGCGAATACAGCGACCATGATGTGGTGATCCGCGACGGAATGCCGATCCGGGATCATTTTCAGCTCGATGTCCATGGATTCATGCTGGGCCGACATGTCTCGGCGGTAGAAGACTTTCGAGACGCGAAGCAGGTCGAGCTGCTTTACCTTGCCGAGGTTGAGGACCTGGCGAAGCGCTGGTTCGGAGCGGACCGGGTTTCTGCGCAGGGCTGGATGGTCAGGACATCGGCTGACCTTTCGCAGCGCGCGGCCGAGAAAGTTGAAGGTTACGTCCACGCAGGGGGGATCCAGCCTCCTGCCGGTGAGGCGCACGTTGATTTCAACGAGATCACCGGCCGTCGGTCGGCCGCGCGCGTCTATGCGCAGGCGTTTCCCGATGGGCCGGGCTATCGCCGTTACATCTGCTTCTCGTTGTGGCGTGCCTATTCGCCCGGACCGCAGGATTGGCCGCTGGCGGTGTGCGACGGGCGCTCGGTCACAGATGAAGAGACCGCTTCCAACACCCTGTTCGTTGTCGACGAGTTTCCGCAGGGCAAAGATCTGACCGCCCCGGTTGAAGGCGAGGATCAGATGATCGCAGCGACGATTTTCCGATATCGCGAGCGGCACCGCTGGTGGTATTTTTCGAACATGACCAGGGATGATGTGCTGCTCTTCAAGTTCCAGGATAGTGATAAGTCAGTCACTTGGCGCTGCCCGCACACTGCATTTCAAGACGTTGGCATGCAAGATGCACGCACGAGGACAAGCATCGAGGTGCGTGGCATCGCTTTTTTCGAGTAGCCGTTGCAACTCACCGATTGCTTAAATCGACAATTGCGGACACGAGGGCGAAATGATCGATTCCGCCCACTTCCGTAGCGTACTTGGCGCCTATCCGACTGGTGTCAGTGTTATCACAGCAGCCAATCCGGCCGGCGAAAGGCACGGTCTGGTAGTTGGCTCATTCACCTCGATTTCGCTCGATCCGCCATTGGTCGGCTTCTTTCCCGACAAGCGTTCGCGCAGCTGGAGCTTTATCGAATCCGTCGGACGCTTCTGCGTCAACGTGCTCGGGGCGGACCAGCTTGAACTGTGCCGTCGCTTCGCCTCACGCGCCGACGACAAGTTTGCGGAGTTGGCACATGGCCATACGCCTTCGGGCCAGCCGCTTCTGGAAAACGCCATCGCCTGGATCGACTGTTCGATCGACAAGGTGGTTGACGTGGGCGATCACTGGCTTGTGGTGGGCGCGGTGGAAGCGCTGGACAAGCGCGCGGATGGTACGCCGCTGATGTTTTTCCGGGGTCAGTATCATGACCTCGCCAACCTGGCCGACTGATCCGTCGGCTGCCTACGACCAAAGTCGATGATGCGAATTCTCGCTCTTATTTGACTTTCGTCAAGGCTCGGCGCCCGCAAATGCCCGATACCGGCTTTCGACGGACGGGACGGTTCGAAGTTTCAACCCTCCCTCTCCGCCGATTTCTCCCCAACTCGGGCGGCTGGTTAAACTGGCCGCCCGATTTTTTGCATTCACACTATCGAAACGCGTAATTGTCGTAGCTTGCGAGTTTTGGTAGGCGGATAGCTATGTCTTCATGTGACACTTGCGTGGTGCGGAACCGGGCCATTTGTGCCGGCCTCGATTCGCGTGAAATCCACGCCCTGAACGCGATTGGCCGCCGTCGCTCGGTGACAGCGGGTGAGCCGCTGATCTGGGAGGACGACGACTCCCTGCTCGTGGCCAACGTGATTGATGGCGTGCTGAAGCTGACGACGTCGACCGAAGATGGTCGCGAGCAGATTGTCGGCGTGGCCTATCCGTCCGATTTCATCGGCCGCCCGTTCGGCCCCACCAGCAAGGCCAGCGTTGTCGCGCTGACCGATGCTCGTGTCTGCGTCTTCTCGCGCAATGATTTTGACCGGTTCGCGCGCGAGCACCCCGAGCTTGAGCACAAGCTGCTCGAACGTACGCTGGCGGAACTCGACCGCACACGTTCGTGGATGATGCTGCTGGGCCGCAAGACCGCGCCGGAAAAGATCGCCACGTTCCTGCTGGAAATGTCGGAGCGCCTGGCCGAGACGGGCTGCACCCCCAGCTTCGGCCCCGCGAACCGCTTCTCGCTGCCGTTTTCGCGCCAGCAGGTGGCCGACGTGCTGGGCCTGACGATCGAGACGGTCAGCCGCCAGTTCACCAAGCTGAAGAACGAAGGCGTGATCGAGCTCCCCTCGCGGCGCGAGGTCGAGATCGTGAATCGCGGCGCGTTGGTGGCGTTGGCGGGCTGAGCCGAGCCGCCTTGCCCCGCGAATAGGAAAAGGGCCGGCCCGCCATCGCGGACCGGCCCTTTCCTTGTTCAGTCCCGCAATCAGAACGTCTTGCGCACGGTCACGCCGATCTTGCGCGGCGAGCCGACGTTGTAGGAAAGGCGGGCGCGGCCACCGCGCTCGCGGTCCAGCGAGAGCAGCGGGTTCTTGTTGAACAGGTTGTTGGCATAGACCAGCACCGACAGCCCGTTCTGCCAGCTGACCCCGGTGGAAACGTTCACCAGGTCATAGCTGGGCAGCTGATACGATCCGAAGTTGTAGCTTCCGGTGCCCGCTGCGCCGGTGGCGGGGTTGTAGAAGATCGAATTGGTGAACGATCCGGCTCCCGCTTCCTGGTCCGATGGCTGGGTGAAGCGGTTGCCCACATGCTGGAAGCTGGCATTGGCGGTCCAGTCCATCGTGTCCGACAGTGCCGTGATGTACGACGCGGTGGCCGACATCTGGAACTTGGGCACGGTGGGCAGGCGGTTGCCATCGCGGATGCCAGCGATCACCACGCCATTGGCGTCCGTCACGGTGCTGTCGAACTTGGATTCAATGACCGATCCGTTGACCGCCAGTTCAAAGCCCTTGGCCGGGCGGGCGCTGAGTTCGAACTCGACACCGGCCGTGTGCGCCTTGGGCACGTTGAACACCACGCGGGAAGAACAGCTGCCGGCATCCGCTGTCACCTGCAGGTTGCGGATATCGTTGTAGAACGCGGCCGCATTGAAAGTGACCGCGCCGCTGCCGACCTTGATCCCGGCTTCATAGTTCCACAGCGATTCGTCCTTGTAGTTCGGACGGTTGCCATAGGTCTTGGCGTCGTCACCCGTCGCCCCGCCGGAGCACAGCGGAATGTTCAGCGGATCGTTTACACCGCCGAGGCGGAAGCCCTTTGACGCCTGAAGGTTGACCGAAAGATTGCGGTCCGGCTGGTAGCTGACGATGAAGCGCGGGTTGAAACCGTTGCTCTTGGTCTTGTCGCCGATGTTGCGATCGCCATTGGCGAAGACACCGCCGGAGATGAAGTCACGCGATTCCTTGAAGTCGTAGTAGCGACCACCGGCGGTCAGCTTGAACTGGCCGACCTTGTAGCTGGCTTCGCCGAAGACGGCGAACTGCTTGATCTTGTAAGGAATGTCGGCGTTGTAGGGAGAGTCCGCCGGGAAACCGTTGTAAGTCGCGGAAACTGGCGTGCCCGGCGCGATCGCATCAAGGAAGGCCTGGCTGAACACGTCCGCGCCCGGAGTAGGCAGGCGCTGGGCGTACTTGCGGTTAACGTCGGTGTAGAACCCGCCGAACACCCACTGGAACGGACCCGTGCCGGTTGACGAGAGGCGCAGCTCCTGCGTCCACTGCTTCAGCTTGGTGGTATCGCGCAGGTTGGAGGCGAGCGCCGCGCCGCCCAAAGCCGCCGGGGCAGCGCCCGAGAAGGAGACATAGACCGAGCCGGTCAGGGCCGAAGCATCGCGGCTGACCACGATATCGCGGTTGATGTAGGAAGTGACACTGGTCGCCTCGATCCCGTCTGCAATCGGTGCGTTGATCGTCAGGTCGGCCAGCGTGGTCTTGTCGCGAAAGCCCTCGCGCAGCCGCAGGTACTGCGTGTTTTCGGGCAGGGGCGCAGCGCCGGCGAGCGGGCTGGCATAGATGTTGTAGATTTCCGCGCGGTTGAAGCCGTTGGTCTTGATGTCCTGATAGACCACGCGCGGCGTGATCTTGAGGCCGTCGACCGGTTCGAAAAGCACGGCGGCACGCACGCCATAGCGTTCGCCATCGTTTACGTTCTTGCCCGCAGCCGGGCCAACCGCGTTGATGAAGCCGGCGAAGTGTTCGCCATAGCCGACCACGCGCAGCGCGGCCTTTTCGCCCAGCGGCAGGTTGACCGCCGCCTTGCCGGAATAGCCGACATCGCCGCCCTTGAGCACGTTGACGTCCGCCGCCACCTGGCCTTCGGTGCGGCCCAGCTTGGGCTGGCTGGTGATGTAGCGCACGGTCCCGCCTACTGAACCCGAACCGAACAGGGTGCCCTGCGGCCCGCGCAGCGTTTCCACGCGGTTGAGGTCGAACAGGTCGAAATCGGGCGTGAACAGCGAGAGCGAGATCACGGATTCGTCAAGATAGATGCCGACCTGTTCCTTCACGCCGGGCTGGTCTCGCACGATCTGGCCGGCAGAAACGCCACGGACCGATACCTGGCTCTGCCCGGGCCCGAGGTTCTGCACGGTCAGGCCGGCAACGGAGCGGGAAATGTCCTCGATCGAGGTGGCGCCCGCCTTCTCGATGTCCGCTGCGGTCTGCGCGTTCACGGAGAAGGGCACTTCCTGGATCGTCTGGGCGCGCTTGGTCGCCGTGACCACGATCTCGTTGCCGTTGATGTCTCCGGCGGCATCGGCCTGCGCAGCATCCTGCGCCATGGCGGGCGTTGCGAACAGGGCAATCGTGGCGGTGGTAGCAAGCATCGCGAAGCGCGTGCTGAAGTGCGAAGCCATTTGTATCCTCCCAGGCTCTGCGTTGTCAAAAAGGGCTTGTTGCGGCGTCAGGCGCCGTGTGCCCGCTCATGCTGCAACCCCCGGCGCTGTCGCAACCCCGGTTTCCGATGCAACTTTTCAATTGATGGGAACTGTGATCACGTAGCCACAGTCGAAGGTGCGTGGTCCAAATATTTCAGATATTTACCGCGACATCACCTTGGTGCAGCAAACAAAAAAGTGGCGGGTGGACCAACCACGGCGAGATCCCAGATCGCCGAATTGCTCCACCCGCCTTCCTCCCATCGACCGTGCGTGGCATCGGCCGGTGAGGGGTATCCGTCAGAAGCGGTAGGTCACGCCCGCGCTCAGCACCCAGGGGCTGAGGTCGTGCTTGGTCTTGAGCGCGAGGACGCCGCTGTCATAGAAGCTGGCGGTCGGCTTGACGAAGTACTTCTTGGCGTCAAGGCTCAGGCCGAAACCCTTGTCGCCCAGCGCGATGTCCACGCCGCCCTGCAGCGCCAAGCCGATCGAATTGCTCATCTTCACCTTGTCGATGCCCAGCGTGGTGGCGGTGCTGCCGGGCTTTTCGCCCAGCACGAAGAACACCGTGGGGCCAACGCCGACATAGGGCTTGATCGCGCCGAGCGGCAGATGGCCCTTCAGGGTCACCGTTGCGGGCAGGATCAGCACGTGGTTGACGATGTTTGCGCCGGCCAGCGCTCCGGTGCCGTCGACATGGTGCTGCGTCAGGCAGCAGATCGTCTCAACCGACACGTTCGGCGTGAAGAAGTATTCCACCGCGATCGTGGGCACATAGTTGTCGTTGGCTTTGGTGTCATAGGCCGTGGTGATGCCGGCCAGCGTGCTGCCAAGGGTGGTCGTGGTGTTGATCGCCTCAACCTTGTCGATCTTGCCATCGGGCAGCACCGCGGTGCCGACAACCTTGATCTGCCACTTGCCGTCGGCCGATCCGGCGTGCGCCGCTGCGGGGGCGAGGAGGGCCGTTCCGGCGAGAGCTGCGCCAAGGCCTGCGGAGAGGATCTTCTTCATGCGTTTCATCCTGCCGTTGCGGGTGGCCAGCCCCTCGCCAGCCATCGCCTGCAACGTGAAATGCCAGATGCACCGCCTGCGAATCCCTCTCATTGACGGAACGCAAATTTGCGACGCGACACATACGACTTTGGTATGATGCTGAAACTTAGTGGTCTTTTGACCCGCATCAATGCTGGCAAACCTTATCAGGCCCACGGGCATCCCTGTCATATTGCATGGAAGGGAAGGCTCCATGGTTTCGCTCGTCACGCGAAGCGGCATATGGTTTGCCGCTTTGATATTCGCCGTCATGGCGGTCGCGCTCGCGGCCGACTGGGGGTTCGCCGTCCACATGACGATCTGCGCGCTGGCCGCGCTGATCGGCCTGATCGTCTCGCTGCGCGGGGCGGATGTGGACTCCATCGCCAAGGGCATCGTCACCACTCCCGATCAGGGAAAGTATGACGACGACCCGATCCGCTGGGGCGTGATCGCCACGGTGTTCTGGGGCATGGCGGGTTTCCTCGCCGGGCTCTACATCGCGCTCGAACTGACCTGGCCACAGCTCAACCTGGGGCTGGAGTTCATCAACTTCGGTCGCCTGCGCCCGCTGCATACCAGCGCGGTCATCTTCGCTTTCGGAGGCAATGCCCTGATCGCCACGTCGTATTACGTGGTGCAGCGCACTTGCCGGGCGAGGCTGGCCTTCCCCGGCCTCGCCCGTTTCGTGTTCTGGGGCTACCAGCTGTTCATCGTGCTGGCCGCCACCGGCTATCTGATGGGGATTACCCAGGGGAAGGAATACGCCGAGCCCGAATGGTACGTCGATCTCTGGCTGACGATCGTCTGGGTGTCCTACCTGGTCGTCTTCGGCGGCACGATCCTCAAACGTACCGAGCCGCACATCTATGTCGCCAACTGGTTCTACCTGTCGTTCATCCTCACGGTCGCCATGCTGCACCTGGTGAACAACGCGGCGATCCCGGTCAGCTTCTTCGGTTCGCGCTCGGTTTCGGTGTTTGGCGGCGTGCAGGGCGCGCTGGTGCAGTGGTGGTATGGCCACAACGCGGTCGGCTTCTTCCTCACCGCCGGCTTCCTGGCGATGATGTACTACTTCGTGCCGAAGCAGGCTGAACGCCCGATCTACAGCTATCGCCTGTCGATCATCCACTTCTGGGCGCTGATCTTCCTCTATATCTGGGCGGGTCCGCACCATCTGCACTACACCGCGCTGCCCGATTGGGCGCAGACGCTCGGCATGGTCTTCTCGGTCATGCTGTGGATGCCCAGCTGGGGCGGCATGATCAACGGCCTGATGACGCTGAACGGCGCATGGGACAAGATCCGCACCGATCCGATCATCCGCATGTTCGTGATGAGCCTTGCCTTCTACGGCATGAGCACCTTCGAAGGCCCGATGATGAGCGTGAAGAGCGTCAACTCGCTCTCGCATTACACCGACTGGACCATCGGCCACGTCCATTCGGGCGCGCTCGGCTGGAACGGCATGGTCACTTTCGGCTGCCTCTATTACCTCGCGCCGCGCCTGTGGAACCGTCAGCGGCTCTACAGCCTGCGCATGGTCAACTGGCACTTCTGGCTCGCGACCGTGGGCATCGTGTTCTACGCCGCCAGCATGTGGGTGGCGGGGATCACGCAAGGGTTGATGTGGCGTGAATACGGGCCTGATGGCTACCTGGTGAACTCCTTCGCCGATACCGTCGCCGCGCTTCACCCGATGTACGCGCTGCGTGCTCTGGGTGGCCTGATGTACCTCAGCGGCGCCGCGATCATGGCCTGGAACATCGCCCGCACCATCATGGGCAGCCCGCTGCGGCGCGAAGCGCCGATGACCGAGACTCCGTACGACGCCGCGAAGGACGTGCCGCTTGCCGGCAAGCCCGCCGCCGTCGCCGCGGCCCACGCCTGAAGCCCCGGGCCTGAAGTCCAGGGAAGGAGAACGACAATGGCACTCTCCATCATGGAGCGTCACAAGAAGCTGGAACGCAACATCACCCTGCTGGGCATCTGCGCCTTTGCCGCGGTGACGGTTGGCGGCATCGTGGAAATCGCGCCGCTGTTCTGGATCGACAACACGATCGAGAAGGTGGAGGGCATGCGGCCCTACACCCCGCTCGAACAGGCCGGCCGCGACATTTACATCCGCGAAGGCTGCTATGTCTGCCACAGCCAGATGATCCGCCCCTTCCGGGACGAGGTCGAACGTTATGGCCACTACAGCCTTGCCGCGGAATCGATGTACGACCATCCGTTCCAGTGGGGCTCCAAGCGCACCGGGCCCGACCTGGCACGCGTGGGCGGCAGATACTCCGACGAATGGCACGTGCAGCACCTGAAGGACCCGCGCGCGGTCGTTCCGGAATCGATCATGCCAACGTACCAGTTCCTTGCCGATAAGGACCTGAACGCGGGCGACATGACCGCAGAGCTGCGCACGCTCTACGATGTCGGCGTTCCCTATTCGAAGGACGCCATCGCCAAGGCCAACGACGACCTGAAGGCGCAGGCCGATCCCGAGGCGGATTCGGCCGGACTCAAGCAGCGCTATCCCAAGGCGCAGGTGCGTGATTTCGACGGCGATCCCAAGCGCCTGACCGAGATGGACGCGCTCGTCGCGTACTTGCAGGTCATGGGCACGATGGTCGACGTCAACGCGCCGGCCGCGCAGGAAGACCTGGCGAAGGAGAAGGGGCGATGAGCACCTACGACAACCTCCGCCACCTCGCGGACAGCTGGGGCCTTGTGGCCATGGGCGTGGTGTTCCTGCTGCTTTGCCTATGGCCGTTCCGGCCGGGTGCCAGCGCGATGAACACCGAAGCCGCCAACTCGATCTTCAAGGATGAGAACGATGGCCAATAAGCGCATCGACGACGCCACGGGCGTCGAAACCGTCGGCCACGAATGGGATGGCATCGAGGAACTGAACAATCCGCTGCCGCGCTGGTGGCTTTGGACCTTCTATGCCACCGTGGTCTTCGCAGTGGGGTATTGCGTGGTCTACCCGGCAATCCCCGGCCTCCACTCCGCCACCGCCGGCACCTCCGGCTGGACCAGCCGTGGCGCCCTCGCCATGGACATGAACGCGGCAGAGGCATCGCGCGCCGGCATCCGCGCAGTGATCGACAAGACGCCGGTGGACCAGCTCGCCAATGATCCCAGGCTGCTGCGCGCCGCGATCGATGGCGGCGCGGCGGCGTTCAAGGTCAACTGCGTGCAGTGCCACGGCGCGGGCGCCGCGGGGGCAAAGGGCTATCCCAACCTGAATGATGACGACTGGCTGTGGGGTGGTGACATCGCCACCATCCACCAGACGCTGCAGCACGGCATCCGCCAGCCGGGCGACGATGCCACCCGCACCAGCCAGATGCCGGCCTTCGGGCGTGACGGCATCCTCACGGCGGCGCAGGTGCAGGACGTGGTCAGCCACGTTCGCGTGATCAGCGGGCAGGAAAAGGCCAGCCCGTCATCGCAGCGCGGCGCGGCCCTGTTCGCCCAGAACTGCGTGGTCTGCCACGGCGCCAACGGGGAAGGGGGGCGCAGCGTCGGCGCGCCGCGCCTCAACGATGCGATCTGGCTCTATGGCGGCGATCGCGCCGCGCTGACCGAAACCGTGGCCAACGCCCGCTACGGCGTGATGCCGGCCTGGGGCAGCCGTCTCGATCCCGTCACCGTCAAGATGCTGGCGGCCTACGTCCACGCGCGTGGCGGTGGTGAGGCAACGCCCGCACCCGTGGCGGCGGATGCGGCGCCCGCTGCAGCCCCGGCGGCGGCAAAATAACGGCAAAGCCGGCCGCCGGACCTGCGCCCCATGGCGCGGGACGGCGGCCGCACTTCTTCAGGGACACAGACCGATGAACGCGCACGATCCCAAGCTCCCCCGCGCGGACCATTCGAACCAGATTTCGTTCTACGCCAAGCGCAAGGGCGTCTTTCCCCGGAAGACCGACGGAACCTTCCGCCGCTTCAAGTGGGCAGTGATGATCGTCTGCCTGGCGGTCTATTGGGGCACGCCTTGGATCCGCTGGAACCGCGGCCCCTACGCGCCCGATCAGGCGGTGCTGATCGATCTCGCCCACCGCCGGTTCTACATGTTCGACATCGAGATCTGGCCGCACGAATTCTACTTCGTCGCCGGCCTGCTGATCATGGCAGGCGTCGGCCTGTTCCTGGTGACCAGCGCGGTCGGCCGCGCATGGTGCGGCTATGCCTGCCCGCAGACGGTGTGGACCGATCTGTTCCAGCATGTCGATCGCCTGATCGACGGGGACCGCAACGCCCAGATCCGCCTGCAGAACGCGCCGTGGACGGCCTCGAAGCTCGCGCGCCGCGTGTTCAAGTGGGGCGTCTACCTCGGCATCTCGTTCCTCACCGGCGGCGCGTGGATCTTCTATTACGCCGATGCCCCCACGCTGCAGCACGCGTTCTGGACCGGCACCGCCGATCCCATCGCCTACACCACCACCGGCGTGCTCACGCTCACCACGTTCTGGCTCGGCGGCTTCATGCGCGAACAGGTCTGCGTCTACATGTGCCCCTGGCCGCGCATCCAGACCGCGATGCTCGATGAAAAGTCGCTGACGGTCACCTACAAGCACTGGCGGGGCGAACCGCGCATGTCGGTGAAGGCGGCGCAGAAAGCGCAAGGCTCGAACCAGCCGTTCGGCGACTGCATCGATTGCATGCAGTGCGTGGCGGTGTGCCCCACCGGGATCGACATCCGCAAGGGGCCGCAGATCGGCTGCATCACCTGCGCGCTGTGCATCGATGCCTGCGACAAGGCGATGAAGGACGTCGGCCGCCCGCGCGGGCTGATCGATTACTGCACGCTGGTCGACGCCAATCTGGAACAGCACGGGCAGCACGATGCGCCCTTGCTCAAGACGATCTTCCGCCCGCGCACGCTGGTCTACTTCGGGGTCTGGGCCTCGATCGGCGTGGCCATGCTGTTCATGCTCGGCCAGCGCACCCGCATCGACGTGTCGGTGGCCAAGGACCGCAACCCCGAATACGTGATGCTGTCCAACGGCTCGCTGCGCAACGGCTTCACCGTGAAGCTGCGCAACATGGAAGACCGCCCGCGCCCGATGACGCTGTCGATCGCCGGCCTGCCACGTGGGGCGATCTTCACCGACGACATGGAGGCGGAAGACGCAAGGCCATCGCTCGCCGTTACCGTGCCGGCTGACGAGACCAGACGCCTGCGCGTCTACGCGGTTGCCCCACGTGGCGCAAAGCCCGGTGAATTCTTGTTCCAAATCAAGGCGAATGACCGGGAAGGCGGGCAGGACTCGGCCCACACCACGTTCACCACTCCGGAAGGAAACGGCCAGTGACCCAGCAGCGCCGTATCGCCCGACCGTTCACGGGCAAGCACATGGCCGCGATCATGATCGCGTTCTTCGGCGTCGTCATCGCCGTCAACGTCCTCATGGCGCGGCTCGCCAGTTCCACCTTCGGCGGCCTCGTCGTCGAAAACTCCTATGTCGCCAGCCAGAAGTTCAATGGCTGGCTGGACGAAGCGCGCAACGAAAAGGCGCTCGGCTGGAACGCCGCGATGGCCCGCAGCGCGCCCGATGCGATGCAGGTCACGCTTGCCGATGCGCAGGGCAGGGCGATCACCGGCGCCAGCCTTGCCGCCGTGGCCGAACACCCGCTTGGCCTGCGTGACGATGAACAGCTCACCCTGCGCGAAGTCGCCCCCGGTCGTTACACGGCAAGGCTCAGCGCCGGGCGCTGGCACGTGAAGCTCGCGGTCATGGCGCAGGGCCGCACCTGGCGCACCATCGGAGACGTGCAGTGACTGCCGCGGCCCGGGCCCTCGCGCCACAGGGGCAGGTCCACTCCGTCCTCGCCGTGCCCGGCATGCATTGCGCCGGCTGCATGGGCAAGGTTGAACGCGCGCTGGCCGCCGTACCCGGCGTCGCCTCGGCGCGCACCAACCTCACCGCGCGCACCGTGGAAGTGGTCCACGATCCCGCGCTGGACATGCCGGACCTCGTCGCCGCGCTCGCCACCACCGGGTTCGAGGCGCAACCGCGCGTGCTGGTGGAAGACGCGCCCTCTGCGGTGAAGCCGCTGCTTGCCCCGCTCGCCGTCGCCGCCTTCGCCTGCATGAACGTGATGCTCATGTCGGTGTCGATCTGGTCGGGCGCCGAAGGCACCACGCGTGACATGTTCCACTGGATCTCCGCCGCCATCGGCGTGCCGGCGATCCTCTATGCCGGCCGCCCGTTCTTCACCTCGGCCTTCGCCGCGCTCAAGCGCGGCCGCACCAACATGGACGTGCCGATCTCCATCGGCGTCACGCTGGCCACTGGCCTCTCGCTCTATGAAACCGTCACCCACGGGCCCGAGGCCTGGTTTGACGGCACGCTGATGCTGCTGTTCTTCCTGCTCGCCGGGCGCTGCCTCGATGCGATGATGCGCGATCGCGCGCGGGCCGGGGTGGATTCGCTGCTGCGGCAGGCCGCCTCTGGCGCGATGGTGGTTGAGGCTGATGGCACCACCCGCTGGGTTGCCGCTGCTGCGCTTCAGCCCGGCATGGTCATGCGCGTCGCCTCGGGTGAGCGGCTCGCCGCCGATGGTGAACTCGTGGCCGGCGCCAGCACATTCGATCAGTCGCTGCTCACCGGGGAAAGCGAACCCGTCGCTGCGGGCAGGGGCGATACAGTCCACGCCGGCACGCTGAATGTCGAAGCGCCGGTTGACGTGCGCGTCACCGCCATCGGGCAGGATACCGCCCTGGCTGAGATCGCGCGGCTGATGGAGGCGGCGGGCCAGTCACGCTCCGCCTATGTGCGCATCGCCGATCGCGCATCGCGGCTCTATGCACCGGCGGTCCACACGCTTGCCGCGCTCAGTTTTGCGGGCTGGATGCTGGCCGGGGCCGGGGTCTACAAATCGCTGGTCATCGCCATTGCCGTGCTGATCATCACCTGCCCCTGCGCGCTCGGCCTGGCCGTGCCGGTGGCGCAGGTCGTTGCGGCAGGCGCGCTGATGAAGCACGGCATCCTCGTGAAAGACGGCTCTGCGCTGGAACGCCTGGCCGAAATCAACCGCGCCCTGCTCGACAAGACCGGTACGCTCACCCTCGGCCGCCCGGTTCCCGATGATGCCGCGCTCGATGCGCTTTCGGCTGACGAAGCGGCCATTGCGCTGGCGCTCGCCAGTCACAGCCGTCACCCGCTTTCGCTCGGCCTTGCACAGGCGCTTGCCGCGCGCGGGTTAAAGTCGGCCGCGTTGGACGATGTCGTCGAACTGCCCGGCCGTGGCGTCACCGCGCGCTGGAACGGTGCGTCGGTGATGCTGGGCAAGCCCGTTGCTGCCGAAGGCATGGCCACTGCGCTCACCGTGGGCGATCGCCCGGTCCGCATGATCGGCTTTGCCGATCGGCTGCGGCCAGATGCCCACGCCGCGCTTGGTCAGCTCAAGGCGCTCGGCATCGAATGCTCGATCCTTTCGGGCGATGCTGTGCCCGCCGTGGCGCAGGTCGCCCGCCAGATCGGCCTGACCGCGCAGGCTTCGGCCAGCCCGGCGGACAAGCGCGACGCCATCGCGCGGTTGCAGCGCACCGGCCGCAACGTGCTGATGGTCGGCGATGGGTTGAACGACGGGCCGGCCCTGGCAGAAGCCGATGCTTCCATGGCTCCCGGCAGCGCCAGCGATGTCGGCCGGCAGGCCAGCGATCTCGTCTTTACAGGCGATTCGCTGCTCGCCCTGCCGCGCGCGGTCCGCGCCGCGCGGTTCACCATGAAGGTGGTGCGCCAGAACTTCACCCTGGCCATCGGCTACAATGTTCTGGCCGTGCCGCTCGCCATTGCCGGGTTGGTCACGCCGCTGCTCGCGGCCGTGGCGATGAGCACTTCGTCGCTGATCGTGGTCGGCAATTCGCTGCGGCTGGCCCGCGCCACCGGCCCGGTGGATGGAAGGGATTGACGCCATGACCTCGATCGCCTTCCTCCTCCCTATCGCGCTCGCCATGGGCCTGTTCGGCCTCGGCGCGTTCTTCTGGGCGTTGAAAAGGGGGCAGTTTTCCGATCTCGATGGCGCTGCCGCGCGCATCCTGATCGATGATGAAGATCAGCCGGGCCAGCCGTGACGCGTCTGTTTTCCATCCTTGCGCCGCTCGCGGTGTTCCAGATGGTCGCCCCCATGCCGGGCGGCGCGATGGTCATGCTGGTGCCGGTGTGTGGCGAAGGTGGCGGGCGCACGGTGCCGCTCAACATCCCGATGAAGAACGATGGCCCGGGGGGCGCTCCGTGCTGCAAGATTTGCCATATCGCAATGCGCAAGCGTTTGGGCGGCGATAGCTGTTGTGGCGAAGAGGATGACTCAGATGCCGCATGAACGCTTCGCCAACTGGACCTATTACCCCGATCTGCTCGCCCGCCCGGTGCCGCGCTACACCAGCTATCCCACCGCGGCGGAATTCGTGGAGGAGAGCTTCGAGGAGCGCCAGCGCAATGCCCTGCGTGCCTTGCGCGGCACCGTCTCGCTCTATCTCCACATCCCTTATTGCCAGGAAATCTGCTGGTACTGCGGCTGCAACACCGGCGCCGCGAACAAGACCCACCGCCTTACCGCCTATCTCGAGGCGCTGCATCGCGAGATCGAGCTGGTGGCGGCCGAACTGCACCCTTCGGTGCGGGTCTCGCGCATCGCCTTTGGGGGTGGCAGCCCCAATGCGATCAAGCCCACTGATTTCGTCCGCCTGATCGACACGCTCACGCTTGCCTTCAGCATGGACCTGCCGGTGCTGTCGATCGAACTCGATCCGCGCAGCCTCACCCCCGATTGGTTCATGGCCATTCGCGGCATCGGCGTGATCAAGGCCAGCCTCGGCGTGCAGACGCTCGATGCCCAGATCCAGCAGGCCATCGGCCGCGTTCAGCCGCGCGATGCGATTGAACGCGCCGTTGCGGGCCTGCGCCTTGCCGGCGTCGATTCCATCAATTTTGACCTGATGTACGGCCTGCCTTTCCAGACCGATGAAACGCTGGCCCACACGCTTGATGAAGCCGCCGCCATGGGGGCGGATCGCGTTGCCCTGTTCGGCTATGCCCACGTGCCCCACATGATCCCGCGCCAGCAGCGTATCGATGCCAGCCAACTGCCCGATCAGCGCGCGCGCTTCCGCATGGCGGCGCTGGGCCATGCGCAACTGGTCGATGCCGGTTACCAGGCGGTCGGCTTCGATCACTTTGCCCTGCCGGGTGACGATCTTGCCCAGGCGGCCGTCGGCGGCACCCTGCGCCGCAATTTCCAGGGCTTTACCGACGATCACGCCCCCACGCTGATCGGCCTCGGCGCCTCCTCGATAAGCGATTTCCCGGAACTGTTCGTGCAGAACGAAAAGAACGCCGGCCGCTATCGCATGCTCGTCGCCTCCGATTGCCTTGCCGGGCGCAAGGGCGTGGAACGCACGCCCGAAGACCGCAGGCGGGGCGGCATTATAGAAGACCTGCTGTGCCGTGGCACCGCCCGCCTCGATGGTGATCTGCGCGCCATGGCCTGGGATCGGCTCGAACCCTTCCTCGCCCGCGATCTGGCGTGGGTGGAGGGCGATCGCCTGGTGCTCGCGCCGGGCAGCGAACCCTATGCCCGCTCCATCGCCGCGGTGTTCGACGCCTATCGCGAGGATGCGCGCCAGTTCAGCTCGGCGGTCTGATCCGAGACGAATAAGTATGCGCGTGGCCTGTTAGCGGCTGCACAATAGGGTGTTGCGCGTTAGTTTCCCGGTTCCATAGTTTGCCGGGGAATTTGCAATGAAGCCCATCGAGTCCATCATGCGCACCGCGCCGGTCATCCCGGTGCTGGTGATCGAGGACGTCGCGCACGCGCTGCCCGTCGCCCGCGCGCTCGTGGCTGGTGGTCTGCGCGTGCTCGAAGTCACTCTGCGCACCCCGGCCGCGCTCGACGTGATCCGCGCGATGAAGCAGGTGGACGGCGCCATCGTCGGTGCGGGCACCGTCACCAATCCGGACGAGCTCAAGGCCTCGATCGATGCGGGGGCCGAATTCATCGTGTCTCCCGGCCTCACCGACACGCTCGGTCGCGCCGCCGTCGATGCCGGCATTCCCTACCTTCCGGGCGTGGCCTCGGCGGGTGACATCATGCGCGGGCTCGATCTCGGCCTCGCGCATTTCAAGTTCTTCCCGGCGGCCACTTCGGGCGGGCTTCCCGCGCTGAAGGCCTTGGCGGCACCCTTCTACCAGTGCAGGTTCTGCCCGACCGGCGGCATCACGCTCGCCTCCGCGCCGGAATGGCTCGGGTTCGATCCCGTGCTCTGCGTCGGCGGCAGCTGGGTCGTGGGCAAGGGCGAGCCGGACGAAGCAGCGATCGAAATGGCCGCGCGGGGGGCTTCGGCGCTTTCGCGCTGAACCGACCGTCATGGCGCGTGGGGCAAACCGGAAGAAGGGAAAGCGGGCGATGAGGACGGTCCAGCAATTGCGTGAACGCCTGCAGGACCTGCACCGGCGCACCGCCGAAACGCCGCTGTTCAACCCTGTCTTCCAGCTGAGCCACGACCTTTCGCGCGAGATCGAGAGCGGCGGGCTCTCGCTGGCCGAGGTGGAATCGCTGGTGGCCGAGCTGGAGTGCGAAGCGTTGCAAAGCCGCGCCGGCCGCTTGCGCCGGCTGATCGCGCCCACCGATGGCGGCGCCAACCTCGCCAGCATCGCTGCGCTCAATCCCGAGGAAGACGGCTTCGGCGAATTTCGTGCCCGCTGGGAACGGCCGCTGCTGCACACGGTGTTCACCGCGCACCCCACATTCCTGCTCAGCCCTGCCGAATCCGACGCCGTCGCCACCGCCGCGCTGGCGGACGATCCGCTGGCCGCAACGGTCTGCGCCGTGCCCCACGCCGGGCCGAAGATCACGCTGGAGTTCGAACACGTCGAGGCCTGCAACGCCATCGAGCGCGCGGCCAGCGCGCGGGATCGCATCAACGCCACGCTGTTTGCCCATGCGCGCAGCCGCTGGCCGGGCCGCTGGCTTGATTTCCGCCCGCTGCCGTTCCGCTTCGCCTCGTGGGTGGGCTATGACATGGACGGGCGGACCGACATCGGCTGGACCACCTCCATCGCCTTCCGCCTGCGTGAAAAGGCCCGCCGCCTCGCCAGCTACGCTGCCACCCTGCGCGGCATAGACGAAGCGCACGATCTCCTGCCCACGCTCGATGGCGCGCAGGTCCACGCCGGCGCCATGGCCGAAGCCTTCAGCCAGCCTCTGGATGAGGCCGAGGCGCTCGCCACCGCCGCCAATCGCCTTACTGCCGATGATCCCGCCAAGCTGCTCAGCCTCGCCCCGGTAATCGCCCGGCTTGAGGCAGACGCCAGGGCCGCCCCCGGCGAATCCGCCATTGCCTATGCCACGCTCGCCGCCGCGATGCGCGCCGATGGCCTGGGCATGGGCTGGATCCACTTCCGCGTGAACTCCTCGCAGCTCCACAACGCGCTGCGCCGCCGCATCGACCCCGACGGTACGCTCGATCTCGGCAGCAAGGGCGCGCTCTCCCGCCTGCGCGAGGTTCTGGCCGATGCGCAGCCGCTGCGTGTCAATTTCGCCGCGCTCGCCATCGAGACTTCCACCGCCATGCGCCAGTTCCTGGTCATGGCGCAGATCCTCCACCACATCGATGCCGATGCGCCCATCCGCATGCTGATCGCGGAATGCGAACAGCCCCAGACCGTGCTCGCCGCGCTCTATTTCGCCAAGCTCTTCGGCATCGATGGCAAGGTCGATGTCTCCCCGCTTTTCGAAACCGAAACCGCGCTTGAACACGGCGGCCGCTTCCTCGATGCCCTGCTGGCCGAACCGGCCTACCAGGCTTACGCCCGCACCCGTGGCCGCGTCTCGGTGCAGACCGGCTTTTCCGATGCCGGCCGCTTCCTCGGCCAGATTCCCGCCGCCTTGGCGATCGAACGCCTGCAGGGTCGCCTGGCTGATGCGATGCAGGCCAATGGCCTCACCGATGTCGCCGCGCTGATCTTTGACACCCATGGCGAAAGCATGGGCCGTGGCGCGCATCCGTCCGGCTTCACCGATCGCCTCACCTGGCCGCTCAGCCGCTGGGCGAGGGGGCGCTTTGCCCGTGCCGGCATCCGCGTGGAGGCCGAGGCCAGCTTCCAGGGCGGCGACGGCTACCTGTTCTTCCGCAACGATGATCTCGCGCTCGCCACGCTCACCCGCATTGCCGAGGCGGAGGCCGCGCTCGCCGGGCCCTACCAGAACGATCCGTTCTACAATCGCACCGATCTCAGCCTCGATTTCTACCGCTCGATCCGCCGCGTGCAGCGCGAACACCTTGAAAGCGCGACCTATTCCCGCGCGCTCACCGCCTTCGGGCTCGGCCTGCTCAAAGCCACCGGCAGCCGCGTCTCGCGCCGCCAGTCTGACATCCATGCCGACCGGTCGATGAGCCTGCGCCAGATCCGCGCCATCCCGCACAACGCCATCCTGCAGCAGATCGGCTATGCGGTTAACGTCATCGCTGGGGCCGGCACCGCCGCGGGTGAGGAGATCGAGGCGATTGCCGAGCTGCTCGGCCGGTCGGAACGCGGCTCTCAGCTTGTCCGCCTGCTGCGCGCCGCCAACGGACTCGCCTCGATCAAGACGGTCGGCGCCTTCGGGGAACTGTTCAATTCCGCCTACTGGGCCAGCCGCCCCTATCGCGGCACCGAAACCGCGCTGGAAAACGGCTGCCTCGCCCTGGCCGAATACCTGACCAAGGATGACCGCGCCGGCGTCTTCCGCCGTCTCGCCTCACGCCTGCGGGTTGACTGGATGAAGCTCCACCGCCTGCTCGCGCTGATCCCCGGCCAGACCGCCGCGCGTGATCCCCATGCCGACGAACAGCGTCGCAACATCGGCCTGCTCCAGGCGGTGCGCCTTTCGCTGCTGATGCACATGTTCCTGCGCGCGGTGCAGGTGCCCGCGTTCAGCCGCTCCAACGACGTCAGCCGTGACGACGTGCTGGAAATGGTCCTCTCGCTGCGCGTCGACGAAGCGCTGGCCCAGCTGCGCCGCGCCTATCCGGTGGCAGAACCGCGCATCGGCGATTTCGTGCTCGATGAACCGACCGACTATCCTGACAAGGCGGGCGAAGACTATGGCGCCATCCGCGCCCGCTTCATCGATCCGATCGAGCGCGCCCACGCCCTCAACATCCGCATCGCTGTCGCCATCGCCAATTACTTCGGCGCGCATGGATAAGGGCGTTGCACCCGCGCTTGGTTAACGTAGTCTTGCCTAGGAAGCCCGAAAGGCAGCGGTGACGCCTGCGGGCCTATGGGAGAACGTGCCGGAACAGGCGTGATGCACTGCCAGCGGGGCAGGGCGGCGGCGTGTGGGGGCACGAATGGAACACTACGATTTCGTCGTCATCGGCAGCGGCCCGGCCGGCCGCCGCGCCGCCGTGCAGGCCGCCAAGCTCGGCAAGCAGGTGCTGGTGGTCGAAGGCCGTCGCCGCGTTGGCGGCGTCTCGGTCCACACCGGCACTATCCCGTCCAAGACCCTGCGCGAAACCGCGCTGAACCTTTCGGGCTGGCGCGAGCGCGGCTTCTATGGCCACGCCTACCGCGTGAAGCAGCAGATCGGCGGCGAAGACCTCGGCATGCGGCTGAACAAGACGCTGGAGCACGAGGTCAACGTGCTGGAGCACCAGTTCCACCGAAACCATATCCGCACCGTATCGGGCATGGCCCGCTTCGTCTCCGATCATGAAATCGCCGTGCGCCGGCCTGACAATTCAGACTTGCCGATCAGCGCGGACCGCTTCCTCATCGCCTGCGGCACCGTGCCGCACCGGCCTGACAGCATCCCCTTTGATGAATTCAGCGTGGTGGACAGCGACACCATCGTCGAAGTCCCGCGCGTGCCGCGCAGCCTCGCCGTGGTCGGCGCGGGCGTCATCGGCATCGAATACGCCACGATCTTTTCGGCGATGGACGTGCCCGTCACCCTGATCGAGCCGCGCGACAGCTTCCTCGATTTCATCGATCGCGAGATCATCGACGAATTCATCCACGAACTGCGCGATCGCGGCATGATCATCCGCCTAGGCGCCAGCGTGGACAAGGTGGAGAAGGGCGCCGATGGCTGGGTCACCACCACGCTCGCCGATGGCCGCGTGGTGCGCACCGAAATGCTGCTCTATGCCGCCGGCCGCACCGGCGCCACCGCCGCGCTCGATCTCGGCAACTGTGGCCTTTCCACCGATCATCGCGGCCGCATCGCCGTGGATGCCAAGACGATGCAGACCGCCGTGCCGCACATCTATGCCGCGGGCGATGTCATCGGCTTTCCCAGCCTCGCCTCCACCTCGATGGAACAGGGCCGCATCGCCGCCTGCCACGCCTTCGGCCTTCCCATGCCGCCCGCGCCGCAGTTCTTCCCCTATGGCATCTATGCCGTGCCCGAAATCAGCACCGTGGGCATGAACGAGGAGGAGGTGAAGGCGCGCGGCATCGGCTACGAAGTGGGCATCGCCCGCTTCCGTGAAACCAGCCGCGGCCACATCATGGGCCTCAATTCCGGCATGATGAAGATGCTGTTCTCCCTCAAGAACCGCCGCCTCCTCGGCGTCCACATCTCGGGCGAAGGCGCCACCGAACTGATCCACATCGGCCAGGCCGTGCTCAACCTGAAAGGCACGCTCGATTTCTTCATCGAGAACACCTTCAACTACCCCACGCTCGCCGAAGCCTACAAGATCGCGGCGCTGGATGCATGGAACCGGATGCCGAAGTAGGGCGGCAACTGGCGCATCCCGAACCCGGACGCCGATCCAAAAAACTACCGTCGCCCCGTGCGTGACACGGGGCTTGGCTACCTTCGCCACCCCACGTTTGGCATGCCGGAAAACGGAAAAGCGCGGCGGGGCCTGCAACGTGCGAGCCGCGATCGAGCCCGATAACCTCGATTGGCAGAACCAGTAACACCCGTTGGCCGCGTTGCAAGACGAGACCGCAAATCAGCCAAGCTCCGTGTCAAAGCACGGGGCGACGGCGGATGTTGGTGGGGAGCGGACGTCAAGTGCGGCGCGCTAACTCCGCCTCCAGCCAATGGATACGTTGATGCCAAAGCTTTGCCATCTTCGCGAATGGCGTCAGGCTGAGACGCGTGCGCGAGCGAACGAGTTCCTCCAGTAGTTGTTCATCGGACAGTCTCATTAGCTCGCTGTTTCGGTGAGGAACGCCTGATCTCTTGCCCATCCGAGGAACATGCGCTGCTGACCGAAGCGTCTGCAAGTGGCCACTCTCCGCCACCAACGATCCCCACACCCCATCACCCCACAAACGTCCGCCCATGCTTCACCGGCCGCGCCGGTTCGCTGAACACCGCGCCGGCGGACAGGCGGCTGCCGCGCACCACCAGCAGCACGGTGTCGTCCACCTCGATCTTCACGTCCTCGCCGGGGTGCTGGATCGACTGGCCGCCCACGCGGTCGATCTGCACGACGAAGAAGGCGCCGTTGCCGCGGCGTTCGGCGTCGCCCACGGTCTGGCCCTTCATCGCGCTGTGGCCGGGCACTTTCACCACTTCGAGGTCCAGCCCGAAGTCGTGCAGGTTGCGCTTCACCGTGCCCATCTGCTCGGTATCGGCGATGGCGGTCTCGGTGGCGGGGTAGAGGATCAGTTCCACGATCCGCTCCGCACCGATGTGCGTGGGCAGCACCACCTTGTCGGCCCCGGCGTGGAACAGCTTGGATTCCGTGGTCGGCTCCTCGCCCCGGGCGATGATGCGGATATGCGGGTTCAGGCTGCGCGCGGACAGGGTGATGAACACATTGGCCGCGTCGTCGGGCAGCACCGTCGCCAGTTCGCGCGCTTGGGCGATACCCGCCTGCTTCAGCGTCTCCTCGTGCGTCGCCTCGCCCACCAGCGTAAGGTACCCGTGGTTCTTGGCTTCCTCGGCCTTGGCCACATTGCGTTCCAGCACCAGGAACGGGTGGTTGGCGTCGTGCAGGGCCTTGGCCAGCTGGATGCCGATGCGCCCGTATCCGCAGATGATCGTGTGGTTCTTCAGCTTCTCGATTTCGGTCTGCATCTTGTCGATCCCCAGCAGGCGGCGGAACTGGAACAGCGTGAACACCTGCACCAGCGCGCCGGTCAGCACGATCATGCCGGTGCAGCCCATCACGATGGTGCTCACCGTCCACAGCCGCAGGAACGTGGTGTCGATCGGCCGCACTTCGCCATAGCCGACCGAGAAGATGGTCAGCAGCACCATGTAGGCCGCATCGCCCGGCGGCCATCCGGCGCGCAGGTATCCCAGCGTCGAGATGCAGAACACCGCCGCCTCGAAGATCAGCGTGCCCGAAAGCAACCGCAGTGGCGATCCCAGCACGCTGTTGGCGCCCTGCGACAGCGCCGATGGTTGGCTAACCGGTTCCAAATCCTGTGCCCCTCGTCCCGCCTGTTGTGGCGGATGGGGCAGGGGCTTGTCCAGATTTTCGAGGCTTAACCGACCTTCCTAATTCCATCACGCACCCACCCCCGTTCGTATCGAGCGAAGTCGAGACACAGTGCGCAGGTGTCTCGACTTCGGGCCTATGGCCCGAAGTTTATCCCGAGCCTGTCGAGGGGCTCGACACGAACGGGCGAGGAGCGGCACCGGTGGATGCGGGGAGCCTAAACCGCCGCCAGCGCCTGTTCGAAGTCGGCGATCAGGTCGCCCGCGTCCTCGATGCCGATGGACACGCGCACCAGGTTGTCGGTGATGCCCAGCAGCGCCTTGCGCTCGGGCGGCACGGAAAGGTGGGTCATCGAGGCGGGGTGGCTGGCCAGCGTCTCGGTGCCGCCCAGGCTTACCGCCAGCTTGGCGATCTTCAGCGCGTCGAGAAAGCGGAAGCAATCCGCCTCTCCCCCCTTCACGAACAGCGAGAAGGTGCTGCCCGCGCCGGTGCAGTGGCGGTTGAAGATGTCCTGCTGGCGCGGATCGTCGATCTGCCCCAGATATCCCAGCCGCTCCACCTTGGGATGGCTGGCAAGGAAGGCGCAGACCTTGGCAGCGTTCTCGCCCGCGCGGGTCATGCGCAGCTCCACCGTCTCCAGGCTGCGCAGCAGCATCCATGCGGTGTGCGGGTCAAGGATCGTGCCGAAGGTGTTGCGCAGCGCGCGCACGCGGTCCAGCCAGACCCGCGCGCCGGAGAGGCCGCCGGCGACGAGGTCGGAATGCCCGCCAACGTATTTGGTCAGCGAATAGACCACGATGTCCGCCCCGTGGCGCAGCGGGCGCTGCCACAGTGGGCCGAGGAAGGTGTTGTCGATGGCGATGGGCGGGGCATCCTGCGTGCCGCACACCGCCGCGCGGGCGGCGGCCACGGCCTCGATATCCACCAGCGCGTTGGTGGGGTTGGCGGGGCTTTCCAGATAGATCACGGCCAGCCTGCCGCCGTTCTGCGCCGCCAGCGCGCGGCCTTCCTCAAGCTTTGCGGCGATCTCCGCCTCGGTGGCGCCGGCGGGGAAGTCCACATAGCGCACGCCGAAGCGGCTGAGCGTCTTGGCGATCACGCCTTCGGTCGCGGCGTAGAGTGGGCCGGAATGGACCACCACGTCCCCCTGCGAACAGTACGCCAGCAGCAGCGTGGCGATGGCGGACATGCCGCTGGAAAAGACCAGCGAATCCTCCGCCCCGTCCCACACCGACAGGCGGTCTTCCAGGATCTCCTGGTCCGGGCCGTTGAAGCGGCCATAGACGAGGCCCTCGGCATCACCCGCGCGCTGGCCGGTGATCGCCTCGAAGTGCCGCTTGCCCGCCGCCGCGCTGGGAAAGGCGAAGGTGGAGGTGAGGAAGATCGGCGGCTTCAGCGCGCCTTCGGACAGGCGCGGGTCATAGCCGTGGCCCATCATCAGGGTGGAGGGCTGCAGTTCGCGGCCGGGCAGCGCGTGGGGCGATATCTTCGAGGTGCGGCGGGGCGGGGTTTCGGTCATTCGGTCCTCATGGCTATCCGGTTGCAAGTGCAACCAGTAGGGCAGGGGATCGAAACGGGCGAGCGAAAAGGCGGGTTCCCCGATGGACCGGGGCGGACCCCGGGTGGAGAGGCATGGGCCGTACGCCTTGACCGTCCGCCGTTTCCCACCCGAGGGTCCATGAGGGGCCGCGCAAGCGTGGGCTTGCGAAGCCGGCTCTCCCTTTTTCATTCAATGGTTATGGGCGACCGAGGCAGGCGGCGTTGCGCCGTCTCGTACGTAGTTGTCCTGAAACTGCCGCTCAGGTCAAGACCTTAGAGCGCGAGCAGCGCCGCCGCGCCCCAGACCACGCCGATCATTAGGAACACGCCCGCCACATCGAGCAGGAACCCGGCCTTGATCACGCGCGGCATGGCGATGTGCCCGGTGGCCCAGGCCAGCGCGTTTGGCCCGGTGCCGGCGGGCAGCATGAAGCCCCAGCTGGCGGCGAGCGCGGCTGGCAGGGCAAGCAGGATCGGGTCTGCCTTCAAAGCGCCGCACAGCGCGGCGACCACGGGCATGATCCCGCTGGCCGCCGCGATGTTGCTGGCGAATTCGGTGACCAGCACCACGAAGGCGACCAGCACCAGCGCCACGATCGGCAGCGGCACCGCCTTCAACGGCAGCATGGCGGTGGCCAGCCAGTCGCTGAGGCCGGAGGCATCCATGCCGGCGGCGAGCGAGAGGCCGCCACCGAACATCAGCACCACATCCCACGGCGCGCGGTTGGCTTCCTTCCACACCAGCAGCGGCCGCCCGGTGCCATCAGGCACCACGAACAGCAGCAGCCCGGCGATGGCGGCGATGGTGCCGTCGGTCAGCCCGCCCTTGGGAAAGAGCGGTTCGGTGAGCGGCTGGGTGGTCCAGGCCAGCACGGTGACGATGAAGATCGGCAGGAGGCGCTTTTCCGGTACGGTCCACGCCACCGAATGTTCGATGGCGTTGCGCGCGGCGGCGGGATCGAAGCTGTCGGTACGCAGGCCGTGGACCCGGCTGATGATCCACGCCGCCAGCGGCACACCGACCAGCACCACCGGCATGCCGAACAGCGACCATTCAACGAAGCTGATCTTCACGCCCAACGTCTTGTCGAGCAGGGCGACGGCGATGGCGTTGGTGGGGGTGCCGACGATGGTGCCGTATCCGCCCAGCGTGGCGGCGAAGGCCACGCCCATCGGCAGCGCGCCGGCCATGCCGTGCGTGTCCCCCGGCTTCACCCCGCCCGAAGCGAGGATGGCCAGCGCCATGGGCATCATGATCAGCGCGGTGGAGGTGTTCGAGATCATGGTGCTGATCGCGGCGGTGGCGGTCATCACCGCCAGCAGCAGGCGGACCGGGCTTTCCCCGGCATGGCTGAGCATGAACAGCGCCAGCCGCCGGTGCAGCCCGGTGCGTCCGATGGCGAGGGCGAGGAACGCGCCGCCGACGAAGAGGAACATGATCGGCGAGTAATAGGCCGAGGCGGTCTTGTTGGCGTTGGACACGCCGGTGAGCGGCAGGACGATGAACGGCAGCAGCGCGGTGGCCGAAAGCGGCATCGCCTCGCTCATCCACCAGACCGCCATCCACCAGACGAGACCTGCGGTGGTCCAGGCGGGGGCAGGCATCCCGGCGGGCGCGCCGAGCAGCAGCGTGACCGCAAACCCCACCGGTCCGGCGATAAGCGCCAGCTTCTGCCAATTCATGTCGCGCCGATTCCCATCCCGTTACCCCCATGCTGCCTAGCACATCGGCGGGCCTGCGGAAGCGAGGTTGACACGATGCGGGCGGCGATTTCTGGCGATGGATCGGTTGGGTGAGGTTGACACGGTTGACACTGTCCAATGGGCAAAACTCGGCGCGGCCTTTCTGGCCATGCGCAAGGCACCTGCCGACCTGCGGGGCAGACCGGAGTGCGGACGCGGAAGCGAAGGATTTCTGCGGCATCCGAGGGCGATTCACGGGTTCAAGGAGCGGTGTTGGCCGGTGCAATTATGCAAATCGGTGGCGTGTAGGAAAGGCGAAAATAAATAACAGACATGTCTGTTATTTTTGGTGTAGGAATTGGGAGACGGAAGGGAGTGTTGGCAGGCTCTGGATCGCTTCGTCGGCTTCGCATCCTCGCAATGACGAGAGATGGAGCCGGTACCGCCGCTTCTGGCCGGCAAGCATGATCGTGAGCCAGCCAAGCTTGCCGCCTCCCAACCCTCACCCCGCCCGAAGAGTGAACACGAATTCCTGGCAGAAGCGGTCGAGGCGGGAGAGTGCGCCGAGGAAACGCTTCTTGGTGGGGCGGGAATTGCGGAAGGCGCAGGTGGTGGTGAAGCCGGTGAAGGCGAAGAGTTCTTCGAGTTCGGTGCGGGTGTATTCGCGGATGTGGCCCATGTGGCCGAGTTCGTGCAGCTTGCGCCATTCGGAGACGAGCGAGGGGCCGCTGCGGCCGCGGCGGAGCATGGGCACGAAGCGCGGAGCGTAGAAGAAATTGGGTGTGGTGAGATAGATCAGCGCCTGCGGAGCCATGCGTGCGCGAATATCGCGCAACATGCCGACAAGATCGATCCGCATGTGTTCGAACACCTCGCACAGGCAGATCACATCGAAGGCTGAAAGATCGAGCGTGGCGCGCTGGGCCGCATCCTCGAAATCAAGCGCCCGAACCGTGAGGCCGAAGCGTTCGATCACCGGGGCGTGGCGTGCGGGATCAATATCCAGCGAGGTGACGTGGAGGCCGAGCCGCGCGGCGAAAACCTCGAACAGATAGGGCGCGCCGCCGACATTGAGCACACGGCCGCCGGGAACGAGCCGGGCCAGCCGCAGGGCATCATCAGCGCAGCGCAACGCCTGTGTACGGCCATAATGCACCGCCCATGAATCGGTGTGCGCAGCGATCAGTTCCTGTGCGGCGGCGGCGAGTTCGGGCGTGGTGCAGGCGGGGACGGTCATCGTGCGCGGTGGTAGCGGATGGGGGCGACCTTGCAAGCATGGCGCGCTGCGTATGTGCGGTGTCGCCGCCTTATTAGGAAGTCCCACTTGAAGTGCGCGTGGGCGGCGCGGCAGAAAGGGCGCATCTGATGGAGGTGGCGATGCGCGGCAAGGGGTTCTGGTTGGCATTGGCGGCGGCGGGTGCGGCAGCGGGGCTGGTGGCGGGGGCGGGAGCGCCCGTTATCGCCAAGCCTGCGGCGCAGCGGGCGCGGGCGGCGCTGCCGCGCACGGTGCCGCTGGTGCTGATGACCGATTTCGGGGTGAAGGACGGGGCGGTTTCGGCGGTGAAGGGGGTGGCCTATGGCGTATCGCCCAAGTTGCTGATTTCGGACCTCAGTCACGAGATCGAGGGGATCTGGGACGGGGCCTATCGCCTGTTCCAGGTGGCGCCGTACTGGCCGAAGGGCACCGTGTTCGTGACCGTGATCGATCCGGGCGTGGGCACGGCGCGCAAGTCCATCGTGGCGCGGACCAGGGCGGGGCATTACTATGTGGGGCCGGACAACGGGCTTTATACCCTGATCGACGAGGCCGAGGGCATCGATGCGGTGCGGGTGATCGATGAGACGGTGAACCGGCTGCCCGGATCGCAGGATTCCAACACGTTCCACGGGCGCGACGTGTTCGGCTATACCGGCGCGCGGCTGGCTTCGGGCACGATCACGTTCGACCAGGTGGGGCCGCTGGCGGACCCGGCCAAGCTGGTGCGGCTGAGCTACCAGCGCGCGGTGGTGGAAGGGGGCGCGCTGAAGGGCATGATCCCGGTGCTGGACATCCAGTATGGCAACGTGTGGACCAACATTCCGCGTGAAATGGTGGCGCGGGCCGGGCTGAAGGTGGGCGACCGCGTGAGCGTGGACATCCTGCACGAGGGCAAGGTGGTGGACAGCGTGACCGCGCCATTCACCAACACGTTCGGCGACGTGCCGGTGGGCGCGCCGATGGTCTATATCAACAGCCTGCTGAACCTGTCGGTGGCGCTGAACCAGGGCAACTATGCCAAGGACCATGGGATCGGCTGGGGGCCGGGGTGGTCAGTGCAGGTGCGCTGGGGGGATTGAGAGGGGCTATTGTATCGGTATCGTTAGCAGGTAGCTTGCTTGTTAGCTGAGGGCTGACGATGCCGGACTTTGATGATCCTTACTGGACGGTCGCCGTATTGGCGCCGATTGCGGCTGTCATTGCGGTCGCCGCGCGAGGGCGGTGGAAGAAGTTTGGCCTCGGTGTGGGGGTGTTTGCCGCTGCGCTTTTCTTGGCAGGCCGTCTTACCGCAGCCCTGCATCGACCGATCGACAGCGGGGTGCAGAAACTTGTGATCCGGCAGAGTGGTGTGTGGGTTCCGGGTTACGAATACAGGATTGATCGAGACGGTAGGTTGCAGGCTTGGGAATCGCCCGATGGGGAGCAGATCAGACGCGCATCCGTTAAAGTGTCACCCAAGGTGTTCCTCCACGCAATGGATCTGGCCGAACCGGCGAGGGCGGATGTTTCGTATCGGGAAGATCCGCTGAGCCGCTGCAAGTTGCTGCACCATACGATCGACACGGAAATCAATTGGGTGATGCGCGGCGGCGCGTCCACATCTGCATCCCAGCACGTCCATTGCCTGTTGGGCGTGCGAGATTACGCAAGCGGTATGCCCGGATGGCTTGCGGCGCAAGTCGGCCTATCGCGAGGGCGCAGTAGTTGGACGGTTTGGGATCAACGGGATGCCGTGGTGCATTACCTCTACACGCAAATTCCGGAGGATGCGTGGGTGGTGCAGACGTCGGATAGTCTTGGTGATGATGGAGACGGTGGAAAATTAAGAAGTGGGACCCCGGATCAGGTCCGGGGTGACGGGATTTTGGTGTCTGCGTTATGTTCGCAGAAGGAGGATCAATCACGGGTGCGCTGTGTATTGATGGAGACTAAAGCCGCGCGCGAGTTGGACTGCCACGCTTTACTTTCATCGTCACCCCGGACTTGATCCGGGGTCCCGCTTAATTCGGAGCGTCCCGCTTTTACCGAGATGTTGAGCCCCCACCCCAACCCCTCCCCGTCGGGGAGGGGCTTTCTTTGGGGCTTTCCGTCAGTAGATGCCGCCCTGTTCTTCGACGAAGTCGCCTTCCTCGCTGGCGCCTTCGTTGCTGGTGACGGACTGGCCGCGGGCGGCGCGGGCCTTGCGCAGGGCGTCCATCACCGCTTCCTTGACGGTCAGTTCCTCGGCGCGGGCGGTGCGCTTGGGTTCGGTGTCGGGCTTGAAGGCTTCCCAGATGACCGAGGCCTTGGCGACGTCGTTTTCAGCAGTGCCGCCGAACACGCGCTTGCCCGAGACGCGATCGATGCGGACCATGCGCACGCCTTCGGGCGCGGTGAAGGGGATGTCGGACCAGCGGTTGCGCGTCTGGAGGACGAACTGCTTGAAGATCGGCGCGGCGATGCGGCCGCCCTGGGCATAGCCGCCAAGGCTGCGCGGCTGGTCGTAACCGAGATAGACCCCGGCGATGATATCGGGCGAGCCGCCGACGAACCAGACGTTGGTGGGGCCGGAGGTGGTGCCGGTCTTGCCGAAGAGCGGCAGGCCCAGATCGCGCAGGGTGACGGCGGTGCCGCGCACCACCACGCCTTCAAGCATGTGGACGACCTGATAGGCGGTGCGCGCGTCCATCACCTGCCGCCCGGTGGGCTTGAAGCGGGGCATCGGCCGGCCGTCCCACTGCGCCATGTTGCATGTGGAGCAATCGCGGTTGTCGTTGCGCCAGATGACCTTGCCGTTGCGATCCTGCACGTAGTCGACCAGCGACTGGTCATGCTGCCGCCCGTGGTTGGCGAGCGCGGCATAGGCATTGACCATGCGCGCCACGGTGGTGTCACCCGCGCCGAGCGCCATCGACAGGAAGGGCTGGTAATCGCCGATGCCGACATTCTTGATGGTGCGCACGACCTTGTCCATGCCGACATCGTTGGCGATGCGCACGGTCATCAGGTTGCGCGACTGTTCAAGGCCCCAGCGCATGGTGTGGCTGCCCGAGCCGCCTTCGTTGCCGAAGTTGCGGAAGCACTTCTGGCCGAGCGCCGCGCCCTGATAGACGCAGAAGGTGCCATCGAGCACCATCGAGGCGGGGGTCATGCCGTTGTCCAGCCCGGTGGCATAGACGAAGGGCTTGATCGTGGAGCCGGGCTGGCGATTGGCCTGGGTGGCGCGGTTGAACGAGCCGAGCCGCGCATCGAACCCGCCCTGCATGGCGAGGACGCGGCCGTTCTGCGGATCTTCCACCACCATGCCGCCCGAGACTTCGGGAATGGTGCGCACGGCCCAGGAATTGCCGTTGGGAGCAACCGCGATGATGTCACCCGCGCGCATGGCATCGGGCATGCCATAGAGCGGGCCCTGCTTGCCATCGGCAAAGCCGACGGTGCCGGCGCTGCCGCTCTTGGACAGGACGACGCCGACGCGCCAGTCCTGATAATGGATCGAGATGTTGCTGGAGATCAGCTCTGTCTGCCAGCGTTCGAGATCGGAGACGCGGGCGATCGGGCCGTTCCAGGCGCGGCCGCCGCTGTAGCGCAGCAGGCCGGCGCGCAGGGCGGCCTGCGCCGCGGTCTGCAACTGGGTGTCGAGCGAGGTGCGCACCCACAGGCCGCCGGCGTAGACGCTGTTCGGGCCGTTGTCGGCATTCTCGCCGAACCTGTCGATCAGCTGGCGGCGCACTTCCTCAAGGAAATAGCCGGCGTCGGCGGTGTAGTTCTCGGCGCGGCGGGGGACGAGGCCGAGCGGCTGGGACTTGGCCTGGGCCGCGGCCTGCGGCGTGGTCCAGCCGTTCTTGACCATCTGATCAAGCACCCAGTTGCGGCGGATCAGCGCCTTTTCGGCGTTGCGGGCGCGGCCATAGGTTTCGGGCGCCTTGGGCAGGATGGCGAGGAAGGCGAATTCGTGCAGCTGCAGGTCACCCACGTCCTTGTCAAAATAGGCGCGGGCGGCGGCCTGCACGCCGAAGCTCTGACGACCGAGCGGGATCTCGTTGAGGTAAAGCTCGAGGATCTGCTGCTTGTTCAGCACGGATTCGATGCGGCGGGCGAGAATCATCTCCTTGAGCTTGCGCCCCACGGAGTATTCGTTGCCGATCAGGATGTTCTTGGCGACCTGCTGGGTGATGGTGGAGCCGCCGCGGGCGCGCTCGCCCGAGCCGAACTTGGTGGCATAGTCCACCACCGCGCCGGCGAAGCCGAGGTAGTCGATGCCGCCGTGGCTGAAGAAGGTCTTGTCCTCTGCCGAGAGGAAGGCGTGGATCAGCGGTTCGGGAAAATCGACGTAGCGCAGCTGCACGCGGCGTTCGCGGGCGTAGCTGGAAACGATCTCGCCATCGTTGCCGCGCACCATGGTGGGCAGCGGCGGCTGGTAGGTGAGCAGCTTGTCCGCCGAGGGCAGGGTGCGGATCATCGTGACCCAGAGCAGCGCGTAGAGCAGCACCAGCACGCCCAGTGCATAGCCGAGGCGGCGCACCCAGCGGTTGGTGCGCCACTGTTCGCGGGCCAGCTGGAACAGCCCCGAAGCATCGCGGCGGATGCGGAAGCGGATGTCTTGCGGGGTCGTGTCGTCGGCCATGGTCGCGGGCGCTCTAGCACGGCGGGCGCGGGCGGCGCTAGCGGGTCTCTTGACGGGCGAGCGCGATCTCTATCGCGCGGGCGAGATGGCGGGCGAAGGTGGCGCGCCATTGCGGATCGCGCATGGCGCGGGCGTCGTCTTCGTTCGAGATGTAGCCCGCTTCGAGCAGGACCGAGGGCACGTCGAGCGACTTGAGCACGATGAAGGCGGCCTGGCGCTGCGGATTGGCGTGGAACTGCAGCGCGCCCTGGCCTTCGCGCAGGATGAGGTCGGACAGCGCCTGGCTGCGGCCGCGCATCTCGCGCTGGGAAAGATCGACGAGGATCGAGGTCACGGTGTCGGACTGGTCACCCAGCCTGACGCCGTTGACGGTATCGACTTTGTTTTCACGCGCGGCGACCTGATCGGCCACGGCATCCGATCCGCGATCGGACAGAGTGTAGATGGTGGCGCCGCCGGCCTCGTCGTTTTCAGCGGCGTCGGCGTGGATCGAGACGAAGAGGTCTGCGCCAAGGCGGCGGGCGATGCCGGCGCGTTCTTCAAGCACGAGGAAGCGGTCGCTGTCCCGCGTGAGGGCGACGCGGACGCGGCCATCGGCGAGCAGGGCATCGCGCAGCGAGCGGGCGAGGGCGAGGGTGAGGATCTTTTCGCGTTCCCCGCCGGGGCCGCCCGCGCCGGGATCATGCCCGCCATGGCCGGCGTCGATCACAACGAGCGGGCGGCTGGCGTCTGCAGGGCCCAGGACAGGGGGAAGCCCGATGGTGGCGCTGCCATCGGGCAAGGCGACACGGGCGACATAGGGGGGAACGGTGGTGCCGGTGGCCTGCAGCCGCACGGCCCAGAGCGCCAGCACGGCCAGCGGGACAGCGAAGCCCGCAGCCACCCCCAGCCTTTGCAAAAGCGCCCGCCGTTCCATTGCATTGCGCTATGCAACGCCCGGTGCGCCACGGTAAAGCCGGAATTCACCACGACGCTTCCATTCCGGGGGAACCTTTGACGCGAACCGTTTCAATCCTGCCATGGTTTTAATTGCCGCTTTGCAATTGCAGTGCTAGCAACCCATGTACCGGGGCATGCCAGCACCGGCCCGGCCAAGCCAGGAAGGCGATGACCGCCGGGTTCAGGGGCCTGCTGGCACACTATCCGGACAAGAACGCGGGGACGGCGTTGCAACCGCATCCCCCACCCGCGCCAGAGGTTGATGCCGTGATGATGAGCCAAGTTTCCGCCCAGCCGAACCGCCCGAAAGGGGCGCGTTACGGCTCGTCGGACACCGGCGCGCGCACGTTTCCGCGAATTGTCATCACCGCAGACACACACCAACCGCCGCCGGGCGGCGAGCGCATGCGTTTCGCAACCGCGCTCCGATCCGGCAATTCCGCATTCGCGAAGCGAGGCATCCGGCATACTGCCGATGCGCGCGCTCGCGCCTTTGATGAAAACCGCGCCCTGATCCCGGGATACGTCCCGCGGCGGCGCGGCTGGAGATTATTTGATGACAACGCGCATGCTGATCGATGCGCGCCACCAGGAAGAAACCCGGGTGGCGGTGCTGAAGGGCAACCGTATTGAGGAATTCGACTTTGAATCTGCGGATCACAAGCAGATCAAGGGCAACATCTATCTGGCCAAGGTAACACGGGTCGAACCGTCGCTGCAGGCGGCGTTCGTCGACTTTGGCGGCAACCGCCACGGCTTCCTGGCCTTCAGCGAAATCCACCCGGATTACTACCAGATTCCCAAGGAGGACCGCGAGGCCCTGCTGGCCGAAGAGGCCGCCCATGCCGAGGAAGAGGCCGCCCTGCGCGCCGCCGAGGACGATGAGGAAGAGGACGACTACGCCGAGGGCGAAGACGGCTATTCCGACGAGGGCGTGACCGAGGTCGATACGTCCGAGAAGGACGACGTTGCCACGATCGATGGCGGCGTGGTGGAGCGCGGCTTCGAGCATGATGGCGAGGACGCCGGCGAAGAGGGCGATGAAGCCGAAGCCAGCGACGCCGAAGACGGCGGCGAAGGCGAGGAAGGCAGCGAGGACGGTGGCCGCCAGCGTCGCCAGCGCCGTGGCCGCCGCCAGGGCCGTTCGCAGGGCAAGGAAGCTGACGAACTGCGCGCCAAGCGCATGGCGCTGCGCCGCCGCTACAAGATCCAGGACGTGATCCAGCGCCGCCAGGTTCTGCTGGTGCAGGTGGTGAAGGAAGAGCGCGGCAACAAGGGCGCGGCGCTGACCACGTACCTGTCGCTGGCCGGCCGTTACTGCGTGCTGATGCCCAATTCGAGCCATGGCGGCGGCATCAGCCGCAAGATCAGCTCTGCCGCGGACCGCAAGCGGCTGAAATCTATCATGACCGAGCTGGAGCTGCCCAAATCGATGTCGTGCATCGTGCGCACGGCGGGGCTGCAGCGCACCAAGCCCGAGATCAAGCGCGACTTCGACTACCTTGCCCGGCTGTGGGACGAGATCCGCGAGCGCACGCTGAAGAGCAGTGCGCCGGCACTGATCCATTCGGACAGCGACCTGATCAAGCGCGCGATCCGCGACATCTACAACCGCGACATCGAGGAAGTGGTTGTTGAGGGCGAGTACGGATACCGCGCCGCCAAGGACTTCATGAAGCTGCTGATGCCCAGCCACGCCAAGCGCGTGCGGGCCTATGTCGATCCGGTCCCGCTGTTCCAGCGCTATGGCGCGGAAGACCAGCTGACCGCGATGTATGACCCGGTGGTGCAGCTGAAGAGCGGCGGTTACCTGGTGATCAACCCGACCGAGGCGCTGGTTTCGATCGACATCAACTCGGGCCGCAGCACCAAGGAGCACGGCATCGAGGCGACCGCGCTCAACACCAACCTGGAAGCGGCGCGCGAGATTGCCCGCCAGCTGCGCCTGCGCGACATGGCCGGGCTGGTGGTCATCGACTTCATCGACATGGAATACGGATCGAACATCCGCAAGGTCGAGAAGGCGATGAAGGACGCGCTGAAGAATGACCGTGCGCGCATCCAGGTGGGCCGCATTTCGGGCTTTGGCCTGATGGAAATGAGCCGCCAGCGGCTGCGCACCGGCGTGCTGGAAGCAACCACCCGCGCCTGCCCGCACTGCGACGGATCGGGCCTGGTGCGCACGGCATCATCGGCCGGGCTTTCCGCGCTGCGCATGATCGAGGACGAGGCCGCCAAGGGCAAGGGCAACGTCATCACGCTTTATGCTTCGCAGGAAGCGGCGATCTATGTGCTCAACGCCAAGCGCGCCGATCTCGCCGAGATCGAGGACCGTTATGGCGTGACGGTGGAAGTGATCCCCGAAGGCGAGAACGAAGGCGCGAAGATGCGCGTCGCCTCACGCGGGCCAAAGCCGGAATTCGTGCCCCGCTTCGAACCGATCATCGAGCCTGAAGAAGAGGACGTGATCGAGGACGAATACGAGGACGAGGAAGAAGCCGAGGATCAGGGCGAGCGCCAGCAGGGCCGTGGTGGCCGTGGGCGTGGCCGTGAAGAGGGTGAAGGCGAAGGTGAGGGCGAAGGCCGTCGCAAGCGCCGCAAGCGCCGTCGTGGCCGCAATCGCGATCGTCGTGACGAGGACGGTGCGCCGCAGGGCGAAGCCGGTGACGAAGACGAGACCGAGGGCGCTGAAGAAGCCGGCGAAGGTGCTGGCGAGGATGGTGCCATCGAAGCCGGTGAAGGCGCTGGCGAGGGCGGCGAAGGAGGAAACGACGGTGAAGGCCGTCGCAAGCGCCGTCGGCGTGGTCGTCGTCGGCGGGGTGGCCGCGATGGTGGCATTAACGGCGAAGGCCAGGCTGAAGGCGAAGCGGGCGATGAAGCCGGCGATGACGCCGATGCGCCTGCCGCCGCAGAGGCTGTGGTGGCCGAAGTGGCCGAGCCTGTTGCCGCGGCAGAACCGGTTGCCGAGGAAGCTCCGGCCAAGCCGAAGCGCACCCGTCGCAAGAAGGCCGAGCCGGTTGCCGAGGAAGCCGTGGTTGAAGCAGCCCCGGTGACCGAGGAAGTGCCCGTGGCCGAGCCGGTGGCGGAGGAAGCTCCGGCCAAGCCGAAGCGCGCGCCGCGCCGCAAGAAGGCCGACGCCGTGGCGGAAGCCGCCCCTGTGGCCGAGGAAGCGCCTGCCGCCGAACCGGTTGCCGAGGAAACCCCGGCCAAGCCGAAGCGCGCGCCGCGCAAGAAGAAGGCCGATGCCGCCCCGGCAGAAGTGGCCGAAGCGCCGGCTGCCGAAGCGGTGAGCGAGCCGGTTGCCGACGCTGGCGCAGATGCCGCCCCGGCAGCGGAATCCGCCGAGGATGGCCCGCCGCGCCGCGGCTGGTGGCAGCGCACGTTCGGGGCCTGATCGGGCCCAGGGCGAAGGCCTGAAAGAAAAGACCCCGCCGGGCCTGGTGCCTGGCGGGGTTTTTCTTTGGTGGTCGGGTGCAGGAAGCAGGTTTCGCGCAAAGACGCGAAGATTAGGGTTCGCGCAGAGGCGCAGAGGCGCAGAGAAACGGAAGTGATAAAAGGCGGCCGCACCGCAGGCCTTTATCGCTTCTCCGCGCCTCTGCGCGATACTCTTAGTGGCTTTGCACGAGCAAAGAAGCCCACCCCGACTTCTTCCGCAGGCGGGAGGACCGGGGTGCGCTTATGACCCACCAGGCTCAGTCGAATTCCCAGGCGCGTTCGCCGTGGCTGGTGATGTCGAGGCCTTCGCGTTCCTCGTCCTCGCTGACGCGGATGGGCACGACCATCGAGACCATCAGGCCGGCGATGACCGTGGCGATGGCGCTCCAGGCGGCGACCACGCCCACCCCGGCGATCTGGGCGAAGAGCTGGCGGGCAAGGCCCATGCCTTCGGCATAGCCGGTGCCGCCCAGCGCGGGAGAGATGAACACCGCCAGCAGGACCGAGCCGATCATGCCGCCGACGCCGTGGACGGCGAAGACATCGAGTGAATCGTCGATCTCCAGCCGCTGCTTGACCAGCAGGATCATGGGATAGCAGACCACTGCCGCGGCGACGCCGAAGACCATCGCCGCGCCAGGCGCGATATAGCCAGCGGCAGGCGTGACGGTGGCGAGGCCGGCGATGGCGCCGGTGGCGAAGCCGACCGAGGTGCACTTGCCCACGGCGAAGCGTTCGATCAGGATCCACACCAGCGCGGCAACGCAGGCGGCGACGTGGGTGTTGATAATCGCGGCGGCAGCGTCGTCATTGGCGGCGAGTGCTGATCCGCCGTTGAAGCCGAACCAGCCCACCCACAGCAGCGCCGCGCCGGCCATCGTCAGCGCGGGCGAGTGCGGCAGCATCAGCGTCTTCGGAAAGCCCATGCGCTTGCCCAGAAGGAGCGCGACGACGAGCGCGGAGACGCCCGCCGTGGTGTGGACGACAATGCCGCCGGCAAAATCCATGGTGCCGAGGCGCGTGGCGAGCCAGCCGCCGCCCCAGATCCAGTGTGCGACGGGAGCGTAGACGATCAGGCTCCACAGTGCGCAGAAGGCGACGACCCAGCCGAAGCGGGCGCGGTCAACCCAGGCGCCGACCATCAGCGCGGGCGTGATCAGTGCAAAGCACATCTGGAACAGGGCGAAGGCGCTTTCGGGAATGGCGGTGTTGGGGCGCACATTGCCCAGATCGAGCAGCATCCACGCGTTGCCCGCGCCCAGCCAGCCGTTGGTGACGGTGCCGAAGGCGAGCGTATAGCCCACCATGACCCACAGCAGCGAGGCCACGGCGGCAATCGCGCCGACCTGAACCAGCACTGCGAGGAAGCCCTTGGCGCGGACGAGGCCGCCGTAGAACAGGGTGAGGCCGGGGGCGGCCATCATCAGCACGAGCGCGGAGGAAATGAGGATCCATGCGGTGTCGCCGGTATCGGCCGCGTCAACCGTGGACCCGCCAACCTGCGCATGTGCGAGGGCCGGCAGCGTCAGTGCCGCCAGCGCGGCGATGGCGCCCAAAGATTTCCGCATTGCAAAGCTCTCCCTCGCACCGCCGTGCAATCGCTTGCGGCGGCCTGATCCCGCGCATCGTCTAGGCAAGAGCATTGCGCGCCGCAAGCGGTTCGCGAAACGAAGTGTTACAAAATGGGCGCTGGCGTAATACCGAGGCCAATCACATCCAGCCTTCGAGCACCTGATCTGGCGGGCGATGACCATCGGCCCAGAAGCGGATGTTGGCGATGACCTTGTCGCCCGAGGCGGCGCGCCCTTCAAAGGTGGCGCTGCCCATGTGGGGCAGGATGGCGACATTGGGGTGATCGCGCAGGCGCTGGTCGACCATCGGTTCGTGTTCGAACACATCGAGCCCGGCGCCGCCGATGCGGCCTTCCTGCAGCGCCTCGATAAGCGCCTCTTCCTCGACAATGGTGCCGCGCGCGGTGTTCACCAGATAGGCATCGGGCCGCATCAGCGCGATGCGGCGGGCGTCGATAAGGTGGCGGGTGTCGGGTTTGGCGGGGCAGTGGAGCGTGAGGATGTCCGCCCCGGCGACAAGCGCATCAAGATCGGGTTCGAAACGCGCGCCGAGCATGTTCTCCAACGCTTCGGGCAGGCGGTGGCGGTTGTGATAAACCACCGAGAGGCCGAAGGCGCGGGCGCGGTGGGCGACGGCCTGGCCGATGCGGCCCATGCCGACGATGCCCAGCACCTTTCCGCCGACGCGGTGGCCGAGCAGGGTGGAGGGCGACCAGCCCTGCCACTGGCCCGAACGCAGCACGCGGCCGCCATAGTTGAGCCGGCGGGTGACCGAGAGGATCAGCGCCATGGCCATGTCGGCGGTATCGTCGGTGAAGACGCCGGGTGTGTTGGTGACGATGATCTTGCGCGCGCGGGCGGCGGCGAGATCGATGTGTTCGATGCCGGCGCCGAAATTGGCGATCAGGCCCAGCTGCGGCCCGGCACGGGCGATGAGGGCGGCGTCGATGGTATCGGTGACGGTGGGTACCAGCACGTGGGCTTCGGCCATTAGCGCGGCAAGATCGTCGGGCGAGAGCGGGCCATCGGATTCGTTGAGGACAACGTCGAACAGTTCGGCCATGCGCGCCTCGGTTTCGGGCAGCAGGCGGCGGGTGACGGCGACGCGGGGCCTGCCTTCGATGCGGCGCGTGGAACGCAGGTCTGCTTGGCGGGCATGAGTTGGCATGGCGCAACCGCTATCCCCCCTCATGCGTTGCGGTCAAGCGCGCCTTGTCCAGATCGTGTTGCGGTCAAGCGCGCCCTGCCCATAACGCGTTGCGGTCAAGCTTGCCTTGCCCTTGCGACATGATGATGTATCGGGGCAGGGACGCCGCATGAAGCAAAGGAGCCGACGCCAATGTCCCGGGTGAAACCGCTGATCGCGATCGCGCTGGGCCTTGCCGTGGCCGGGGGCGCCGCACAGGCCGAGGACGGCAACGGGCGGTACTGGGTTTCGCTGCGCAAGAGCGAAAGCAACATGCGCGTGGGGCCCGGGCGGGAATACCGCATCAGCTGGGTCTACATTCGGCCCGGCCTGCCGATGAAGGTGCTGCGCGAAATGGGCGGCTGGGCGCTGGTGGAAGACCCGGACGGCGTGCGCGGCTGGATGTTGCAGCAGTTCATCACCAGCAAGGTCCACACCGGCGTGGTCAAGGGGCAGGTGGCGGAAATCCGCGAAAACAAGGACGGATCGGGCCGCCTGCTGTGGCGCGCGGCGCCGGGCGTGGTCGCAAAGATCAAGGACTGCGACGACGGCTGGTGCAAGGTTGACGTCGATGGTCGGCAGGGCTTCATGAACCAGGCCGCGATGTGGGGCGCGGGCGCCCCGTAGGAGGGTGAGGCTCCCCGGCGAACCGGGGAGACTTCGCTATATCAAACCAGTTCGATGGCCACTGCCGTGGCTTCGCCCCCGCCGATGCACAGGCTGGCGACGCCCTTCTTCAGGCCCTTGTGCTTCAGCGCGCCGATCAGCGTGGTGACGATGCGCGCGCCCGATGCGCCGAGCGGGTGGCCGAGGGCGGTGGCGCCGCCGTGAACGTTGATCCTGTCATGCGGAATGCCCAGATCGTGCATCGCGAACATGGCGACGCAGGCGAAGGCTTCATTCACCTCGAACAGATCGACGTCGCCGACCGACCAGCCGGCCTGGGCCAGCACCTTCTGGATCGCGCCAACCGGGGCAGTGGTGAACTTGGCCGGTTCCTGTGCATGGGCGGCGATACCTACAACCTTGGCCACCGGAGCGAGGCCCTTTTCGGCAGCGAGGCTGGCGCGGGTGAGCACCAGCGCGGCGGCGCCATCGGAGATCGAGGAAGAACTGGCTGCGGTGATCGTGCCGTCCTTGGCGAAGGCGGGCTTGAGCGACGGGATCTTGTCCGGCCGGCCCTTGCCCGGCTGTTCGTCGGTATCGACAACAGTTTCACCGGCACGGGTGGCGATGGTGACGGGCACGACCTCGCTGGCGAAGCCGCCATCGGCGATCGCGGCCTGGGCGCGGCGCAGGGATTCGATGGCGTAGCTGTCCTGCTGTTCGCGGGTCAGCTGGTATTCGTTGGCGGTCGCCTGCGCGAACGTGCCCATCGCGCCGCCCTGGTAGGCGTCTTCCAGGCCATCGAGGAACATGTGGTCATAGGCGGTATCGTGGCCGATGCGCGCGCCCGAGCGATGCTTCTTGAGCAGGTAGGGTGCGTTGGTCATCGATTCCATCCCGCCCGCCACGATCAGGTCGGCACTGCCCGCGGCGATGGCTTCGGCACCCATCATCACGGTCATCATGCCCGAACCGCAGACCTTGTTGACGGTGGTCGCCTCAACCGACTTGGGCAGGCCGGCCTTGAGCGCGGCCTGGCGGGCAGGGGCCTGGCCGAGGCCGGCAGGCAGCACGCAGCCCATGTAGATGCGTTCGATGTCGTCACCGGCAACGCCGGCGCGCTCGACTGCGGCCTTCACCGCCGTGGCGCCGAGATCGGTGGCGGAAACATCGGCCAGCGCGCCCTGAAGTCCGCCCATCGGGGTGCGGGCATAGGACAGGATGACGACCGGATCGGCAGCGGAGAACTGGGCCATGGCGAACACTCTTTCTTGTGCTAGGTGACGAGCCACTCGGGATCGGGGTGTTCAATAGTGTTGCACCGCAACAATTGCAATTCGGGGACGGGGGGCGGATTGCCATGGACACCGACCTGATCCTGTCCGCGACCATTCCGCCGGGGGTCATGCTGGCGGGGGGCGGCGTGCTCGGCGCGATCATCGGCAGTTTCCTGGGCGCCGCGCTTGAGCGGTTGCCTGCGGAAAGGTCCATCGTCACCGGTAGATCGGCCTGCGACCACTGCGGAACGGCACTGGCGGTGCAGGACCTCGTACCCGTCATCTCCTGGCTCGCGCTGAAAGGGCGGTGCCGCACCTGTGGCGGCAGGATCGGCGCGTGGCAGCTGGCCTGCGAACTGGGCGGGGCGGCCATCGGGCTGGCGAGCGTGGCCCTGGCGCCCGTAGGGCTGGCGCTGGCGGCGATGGTTCTTGGCTGGCAGCTGTTGCTGCTGGCGCTGCTGGACCTGCGCCATCTGTGGCTGCCGCGCGTGCTGACCGGGGTGCTGGCCGCCAATGGCCTGCTGCTGGCAGCAGGGCGAAGCTGGGCGATGCAGGACATTTTTCCGCTGGAATGGGCGCTGATCGGTGGGGCGCTGGGCTTTGGCATGCTGTGGAGCGTGGCCTTCGGCTATCGCCGGTTGCGCGGGCGCGAAGGCATGGGCGGGGGCGATCCGCCGTTGATGGGGGCGATCGGGCTGTGGCTGGGGCCATTGGGCGTGGTCCATACGCTGCTGGGCGCGGCGCTGGTGGGCCTGATCGCAGCGATTGCCATGCACGTTTCCGGGCGTAAGATCGGTGCGGATACCGCGCTTCCGCTGGGAACATGCCTTGCCGCTACGGCATGGCCAATGTTCCTGTTCAGCGGATTTGGTTAACGAATCAGCGTCTGGAGCCTCGGCTCCGGATTCACGTTTTGCGGCGATTTCCCAATCGCCAGATGAAGCCATCTGGCTCGAAATCGCTCGAGGGGAGAAGGCCAATGGACGTGACCGGCAAGAACGTGATGCATGCGCTGCTCGACCGGCAGAAGGCCGCGTTCACGGGCGCGCGGCCCGAGCCGCTTTCCGCGCGGCACGACCGGCTGGAACGGCTGGCGGCGCTGACCAAGGACAACGCCACCGCCTTTGCCCGCGCCATGAGCGAGGACTTTGGCCAGCGCAGCCACGAACAATCGATGCTGACCGACATCATGCCCGCGGTGAGCCTGATCCGCCATTCGCAGAAGACGATGAAGGCGTGGAGCCGCCCGGAACGGCGCAAGGTGAACTTTCCGCTGGGCCTGCTGGGGGCGCGGGCAGAGGTCCGCTATGAACCGAAGGGCGTGATCGGCATCGTATCGCCATGGAATTTCCCGGTGGGGCTGACCGTGGCGCCGCTGGCGCAGGCGTTTGCCGCCGGCAACCGTGCGATGGTGAAGCCTTCGGAATACACCGAGGCGACTTCCGCCCTGATGGCCGAGGTTTTCCCCAGGTACTTCTCGGAAGACGAAGTGGCGGTGATCGTGGGCGGGCCGGATGTGGGCGCGGATTTCTGCAGCCTGCCGTTCGACCACCTGCTGTTCACCGGGGCGACATCGGTGGGCAGGCACGTGATGCGTGCGGCGGCGGAGAACCTGGTGCCGGTGACGCTGGAACTGGGCGGCAAATCGCCCACCATCATCGGCCGCAGCGCCGACCTGAAGCGCAGCGCCGAGCGGATCGCGCTGGGCAAGATGATGAATGCCGGGCAGATCTGCCTTGCGCCGGATTACCTGATGGTGCCCGAAGACCTGCAGGGGCAGGCGATCGATGCGATGCGGCAGTCCGTAACGGCGATGTACCCCACGCTGCTGGCCAATGACGACTATACCTCGGTGATCAACCGCCGCCATCGTGACCGGCTGCTGGGGCTGGTGGAGGACGCCGTGGCCAAGGGAGCCGAGGCGATCGAGGTCAACCCGGGCGGAGAGGACTTTGCCGCAACCAATGGCAACAAGCTGCCGCTGACGATCCTGACCGGCGTGAACGACGACATGAAGGTGATGCAGGAGGAAATCTTTGGTCCGGTGCTGCCGGTGATGACCTATCGCAGCATCGAACAGGCCATTCTCTATGTGAACGCGCATGATCGGCCGCTGGGGCTTTACTACTTTGGCGAGGACGCGCGAGAGCGCGAGCAGGTGCTGACGCGGACGCTGTCGGGCGGGGTGACGGTGAACGACGTGATCTTCCATGTGACGGCTGACGACCTGCCGTTCGGCGGGGTGGGGCCATCGGGCATGGGCAGCTATCACGGGATCGAGGGGTTCCGTGCCTTCAGCCATGCCCGCGCGGTCTATCGCCAGCCGAAGTTCGACATTGCCGGGATCGCCGGGCTGAAGCCGCCCTATGGCAAGGCGACGCAGCGCACGCTGAAGATGCAACTGAAATAAGAGTGCCCCGATAACGGCGCAAACGGTTGGTTTCATGCTGCGGCACGGTGCCGCACAGCACAAAAAGGTTGCGGGCAAGAGGGGTAATGCGGTCGCACCCCACTTGCGCGGCGGGCCTGCCGGGACTAGGGCGCGGTCCAACTCTTAACAGGCGAGTCAGCCCCTTGGTCGACCAATCATCGTACCTGGCCCAATACCTGCCGATCCTGATCTTCCTGGGGATCGCGCTGGCGCTATCCACGGCCTTCGTGTTCCTGCCCATGGGCATTGCCCGCCTGACCGGCGCGCACCAGCCCAATGCCGAGAAACTGGCCGAGTATGAATGCGGCTTCCCCGCGTTCGAAGACCCGCGCAGCCAGTTCGACGTGCGGTTCTACCTGGTGGCGATCCTGTTCATCATCTTTGACCTCGAAGCGGCGTTCCTGTTTCCCTGGGCTGTCAGCCTTAAGGAAACCGGCTGGGCCGGCTGGGCCACCATGATGGTGTTCCTGGCCGAACTGGTGATCGGCTTCATCTATGCCTGGAAGAAGGGCGCGCTGGACTGGGAATGAGCAACATGGCCACTAATCCGCTCGTTACAGCCAATCAGGGCGCGGTGACCGCGCCCGATCAGGCGTTTTTCGACAGCCTCAACGCCGAGGTGAGTGACAAGGGCTTCCTTGTCACCAGCACCGAGGAACTGTTCCAGTGGGCGCGCACCGGCTCGCTGTGGTGGATGACCTTCGGGCTTGCCTGCTGCGCGGTGGAAATGATCCACGTGAACATGCCGCGCTATGACATGGAGCGCTTCGGCGTTGCCCCGCGCGCTTCCCCGCGCCAATCGGACGTGATGATCGTGGCCGGCACGCTGTGCAACAAGATGGCCCCGGCGCTGCGCAAGGTCTATGACCAGATGAGCGAGCCGAAGTATGTCATCTCGATGGGCAGCTGCGCCAATGGCGGCGGCTATTACCACTACAGCTATTCGGTGGTGCGCGGCTGCGACCGCATCGTGCCCGTGGACATCTATGTTCCCGGCTGCCCCCCGACCGCCGAGGCGCTGCTCTATGGCGTGATGCAGCTGCAGCGGAAGATCCGCCGCGCCGGCACGATCGAGCGTTGAGGGAGAACAGGGCATGACCGTTCTTCACCCCGCTCCGCGCTATGCCTCGTTCGAGGGCGTGCTTGACGAGGTCGTGGCTTCGCTGGGCGACATGGTCGTCGCCTCGCGCGATGAGCATGGCGAGATCGTGATCAACGTGGTGCGTGACCGGATCGAGGATGCGCTGCGCAAGCTTCGTGACGAGCACCAGTTCCAGCAGCTGATGGACATCGCTGGGGCGGACTATCCGAACCGGCTGGAACGCTTCGACGTGGTCTATTGCCTGCTTTCGGTGACGCGCAACCTGCGCCTGATCGTGAAGGTGACGACCGACGAGGCCACCCCGGTGCCGACGGCGACGACGCTGTGGCCCAATGCCGGCTGGTATGAGCGCGAAGTCTACGACATGTTCGGCGTGCTGTTTGCCGGCAACACCGACCTGCGCCGCATCCTGACCGATTATGGCTTCCAGGGGCATCCGTTCCGCAAGGACTTCCCGCTGACCGGCTATGTCGAGTTGCGCTATTCCGAAGAGGACAAGCGCGTGGTCTATGAGCCGGTGCAGCTGGCGCAGGACCTGCGGCAGTTCGACTTCATGAGCCCGTGGGAAGGCGCGGACTATGTGCTGCCGGGTGACGAGAAGGCGGTTACCCCGCCGCCGGCGTCCGCGCCGGTCGCCACCGCGCCCGTGACCGGCGGCCCGGCCAAGGTCGACACGCCCAAGACCACCGACAAGCCGGCCGACACCGGCGCGGGCGAGCCTGCGAACAAGGACGCGGCCAAGCCCGTGGCCGAAGCAGCTGCGCCCGCTGTGGCCAAGACGGGAGAGCCTGCTGCACCTGAGCCGACCGAAAGCCGCCCGGCGCGCAAGCCCCGCGCGAAGAAGGTGACCGACACCGACGGTGCGGCGGAACCCGCTGCGGAAAAGTCCAAGCGCACGCGCACGAAGAAGACTGAGGGAGAAGGCGAATGAGCCTCAGCCTCGAACAGTCGCCGACCACCGGCGACGAGGTCATCACCAACTACACCATCAACTTCGGGCCCCAGCACCCGGCGGCGCACGGCGTGCTGCGCATGGTGATGGAGCTGGACGGCGAGATCATCGAGCGGATCGACCCGCACGTCGGCCTGCTCCACCGCGGCACCGAAAAGCTGATCGAGCACAAGACCTACCTGCAGGCGCTGCCGTACTTCGACCGGCTGGACTACTGCTCGCCGCTCGGCATGGAACACTCCTACGTGCTGGCGGTCGAAAAGCTGCTGAACGTCGAAGTTCCCTTGCGCGCCCAGTACCTGCGCGTGCTGTTCGCGGAACTGACCCGCATCTGCAACCACATGCTCAACCTCGGCTCCCACGTGATGGACGTGGGCGCGATGACGCCGAACCTGTGGCTGTTCGAAATCCGCGAGGACTGCCTCAACTTCTTCGAACGCGCATCGGGCGCGCGCATGCATGCGGCGTGGTTCCGCCCCGGCGGCGTGCACCAGGATGTGCCGGAAAAGCTGCTGGTGGACATCGGCGAGTGGATCGACAGCCGGCTGTTCCCGCTGTTCGAGGACGCGATGAGCCTCGTGGTGGACAACCGCATCTTCAAGCAGCGCAATGTCGACATCGCGCTGGTGAGCCGCAAGGACGCGCTGGCCTGGGGCTTCTCCGGCCCGATGATCCGCGCCGCGGGCATCCCGTGGGACCTGCGCAAGAGCCAGCCCTACGACGTCTATGACCGCATGGAGTTCGACATTCCCGTCGGCACCAACTCCGACTGCTATGACCGGTTCATGGTGCGCGTGGAAGAAGTGCGCCAGTCGGCCCGGATCATGAAGCAGTGCCTGGCGCAGATGCCGCAGGGCCCGGTGATGACCACCGACCGCAAGGTGGCGCCGCCCAAGCGCGGCGAGATGAAGCAGTCGATGGAATCGCTGATCCATCACTTCAAGCTCTACACCGAAGGCTTCCACGTGCCGGCTGGCGAAGTCTATGTCGCCACCGAAAGCCCCAAGGGCGAATTCGGTGTCTACCTGGTCAGCGATGGCAGCAACAAGCCCTACCGCTGCAAGATCCGCCCGACCGCGTTCAGCCACCTGCAGGCGATGGACTTCATGTCCAAGGGCCACATGCTGCCCGACGCGACCGCCATCCTCGGCGCGATCGACGTGGTGTTCGGGGAGTGCGACCGGTAATGGGACTGATCTTCGGCCTCGTCCTGATCGTGTTTTTTGTAGCCATGGCAGGTGTGCAAGGCGGCATTGTGTTTGGGACAGCCCGTTGGGCAATGGGCGCACTTCATTGGGACTCCGATGCGGCAAAGCTAGGGCTGATAGCGCTGGCCTACCTGCTATGGGCGGGCGTTCCAATTTACGCCTACTCGGCTATGGGCGGCGACGGAGGCCTGTTCGATGGCTTCGGCTTAGTCCTCGGAGTAGCCTTTACAGGACTGGTTGGATCAATCGGATGGGCGATCTTCTGGGTCCTCAATCCCACCTCTCGGGTTGGTTCGAATGACTAAAAATCTCGAAACCGCCAAGGCGATGATCGCCGCCTACAACGCGCAGGACGTGGACACCTACGTCTCGTACATGACCGACGACGCCTGCGAGGCGAACTATCGTGGGGATGTGGTGCGCGAAGGCAAGGAGGGCACGCGTTCGGGCCTTGCCGCCGCGTTCGCGCGCTGGCCGCAGAACCATGCCGAGATCAAGGAAGCACAAGCCATCGGCAACTATGTGCTGATGCGCGAGCATGTGACGCGCGGCCCCGCCTCCGATGGTTCGGCGCTGGTCGAGCCGTTCGACGTGATCGCAGTCTATTCTTTCGAGGGCGACAAGTGCAGCCGCGTGGAGTTCATCCGATGATCGCGCCCTTGACGATCCTCCCCTTCCGGGGGAGGTGCCGCAGCGAAGCGGAGGCGGAGGGGGTGTTGGCCGCCGCCGACATCGCGTTCCTCATGCCCCCTCCGTCAGCCGCTGGCGCGGCTGCCACCTCCCCCGGCGGGGGAGGATCTAGCGTGGTGTTGGAGTTTATCCGGTGAAGCAAGACCAGACCCGCCAGCTTTCCATCCTCGCCTGCGCGTCGGGCCTGGTGCTGGCCGCGATTTTCTTCGGCGCGCTGTACCTGCATGCCGATACGCCCGACTGGCTGCCGATGATGATCGCGGCGATCGGCGGGTTCGAACTGTTCCTGTTCGGCCAGGGCGTGTGGCTGAAGCGGGCGGGAAGGTAAGCACATGGCAGACCGTCATCCCGAACCCGACAGCCCTGAACTGCGCGCGCGCTGGGGCAACTTCGCCTGGACCGCCGAGAACGCGGAGAAGGCCAAGGAAATCATCGCCCGCTATCCCGCCGGGCGGCAGCGCAGCGCGGTGATGCCGCTGCTCGACCTTGCCCAGCGGCAGGTGGGCGCGGAAGAGAACACGCAAGGGTGGCTGCCGCTGCCGGTGATGGAATACGTCGCCGCTCAGCTCGACATGCCGATCATCCGTGTGCTGGAAGTCGCCACCTTCTACACCATGTACAATATCCAGCCGGTCGGCCGGTTCCACGTGCAGGTCTGCGGCACCACGCCGTGCATGCTGCGCGGGTCGGACGACATCATGGCGGCGTGCAAGGCCAAGGGCCTGAAGAAGGGGCACACCACCCCGGACGGCCTGTTCACGCTGACCGAGGTGGAGTGCATGGGCAACTGCGCCTCCGCGCCGATGGTGCAGATCAACGACGACAACTACGAGGATCTGACCGCCGAGCGCGTCACCCACATTCTCGACGAGCTTGCCGCTGGCCGCCAGCCGAAGACGGGCACGCAGGAGCCGGGCCGCCACACCGTGGAGCCCGCCGGCGCGCTGTCGAACCTGACTGCGATGGTGAGCGAGAACCACGACTATCGAGGGGAGTGGTAAGATGGCTCTCGCTGACAAGGACCGCATCTTCACCAACGTCTATGGCTTCCAGCCGTGGAACCTGAAGGCGGCGCAGGCGCGCGGGGACTGGGACAACACCAGGGACCTGCTGGCGCGCGGCCAGGACGCGATCATCGAGGAAATCAAGGCGAGCGGCCTGCGCGGTCGCGGCGGTGCGGGCTTCCCCACCGGCATGAAGTGGTCCTTCATGCCCAAGGAAAGCAAGGACGGCCGTCCGAGCTTCCTCGTGATCAACGCCGACGAATCCGAGCCCGGTTCGTGCAAGGACCGCGAGATCATCCGCCACGATCCGCACAAGCTGATCGAGGGCGCGCTGGTCGCCGGCTATGCCATGCGCGCCCGCGCGGCCTACATCTACATCCGCGGCGAATACATCCGCGAGGCCGAGACGCTGTTCGCCGCCGTGCGCGAGGCCTATGACGCCGGCCTGCTGGGCAAGAACGCCTGCGGATCGGGCTACGATTTCGACGTCTTCGTCCATCGCGGCGCGGGCGCCTATATCTGCGGCGAAGAGACCGCGATGATCGAAAGCCTTGAGGGCAAGAAGGGCCAGCCCCGCCTGAAGCCGCCGTTTCCGGCCGGTGCGGGTCTTTATGGCTGCCCGACCACGGTGAACAACGTGGAATCGATCGCCGTTGCCCCCACCATCCTGCGCCGTGGCGCGGCGTGGTTCTCCAGCTTCGGGCGTGACAACAACAAGGGCACCAAGCTCTTCCAGATCAGCGGGCACGTGAACCGCCCCTGCGTGGTCGAGGAAGAAATGAGCATCCCGTTCAGCGAGCTGATCGAGAAGCACTGCGGCGGAATCCGTGGCGGCAAGGACAACCTGCTGGCGGTGATCCCCGGTGGTTCGTCGGTGCCGCTGGTGCCGGCCGAGCAGATCTGGGACGCGCCGATGGACTTCGACGGCCTGCGCGCGCTCGGCTCCGGCCTTGGCACCGCCGCCGTGATCGTGATGGACAAGTCCACCGATATCGTCCGCGCGATCAGCCGCCTGTCCTACTTCTACAAGCACGAAAGCTGCGGCCAGTGCACGCCGTGCCGTGAAGGTACGGGCTGGATGTGGCGCGTGATGGAACGCCTGCGCACCGGCGATGCCGACCTCGCCGAGATCGACATGCTGCAGGAAGTGACCAAGCAGGTTGAAGGGCACACCATCTGCGCGCTGGGCGATGCGGCCGCTTGGCCGATCCAGGGCCTGATCCGCCACTTCCGCCCCGAAATCGAACGCCGCATCGCCGTACGCGCGGGTGACGTCCGGGAGGCTGCTGAATAATGCCTAAGCTCAAAGTAGACGGCGTCGAACTCGAAGTCCCTGCAGGCGCCACAGTGCTGCAGGCCTGCGAGCTTGCCGGCAAGGAAATCCCCCGCTTCTGCTATCACGAACGGCTGAGCATCGCCGGCAATTGCCGCATGTGCCTGGTCGAAGTGAAGCCCGGACCGCCCAAGCCGCAGGCTTCGTGCGCGCTGCCCGCCAGCGAGGGCCAGGAAATCCGCACGGATTCCGAAATGGTCAAGAAGGCGCGCGAAGGGGTGATGGAGTTCCTGCTCATCAACCACCCGCTCGATTGCCCGATCTGCGACCAGGGCGGCGAGTGCGACCTGCAGGACCAGTCCGTCGCCTATGGCCGTGGCGCATCGCGCTATCACGAGCACAAGCGCGCGGTGACCGAGAAGTACATGGGCCCGCTGATCAAGACGATCATGACCCGCTGCATCCACTGCACCCGCTGCGTGCGCTTCAGTGAAGAGATCGCCGGCGTGGACGAGATCGGCGCGCTCTATCGCGGCGAGAACATGCAGATCAGCACCTATTTGGAACAGGCGGCGAAGCACGAGCTTTCGGCCAATGTGATCGACCTCTGCCCGGTCGGCGCGCTGACCAGCCGGCCCTATGCCTTCGAAGCGCGCCCGTGGGAGCTGAAGAAGACGCTGTCGATCGACGTGTCCGACGCCATCGGCTCCAACATCCGGCTCGACAGCCGCGGCCGCGAAGTGCTGCGCATCCTGCCGCGCGTGAACGATGACGTGAACGAGGAATGGCTGTCCGACCGGGGCCGCTACATGGTCGACGGGCTGACCCGCCGTCGCCTCGACAAGCCGTGGCTGCGCCGTGACGGCAAGCTCGTCGCCGCAACCTGGGCCGAGGCGTTCGACGCCGTGGCGAAGATCAACCCCGGTCCGTCGGTGGCGGTGATCGCGGGCGACCTGGTCGATTGCGAGACGATGTTTGCGGCCAGGAAGCTGGCCGGTGCGCTCGGTTCCACGCTGCTCGAAGGCCGCCAGACCGGGCTGGCCTATGACTGTTCGAACCTCGCCGCAGTGAACTTCAATTCCACGCTGGCCGGGATCGAGGATGCGGATGCGATCCTGATCATCGGTTCGATGGTGCGTGACGAAGCCCCCCTGCTCAACACCCGCCTGCGCAAGGCGGTGAAGAAGGGCGCGAAGGTGTTCATCGTCGGCGCCGAATGGGACCCGACCTATCCCGCCACGTTCCTGGGCGAAGACATCGCCGTGGCGAACGACCTGCCCGCCGAAGTGGCGCAGGTGTTCGAAGCGGCGAAGAAGCCGGCCGTCATCGTCGGCGGCGCCGGCCTTGCCAAGGGCGGGCGCGAGGCGGCGCTGGCGCTGTCCGAACGCTTCAACCTGGTGCGTGAGGGCTGGAACGGCTTCAACGTCGTCCACATGGCGGCGAGCCGCATGGGCGGGCTGATGCTCGGCTATGCGCAGAAGGGCGGCATTGCCGACCTGGCCGCCGCCAAGCCGAAGATGGTGATCTCGCTGGGTGCGGACGAGGTGGATTTCACGAAGTTCGCCGACAGCATGATCGTCCACATCGGCCACCATGGTGACAAGGCGGCCCACGCCGCCGACGTGATCCTGCCCGCCGCCGCTTTCAGCGAAAAGGACGGCACTTACGTCAACACCGAAGGTCGGGTGCAGTACGCCGAGGCTGCGGTGTTCCCGCCGGGCGATGCGCGGCAGGACTGGACGATCCTGCGCGCCATGGCCGATGCGCTGGGCGTGTCGGTCGGCTTTGACAGCTTCGAACAGCTGCGCGCCGCGATGGTGGCCGAAGTGCCCGCGCTGGGCAGCGAAGGGCTGGCCGACTATGGCGCGCTCCCGGCTGCTCCTGCGGGCGCAAAGGCCGAGGGCGCGATTGCGGGTTACCCGATCAAGGATCGCTACCTCACCAACGCCATCGCGCGGGCCAGCGTCACGCTGCAGCGTTGCTCGGCCGAACTGGTGCATGGGGAAAGCTTTGCGGAGGCTGCGGAATGACCGCGTTTTTCCAGGGCCTCGGCCTTAGCTACGAACTGGCTTGGACGATTTCGACCATCTGCGGGATCCTGCTGATCGCGTTCCCGCTGATGCTTGGCGTGGCGATGATCATCTATGCCGACCGCAAGATCTGGGCGGCGATGGCGCTGCGCAAGGGGCCGAACGTGGTGGGGCCGCTGGGCCTGCTGCAGTCCTTCGCGGATGGCCTGAAGGTGTTCCTGCAGGAAACCATCATTCCGGCCGCCGCGAACAAGGGTCTGTTCCTGATCGCGCCGATCATCACCTTCACCGTTGCGCTGATGGCCTGGGCGGTGATCCCGTTCAATTCGGGCGCGGTGCTGGCCGATATCAACGTCGGCCTGCTCTATGTCCTCGCGATCTCGTCGCTGGGGGTTTACGGGGTGGTGATCGCGGGCTGGTCGTCCAACTCGAAGTACCCGTTCTTCTCGGCCATGCGCGCCTCGGCGCAGATGATCTCCTATGAAGTCTCGATCGGCTTCATCCTGATCTGCGTGGTGCTGTGGGCGGGTACGTTCAACCTGAACGACATCGTGAAGGCGCAGAAGGGGGCGATTTCGCTCGCGTATGCAATTCCCGCCCTGGCGGATGTCCCGGTCCTTGGGTGGAAAATCAACGGCTTCGTGGCCAACCCGCTGCTGTTCCCGATGTGGGTGATGTTCCTGATCTCCGGCATGGCCGAAACGGCGCGCGCGCCGTTTGACCTGACCGAGGCGGAATCCGAACTCGTCGCCGGCTACCAAACCGAATATTCGTCGATGGCCTTCGCGCTCTACTGGCTGGGCGAATACGCCAACGTGCTGCTGATGTGCGCGCTCAACGCCACGCTGTTCTGGGGTGGCTGGCTGCCCCCGCTGGACATTCCGGTGCTTTACCTGGTGCCCGGCATCGTGTGGCTGCTGCTGAAGATCCTGTTCTTCTTCTTCATCTTCAGCTGGGTGAAGGCCACCGTCCCGCGCTATCGCTATGACCAGCTGATGCGCCTGGGCTGGAAGATCTTCCTCCCCGTCTCGCTGCTGTTCGTCTTCCTCGTAAGCGGTTGGCTGATGCTGACGAGGTACGCCGTATGAAAGCAGCTAGATTAGCTCTTCCTGCTTTGGTCTTTCTTCTGGGTGGGGCAACAACTCCGACCGAGGATAAGGCTTTCCCTAAGCAATTCATTCTTTGTGGGCTGCAGAAGACCATCGCGTCTGAAGATTTTCGCAGGGAAGGACCTCGCCTTACCGTGGCGTTCATATTTAGGCTCCATCCTGACGCGAAATGGGAGAGTCTTGATTCAGTTGATGGCTCCTTGAAGATCTTTGATCCGAATAACCTCTTTATCTATGGTCAACCGAAAGTCCTTGGCAGGGCGTTGAACGAAAGTTCCTTCACCTCGTTCACTTTCTTGAATTCCGAACAGTTCGTTACGTTTGGCGCATTGCAGTTGAAGCGCTATGAGAGGTCTTCTCCCGATAGTATGGTCTTGGATGCTTTTCTTGTAGCTTCGGACAAGAGTGGCAAGAAGCGCAATGCTGATCATATGTACTCAGGCAATTGCCTCCTCGGCAAACCGGATGAGGCGCTGGAAAACTTTCGCGGCCTTGGACCGACGATGCAGGAAATGAAATGACCGCCGCTCAACTCATCAAGAGCTTCACCCTGTGGGAGTTCGTGAAGGCGCACTGGCTGACCTTGAAGTATTTCTTCAAGCCCAAGGCGACGATCAACTACCCGTTCGAGAAGAACCCGCTGTCCCCGCGTTTCCGCGGCGAACATGCGCTGCGCCGTTATCCTAACGGCGAGGAGCGCTGCATCGCGTGCAAGCTGTGCGAGGCGGTGTGTCCGGCGCAGGCGATCACGATCGAGGCCGAACCGCGCGAGGACGGCAGCCGCCGCACCACGCGCTACGACATCGACATGACCAAGTGCATCTACTGCGGCTTCTGCCAGGAAGCCTGCCCGGTGGACGCCATCGTCGAAGGGCCGAACTTCGAATTCGCCGCCGAAACGCGCGAGGAACTGCTCTATGACAAGGCCAAGCTTCTCGCCAACGGGGACAAGTGGGAGCGCGCCATCGCTGCCAACCTTGAAGCCGATGCGGCGTATCGGTAAGGGGCCCGCCCAAATGGACAAAGTGGCATGATCCAGGCTTTCGCCTTTTACCTCTTCGCCGGCATGATGCTGTTCTCCGGGGCGGTCACCATCCTTGCGCGCAACCCGGTGCACTCGGTGCTCTGGCTGATCCTCGCGTTCTTCAACGCGGCGGGCCTGATGGTCCTTGCCGGGGCTGAATTCATCGCGATGCTGCTGGTCATCGTCTATGTCGGCGCGGTCGCGGTGCTGTTCCTGTTCGTGGTCATGATGCTGGACATCGACTTTGCCGAACTGCGGGCAGGCTTCATCAAGAACTTCCCGCTGGGCATGCTGCTGGCGGCGGTGCTGTTCGTGGAACTGTTCGTCGGCATCGTGGTGCGCAGCGCCGGTTCGCTGCAGCTGAGCCATGCATCGGGCACGGCGGCGCCGGCCGCGGGCCTCACCAACACGCAGGCCATCGGTGCGCTGCTCTACAGCAAGTACCTGTTCCTGTTCGAAGCGGCGGGCATCATCCTGCTGGTGGCGATGATCGGCGCGATCGTGCTGACCCACCGCCAGCGTGGCGGGGTGCGCGGCCAGAACGTTTCGAAGCAGGTGGCGCGCCGGCCGGAAGAGGCCACAATCAACGTGCAGCCGGAAGTGGGCAAGGGGGTCTCGCTCTGATGATCGGCATCGAACACTACGTCGTCGTCAGCTCGATCCTGTTCGTGCTCGGCGTGCTCGGCATCTTTCTCAACCGCAAGAACGTGATCATCATCCTGATGGCGATCGAACTGATCCTGCTGTCGGTGAACCTCAACCTCGTCGCGTTCAGTGCCTTCCTCCACGATCTCGTGGGTCAGGTCTTCGCCATGTTCGTGCTGACCGTGGCGGCGGGCGAGGCGGCGATCGGGCTTGCCATCCTTGTCATCTACTTCCGCGGCCGCGGCACCATTGCCGTTGACGACGTCAACCGGATGAAGGGCTGAACCGATGTCTTCCATCCTGATCATCGTTTTCCTGCCGCTGCTGGCAGCGATCGTCGCCGGCCTCGGCAACAAGAAGCTGGGCCTCGTGCCCGCCAAGATCGTCACCACCGGGGCGCTGTTCGTGTCGTGCGCGCTGTCGTGGCCGATCTTCCTGTCGTTCCTGAACGGCAGCGCCGAAGCCGCCGTGGTGCCGGTGCTGCACTGGGTGAAGTCGGGCAATCTCGACTTCGCATGGGCGCTGCGCGTGGATACGTTGACGGCGGTCATGCTGGTGGTCATCACCAGCGTCTCGGCGCTCGTCCACCTGTACTCGTGGGGCTACATGAGCGAGGAGCCGGACCAGCCGCGCTTCTTCGCGTACCTCTCGCTGTTCACCTTCGCCATGCTGATGCTGGTGACGGCCGACAACCTCGTCCAGATGTTCTTCGGCTGGGAAGGGGTGGGCCTTGCCTCGTACCTGCTGATCGGCTTCTGGTTCCGCAAGCCCAGCGCCAACGCCGCCGCGATGAAGGCCTTTGTGGTCAACCGGGTGGGTGACCTTGGCTTCATGATGGGCATCTTCGGCGTGTTCCTGGTGTTCGGCACCGTGTCGATCCCGGCGATCCTGCAGAACGCCCCGGCCGTGCTGAACGGTTCGACCATCGGGTTCCTTGGCCACCGCTTCGATACCGCCACGGTGCTGTGCATCCTGCTGTTCATCGGCGCGATGGGCAAGTCGGCCCAGCTCGGCCTGCACACCTGGCTACCCGACGCGATGGAGGGCCCGACCCCGGTTTCGGCGCTGATCCACGCGGCCACGATGGTGACCGCGGGCGTGTTCATGGTCTGCCGCCTTTCCCCGCTGTTCGAAACCAGCCCGACGGCGCTCTCGTTCGTCACCTTCATCGGCGCGGCGACCTGCTTCTTCGCGGCGACGGTGGGCACCACGCAGACCGACATCAAGCGCGTGATCGCCTATTCCACCTGTTCGCAGCTGGGCTACATGTTCTTTGCCGCGGGTGTCGGCGCCTATGGCGCGGCGATGTTCCACCTGTTCACGCACGCGTTCTTCAAGGCGCTGCTGTTCCTGGGCGCGGGCAGCGTGATCCACGCGATGCACCATGAACAGGACATGCGGTACTATGGCGGCCTGCGTAAGCACATCCCGCTCACCTATTGGGCGATGATGGCGGGCACGCTGGCGATCACCGGCGTCGGCATCGTCGACGTGGGCGGCTTTGCCGGCTTCCATTCGAAGGACGCGATCCTCGAAGCGGCCTATGCGAAGGGCACCGAGCTTTCGCACTTCGCCTTCTTCATGGGCATCTTCGCCGCGCTGCTGACCAGCTTCTATTCGTGGCGTCTGGTGTTCCTCACCTTCTTCGGCAAGCCGCGGTGGGAGCAGAGCGAGCACATCCAGCACGCCGTTCATGATGCGCATGGCCACGGGCACGACGATCATGCCCATGACCACGCCCACGATCATCACGATCACGCGCATTCCGATGGCACCGCCGGCTATCACCCGCATGAAAGCCCGGCCAACATGCTCGCCCCGCTCGGCATCCTGTCGGTCGGCGCGGTGGCGGCGGGCTTCGTGTTCCAGCACGCCTTCGTGTCGGAAGGCACGGGCGAGTTCTGGAAGGGCGCGCTGGTGTTCAACGAACACCTGATCCACGCAATGCACGAAGCGCCGCATTGGGTGAAGTGGGCTCCGTTCGTGGTCATGGCCACGGGCCTGCTGATCGCCTGGTACGGCTATATCAAAAACACGCGCTTCCCCGCGGCGTTCGTTGACCAGTTCGGCTTCCTCTACCGTTTCCTGCTCAACAAGTGGTACTTCGACGAGCTCTATCACTTCATCTTCGTCCGCCCCGCCATGGCGCTGGGCCGGATCTTCTGGAAGGTGGGTGATCAGGGCATCATCGACCGCTTCGGCCCTAACGGCGCCGCCTGGGTGGTGCAGAAGGGGAGCAAGGCCGCGGTCAAGCTCCAGTCCGGATATCTCTACAGCTATGCGCTGGTCATGCTCGTCGGCCTTGTCGGCGCGATCAGCTGGGTGATTGCACGATGAGCGGTTTTCCTATCCTGAGCCTCATGCTGCTGGTGCCGCTGGTCGGCGCGGTGGCCGTCCTCAAGGCCGGGCGCGAACAGGCCCGCATGATCGCGCTGGTCGCCACGCTGATCGACGCCGTGCTCGGCGCCATGCTGTGGGCCAAGTTCGACATCGGCGGCGCGCAGTGGCAGTTCACCGAACGCGCCGCGCTGTTTGCCGGATTCGAATGGAAGCTGGGCATCGATGGCATCGCGCTGCTGCTGATTGCGCTGACCGTGTTCCTGATGCCGATCTGCATCGGCGCCAGCTGGAACTCGATCGAAAAGCGCGCGGGTGAATATTACGCGGCGTTCCTGCTGATGGAAACGCTGATGATCGGCGTGTTTGCGGCGCAGGACCTGTTCCTGTTCTACATCATGTTCGAAGCCGGCCTGATCCCGATGTACCTGATCATCGGCATCTGGGGCGGGGCTGACCGCATATACGCCAGCTACAAGTTCTTCCTCTACACGCTGTTCGGCTCTGTGCTGATGCTGATCGCGATGTTCTGGATGGCCAATGCTGCTGGCACGACCGACATTCCCACGCTGATGCAGTACAACTTCCCGGTTCACGCGCAGACGTGGCTGTGGCTGGCCTTCTTCGCCAGCTTCGCGGTGAAGATGCCGATGTGGCCGGTCCACACCTGGCTGCCCGATGCACACGTGCAGGCGCCCACCGCCGGTTCGGTGATCCTGGCGGGCGTGCTGCTGAAGATGGGTGGCTACGGCTTCATCCGCTTCTCGCTGCCGATGTTCCCGGAAGCCTCGGCGCAGTTCGCACCGCTGGTCTGGGGCCTGTCGATGGCGGCGGTGGTGATCACCTCGCTGATCGCGCTGGTGCAGCACGATATCAAGAAGCTGATCGCCTATTCCTCGGTGGCGCACATGGCCATCGTGACCATCGGCCTCTTCGCCTTCAACCAGCAGGGTCTCGAAGGCTCGATGCTGATCATGCTCAGCCACGGCCTTGTCGCCGGCGCGCTGTTCCTCGCGGTGGGCGTGATCTACGATCGCCTGCACACCCGCGAAATCGATCGCTACGGCGGCCTCGCCATCAACATGCCGTATTACGCGCTGTTCTTCCTGCTGTTCACCATGGCCTCCATCGGCCTGCCGGGCACCAGCGGCTTCGTGGGTGAATTCCTGTCGCTGATGGGCGTGTACCAGATGTCGAGCTGGGTGGCGCTGGTCTGCACCACCGGCATCATCCTTGGCGCGGCCTATATGCTCTACCTCTATCGCCGCGTGGTGTTCGGGGTGCAGAAGAACGAAGATGCCGCTGCCATGCCCGATCTTGATGGGCGCGAATGGGCGATGATGGTCCCGCTCGCCATCGTGGTGCTGTGGATGGGCGTCTATCCTGAAACGTTCCTGGCGCCGATGCGCAAGGATATCGCGGCGCTGGAGGCTCGCCTTGCCCCCGCCAGCCCCAAGGGGGATTCCGACGTGAAGATCGCAGCCGTGAAGCCTGCTGCCGAAGGTTCGCATGCCGAAATGGCGCATGAAGGGGAGGCCCACTGATGGACCTGCTTCATTCGCTCCAGCTGACACTCGCCGAAGAGCTGATCAGCGTTTCGGGCCTGATCCTGCTGTTGGTCGCCGCCTGGAGTGGCGACAAGGCCGCGCGCCTGATCTCTATCGCCTCGGTCGCGGTGCTGGTCGCCTGTGCCGCGCTGGCCGTGCCGGCGCTGGCCGGCGCTGCTGCCGGTCCCGATACCTATGCCTTCGGCGCGCAGTACAAGGCCGATGCCTTCTCTGCCTTCGGCAAGATCCTGATCTATCTCGGCGCGGCGGTTACGCTGATCGTCGCCCCGGCGTTCCTCGATCGCTTCAACGCCATGCGCGCGGAATTCCCGCTGCTGGTGCTGTTCGCGGCGCTGGGCATGGGCATCATGGTTTCGGCCGGAGACCTGCTGGCGCTCTACATCGGGCTCGAACTGAACAGCCTCGCCGCCTATGTGCTCGCGGCGTTCCTGCGCACCGATGACCGTTCGGCCGAAGCGGGCCTCAAGTACTTCGTGCTCGGCTCGCTCGCCTCGGGCATCCTGCTCTATGGCATCAGCCTGACCTATGGCTTCAGCGGCCACACCGATTTCGCCGGCATCCGCGCCGCGCTGGGTGCGGGTGTGATGTCCACCGGCGCCACGTTCGGCCTCGTCTTCGTGCTCGCCGGCCTTGCCTTCAAGATCAGCGCCGCGCCGTTCCACATGTGGACGCCCGACGTCTATGAAGGCGCGCCCACGCCAGTGACGACGTTCTTCGCCACCGCGCCCAAGGTGGCAGCGCTGGGCCTGCTGATGCGCGTCAGCATCGAAGCCTTCGGGTCGCAGCCCGGTGCGTGGCAGCAGATCGTGATCTTCGCCGCGCTGCTGTCGATCGTGATCGGCGCGCTCGGCGCGATCGGTCAGGACAACATCAAGCGCCTGATGGCCTATTCGTCGATCAACAACGTCGGCTTCATGCTGATCGGCCTTGCCTGTGGCACGCAGGCGGGTGTCTCGGCGATGCTGGTCTACCTCGCGATCTACGTGGTGATGTCGATCGCCGGCTTCGTTGCCATCCTGATGCTGCGCGATGCCGATGATCGCCCGGTGGAAAGCATTGCCGACCTTTCGGGGCTGTCGAAGACGCGTCCCGGCCTTGCCGTTGCGCTGGCCGCGGTGATGTTCAGCCTGGCCGGCATTCCGCCACTGTTCGGCTTCTGGGGCAAGTTCGTGGTGTTCCAGGCCGCGGTGCAGGCCAACCTCGTGGCGCTCGCCGCCATCGGTATCGCCGCCTCGGTGATCGGCGCCTTCTACTATCTGAAGGTGGTGAAGGTGATGTACTTCGATGATGCGGCGGACAAGGTGCACGGCCGCAACGATCTGGCGCACACCGTGCTGCTGGTCGCCGCGTCGATCTTCCTTTCGCCGCTGGGTTACCTGCTGACCAATTGGCTGCACCTTCTGGCCGGCAACGCCGCCAGCGCGCTGTTCCACGCTTGATCGAAACCGTCGCAGAGATCGATTCCACCAACGCCGCGCTGCTGGCGCGGCTTGGCCGGGGTGAAGTGATCGACGAGGGCGCGTGGCTGGTTGCAGACCGGCAGACTGCCGGTCGCGGCCGTGCCGGGCGCGTGTGGAGCGATGGCTACGGCAACTTCATGGGATCAACCGTGGCGCAGTTGCGCGCGACCGATCCCCTGCCGCAGTCGCTGGCCCTGGTCGCCGGGCTGGCGGTCCACGGCGTGGTGCAGGAATGTGCGCCGGGCCTGACCGATTGCCTGCTGAAATGGCCGAATGACCTGCTGGTGTCCGGGGCGAAGCTGGCGGGCATCCTGCTGGAACGCCATGCCGATGCGGTTGTGGTCGGGATCGGTGTGAACCTGTCGTTCGCGCCCGATGTGCCTGATCGCGCCACGGTTTCGCTGGCCCGGCTCGGCCATGGCACTGCGCGCGATGTCTTTGCCGAACGCCTTGCCGCGCACTGGCAGGCGGTGCTCACGCGGTGGCATTGCGGGGAATGGCCCGCTTTGCGGCAGGAATGGCTGTTGCGGGCGCATCCGGTGGGCACGCAGGTTTCGGTCAAGGATCCGTCGCATGGCACCGTCAGCGGGGCATTCGCGGGCATCGACGACAATGGCGTTGCGCTTCTGCGCTTGGCCGATGGGTCGATGCGTGCCATCCACGCGGGTGATCTCGATCTGGTAGGTGGATGATGCTCCTCGCTGTCGATGTGGGTAACACCAATGTGGTATTCGCGCTCTTCGATGGGCGCACGATCAAGGGCCGCTGGCGCATCGCCACCGATCCGCGCCGCACGGCGGACGAATACGCGGTCTGGCTGTTCCAGCTCTTCCGGCTGGAGGACGTGGAGCCGCACGAGGTCGATCAGATCCTGATCTCCACCGTGGTGCCGCGCGCGCTGCACAACCTGCAGGTACTTTCGCAGAAATACTTCAAGCGCGATGCCCTCGTGGCTGGCCAGCCGCCGGTGGAATGGGGCTTCGAGGCCGACGTGGACGAACCGCGCTCGCTGGGGGCGGACCGCGCGGTGAACGCCATTGCCGCCCACGCGCGCTATCCCGGTGACCTGATCGTCGTGGATTTCGGCACGGCCACCACGTTCGATCATGTGGACTTCATGGGCGCCTACAAGGGCGGGATCATTGCGCCGGGGATCAACCTGTCGCTCGATGCGTTGGTCAATGCCGCTGCAAAGCTGCCGCGCATCGCCATTGAAGCGCCCACGCGGACGAAAAGCGTGATCGGCCGCAACACCGAAGACCAGATGCACATCGGCGTGTTCTGGGGCTATGTGGCGATGATGGAAGGACTGATCGCGCGGATGCGGTCAGAGATCGGACGGCCTGCGCTGGTGATCGCGACAGGTGGCCTGGCGGTGCTGTTCGGCGAACACACCGATATTTTCGATCACGTGGATACGGACCTGACGCTCGATGGCCTTGCCCTGCTGGGCGAACGGGCGCGGGCGAGCCAGGCATAAGGAACAGGAACAGACGTGAAGCCCGGTAAGGAACTGCTGTTTTGTGCGCTCGGTGGTTCGGGCGAGATCGGGATGAACGTCAACCTCTATGGGTGTGACGGCAAGTGGCTGATGGTCGATCTGGGCATGACCTTCGCCGATCCGTGGTATCCGGGTGTCGATCTGGTCTTTGCCGATCTCGATTTCATCGAGGAGCGGCTTGAGGATCTCGTGGGCGTGGTGCTGACCCATGCGCACGAGGACCATATCGGCGCGGTGCCCTATTTCGCGCAGGACCTTGGCGTGCCGCTCTATGCCACACCGTTCACCGCGCGACTGATCCACGAGAAGCTGGTCGAGGCGGGGATCGAGGACAGCGTCGAGCTGAACGTGATCCCCAACGAGGGCAGCTTCCACCTCGGCCCGTTCGGCCTGCGCTATATCCCGCTGGCGCACTCGATCGCCGAAGGCAACGCGCTGCTGATCGACACGCCCTATGGTCGCGTGTTCCACACCGGCGACTGGAAGCTGGATGACGAACCGCGCATCGGCAAGCCCGCCACCGAGGAAGAACTGACCGCCATCGGCGACGAGGGCGTGCTGGCTCTGGTCTGCGATTCCACCAACGTTTTCAATCCGAAAGCCTCAGGCAGCGAAGGCGCGGTGCGGGCCGGGCTGCTTGAGACGGTGGAGGCGCTGGCCGGGCGGCGCGTGGTGGTGACCACCTTCGCTTCCAATGTGGCGCGGTTGCAGACCCTGGCAGAAGTGGCCGAGGCAACCGGGCGGCGGCTCTGCGTGGCCGGGCGGTCGCTGGACCGTATCATCTCCGTGGCGCAAGCCTCTGGTTATCTTCAGGATTTCCCCGATCCCATTTCGATGGACCAGGCGATGGACCTGCCGCGGGGCGAGGTGATGATCCTCGCCACGGGCGGGCAAGGGGAGCCACGCGCGGCGCTGGCGCGCATCGCGTCTGACCAGCATCCGATCAAGCTGGACCGGGGCGATGTGGTGCTGTTTTCCAGCCGCCAGATTCCGGGCAACGAGATCGCCATCGGCCGCGTTCAGAATGCGCTGACGGCCAAGGGCGTGGAGATCGTCACCGACCGTCAGTCGATGATCCACGTGTCCGGACATCCGGGCCGGCCTGAACTTGTTGCGCTATATGACTGGATCAGGCCGGAAATCCTCGTGCCGGTGCACGGCGAGCTGCGCCACATGAGCGAGCAGGCCAAGCTGGGCAAGGCCGAGGGGATCAAGCGCACGATCGTGCAGAAAAACGGCGACCTGATCCGCCTGACACCCAACGGGCCGCACAAGATCAGCGAAGTCCGCGCCGGGCGCCTGGTGCTGGATGGTGACATCATCGGCCCCGCTGATGGCGAGGCGATGGGCGCGCGGCGGCGGTTGGCGAACAACGGCCTCGTCACCGTGGCGCTGGCCGTGGGGCGCGATGGCAAGCTGGCGAGCCATGTCGAGGTCGCCTCAATCGGCCTGCCGCTGGACGAGGACATGGGCTCGTTTATCGTGGAAGCTCAAGAAGATGCGGCCGAGGCGGTGCGTACCCTTAAGGGCGATCGCAAGAAGGACCGGGTGGCCATTGCCGAATGCGTGCGGCTGGCGGTAAGGCGGTGCGCGCAGCGGTGGTCGGGCAAGAAACCCGTGGTCCAGGTGATGCTGCGGGAATCGTAAGGAAATCAATGCGATGCGCTGGACTTCCATCCTCGCCATCTGGTCGCTGTTCTGGGTCCTCTCCGCCTTCCTCGTCCTTCCTTTCGGGGTGAAGACCCATGAGGAGCTGGGGCTGGAGAAAGTACCGGGGCAGGTGCACAGCGCGCCGGGGAACTGGAATCCCAAGCGGATCGCACTGCGCGCGACGATACTTTCCGCAATCCTTTTCGGTGCTTACTACGCCAATTACATAAACCACTGGATCACGATTGACGATCTCGACGTGAGCCGATGGATGGAATCGGCAGCCGGCGCGAAGCCGAATTGACGTAAGCTGAGATGGACTGAGAGGGGGCTGAGAGCGACTGAGACGGGCTGAGAGGCCGTCTAGACGCCTTCAAGCGCATAGCCGGCCGAGCGCACCGTGCGCACCGGATCGGGCGCGCCCGGCAGGGCAATGGCCTGGCGCAGACGGCGGATGTGGACGTCCACCGTGCGCAGTTCGATGTCGCTGCCGCTGCCCCACACCGCATCGAGCAACTGCCCGCGCGAGAAGACGCGGCCGGGGTGTTCCATGAAGTGGCGGAGCAGGCGGAACTCGGTCGGCCCGATCTTGATCGCCTGTCCGCGCCGCGCGACGCGGTGGGCGGTGGGATCAAGCGAGAGATCGCCCACGGTGATCGTCTCCCCCGCCAGGGCCGGGCGCACGCGGCGCAGCACGGCGCCGACGCGGGCGATCAGCTCGCGCGGGGAGAAGGGCTTGGTCACGTAGTCGTCGGCCCCGGTCTCGAGGCCGCGAACGCGGTCGTCCTCGTCATGCCGGGCGGTGAGCATGATGATGGGGACGTGGGCGGTGGACTTGTTGCGGCGCAGGCGGCGGCAGACTTCGATGCCGCTGGTGCCGCCGATCATCCAATCGAGCAGGACGAGATCGGGCGTATCCTCGGCAGCCAGAAGCAGCGCCTCGTCGCCATCGTCGGTGGTCCGCACATCGTAGCCTTCGCCACGGAAGCGATACTCGACGAGTTCGGCCAGTGCGGTATCATCTTCGACGAGAAGCAACTTGGGTGCCGACACAATTTCCTCCGTGACAGTCACATTGCCAAGACACGGAAATTGTTACCGCCGTGTGACGAAGCCCTAGACTGCAGGTGCGGGCACATCCCCACGGTCCGGCAGGTAGTTGCCGGTGGCGGCGAAGTGGACCATTTCCGCGATATTGGTAGCGTGATCGCCGATCCGTTCGATGTTGCGGGCCACGAACATCAGCTGCGCGACGGAGCTGATAGTTGCAGGATTCTCAACCATGTAGGACACGAAGTTGCGGAAGATGCTGTCATAGAAGGCATCGACCTTGGCATCGCGCTGGATCACTTCTGTGGCGGCGACCGGATCACGCGCGGCATAGGCGGTGAGCACATCGTGGACCATTTCGCCCGCCAGTTCGTTCATCGCCGGCAGGAGGGTGAGTGGTTCGAACCGCTTGCGCCCTTCGATATGGCCGACGCGCTTGGCGATGTTCTTGGCATAATCGCCGATGCGTTCGACAACGCCGGCGATCTTGAGCGCAACGATCACCTCGCGCAGGTCATCCGCCATGGGCGCGCGCAGGGCGAGGACGCGGACGGCGAGCTTGTCGACTTCGCCTTCCAGCTGGTCGATCCGCTTGTCGCGCGCGATCACGCCGGCAGCGAGATCCTCGTTGCCCTGGACGAGTGCGTCCATCGCCTCTGCAATGGAAAGTTCGGCGAGGCCGCCCATTTCCGCCACGAGGCCGCGCAGGCGCGTGATGTCTTCGTCGAATGCCTTGACGGTATGTTCGGCCACCATGCTGTTCCTTACCCGTAGCGCCCGGTGATGTAGTCCTTCGTCCGTTCTTGCCGCGGATTTGTGAAGATATCGGAAGTCGTGCCGTATTCCACGATCTTTCCGAGGTGGAAGAACGCGGTGCGCTGCGAGACGCGCGCGGCCTGCTGCATCGAGTGCGTGACGATGACGATGGCGAACTTGCCCCGCAGTTCGTCGATCAGTTCCTCGATACGCGCGGTGGCGATGGGATCGAGCGCCGAGCAGGGCTCGTCCATCAGGATCACTTCGGGATCGACCGCGATGGCGCGGGCGATGCACAGGCGCTGCTGCTGGCCACCGGACAGCGCGGTGCCGCTGTCGGTCAGGCGATCCTTCACTTCATCCCACAGGCCGGCGCGCTGCAGCGAGGATTCGACGATGCCGTCCAGTTCGCTCTTGCTGGTGGTCAGCCCGTGGATGCGCGGGCCATAGGCGATGTTTTCATAGATCGTCTTGGGGAAGGGGTTGGGCTTCTGGAAGACCATGCCCACCCGCGCGCGCAGCTGCACCACGTCCATGCCGGAGCGGTAGATATCCTCGCCATCCAGCAGGATCTCGCCATCCACGCGGGCACCGGCGATGGTATCGTTCATGCGGTTGATGGTGCGCAGGAACGTGGACTTGCCGCAGCCCGAAGGGCCGATGAAGGCGGTGACATAGTTCTTCGGAATGTCGATCGAAACAGAATCGATCGCCTGCTTCGCTCCATAATAGACGGAGACGTTGCGCGCGCTGATCTTGGCTTCCGCGACAGGTTCGGGAAACACGTTTTCGGCGGCGGCGTTCAGGGGGGCGTTCATTTTACCACCGTTTCTCGAAGCGGTTGCGAAGGTAGATGGCGAGGCCGTTCATCAGCAGGAGGAACACCAGCAGCACGACAATGGCCGCGCTGGTGCGTTCGATGAAACCACGGTTGACCTGATCCGACCACAGGAAGATCTGCACCGGCAGCACGCTGGACGGCGCGGTGAAATCACCGGGCGGGGTGGCGACGAAGGCGCGCATGCCGATCATCAACAGCGGCGCGGTTTCACCCAGCGCGCGGGCCATGCCGATGATGGTGCCGGTGAGGATGCCGGGCAGGGCCAAGGGCAGCACGTGGTGGAACACCACCTGGACGCGGCTGGCGCCGATGCCGAGCGCGGCATCGCGGATCGACGGCGGCACCGCCTTGATGGCGTTGCGGCCCGAGATGACGATGACCGGCATGGTCATCAGGGCCAGCGTCATGCCGCCGATCAGAGGGGCCGAGCGCAGGTTCGGAAACAGGCCGAGGAAGACCGAAAGGCCGAGCAGGCCGAAGATGATCGAGGGTACGGCGGCGAGGTTGTTGATCGAGATCTCGATCAGGTCGGTCCAGCGGTTCCGCGGGGCGTATTCTTCAAGGTAGATCGCCGAGAGCACGCCGATGGGGAAAGCGAGGCCGAGCGTGACCAGCATGGTCAGGATCGACCCCTTAAGCGCGCCCCAGATGCCGACCTGCTGCGGGCTGGTGGCGTCCGAGCGGGAGAGGAAGCCGCTGTCGAAAGTGCGCACGAGCAGGCCCTTGCGGCCGAGTTCATCGGCCCTGGACTGCAGCGCGGGATCACCGCCATCGCCCCGGCGCGCGGCGACGAGATCATCGGAGGCGGGCAGCGAGAGATCGATCTTCTTGTTCAGGAGACCGGGATTGGCGGCCAGCTGTTCGGCCGCATCGCGCCAGGCCCCTTCGGCCAGCAGCGCGGCGCCGCCCTTGCCAAAGGTGGTTTCCGCCGCATCGTCGATCAACGCGGGCAGGCCAGCGCCCTGCAGTGCGCCGGTGGCGTCGGGCTGGGCCAGGCGTTCGGGCGTGACCTGAAGCTGACCCTGCGAGAGATCGAGCGAGAGGCGCAGTTCGGTACGCTGGAACCCGGCGATGCCCTTTGCCCCCATGGTGACCATGAGGAACGCCAGCACCAGCGCCGAGAACGTGACCGCGGCGAGGCCGAGCAGGCGAAAGCGGCGCTCGGCGGCATAGCGCTGCTTCAGCCGCGCCTGCATCCGGGCGTTGCGGTCTGCTGTGGCGAGATCACTCATAGGCTTCGCGGTACCGCTTGACGACGCGCAGGGCGACGAAATTTAGGGTGAGGGTGACGAGGAACAGCAGCATGCCGAGCGCGAAGGCGCCGAGCGTGGCGGGATGATCGAAGCTGCCTTCACCAGTGAGCATGGCGACGATCTGGAAGGTGACCGTGGTCATCGCCTGGAAGGGATTGGCGCTGAGATTGGCGGCGGCACCGGCGGCCATGACCACGATCATGGTTTCACCGATGGCGCGGCTGACCGCCAGCATCACGCCGGCGACGATGCCGGGCAGGGCGGCGGGGATCAGCACCTTGACGATGGTTTCAGACCGGGTGGCACCCATGGCGAGGCTGCCGTCACGCATGGCCTGCGGCACGGCGGCAATGGAATCGTCAGCCATGGAGGACACGAACGGGATGATCATCACGCCCATCACGAGGCCGGCGGCCAGCGCGCTTTCGCTGGAGGCGCTGGCAATGCCGATGGCCTGGCCGAAATCGCGCACCGCAGGCGCCACGGTGAGCGCGGCGAAATAACCGTAGACCACGGTGGGCACGCCGGCGAGCAGTTCCAGCAGCGGCTTCATCACCTTGCGCACCGAGGAGGAGGCATATTGCGTGAGGTAGATCGCGCTCATCAGCCCGAGCGGGATGGCGACGACCATGGCGATGATCGCGCCGATATAGAGCGTGCCCCAGAACAGCGGGATCGCGCCGTAGTTGCCCGGATCGGCCGAGGCGGCCATCGGATCGGGCGACCAGTGCGTGCCGGTGAGGAAATCGACCGGCGAGACCATGCCGAAAAAGCGCACGGTTTCAAACAGCAGCGACAGGAAGATTCCCGCCGTGGTCAGCACCGCGACCAGCGAGGCAACCAGCAGGATGCCCATGACCGAGCGTTCCACCCGGGTGCGGGTGTTGAAATCGGGCCGCAGGCGCAGGAAGCCGAAGGTGCCGCCGCCCAGCGCCACGGCAAGTGTGACGAGCAGGCCGATGATGTCATACCGATGGAGGGCGTTGCGGAAGGGTTCGATCAGCGGCTGCGCCAGCGGATTGAACACGGCGAAAGCCTTCCCCGTGGCGACGGCGCGCGCTTCGCCGAGGATGGTCTGGCGTTCGAAGCCGAAGGCGGGAAGGGCGGACGCGGCGGGATCGGCCAACACGCTGGCCAGCACGAGATTGGGGCTGAGGATCGACCAGGCGACCGCAAAGACAACGGCCGGCACGGCGACCCACAGGGCCACGTACCAGCCATGATAGCCGGGCAGCGAGGCGAGCCGCTGCGCCGGGTTGGCCCGTTTGAAGGCCCAGGCGCGCGATCGTGCCGCCAGCCAGCCTGCGAGGCTCAGCCCGAAGGCGAGCAGGATGAGGATAGCCGGCGACATCGATCGTTACGCGGTCCTTACTTCAGTTCCGACCCATCGAGGTTCGGCATTTCGCTGGCCGCCTTGGCGCTCTTGCCCAGGACGTCATCCGGCGCGGCGATCATGCCAAGCTTGGTCAGAGGGCCGCCCTTGCCCCACATTTGTGACCACTGGGCGACATATTCCTTGAGACCCTTGATCGCGGGCAGGTGCGCCTTCTTCACATAGATGAACAGCGGGCGGGCGCCGGGGTAGCTGAAATCGGAGATCGTGTCATACGACGGGGCGACGCCGTTGATCGTCATGCCCTTCAGCTTGTCCTTGTTCTCATCGAGATAGGAGAAGCCGAAGATGCCCACGGCCTTGGGATTGGCCTGCAGCTTCTGCACGATCAGGTTGTAGTTGTCCGAGGTATCGGCATAGGCACCGTCGTCGCGGATATCGCCGCAGATGGCGTCGAACTTCTTCTTGTCGGTGTCCTTCAGGGCCTTGGTCGCGGCGTCGGTCTCGCAGCCCTTGTGCAGCAGCAGCTCCTTCAGCGCATCGCGCGTGCCCGAAACGGTCGCTGGGCCATAGACCATGATCGGTTCAGCCGGGAGCGAGGGATCGACATCCTTCCACGTCTTCGCCGTCTGCGGCTTGCCGAACGGGGTCTTGGCCAGCGCCTTGTAGATGATCAGCGGGGTCAGCCTGAAGTCCGGCCCGGCCTTGTCCGAAGCGAAGGCGATGCCATCGAGACCGACCTGGATTTCGGTGATTTCCTTGACGCCATTGGCCTGGCAGTCGTCGAATTCCGACTTCTTCATGCGGCGCGAGGCGTTCTCGATATCGGGGAACTGCGCGCCGACGCCGCCGCAGAACAGCTTCATGCCGCCGCCGGTGCCGTTGCCTTCGACGATGGGGGCCTTCATGCCGGCGTTCGACTTGGCGAATTCCTCGGCCACCGCCTTGGCAAAGGGCAGCACGGTGGAGGAGCCCACGGCGCGGATCTGGTCACGCCCGGCATCGCCCTGCGAACCGCAGGAAGCGAGCGACAGGGCGGCAAGCGCCACAGCAGAAACGGCGATGCAGCGATTCGTCTTCATTGGGTCAAACCTTCCTTGCCCGTTGCTGGCGCCCCAATGCGACCGCTTCGTGACAGGTTTATGACAATCCATCCGTGTTTGTGACAGTGGCCGTCTGACCTTTCAGGGCCAGCCGGATCGTTACGGTGGTTCCTTCGCCCAGCTTGCTGCCGATGTCGAGCTTGCCGCGGTGGCGTTCCACAATGTGCTTTACGATGGCGAGGCCCAGACCAGTGCCGCCGGCGGTGCGGCTGCGGCCGGGATCGGTGCGGTAGAAGCGGCGGGTGAGGTAGGGCAGGTGGTCCGGATGGATGCCTTCGCCCCGGTCCTGCACCTGCAGCACCGCCTCGCCATCGCGGGCGTGGACCGAGACGGAGACGGCGGCCTTGGGATCGGCATACTTCATCGCGTTGTCGATCAGGTTGCGAATCACCTGGTCGAGCTGCTGCCGGTCACCCACCACCACCGCTTCCTCGATATCGGTGTTGATACGGTCTTCGCCGGCAGTGCTGGCGACTTCGGCGCCGATGCTGGCAGCCATCTGGCCAAGGTCGATGGTATCGCGCGGGGGATCGTGCTTTTCCGCCTCGATGCGTGAAAGCGACATGAGGTCTTCCACCAGGCTCTGCAGGCGCTTCGCCTCACGCAGCACGGTGGCGTGGAAGCGGGTGCGGGTGGCGTCGTCCACCTTCGCCTCGGGATCGGACAGCGTCTCGATATAGCCGATGATGGAGGCGAGCGGCGTGCGCAGTTCGTGGCTGGCGTTGGCGACGAAATCGGTGTGGGCGCGGCTGATGTCCGCCTCGGCCGTGCGGTTGACCATCTCGATCAGCGAATAGCGCGGATCTATGGCGACGCGGCGGACCTGCCAGATCGAGCGGGGACCGGTGAGGCCCTTTACCGTGGCGGTGCCCTCGGGCTTGGACAGCAGGGTGATCGCCTCGGGATGGCGCAGGGCGACGCGGGCGTCCTGCCCCACGATATGCCGGCCCAGCGCCTCACGCGCGGCGGCGTTGGCGGCGGCGATGCGCTGGGCATCGAGCATGAGGACGGGCACGCTGAACGGTTCGACCAGCTCGATCATCGCCTGGCGCGAGACGCTGCCGTCATCGGGCGGGCGGTATTCGACCACGGGTTCGGGCCGGACGAGCCAGAGCGTGGCGAGCCAGACCAGCAGCACCGCGCCGACGAGGCCCGGATGCGCGCCTGCCAGCACCATGGCGATGCCGGTGGCGAGCGCAATGCCGACCGCGGCCCAAGGGAACGATGACGCCTTCATGTGTGAGCGCGCTGATAGGCGAAGCGACGGAGGGGCCGCAAGGGGATGCCGTGCCCGTCACATTTCAGGCGAGGGCGCTGATCTGGCGGATTGTCAAAATATGGTCCCATGAGTGTCACAAAAGTCGTGAAACTGAAATATTAGCGTCATAAATATGTCATAGCGCGCCGGTGGACCGTCGTTTCAATGGAGAGTTCAGTGCGCACAATCCTTTTCGCGGCGATCGGTTCGGGTTGCCTTGCCGCCTTGCCGGCAGCAGCCCATGCGGGTGACGACAGCCAGTATTGGCAGACGGTGAACGTGGGCGTGGACCTGGGCCACGGCTTTCGCGTGACCAACGAGACCGTGCTGCGCACTGCCAACCACCGTGGCTTCTACGAAGTCGAGGACAACCTGCTGGTCGGCTACAAGCTGAACCGGACGACGACCGTCTGGGCCGGCTACACCCACGATCCCAACTATTCGCATGGCGATTTCACGGTGATGGAGCACCGCTTTCGCCAGCAGGTGACGTTCGACAACTTCGTGGCTGCGGGTTCGGTGAAGTTCAGCGCGCGCCTGCGCGGCGAGGAGCGCTGGCGCGACGGGGTGGTCGGCACCGGGTATCGCATGCGGCCCTTCGTGAAGGCGACCATGCCGATTGCGGGCAAGACGCTGCTGGTGGCCAGCAACGAGAGCTTCTTCAACCTGAACCGGATGGCGTTCCAGCGCCAGACCGGCCTTGACCGCATGCGCACCTTCGTGGGCGTGAACACGCCGCTGGTGAAGCACGTGACGCTGGAAGCAGGGTATCTGAACCAGCACGGCTTTGCGCGGGGCGGGCCAGACACCGACGACCACGTGGCGTCGGTGGCGCTGAACGCCAGCTTCTGACGAAGACGTTCAGCCCGCGTGGATCGCGGTGGCGATGCAGGCCACCGCGACAAAGGCGGCAAAGATCGAAATCGGCCGCCAGGGCACCGGGCTGATCCTGTCGAGATCGCGGCGGCGCTGCTGGCGGTGATCCTGCCAGCCGGCAATGATCGAAAGCAGCAGCGCGGGCGCAGCGATGGCGAGGAACAGTTGCGCCGTGGACAGCGTATCCAGGTCGATCACGAATGGGCCTTCAAAGGGATGCAGGCCCGCGCTTTAGGGCGCGCCGCGCAGGCGATCCAGTGTCTTTGCCGAGAGCGCGCAGATCGGACCGGACCGGGCCGCAGCCTGGCGCAGGCGCGCTGGAAGTAGGTGGCAACCGATTACGATGCCATCCGATCCGCGCGACAGGAGATAGCCGACCGGATCGGCAAGGCCGCCATTCCAGACCGACAGCACGCCCAACCGGTGAATGGGCAGGCGCGTATCCTGCAGGGCGAGGTAGGTCACTTCATCGACCATCACGCGGTTCAGCGTTCTGCCTTGCGGAATCCCCGCCGCGACCATGGCGGAATGGATATCCTGCCTGACCGGGGCATAGTCAGCGATGGATGCCGAATAGGGCTGGCCCGAGACGTAGCCCGGCGTGTGGGCCGCAGCGGCAAGAGGTGGCACGAACGCCGCGAGCAGGAAGAGCTGGCTGGCCGCGCCAATGATGGTGACGCCCACGGTGGCGCGCGCCATCCACCGACCTCGGGCCGCGCGCGGCAGGGTAAGGGCAAGCAGGGTGGCGAGGACCAGCGCGGGCAGCACGTGCCCTGCTTCATAGACATTGCGATTGAGCTGGCTGGCCCCCCATATGGCCACGCAGCCAAGCAGGGCCAACGCGAGAAGCGGGCGCGGTTCAAACAGGCTGCGCAAGCCGTTTGCGCGGATGTGCATGGTCAGGGACAGGAGCGCGGCCACGATTGCCGCCCCCCAGCACAGCGGCAGACCGAGACGGTAAACGACCGTGACCAAGGTCGGCACGTGCCCGGGCGGCAGCCATGACGACATCGGTGCGCCGGTTGGCACGGTAAGGGCGACGTAGTTCAGGGGGCTGGCACCGGCCAACAGGGTCTGCACCGCGTTGCCGAGACCCTTTCCTTCCGCAAGCGCGGAGGCGACGTTTTCATGCGCATACATGGCCGCGATCGCCGCATTGCCGGGGCAGGCGAGCCGCGCGGTCCAATAGTGTGCCGATGCCAGCATGACGGTGATAACAGCCGCAAGCCCGAGAGCACGGGGAAGCAAGGTGCGCGGCCCCTGCGCGCAGACCAGGATCGCGGTGCAGGCGATGACCGCGTAGAGCACGCCCTTCATGTGATAGCTCTGCGCGATCACCGTGAGGATCACGATGGGCGCGATCTTTGCCAAGGCGGAGAAGGGCGTGATGGTGTGCGATGGTGGACGCCAGAAGGTGACCAGCAGGATCAGCGCCGTGGTGAGGATCAGGGGTTGTTCCGGCCGGCTGAGAACCAGCAGGAACGGCAGGGTGCCGAGCGACAGCAGGCCGGCTGCAATCGTGCCGAGCTGAAGGCGCCGTTCCCGCGCAGGTTCAAGGCGCAGCAGCAGAAGTCCGACCATGACCAGCCATGCCAGCGCGCAGAGCACGCCCTCCAGCCGGATGAAGAAGGGGCTGGCAAAGGTGAGGTTGGCGGCAGCGGAGAACCAGCGCACGGTCATCATGTGCCACGGGGCGGTGGCGATCGTGTTGGGGCCGCACAGATCGCTGAACAGGATGTCGAAGCCATCGATGCCGGCGCGCTCCTGGAACCGCCAGCCGGTTTCGTCCGAATAGACCGGCACGAGCAGCCCGGCGACGAGCGTGATCAGCAGCGTACCGAGCGCGATGGCAAACCAAGCACGCGCGCGTCTGGCTCCAGTCGTCTCGATCACGGCGGGTTCAGGCATCAGGGACGTGGCGGATGCGCGGTGACGACGCCAAGGCGCGCCTGCGGCAATGGGGCCATCGCGCCGGGATGCACTGCCATTTCGCTGACGATATAGAGCGGTCGGCCCTTGGCCTGGTGATAGAGCCGGCCGAGGTATTCGCCGAGAAGCCCGAGCACGAAAAGCTGGACCGAACCGAGCACTAGCACGACGATCATCAGCGAGGTCCAGCCGGGCACGGTATGCCCGCCCAGCCAGCCGATCAGCGAATAGGCGATCAGCGCCAGCGACAGCAGCGAGAAGGCGAAGCCCGCATAGCTGGCGAGGCGCAGCGGTGCGACCGAGAAGCCGGTGAGCGCATCGACCGCCAGCCGTATCATCTTGACGAAGGGATAGTTGGTCTCACCAGCGAAACGCTCGTCGCGCTGGTATTCGATGGCGACCTGCTTGAACCCGATCCACGCCACCATGCCGCGGATGAAGCGCGAGCGTTCCGGCATGGCCTGCAGCACATCGAGCGCACGGCGGCTCATCAGGCGGAAGTCGCCGGTGTCGAGCGGGATTTCCACCCCATCCGAGAGGTGGGCGAGCAGGCGGTAGAACAGCTTGGCTGTGGCGCGCTTGGCCACGGTTTCGCCCAGCCGCTGCGTGCGCACGCCGTAGACCACGTCGGCCTCTTCGGCCTCCATCCGCGCGATCATTGCGCCGAGCAGTTCGGGCGGATCCTGGAGGTCTGCATCGATGATCAGGATCAGTTCGCCCCGGCACAGGTCAAGCCCGGCGGATAGCGCCAGCTGGTGGCCGTGGTTGCGTGACAGGCGAAGGGCGCGCACGTGCGGATCGGTTTCGCCAAGGGCGCGCATCATCGGCCAGGTGCGGTCCTTCGAGCCATCATCGACCAGCACGATCTCGTAATCCTCGCCCACGGCCGTACGGGCTTGTTCGGTCAGGCGGCGATGGAGCGTTTCGAGGCAGGCTTCCTCGTTATAGCAGGGCACCACGATCGACAGGCGCGGCCGGGGAAGCAGCGGATCGGACAACTGGGCATTGGCGAACATGGCGCGCAGAATTGCATCCGAGCCGAAACCAGTTCCGGGCCCGAATCCGCGCTGAAAGCTCATGTCGTTCATCGTCAGCCCCCGGAGTGCGATAGGGGAATGATGCGATTACTTGGTTAACAATCCATTGAGCCGCGTGTTCTGAAAGTGATTCTTAACCACTTCCGTGCAGATTTGGTGAACGGAACAGGGGGCGGCTTACTATGGGTCATGTCTACAACGACGCGTTCTATGACTACATCAACGCCGGCTCCCGCGCCTCGGCCAAGGTGGTCATCCCGATCATGCAGCAGGCCCTGAGTGTCGAAAGCCTGCTCGACGTGGGCGCGGGCGTTGGCGCCTGGGCGGCGGAGTGGATCGCCGGCGGGGTGCGCGACGTGATCGCGGTGGATGGCGATTATGCCAGGGCGCTCAAGCTGCTGGTTCCCGACGAATGCTTCGTGGCGCACGATCTGGGCCAGCCTCTCGATCTTGGTCGACGCTTCGACCTTGTCCAGACACTGGAAGTTGCCGAGCACCTTCCGGCGGAGAAAGCCGATGCCTTTGTCGCCTTGCTGGTGCGGCACGGGGACGTGGTGCTGTTTTCAGCGGCCGTGCCGGGGCAGGGCGGCGAGCACCATGTGAACGAGCAGCATCCGGAATACTGGCGACAGAAATTCGCACGGCACGGCTATGCCTGTTTCGACTGGCTGCGACCGCAGATTGCCGACCGTGCCGAGGTGCAGCCCTGGTACCGGTATAACAGCCTGATCTTTGCCAATGCCGCGGGAGAGGCGAGGCTGGCCGAGGCGGTTCGGGCCACGCGCGTTGCAGATGGTGACAAGGTGCGCATGGCCGGCTCGTTCGGCTGGCACCTGCGCCGTGCGATCGTTGGCCTGATGCCGGAAACGCTGGTGATGGGCATTGCCACTGCCAATGCCCGGCGCAAGGCGGCGGCCGCGCGCCGGCTGGCCGCATGACGGCTGCATCGCCTTCGGGGCTCGGCTGGCCCGTGCTGGTCGCGCTGATCGCGGGATCGCTGTGTGCCGCCGGGGGGACGTTCCTGCTGAAGCTGGGCGCGAACGGCGCGACGGCCCTTTCAGACTACATCAACATCCGCGTGTTCGCGGGGTTCGCCCTTTATGGCATAGGCAGCGCGGCGTGGATCTTCGCCATGTCCCGCGCGCCGCTCAGTGTGGTCTATCCGTTCAACGCGCTCACGTTCATCCTGGTGATGGTCGCCGGGATAGCCGTGCTGGGCGAACGGCCCGGACCCGCCGTGATTGCCGGTTCGCTGATGATCCTGGGCGGCATTGGGTGCATCGCAATCGGGAGTCTTGCATGATCGCGCTCGCTCGTCAGGTTCTTGCCGTACCGGCGCTGATCGATGTCTATCAGGCCGGGGTCGGCGCCAACCGCGCCAAGCGCCTGTTCGTGGACCAGTGGCTGCGTCCGCGCGCCGGTGAGCGCCTGCTGGACATCGGCTGCGGCACTGGCGCGGTGATCCCGTTCCTGCCGGAAGGGGTGGAGACGATCGGCGTGGATATCTCCAGCGCCTATATCGCGGCCAGCCAGGCGCGCCACGGCAGCAAGGCGCGGTTCCTTGTGGCGGATGCTTCCGATCCGTCGCTCGATCTTGGTGGCGCATTCGATGCGGCCTATGCCTTTGGCGTGCTGCACCACCTGCCGGATGACATCGCGGCCCGGCTGGTGGCCGGCGCCATGCGGCGGCTTCGGCCCGGTGGGCGGTTCGTGACGATCGACCCGACCCTGATCGAGGGGCAGGGTGCGGTTTCGCGGTTCATCGTGAAAAGTGATCGTGGCCGCCATGTGCGCACGCCGGCCGAGATGGCCCGGATCTTCGAGGGGCACGACGCCCAGCTGGACATCCGTACCGACCTGCTGCGCATACACTTTGCCAACGTGATCGCGGTGGCGGTGAAGCCGGCGCATACGCACTGATCTGTGCCGGTTGGCCGCAGTTTCGGCGATTGGCTGAACTGGTGACCCCTACGGGAATCGAACCCGTGTTTCAGCCGTGAGAGGGCCGCGTCCTGACCGCTAGACGAAGGGGCCGGAGGGGGAACCTTGGGTTCCCGCGCCGGGCTGCTAGTGGTGACCCCTACGGGAATCGAACCCGTGTTTCAGCCGTGAAAGGGCCGCGTCCTGACCGCTAGACGAAGGGGCCACTGGGCTAGCGCCGCTGGGCAGGTCCGCGCCTCTATTGGCGAAAGGCGGGGGCGTCAAGCATCGATTTGGGCAATTTTGTCATCAATCCGCAAAGGCGGCATCTTCGACGTGCAGCTCGGCCGCAGGGCGGCTGCCCCAGTCGTCGATCCTGGCACGCCCGGCCAGCCAGAACTGCCGCCCGCGCGAACCGTGGAGCAGCGCCTGGCCCAACTCGGTCTGCGCCGCACGAAAGGCGATGGCCTTGAACGAGCGCCCGTCGCGGCCCGTGGCGACCATGCGAACGTGGTCCGTACCGACGAGATCGCACTTCACCAGCCGCACCGGCCCCACCGCCACGCGCGGACCCGGCCAGCCAATGCCGAAGGGGCCGGCGGCATCGAGTGATTCGACAAGGGCAGGAGTCAGGCCGCCGGGGGCGAGCGACAGGTCAAGCAGCAGCGACTGCGATGCGCGCGCGGACACGACATCACGGGCAAGGTGTTCGTCCAGCCAGTCTGCCAGGCGATTCAGATGGGCGGGATCGATGGTGAGGCCACAGGCCATGGCGTGGCCGCCACCTGCCACCAGCATTCCCGCCTCGCGCGCGGCGATGATTGCGGCGCCAAGGTCCACCCCGGCGATCGAGCGGCCCGAGCCCTTGCCCATGCCTGCCTCGTCCGCGCCCAGCGCAATCACCAGCGTGGGCTTGCCGGTGCGTTCCTTGATGCGCCCGGCCACGATGCCGATCACGCCGGGGTGCCAGCCTTCACCCGCGACCACCACGACGGCGCGGTTGTGCTGCGAATCGATCTGCGCTTCGGCCGCTTCCTGCACCGCCTGTTCGATGGCGCGGCGTTCTTCGTTGAGCGCGGAGAGCTGCGTGGCGATCTGCTGCGCTTCGTCGGGATCCTGCGTAGTGAGCAGGCGCACGCCGAGCGAGGAATCGCCGATGCGCCCCGCGGCGTTGATGCGCGGGCCGAGTGCGAAGCCGAGGTCGCTGCAGGTGGGCGCACGGGTTAGGCGGGAGGCATCGATCAGCGCGGCAAGGCCCACGTTCTCGCGCCGGGCCATGATCTTCAGGCCCTGCGCCACCAGCGCACGGTTGAGACCCTTGAGCTGCGCCACGTCGGCCACGGTGCCCAGCGCCACGAGATCGAGCAGGCCCATCAGCTCGGGCGCCTTGCGGCTTTCGAAATAGCCGCGATGGCGCAGGGCGCGCACGGTGGCGACGGCGAGCAGGAAGGCGACGCCCACCGCAGCAAGGTGGCCGTGCGCGGCGGCGTCGTCGGCCTCGTCCAGCCGGTTGGGGTTCACCAGCGCGGCGGCGCGCGGCAGCTCTGGCGCGCACTTGTGGTGATCGACGACGATCACATCCACGCTTTCCGCGGCGGCCATCTCAAGCGCCTCGTACGCCATGGCACCGCAATCGACGGTGACGATCAGCCGCGATCCTTCGCGCGCCAGGCGAACCAGCGCTTCGCCGGAGGGGCCATAGCCCTCCAGCAGGCGATCGGGGATATAGGCGCGCGCCTCCACCCCCAGATCGCGCAGCAGCCGGATCAGCAGCGCCGCGCTGGTGGCGCCGTCTACGTCGTAGTCGCCAAAGACGGTGATCGATTCGCGTTGGAGAACAGCCTGCGCCAGCCGTTCCGCCGCCACGTCCATGTCTCGGAAGATGGAAGGATCGGGCAGGAAGTCGCGCAGGGTTGGCCGGCGGTGTCGATCAAGCTCGTCACGGTTCACGCCCCGGGCCAGCAGCAGCTGGTCGACCAGATCGTCGCCGTGGTGTTCTCCCCCGCCGATATCCATGTTTCCTCCCCGCCACCGCCAGGAAAGACCGGAGAGCGAGCGGGTGATGGCGTTGACGGGGATCATGCAGTCTCCGCTAGACCATCCGGCCGACGTGGAAAAGCGCCGGACCGAATGCAATCGTGATCAAATTCGCTGGAGAAGTGCATGCGGTCACAGTAACTATCGGATGAAATAACGAGAAGGTCGCTGTCCAACCATAAGGGGCCATGCCCCGCCGGAATCACGCCGGGCAGACACAGGGGCATGAGCATGCGGCATTTGGGAAAGTTCAGGGCGCTGGCGCTGGCGGGTATCGGCCTCGGCGCGGTGGGCGCGTTCGTCTATGCCCAATCGACCACTGGCCCGGTCGCCCGCTACGAGATGCGCGCCGGCACCACCTCGGGCTTTGCCGGCATGGCATCGGGCGGCAAGCCGAGCATGGGTTCTGCTTTGAGCATGGCCATGGGGCGCGGCGGCAATTCGGCGCAGCATGAGCTTTGGCTGGACCTGGGATCGAGCAGGGCCCCGGCTGGCACAGCGCCCAAGGCCGACCATTTCATGCCTGCAGGGGCCAAGCTGGGACCGTCGGTGGTTTTGAAAACACCGGAGAAGGTCAAGCCCGGCCCGCCCGAGATGCCGGCCGAGCGTGATTTCCAGCGGCCGAAGGGGCGCATGCTGATCTTCTGGGGCTGCGGCGAACACGCACCCAAGGGGCAGCCGGTGGTGATCGATTTCGCCAAGATCGCGGCGGGCCAGATGCCGCCGGGGCTGTGGACCAGTTCGGTCCCGTCCGATCGCTATGTTGTGCCGTCCTCCAGCAAGACCTACGGCTACTGGCCATGGGGCGATGGCAAGGCGGTGAAGCCGGACAGTTCGCTGCTCGGCCAGCACCGCGTGGCGGGCAATTACTCGCCCGAGATGACCTTTACCCTGACGCACGATTTCATGGGGCCGCTGCGCGCCGCGTCCAACGCGCAGCCCAGCGGGGCCACGCTGCTGCGGTGGAGCCCGCTGGCAGACGCGACAGGCTATCACGCGTCGCTGATCGGGGGGAAGGGCGACGGGCGCGAAATGCAGGACATCGTGTGGTGGTCATCCAGCATGACGCGCGAGTTCGGGGGCGGGCTGGTCGATTGGCTTTCGCCCGCCACGGTGGCGCGGCTGGTGGCCAACAAGACGGTCCTCTCGCCCCAGACCACCACCTGCATGATCCCGGCCGAAGTCAGGCAGGCGGCGCCGCAGTTCATGATGGTCTCGCTTTATGCCTATGGGCCCCAGGAGGACTTCGTCTATCCGCCCAAGCCGGCCAACCCGAAGGCAGCTTGGAACATCGAATGGCAGGCGCGCATCCGCCACAGGTCGATGACCGCCATCATGCCGGGTATGCCGGGCATGGATGAGGCGAGCCAGCGCAATCCACAGCAGAGTGGGGAGCAGCCGCAATGCCCGCCCAAGAAGAAGCGGGGCTTCGGTGGACTTGGTGGCCTGATCGGCGGCGCACTGGGTGTTCCGGGCAGCAATGGCGGCTGCTGAAACGAATTACTCCGACCAGCGTCGAAGCCCGTGCTTCTGATCGTGTGGCACAGCCGTACCGGCGCCGCTCGCGCAATGGCCGATGCGGCACTGGCAGGGGCAAAGGAGATGGGCGATGCCCGCGCCCTGCCTGCGATGGAGGCGGAAGCCACGGACCTTCTTGCCGCGACAGGCTACGTTTTTTCCTGCCCGGAGAACCTGGCGAGCATGAGTGGTGAGATGAAGGCATTCTTCGACCGGACGTATTATCCGGTGTTGGGCAGGATCGAAGGTCGCCCTTTCGCCACTCTGATCGCCGCGGGTTCGGATGGTGAGGGGACGCAGCGCCAGATCGACCGAATCGCCACCGGCTGGCGCCTGCGCCGCGTGGCCGCGCCAGTGATCGCGCGCCTGGGGGTACAGACGCCCGATGAAATCATGGCACCGAAGGTTGTGCCCAGCGAAGTACTCGGCAAGTGTCGCGAAATGGGACAGCTGCTCTCCAGCGGGCTTTCCATGGGTATATTCTAGGCATAACCGGCCCTACGGCTCCGTTTCGGGCTGAAATTCGACCTACTCGGGACTCGACGCAGAGGCGACGATGGTGCCAAGATTTTCCGAAGAGCAGGGAGCAGACGGGGTGGCCACTCAATCAACAGGAGCTTGCGCGCCGGTGGCGGCGCTCCTGTTCGATCCTGGCGCCAGACCCGATGCGAAGGCGGTTATCGACCTCGCGGATTCGCTTGGATCATTCGCGATTGATGGCTCCCTGGGTGATGGCACCCTTGCCATCATCAAGGACGGCCTCAGCTTTGAAGTGGGCGGACTTCGTCCCGGGCAAATTTGCGATGCACCTGAAATCGCGCACCGTGTCGCCCTGCCTTCGTCCATCACACTGCAAGGCAAGGCAGCGATCACGGTTGCCGCGGGCAAACACCTTGTGGGGGCGGATCATCTCCTGCCAGTCGTCCGCGTCATGGCGGCGCTGATTGGCGAATTGGGAAATCTGCCCGGCGCGGAAGTCATCGTGTGGCAACCTGCGCGGTTGGCCACGAGCGTGGCGTGGTTTCACGAAGCCGTCGGCGTTTGGCTCGGCGGAGGCCCGTTTCCTGCTCTCGCCTTGACAGCTCTGATCCGCGAGGCGGATTCCTTTGCCAGTGAAGGCCTGCACTTCCTCACGGGTCAGGAATTCGTGCTTGCTGGCAAGGATGGCCAGATCAGCCAGGAGGATTCGCGGATCGCCATCCGGCTGACGGACTGGCTGGTGGCGCATGGTCGTCTCGACAGCGCGCGCGAAGTGGTGCTGTCTGGCTTCGGGAAGGTCTTGCTGGAGTTGGACGGGGCATTCCGCATCAAGGCCCGGCCGCTTTAGGTTTCCGGTTCTGCGGCTTGCGGAACGAATCAATTGCCAAATCGGTTGCAATTCGGTCCGATGTGAACTGAAATTCGCAGGTCTTTCTTAACCCTGTTCCTTGAATTTGTGCTCATGAACAGGAGTGAGGAAATTCCAGTTATGGCGCGGCCCAGCCGTCCCATTCTTCCGTTCAGGGCGGTCAACACGGCTGGTTCGGCAGGATACAGTGCTGGACTTCAGCGACACCATATCCTGCCGCGCCAGATCTTCTCCAGCGCGGCGGTCCGTGCATTCCTGGAAAAGGTCGGGCTTGAGCGGGTCGGCTTCCACGATTTTCGCCGCAATGGACTGCTCCTGCCAGCCGAAGAAGGCGTTGCCCTGCGCATCGGCCTACCTATGCACCGCGGCCCTCACCACCGCTACAACGAGGTTGTGCTCGAGCGGTTGGGCCCGATAACTTCGGGCTGGCAGGCCCGCAGTCGCGCCGTGGGCGAAAGAGCAACGACTGAGGCGCTGATGCGGTTGGACCTGCTGCAGCGGGCCTTGCGGCGGCGTCTGCTCGATCACCGCCGCTGGAAGGGAACGCCACTCAATACGCGGGATCCGGCGCTCGATTTCAGCCATATCGATCGGATGGCCGACATGCTGTGGGGCGCGACCGAACTAGCGACGGAAAGCGGCGGAAGCCCCGTCGAGAGCGACAAGGGCCTCGGCATATTGGCCAGCGAGAGCATCGACCCGCTGTGCCACGGTCTCGACCGCCCTGACCGCGCCGATGCCCTGGCCGGAACCCCAGATGTCCTTCCACGCCTTTGCGTCAGTGTTTCCGCCCGATCCGAAGTTCATCTTGCTGGGGTCGCTCACCGGCAGGTTGTCGGGATCAAGCCCGGCGTTGACGATCGACGGACGCAGGTAGTTGCCGTGGACGCCGGTGAAGAGATTGGAATAGATGATGTCCGCAGCCGACCCATCGACGATGGCCTGCTTGTAGGCGTCGACGGCCCGCGCCTCGTGCGTGGCGATCCAGGCAGAGCCGATATAGGCGAAATCGGCGCCGAGCGCCTGGGCAGCGAGGATCGAACGCCCGTGGGCAATGGCACCGGACAGGGCGATGAGGCCGTCAAACCAGCTGCGGATCTCCTGCATCAGGGCAAACGGGCTTTGCGCACCGGCATGGCCGCCAGCACCCGCCGCCACCGGGATAAGGCCATCCGCGCCCTTCTCGATCGCCTTGCGGGCAAAACGATCGTCGATAACATCGTGCAGCACGATGCCGCCCCACGAATGCGCCGCCTGATAGATGTCCTCCCGTGCCCCCAGAGACGTGATCATCAGCGGCACCTTCCACTTGGCGCAAAGCGCCATGTCCTCTTCCAGGCGGTTGTTGGTGCGGTGGACTATCTGGTTGACCGCAAACGGTGCGGCCGGTGCTTGCGGGTTGGCGCGGTTATGGGCGGCCAATTCCTCGGTGATCTGGTGCAGCCATTCATCCAGTTGGCTGATCGGCCGCGCGTTGAGCGATGGAAACGACCCCACGACCCCGGCCTTGCAATGCGCAATCACGAGTTCCGGCCCGGATATGATGAACAAAGGCGAGGCGATCACTGGCAGGCGCAGGTTGGCGAACAGGGGGGGCAGGGCCATGCAGGATCTCTCCGTCCAGATTTAACCAATCACTTAAGAACTGCGTATGCCCTGTCCGGGGCCCTGTCAAAGTTCCTTTGGGGCAAGCTTTCAGCCCTGGGGCAGAAGATGCTCGATGCCATAGGTCCGCGCGGCCGTCGCGGCGAAGAGGGCGCGCTTTTCCTCCGCACTGGCACCTGCTGTCAGCCGCTTGAACGCGTTCCACAAGGTGCGATAGTCGGCCCCCCAGCGGTCGACCGGGAAATTGCTTTCGAACATGGCGCGTTGTGGCCCGAACGCTTCGATGCAGGTTTCGATATAAGGCCGCCACATCGCGGCCAGCGCTTCCGATCCCACCCCGGCGGCAGGGCCTTCGCTAGGCATCATGCAGAACGCCATGGCGAGCCCGCCCAGCTTGATCGACACGTTGGGCAGTTCCGCGAGCGCCCGGATCGATGCCCGCCAGGTGTCGAAGCGTTCGGGCAGTCTGCCCTTGTAGCTTGCGATGCCAAGCGGGGTGCCGCAGTGATCAAGCACGATCGGCTGTTCCGGAAAGGCGCGGGCAAGGGCGATCACGTCGGGCAGTTGCGGTTCGCACACCCAGGCATCGAACGTAAGCCCCATTGCGCCCAGTTGGCGGAAACCGGAGCGGAAAGCATCGCTGGCATACAGTTGGGGCGGCGCGTGGAACGGCGGACCAAGCACGTCGGGATCCGCATCCCACGCCCCCTGGTGCCGGATGCCGCAAAAGCGACCGCCACCCGCCGCCTGCAGGGCTTCCAGCACCGGACGTACGCCATCGCCCAGCGTAAGATCGCCGTGGCCGATGATCGCGGCGCAAGGGCGGAAATCGCCGTACAGCCCGCTGGCGCCCTGCGCGGCCACGCCATTGGCCATTTCCACTTCGCCCACCGGTTTGAACGCAGGTTCGGCATCAGCGCGATAGTAGGCGCCGCATTCCATATAGACCGTGGCGATAACGTGATGTCCGCTTGTTGCATCGGCATGCAGCGCATCGAAATTGTAGTACGCGCCAAGCGTCAGGGCATCGAGAAACGGGTGGCGGGGCGTAGGGAATGAGCCGAGCAGCGGCCGCAGATCCCACAAATGGTGGTGCGGATCGATGATCGGCAGATCGGGCTCGATAATGTCTTCAGCCATTGAACCTCTCGCGTCGTTGCCTCTGGCGGGCTTCGGGGGCGAGCGTATTGGGGCTGGCGATGTCCCGCAACTATTCGTTCAATCGGGCGATTGAATGGAGCGGTGCTGTCGCGACCGCTCCATTAAAGAATTGTCAGTTGCTGGCCGCGTTGGCGGCTGAAAGGATCGCGCGGACGCTGGCGGTGGCCACGTCCTCGTCGATGCCCACGCCCCAGAACACCCGGCCATCGGGTGCAACGCATTCGACGTAGGCCGCCGCGCGCGCATCACTGCCGCCGGTCAGGGCGTGCTCGGAATAGTCGCGCACGTCGATCTCGATGCCGAAGCCATCCTTCAGCGTGGCTACGACCGATGAGATCAGGCCGTTGCCGCGCCCGGATACGCTCTGCACCTTGCCGTCCACCTCGATCTTTCCGGCGAACACGCGGGTGCCGTCGGGCGAACGGGCTTCTTCATAGTCCACAAGCTGGAAGTGCTGCGGCACGTCGAGGCGGTAGACCTTGCGGAAAACGCTCCAGATATCCACCGCCTGCAGTTCGCGGCCGAGTTCATCGGCCAGTTCCTGTACGTGACGGCTGAAGTGCGCCTGCATCTTCTTCGGCAGCTTCAGGCCCTGGTCCTGTTCCAGCACCCAGGCGAAACCGCCCTTGCCGGACTGGGAATTGACGCGGATCACCGCTTCATAGCTGCGCCCAAGGTCCGCCGGGTCAATCGGCAGATAGGGCACGGCCCAGAGCTCGTCATTGCGCTTTTCCTGCGCGGCGAAGCCCTTCTTGATCGCGTCCTGATGGCTGCCCGAAAAGGCCGTGAACACCAGCTCGCCGCCATAGGGGTGGCGCGGGTGAACCGGCAGCTGATTGCAGTATTCCACCGTCTGGATCACTTCATCGATGTTCGAGAAATCCAGTTCCGGATCAATGCCCTGCGTGTACATGTTGAGGGCGACTGTCACCAGGCAGCAATTGCCCGTCCGCTCGCCATTGCCGAACATGCAGCCTTCGACGCGATCTGCCCCGGCCATGATGCCCAGTTCCGCAGCGGCCACGCCGGTGCCGCGGTCGTTGTGGGTGTGCAGGCTGATCACCGCGCGGTCACGGTTCGGCAGGTTGCGACAGAAATACTCGATCTGGTCGGCATAGATGTTCGGCGTCGCCGCCTCCACCGTGGCCGGCAGGTTGAGGATGATCGGCTTTTCGACCGTGGGCTGCAGGATATCCATCACCGCCTCGCAGCATTCGATGCTGAAATCGAGCTCGGCGGTGGAAAAGGTCTCGGGGCTGTATTCGAAGTGCCAGTCGGTCTGGGGGAAGCGAGCCGCCTGATCGCGCAGGTAACTGGCCCCTGCGCGGGCGATTGCCTTCACCTCGGGCTTTTCCATGCCGAACACCACGTTGCGCCACAGCGGCGAAACCGCGTTGTATACGTGGACGATCGCCTGCTTTGCGCCGGCAAGGCTTTCGAACGAGGTCTTGATCAGGTCTTCACGCGATTGGGTGAGCACCTGAACGAAGACGTCGTCCGGAATGCGGCCCGCATCGACGAGACCGCGAATGAAATCATATTCAGTCGCCCCGGCGCTGGGGAAGCCGACTTCGATCTCCTTCAGCCCGACCTTGACGAGCAGATCGAAGAAGCGCGCCTTCTTTTCGGCGTCCATCGGGTCGATGAGCGACTGGTTGCCGTCTCGCATGTCGGTGGAAAGCCAACGTGGCGCCTTGGTGATCTGGCGGCTCGGCCACTGGCGATCAGAGATCGGAACCTGCGGGAACGGACGATACTTGACCGAGGGATTCTTGAGCATGGACATGGGTTTGCGTCTTCTCGAAGCCGGAATGTCTGGATCTGGTTTCTTCGGGACCCCTGGACGCCGTGCGCGCCTGGAAGAGACGCGTCAGCTCACGCCCAAGGGCGGATAAGTCGCAGGGTAAGGTCCAGCCGAACGGTCATGCCGTCAGCCTATGGTGTTTCCGTCAACGGTTGTCCAGAATGAAAGCGTCAAGCGGCAGGGCAGACCGGGAAAAAGCCTGCCTGTTGGCGCGAAAGGTTCGCAACCCAATGGTCAAGATTGCGCCAGCACGCGAATCTGGAAAAAGGTTGGCGGTCTCTCCAGCGATGGAGAAGCCCGCCTGGCACCGGCGCGATTGCGCAGCGGCCTTGGTACGAATGCGAACAGGGCGGGGAGCGGCGCCCTGCCGCTCCCCTCGACCGGTCAGGCCTTCTTTTCGAAGGCGATCGAGATGGTCAGTGACACGTCGTCACCCACCACGGGCACGGCATAGCCAAGGCCGAAGTCGCTGCGCTTGATCGTGGCCGTGCCGTGGAAGCCCACGGTCTCCACACCCTTCATCGGGTTCTTGCCTGCGCCGACGAAGGTCACGTCCACGGTCACCGGCTTGGTCGCGCCATTCAGCGTCAGGTTGCCGGCAACCTTGGCGCTGGTACCGTCGGCGCCCACGGCGACGCTGGTCGATTCGAACGTGGCGGGCGCCGGATTCGCGCCGAAGAAGTCTGCCTTGCCGTTGGCGCCGGCGGGCTTCATCAGGTGCGCGGTGAGGCCGGCGTCAGCAGACACCAGCTTGGCAACGGGGATCGAGATCGAAACCTTCGACGCTGCCGGGTTCGCCGGGTCGAGCGTCAGGGTGCCGGTCTCGCCACCGATCAGGCCCAGAGTATCGTTGAATCCCATGTGGTTGAGCCGCCAGCCGATCTGGGCGTGGCCAGCATCGACAACATAGGTTCCGGCCGTGACGCGCGCCTTGTCGGCAGCACCGGGCTGGCCAGCAGGCATCTGGGCGACGATCGGGGCCGCGACCACGGCGGCAAGGGCTGCGGGAAGCGCATACTTCATGATGCGGGTAAACTGGGGCACGACGGGATCTCCCTGAAACAGGCTCTGGAGTGACAGAGGTATCGCACCGGGCGATGACTGCCAATTGCGATCCTTCGGCTGTCACCGTTCGAGAAAGTTGAAAGCCCGCAAAGGAAAGGGCCGCACGGGGGTATCCCCGGGCGGCCCTTTCGCTGGTCCTGCTTGCGCCGGATCAGTTCTTGGTCTGGTCAACCAGCTTGTTCGCGCCGATCCAGGGCATCATCGCACGCAGCTTGGCGCCAGTTTCCTCGATCGGGTGACGCTTGGCGGCGATGCGCGAAGCCTTCAGCTCGGGCTGGCCGGCGCGGTTGTCGAGCACGAAGTCCTTCACGAAGCGGCCCGACTGGATGTCGGCCAGAACGCGTTTCATTTCCTTCTTGGTCTCGTCGGTGATGATGCGCGGGCCGGTCTTGATGTCACCATATTCGGCGGTGTTCGAGATCGAATAGCGCATGTTGGCGATGCCGCCTTCATACATCAGGTCGACGATCAGCTTCAGTTCGTGCAGGCATTCGAAATAGGCCATTTCCGGGGCGTAGCCGGCTTCCACCAGCGTTTCGAAGCCGGCCTGAACCAGATGCGTGGCGCCACCGCACAGCACGGCCTGTTCGCCGAACAGGTCGGTTTCGCATTCCTCGCGGAAGTTGGTTTCGATGATGCCCGAACGGCCACCGCCCACGCCCGAGGCATAGGCCAGCGCCACGTCGTGCGCATTGCCGGTCTTGTCCTGGTGCACCGCGATCAGGCAGGGAACGCCGCCGCCGCGCTGGTATTCACCGCGCACGGTGTGGCCGGGGCCCTTGGGCGCGATCATGATCACGTCGATGTCGGCGCGGGGCTCGATCAGGCCGAAGTGGATATTGAGGCCGTGGGCAAAGGCCAGAGCCGAGCCGGGCTTCAGGTTGGCATGCAGGTCGTCGGCATAGATCGCGGCCTGGTGCTCGTCGGGGGCGAGGATCATGAGGATGTCGGCCCAGGCGGCTGCTTCGGCGTTGGGCAGCACCTTGAAACCGGCCGCTTCGGCCTTCTTGGCGCTGGCCGAACCGGGACGCAGCGCAATGGCCACTTCCTTCACGCCCGAATCACGCAGGTTCTGCGCATGGGCGTGGCCCTGCGAACCGTAACCCAGGATGGCGATCTTCTTGCCGGTGATCAGGTTCAGATCACAGTCCGCGTCGTAATAGACCTTCACGCTGTATTCCTTTCAAATGGCATTCTGTGTGATCGGTAAACTTGGGCGCGCCGATAGCCGTCAGGCCGCGGCGCCGCCAGTGCAAAGAATGTCAGGCCGCGTTCGCCCCGCGGACCATGCCGACGATGCCGGTCCGGCCAACCTCGACCAGGCCCAGTTCCTTCATCAGGCCCACGAAGGTGTCGATCTTGTCCGGCGTGCCGGTCAGTTCGAAAACGAAGCTTGCCGTGGTGGTGTCGACAACCTTGGCACGGAACACGTCGGCAAGGCGCAGCGCCTCGACACGGTTCTCGCCCTTGCCGGCCACCTTGATCAGCGCCAGTTCGCGTTCCACGAAGGGGCCAACCTCGGTCAGGTCGGTCACCTTGTGGACCGGCACCAGCCGTTCCAGCTGCGCGCGGATCTGATCGATCACTGGCGGCGGACCGTGGGTCACGATGGTGATCCGGCTCACGTCGTGCCCGTCGGTGATGTCGGCCACGGTCAGGCTGTCGATGTTATAGCCGCGCGCGGTGAACAGCCCGGCGATCTTGGCCAGGATGCCCGCCTCGTTGTCGACCGTGATGGTCAGGACGTGGCGCTCCTGCGCCTCCTGCTTGATGTGCATCATTGTTCCGTCCCCCCTCAGACCAGCGCCTTGGCTTCGTCGTCCATCGTGCCGGCCACTTCGTCGCCGTAGAGGATCATGTCGGTGTGCGCCGCGCCGCTCGGGATCATGGGGAAGCAGTTGGCTTCCTTGGTCACCAGGCAATCGACGAAGACCGGGCCATCGTGGTCGATCATCGCCTGGATGCCGGCGTCCAGCTCGCTCATGTCGGTGATGCGGATGCCCTTCCAGCCATAGGCTTCGGCCAGCTTCACGAAATCGGGCAGGCTGTCCGAATAGGAGTTGGAATAGCGGCTTTCATAGGTCAGTTCCTGCCACTGGCGGACCATGCCCATCCATTCGTTGTTGAGCACGAAGACCTTCACCGGCAGGCGATACTGCGTGGCCGTGCCCATCTCCTGGATGTTCATCTGGATCGAGGCGTCGCCCGCGATATCGATCACCAGCGTTTCCGGGAAGCCGGCCTGCGCACCGATGGCGGCCGGAAGGCCATAGCCCATGGTGCCGAGCCCGCCGGACGTCAGCCACTTGTTCGGCTTCATGAAGTGGAAGTGCTGCGCCGCCCACATCTGGTGCTGGCCCACTTCGGTGCTGATGATCGGATCGCGGTCCTTGGTCAGCTCATAAAGCCGCTCGATCGCCTTCTGCGGCATGATTTCCTGCCCGCGCGAAGGGTAGGCGAGGCTCTGGCGCGCGCGCCAGCCATCGATGCGGGCGTACCATTCGGTCAGGTCCTGCCTGGTGCAGCCGGTTTCCAGCCAGCCTTCCACGATCTGGCCCAGCACCTTGGCGCAATCGCCAATCAGCGGCAGGTCAACTTGCACGGTCTTGTTGATCGAGGCGCGGTCGATGTCGATGTGGATCTTCTTGCTGTTGGGCGCAAAGGCATCGAGCCGCCCGGTCACGCGATCATCGAAGCGCGCGCCGACGCAGACGATCAGGTCCGCCCGGTTCATCGCCATGTTCGCTTCATAGGTGCCGTGCATGCCCAGCATGCCCAGCCACGCCGGATCGCCCGCCGGATAGGCGCCAAGGCCCATCAGCGTGGAGGTGACAGGCGCTCCGGTCAGCTTCTGCAGTTCGCGGAGCAGACGGGTCGCCTCGTCGCCCGAATTGATCACGCCGCCACCGGTATAGAGCACCGGCGCCTTCGCTGCGGCGATCAGGCGCACGGCTTCGGCAACGTCTGTCGCCGGGGCTTCGGTCTGCGGGGTATAGCGGTTGCGCTGCTGCGGTGCATGGCCGCTCCACGCGGCCGAGGCGATCTGCACGTCCTTGGGAATGTCGATCACCACCGGGCCGGGGCGGCCTTCGGTGGCGATGCGGAAAGCCTCGTCGATGATCCCGGCCAACTGCGACGGGTCCTTCACCAGATAGTTGTGCTTGGTGCAGTGGCGCGTGATGCCAACGGTGTCGGCTTCCTGGAACGCGTCCGACCCGATCAGCGCAGTGGGAACCTGGCCGGTGATGACCACCAGCGGGATCGAATCCATGAAGGCGTCGGCAATGCCGGTGACCGCGTTGGTGGCACCGGGGCCGGAAGTGACCAGCACAACGCCGGGCTTGCCCGTGGCGCGGGCATAGCCTTCGGCCGCGTGGGCCGCGCCGGCTTCGTGCCGCACCAGGATGTGGCGGATGCGCTCGTCGCCGAACAGTGCGTCATAGATCGGCAGCACCGCGCCGCCGGGATAGCCGAAGACGAACTCCACGCCCTTTGCGACCAGGCTCTCGACCAGGATTTCGGCGCCGCTGCGCTCGGTTTTCACAGGTAGCTTCCCTTGCATGTCCGACAGGCGAGGGGCCTGCCGATACGGATCATCCAAAAACATGGGCCCGGCGCAGGGCTGGCTGCGCCGGGCCTTCTCTCCCTTTCGGGTGCCTGCAATCCACAGAAGCGGACTCTCAGGCAGTTGACGGCCTGCTAAATGACATAAACGAACGTGTCAACCGGCTATTTGTGAAATATTATTTCAATAATGTGGTTTTCAGCGTAATCCTGCTGCTGCAGTCGGGGCCAGTGGCCCGGAACTTGGTGTCGCAGCCACGTGTACTGCCGCTTGGCGTAGTTCCGCGTCGCCTGCTGACCCGCTGCGATGGCCTCTTCCTCGTTCAGGTCACCACGCAGGAAGGCGGCGATTTCCGGCACCCCGATCGCGCGCATCACGGGCAGGGCAGGATCCAGCCCGCGCGCCAGCAGCGCCTCCACCTCGGCCATCGCACCCGCCTGCCACATCAGCGCGAACCGCCGGTCGCAGCGTTCATAAAGCCAGTCCCGATCCGGCATCAGCACCACGGCGGTCAGATCGATTTCACCGCTGATTCCGCCCACCTTTTCCGCCTGCCACGCCGAAAGCGGCCGCCCGGTCGATCGCACGACCTCAAGCGCCCGCGCGATCCGCGCGCTGTCGGCTGGGCCCAGCACCGCCGCCCGCGCTGGATCTTCCTTCTGCAGCGCGGCATAGGCCTCCGCCACCGGCAGCGCCCGCACGGCTTCGCGCACCGCCGGTTCGATTTCGGGCACCGGCGCGATGCCGTCCAGCAGGGTGCGGATATAGAGGCCCGTTCCGCCCACCAGCACTGCCAGCGCGCCGTGCGCCGCCGCCTTTGCGATCTCCGCCTTCGCCGCCGCGGCCCAATCCGCCGCCGAACAGGCCTGCGCCGCGTCCCAGGCGCCGAACAGCCGGTGGGGCACGCCGCGCATCTCCTCTGCCGAAGGGCGCGCGCTCAGCACGCCAAGATCGGCATAGACCTGTGCGCTGTCGGCGTTGATCACCACCGCCTTGCGTCCCGCGGCCATCTCGGCCAGTGCCAGCCGCACGGCCAGATCGCTCTTGCCGCTCGCCGTCGGCCCTGCAATGAGCGCGACCTTCGGCTTCACGCCATCAACACCTGAGGAATTCCCTGTGATCATCGCGCGGCTGATAGCAGACCCTGAGACGCTTGGTGACAATCTTGCGCTCGCCATGGAAATGATCGAGGCGCGCGATTGGGAAGTGGCCGGCGCCGGCATGCTCGAATTCTGCACCAACGTGTTGGAACTCGAGGTGGTTGAGGGCAATCCTGCCGGCATCCGCCAGATTCTTGACCAGTGCTTCCCTGACAGCGACCTCCTGCTTTCCACCGTCCCGTTCGAAACGCCGCGCCTGTTCGTGTCCGACATGGATTCGACCATGATCGGCCAGGAATGCATTGATGAACTGGCCGATTTTGCTGGGCTCAAGGACCGCATCGCCGCGATCACGGAGCGCGCGATGCAGGGGGAACTCGATTTCGAATCCGCCCTGCGCGAACGCGTCGGGCTGCTGAAAGACCTGCCCGAAGACGCGATCCGCCAATGCCTTGATGAACGCATCCGTCCGATGGACGGCGCGCGCACGCTGGTTGCCACGCTCAAGTCGCGCGGCTGCCACACCGTGCTGGTCACCGGCGGGTTCCACTCCTTTGCCGATCCCGTGGCCGATCTGCTTGGCTTCGATCGCGTCGTGGGCAACCGTCTGGGCCTGCATGACGGCCGCCTCACGGGCGATCTCGTTGGCGGTATCGTCGATTCGTCGGTGAAGAAGAAGGTCCTGCTCGAAGAGACGGCGCGGTTGGGTGAAGATGTGGTTAGCCTCGCCACGGGTGATGGCGCCAACGACATCCCGATGATCGAATCTGCCACCCACGGCATCGCCTATCGCGCCAAGCCCAAGGCGCGCGCCGCCGCCGATGGCTGGATCGACCGGGGCGACCTGACCGCGATCCTCGATCTCTATGGCATTGCGCGCGATGACTGGGTGTTTGATTGACGCAATATTTACATAGGTGTTAATAGATCGAGCCGTCCTGCCCAGAGGACGACCAGAGGACGAATCGCATGAACGCCTTTGCTGGAACCCTGTCTGCGGACCTGCCGCTCTATGATGAGCGCCGCCCGGTGCTCACGCTGCAGCCGCGCAAGGCGCTCCATCACTTCCGCGAATTGCTGAAGGACAAGGAGCGCACCGAGGAAGTCTTCGCCATCTTCGAGGCGCTGCCCTGGCAGGGGCTGCGGGCCTCGGCGGAACGCTATCTCAGGAGCGAGGTGGGCCAGTCGGTTCGCGCGCGCGAACCCAGCCTGCCGACGATCCTTGACGATCACGATGCGCTGCGCCGCATGCCTGCCGGCTCGGTCGCACACGCCTATTGCGATTTCATGGAGCACGAAGGCCTCACCGCCGCCGGTCTCGTTGCCGAATTCGACAAGTTTGCGGAAGGGCGCCCCCGCTTCCAGGACCAGTTCCTGTGGTACCTGAACCGCATGCGCGATGTGCACGATCTGCTGCACGTCCTTACCGGCTATGGCCGCGATGCGCTGGGCGAAGCCTGCGTGCTGGCTTTCACCTACAGCCAGCAGCCGTCACCGGCGCACCTGTTCATCGGCTACATGGCCGGGCTCAACATCCGCAAGCAGGTGAAAAGCAGCGCCCCCGTGCTGCGCGCCATCCGCGAAGGCCAGCGTCTGGGCAAGGCCTGCCCGCGCCTGTGCGAACAGGCGATCACCGACATCCTGCCGCTTGGTCTGGACGAGGCGCGCCGCCATTTGAACATTACGCCTGCGGTGCATTATCATCAGGCGCACGCCGTGTGGAAGGCCATGGGCGTCGATCCCTACGACCTCCTCGGCAAGAAAAAGGCGGCGTAACCCCAAAGTCCTCCCCATTTTTGCGCAGCACAAATGGGGAGGGGGCCGGTCGCAGGCAGGCCTGAGGGGTCCTTTACCCTTCCATCCACACCCGGAAGAACGCCTCGTTCGCTTCGCGCAGCGTTGCCACCGGCACCGAGAAGCCCGGACCTGAAACCGCGGATCCGCCGGTCGTGCCGATGCGCGTCATCGGGATGCCCGCCGCCTGGATCGTGTCTGCCACCGCGCTGGTCACGATATAGCGGCCCTGGTCCTCGCCAAAGGCGGTGAAGTGGTCGCCGATCCCTTCCAACTGGCAGCCGATGCCGCTCGCCATCGCCATTTCGGCCAGTGCGACCAGCAGGCCACCGTCCGAAATGTCGTGGACCGCCGTCACCTTGCCGTCGGCGATCAGCTCGCGCACGAACTCGCCGTGGCGGCGTTCGGCGGCAAGGTCCACCTTCGGCGCCTCGCCGTCCTCGCGACCGTGGATTTCGCGCAGCCACAGGCTCTGGCCCAGGTGCCCGTTGCTCTGGCCGATCACGAAGATCGCCTCGCCCTCGGCCTTGAACGGCACGGTCACCATCTGCTCGTGGTCGAGCATCAGGCCCACGCCGCCGATGGCCGGGGTGGGCAGGATCGCGCTGCCGCCGCCGGTCGCCTTGGATTCGTTATAGAGCGAGACGTTGCCCGAAACGATCGGGTAGTCCAGCGCACGGCAGGCGTCGCCCATGCCGTTCAGCGCTTCCACGATCTGCGCCATGATTTCGGGGCGCTGCGGATTGGCGAAGTTCAGGCAGTTGGTGATCGCCAGCGGCGTCGCGCCCACGGCGCAGATGTTGCGGAAGGTTTCGGCCACCGCCTGCTTGCCACCTTCATAGGGGTCGGCAAAGCAATAGCGCGGAGTGCAGTCGGTGCTGATCGCCAGCGCCTTTTCGGTTCCGTGCACGCGCACCACCGCGGCGTCGCCACCCGATTTCTGCAGCGTGTCGGCACCCACCTGGCTGTCGTACTGCTCGAAGATCCAGCGACGGTTGGCCAGGTCCGGGCAGCCGATCAGCTTCAGCAGGTCCGCGCCCAGGTCGCTGCTCGCCGGCACGTCGCCCAGCGGCGCCACGTTGGCCCAGGCCTTGTATTCCTCCAGCGAAAGGTGAGGGCGGTCGTACAGCGGCGCGTCCTCGGCCAGGGGGCCCAGCGGAATGTCGCACACCGTTTCGCCCTGGAAGGTCAGCACCATGTGGCCGGTATCGGTCACTTCGCCGATCACGGCAAAGTCCAGCTCCCACTTGCGGAAGATCGCCTCGGCCATGGCTTCCTTGCCGGGCTTCAGCACCATGAGCATGCGCTCCTGGCTCTCCGACAGCATCATTTCATAAGGCGTCATGCCCTCTTCGCGGCAGGGCACCTTGTCCATGTTCAGGATGATGCCGGCCTTGCCGTTGGTGGCCATTTCCACCGATGACGAGGTGAGGCCCGCCGCGCCCATGTCCTGGATCGCCACGATGGCGTCCGTGGCCATCAGTTCAAGGCACGCCTCGATCAGCAGCTTTTCGGTGAACGGATCGCCCACCTGCACGGTCGGGCGCTTTTCCTCGCTCTTCTCGTCGAAGTCCGCGCTGGCCATGGTCGCGCCGTGGATGCCGTCGCGGCCGGTCTTCGAACCCACATAGACGATCGGGTTGCCGATGCCGGTTGCCGCCGAATAGAAGATCTTGTCGGTGTCGGCCACGCCCACGGTCATCGCGTTGACCAGGATGTTGCCGTCATAGGCCTTGTGGAAGTTGGTCTCGCCACCCACGGTCGGCACGCCCACGCAGTTGCCGTAACCGCCGATCCCGGCAACCACGCCCTGCACCAGGTGCTTCATCTTGGGGTGGTCCGGCCGGCCAAATCGCAGCGCGTTCATGTTCGCCACCGGGCGCGCGCCCATGGTGAACACGTCGCGCAGGATGCCGCCCACGCCGGTGGCTGCGCCCTGATAGGGTTCGATGTAGCTCGGGTGGTTGTGGCTCTCCATCTTGAAGATGGCGGCCTGCCCATCGCCGATATCGATCACGCCTGCGTTCTCACCGGGGCCGCAGATCACCCAAGGGGCCTCGGTCGGCAGCTTCTTCAGGTGGATGCGGCTCGATTTGTAGGAGCAGTGCTCCGACCACATCACCGAGAAGATGCCGAGTTCCACAAGGTTCGGCTCACGCCCCAGCGCGTGCAGCACGCGGGCGTATTCTTCCTCGGACAGCCCGTGGGCGGCGACGACATCGGGAGTGATTTCGGACATGGCAGCGCCCTTAGCCTCTAGGCGCGGCTTGCGCCAGACCTCTTCCGACAGGCCCGTTCCGGTTGCGCTTGACCAGTCGCTTGTGGCGGGTCAAAGCTGCCTCCGATGGGAACCCAGGCAGATATCGCGGCACTTTCTTTCGAAGACGCGCTCAAGGCGCTCGAAGATGTCGTGCGCAAGCTCGAGAGCGGCGAGGCGCCGCTCGACGAATCGATTGAACTTTATGCGCGTGGCGATGCCCTGCGGGCGCATTGCCAGGCGCGGCTCGATTCCGCGCAGGCGCGGATCGAGGCCATCGTTACCGATCGCGACGGGCGCGCGCAGGGTACGCGTCCGTTCGACGAAACCGCAGGGTGATTGCCGTGTCGGAGGCCGATGCCCCCCAAGCCGCGCTGAAGCAGGCCCTCGCGGCCATCCAGCGCGATATCGATTCCACGTTCGATGCGCTGCTGCCTGTTCCCGGTGACCCGCGCGACCGGCTGGTCGAGGCGATGCGCTATGCCGCTATCGGCGGGGGCAAGCGGCTGCGGCCGCTGCTGGTCAGCGCCGTCGCGCAGATGTTTGGCGTCGATCGCACATCGGCGGTGCGCGCAGGCGCAGCGATTGAGGCGATCCACGTCTATTCGCTGATCCACGATGACCTGCCGTGCATGGATGATGACGCGCTGCGCCATGGCAAGCCCACGCTGCACCTCGCCTTTGACGAGGCGACTGCCGTGCTCGCGGGGGATTCGCTCCACGCCTTCGCCTTCGAGGTGCTGTCCGATCCGGCGATGAGCGGCGATCCCTTCGTCCGTGTCGAACTGATCCGCACCCTGGCCACCGCCAGCGGGGCCAATGGCATGGCGGGCGGCCAGATGATGGACATCGCCGCCGAAACCGCTTCGTTCGACCTGCCCACCGTCACCCGGCTGCAGCAGCTCAAGACCGGCGCGCTGCTCGGCGCGGCGGTGGAGATGGGCGCCATCCTTGGCAAGATCCCGTCCGAAGGGCGCACCCACCTGCGCGGCTATGCGCGCGATATCGGCCTCGCCTTCCAGATCGCCGACGATCTGCTTGATGAAGAAGGGGACGAAGCCGCCGCAGGCAAGGCGCTGCGCAAGGATGCGGCGCAGGGCAAGGAAACCTTCGTGTCCCTGCTCGGCATCGAACGGGCGCGTGAACAGGCGCGCATCCTGGTGGAGCAGGCGGTCCAGCACCTTGCCCCCTATGGCGCGGAGGCGGACCTGCTCCGCGATCTGGCGCGGTACATAGTCGAGAGGAATCACTGAACATGGGGGAGAGGATTGGCGTCTATCCGGGCACGTTCGACCCGATCACGCTGGGGCACCTGGACATCATCCGACGCGGGGCGAAGCTGGTCGACAAGCTGATCATCGGCGTCACCACCAACCCGTCGAAGAACCCGATGTTCACGCCCGAAGAGCGCATGGCCATGGTTCAGCGCGAAGTGGCGGCACAGGGCATCGGCAACGTCACCGTCATGGGCTTCAACGCGCTGCTGATGAAGTTCGCCGAAAAGCAGGGCGCTAGCGTGATCGTGCGCGGCCTGCGCGCGGTGGCCGACTTTGAATACGAATACCAGATGGCCGGCATGAACCAGCAGCTGAATGACCGGATCGAAACGGTCTTCCTGATGGCCGACGTCTCGCTCCAGCCGATCGCTTCAAAGCTGGTCAAGGAAATCGCCCTGTTCGGCGGCGACATCCACCGCTTCGTGACGCCCACCGTCTGCGAGGACGTGATCGAGCGGGTGAGGGGCCTCGGCCAGCTCGGCGACTATTGAGCCGCCGCGGCGGACGTTTCGTTTTGTTCATTGCAGCGTCAGCGCGCCGGGCCTATCCGCGCGGGATGATGTCTTCCACAGGTGGTTCCTTGATGCTTTCGCGCTTCCTCATCACGATGGCCGCCTCAACTGTCCTGCTGGCCGGCGCCCCGGCCCTGGCGCAAGGCGCTCCCGGCAAGGACCCGGTCAAGCCGATCAAGGTTGATCGCGTCGTCTCTTCGCAGGCCGTGCAGTATGCGGTGGACATGGACCCGACGCACGATCCCGAGAACGTGCTCTATCTAGATCTGTCGAACGGGGGCCGCGTGACCATCCGGCTCAAGCCCGATTGGGCGCCGCACCACGTGGAACGGATCAAGCAGCTGGTGCGCGAAGGCTTCTATGACGGCATCATCTTCCACCGCGTGATCGATGGCTTCATGGCGCAGACCGGCGATCCCACCGGCACCGGGCAGGGCGGTTCGAAGCTGCCCGATCTCAAGGCCGAATTCAACGATGTCCCCCACCTGCGCGGCACCGTCTCCATGGCACGGACGGATGAGCCGGATTCGGCGAATTCCCAGTTCTTCATCGTGTTCTATCCGCGGATGGGGCTGGATCATAAATATACGAACTTTGCCCGTGTCATCGGTGGCATGGATGCGGTCGACGCGATCGTTCGGGGCGAGCCGCCAGCAAATCCCACGCGCATCGTCCAGGCCTCCATCGGCGCTGACAACAAGCCGCGGCCGGCCCCGCCGGCCCCTGCCGCCGCTCCGGCGATCACCGCCGACATGCTGAGCAATTCACGGTCCAACTGATCTCCCATGAAGGTCGATCTGTTCGACTTCGAGCTGCCGCCCGAGCGCATCGCGCTGCGTCCGGCGCGTCCGCGCGATTCGGCCCGGCTGCTGTCGGTGCCGGGGCAGGGGCCGTTTGCCGATCTGATCGTGCGCGATCTGCCCGGCCTTCTGAACCCGGGCGATGTGCTGGTGTTCAACGACACACGCGTGATTCCCGCCCAGCTGGAAGGCCGACGCGGAGATGCCAGGATCGGCGCCACGCTGCACAAGCGGATCGACCTGCGGCGCTGGCAGGCCTTCGTCCGCAATGGCAAGCGGTTGCGCGGGGGTGATACGATCGAATTCGGCGCAGGGGTGACCGCCACCGCCGAGGCGCGCCATGCCGATGGCAGCTGGACGCTGTTCTTCCCCGGTGACGAGCCGGTGGAGGTCCTGCTGGAGCGCGCCGGAACCATGCCCTTGCCCCCCTATATCGCAGGCAAGCGGCCGACCGACGAGCAGGACCGCCGGGATTACCAGACGATGTTCGCGCAGAAGGACGGGGCCGTGGCCGCGCCGACTGCCGCGCTGCATTTCACCCCGGAACTGTTGGCCGCCCTGGACGCGCGCGGCGTGGTGCATGAAACGCTGACACTGCACGTGGGCGCGGGCACATTCCTGCCGGTGAAGGCGCAAGACACGACCGAACACGCGATGCACGCCGAATGGGGCCGTATCGACGCCGCCACGGCAGACCGGCTGAACGCCGCACGCGCTGCTGGCAAGCGCGTAATCGCGGTGGGCACCACCAGCCTGCGCCTGCTGGAAAGCGCGACCGGTGAAGACAGGATCATTCGTCAGTTCGAAGGCGATACCAGCATCTTCATCACCCCGGGCTATCGCTTCCGCGCGATCGACGGGCTGATGACCAACTTCCACCTGCCCAAGTCGACCCTGTTCATGCTGGTCAGCGCACTCATGGGGCTCGATCGCATGCAGGACGCCTATGCCCACGCCATCGCGCAGGGCTACAGGTTCTATTCCTATGGTGATTCCAGCCTGCTGATCCCCTGATCGCGGTCCAGCGCGCGGAAGCTTTTGCGGCTTTTATCGTGCGGAGCCGTGCAGCGCTGCCTCGGGCAAGGGTGCTTCCTCCAACTGCTGGCTGAAATCGCGCACGGTGCCGAGCAGGACATGTGAACTCTCGATCTGTGGTCGCGAGTACGCGTGGCAGGAACCTTCCCGCATCGCCATTTCGGTCAGCGGAATCTCGCGTGCGTCGGTAATGTAGAACCGCGCTCGCGACACGAACAGGCCCATGCGCAGCACCAATGCGGCCTCCAGCGCATCGCCGCTGAAGTGTCGTTCGGCCCAGGGACGAAACTTGTGGAACAGCGGCTGCGGATCGGCTTCCAGTCCCGGTGCGATAACCAACCGCTCCTCCACCCGCCACCGGTGAAGGGGCCTGCCATCGAGTTCGACAGACGCTGTGGTGATGCCGTCTACCATGTCGGGCACGATGACATCCCACGTCCGCAGGCCGGGGTCGCGCTGCGCGTGCGCCATGGCCAGCACGGCCAGATCAAACATATGGGTGCAGGTGCCAACCGGGCCGCCGCCGGAATAGAGCGCAGCCTGCGGGGCATTGAGAGGCTTGTCTTTCAGCACCCGCAGCCCGGCCGGGGCGGAGGGGCAGCCCGTGGTCGGAAATCGGGTCAGGTCGCCCACCACATCCTTAACCCGTGCGCCATCGTGTTCCAGCCGCAGCCACATCGCGTGGCAATTGTCGTCAAGCTGAACCACCACAACGCCCGCACGGCCATCCAGCCGGATGCGGCGCCGGAAAACGCCAGTGCCAAAGGCGGGGTTGGCGGGATAGTTCGAGTGAAGTTCGGGCGCGGACACGGGCAGGCTTCTCCTCCGTCCAGAGCGCTATGGCAAAGCGCCTCACCCGGCAAGCGGTGTCAGGCCGTGATCAGCAGATCCGCAGCAACAAGCGCAGGAATGCCCTTCAGGATCGCAAAGGCCACCGATCCCGCCCCACCAAACCCGTCGGCATCATAGTAGAGCACGCCGGTGCTGGTATTGTAGACGATCCTGTCAGATGCATCGTGCGCCTGCGTGGCATCGGCGGCAGCATGGAACGCGGCATCGGCCAGCGCGCCCACGGCGCCGACAGCGCCGAAAACCGTGCGCGAGAGGACGATCTTGTCGCCTTCGCCATGGTTGAAGTCCGCAATGCTGTCGCGGTTGGTGCGGGCATCCAATGCCGTGTCGAAGACGAAGCGATCCGCCCCCGCGCCGCCGGTCAGCGCGTCCTTCCCGCTACCGCCGAACAGCCGATCGTCGCCGCCACCGCCGATCAGGATGTCCCTGCCGCCAAGGCCGGACAGCGTGTTGGCAGCGGCGTTGCCGATAATGCGATTGGCCAGCGCGCTGCCAGTACCGTTGATCGCCGTACTGCCCACCAGTTGCAGGTTTTCGACATAGGCGAGAGCGGAGAGGTCGAACGACAATGCCGTGCGAACCGTGTCGGTGCCTCCCGCGTCGGTGGTGTCGCCCGGCGCGGTGGTCACCGCCTCGAAAACCTTGTCATCCGTGGAATCTACCAGATAGATGTCGTTGCCAGTGCCGCCGGCCATGATGTCGGCACCCTTGCCACCGTCGAGCCAATCGTTGCCGGCGCCACCGTTCAGCGTATCCACGCCAGCGCCGCCCTTCAGCGTGTCGTTACCGTCATTGCCGCTGATTGTATCGGTACCGGAATCGCCCTGGAGCAGGTTGTCTGCCACGCCGCCGCTGATTGTGTCATTGCCTGCACCTCCGCGCATGGAGGGAAGGAACGGCAGGTCGAGAATATCGTCCCGGATCGTGCCGAGGCTGGTATCGGCAAGCACGGCAAGGTCCAGATCGCCGATGGCATAGGGATACCCGCGATAATAGACGACGCCGTTCATCAGCCCGAGCAACGGGTCGTTGCTGTCCCCCGGGTAGGCGTTCGAATTGCCATAATGGGAATAGTTGTTGTCGGTCAGCGGCATTGCGCCCCCGGTCAATGCCCGCACGTTGGGTCCATCGAACATCACCGCCCCACCATCGATCTTCAGGCGATAGTCGTAGGCGGTCTTGAACCCGGCGGGGAAACTGTTCTGTGCCTCGTCATAGTATCCCGTGAAGCCGAGCGCGTGGCCGATCTCGTGCAGCATCACCGCCAGGCCGTCGGTCCGATCTGACGGTGTTTCGCCACGCGTGGCAGGGGTGGGATCAAGGAACAGCTCGTTGAGCAGGTAATCCGGGGCGACGCGGATGCTGATGTCGGGCTCGGTGCCTGCCTTGGCATTGCCCTGCAGCTTGTAGGCAGGGCCGCCATCGGCAATCCAGAAGCCATCCATCTTGGGCAGGGTGGTGCCGTTCAGCCAGCCGCCATCGGCGCGGCCGCTGGGCACGTCGGTGGTGATCTCGATGCGGATGGTAAGCGCGGCATTGCCGGCCAGCGCCTTGCCCCACAGCGCCACCGCCTGCGCGGCCACGGCCTGCAGCGCGTCTACCTTTGCCTGGTCCACCGCTGCGGTGTTGACCATCTGGAACGTGGGGGTGATCGCCATGTGACTCTCCGAAACTGGAGCGCCAGCATAGCATGGAAGGTTTCCGTGAAGTAAAACGCCCTAGAGCGAACCGACCAGATGCCGCATCCAGTTCCACAACAGCGGGGGGGTGACCAGCCGTGCCGCCTCGCCAATCCGCTGGCGCGGACTGCGGTCAGGCCCTGCTGAGACGATATCGGTCGGCGCAAACCGCCGGTTGCCATCCATGGCGAAAACCGTGCTGCGATAACCGATCTTGTCACCCGCACCGGTGCGCCGGGTGTAGAAGTAGGTGGCGAGTGATCGGCGCACCATGCGCCCGCCGGTGTTCACCGGCTGGGTGTGGCCATGGAAGCTGTTGGGACCATGGGCGAAAATGATCGTGCGGGCCATCACGGGGGCCACCGTTCGCACCACCTGCCGCCGCTTGCTGCAGTAAAGCTCCAGTCCGCCGCCCCAATCGTCCTGCCAGCCTTCGTTGAGATAGGTCAGCGCCACCAGCGCATTGTCCAGCATGGTGTGGCGGTGTCGGTTGAAATCGAGATGGATGTCGAACCGCCCGCCATCGCGGCATTCATGCAGGCCCCCGTTCAGCAGAGTGGGGTCCACCAGCAGAGGGGAGATACCGGTGATGTCCTGCAGGAAATCCACCATGGCGTGGCGGTGCATCGCGTCGAAATAGCGCAGGGTCTGCGGGCCGAAGGTCGCCGGATCGGTGGAGCGCACGGTCTGTTCGCGCTGGTTGGCGATCATGCGCGCGGCAGCAAGGCCGCTGTCGAATTCAGCGCGCACCTCGCGCAGGAACTGGGTTTCGAACAGCCCGTCGATCACGATGTGCGGGAATGGGTCTGCCTTGAAGAAGGCCGTGCGGCACTGATCACGCCAGCCGCCATCGCGCAGATCACGTGCGAGCACGCCATCTCCCTTTGGCCTGAATTCAAGTTGTTGTGCCGTTGCCCCGACCATGATTCGCCCCCTATTGACCAAAAAGGGTGCGCTTGTACTGCGGGTTCGCCAACTAAGGGCTAGCGCTATTGATGGCTTAGTTCGATCCGATCTGGCTCATATCGGGACGGTCGAGGGTGCATCAGGGATGGAACCAGCCCCAGACCAGCCGGCCGGTCAGCCCCAGGCTGACAGCAACCAGCAACGGCCGGATCACGCGTGCGCCAAAGCGGGTGGCGGCGTGGCTGCCAAGCCATGCACCCGCAATCGCACCCAGGCCCATGCACAGGCCCAGCAGCCACAGCACCTGTCCGCCTGCGGCAAAAACCACCGCGCTGGCAAAGTTGCTTGCCACGTTGAGGAACTTGGTAAGCCCCGTGGCGCGGGTAAGGCCGAAGCCGCGCAATGCGACCAGGCTGGTGGTGTAGAACTGCCCCGCACCGGGGCCGAAGAATCCATCGTAGAACCCGATCGCGCCCGACACCGGCAGGTATTGCCGTTCGGACAGGCGTGAACGGCTGTCGCCATCGTCCATGCGCGGAGAGACGACGGTGTAGATCGCCACGGCCATCAGCAGCAGCGGCACCACCAGCTTCAGCACATGCGCGTCCATGTGCTGGATCAGCCAGGCACCCGCCGCAGCTCCTGCCAGGCTGGCCAGCGCCTTGGGCCAGGATTCGGCAATGCTGAACAGGCCCGCCTTGCGATATCGCCACGCGGCCATGGTGGTGCCGCAGATCGACTGCACCTTGTTGGTGCCCAGCACCACATGCGGGGGCAGACCCGTGGTGATCAGCGCCGGCATCATCAGCAGGCCACCGCCGCCCGCGATGGCGTCGATGAAGCCGGTCACCACGGCCAGCGCGGTAAGGCCCGCATAGAACCAGCCGGACAGGATCATCGGGTCATGCATTTGCGCGCCATGGCGTTTGCGCCTAAGGGCCGCAATCTCCTTTTGCCCCGGCCCATTGCAATGACCCGCTTTTCGTTCCAGATTCACGCCACCGACGGCAAGGCGCGCACCGGCGCGATCCAGATGCTGCGCGGTGACATCCGCACGCCGGCGTTCATGCCGGTGGGCACCGCCGCCACGGTGAAGGCGATGAAGGTTGAGGACGTGCGCGCCACGGGCGCAGACATCATCCTTGGCAACACCTATCACCTGATGCTGCGCCCCGGCGCTGAACGCGTGGCGCGGCTGGGCGGCCTGCACAAGTTCATGGGCTGGGACCGCCCGATCCTCACCGACAGTGGCGGCTACCAGGTGATGAGCCTGTCGGACCTGCGCAAGATCACCGAAGAGGGCGTGACCTTCGCCAGCCACCTCGATGGCTCGCGCCACATGCTCAGCCCCGAACGGTCTATGGAGATCCAGCGGCTGCTGGGGTCCGACATCGTGATGTGCTTCGATGAATGCCCGCGGGCAGACCAGCCGCGCGACGTGATCGCGCGCAGCATGGAAATGTCGATGCGCTGGGCCCGCCGCAGCCGTTATGCGTTCGATGCAGGAGCAGAACATGCGGGCCGCGCCGCCCTGTTCGGCATCCAGCAGGGCGCGCTGGACGAGTCCTTGCGCAAGGCGAGCGCCGATGCGCTGACCGACATCGGCTTCGATGGCTATGCCATCGGCGGGCTCGCGGTGGGTGAGGGGCAGGAAGCGATGTTCGCCACGCTCGATTTCGCGCCTGATCAATTGCCGACTGACCGCCCGCGTTACCTGATGGGCGTGGGCAAGCCAGACGACCTTGTTGGCGCGGTGGAGCGCGGGGTGGACATGTTCGATTGCGTGCTGCCCAGCCGATCGGGCCGCAACGGGCAGGCCTTCACCTGGAACGGCCCGCTCAACATGCGCAACGCGCGCCATGCGGAAGACAGCGCACCGATCGACGAACGCTGCACCTGCCCGGTTTGCGCCAAGTACAGCCGCGCCTACCTGCACCACCTGCATAAGTCGGGCGAGATCCTCGGCGCGATGCTGCTGACCGAGCACAACATCAGCTTCTACCAGCAGTTGATGGCCGCCATGCGCACCGCCATCGCCGAACAGCGCTTCACCGCCTTCGCCGCGGATTTCCGCCGGGACTACTTCGGCAGATAGCGCCAGATCGGCGTGAACGTGCTGATTTTGCTGGCAAGTCCTCACCTGTCGCGCCAGTCTTCGGGCGTTTACCAGGGGGCTTCATGCGGAAGAAGATGGGTTTGTGCGGTGCCGTGCTGGCGCTCGGATGGGCAGGCGTTGCGCAGGCCGACGAGGCAGGCGGTGCTACGCTGGCGGAAAAGTTCGGCGCGCGTGAAGGGATCGAGGCGATGTCGCTCTCGCCCGATGGCAGCCATGTCGCGATGATCGTGCCGATGGTGCGTGGGCAGCGCGTGCTGATTGCGGACCTGGTCGCCGGCGGCGCGCCCAAGGGCATCTTCGCAGTCGAGGGGTACAACAAGACCGGCAACGCCATCAGCCGCCTGCGCCGCTGCCAGTGGTCGACCGACACGCGGCTTGTCTGCAGCATCTATGTCCAGACTTTCGCCGGCGGCATCCTCAATGGCTTCACCCGTCTGGCTGCCATGGACAGCGACGGCGGGAACGCCAAAATCCTGTCCGCGCAGGAGAACGGCCGCGATCTTTACGTGGCGAACTATGGCGGCCGGGTGATCGACTGGACCGGGGACAAGCCCGGCGAAGTGCTGATGACCCGGCAATTCGTGCCGCAGGCAACGATCAACACCCGCCTCGCCAAATCGGACGAAGGCCTGGGCGTGGAATCCATCCACACGGTTACCCTGCAGCGCCACACGGTGGAAGCCGCCAAGCGCAACGCAGCGGACTACATCTCCGACGGGCTGGGCCGCGTGCGGGTGATGGGGCTGATGAAGGAAATTCCCGGCGGCTACTCCAGCGGGGTGATCGACTATTTCTATCGCAAGGCGGACGGTGATGTCTGGCGTGATCTTGGCCGGCTTGACCAGTCCGACGGCAACCTTGCCACGGGGTTCGATCCGCAAGCCGTCGATCCCGCGCTTGATGTCGTCTATGGCTTCGAAGCGCAGGGAAACGGCCGCACCGCCTTGGTCCGGATTAAGCTGGATGACACCGCCATGCGCGAGACTGTGCTGTCGCGCGATGATGTCGATGTGGATTCGCTGGTCACCATCGGTCGGCAGCACCGGGTTGTCGGGGCCAGCTTCGCCACCGAGCGCCGGCAGGTGGAATTCTTCGATCCCGAATTGCGCAAGCTGGGCGCTGCGCTGCAACGCGCCCTGCCGGGCAATCCGTCGATCAGCTTTGTCGATGCCAGTGCCGATGAAAAGCGCCTGCTGCTGTTTGCCGGAAGCGATGTCGATCCGGGGATGTTCTATCTCTACGACAAGACTGCGCACAAGCTTGAGCAGATCCTTGCCTCGCGCCCCGATCTTGCCGGGCTGACGCTTTCGCCGATGAGGCCGGTGCGGTATCTCGCGGCCGATGGCACCGAAATTCCGGCTTACCTTACGCTCCCTGCCGCCGGAACGGGCAAGGACCTGCCGGCCATCGTGATGCCGCACGGCGGGCCCGCTTCACGCGACGAGTGGGGATTCGACTGGCTGGTGCAGTATTTCGCATCGCGCGGCTATGCCGTGCTGCAACCCAATTATCGCGGGTCGGCGGGCTATGGCGCTGACTGGTATCAGAAGAATGGCTTCCAGTCGTGGCGCGCGGCCATCGGCGATATCGACGATGCCGGGCGCTGGCTGGTCTCGCAGGGCATCGCCGCGCCGGGCAAGCTGGCCGTGTTCGGCTGGTCCTATGGCGGTTACGCCGCGCTGCAATCGGTCGCAACGGAACCCGGCCTGTTCAAGGCAATCGTCGCTGTGGCCCCGGTCACCGATCTTGACCGACTGCGCGCCGATGCCAACGGCTATACCAACGGGGTGCTGGTGGACCGGTTCATCGGTCATGGAGAACATGTCGAAAGTGGTTCACCCGCAAGGCACGCTGCCAGCATCGCGGCGCCCGTCCTCCTGTTCCACGGCGATGTCGACGCCAATGTCGGCGTCAGCCAATCGCGGCTGATGGCTGAAACGCTGCGCGAAGCGGGCAAGGGCGTCGACTACACCGAATTCGCAGGTCTCGATCACTATCTGGAAGACAGCCAGGCTCGGGCCGTCATGTTGGCGAAGAGCGATGCCTTCATACGCAAGGCACTCGGCCTCGCACCTTGATGCGCTGATGCTCAGGCGGCGATGGCTTCACCGTCATCGTCGTCCACCACCTGCGTTTCAAGCTGGGTGCCGGGGTACTGGTAGAACATGCCCGATCGCGGATCGCGAAAGCCGGCACCGATGGCGCCGGCCTGCTGCTGTGCGGTAACGAGGTCTGAGTACCATTTGCCGGTGCGGTGCGCGGTGACGAAGCGAAACATCGTGGTCATGCCCGGTCAATCGCGAGAATGGGACCCGGTTCCCTTGTCCGCGATCAATCCCTGCGATTTTTGAGCCAGTGCGTAACATGCGAAAAAGGCGGGACTTTCGTCCCGCCTCGTTCTGTTCCGAAGGTCCGGAAAGGACCGGTCAGCGCGAATAGAATTCGACGACCAGGTTCGGTTCCATCTTCACCGGATAGGGCACTTCGTCCAGCGTGGGGACGCGGGCGAACGTCGCCTTGTCACCCTCGGCCACGACGTAGTCGGGCACTTCGCGCTCGGGCAGCGCCTGGGCTTCGGCGACCAGCGCCATTTCCTTGGCCTTGGGCCCGAGGCTGATCACGTCGCCCGCGCGCACGCGGCGGCTGGCGATGTTGCACTTCACGCCGTTGACGCGGATGTGGCCGTGCGAAACGATCTGGCGGGCCGAGAAGATCGTCGGCGCGAACTTGGCGCGGTACACGATCATGTCGAGGCGCTGTTCAAGCAGACCGATCAGGTTCTGGCCGGTGTCACCCTTCATGCGGGCGGCTTCCTGATAGGTGGCCTTGAACTGCTTTTCGGTCACGTCGCCGTAGTAGCCCTTGAGCTTCTGCTTGGCGCGCAGCTGCAGACCGAAGTCCGAAACCTTGCTCTTGCGGCGCTGGCCGTGCTGGCCTGGGCCATACGAGCGACGGTTGACGGAGGACTTGGGACGGCCCCAGATGTTTTCGCCAAGACGGCGGTCAATCTTGTGCTTCGATGCCTTGCGCTTTGACACGTAAGGTTCCTTTCAACTTGCCATGTAACCCGGCATCGTGCCGGTGTTTTCGTAGACCCGGAACCGCACCACGAACCCCTTGGGATCGTGCGGCCGCCGCTTCACCGGGCTTGCGGGGCCAATTGCGAAGGCGCGCCTAGACCAGCGATTCCCCCGAATGTCAAGCTTTCTCGCCGGTCTTGCCGGGCCGGGGGCCGGGCTTGCGGGCAAGGGCGCTCAACACACCGCGCATGGTGCGCACTTCCAGATGGTTCCAGCCGGGCTTGGTCAGCATGGTGCGCAGCGTGCGGCGCGTGGCGGCGGCGCGGCTGTATGGTTCGAAGTAACCGCGCGGCTCCAGCATGTCGGTCAACTGCTCGAACATGCCTTCGAACTCCTCCTGCGGGGCAGGGGGCAGCAGGTCTTCCAGCGTGGGCTGCACCAGGTCGCAATGCTTGGAGTATTCATACGCACACAGGATCACCGCCTGCGCCAGGTTCAGCGAACCGAACTCCGGATTGATCGGTGCGGTGATGATCGCGCGGGCCAGCGCCACGTCGTCAGTTTCCAGCCCCGACCGCTCGGGCCCGAACACCAGCGCGCTGCGCCCCGGCGCGGCGACGATGTCCTTGGCCGCCTGCTCGGGCGTCAGCACCGGCTTGGTCACGCCGCGCTTGCGCACGGTGGTGGCGTAGACGTGGCTGCAATCGGCCACCGCCTCGGCCAGCGTCTCGAACACCTGCGCCTTTTCCAGCACCACGTCCGCCCCGGCGGCGGCAGGGCCGGCCGAGGGATTGGGCCAGCCATCGCGTGGCGAGACCAGCCGCATCTCGGTGAGGCCAAAGTTCAGCATGGCGCGCGCCGCCTTGCCGATATTCTCGCCCAGCTGCGGCCGGACGAGCACGATCACGGGTTGTTCGCTCATGCGGACTGCGGCCCTGCCACTTCGCGTACGGAGCTGGCGAATTCCTCGAAGTCGCGCGCCTCGGTGAAATCGCGATAGACGCTGGCGAAGCGGATGTAGGCCACGCTGTCCAGCTGGCGCAGGCCTTCCATCACCATCTCCCCGATCAGCTTGGAAGGCACTTCGGCATCGCCCATCGTCTCGATCTGGCGCTGGATGCCGGAAACCAGCTGGTCCAGCCGTTCCTGTGACACCGGCCGCTTGCGGCAGGCGAGCGAGACGGACTGTTCGATCTTCAGCCGATCGAACGGTTCGCGCCGGTCGCCGCTCTTGACCACCACAACCTCGCGCAGCTGCACGCGTTCGAACGTGGTGAAGCGCGCGCCGCAGCCTTCGCACTGGCGGCGCCGGCGGATCGAGGTGTTGTCCTCGCTCGGCCGGCTGTCCTTCACCTGGCTGTTGTCATGGGCGCAGAAGGGGCAGCGCAATTACTTCTTGATCCTCTGCCACAGCGCAAAGCCCGCGCCGGCAACCAGGCCGAGCGGCAGCGAAACCACCGGCAGCAAGGCGCCGGCCACCGCACCGATCGCCGCCCCGGTCAGCACCGGCCTGGTCGAAGGGTGGGCCATGCCCTGCTTCGCCATGCCGGTGATTTCGTCCATCGCGCGGGAAGGCAGATCGTTGCGGTCATCCATGGTCTTACAGCTCCGGGTAGATCGGGAACTGCGCACAAAGCGCGGCCACCCGGTCGCGCACACGCTGTTCCACCTGTCCGTCCCCTTCATCGCCGTTGCGGGCCATGCCGTCCACCACTTCCGCGATCAGCGCACCGATGGCACGGAACTCTTCCTCGCGGAAACCGCGGGTCGTGCCCGCCGGGGTGCCGAGGCGGATGCCCGAGGTGACGAACGGCGAACGCGTGTCATACGGGATGCCGTTCTTGTTGCAGGTCAGCCAGGCGCGATCGAGGCCCTTTTCCGCGGCCTTGCCGGTCACGCTCTTGGGGCTCAGGTCCACCAGCATCAGGTGGTTGTCGGTGCCGCCCGAAACGATGCGCAGCCCGTTGTCGGCCACGCTGGCGGCCAGCGCGCGGGCATTGGCCACGATCTGCGCGGCATAGGCCTTGAATTCGGGCTTCAGCGCTTCGCCGAAGGCCACTGCCTTGGCGGCGATCACGTGAACCAGTGGGCCGCCCTGCATGCCGGGGAACACCGCCATGTTGATCTTCTTGGCGATGTCCTCGTCATTGGTGAGGATCACGCCCGAACGGGGGCCGCGCAGGCTCTTGTGCGTGGTGGTGGTCACCACATGGGCATGCGGGAAGGGCGAAGGGTGCGCGCCACCGGCAACAAGGCCGGAGAAGTGGCTCATGTCCACCAGCAGCAGCGCGCCCACTGCATCGGCGATCTCGCGGAACTTGCCGAAGTCCCACACGCGCGAATAGGCGGTGCCGCCGGCGATGATCAGCTTCGGCTTGTGCTCGTGGGCCAGCCGCTCGACCTGCTCCATGTCGAGCTGCTCGTCATCCTTGCGCACGCCATAGGGGATGGGCTTGAACCACTTGCCGCTCATGTTCACGGGGCTGCCGTGGGTAAGGTGCCCGCCCGAATTGAGGTCCAGCCCCATGAAGCTGTCGCCCGGCTGCAGCAGCGCAAGGAACACGGCCTGGTTCATCTGGCTGCCCGAATTGGGCTGCACATTGGCGAACTGGCAGCCGAACAGCGCCTTGGCGCGCTCGATCGCCAGGTTCTCCACCACGTCGGCATATTCGCAGCCGCCGTAATAGCGCTTGCCCGGATAGCCTTCGGCATACTTGTTGGTGAAGACCGAACCGGTCGCTTCCAGCACGGCCAGGCTGGTGATGTTTTCGGACGCGATCAGCTCGATCTTGGTCTGCTGGCGGTGCAGTTCACCCTTCACGGCGGCGAAGACTTCGGGGTCCGCGCTGGCGAGGTGTTCGGTGAAGAAGCCGGCCTTGCGGATTTCCGGCTGCGCGGTGGCGGCGAGGGTCATCGTGGGTGGCTCCTTCAGAACTGCGGGTTGGAAAGCTTGGAAACGCGGGGACCATGGCGGCCACCGCCGAAGTCGGTGCCCAGGAACGCGTCGAGGCAGGCCTTGGCCATGTCCTCGCCCGTCAGCCGTGCACCCATGGCGATCACGTTGGCGTCGTTGTGCTCGCGCGCCAGGGCGGCGGACAGCGGTTCACCCACCAGCGCGCAGCGGCAGGCGGGGTTGCGGTTCACCGCGATGGAAATGCCGATGCCCGATCCGCACAGCGCCACGCCGCGTTCGGCCACGCCTTCGGCAACCACGGCGGCCAGCTTGTAGCCATAGTCGGGGTAGTCCACCCGATCTGCCGTTTCCGGGCCGAGGTCGGCAACTTCGTGGCCGAGGCCGATCAGGTATTCGCGCAGCACGGCCTTCAGCTCGACTGCGGCGTGATCGGATGCAATGGCGATGCGCATCGTGGGGTTTGCGTCTCTGTTTGGGGATTCGTGGCCGCCCCCTTAGGCCCATGTGGCGCTGCAATCCACCGCAAATCGGGGCAGAGGGGCCTGCCCAAAAGGGGTTTGTTGTAACATCCGGGAGCATCACCGGTCGGACGGGCCGATTGCCAGCCTGCATCGGCAACGATAGAGGCCCCTGCGGTAACGTTTGCAGGAATGGGATGCGCGATGGCGCGGGATGAGGTTCTGATTGCCGGCGGTGGCATCGGCGGGCTGGTGCTGGCGCTCACGCTTCACCAGATCGGCGTGCGCTGCACCGTGTTCGAATCCGTGCGCGAACTGCGCCCGCTGGGTGTGGGCATCAACCTTCAGCCCAACGCGGTGCGCGAGCTGGAGGACCTTGGCATAGGTGAGGCGGCGCTCGATGCCGTGGGCGTGCCGGCGCGCGAATGGGCGCTGGTCGGGTTGAACGGCAAGGAGATCTATGCCGAGCCGCGCGGCCGCTTTGCCGGCTACAACTGGAACCAGTATGCGGTGCACCGCGGCAAGTTTCACCTGATGCTCTATCATGAAGTGCTGGATCGGCTCGGGCCGGACTCGGTGAAGCTGGGGCACAAGGTGAGCGGATACCGCAAGGAAGCCGACGGCACTGTCACCGCGCTGGTCGACCGGGCTGACGACACGCAGGCGGAGTTCAACGGCGCGCTGCTGTTCGGCGCGGACGGCATCCATTCCTCGGTGCGGGCGCAGATGCATCCCGGCCAGCCGCCGATCCACTGGGGCGGCACGATCATGTGGCGCGGCACGGCCAGGGGCGTGCCGATCCGCACCGGCTCCTCGTTCGTCGGGCTCGGCACCAGCCGCCACCGCGTGGTGATCTACCCGATCTCGCATCCGGACGAGAACGGCCTGGCCGATATCAACTGGATTGCCGAACAGACCTTCGACACCGATCATGACTGGTCCAAGTCGGGCTGGTTCCGCCCGGTGGAGCTGGCCGAGTTCGCGCACGAATTCGACGGATTCGTCTATGATTGGCTCGATCTGCCCGCGCTGCTCGCCGGGTCCGACGTGGCCTACGAGAACCCGATGATCGACCGCGATCCGCTGCCCACCTGGGTCGATGGGCCGGTTGCCTTGCTGGGCGATGCGGCGCACCCGATGTATCCCACCGGATCGAACGGCGCCTCACAGGCGATCGTCGATGCCCGCGTGATCGGCCGCATCATGGTGGAACGCGGCGCCACCCCCGCCGCGCTGGCCGCTTTCGATGCCGAACTGTGCGCGCCGATTGGCCAGGTCGCCATGCGCAATCGCGGGGCTGGGCCCTTCGGCCTGCTCAACATGGTGGATGAACGCTGCGGCGGCCAGTTTGATGATATCGACGCGGTCATCCCGGCAGAGGAACGCGCGGCCTTCATGCTGGCCTACCAGCAGGCCGCTGGCTTCGCCAAGGATCGCCTCAACGCCGCGCCGCGCACCATTGCCCAAGGCGCGCAAGTGGCAAAGGTGCTGGCATGACCATCGCGCTGACTCATGCGACTGACCTCATCGTCGAACTTTCGCCCCCGCACGAGATGGGTGATTGCCCGGCGGGCACGCGGCGCATCATCCCCATCACTGGCGGCAGCGCATCCGGACCGCTGCTGTCGGGCCGGATCCTGCCGATTGGTGCTGACTGGCAGACGGTGCTGAAAGGCGGCATCGCCGATCTCGACGCGCGCTATGCGATAGAGACGCCGGATGGCGCGGTGATCGAGGTGATCAGCGAGGGCATCCGCCACGCCCCGGCGCAGGTCCACGCCCGCATCGCCGCCGGTGAACAGGTCGATCCTGCCGAATACTACATGCGCACCGCAATCCGCCTCGAAACCGGCCACCCGGCCTACGACTGGGTCAACCGCGCCCTGTTTCTCGCGCGCGGTGGCAAAGTGGGCAACACGGTGCGGCTTGCAGTGTACCGGGTGGATTGAAGTAGACAGTGCCCTCGTTTCGGCTATCCTAACATTTGGGAGAATGCCATGAACGAGCAGGACTACCATCGCTACATCGAAGCCTTCAACGCGCGTGACTACGCGATGCTCGAAACCTTCTTCTCCGATGATTTCGTGCTGGAGAACGCCGGCTTTCGGGTTTCAGGCAAACCGGCCTTCCGCGAATTCTATCGCTTCTTCCATGCCTATTGCCGCGAAACGGTGTCATTCCGTGGCTTCTATCCCGGCAAGGGCGGGTTCGTTGCCAACGTGGTGATCGTATTTGAAGGTCTGCAGGATCTTACGGCCGAGGTGCTGGCCGAACGCGGCTACTCAGGGATGAGCGTGGTGCCGCAGGGCGTGCAGGTACAGGTCGAGTTCCTGATCCTTTACACCCTCAATCCACACGGCCTGATCCAGCACATCAAAGGTGCGGTCTGGGTACCAGCCGTCTCAGGATGACGAGTTCGGCTTCGGCGGGTGTTCCACGAAGTAGGCCGTCAGTTCTGCAATAAGGTCAGCCTGCATCTTTTCGATGTTTGGCTGCAGGTCACGCAGATAATCCTGATTGGCACTGACGAACGCGGGGTCTGCGATAATGGCAGAGCTTCGCGAGAAGAAATGCGTACCGGCAGGCGTCTTCACGAAGTCGAGGATGCTCTGTAGTTCGGGGATGCTGAACTCCCGTGCATAGCCTTGCGCATAAGCATCCATGAAGGCCGGAATATGCGCATTCATGATACCCCGGCTCGATGCGATGAATCCATCAAGATGCTTTTCGACAATCGCCTTCGCGCGGGGATCGTTGTCCAGTTTCGCGGAAAAGACCCCGCGCATCTGTCCGGTCATCGTATCCAGCAGATTGTTGAACATCGAAGATCGTTGCGCTTCGGGAAATCCGATGCTGATGATCATCCGCGCCAAGGCCAGGGCCTCGGGGTCGATGGGCGCGTTGGCATCCTGCGGTTTGCCCGTGGCGCTGCCGGGCGCCACGGTCTTTGCCGTCACCATGTTCGGCTGCGCGCCTGAAAGCAGCGCGGCAGCAAGCAAGAACTTCCGCATCAGCCCCCGTCCTCCGGAACCAGGCTTACTGATCCAGGAACGAGCGCATCTTGCGTGACCGGCTCGGGTGCTTCAACTTGCGCAGCGCCTTGGCTTCGATCTGGCGGATGCGTTCGCGGGTGACCGAGAACTGCTGGCCCACTTCCTCCAGCGTGTGGTCGGTGTTCATGCCGATGCCAAAGCGCATGCGCAGCACGCGTTCCTCGCGCGGGGTCAGGCTGGCGAGGACGCGGGTGACCGTTTCCTTCAGGTTGGCCTGGATCGCCGCATCCACGGGGATGATCGCGTTCTTGTCCTCGATGAAATCGCCCAGGTGGCTGTCTTCCTCGTCGCCGATCGGCGTTTCGAGTGAGATCGGCTCCTTGGCGATCTTCATCACCTTGCGCACCTTCTCCAGCGGCATGGAAAGGCGCTCGGCCATTTCCTCGGGAGTCGGTTCACGGCCCTGTTCGTGCAGGAACTGGCGGCTGGTGCGCACCAGCTTGTTGATCGTTTCGATCATGTGCACGGGAATGCGGATGGTGCGCGCCTGATCCGCGATGGACCGGGTGATCGCCTGCCGGATCCACCAGGTGGCATAAGTCGAGAACTTGTAGCCGCGGCGGTACTCGAACTTGTCGACCGCCTTCATCAGGCCGATGTTGCCTTCCTGGATCAGGTCAAGAAACTGCAGGCCGCGGTTGGTGTATTTCTTGGCGATCGAGATAACCAGGCGCAGGTTCGCCTCGACCATTTCCTTCTTGGCGATGCGCGCCTCGCGCTCGCCCTTCTGCACCATGTTCACGATGCGGCGGAATTCGCTCAGCGACATGCCGGTGGCGCTGGCGATGTCGGAAATCTCGCTGCGGATGCGCTCGACAGCATCGGCTTCGTTGGCGGCGAAGGCGGCCCACTTCTTGTCGCGGCTGGCCAGCTTCTCCAGCCAGCCGTCGTCCAGCTCGCGGCCCATGTACTGGTCAAGGAAGTCCTTGCGCGGCACCTTGTGACGCTCGGCCAGGCGCAGCATCTGCCCGCCCAGCGTGGTCAGCCGGCGGTTGAAGGCATAGAGGTTGTCGACCAGGTATTCGATCTTGGTCGCGTGGAACTGCACCGATTCCACCTGCGCAGTCAGATCCTCGCGCAGCTTCTGGTAACCGGTTTCCTTCGATGCCGGGAAATCGATGCCCAGGCCCAACGATTCCAGCCGCTCGGCCTGAACCTTTTCGAACTGGCGGAACAGGTTGGTGATCTCGGCGAACTTTTCCAGCGCGGCGGGCTTCAGCGTCGCTTCCATCTGGGCGAGCGAAAGAGTGTTGTCCTCCTCCTCTTCCTCCACCGGGCGCGCGCGGCGTTCACGCAGTTCGTCGTCCTCGTCGTCGGCGGATTCCTCCTCCTCGACGTCGTCTTCTTCCTTGAAGGTGGGGCCGGCCACGGCTTCGCTGATCTCGCCGTCGGCTTCCTCGCCGTCTTCCGAGAGGTTTTCGGGCTGCGGCTCCTTGGAAAGCATCGCATCCAGATCGAGGATCTCGCGCAGCTGCATCTCGCCGGCGTTCAGCGCCTCGGACCACTGGATGATCGCGTGGAAGGTGATCGGGCTTTCGCACAGGCCCATGATCATGGTGTCGCGGCCTGCTTCGATACGCTTGGCGATGGCGATTTCGCCCTCGCGGCTGAGCAGTTCCACCGCACCCATTTCGCGCAGGTACATGCGCACCGGGTCATCGGTGCGTTCCACGGTTTCCTTGCGCTTGACGATGTCCGGGCGTTCGTCGACGGTCTCCTGCTCGTCCAGGTCGTCGTCCTGCGCCTTTTCCTCGGGATCGACCGCGTCCTCGTCGCTCTCGACGATGTTGACGCCCATTTCCGAGATCGCGGCCATGATGTCCTCGATCTGCTCGGAAGACATCTGGTCCTGCGGCAGGGCCTCGTTCAGCTCGTCATAGGTGATGATGCCGCGGCGCTTCGCCCGGGCGATCAGCTTCTTGATCGATGCGTCGTTGAGGTCGATCAGCGGGGCGTCGCCGCTATCGGTCTTGTCGTTGGATGCCATTGAAACCCGGTACCACCTTTAAGAGCCGGCCATCATGAAGCGCCGGTTCGGCTGATCGTATAATTATAACGCAGCACGAGCACGGCCCATTTGCCCCAAACGGGCAAGCAAGGCCAGCCTTCGTTGCAGCAATCGCTGCTGTTCGGCAAAACTTTCGTCGGAAAACTCGGTTTCGTGACGCTGGGTGGCTTCGGCAAGGGCCGCTTCCACCGCCGGCAGCTCGACCAGAAGGGAAATCGCCTCGGCCAGCTCGTCGCCCGCCGAATCACCCTTTCCGCTCAAGAAGCCGAATCGCATCCCGGCATAGTCTTCCGCCGTCGGCACCGACAGGCGACGTTCCGCCAATATGGTAAGCACCTGCGTGCTTTCAAGCGCTTCGGCGCGGTCGCTCAGACTCAGCAGCATGTCGAGCAGTGCCGCCTGCCGATCATCCTGTGGCGCCAGCCGGGCGAGCGATTCGGCATGGGGGGCGATGTGTCCCGGGTGGGCGACCAGACCGGCCAGAACGGCGGCGAGCAGTTTGTCACCGCTGCCGATGCGCAGCAGCCGCGCCTTGTCCACTTCGCCCAGCGGGGCAGGGGCGGGCTTCCACGGCTGGCCCTTGCCACCCGCCTGCCGCCGCTGCCCCGGCTGGAACGGCGCGCGCTCCCTGCGCGCAAAGGCCAGCGCGTCGAACCGTTCGAGCAGGTCGCGGCGATAGAGCGCCTTGATGTCAGGGTGCTGGATCGTGTCGACATGCGTCATCAGCCGCTGCTTCAGCCCGGCCTTGTCCTCGGGCGTGGCCAGCGGCGCGGCATCGCGCTCCATCTCCCACAGCACTTCCACCATGCTGCGCGCGCCGGAAAGCAGCTCTTCCATCGCCTGCGGCCCGCGGCTCTTTACCACGTCGTCAGGGTCCATGCCTTGCGGCAGGGTGACGATGCGCAGCGAATGACCCGGCCGCAGCAGGGGCAGCGCACGCGTGATCGCGCGCATCGCCGCACGCTGGCCCGCGCTGTCGCCGTCAAAGCACAGCGTCGGGCATTCCACCACGCGCCACAGCCGCTCGATCTGGTCCTCGGTCAGCGCCGTGCCCAGCGGCGCCACCGCCTCGGCAATGCCCGCCGCCGCCAGCGCGACCACGTCCATGTATCCTTCCACCACCACCACGCGCCCGCTCTGGCGTGCAGGCGGCGCGGCGCGGTGCAGGTTATAGACGGTGCGCCCCTTGTCGAAGAGGGGGGTGTCCGGGCTGTTCAGGTATTTTGGCGCATCGGTTTTCTGTGCTGAAAGGATGCGCCCGCCAAACGCGATCACCCGCCCGCGCGGGTCGAGGATCGGCAGCATCAGCCGGTCGCGGAACCGGTCATAGGGCTCCTTGCCCTCCACCACGATGCGCAGGCCCGCCTCGATCAGCATCGCATCGGGAAAGGCGGAGAGCGCCTCTTTCAGCGCGGTGCGTGAATCCGGCGCATAGCCGAAGCCGAATTCCCGCACGATCCGTTCGGGAAACCCGCGCGAGGCGAGGTAGCGCCGCGCTTCCGCCCCGCGATCGGCCTTCAGGCTTTCCACGAAGAACGCCTGCGCGGCCGCCATCACGTCATGCAGCGATTTCTGCTGCTCGGCGCGCTTTGCCTGGCGCGGATCGGGGGCAGGGACGTCCATCCCTGCCAGCAGCGCCAGCTCCTTGACCGCCTCCATGAACGGCAGGCCCTGGTGGTCGGTCATCCAGCGGATGGCATCGCCATGCGCGCCGCAGCCAAAGCAGTGGTAGAAGCCCTTGTCGTCGTTGATGGTGAAGCTGGGCGTCTTCTCATTGTGAAACGGGCAGCACGCCTTGAACTCCCGCCCCGCCTTCTGCACCCGCACGCTGCGCCCGATCAGGCCCGAAAGCGAGATCCGCGTGCGCAGCTCGTCAAGGAATTGGGGCGAGAGGCTCATAAGATCCTTCCACCGCGAAGCCGGTGGACCCATAGACTCCCCTCCCGCCTGCGGGAGGGGCTGGGGGAGGGCATGTTAGCCAGTGCCAGCCTGATGCGCGTCACCACCCCGTCCAGATTGTCCATCACCTCATTGTTCCAGAAGCGCAGCACACAATATCCTTCGCTTTCCAGAAACCGCGTTCGCCGCGCGTCGTACTCGGTTGCCTGCGCGTGCTGTCCGCCATCGAGTTCTATCACCAGGCGCCGCTCGCGCGAAACGAAGTCGCAAATGAATTGGCCGATTGGAAATTGTCGATTGAACCGCACGCAATCCAGTTGCCGGCCGCGCAACACGCTCCACAGCTTTCTTTCCGCGTCGGTCGCATCGCGGCGCAGTTGGCGCGAGCGCGCGGTTGGCCGGGAATAGCCCTTGTCATTCCGCTTGAACCAGACGTTGTCCAACAAGCCCTCCCCCCGGCCCCTCCCGCAGGCGGGAGGGGAGATAGCGGAAAATCAGGCCAGGGCCGCTTTGACCAAGGCAGAAGCCTTGCCCATGTCCAGCTGGCTGCCGTGGCTGACCTTCAGCGCGGCGACGACCTTGCCCATGTCCTTCATCCCCGCCGCGCCCGTCTCGGCGATGATTCCGGCGATGATCGCCTTCACTTCGTCTTCCGAAAGCTGCGCCGGCAGGAATTCCTCAATCACCGCCAGCTCGGCCTTCTCCACATCGGCCAGTTCCTGCCGCCCGCCCTGTTCATACAGCGTGATCGATTCGCGGCGCTGCTTGGCCATCTTCTGCAGCACGTCGACCACTACCGTATCGTCATCCGGCACGGTGGCTGCGGTGCGCAGTTCGATGTCCTTGTCCTTCAGCTTGGCGAGGATCAGGCGCACGGCGGCCAGCCGTCCCTTGTCGCCCGCCTTCATTGCAGCAACCTGCGCGGCCTTGATGGTGTCGCGGATCATGTCCATATTCCTGTGGATGCATCGGCGCTGGGGCCGGAAACCTCGTCATGTAGGCGAAACTTTCTGGCTTCGCTAGGTTGACGCTGCGGCGCAGCAGGTCTAGCGGGCGAGCCTTAGCGACATCGCCAGAACCTTTGCTAACGGAGCGCCCCCAATCATGGCCGACCCCGCACTTTCGCACGCGCCTCAACCCGAAGGCGCGACGGGAGTCCTCGTGCTTGCGGATGGGTCTGTGGCGTGGGGACGTGGCTTCGGCGCCACCGGCTCGGCCGTGGGCGAGGTCTGCTTCAACACCGCGATGACCGGGTACCAGGAAGTGATGACCGATCCGTCCTATGCGGCGCAGATCGTCACCTTCACCTTCCCCCACATCGGCAACGTGGGCGTGAATGACGAGGACGTGGAAAGCATCGACGTGCCCGGCGCCGTCGGCTGCGTTGTGCGCGAGGATGTGACCGATCCCGCCAACTTCCGCGCCACCGGCACGCTGCAGCATTGGCTGGCGGGCAAGGGCAAGATCGGCCTTTCCGGGGTGGATACCCGCGCGCTCACCCGCCGCATCCGCCTCTCGGGCGCACCCAACGCGGTGATCGCGCACGATCCCGATGGCCACTTCGATATTCCCGCGCTGGTCGAACAGGCGCGCACCTGGCCGGGCCTCGAAGGCATGGACCTCGCCATCAAGGTAACGCGTGAAGCGCAGGCCGCATGGGAAGGCTCGATCTGGAAGCTGGGCGAGGGCTACACCAAGCCCGAGGGCACTGGTCGTCCGCACGTTGTCGCCATGGACTTTGGCGCCAAGGACAACATCTTCCGCAATCTGGTGAAGGCCGGCGCGGACGTGACCATCGTGCCCGCGGAAACCCCGCTCGAGACGATCCTGTCGCTCAAGCCCGCGGGCGTGTTCCTCTCCAACGGTCCGGGCGATCCTGCCGCCACCGGCGCCTATGCCGTGCCGGTGATCCAGAAGCTGCTCGAGATGGACATGCCGGTCTTCGGCATCTGCCTCGGCCACCAGATGCTCGCGCTCGCCGCCGGCGCGCGCACCACCAAGATGCACCAGGGCCACCGCGGCGCCAACCACCCGGTCAAGCGGCTGGAAGATGGCGTGGTCGAGATCACCTCGATGAACCACGGCTTCGCGGTCGACAACGCTCCAGGCGCTCTGGGGGACAACGTGGTCGAAACCCACGTCTCCCTGTTCGACGGCAGCAACTGCGGCATCGCGGTCAAGGGCAAGCGCGCGTTCGGGGTGCAGTACCACCCAGAGGCGAGCCCCGGTCCGCAGGACAGCTTCTACCTGTTCGAGAAGTTCGTGGGGATGTTGGGGTGATCCACCCCGATTGTATTCGTGCCCCCCTCCCCTGCGGGGAGGGGCCGGGGGTGGGGGAGCGAGGTGCAGCCTCGCGTCCGGCTATCGGGCGTGGGAGCACCACCACCCAGCCTCCCCCTCAAGAGGGAGGGGCAAGTGAAGCATTGGGCTTTTCAGGTTCGGTTTCGGGCGCGATCGGTCTCGATCATCAGCGCGGTGAGGACGCCATCTGTATTGGCAAGGACATCATTGTTCCAGTAGCGGACGATATGGTAGCCGTGCGCCTCGATCATTCGCGTACGGGCAGCGTCGGTGCTGCTGTCAGCGTGCTGCCCACCATCAAGTTCGACGACAAGTTTCAGGCTGCGGCACGCGAAATCCACGATCGCTTTTCCAATCGGGAACTGGCGCGTGAATCTGACGCCAAGCTGTTCGCCTCGAAGCCGCGACCACATTCGTTTTTCCGCTTCCGTAGGATCTTTGCGCAATTTGCGCGCCAGCGGCGTCAGGCGTCTATCGCTCATACGTCGTACACCCCCACCCAACCCTCCCCCTCAAGGGGGAGGGCTTTTATAGCGAAGTCCGCATAATGCCCAAACGCACTGACATCTCCTCGATCCTGATCATCGGCGCCGGGCCGATCATCATCGGCCAGGCCTGCGAGTTCGATTATTCGGGCACGCAGGCGGTCAAGGCGTTGAAGGAGGAGGGCTATCGCATCGTCCTCGTCAACTCCAACCCCGCCACGATCATGACCGATCCCGACATGGCGCACGCCACCTATGTCGAGCCGATCACGCCCGAGATCGTCGCCAAGATCATCGAGAAGGAGCGCCCCGATGCGCTGCTGCCGACGATGGGCGGGCAGACCGCGCTGAACACCGCGCTGGCGCTGTTCAACGATGGCACGCTGGAAAAGTACGGCGTGCAGATGATCGGCGCCAATGCCGATGCCATCGACAAGGCCGAGGATCGCCAGCGCTTTCGCGAGGCGATGGACAAGATCGGGCTGGAATCCGCCCGCTCCGGCGTGGCGCACACGGTGGAAGAGGCGCTGGCCGTGCTGGAAACCACCGGCCTGCCTTCGATCATCCGCCCCAGCTTCACCATGGGCGGCACCGGCGGCGGCATTGCCTACAACAAGGAAGAGTTCGTCAAGATCGTGCGCGGCGGGCTTGAGGCCAGCCCGACCACCGAAGTCCTGATCGAGGAATCGCTCCTCGGCTGGAAGGAATACGAGATGGAGGTCGTGCGTGATCGCAACGACAATGCCATCATCATCTGCTCGATCGAGAACGTGGATCCGATGGGCGTCCACACCGGGGATTCCATCACCGTCGCGCCGGCGCTGACTCTGACGGACAAGGAATACCAGATCATGCGCAACGCCAGCATCGCGGTGCTGCGCGAGATCGGCGTGGAAACCGGCGGGTCGAACGTGCAGTTCGCGGTCAATCCCAAGGACGGCCGCCTGATCGTCATCGAAATGAACCCGCGCGTCTCGCGCTCCTCGGCGCTGGCGTCGAAGGCCACCGGCTTCCCCATTGCCAAGGTCGCGGCCAAGCTTGCCGTGGGCTACACGCTGGACGAGATCGTCAACGACATCACCGGCGCCACCCCGGCCGCGTTCGAACCGACCATCGACTACGTCGTCACCAAGATCCCCCGCTTCGCCTTTGAAAAGTTCAAGGGGGCCGAGCCGAACCTCGGCACCGCGATGAAGTCGGTCGGTGAAGTCATGGCCATCGGCCGCAACTTCAAGGAATCGATGCAGAAGGCGCTGCGCGGGCTTGAAACCGGGCTCGACGGCTTCAACCGCGTGGTCGAGCTGGAAGGCGCCAGCCGTGACGAGATCAACGCGGCGCTCAGCCGCGCCACGCCGGAACGCATCCTCGCCATCGGCCAGGCCTTCCGCGAAGGCTTCACGGTCGAGGATGTCCACGCCGTCACCAAGTACGAACCGTGGTTCCTGCGCCATATTGCCGAGATCATCGCCGAAGAGGCGAAGATCACCGAGAACGGCCTGCCGGTCGATGCTGCTGGCCTGCGCCGGCTGAAGGCCATGGGGTTTTCCGACAAGCGTCTCGCCACGCTGGCGGTGCGCTCGGTCGGCGTTGCCGGCGGCATGGGTGAAACCCAGGCCAAGCGCTCCGGCCTGCTGCACGATGTGCTCTCGGCCATGGCCGGCGCCACCAGCGAGGATGAAGTGCGCGCGCTGCGCCACAAGCTGGGCGTGCGCCCGGTGTTCAAGCGCATCGACAGCTGCGCCGCCGAGTTCGAGGCGGTCACGCCCTACATGTATTCCACCTATGAAGGCGCCCTGTTCGGCGAGCCGGAGAACGAGGCCGCGCCCAGCGACCGCAAGAAGGTGGTGATCCTTGGCGGCGGCCCGAACCGCATCGGCCAGGGCATCGAGTTCGACTATTGCTGCTGCCACGCCTGCTTCGCGCTGGAAGAGGCCGGGTACGAGACCATCATGGTCAACTGCAACCCGGAAACCGTCTCCACCGACTACGACACCTCGGACCGCCTCTACTTCGAACCGCTGACCGCGGAAGACGTGCTGGAAATCCTCGCCGTCGAACAGTCGAAGGGGCAGCTGATGGGCGTGATCGTCCAGTTCGGCGGGCAGACCCCGCTGAAGCTGGCGCAGGCGCTGCAGGACGCGGGCATCCCCATCCTCGGCACCAGCCCGGATTCGATCGACCTTGCCGAAGACCGCGAACGCTTCGCCGCGCTGGTCGAGAAGCTCGGCCTGCTGCAGCCCGCCAACGGCCTTGCGCGCAGCCGGGACGAAGCCGTCGCCGTGGCCAGCCGCATCGGCTACCCCGTGCTGATCCGCCCCAGCTACGTGCTCGGCGGCCGCGCCATGGAGATCGTCGACAGCCAGGCCCAGCTCGATGACTACATCGCCACCGCGGTGCAGGTCTCGGGTGACAGCCCGGTGCTGATCGACCAGTACCTGCGCGACGCGATCGAATGCGACGTCGACGCGCTGGCCGATGGCGACCAGGTCACCGTCGCGGGCGTGATGCAGCACATCGAGGAAGCCGGCATCCATTCGGGTGACAGCGCCTGCACCCTGCCGCCCTACAGCCTGCCGCCCGAGATCATCGCCGAGATGGAGCGCCAGGCGGTGCTGCTGGCCAAGGGCCTCAACGTGCGCGGGCTGATGAACATCCAGTTCGCGGTGAAGGACGGCCAGGTCTATCTCATCGAGGTGAACCCGCGCGCCAGCCGCACCGTGCCCTTCGTCGCCAAGGCCATCGGCCAGCCCATTGCCAAGTTCGCCGCGCGCGTCATGGCGGGGGAAAAGCTGGCCGATCTCCCCGCGATCAAGCGCGAGATCGACTATATGGCGGTGAAGGAAGCCGTGTTCCCCTTCGCCCGCTTCCCCGGCGTGGACCCGGTGCTCTCGCCCGAAATGAAGTCCACCGGCGAAGTCATGGGCGTGGACAGCAACTTCGCCATCGCCTTTGCCAAGTCGCAGCTCGGCGCGGGCACGCGTCTGCCGCAGGGCGGCACGCTGTTCGTCTCGGTGAAGGACAGCGACAAGCCGGTGATCCTGCCCGGCGTGCAGAAGCTTGCCGCGCTCGGCTTCAGGATCGTCGCCACCGGCGGCACCGCGCGCTACCTGGCGGAGCAGGGCGTGGCCGTGGAACAGGTGAACAAGGTGGCCGAAGGGCGCCCGCATATCGTCGATCGCATCATCGACGGCGATATCGCCCTGATCTTCAACACCACCGAAGGCTGGCAGAGCCACAAGGACTCCGCCTCGATCCGCGCCTCCGCGCTCAATGCCAAGGTGCCCTATTTCACCACCGCGGCGGCCTCCATCGCCTCGGCCGAGGCAATCGAGGCATTGCGCACCACCGAACTTGCGGTCCGTTCCCTGCAGGATTATTATAACTGAGCTTCCACGGGTCCCCCTCCCACAGGCGCAAGTGAAATCCCGGTCCGTACGTAGCGGACCGGAGGGGAACGGTTTTCCCTCGGCTGAGTAGCCAAGGGATTGAAAACGAAGAGGAATACGGATGGCCAGTGTCGAAAAGCTGCCGATGCTCCAGGAAGGCTACGAGAAGCTTTTCAGCGAGCTGAAAGCGCTGCGCGAAGAGCGCCCGAAGATCGTCGACGCCATCGAGGAAGCGCGTGCGCATGGCGATCTTTCGGAAAATGCCGAATATCACTCCGCCAAGGAGCGCCAGGGGCAGGTCGAGGCAACGATCGCCGATCTCGAGGACAAGATCAGCCGCGCCCACATCATCGACCCGACCACGCTGTCGGGCGATCGCATCGTGTTCGGCGCCACCGTCACCCTGCTCGATGATGATGACAAGCCGGTGCGCTACCAGATCGTCGGCCAGGCCGAAGCAGACGCCAAGCGCGGCCGCATCAGCTACAACTCGCCGCTTGGCCGCGCGCTGATCGGCCGCAAGGTGGATGACGAGATCGAGGTCACCGTTCCGTCGGGCGACAAGTTCTACGTGGTCGAGAAGATCGAGTTCATCTGAACCGCGAGTTCATCGCCCCAACGAAAAAGGCCCCGGTCACCCGGGGCCTTTTTGCTGTTCAGGCTTCCGGCAGCTTGGGTTCCAGAAGCCGGTGCAGGTGCACGATCACATAACGCATCTCGGCATCGTCAACCGTCCGCTGCGCCGCGCCACGCCAGGCGTCTTCCGCACTGGCATAGTCCGGAAATACGCCGACCATGTCGATGGCCTTCAGATCGACGAATTCGAGGCCCTGCGGGTCTTTCACCCGGCCGCCCATCACAAGGTGGAGCTTCTGCATTCACGCATATCCTTTGGGGGAGGAATCGTGTGTGCCACTGACAAAAAGGCGAGTGGCTGGCAAGACCGACCAAAGGCCTATGCCAGCCTTTGTTGCCCGTTAATGCCGAATTTTCGAGGCGATTTCACCAGCGCGCTTCATCGCCGCCTCGCCAGCGGCCTTTGCACCGGCCAGCGCGATGTCGGCCATGTCCGCCGCGCGCTTCTTCGCCTCGGCCCCGCCTTCGCTCAGCTTTCCGCCCACGGTGCCGCCAATCTCCTCGATCTTGCCCACGCCGTCCTTGCCTGCTTCGGCTGCCTTTGCGGCATAGGCCATGGCCAGTTCCGCGCCCACCATCGCCAGCTTGCCCAGCCGCGAAGGACCCTCGGCGATCACGTCGCGCGTCGATCGCTTGCGCCGTGATAGAACGCCCGCCACCAGCGCGCCCAGCACCAGGCCGCCGGCCACTGCCGCCATCGGGTTCTCCTTCACGAAATCGCCCGCCTTGCGCGCCGTATCGGTGGCGATGTCCGCGCCGCGGTTCTTCGCCTGCTCGATCTTCTCGCGCAGGCGTGCGTTGGTTTCCTCGCTCACATCAATCTCCTTTGAACGGCAGCCAGTCGGCCAGCCTGTCGGACCATGTCTCCGGCTCGCCCGCCGGCAGCCATGGCTGCACCACATTCCATAACGGGCCCCTGAACAGCCAGCCGACCAGCGCCGCCACGGTGATTCCGATCACCGCCTTGTTGTCGCTGGCCACGGCCACGGCCTCGTCCACCACGTCAAAGGCCTGCTCGGTCGCCCGGTCCTTGATGCGCTGGCCGATCGGCTTGGCTTCCAGCCCGCCTTTCAGCCGCGCCATATCCTGCTTCACCAGCGCCCAGGCCTCGGTCCGCAGCGCGCGCGCCTCGATCAGCGCCTGCTCGTCGCGCGCGCTCATGGCTTGTCTCCCATGATCACCGCCCGCGCCTTGCGGAACCGGCCCACCGCGGCGAAGAAGCATCCGCCCGCCACCGCGGTCAGGGCCAGGGTCATGATCGCGGTCGCCCACCACGGGCCCACCAGCGTTGACAGCGCGAAAAGCAGACCCACCACCAGCGCCACCAGCACGAAGAACGCGCAGAACAGCGCCGCCAGCAGCAGCAGCGCGATGCCCTTGGCCCGGTTCCAGCCATAGGCGGCGCGCTGCTTCTGAAAGCTCAGCTCCGCCTCGACCAGCGTCTGCCCGTCTTCCAGAAGCGCGCGCAGTCCTTCGCTCAGCGATGCGCCTGCATCGCCCGTCTTGGTTTCGGTTTCGCTCACGCCGCGCCGATCAGGCGTCGTTGGACGAGCCGCGGAACAGCCGCGCGAACATGTAGCCCGCCACCGCGGCAATGCCGATGGCGGTTGCCGGGCTCTTGCGCACAAAGCTCTTCACGTCCTCGCCCAGCTCGGCAAAGTCCTTGGATTCCAGGCTCGCCGCGGCTTCCTGCACGCTGCGCGCCGCGCTGCGGGCATAATCGCCGTATTGCACGCCCAGCTTCTCGTCGATCGTCGTTGCGCTGGTGGAAATCGTGTTGCCCAGCAGGCCCAGCGCGTCGCTGGCCTTGCTCTTGCCCTGCTTGGCAAGTTCCAGGCCCTTTTCCTTGGCCTGCACGGCAAAGGCGTTGGCCTGCTCGGTCCAGTCGCTGGCGGCGCCGGCGGCCTTTTCCTTCGCCGCGGCAGTGCGGTCCAGCGCCTCACCCTTCAGCGCTTCAACGCCGGCCTTGGCCTCTTCGATCGCCTTGCCAAAGCGGCCCTTGGCCTCGCTAAGGTTTGCCGATGCGGTGCTTTCGGCGGCGCCATCGCTCAGCGGGATGGCTGGGACGTCCGGAGCCGTCGGGGCCTTCGTGGTGGTGTCGATGTCAGCCATGGAGACATTCCTTCTGATGCGATTCTGCGGGCCGGCGCGCGCTGTGCGAGCTTAGCCCAAGGCACTTGGTGTTGCACATGCGTATTCGCAATGCACCCGGTTGCGGTTTCGGGGTTAACGCGGCTTGCCTGCGCGGGTTCCAGCCGATAGGAGCGCGGCAAACCAACGATGTCCAGAGCCTAATTCCGCCGGACGTGCGCCACGGTGCGCCGTATTCCGGCTCTTCAGGGAGCAAGCCATGACCGCGATCATCGATATCCACGCGCGCGAAATCCTCGACAGCCGTGGCAACCCCACTGTCGAAGTGGACGTGCTGCTCGAAGACGGCTCGTTCGGCCGCGCTGCCGTGCCCTCGGGCGCGTCCACCGGCGCGCATGAAGCGGTCGAACTGCGCGATGGAGACAAGACGCGCTACCTGGGCAAGGGCGTGACCAAGGCCGTCACCGCCGTGAACAGCGATATTGCCGAACTGCTCACCGGCATGGACGCCGAAGATCAGCGCGACCTCGATCTTGCCATGATCGAACTCGATGGCACCGAGAACAAGGGCCGCCTTGGCGCCAACGCCATCCTCGGCACCAGCCTCGCCTGTGCCAAGGCTGCGGCCGATGCGCGCGGCCTGCCGCTTTACAGCTATGTCGGCGGCGTTTCCGCGCATGTCCTGCCGGTGCCGATGATGAACATCATCAACGGCGGCGAACATGCCGACAACCCGATCGACTTCCAGGAATTCATGATCATGCCGGTCGGCGCGCCCTCGCTGGCCGAAGCCGTGCGCTGGGGCGCGGAAGTGTTCCACACCCTGAAGAAGGGCCTGCATGAAAAGGGCCTCGCCACCGGCGTGGGTGACGAAGGCGGCTTTGCCCCCAATATCGCCAGCACCCGCGATGCGCTCGATTTCGTCATGGCCTCGATCGAAAAAGCCGGGTTCAAGCCGGGCACCGATATCGTGCTGGCGCTGGACTGCGCCGCCACCGAATTCTTCAAGAACGGCAAGTACGAAATCAGCGGCGAAGGCCTCTCGCTCTCGCCCGAAGCCATGGCCGATTATCTCGCCGCGCTGTGTGATGCCTATCCGATCAAGTCGATCGAGGACGGCATGAGCGAAGACGATTTCGAAGGCTGGGCCGCGCTCACCGCCAAGGTCGGCAAGAAGGTGCAGCTGGTGGGTGACGATCTCTTCGTCACCAACCCCAAGCGCCTGACCATGGGCATCGGCAAGGGCCTCGCCAACTCGCTGCTGGTCAAGGTCAACCAGATCGGCACGCTTACCGAAACGCTCGAAGCCGTCTCCATCGCCCAGCGCAACGGCTACACCGCGGTGATGAGCCACCGCTCGGGCGAAACCGAGGACGCCACCATCGCCGATCTCGCCGTCGCCACCAACTGCGGCCAGATCAAGACCGGCTCGCTCGCCCGTTCGGACCGGTTGGCCAAGTACAACCAACTGATCCGCATCGAAGAAGAACTCGGCCGCAACGCCGCCTACGCCGGCGCGGGCGCGTTCGGGCGTTTGGCCGGGTAAGGCCGACCACGATCCTCCCCCGCTGGGGGAGGTGGCAGCCGCAGGCTGACGGAGGGGGTGCGTAACAGCGCCCCTTTTCGTATCCTGAAACCCGCCCCTCATGCGCACCTGGATGGGGCGAGGGCGCGTATCGAGACACCAAAAACCCAACCTCGTCGTTGCGAGAAGGCAAAGCCGACGAAGCAATCCAGAGCGGGCACAAGCTGCCCCTGCATGCCGCACCCACGTTCGGCGGCTTGCAATGACGACCGAAGGCGGTTGAATCTCCAGTCGGTCAGGTCTCGCCCTCGGTTGGCGCTGAAATGCGAAGCCAATGGTACAATTTCTCGCAGAGTCTGCCGAGAGAAAGGAGACTGCAAAGACCCCGCTCGTGTCGAGCGAATTCGAGACACCGCGCGCTTCCGCTAACTGCTATGGCCTTGCACAGCATCTCTCCGGATCACCGATTTGTCGCCACACCAATCCGACATGGGGCTGACAGCTCATGTTCGTGTCGGTTACAGCCGGTTCCGAATGTGCGGAGGGGAAAACCAAGTGCGGCAGACCTTTGCATTCCTTGTATCGCTCGCTGCTCTCAGCCTGAATGGCTGAAAGGGTTCAAGGCAACCTGCAGGACCAGCCAACACGGAGTCCGACCAGCCTCACATTTTCCTGATCGCCCGGTGGATAGCCTCTTTCCTTCAGCAACTGAGGTTCGCCGGCTCGTTGAGGTGTCGCTGAGCACAGAGCCCACCAACGTTCAGTGGGATTGACGCGTTGGCACGGACGGCCGCCCCAATTCGTCTCTCCCCGGCGCTCACCTTCGTCCCTGCGTCCCTGCGAGAGAACTCTCATCCAACGCTCCGGACGAGACACCGCCGCGAAGCCTTTGATAACAGACACGTCCGTTATTAAAAAATTCCGCTTTCCTACACTGCGCGACGAAGTTATGTTCCTCATATGTTCTTTGAAATGGTCAAGCGTCATGGCGCAAGTCACGGGTATCGCGGCATTTTCTGCGCGATGGGCCGGCGGCGATTCCCGACGAATTCGGCCCTTCAGCGCCGCCACCCGATTTCACCCATTGGACAGTGTCAACTGTGTCAACCTCGCCCCGCCGCTTCCCAACGGGTCATCAGCCAATCGCGCGGTCCTCGGCCTTCATGTTCTCCTTCGCTTCCTCGGCGATTTCCTCAGCCTTTTCGATCTCGCGCTTCTTGGTGGGGCTCAGCAGGTATTGCCACGCGCCCCAGGCGTTCACCGCCAGCAGCAGGGCGTTCTGGACGGCGATGGGCATGGTCTGGTTAGTGAGGCCCGAGACGATCCAGGCGATCGACACGGCCATGAACAGCACGAAGCCCCAGCCGGTCCAGCGCCGGCCGAGGTCCGCCGCGATCATCGCCGCGGCCACGATCGCACCGATCGCGCCGAACCATTCCAGCGGGCCGTCCATACCGGTCTCCTGTTGTCGTTGTCGCGGCCGGGATGGAACGGCGCGGTTTCGCCGCCGGTTCCATCGGGGCGCCTTAAGCGGTCGGTTAAATATCGCTTCACAACGTGCCCGCTCTCTGCCAGCCTAGCTGCGGGAGAGAAATATGGACGCATTTCCACGCAACCCCGGAGAGGTCACTCCCGGCTGGATCGAAGGCCATCTGCGCGCCGCGGGGCTGCTGGGCGAGGCGCGAATCACCGGGCTGGGCTGGCAACCCATCGGCACCGGCCAAGTGGGAGAAACGGCGCGGTTCACGCTGGCATACGATCGGCCCTGCGCGGCCCCGGTGACACTGGCGGGCAAGTTCGCCTCGACCGATCCCACCAGCCGCCACACCGCCGCGACCATGCGCCTCTATGCCAAGGAGGTGCACTTCTACCGCCATGTCGCTCCGCTGCTCGACGTGCGCGTACCCTGCGTCTTCGCTGCGGAGATCGACGCGGCGGGCGCGGAATTCGTGCTGCTGTTCGAAGATCTCGGCCCTGCGCGCGGAGGCAACCAGCTGGAAGGTTGCTCGCTCGCCGATGCGCGGGCGGCAGTGGTGCAGGCGGCGGCGATCCACGCGCCCACCCGCAACCTGCCGGCGGTGGTCAGCGAGCCCGCGCTGCGCCTGCCGCCCGAGCTGCTGGCCCACATTGTCACGCTCTACCACCAGGCCCACGCCGTGTTCCGCGAACGCTACGACGGGCTGCTCGCGCCCGAGCTGATGGCAGTGGCTGACCGACTGGACGCGCTGGCCGAGGGCTTCTTCCACCGAGAACTGCCAGACCAGGGCCTGACCCACGGCGACTTCCGGCTGGACAACATGCTGTTCGACATCCGCAGTGGGGTGGAGCCAATCGCGGTGGTGGACTGGCAGACCTGCTCCCCCGGTTGTGCGATGAACGATCTGGGCTACTTCATGGGCTGCGGCATCGGCAGCGCGCTGCGCCGCCCGCACGAGGCGGAACTGCTGGACCTCTATGCCGCAGAGATGACCCGGCGTGGGGCGCCGACGACGCGGGCGGGGCTGTGGAACCGCTATCGCATCGGCGCGCTGCATGGCGTGTCCACCGCGGTATTTTCCAGCGCCTTCGTGGTGCGGACCGAGCGCGGCGACGCCAACTTCCTGTCGATGGCGCGCGGCGCCTGCGAACTGGCCGCCGAGCATGACGGCATCGGCGCGCTCAGCGCCTTTCTGGAGACTGGACGATGCTGACCAGGGGCGACGACTTTCCACTGCACCAGACGAGCGAGCCGGTGGCCTATGCCGGCACCGACCGCAACTTCTACGACCGCTACTTCTTCAACGGCTATGCCCCCGATGGCTCGGGCTTCTTCGCCGCGGCCTTTGGCGTGTACCCGCACCTCAACGTGGCGGACGCACACTTCTGCGTGATCCGCAACGGGGTGCAGCACTGCGTCCACGCCTCGCGCGAGCTGAACATGGAGCGGATGGACCTGAGCGTCGGCCCGATCTCGATCGAGGTGGTGGAGCCGCTGCGGCAGCTGGCGGTGCGGGTTGAGGGGGAGGGTATCGCTGCGGAGATTCGCTTTACCGGCCGCGCCTTTCCCATCGAGGAGCCGCGCTTCATCCACCGCATCGGCCCGCGCACATTCATGGACTATACCCGGCTGACCCAGAATGGGCACTACGAAGGCTGGATCGAGGTGGACGGTGTGCGCGAGGCGCTGGCGGCGGGGACGGCGGGTACGCGCGACCGCAGCTGGGGCGTGCGTCCTGTCGGGACGAGCGACGCGCAGCCACACGGCCACGGGGTGACGCCGCAGTTCTTCTGGCAATGGACGCCGGTCAACCTGCCCGCCCGCAGCCTGTTCTTCCACATCAATGCCGACCGGCACGGCGCGCCGTGGAACACCCGCGCGGTGATCGCGCCGGATGGGGCGGGGCACGACGGTTTCTTCGAGACGCCCGCCGCGACGATGGACAGCACCATGCAGCCCGGCACGCGCTGGCCGTCCCGCGGTGCGCTTACGGTGCAGGGCGCCGACGGCCCGCTGGAGTTGCGGTTCGAGCCGCTGGTGCGCTTCCAGATGAAGGGGCTGGGCTACACCAGTCCGAAGTGGGGGCACGGTCTGTATCACGGGCCGCTGGCCGTGGAGCGCGAGGATATCGTGCTGGATGCGGTGGAGCCGATGGCGCAGACGCTGGACAACCTGCACGTGCAGATCGTGTGCCGGGTCACCACCAGCGCCGGGGAGACCGGCGCCGGGGTGTTCGAACAGCTGGTGATCGGGCCCTACGCGCCGTGGGGCCTGAACGAGTTCTTCGACGCCGGTTAGGCGTACTTCTCGCGCAGCGCGAGGAGGGCCAGCGCCGCCTTGGCCGCTTCGCCGCCCTTGTCCTTCTGCGCCGGGTCGGCACGGACCAGCGCCTGCGCCTCGTTCTCCACGGTCAGGATGCCGTTGCCAATCGCCAGGCCGTCCATGGTCAGCGCCATCACTCCGCGCGCGCTTTCGCCCGCCACGATCTCGAAGTGATAGGTCTCGCCGCGGATCACCACACCGATGGCGACATAGCCGTCGTAGTCGCCCGACTGGTCAGCCAGGGCGATGGCGCCCGGGATCTCCAGCGCGCCGGGCACGGTGAGCACTTCCGCCTGGTGCCCGGCGGCCTTGATCGCGGCCTTGGCGCCGGCGACCAGCATGTCGTTGAGATGGTCGTAGAAACGGGCTTCGACGATCAGGAACTTGGCCACGGTACAGTTACTCCACGGAGATCGGCTGTTCGCCGACGATGTTGATGCCGTAGCCTTCGATGGCGACCACGTTGCGGTGGGCATTGGTCAGCAGGATCATGTCGTGCACGCCCATGTCGGCCAGGATCTGCGCGCCGATGCCGTAGCTGCGCAGGTCCATGCTGTCACCACCCGCTCCGGAGGTTTCCTTGATCAGCTGGTCGGGCGCATCAGGCATAAGCAGCACGATCAGGCCGGAACCGGTCTTGCCGATCTCCCCCATCGCGCGCTGCAGGATGCGCTTGCGCGGACCGGGCTGGCCAAGCACGTCCGAAAAGATCGACATGCCGTGCATGCGGACAAGTGTCGGCTTGTCGGCTTCGACGGCACCCTTCTGCAGGACGAGGTGGATGGAGCCATCAACCTTGTTGCGATAGGTGCGAATGGTCCAGTCCCCGCCGTAATCGGATTCGAAGGGGGCGTGGCTGATGCACTCCACCAGGTGGTCGTTCCGGCGGCGGTATTCGATCAGGTCGCGGATCGTGCCCATCTTCAACCCGTGGCGGCGGGCGAAGGGGACAAGGTCATCCATCCGCGCCATGGTGCCATCGTCCTTCATGATCTCGCAGATCACGCCCGAGGGGTTGAGACCGGCAAGGCGGGAGATATCGACTGCGGCCTCGGTATGCCCCGCGCGGACGAGCACGCCGCCATCGCGGGCGATCAGCGGGAAGACGTGGCCAGGGGTGACGATGTCGTCACGGGTCTTGGAGGCATCGATGGCGACCGAGACGGTGCGGGCGCGGTCGGCAGCGGATATGCCGGTGGTCACGCCCTCGCGCGCTTCGATCGAAACGGTGAAGGCGGTTTCGTGCCGGGTGCCGTTGTTGCGGCTCATCAGTTCCAGCCCCAGCTGTTCGCAGCGGGTGCGGGGCAGGGTGAGGCAGATCAGCCCGCGGCCATGGGTGGCCATGAAGTTGATCGCATCGGGCGTGGCCATCTGCGCGGGGATGACGAGATCGCCCTCGTTCTCGCGGTCCTCGTCATCCACCAGGATGAACATCCGGCCGTTGCGGGCTTCCTCGATGATCTCCTCGATCGGCACGAGGGCCGGCGCGTCGTCACCTTCGGTCAGCACGCGCTCAAGCTTGGCCAGGGTGTCTGCTGTAGGGTTCCAGCTGTCCAGCGTCACGTCACGCAGGGTGTTGGCGTGGAGCCCCGCAGCACGGGCAAGCCCTGAGCGGGACATGCCGCCTTCGGTAACGAGTCGACGGATACGGTCGATGAGGTCACTGGACATGATTCGCGTCTTTCACATTGCGATGTGATATTGGGATACGAGATTCACATCGTAACGTCAAACCCTGCCAACCTGATTCGGGCGTTCGCGTTCGATCGTAGCTTGAAGGTCACAGCTGTAACCAGTTTCCGCTACGTAAACGGCAGATTTTAAATAACCGGTTGACAACTAACTTCGCCGGATATGTCCTGCGTTTCGGAAGCCCGCGAGAACGACGGGCTCCGCTGGAGAGAGAGGTCTGTACTATGAGGGGCAAGCTTTCCCTGCTCGCTGGCGTGTGCGTTGCCGCCATCGCAAACCCGGCCTTTGCGCAGGATGCGGCCGGCGAACCCGACGGCATCCAGGAAATCATCGTGACCGCGCAGCGCCAGTCTCAGCGCCTGCAGGACGTGCCGATTGCGGTGTCGGCGTTCTCGTCGGAAATGCTCAAGAAGCAGCAGATCAACAATTCGAGCGATCTCCAGCTCTCGCTGCCGAACGTGACGTTCACCAAGACGAACTTCACCAGTTCCAGCTTCACCATCCGCGGCATCGGCGACCTGTGCGTGGGCGCATCTTGCGACACCGCCACCGGCATCCACCTGAACGACATGCCGATGGTTTCGAGCCGCCTGTTCGAAACCGAGTTCTTCGATCTTGAACGGCTGGAAGTGCTGCGCGGCCCGCAGGGCACGCTGTTTGGCCGCAACGCGACCTCGGGCGTGGTCAACGTGATCACCGCCAAGCCCGACCTGAGCGGTTTTTCCGCATCGGGTGAAGCCGAATACGGCAACTACAATTCGTATCGCATTCGCGGCATGATCAACGTGCCAATCGGTGAGACGCTGGGCCTGCGCGTGGCAGGCCTGTACAACAAGCGCGACGGATATACCTACAACATCAACACCGACAGCCGCATCGACGGCCGTGACATGTTTGCGATCCGCGGATCACTGCGCTGGGAGCCGGGCCCGAACACCACGATAGACCTTTCAGCGTACTACTTCCGCGAAGATGATGATCGCAGCCGCATCCAGAAGCAGCTTTGCCATCGCGACCCTACCGGCATCCTGGGCTGCTTGCCCGACCGGCTTGCCAATGAAACCACCAACGGCAATGCGACATTGGCCGGCTTGATCAGCTCCAACGAGTTCATGGGCATCGCTGTCAGCCCGGCTTTCGCAGCGTTGGGGCTTGGCAGCCTTTATGGCCCGGACAAGTTCACCGGCGTGGTCAATCCGACTGATCCCCGCACCGTCAACATCGACTACCTGCCGACTTACTTCGCCAAGGAGGAGGTCTATCAGCTGAAAGTGCAGCAGAAGCTGGGCGACCAGCTGAACTTCAGCTTCACCGGCGGCTATACCCGCAACGAAGTGCGCAGCCGGACCGATTACAACCTTGCGGTTGAAAACAGCTATGTCGGCAATCCTGGGCTCTTTGCGCTGGCGGCGTTTGCCAATGCGCCGGGCCTTGGCACGTTCTTCAAGCCCATCGCCGACCGGCTGATCCCCAACGGCCCGACCGGCAACATCTGCCAGTCCGATGTCGATTACAACGACGTGGGCATCTACGGCCAAGGCAAGGCGCTGTGCGCGCCGACTTCGCTCGATTTCGACGAATCCGGGCTGAAGTACACGCAGTGGGCAGCCGAAGGGCACATCGACAGCAGCTTCGACGGGATGTTCAACTTCCTGCTTGGTGCCAACTATGTGCGCGGCGAGACCAAGAACAACGACTATTTCGTCAATGCCTTCGGCCTCGATTACGCCTCGGGCATCCTCGGCGCGGCGGCCGCGGCTTCGGGCGCGACCGGCGGCATCCCTGTGTTCCGTCCCTCGCCCTTCTATCATTCGGATTCGCGCAAGGCGACACTGAACAGCTATGGCATCTTCGGCGAAGCCTATTTCAAGTTCAGCGACAAGCTGAAGCTGACGCTGGGCGGGCGCTACAACCACGACTCCAAGACGCTGCAGGCGCGCACGCTGCTGTTCAGCGATGGACGTTCAACCGAATTCACCGGTGGCAACGCCATCTTTGCGCCGTTCGGTGTAAGCGACATCACCCAGGCCCTGAACTGGGCGACAGCCGACTTTGACAAGTCCACAATCGCGATCGAGCCGTGGCAGGAGAACAAGGTTACCTTCAGCAAGATGACCGGACGAGCGGTGCTGGACTACCAGATCTCGTCCGACAACCTGGTCTACCTGTCCTATTCGCGCGGCTACAAGTCGGGCGGCATCAACCCGCCGCTCTCGGTGGGGGATGTGAACAACACCTTCCGCTCAGAGTAGGTGGACGCATTTGAAATCGGATCGAAGAACCGCTTCGGCGCGATGCAGCTGAACCTTTCGGCCTTCTACTACAAGTACAAGGACCTGCAGCTCAGCCGCATCATCTCGCGCACCTCGGTCAACGACAACATCGATGCCGACATCTATGGCATCGAGGCCGAGGCAATCATTTCTCCGACCCGCGATTTCCGTGTGAACATCAACGCCAGCTACCTGAAAACCAAGGTAAAGGGCGACCAGTTCTTCATCGATCCGCGCGACGTTTCGGCAGGCCGTGACGACACGGTGATCATCAAGGACATCACGCTGGGTTCCAACTGCGCCGTCACCAGCAAAGTTGGCAGTGCGGCTGCGGCCAACACCTTTGTGAACACCGTAAACGGTGCAATTGGCCTGCGAGGTACGACAGCGATTCCGAGCACGAACACAACGGGTGCCTTCTCGATCTGTAATGTGCTGGCGGGCCAGGCTGCGAATATCGGTGGCCTGTTCGGCGGGATCGATGTGACCAGTGGCGTCGCCAAGAACGTGCGCGGCAACGAGCTGCCGCAGGCACCCACCATCAAGTGGTCAGCCGGCGCGGAATACACGCTGCACGCCGGTGACGTCTCGATCACGCCCCGCTTTGACCTGAACTTTACTGGCGAAAGCTATGGCACGATCTTCAACGGCGCCATCAACCGCATCCCGGCCTATCTGGTGGGCAACGCGCAGATCCAGGTGAACGGCAAGGACAGCCGCTGGTACCTGCGCGGGTTCATCCAGAACATCTGGAACAACAACGCCACGACCGGCCTCTATGTGACCGACCAGTCATCGGGCCTGTTCACCAACATCTTCACGCTGGAACCGCGCCGCTACGGCATCGCCGCTGGCTTCAAGTTCTGATCTGAACAGGGGGCGGCCCATGACCGGTGGGCCGCAGCAGGGAACGCGCCGGGGGGAAACCTCCGGCGCTTTTCCGTCGAGAGGCCAGTCGGACGCCCGGCGCTCAGAAGAAATCCGCGCGCGGGGTGCCTTCGCCATCATAGACGCCCTGCTTCTGGACGACGCGGTACTTGTCGACCTCGGCCCCGGTCATGCCCGAGGCGAAGAGATAGTCCGCCATCTGGCGATAGAGCGGGCCGGCAAGGTGATCGGTGAGGGACTGCACCGATTCCCATTCCTCGAACACCCACATGCGCCCTTGCTGCACCGGGTCCGCGGTCCAGACATAATGGATGCAGCCGGGCTCTTCATAGGTGGGGGCGATCAGGTGGGTGGCGCCGCGCAGGATTGCGGTCACATCCTTTCCTTCGAAATCCAGCCAGCCGAACAGGGTTACCCGCTCCATCATCTTGTCCTTTCGCTTGGAATTGCGAGACTGGGTAGGCTGCGGGGCGGGGCGGTGAAATTGGCCTTTGCAACAGGGACCTGCGGCCAACCGCGGGCGCAACGGGAGAGAAAAAGCAATGAACGACATGCTGGACAGCGCTGCACCGCTGATCGGGCTGCTGGGGCTGATCGGCTTCGCGGGGCTTGCCGGCCTGCGCAACAGGCCCGATCCGGCGAGGCCAGGCGCAGGGGTGCGGCTGATGGGCCTGTTTGGCCTGACCGGCCTGGTAGGGCTGTGGGTGCCCGGCGCGGGGGCGATCGGCGCTTCCGGTGCGCTGGGATTGTGGAACCACCAGGATCGCAGGTTGGCTCGCTGGGGTACGGCGGGGCTTAGCGCCGTGCTGGGCCTGCCCTACCTTGTCCGCTGGGCGATGGGGTGACGGAACGAGATTCGATCTTCGACGCCCAGCAAGGCAGGAGGGTCGGAATCCGGGGAAACCGTTGTCGGGTTCTTGTCCCGAATGTTTCTTTTTCTTGCTGGGTCCTGCGTGACCTTGCGGTGAGATCGGCGCAGTCTATCTACGCCTTTCGCAACTGCAAAAAGGAAGGCGAATGGCCGGGCCGGAAAGCGGGTCAACGATTGGGCAAGGCGTGGGAATGCGGCAGGTGGCGCGGTGGATCAGCCTGATCCTCGGCCCTGATGGACCGTATCTGCGCATGGCGCTGGTCTATGGCGCGGCAATCTCGCTGCTGTCGCTCGCCACGCCGATCTCGGTGCAACTGCTGATCAACGCGGTGGCGAACATCGCCATGCCCGCGCCGCTGTTCACGCTTTCGGCGATCCTGTTTACCCTGCTGCTGCTGGCGGGCCTGCTGAGCGCGCTGCGCGTGCATGTCATGGCGCTGTTCGAACGCCGTTTCTTTGCGCGGATGATGGCGGAAATCACGCTGCGGGCCGTGCATGCGCGCAATCCGTTTTTCCACGATGCGCGGCGGGGTGACCTGTTCAACCGCTTTTTCGACATGGCCACGATCCAGAAGGCGCTGACGAGCCTGCTGCTGGGTGGCTTCGCCATCGTGTTGCAGGGCGTGGTGGGGCTGGTGGTGACGAGCTTCTACCACCCCTTCGTGCTGGCGTTCAACGTGGTGCTGGTGTCGCTGATCGCGCTGGTCTGCATCGTGTGGGCGCGCGGCGGCTTCGCCTCGGCCATCGCGCTCAGCCATTCCAAGCACGCCGCCGCGCACTGGCTGGACGGGGTGGGCAGTTCCAACGGTTTCTACAAGTCCAGCCGGCATATGCACTTTGCCATCGACAGGTCGGAGGCGCTGACCGCCGACTATGTGGCCAAGCACCGCACGCACTTCCGCTACAGCTTTACCCAGACGATCTGCTTCCTGCTGCTGTATGCCTGCGCCAGCGCGGGGCTGCTGACCATCGGCGGGATGCTGATCATTGCGGGTGAACTTTCGATCGGCCAGCTGGTGGCGGCGGAGCTGATCCTTTCAGGCGTGTTCTACGGCATCGCGCAGCTCGGCACCTATATGGAGGTGTTCTATGACCTGGTCGGCGGGCTGGAGGAAGTTTCGCTGTTCTGGGACGTGCCGCAGGAAACCATGCCCAAGGCTGATGCGCCGGGCCTGCCCAATGGCGCCATCGGCTTTCGCGCGGTGGAGCATGGCGAGCGGCGGCTTGATTTCGCCATCGCCAGCGGGGAGCAGCTGGGCATCCTGGCGGCACCGGGCGTGGAGCGGCTGGTTTCGGTGCTGCTCAAGCGGCTCGACGTGCCCAGCCGTGGCCTTGTGACAGTGGGCGGGGCGGATATCGGCACCTATGACATGCTGCGCCTGCGATCGGATGTGGTGGTGCTGGACCGGCCCACGATCGTGGACCTTTCGGTGCGCGATTACCTGGCGCTGTCGAGCGGGGACCGGCATGACGAGATGATGGATGCGCTGGACCTGGTGGCGCTGGCCGACCGGGTGGGGCAGCTGCCGCAGGGCATGGACACGATGCTCTCGCCGCTCGGCTGGCCGCTGGCCGTGGGCGAGACGATGGCGCTGAAGCTGGCGGGGGCGGTGCTTTCGCAGCCGAAGATCCTGGTGCTGTCGCCACTGTATGACCTGCTGCCGCCCGACAGACTGGAGCTGGTGCTGGACAAGATGCGCGAGGCGGGGACGACGGTGCTGCAGTTCACCGGGCGGCCGGAAGGGCTGGAGCGCGACGGCTGGCTGTGGCTTGGCACCCGCGAACAGATCCGCGGGAGGACGATCGACGACATCCGGCACGTGGCGATGGGCGGCCAGGCGAAGGAGATCCGCCCATGATCCGCGCCTCGCACTATTCCGAACGCTTCAGCACGCTGGCGGCGATGCGCCCGCCGGGAGTGATGCGCACGCTGGCGTGGATGATCACGCTGACCATCCCGGCGGTGGTTGCGTTCCTGCTGTTCGTGCCGTGGGTGCAGACCGCACCGGGGCGGGGAGTGGTGACCGCGCTGGACCCGCATGATCGGGTGCAGCAGGTGACCGCGCTGCTGCCCGGCCGGGTGGAGAAGTGGTACGTCAACGACGGGCAGACGGTGAAGGAAGGCGATCCGATCGCCCGCATCGTGGACAACGATCCCGACGTGCTGGTGCGCATGGCGGCCGAGCGCGCACAGGTGCTGGCGCAGATCGATTCCGTGGCGCAGGCGATGGCGGTGGCGCGGCTCGACGTGGGGCGTACCGGCTCGCTCTATGGCGAGGGGCTGGCATCACGGCGCGACTATGAAAGCGCGCAGATCAAGGTGGCCGAGCACGCCGCCAAGCTGGCCGAGGCCAAGGCCAAGCTGAGCCGGGTGGACATCGCGCTGAACCGGCAATCCATGCAGGTGGTGCGCGCGCCGCGCGAAGGGCGCATACAGGCGATCAACGCCAATGTCGGCGGGTCGCTGGTGAGTGCGGGCGACTGGCTGGCGACGCTGGCGCCCGAGCAGACCGATCGCGTGGTGGAGCTGCAGATCGACGGCCGGGACGTGGCGATGGTGCGGCGCGGGCAGCGGGTGCGGCTGAACTTCGAAGGATGGCCGGCAATCCAGTTCAGCGGCTGGCCTTCGGTGGCGCAGGGCATGTTCGACGGGCGGGTGCGCTCGATCGACCCGTCTGCGCTCGACAACGGGCTGTTCCGCGTGCTGGTGGAGCCGCTGCCGGGCGCTGCGCCGTGGCCGGATACCAACTTCGTGCGGTTGGGTTCGAAGGTGCGCGGCTGGATCCAGATGGAAACGGTGAGCGTCGGCTATGAACTGTGGCGCCAGCTGAACGATTTCCCGCTGGAGATGACCCCGCGCGAACGCCCCGGCCCGCGCAAGGGGCTGGGCAAGGCGCTGAGCGACAAGGGCGACAAGAGCAAGAGCAAGGACTCGGCCAAGGAAGGCTATGAGGAGGAGGGCAAGTGAAGCGCTTCCTGATCGGCCTGCTGATGCTGCAGGCCGCCTCTGCTGCCCAAGCCGAGGAGCTGACCCTGCGGCAGGTGCTGGCATCTTCCGCATCGCATGCGCCGCAGATCCTGGAAGCGGTGGCGCGCGAGCGGCAGGCGGACGCGCGCCTGCTGACGGCACAGGGGCTGTATGACCTGGTGTTTGAAGGCGATGCGCAGTGGCGGGCGCTTGGGTACTATGATGGCGGCACCATCGATGCCAAGGCGACGCGGCCATTGAGCAACAACGGCGGCAGCTATTACGGCGGCTATCGCCTCTCGTTCGGGCCATTCCCCGGATACGAGGGCAAATCGGTGACCAACCGGCTGGGCGAGGTGCGGGTAGGGGCCGTGTTTTCGCTGCTGCGCGACCGGCTGATCGACGAACGCCGCGGGCGTCTGGCGATTGCCGGGCTGGATACCGACGTGGCCACGCTGGAGCGCGAGATGGTGGCGGTGGGCGTGCAGCGGCGCGCGATCGAGGCCTATCAGCAATGGGTGGCGGCGGGGCAGCGGCTGAAGATCTATCGCGACCTGCTGCAGCTGGCCTCGGAACGGCAGGAGTCCATCGAGAAGCTGGTAAACGCGGGCGCACGACCGGCGATCCTGGCGGTTGAGAACCGGCAGAACATCGTGCGCCGTCAATCGCTGCTGGCGCGGGCGGAGCAGGACCTGGCGGTGCAGGCCAATGCGCTTTCGCTGTTCCTGCGCAACCAGAATGGCGATCCGCTGGTGCCGACAGTGGACCAGCTGCCCGATACCCTGCCAAGGCTGATGGCGCAGGGCAGCGTCAGCGAAAAGGATGCGATCGCGGCGCGGCCTGACATGCAGGTGCTGGTCACGCGGCTGTCGCAGGCATCAACCCGCTCTGCACTGGCCGAGAACGAGCTGCGCCCCCGGCTGGATGTGCGGGTGGAAGGATCGAAGGACTTTGGCGAGGGTGGCCCGATGGCCTTTGTCAGGCGACCGACAGAAGCCATCGTCGGCCTGCGCTTCAGCCTGCCGCTGGAGCAGCGACAGGCGCGAGGCAAGATCGCCGAGGCAGCGGCAGAGACGGATGCGCTGGAGCATCGCCGTCGCCTGCTGGAACAGCAGCTGTCGGTCGAGATCGCCAACCTGAAGACGCAGGTCGACGGATCAGGCCGACTGGCGAGCCTGGCAGCCGACGAAGCGAGCCTTGCCAACCGCATGGCCGATGCGGAGCGGCGGCGCTTCAACCTGGGCGCCAGCGATTTCATCCTGGTGAACCTGCGCGAGGAATCTGCCGCCGATGCGCGGTTGCGGCAGGTGGATGCCGAATATCGGCTGTCTGCATCGCACGCGGAACTGGTGGCCTCGCTGGTGGACCGGACGCAGCTGGGGCTCGACTGAGCGGCCAGATTGCGAGGCTAGATCGCGAAGCCGAGGTTCGCCTTGCGCGCCAGGTTCGTCTTGGGAATTTCAGTGGTCAGGTGAGTGCGCGGCGCTGGGGCCGCGAGCAAAAGAAAGCCCCCCTGCCTTGCGACAGGGGGGCGTTTCATGCGTCTTGACGTCTGGAACGATCAGAACGCGGCGGTCAGCGAAACGACCACAGCCGAGCCGGCGATCGAACCGACACCGTCCTGCCCGCGCGAGAAGCTGGGCTGGAGGTAAGCGGCCTTGGCGGTGGTGATGTCGGTATCGACATAGGCCACGCCGAGGGTCAGCGGGGTGGTGGGGATCGCGTAGTCCGCGCCCAGCATCCAGTCCCAGTATTCGCCGGTGGGGGCAACCGAGGTTGCGAACGGGCCGAGGCCGTCGTTGCCCTTCGAATAGCCGATGTGCGCCTTCACCGTCAGGCCGGTGTTGGGAATGCCGGCGGCGGCATCGCCCCACAGGTAGAGGTTGTCGTTCTTGTCGCCAGGGTTGGTGTAGACGCCCGATGCGGCGGCGGCACCATCGGCGTACCACGCACCCAGCGCTTCCTGCTTCGGCGCATAGGCGACGCCTGCAGTCAGCGAGAGAGGGCCGGTGGTTCCCGAAACCTTGACGTAGGGTTCGACGAAGTCAGTGTTGTCGAAGCCGTTCGGGTACATGTACCAGGTGGCGCCGACATCGACGGTGGCGCTGCCGAAGGTCTTCTTGAAGCCGGCGATCAGGTCCAGCTCCATGTTCGCGCCGCCGAAGGTGCCCCAACCGGCAAGGTTCGAACCCCAGGTGCCGACATAGAGGCCGCTTTCATGGGCGATGGTGATGCCGCCCTGGACCGCCATGGCGCGGTCGGACTGGGAAACACCGCGGAAACGATATTCGGAAACGAGCGCAACGCTGCCCGAGACGGTGACGGGGCCGGGCGCTTCTTCCTGCGCGTGGGCCTGGGTCGAAGCCAGCACGGCAGAGGCGAGTGCGGCGGCGGCCATGATCTTTTTCATTTTGGAACGTCCTCCCTGATTGGGTTCCGTTCCACCTGCGTCCATCGCGTGCGGCCTCTCGTCTAAGCGGTGCCTTCATCAAGATGGAGACCCCCGAATAGCGAAACAATCAATTTTGGCAAGTAGGTCCAACACGAAAAAGTGCTGCAATGCACAAAAAGTGCATAAAAAGCGGGGCCGGGCGAGCCTTGGGCTCGCCCGGCCCCGATGCCGGACCATGTTGGGGGACGTCCGGCAGAAGGGGCTCCATCAGGATCGAACGCGGCACGCTGGCCACGAACGATCTTCTGCTTAAACGACTGACTTTGCCTGAATCTGTCAGCAGTGTTTAAAAGTGTTGCTCAATCGGTATCAGCGGCAACCGGTCGCGCCGTGGAGCCGGATGGTAACGCGCAGTCCGCCCTCCGGCCTGTTGACCAGGGTAAGCACGCCGCCTTCCAGTTTGATGGCGCGGCGCACAATCGGCAAGCCCAGGCCCATGCCCGAAGTGCTGCGCCCGCGTGCGTTGTCAAGCCGCACGAAAGGCTGGAGCACATCGCCCATGCGAGATTCAGGGATGCCCGGGCCATCGTCCTCCACTTCGACGATGGCGTCACCGGCTTCTTCCCACACACGGACGCGGGCATTTCCGGCATAGCGAAGCGCGTTCTCGATAAGGTTGGAGATGGAGCGGCGAATGGCCACCGGACGCACCACGACCTCAAGGTGTTCAGGCCCGTCATAAGTGGCGTCGGCGCCTTCATCGGCCACGGTGTCGACAAGCGTAGTTGCCATGACTGCCAGATCGATTCGTTCACGCGGGATCGTTTCCGCACCGCTATCGACATAGGCTTGCAGAGAGCGGAGGAGATGGTTCATCTCATCGGTGTCGCGCATCAGGGCCGACCTTGTCGGTTCGTCCAGATCAGCGTTTTCTATGCGCAGCTGCAGGCGGGAAAGGGGCGTGCGGAGATCGTGGCCGATCGCCAGCATCGACTGCGTTCGGGCCTGCAGCGAACGGTAAATGCGCTGCTGCATCTGGTTGAATGCGCGGATCAGGTCACGCAGTTCGTCCGGTCCGCGTTCCTGCAATTCCTCAGGCGGGGCGGAACCAACACGCCGGGTGGCACGGACCAGATCGCGGATCGGGCGCAAGGTGACCCGGAACAGCAGCCATGCCAGCACGCCGAGCAGCACGGAGGGCAGCAACAGGCGCGCCATGTCGAACTGCCAGGCTGCACTGCCATGGGTGCGGAAGCGGACCCACGAACCATCAGTGAGCTGGATCGACCCGTCGATGAGCTGCGGCGATCGACGGGCCTGCGTTTCCATGCGCAGGTTGTGACGGGCAAGATCGGGGGCAATTCCCACCACCTGGTCATAGAGCGCATTGCCCTTGGCCGTTGCGGTGACGGGCAGGGGCGCGGTGGGCGCCCAATCGAGAATGAAGCGCGCGGTGCTGAGCGCCTGCGCGGTCTCCCTGCGTCTGTCGGGCGGCGTGCGATCGAGCGCGCGGCCGACCAGCGTGACGTTGTCGGCAATGCGAGTGGCGTCATCGCGGCGCAGGGCGAATGCACCGGCCTGGTCAAACAGCACGGAGTTGACCACGAAATCGATGGTGACGACGACGAGCAGGATCGCCAGAAGGCGTTCGGTCAGCCCGAACCTGCGAAACGGACGCCAGTCGGTCGGTCCCAGGCGCAGCTTCAATCCGAAACGACCTCGGCCTTGAACATGTAACCGGCGCCACGCACGGTGACGATGGGAGCGCTGCTGCCGCCATCGGTCAACTTGCGGCGCAGGCGGCTGACCAGCACGTCGATGCTGCGATCGGAACTGTCGGCCAGGCGCGTGCGCGACAGCTCTATCAGCCGTTCGCGGCCAAGAACGCGCTGCGGGTTGCTGAGGAAGGTGGCCAGCAGATCAAACTCGGCACCGGTCAGGTCGACAATGGCGCCGCTGGGTGAATGAAGCTCGCGCCGGTTGAGTGACAGGCTCCAGCCTTCGAAGCGGATCGTGCTGCTGCGCTTGGTGCCGGGGCTTGCCGAGCCATCCTCTGCGCGGCCGTGACGGCGCAGCACGGCGCTGACCCGTGCCGCGAGTTCGCGGGTGCTGAACGGCTTGGCGAGATAATCGTCAGCGCCCAGTTCAAGCCCGAGCACGCGGTCTTCTTCACTACCGCGAGCGCTCGCGAAAATCACGGGTACGTCGCTTTTGCGGCGAAGCTGGCGGAACAGTTCGATCCCGCTGGTACCAGGCAGCATGATGTCGAGCACCAGCAGGTCTGCCGGCTCGCTTTCCAGCGCAACCCACATTTCCGCGCCTGTGGCGGCGGTGCGCACGGCATAGCCATGTTCGCGCAGGGCACGCGCAGTCAACAGGCGCAGGGGCCCGTCATCTTCAACCAACAGAATCGATGCAGCCGGCATAGGCTCTGTCAGTGGCACTATCGCTTGGGGTTTGTCCATAACGCGGCGGTTCCCGGCTGAAGCGCGGCAGCCGATCAGGACCCGCGGGCCTGCCAGCGTTCAAAGGCCAGCACGAGGCCGGCCACCTCGGCAGGAGCCAGGCCTGCGCTGACATCCCCCCCGCCGGCCTCGCGGAACTGAAGGCGCCACGGTTCGCGGCTGCCCGCGCGATAGCCGGCGGCAATCAGCCTGACGACATCCTCGGGAAGTTCGAACACCACCCGCGCACGGCGTGCATCGCGACCGAAGCCATCGCCGTCGACCGAATAATCGGTCCACTGTTCCACGCTGGTGAGCGGGGTTTCAATCTTGTTGGCCCCCAGCAGATATGTGACGCCGGAAAACCGCCGTTCCGCGCCCTGGTACTCAAGTTCATGCCAGACCTGCCACCGCGCCTTGCGCGTCACGCGGTCAACCACGGCTTTGAGGTGGACGTCGGTGGCATAGGCGCCCTGCAGCGCATGACCTTGAGACCAGGCATCCGCAGTAGACATCACCGTAATGCGCTGGGCCGGATCGTCGGTCATCCGCACAGCGCGTGCGACTGTTTCAGGTCCAAGCCGGGCAAGGCCGCGCGGCAGTTCTTCAAGGGCAAGGGCCGGGGCGGCAATCGCGATTGCGGCAGTGCTGGCTATGAGGGCAACGATTCCATGCATCACGTTTGCTCCTTCGGCGCGGCAAGTTGCGCTTGTGCCTCTTCGCCTTTGGTGTTTGTGGGTCGCGAGCGGCGGGTGTTGCCGGGATCAGCGTTGCAAGCCACTGCGCGGACGGCATTCGCGCAGAAGGTGGCGGGCATGACCGCAGGCGCAGGGGCCAAGGCTGGGGCAACGATCGAAAGGGTCGGCATCGGTTTGCTCTGGTCTGAACTTTGCCCAGCCTACCTAGATGGCCTGCTTTGCAGGTTGCGTTCCCGATCGTAACATTTTGTTGCCCGGTGCCGGGCCTGTTCAAGCCGTCTGTCGATCAGCGACAGCCCGCATGCCGCCGCAATCCGCCAAAGAAAGGAGGCGCGGTGCGACGAGAGTGCGCCTATAGCGCGTTGCACCAAAGGGAGTCGGCACCGTGCCCGTCGTGAGTTCTCGCCCGCTGGCCGTGGCAGCCCGGGCGCTGGCGTTGGCGTCATCGTCGCTTGCGCTGACTCACCAGGCATCGGCGCAAACCTTTTCTGCCGATGGGTTGCGCGCGGACCAGGCAGGGCCGGGCGAGGCCATTGTGGTTACCGGTCTGCGCAGTTCGTTGCTGGATGCCTTGCAACGCAGGCACGAAGCGACCGTTGCGGTGGATACCCTGACGCTGGAAGATCTGGCCCGGACATCCGGAGCGAACGTGGCCGAGGCTCTCGATCGTCTGCCAGGCGTGCGGCTGGTGCGGGATATGACCGGGGAAGGGGTACAGGTTTCGGTCCGGGGGCTGGGACCGGAATTCGCGCGGGTGCTGCTGAACGGCGCACAGCTGCAGGTTGCATCGGACGGTGGCACCAATGGCGGATCGCGTGGTCGCGGGGTCGATTTCGATCTGCTGCCAGCGGAATTCTTCGCGCGGGTGGACGTCGCCCGCGCGGCGGAAGCGGCGATGCCCGAAGGTGGGGTGAACGGCACGGTTGACCTGCGCACCCTGCGGCCTTCGGACCGGCCCGGTTTTCAGGTAACCGCCAGCGGCCAGGCGCAATACGCCCGATCGAACCGGACGGTTTCCCCGCGCGGGGCGCTGATCGCGAACTGGTCGGGCAAGCGGTTCGGCCTCTTGGTGGGGCTTGCCGCGCAGCGCACGCGACAGCGGGTTGATGGTTTCGAGAGCATTGGCTGGACCGATGCCAACGTGCCGGATTGCGGCCCGGGCTGCGCATTGCCGGGGGATACGGGCAACGGCTTCAGCTATGCATCGGTGGTTCCGGCCAGCACCGGCCATGGACTGCGACCTGGCGATCCGGTGGACCTGGCCGCCACCTCGGGCCTGTCGCTGCCCCAGATCAGCGCCGGGCTGCTGCCGCGTCTCGCCCGCCAGCTCGCCCTGTCGGGCACGCGGAGGCGGACGGCGGCGATGGCGGCGCTGGAATGGCAACCGGTCGACCGGCTGCGGATCGCGTTCGATGGCCTGCTGGCCAGTGGATCACGCAGTTACGAACACCTTGGCATGCAATGGTACGTTCGCAATTCAGGGCCCGGAAAGACGGCGCAGTCCACCGGCGGGATGGTGCCGATCGGCCTCACCATCGATCGCAACAACGTCATCACATCGGGCCTGTTCGCGAACTCTGCCTTTCTTGCCGAAGAAACGCTGTATGACCAGCACGCCCGCTTCCATATGGTCGGTGGCGAGGTCACGTGGCAGGCTGCGCCCGATTTCAGGATCGAAGCGAATGCCCGGACAAGCCGCAGCACTTTCAGGCGTGAACAACCCACGTTCCTGTTCCAGACCCCCATGCAATCGGGCATCGACGTCCTGTTTGACAACACGGGCAAGGCTGTGCAGCCGCTGATCACCGCCAACCGCGACCTTGGCGATCCCGGGCTCGGCTGGCAGTGGTCGCGCCTCAACATCCAGAACATCACGCGGCAGACCCGGACCGACAGCGCGCGTGTGGACGTGATTGCTGGCGACCGGAAGCTGTCCCTGGCGGCGGGTGCCGCCTATGATCTCGGCCGGCGTCAGATCCGATCGTACGACAACAGCGCCGCCTACCAGCTTGCCGTCTGTGGCGCGGGTTGCACCGGCATTGAAGGCAGCGTGCCGAATTCGGCAATTGCCGGCTATCTGTCCCGCGCGCCGATCGTCGATTTCGGGCACCTGTCCTCCGGCGGCGTTGGCTACACGCAGTTCATTGCTCCCGACTTTGCCGCCCTGAAGCGCGATACGGGGTATCAGGCGTTCTCGGATGCGGCGCCGCTGGCAACCACGCAGGTTGGCGGCAACCCGCCGGGCGACATCGGCGAGCGGGTGCTGGCGGCCTATGTGCAGGCGAGCGGCTCCGTCCGGCTGCTTGGGCGCGACGTGCGGGCGAACATCGGACTGCGCCGCGTGGATACGCGGCAGGATGTCGTGGGTGTCGCGCTGCTTAATGGTGAGGTGGTGACGATCGGTTCGCGCCGCAGCTATGCCAACTGGCTGCCATCGGGCAATGTGGTGGCGAGGATGAACGACCGCGTGAACCTGCGGCTAGCGTTCGCCCGCACTCTCAGCCGGCCCGATCCGGCGCTACTGCTGCCAAGCACGGTGTTCACCGATTCCTCCGCCCAGATTGCGGCCGCGGGCAACCCGCAGCTTCGGCCCTACACATCGACCAACTTCGACGCTGGCATCGAATGGTATACGGGCGGTGTCGGCCTGTTCAGCCTGTCCGCCCTTTCACGCAGCATCGATGGCTTCACGGTGGTGCAATCGACGCGCGTGCGCTTTGCATCGCTGGGCATCCCGTTTGGCGCGCTGTCCTCCACCCAGCAGAACGTGCTGAACGACCGATCCTTCCAGACGGGCATTCCGGTGGCGGACCTGCCCATCTCGCTGACCCGCCCGATAAACCTGCAAAGCCTGTCCCTGCGCGGGATAGACATGCTGTGGACCCAGCCGCTCGACCATCTGGCCAAGGGCGCAGGGATTACCGTTTCGGCGAGCCACTTTGCACAAAGTTCGCAATCCGGGCTTGTGGCGCCCGGCGTGCCGCGTTGGTCCGGGGCGGTCGAACTGTTCTATGAACGCGGTGCGGTATCCGCCAGTGCGCGCTATGACAGGGTGGGGCGCACCGTGGCTGTGAACGGACCGCTCAACGGGCTCGATTTGGCACAGTACGCCGATCCGCGCGGCCAGCTGGACCTGTCGCTGATCTATCGCATTCCCGGCTGGCAGGATCGCTTCAGACTGACGTTGACCATGCTCAACGCCACCAACGCCCCGATCCGGACCACGCTGGGATACTCAAACGCGGCCTTCTCGGTTTATTATCCGGGGCCGCAGGTCACCGCCGGTTTCGGCGCGAAGTTCTAGGCCGCAAACTCATAAAGGGCACCATCGAGGCGTCAGAATGGCGAACATATCGGGCCGAAAGGTCTGCCGCAGGGGCTGGTCGACCCTGCAAGGGCGTTTCGGCCCGAGATGGAAGCCATTCTGACGTCCCTTCGGGATTTGATCAAAACGGCCATCTGCCGCGTCAGTCGGGCGTGAAATATCGACATGTTCCAGCGCCCTCCTTCCTTGCACCTGGCCGACTTGCCTCAAACCTCGATGGTGCCCTTCATGAGTTTATGGCCTGGGCCACGACCTTGAAGGCGGGCCCGGTCAGAATTTCAGCATCGTTTCCAGGCCGGCCATCCTGATCGGTCGGGAAGGCCCGGTCTCGCGCAGGAATGCGCCCGGCACGAAAAGCGAGAGCGATGCAGCGCAGGACAGGACGGGCGTGGCCTGCCAGCCCACCACCATTTCCACTTGCTTGCCGATGTGATGGGCCCTGCTGCTTCCGGGCGCGCGGATCAGCTGGCCTGGAACATCATAGATGCCATCGCCGGTCGTCTGGCGCCAGAACGCGATGCCGGAAATGTCGAGACTGACCTTGTGGCCAAGATCGAGATCCAAACTGGGATGCAGGTTGACGATGTTGCGGGGGCCGATCGGGGACAGTTCGCCGAAGTACTTGCCCTTTGGAAACATGGCGTTGAAGGTGCCGAGCCTGCCATCGCCGCGCCGCGCATCGCCACTGGCGATATTGGCGCGCAGTCGCAGCCTTGGCCTGTATCGCAGCTCTGGAAAGGACAGCGAGGTCTCGGTCGCCTGTGACCACGCGCGAATGGCCGAGCCGGCAAACTGGCCACGCTGGATCATCGTCTCCCAGTTCCACGCCAGGCGGCCACGCTTGCCGAACAGGCGCAGGCCATAGGTTTCGCGCCGTTCCGCACCGGTCACGCCGCCGAAAGTGGCCCGATCATTGCGATAATGCAGCCAGTAAAGGTCTGCGCTGGCGCCGCCACCCAGCCGGGTGGTGAGGTAGGCACCGGAAAGCCGCCGCACATCGGATGGGGTGTCATCGAAATTGCCCGGACCGACCTGCACGGGCCGCAACGCGAACAGATCAAGATGGAAGCGGCCCGTTTCGGCGAGGACGCGGGCGCCATCGAATGCCTGTGGAATGTTGGGGCCATAACGCAGGCCGACCAGCCGTTCCGATCCCAGGGCAATCAGTTGACGCCCGCCACGCAGCGTCATCAGGGTCGATCCGCGCAGCGGCACGCGCAATTCGGCAAAGCCCTGCATCAGGTCCAGCCCGGTCCTGTCTGCCGGGCCAGGCCCGCCGGCCACCCCGCGCGCATAGCCGGCAATCGGCTGAACAAATGCGCGCACCGGCCCGGCGTGGATGTCGGCATAGGGCATGGCGCGCAGCCACAGGTAGCCGTCGTCCGGTTTCTGCGCCCAATCTGTGTTGTCGAAGCCTTCGTATCGGGCCCGCAATTCCAAGCCAAAGGTGGCGCGGACCGTGCCCGAGCCATTCAGGATCACGTTCTTGAGCGAGTTGATGCCTTCGACCGGCGTGCTCCGGGACCAGTCCTCATCATAGCGCAGGTTTGTGCGGGCAACCTGCTGGGCGAAAGCAGGTGTCCGCAGCGCCAGCGCAAGCCCGATGGAGGCAAGTGCGGCGCAGACCCGCCTCATCGCTGCATCTCAGCCATCTGCGGATGACGCGCGAATACCAGCGTGCCGCAAAGGACCAGTCCTGCCGTGACCAGCAGTGTGGTGGCCAAGCCAGTGTGCAGTACAAGCAAGGCGCCGATAACTGCACCACCGAAAATCATCCCCACGGCGCCCAATCGCGCCGGAAGGTTTGGGGCTGAGCCTGCCGCCAACGGGGAATCCGAGGCGAGCCCGGTGATTGTGAGCGTGAGTACCGTGGTCGTAAGGTCAGGCACCTTCAATTGCCGGACGATCGCGTTGCGAAATCCCATCGCGCCCGAAGTCAGTGCCAGGATCGAACATGACCGCCAGTCGAACGCTGAGCCATAGCCCTGCAACCCGATCGCGGTGATCCCGGCCAGCAGCAGCAGGACTGTTTCGATCACCGCCGCCACGATCAGCCAGTGGCGCAGCATGTGCGACCCGGGCATTCGCCAGATCCGCCCGGCAATGGTCGCGCCGACGATGAATGCGCCCAGCGCCGTGAGATAAGGCAGCGGAGAGAAGCCCGGAGCGCCTGCTGCAGAGAAGGCGAGGAAGACCACGTTGCCGGTCATGTTCGCAGTAAACACCTTGCCCAGGCACAGGATGCTGGCGGCATCAAGCATGCCGGTGGTGGCGGACAGCAACAGCAGGAGCCGGAACAGCGGGGCAGGGGTCTTGAGCGGGACCGCTGGCTTGCTTTCCATACGCTACATCCGCCCTTCGCGCCTGGCATGCTCGGCAACCAGCGCCGCGAGAATGAAGCCGCCGACCAGCCCGACATGTTCGAAGAAGGCATTGGTGGCCATGAACCGGTCCTGTCCCTGCATGGTCCAGAACGCGTTCGCGACGAAGGCCGCGAGCAGGGTGAAGACCCCGAGCATGCCTGCGCCCAGCCACACGAACCGGCCGACAAGGATCAGCAGCGGCCCGATGACCTCGACCGCGATGGTCAGGCCGGCCCAAAGCGCAGGCGGGTTCATGCCGAAGTGTGCCTGTTCGGCGACCGCGCAGCCCCAGTCCGTCAGCTTGGCGATGCCGCCGATCAGATAGGCGCCTACCAGCAGCAGCCGTGCGACAAACCATGTCGGTGGCCAATCGAGGATCGCATGGATCAGCCTGGGTTCGCCATCGCGCATCGCCATCACACCGCCCAGCAGCCGCAGCCAAGCGCGCCCCAGAAGCTCTGGACGTCGGCAGCCGGAACGCTGGCACCCAGCGCCGCCGCATGATCGTGCCCGTGCACCGTGCAGGCGGTGCCGCATCCGCAGGCGCCGGCCATCTTTGCTGCCGTTTCCGGCTGGCGGTGATAACCGCCGAACGTACGCACGGGGGACCAGTCCGGCATGGGGGCAGGCAGGGCCGGGGCGAGTGTGGCGAAATCTCCTTCGCCATGAACCACCTTGCCGCCCAGCAGGGTCAGGACCGAGCGGATGTGCGGAATGTCGAGTTCGGGCACGGCGAAGTAATCCGCCGAAAGCAGCGCACAATCGGCCAATTGGCCTGCCTTGACCTGCCCCTTTTTGCCGACCTCGCTGGAGAACCACGTGTTCTCGTGCGTCCACATCGCCAGCGCCTTTTCCCGGCTGACCCGGTTGGCGCCGGGATAGAGCGAGAGGCCGCCCACGGTTCGCCCGGTTAAGAGCCATGACAGCGAGACCCAAGGGTTGTAGCTCGCCACGCGCGTCGCGTCCGTGCCCGCGCCAACGGGCAGGCCGGCGGCGATCATCCGCGCGATCGGCGGGGTTCGCTCAGCCGCGCGGCGGCCATAGCGTTCAACGAAGTATTCACCCTGGTAGGCCATGCGGTGCTGCACCGCGATCCCACCGCCCAGCGCGGCGATGCGGTCGATGTTACGCTCGCTGATCGTTTCGGCATGGTCGAAGAACCAGTTGATGCCCGCCAGCGGGACATCGCGATTGACCTTTTCATAGACGTCAAGCGCCCTGCCGATGGTCTCGTCATAGGTGGCGTGCAATCGCCAGGGCCAGCGGTTCTCCGCCAGCAGGCGGATCACCGGTTCGAGGTCCCCCTCCATCGATGGCGGCATGTCTGGCCGCGCAACCCGGAAATCCTCGAAGTCCGCCGCGGTATAGACCAGCATCTCGCCCGCGCCGTTGTGGCGATAGCTGTCGTCGCCCTGGCCGGGTGAAACCTGCTTCACCCACCCGGCGAAGTCGGCGAGTTCCTCCTTCGGCTTCTGCGTGAACAGGTTGTAGGCGATGCGGACCGTGAGCTGGCCTTCGGCGTGCAGTTTTTCGATCACGCGGTAGTCGTCGGGATAGTTCTGGAAACCGCCCCCGGCATCGATCACGCTGGTCACGCCCAACGAATTGACCTCGCGCATGAAGTGGCGGGTCGAATTGATCTGGTAGTCCTCGGGCAGCTTCGGCCCCTTGGCCAGCGTGGAATAGAGGATCGTCGCGTTGGGCTGGGCCAGCAGCAGGCCGGTGGGATTGCCGGCCGCATCGCGCACGATCTCCCCACCCGGCGGGTCCGGCGTATCCTTGCCATAGCCCACCACGCGCAGCGCCGCGGCATTGAGCAGCGCGCGGTCATACAGGTGAAGGATGAACACCGGCGTATCGGGCGCCACGGCATTCAGTTCCGCCAACGTGGGCAGGCGCTTTTCGGCGAACTGGTGCTCGGTGAAGCCGCCCACCACGCGCACCCATTGCGGCGCCGGGGTCCGGTCAACCTGCGCCTTCAGCATGGCCATCGCATCGGCCAGGGTCGGCACCCCGTCCCAGCGCAGCTCCATGTTGAAATTCAGCCCGCCCCGGATGATGTGCATATGGCTGTCGATAAGGCCGGGGATAAGCCTTCGCCCGTGGCCGTCGATCACGGTGGCTTCGGGAGCGGCGGCGCGCACCTCAGCCTCGGACCCGACAGCCAGGAAGTGCCCGTCGCGAATGGCCACCGCCTCTGCCCGGGGGTTTTCCCGATCAAGCGTGGTGACAAGGGCGTTCACGATGATCAGGTCGTTGGACATGGGGGCAGGCTTTCCATTGCTGCGGGCAAGGCCCAGACCGGGAAGGAGCGACAGGGCCGAAGCGGCTATGGCGCCGGCAAGCGTCTCGCGTCGCGTCGCGCTCATTGGGGGCCGTCGGGTCCGGGCGTGTCATCCGGTTTTGCCGGCAGGCCGGTGACCCGCTCGGCGCAGTTGCCTTTCCAGAAGGCCGCCACCTCCCGCCCATGAAGCACCTGCTTCGCCAGCGGAACAGCCTGTTCGCCCAGCAGCATGCCGAGCAGGCCCAGCAGTGCGATCGTCGGGGGGGCGGGCGATCGCGTTCCGAGGAGGCTGTAGATGGCGCCGACCAGCAGGCCGACACCGAGGCTGGCAAGATAGGGCTTCATGGGCAGGAGGCTCCCGCTGGGAGAGGGGGCGCGGGAGATCAATGACCTTCGGGATGGGGCGCTTCATGGGGGAAGGAGCCGCGCTGCAGCGCCTTGTGAACCATGGTGTAGGCGTAATCCACGCCCATGCCATAGGCGCCGAAGTGTTCGCGCACGATGTCCATCACGCCGTTGTAGGTATCGCGGTGGGCCCAATCGCGTTGCAGTTCAAGCAGGGCGTTGATCGTGGTGAGTGAATGCGCGCCGGCCTGTTCCATGCGCCGCACGGCTGCGTCATGCGCTTCCTGCGAAGTGCCGCCCGAGGCATCGGTGACGATGTAGATCTCGAACCCTTCCTCGATCGCACAGAGCGTGGGATAGAGCAGGCAGGCCTCGGTCCACAGCGCGGCGATGACCAGCTTCTTCTTACCGCTGGCCTTCACCTGGGCAACCAGCTCGTCGGAATCCCACGAGTTCATCGAGGTGCGCTCGATCGGCTTCTGCTGCACCACGTCCAGCAGTTCGGGCCAGATGTAGCCGGAGAAGGACTCTGTTTCCACCGCGGTAAGGATGATCGGCACGTTGAACAGCTTGGCCGCCTTGGCCAGCGCCACGGTGTTGTTCTTCAAGGTCTGGCGATCGATCGTGGTCACGCCAAACGCCATCTGCGGCTGATGGTCAATGAAAATGAACAGCGTGTCGTCGGCGTTGATCAGTTTCTGTGAGCGGAAGGACATCGGACTGGCTCCGTGATTTGAGCGTGTGGATCAGTGGGACTGCAGGTGGGCTTCGACGAACCAAAGCTGCTTGTCGGTCTCGCGCGAGATCTGGGTAAAGAGGTCGGCGGTGTCGGCATCGCCGATTTCCTCGGCCTCGCCGATGGCGGTGCGGACAAGCTTGCCGAATTCGCCCAGGCTGCCGGCCAGCGCTTTCAGGTGCGCCTCCCCCCCGCTGGCTTCCAGTGGATAGCCATAGAGCGAGGAGGCTGCGGCGGTGGTGGTTACCCGTCCGTCGGCCACATGGCCGAGCGTGGTGATGCGTTCGGCCAGCAGGTCCACGAACTGCTCGATCTCGTCATGCACGCTGTCGAACAGCTGATGCAGTTGCAGGAAGTGCGGGCCCTTCACGTTCCAATGGGCCTGCTTGGCCTGCGCCTCAAGGTCCAGCGCGTCGGACAGGCGCGCCTGCAGCAGCGTGCTCGCATTCTTGCGGACGTGTTCGGACAGGTCGATGCGGCTGGTGTAGGTCATTGGATCAGCCCTTGATGAACGCGAGGAGATCGGCGTTGATCACGTCGGCGTGGGTGGAGGCCATGCCGTGCGGCAGGCCTGGATAGGTCTTTAGTGTGCCCTTCTTCACAAGCTTGATGGCAAGCAGCGCGGAGTCCGCGATGGGCACGATCTGGTCGTCCTCGCCGTGCATGATCAGCACCGGAACGTCGATTTTCTGCAGATCGTCGGTGAAGTCGGTCTCTGAAAAGGCCTTGATGCAATCATAATGGGCCTTGGCGCCGCCCATCATGCCCTGTCGCCACCAGTTGTCGATCAACCCCTGGCTGACCTTGGCGCCGGGCCGGTTGAAGCCGTAGAACGGCCCGGAAGGCACATCGCGGAAGAACTGCGCACGATTGGCGACCAGCGCTGCGCGAAAACCGTCGAAGACTTCCATCGGCAGACCGCCGGGATTGGCCGCAGTCTTCAGCATGATCGGTGGAACCGCGCCGATCAGCACTGCCTTTGCCACTCGACCGGGGCGTGCCCGGGCAACATAGTGCGCAACTTCCCCACCGCCCGTGGAATGCCCGATGTGAACAGCATTGCGCAGGTCGAGATGGTCGGCCAGCGAAGCGACGTCCGCCGCGTAGGTATCCATCTCGTTGCCGGTGTCGGTCTGGGTGGAGCGGCCATGCCCGCGCCGGTCATGCGCGATCACGCGAAAGCCGTGCTGAAGGAAGAACATCATCTGGTTGTCCCAGTCGTCTGCCGTCAGCGGCCAACCGTGATGGAACACGATGGGTTGGGCATCCTTCGGACCCCAGTCCTTGAAGAAGATCTGCGTGCCGTCCTTGGTGGTTACGGTGCCCATGGCGTGGTCTCCTGATGGCGCGGCGGCCGCGCCAAGGGCGCTGCCGGGAACGGTGGCGATTGCGGCTCCGGTGAGGGAGGCGGCGGCGATGAAATGGCGGCGGTCCAGCCCGAGGCCGGCGGGAAGCGATCGGTCGGTCATGGTGTTCCCTTTCGAACCGGACCAAGAGTGCGCCCCTGACGAGCCGGGCGGAACACCCGCTCGGGGGGATATCGGCCCCGCTTTTGAGTGGCTACCAAGCCCCGTCGCGGCGTGATAATCGGAACGGGTCGGCTGCAGGTGATGGGCGTTTGCAGGCGGCACAGCCCGGAATCCCTGCATGCCTGCCGCCACGGCCGATCCGATCCGCATTCTCATCGCCGATGATCACCCCATCCTGCGCGAAGGGGTGGGGTCGGTGATCGCGCTGCAGGACGACATGGTCATCGCCGGCGAAGCGGCCACCGGGCTGGAAGCGGTGCGGCTCTATCGTGATTTGCGGCCTGACATCGTGCTGATGGACCTGCGCATGCCGGAGATGGGCGGGGTGGAGGCCATAGGTGCCATCCGGGCAGAGGCGCCCGAAGCGCGGATCATCGTGCTCACCACCTATTCGGGGGATGCCAAGGCGCTGGAAGCAATGCGCGCGGGGGCGGCCGGTTTCCTGCTCAAGAGCAGCCTTCGCCGCGAACTGTTGAGCGCGATCCGCACCGTCCACCGGGGGCAGCGCCACCTTCACCCCGATGTGGCGCAGGAAATCGCACTGCACGCCATCCAGGATTCGCTGAATGCGCGCGAAGTCGAGATCCTGCAGATGATCGCCGGGGGCCATTCCAACAAGCAGGTGGCATGGCGGCTTGGCGTGGCCGAGGAAACGGTCAAGTCCAACATCAAGAGCATTTTCTCAAAGCTCAACGTCAGCGACCGCACGCATGCGGTGACCACTGCGGCGCGGCGGGGCATCATTGAACTCTGATGTTCCGACGCGGCGGTGGCGATCGCGCATAGCCGGCGCGTTGGCCGCGGGATTGCTGCTGCTGGTCCAGTTCAACGCTCGGGCTGCATCGGATCGACCAGCGGCGGATGCCCTGCGGGGCTTCCGCATAACCCACTGGTCGCTGGAAGAGGGGGCGCCCAGCCGGATCAACTCAATCACCCAATCGGCCGACGGCATGCTGTGGATCGGTGGCGTGGACGGCCTGTTCCGCTTCGATGGGGTTACGTTCGAAAAGGTGGAGAGCAGGCGGCGGCTGGTGGTGGCACAGGTATTGGCTGCGCGCAGCGGCAAAGTCTGGGTCGGACTGGCGCGGGGGCAGGGGCTGCTGGTCTACCGCGAGGGGGCGCTTCGCCCATCAGCCATGCCCAACCCTTCGCGCGAAGTGAACGACATTGCCGAGGATCGCGACGGTGCCATCTGGGTGGCGCGCGGCGGGCGCAGCGTGCGATCGTTGGCGCGATACTCCGGCGGACGGTGGCAGGAATTCGATGCGGCTTCCGGCCTGCCGGACCAGCCGGTGTGGAACCTGCTGGTCGCGCGTGATGGTACGCTGTGGGTCGTGCTCGAACACGCGATCTACCGGCGCAGGCCGGGCGCGGAAAGGTTCGAACCGACCGGGCTGGCCGTGCCGCCGCGATCGAGCCTTGCCGAAGATCCGGATGGCGGCATCTGGCTGTCGGACAGGCTGGGTATACGGCGGGTCGCAGTGGCAGGTTCGGGCGCGATCATGCGCGGCCCGCTTCACCGGCACCCTGAACCGGCGGGCGGCACCCGCACCCTTTTCGATCGCCACGGCGACCTGTGGGAGGCGACCTGGAGCGACGGCGTGGTGCGGGTGATCAATCCGCTGGGAAACCCGCGCAAAATCCGCGTGGCGCGGCTCGACATGACACTCGGCCTGCTGTCCGACCAGACCCGCGCCATCTTCCGCGATCGCGAGGGGAACGTCTGGGTCGGCACGGAGCTGGGGCTCAACATGCTGCGCCGGGTTCCCATCACCGCCCCGCCGGGCATTCCTGTCAATTCATCCAGCTCCTACCGCCTTGCACTTGCTGCCGACGGCACCGTCTTTGCCGCCGAAGCGAGCGGCGTCTATCGCATTGCCGGTGGCGCGGAGCCCTTGCTGGCCTTGCGCACCGACAGCCCTGTGGACGCCCTGTGCCGCAGCGCGTCCGGCGGCGTCTGGGTCGTCACCGGCAACCAGGTCATCAGGCTGGCGAGAGGGCAACGGGCTGCATCGCCCAAGCCTACGCCGTTCACGGCGCAGGCCTGTGCCGAAGACGCGATGGGGCGGCTTTGGCTGCCGGCACTGGACAAGGGGCTGTTCGTGTTTGCCAACGGCCGATGGACCACCTGGCCGGGGCTGGGGCCCGGCATCGGGGTGCCCGGCAATGTCGCCATCCTGCCGGATGGTCGCCCGGTCATCCATTTTCGCAACGGCGTCCCTTCCGGACCTGTGCCTTTCGTGGGTATCGACGAACGTTCCGCGCCGAGCGAAGGCATCGAAGGCATGCTGATGGGGCAGGGGACCGTGCTGGTCAGCGGAGCGGCCGGCCTGGCCGCCCCGTTCCTGCCCGGCCGGCCGCTGCTGGACAAGGCGCGCTACCCGTGGGCGGCGTCGCTCAACGGCCTTGCCGAAGGGCCTTCCGGCTATACCTGGGCCGTGGGGGACGAAGGGGTTGTCCGCCTGCGCACCGCCGATCTTGCCCGGGCCCTTGCGCATCCGGGGGCGCCCGTTCCCACTCGCCTTTTCGATTTTCGAGACGGCCTCAACAGCTTCGTCCAGAAGGGCGGGGGCGACCAGATCGTCGTCGGTGGCGATGGACGGGTCTGGTTCGCCACACGCCGCAACGTCCTCTCGATCGATCCGGGTTCGCTCTCGGTCAATCGCATGCCGCCGTCCGTGCAGGTCAGGACGATCCAGGCAGGGGCGCGCACCCTGAACGCGGCAGACGGCCTGCAACTGCCCGCGGGGACAACGCGCGTGGAAATCGGCTTCACCGCGCCGAGCCTCTCCGTGCCGCAGCGCGTGACTTTCCGCTTTCGGCTGAACGGCGCGGACGGCGGCTGGACCACGGTCAGGAATGTCAGGCGCGCGGTGTTTTCCGATCTCGGTCCGGGCGACTACACGTTCGAAGTGCTCGCTGCGAACGAGGATGGCGCATGGAGCGCCAGGCCCGCGCGACTTCGTTTTCAGATCGCACGCGCATTCCACCAGACATGGTGGTTTCGCGTCACGGCGGCGCTGGTGCTTCTGGGCCTGCTTTATGCCGGATTCAGCCTGCGTCTTAGCCAGGTGAGCGGCCAGATCCAGCAGCGGATGCTTGCCCGCACGCATGAGCGGGAGCGGATCGCCCGCGAACTGCACGATACCATGATCCAGGGCGTGCAGGGCCTGATCATGCGCTTTCAGTCCGTGGCCGATCGCTTTGCCGACGATCCGCGGGCGCAGGCGGTCCTGGTCCCAGCGCTGGACCGGGCGGAGGAAATGCTGGTGGAGGGCCGTGAACGCGTGAGCGGCCTGCGGCGTGCGGACGAGCGCGACTTCGTGCGGGAAGTGCAACGACTGACAGCCGACGAGATCTATCCTGCCGGGCTGATCGGCCCCCTGGTGGTCCGTGGCCGACCCCACCGCCTACTGCCAGAACTGGTTGATGAAGTTCTCGCGGTCATTTGCGAGGCGCTGAACAATGCCGCGTGCCATTCGGGCGCGACACGGGTGGATGTCGGCGTGGTCTTCGGTCCGCTCAGGTTTACCGTCTTCGTGCGCGACAATGGCGTGGGGATCAGTCCGGACTTCGTTTCGCCAAAGGGCCGGCCGGGTCACTACGGCCTGCTCGGCATATACGAGCGCGCACGGGCGATGAAAGGCAAGCTGCGCATTGAAAGCGCCGAAGGCTTCGGCACCGAAATCCGCCTGAAGGTGCCCGCCCGCTTCGCCTACCTGCCCGACGGAATCGCTGCCAGGTAAAGCGGCGGGGCTGAACTACGCTGCCCGCGCCAGTCGACGGATCGTCTGCGGGGGCTGGCCATATTGGCGCATGAACGCCTCGCGCATCCGCCGAAGATCCACGAAGCCGGTTTCGCGGGCCACCTGGTCCAGTCCGTGCCGCGTTTCCTCGATCATCAGCCGCGCCGCTTCCAAGCGGATCTGTTCCACCGCTTTCGCGGGCGTCTGCCCGGTTTCGGCGCGAAACGCACGGCTGAACTGGCGCGGGGAAAGAGCGGCGACTTCGGCCAGCTCCTCCACGGTCAATGGGTGCGCCAGATTGGCCCGGGCATGGATCAGCGCCTTCTGGATACGATCGCTGCTGGGGGCAAGTTCGAGCAGTTCGGAATGCTGGGTCTGCCCGCCTGCGCGCCGATGGTGCATGACCAGCCGCCGCGCCACTGAGCCCGCAACCTCGCGCCCCAGGTCCTTCTCTACCAGCGCCACTGCGAGGTCGAGCCCTGCGGTCAGGCCGGCTGACGTCCACACCGGGCCTTCGTTGATGAAGATGCGGTCTTCCTCCACCTGCACATTGGGAAACGCGTCGCGCATCTGGCGCGCATAGGCCCAGTGCGTGGTCGCCCGGCGCCCGTCGAGCAGACCCGCCTGCCCCAGCAGGAACGCGCCGGTGCACAGTCCCGCAACGCGCCGCGCGCTCTTCGCCATCTCGCGCAGGTGCTCCAGTGTTGCAGCGTCCTGTACCGGCGGAGGCTCCAGCCCGGCGAGGAGGAGCAGCGTATCGACCTGTCCGACCTCTGCCAGGGGCTGGGTCGGCACTGAAAAGCCGCTTGAAGACTGTACCTCTCCTCCTTGGGGTGAGGTGATCGATAGCGTGTAGTACGCCTCACCTTGCACCACGTTGGCCAGCTCGAAAGCAGCCTGGACGCCCAGCGCAAGGAACTGGAAGCCCGGGGTGAGAACCATGGAAACGTGGGGCAAGGCAACCTCCGATCGAGCATGTCCTTAAAACGTATTTTATACGTCATTTCGGCCAAGGTCCAGCCCGTCCATAAAGGCCGTGTCGAGAGCGATTGATGCTCTCAGCAGCACAAGGACTACGACCATGACCACCAACAACGTCTCCCTCGGCACCGCTCTGATCACCGGTGCATCGACCGGCATCGGCGCGATCTACGCCGATCGTCTCGCCGCCCGCGGCTATGACCTGATCCTCGTCGCCCGCAACAAGGACAAGCTTCAGGCGCTGGCCGCGCAGATCTCGAACAAGACTGGCCGCGCCGTTGAAGCTTTCGCCGCAGATCTGGGCAACGCCGCCGATCTGGCGCGTGTCGAAAAGGTACTGCGCGAAGACGCCAGCATCACCGCGCTGGTCAACAACGCCGGTATCGGGACCCACACCACCCTGCTCGAAAGCGACGTGGAGCGGATGGACGCGATGGTGCAGCTGAACGTCACCGCGCTGATGCGGCTTACTTATGCCGCCGTGCCCGCGTTTGTGGCGCGCGGCGGGGGCACGGTGATCAACATCGCCTCGATCGTCGCCGTGGCGCCGGAACTGCTCAATGGCGTCTACGGCGGCACCAAGGCCTTCGTCCAGGCTTTCACCACCTCGCTCAACCACGAACTGGCCGACAAGGGCATCCGCGCCCAGGCGGTCCTGCCGGGAGCCACCCGTACCGACTTCTGGGCGCTGGGCGGCCTGCCGGTGGAACACCTGCCGACCGAGATCGTGATGGACGCCGAAGATATGGTCGATTCCGCGCTCGCCGGGCTTGACCAAGGTGAAACCAGCACGATCCCCGCTTTGCGCGACATCGCACTGTGGAACGCCTTCGAGGCCGCCCGCGCGGCGCTGGGGCCTCAGCTTTCCGCCACCCGTTCCGCCCCGCGGTTCCACGCCGCAGCCTGATCCCTCCATCCTCAACCTCACCAGATCGAAGGACCAATCCCATGAAACTTTCCGGCAACACCATCTTCATCACCGGCGGCACCAGCGGCATCGGCCGTGGCCTGGCCGAAGCGCTGCACAGGCTCGGCAACAAGGTCATCATCTCCGGCCGCCGCACCGCGCTGCTTCAGGAAGTGACCGCAGCCAATCCAGGCATGGACTCGATCACGCTGGACGTGACCAGCCTTGAAAGCATTCAGGCCGCCGCCCGCGAACTGATCGAACGTCACTCTGACCTCAACGTCGTGTTCAACAACGCGGGGTTCATGCCTTTTGACGACGTATCCGGTCCTGTCGACGATGCACTGGCGCAGGACCTGATCGCCACCAACCTGCTGGGGCCGATCCGCGTCACGGCCGCGCTGATCGAACACCTCAAGACCCGCCCGGCAGCCACCGTGCTCTATACCAGCAGCGTGCTCGCCTATGTGCCGATCGCCACCAATGCGATCTACTCGGCAACCAAGGCGGCGCTGCACTCCTATGCGCTGTCACAGCGGTTCCAACTGCGTGACACCAGCGTGCGGGTACAGGAGATCGCGCCGCCATGGGTCGATACCGACCTGATCTACAAGAGCGGTGATCCGCGCGCGATGCCGCTGCCAGACTTCATCGAACAGACGCTCGTGGCGCTGGCAACCGATGCGCCCGAAGTGATCGTCGATGCCATCCGCCCGATGCGCGACAACCCCGGCGCCGGGGAACATGCACTGTTCGAAGCTTTCAACCAGAGCCTGGTCGAGAACCCCATCCCGGTCGGCGCATGAACCGACCGGGTTCTCCCTCCAGCCCGTCCCATGTCTTGAAAGGAACTGACAATGTCCCGCATCGCCACGCCCGCACCCGAAGACGCTCCCGAAGCCTCTCAGACAACGCTTTCAGCTATTGCGGCAAAGCTGGGCCGCGTGCCCAATTTCTTCCGCGTCCTGTCCAACAGCCCTTCCGCGCTGGACGCACATTCTGCCCTCAGCCAGGTCCTTGGCAAGGCGCTCGACGCAAAGACGCGCGAACGTATCGCGCTTGCGGTGGCGGCGGTGAATGGCTGCGAGTACTGCGACGCCGCGCACACCTTCACCGGCTTCAACTTCGCCAAGTTGAGCCGTGAGGAGATCGACCTGGCCCGCAAGGGCAGCTCCGCCGATGCCAGGGCCGCAGCCGCGGCGCACTTCGCCCGTACCGTGGCCGAGGCCCGCGGCAAGGTTGCCCAGGCAGAGATCGACGCGGTGCGCGCTGCCGGTTTCTCAGAAGCACAAATCGTGGAGATCGTCGCCACTGTGGCGGAGAACTTCTTTACCAATCTGATCAACAACGTAGCCGGCACCGAAGTCGATTTTCCCGGCATCTGACCTTCAGGCACCGTTTGATCAAGAGATCGGCCGCCATCCCTCCGGGTTGGCGGCCGATCTCTTCACAAGGCAATTGATGACGCCGTCTCGGTGCTCGTTGCCTGATTACCCAGCACCTTGTGCTCGATCCATGCCAGAATCTCGGCCCGCCGCGCCGCATCGTCGGTGATGTCCGCGTCCACGCCCAGCTGCCACGCCAGCCCGGCGTTGCCGGGATCCTGGCCCAGCGCCGCCATTTTGTCGCGGAAGGCAGCCAGATCCGCCATGTCGGCAAAGAAGCCCTGTGCGACCATGTCTTCGGCATAAAGCGTATAGAGCGTGGCGAGGTGCCCGAGGTCGAATTCGGGATGGTACTGCACCGCCCACACCTCGCTGCGCCCCAGCGGGATCACAGCTGCCTGCACGGTGCTGTGGGCATTCGACGCCAGGAGAGTGGCCCCCTCGGGCAGTCGCGTCACCTCGTCATAGTGGATGCAGGGCGCGTCGAACACCGGCGGTTTGCCCGCGAACATCGGGTGTCCGCGCCCCGCATCGTTCACCAGCACCTTTCGCGCAAAGCCCACTTCGCGACCGCGCGGATTGTATGAAACCTCACCACCCGCTGCCACCGCGGCGATCTGCAGGCCCCAGCACGATCCGAAGATTGGCAGCCCTGCATCCGCCGCCTGCGCCACCAGCGCAATCTGGTTGGTGACCGCGAATTCCGCGTCATAGGCGTGCAGCGCCGATCCGGTGATCACCAGCCCCGCATAGTCGGCCCAGCTGCGGCCTTCGGGCATGGTCTCGCCTTCGTCTGCGCCGTTCAGTACGTCGAGCTCGATGTCGGGGTAATGCGCCGCTATCGCCTGCGCATAGATTTCACTCGAACTCCGCACGCCCAGTTCGCGCGCCCGGGCGCGGCGTGGTGCGGTATTGCCTTCAAGCAGCAGCAGTCGGGTCATCGCCAATCCATACCATTGCAATCTGTGATCACTGTAGACCCGGCGTCGCGCTTGGCAAGTCCTGCAACCATGCCTTTGCCGTCAATCCGCCACCATGCTTTTGGAATAGCCTGAACGTGGCCGGAGGCCGCACCGTCGCTATTTCAGAAAATGTGCGGGAACCTGCAAGGGGGTGGGGCGTTTGTGGGGCAAGGCCCGCAAGTCCCCGGGCGGGGGAGCAACGAAGAATGGCCGGGGGCGCCGAATACAACCCCTTCCTTGTCGCTGTATCGATCCTTGTCGCGGTGTTCGGATCGTTCACCGGACTGAGGCTTTCGCGCCATATACCCGGCTCGGCCGCGGGCGCGCGCGAGTTCTGGACGGCCGCAGCGGCGGTGGCACTCGGCACAAGCATCTGGGCCATGCACTTCGTTGCCATGCTTGCGCTGCGCATGCCCGGCATGGCGACCGGTTATGATCCTGTGCTCACCCTGCTTTCCCTGGCAGTGGCTGTCGGGTTTACGGGTGCCGGGCTCGCCTTGCTCGACCAAGCGCGCAGCAGCTTTTCGCGGCTGGCCATCGCCGGCTTGTTGATGGGCCTGGGGATCGTCGCGATGCATTACATCGGCATGGCGGCGATGCGTATGCCTGCCCATATTCATTATGCGCCGCAATGGGTCGCCGCTTCGGTGGTGATCGCGATCGCTGCGGCAACCTTGGCGCTGCATCTATCCGGCCGGGTCAGCGGAACCGGTCGTCAGGTGGCTGCTGCGATCGTCATGGGCGCAGCGATTGCCGGAATGCATTTTTCCGGAATGCGTGCAGCCGAGTTCCAGCTGGATGCAGAGGTGATGGCGCAGGGGTCTTCGCCAGCCATCCGCCAGACCTACCTTGCGGTGGCGGTCGGCCTGATCACGCTGATAATCCTTGCGCTCACGCTTGGCGCGGCCCGGATTGACGCGATGTTCCGGGCATCGGCGCGGCGGGAATCTCGCGTGGCGCTGCGTCTGCGCATCGCCGACGTGCTGCGCGATGCGCGGCATCCGGAAGCGCTGGAGCAGGTGGCGCGTCTTATGGGCGAACACTTCAACGTGGTGCGCACCGGCTATGGCCAGCTGGACGAACAGGCGAGCGTCTTCGATTATGACATCTGCTGGACGGATGGCACGGTGCCACCGCTGCTTGGACGGTATCCTGCGAGCGCGTTTGGCGAGAAGATCGTGCAGCGGCTGCGCGAAGGTCATACCGTGGTGGTGAATGATCTGCTTGCCGCTGATCTGAGCGACGAGGATCTGACCCGCGAAACTGCGCGGCATGTCGACACCCGTGCAATCCTGGTCGTGCCCTTCGTCCGCGAGGGGCAGTTGCGTTCGATCATCTACCTGAATGACCGGGATCCGCGTACCTGGCATGCCGAAGATGTCGCTTTCCTTGAGGAATTGGCCGAACGCACCCGACTGGTGATCGAGCGCGACCTTGCCGAGCGGCAGTTGCGCGAACTTAATGCCGAGCTGGAATCACGGGTGCACTCGCGCACCGCCGAACTGCGCGCCACGCAGGACGCCCTGCTGCAAAGCCAGAAGATGGAAGCGGTGGGACAGCTCGCGGCCGGGCTGGCGCATGATTTCAACAACCTGCTGGGCGCGGTGACCGGCGCATTCGAACTGATCGGGCGCAAGGCCGAAGACCCTGAACGTGTGCGCCACTTCGTGAAGGCGGGATTGCAGGCGGCCGAGCGCGGCGGCCAGTTGACCGGGCAACTGCTGTCGTTCTCCCGCGCCCAGGCCATCCACTTGCGACCCGTTGTGGTCTGCGACGTGATCGAACGGCTGGCCGAACTGCTGAAGCGCACCCTGGGCCCCATGATCGAGCTGTACCTGGCGCTCAATCCCAATCCTGTGGCCGTGCTGTCTGACCCCACGCAGGTGGAAATGATGGTGCTGAACCTGGCCATCAATGCGCGCGATGCCATGCCCGATGGCGGCATGTTGACCATCGGCACCCGGCTTTGCACGATTGGCGATGATGCGGAACTGGCGCCGGGTGACTACGTGGAGATCGTGGTCCGCGATACTGGCGTAGGGATGGACGAGGAAACGCTGCGCCGGGCGATGGAACCTTTCTTCACCACCAAGCCGTTGGGCAAGGGCACCGGCCTGGGCCTTGCTCAGATCTATGCCAGCGCACGGCGCGGTGGCGGTAGCGTGCGGATCGAAAGCAGGCCGGGCGCAGGCACAGTGGTGCGCGTCCTGCTGCCCTGCACGCGCGAGAACGAGCGGATGGACGAGGCGCAGCCGCCACAAGCCCCCGATGCTCCCGCCCGGACTATGACCGTGCTGGTGGTGGACGATGACGAGCACCATCGCGAGATGGTGGTGAACATGCTGGAGGACGAAGGCCACGTTGTGCGCTGGGCCGCATCGGGCGCCGAGGCGCTGATGGTGATGGACGGCATGACGCCCGATGTGGTGCTGCTGGATTATGCCATGCCGGGTATGAACGGTGCCGAGGTGGCTGAACGGATGCGCAAGGTGCAGCCGGCGCTGCCGATCGTGTTCGCCAGCGGCTATGCCGATACCGAAGCGATTGGCCGCGCCGTGGGGCCCGATGCGGTAACCCTGCGCAAGCCGTTCCGGCAGGAAGACCTGCTGACCGCACTTGCGGGCGAAGCGGGCGCGACCAGAAAGGCCGGGTCGGGCGGTGGCGCGTAGCGTCAGTCTGCGTCGGGCTGCCGTGCGGGATCGGCCGCCGCGAACGCAGGGTGCGCGCGGGCTGAAGCCACGGCGCGGGAAATGGCTGGCCAGGAATCGAGCGTGACCCCAAAGCGTTCGGCGGAATAGGCCTGCGGCACCAGATAGACATCGACGAGCCCCGGCCGGTCACCCCAGGCGAAGCCCGCACCGTGCCGGGCAACGAGCGGTTCCAGCGCGGCGAAACCCTCGGCGATCCACCTGGCAGCCCACGCATCTATGGCGGCCTGGTCTGCAGCGAAATCGCGGCGCAGCGCCTTCAGCACGCGCAGGTTGTTAAGCGGGTGGATATCGCAGCCGACAATCGCCGCCATCGCGCGCACCTGTGCCCGATCCCCGGCATCTGTCGGGAGAAGTGGCGGATCGGGATAGCGTTCTTCCAGCCATTCGATGATGGCAGGCGATTGGAACAGCACTTGGCCTTCCACCGCAAGCGCGGGGACAAGGCCCTGCGGCTGGAGGCGGATGAAGTCTGGCGATTTGTGCTCGCCCTTGCGCAGGTCCAGCGGGTGCTGGCGGTAGTCCAGCCCCTTGAGGTTGAGGGCAATGCGCGTGCGGTATGACGTGCCTGAACGCCAGTATCCGTAGAGTTCGATCATGGGCTTCTTCCTCACGGGCACGTGTCTAAGGCGTGCGGCAATCAACGCGCCGGAGCGATGGTGCCGGTGCAGGTGCCGAGACCGATGGTCCGGGCGCCCTCGCGTTCAGCGCGGACGGTGATGGTCAGTGTGTCTCCATCTTCCAGAAAGGTGCGTTCTTCGCCGCCGGGCAGTGGCACCGGTCGCTTGCCACCTTCGCTCAGCTCCATCAGGCTGCCAAAGCTTTCGCGCGCCGGACCTGAAAGCGTGCCGGTGCCAAGCAGGTCTCCGGCGCGGAGATCGCAGCCGTTGCTGGCGTGGTGGGTGACGAGCTGCGCAAGCGTCCAGTACATGGCATCGGCACTGTCACCACGGCTGAGCACGACGGGTGGCAGGTTCGCCGCGCGCATGGCGGCACTTTGCAGGGCGACTTCCGTCTGCAGCGAGAGCGCGCCAAAGGCCGCATCGGCTTCGTTGGCCAGATAGGGCAGGAGTTTCGGGTCCGTGGCCGAACGCAGGCGCGGGGCTGTGCGGAATGGGGCCAGCGCTTCGGCCGTGACCACCCAGGGCGAGACCGAGGTGCAGAAGTTCTTGGCGAGGAAAGGGCCGAGCGGCTGGTATTCCCACGCCTGTATGTCGCGCGCGGACCAATCGTTCAGCACGCACAGGCCGCCGATGCGGTCCCACGCCTGCGCGATGGGCACAGGCTGGCCCAGCTCATTGTCGCCCGCGATCCACACGCCAAGCTCCAGTTCGTAGTCCAGCCGTCGGCAGGGGCCGAAGCCGGGCGCAGCGGCGTCGGGCGCCTTGGTCTGGCCATTGGGGCGGACCACCGGCGTGCCGGAGACGCGCACCGAACTGGCCCGGCCGTGGTAACCAATGGGCACATGGCGATAGTTCGGCAGCAACGGATTGTCCGGCCGGAACAGCGCGCCGATGTTGGTGGCGTGGTGGATGCCAACATAGAAATCGGTGTAATCGCCCACGGTGAAGGGCAGATGCAGCGTGCAATCCGCCACGGCGTGGAGCGGCGCATGCTTTGCCGGCTCGCCGGTGAGATAGGCGAACAGCGCATGGCGCAACCGTGTGCGTTCCGCCGGGGGCAGGGCGAACAGGCGGTTCAGCGTGGGCTGCCGCAGCGCATCCTGCACATCTCCCGGCAGATCGGGCAAGCCTTGCGCATCCAGGACCATGTCACCGATGGCCACGCCGATGCGGGGGCTGCCCCCACCAATGGAATAGACGCCCAGCGGCAGGTTCTGCACAGGGAAATCGGGGTGCGCGTCTGCGCCCGGTACCCAACAGTGTGCGGCGGGATCGTGGGTGTGGTCCAGCATCATCTCGGCCATCATGCCTGCTTGTCCGGATCCTGGTGCAGCCATGCCGCGTGCTGCGGCGCGCGCTTGGTGCGGCTCCATTCTTCCAGCATGGTGGGCGCGAGATCGGCGAGTTCGGCGTGCTGTTCCGGCGTGCCGATGTTGCAGGCCAGTTCAAGCCGATGGCCGTTGGGATCGAAGAAATAGATCGAGCGGAAGATGCCGTGATACGTCGGCCCCAGCACCTCGATGCCCTGTGATTGCAGATGCGCCTTGGCCGTCATCAGCGCGGCTTCGTCGGCCACTTCGAAGGCGATATGCTGCACCCATGCCGGGGTGTTCGGGTCGCGGCCCATTTCCGGCTGGCCGGGCAGTTCGAAGAAGGCCAGCACATTGCCCCCGCCGCAATCGAGGAACACGTGCATATAGGGATCGTCCTCCCCGGTGGAGGGCACCTTGTCCTCGGCAAAGGCGGTGGTGTAGCGCATGCCGAGCACGCGGGCGTACCATTCCACCGTCTCCTTCGCGTCACGGCAGCGATAGGCCACGTGGTGGATGCGCTTGAGTTCGGGCGTGGCGGTCATTGCGCGTTCTCCTCAACCTTCAGCACGCCGCGGCGCATCTGGTCGCGCTCCATCGACTGGAACAGCGCGGTGAAGTTCCCTTCGCCGAAGCCTTCGTCCTTCTTGCGCTGGATGAATTCGAAGAACACCGGGCCGATCTGCGTTTCCGAGAAGATCTGCAGCAGCAGGCGCGGGTCGCCCTCCTGGGTCGATCCGTCGAGCAGGATGCCGCGCCGCTGCAGCTCGTCCACCGGTTCGCCATGGCCGGGCAGCCGCTCGTCGAGCATTTCGTAATAGGTGGCGGGCGGGGCGGACATGAAAGGAGTGCCGCTGGCCTTCAGCGTGTCCCACCCGGCGATCAGGTCGTCACAGGCAAAGGCGATGTGCTGGATCCCCTCGCCATTGTAGGCGCGCAGGAATTCCTCGATCTGTCCGCCGCCCGCTTTCGCCTCCTCGTTCAGAGGAATGCGGATCTTTCCGTCTGGCGCGGTCATCGCGCGGCTGGTCAGGCCGGTGTATTCGCCCTTGATGTCGAAATAACGGATCTCGCGAAAGCCGAAGACGCGTTCATAGAACGCCGCCCAGTGCGCCATGCGCCCGCCATAGACGTTGTGGGTAAGGTGATCGATGGTGTGGAAGCCGGCGCCCACCGGGCGGCGGTCCACGCCGGGCAGATATTCGAAATCGATGTCATAGATCGAAAGGTCGCCCTGCGGCGCGCCTTCATAGCGGTCGATCAGGTAGATGATCGAGCCGCCGATGCCGCGAATGGCCGGCAGGCGCAGTTCCATCGGGCCGGTGGTGACCTCGACCGGTTCCGCGCCGCGCTCGATCGCTGCGGCATAGGCGTGGGCCGCGTTGCGCACGCGCCAGCCCATGCCGCAGGCCGATGGGCCGTGTTCGGCGGCGAAATAGGCGGCGGGGCTGCGCGGTTCATAATTGGCGATCAGGTTGATCCCGCCCTGGCGCCACAGCTGCACCGCCTTGGACCGGTGGTTGGCGATGTGGGTGAAGCCCATCCGCGCGAAGACCGGCTCCAGCGTGCCGGCTTCCAGCGCGGAGAATTCGATGAATTCGAACCCGTCTAGCCCAAGGGGGTTTTCGAACAGGTCATTCGTGCCGGTCGGTCCGCTCATCGCCACTCTCCTGCTTGGCGGTTCGATCACTGTCCGCCTGATCGGCACAATACCACAGCGGGTCTGCAAGGTCCGCGCATTTTGCGCGGGTCTCCGTCTATGCTATGCGTGAATCACGCGGATATTGCCACGTATTTGGAAGAACGATGCATGGACCAACTTGATCGGCAGATTCTGGCGCAGCTGCAATCCGATTCGTCCCGCAGCCACGCGGAGCTGGCGGAAGCGGTGAACCTTTCGGCCTCGCAGGTCTCGCGCCGCATCGCGCGGCTGCAGGCGGATGGGGTGATCCGGCGGCAGGTGGCCTTGCTCGACGAACAGGCGCTCGGCCTGCAGGTGGAAGCTTTCGTGGCGGTGGCGATGGCGAGCTATGCGCCCGAGGCGGTGCGCCGTTTCCACGAACGCATATCGGCGTTGCCCGAAGTGCTGGACTGCTGCGCCACCACCGGGGATTCGGATTACCTGCTGCGCGTGGTGGCGCGGGACCTGCGCGCCTATTCGGCGCTGATGAACGAACAGATCCTCGGGCACGGCGATGTGGCCAGCGTTCGATCGAGCGTGGTGCTCGACCGGGTGAAGCAGACAACGCAGCTGCCGCTTCCGGCACGCTGACCCGATCAGGCAATCCTGCGCGCGTTTCTTTCGGGGCCAAAGGCGCGCGCTATGTCGTCGGCGGGCATGGGCTTGCCATAGCGGTAACCCTGCGCCTCGTCGCAGCCCAGGTCCAGCAGCGCGGTTTCCTGCGCGGCCGTTTCCACACCTTCGGCAATCACGGTCAGGCCCAGCGAACGCGCCATGCCGATCACCGCCTGCACGATCGCCGCATCCTTGGTGTTGTGATCGATCTGCGCCACGAAGCTGCGGTCGATCTTCAGGCGGTTCAGCGGATACTTCTGCAGCAGGCTGAGCGAGGCGAAACCGGTGCCGAAATCGTCGAAGGCGATGTTCACGCCAAGCACGTTCAGCTTGCGCAGCGCGACGGTGGATTCCTGGCTGTGCGGCAGCACCGTGTTCTCGGTGATCTCGATTTCCAGCCGCTCGGCCGGCAGGGCATTGGCCGCCAGGGCCGCGGCAACCACGCCGAGCAGCCGGCCCGACCGCAGTTGAGCCGGGAAAAGGTTGACGCTGACCCGCACAGCACCCAGCCCGGCCTTTTCCCATGCACCCGCCGTGCGGCAGGCTTCGGCTATGATCCAGTCCCCGGTTTCCTCGGCGATCGCGCTGTCCTGCAGCACCTCGATGAACGCGCCGGGGGGCAGCAGGCCATGTTCGGGATGGCGCCAGCGCAGCAGTGCCTCCACGCCTGAAAGCGCGCCGTCGGTCAGCGATACCTGCGGCTGGTACCACAGTTCGAACTCGCCCTGGGCCAGGGCGCGGCGCAGTTCCATCCCGGTGCGATGGCGCTGTTCCGACCGGTTCTGCATCGCGCGGGCGAAAAAGCGGCGTGCCCCGCCACCATCACTCTTGGCGCTGTAAAGCGCGAGGTCGGCTCGGGCGAGCAGTGCTTCGGCATCCTGCCCGTCGCTGGGATACATCGCGATGCCGACGCTGGTGCCCACGAACACCGTCTGCCCGGCGATCTCGAATGGCGCGCGCAACGCCTGGAAGTAATCCTTGACGATTGCATCGGCCATCACCGGATCGGTGCATCCCGGAAGCAGGATCGCGAACTCGTCGCCACCCAGCCGTGCGACGAAACTGTCGGGCGATGTGGCAGAGAGGCGTGCCCCCACGGCGGCCAGCAACTTGTCGCCAGCGCTGTGCCCCATGCTGTCGTTCACGTCCTTGAACCCGTCGAGGTCCAGCAGCACCAGCGCGCACGGACCCTGGTCCACCTGTGCGGCCAGCCTGGCGTTCAGCGCGTTGCGGTTGGGCAGCGAGGTGAGCGTATCACAGTGGGCCAGGTGCTCCAGCCTTCGCCGCGCCGCGGTCCGGTCGGTAATGTCGCGGATCAGTGCGCCAAACATCGGCTGGCCGTCCTCGAACCACATGGACAGCGAAAGGTCGACCGGAAACTCGCTGCCATCGGCATGGAGCGCAAGGATTTCAACCGACTTGCCTGCAAGCCGGGATTCGCCGGTGCGGGCGGCACGGGCAAGGCCTGCGGTGTGGGCGGCGCGGTGCCGTTCGGGCATGATGATCGAAAGGGGCCGGCCCACGGCCTCGCACGCCGAATGACCGAACAGGTCTTCCGCCGCGCTGTTCCACGAAAGGATGGTATTGTCGGGCCCGGCGCAGATGGCGGCCGTCGCTGAATTGCCCAGCATCTGGGCATAACGGCCCTGCACCCTGCTTTCCTCGCTCAACCTTGCCCCCCGTGGTGGCCTGGATCGTTGACGGTCCGGACGGGGATAGGGAGAATGGGTTAACAGTCCGCGCGAAATGGCGCGCTATTTGTGCGGAAGAATTTGAATTTTCTAGGAAATGGTCTGTTCAGCTGACCACGGCTTGTGCGCGAACAGGATCACGTGCTCGAACGCCGCTTCGCCCGCCACGGGCAGCGTGCGGGCATCCATCGTCACCACGCTCACCGCAAAACCGGCCTTCGCCAGCAGCGCTGCAAAGTCCTCGTCCGGCGTGGCGGACCACACCGCCAGGATGCCGCCCGGCCGCAGCGCCGTCTTGGCCGCCTGCAGTCCCTCGATCGAATAGAGCCAGTCGTTGACCCGGCGGGTCAGCCCCTCGGGCCCGTTGTCGACATCGAGCAGGATCGCGTCATAGGCCCCGTTCGCCGCCTCGATCAGCATGGCGACGTCATCCTGAACCAGCTGCACGCGCCCATCGTCGAGGCACCCGTCGGTGAGGCGCTTCATCGGCCCACGCGCCCAGGCGATGATCTCGGGCACGATCTCGGCCACGGTCACCCCGGCATCTCCGGCCAGCGTGGCCAGCGCCGCGCGCAGGGTGAACCCCATGCCATAGCCGCCGACCAGCAGCTGCGTGTCGGCCCGGTCGCCCAGCCGATCGCAGGTCATCGTCGCCAGCGCTTCTTCGGATGCGAAGATGTCGCTGCTCATCAGCTCGTTGTGATCAAGCAGGATGACGAAGTTCTCGCCATTGCGGACCAGCCGCAGCCGCGCGCCATCGGGCACGCGGGCGGTGCCGAGCAGCACGTCTCCGGGCAGCAGGCGCGAAGGTTCGCGCGCCGCTTTCGCTGGAGCGACGGGCGCGCTTTGGGTTGTCGCCAAGATTACTTCTTCCGCGCCTTGCGCGCGGCATAGCGTGCATCGCGCAGCGCCTTGCGCTCCGCTTCGGAAAGGGCGGGCTTGGCCGAAGCCTTGGCCGCGGCGGCCTCTTCGGCCTGTTGAGCCTTGAGCGCCTGTGCTTCCTCGCGCGCGATCCGTGCGGCTTCGCGCTTGGCGGCGGCGGCCTCTTCACGTGCCTTTTCGCGGGCTATGCGTTCGGCCTCAACCGCCGGGTCGACGGGAGGCTTGGCCTTCAGCTTTGCCAGCGCCTTTTCGCGGGCGGCGATTGCGGCGTTGCGCCGGTCGTTGAGTCCGGGTTCCTTGTAAGCTGCCATGGTGTCTTGCGAATTCCTGTACGTTTCTCAAACCTTCGCCCAGGCGGGGCTGGGCGGCTGGTCGCGAACAGGAAGGGGAGAGAGAGGGCACCCCGATATCCATGCAGGGCGACATCAGCGGGGCCGCGCTACCAGCAACGGCCCCGCATGTCACGGATTATGCGCGTGCCCCACCAGGGCCCCGTGTCAGGCAACCTTGGCGAAGTAGTCCGAGCGCATCACTTCCACGTCGGAAAGGAAGGTCACTCCGGCGCGCGTTTCAAACAGCCGGGCCAGCCCGCGAGCCACTTCGGCGATCGCCTGTTCCTCGGCCACGCCCACGAACATCACCAGCCCGCTGCGGTCGTTGAAGATGGTCTTGCCCTGGTGAAACCCGCCGTGGCCCAGCCCGGCGACATCGCGGATCATCGTCCATCCGCCCACCTTCGCCGCGGCGAGCAGGTCTTCCACCAGCGAACGGTCTTCGGCGTGGATCACGATCTCGATCTTCTTCAGGCGGTGGAGGACAAGGCCTCCGCTTGCGGCGACAGTCATCGTTTCAGGCTCCTGTGAAATGGGTTTGGTTCAGTTCGCGGCCAGTTCATCGTCACGCCGCCACTGGCGCGCCTTGCCGGTTTCCGGGTCGATCACCACAAGATGGACCCACCCCTTGCCGAACAGCCGGCCAAGGATGTCGTTGGCGGCCACCACCGCCTCCACCCGCGCGATCGGCGCGTGGACGAAGGTGATCAGGCGCTGCGGCACGTGGAACGGGGTGCCGTCGTCATGGAACAGCGACTGGCGCGGCAGGCCGACCTTCAGATCCCCGCCATTGCCCTGGACCACGCCGATTCCGCCGACGACGTTCTGCGTGGTCTTGTCGCCCGAACCGTAGCGTTCGTTGTCCAGCGTGGAGAACAGGTACTGGCAGTTGATCCACTGCGCGACCACCATCGGCGCGGTGAGGATGGTGGTCAGCGCCGATCCATCCTCGTCCTGCCGCCAGTCATAGCTGTGCAGGAAAGCGCGACCGTCGAGGTCGAGATCCTCGGTCAGCCAGCGTTCGCCCACAATGAAGGCGGCGTTGCCGGAAAGGCCCCATTCGGGCCGTACCTCGCCCCAGTGCGCCGCGCCGGTCAGCAGGTCGTCCGCCGTCCGCCCCAGCAGCTGCGCCCGCCGTTCGCGGTTGGCCTGGCCTGCCTTGGCAAGCGCGGCTTCCAGCCGGGCAAGGTCCTGCGCATGGCTGGCAGGCACGCTGGCGCGGTCGAACAGCGTCATCTCGTCGGTGGTGGTATTGTGCTCGGCAGCGATGAACACGCTGTCCTCCGCAATGGCCAGGCCCTGTTCCAGCAGCGTGGCGCGCACCTGTCCTTCGTTGAGGATGGCGGCGAGGATGCGCGCGTTGGTTCCCCCGGCATGGCCGCCACAGGCTCCGCAATCCAGCGCCGCGGCATAGGGGTTGTTCACCGCGCAACCGCCGTGGCCGGCCAGCACCACCAGCCGCGCGGTGGGCAGGGGCAGCCCGGTCAGGCGGATCATCGCTGCGGCATAGCCGGCCTTTTCCTCCAGCGTGAACACCGGCTTTTCACCGTGCAGTTGCGGTGCCAGCGCCTCGGGCCGGGGCGGGGCAAACGCGGCGGCAATGCGCCGGGCCAGCCGCGGCGCCACGGTGCGCGCCGCCATGGCAAGCCCGGCAAACGGTCCGGTCGCTTCCGCCGTCGCAAAGGCGGTGGCCGCGCCCTGCTTGGCCGAGCCAAACAGGCCTGCGGCCCGCCGCGCCCGCGCTTGCGCATCGGCCCAGGCCCGTGCCTCCGCCTCGCGGCCCGGCGCGGGCGCTTCGGTCACGTCATACTGCGGGGCCAGAAGCACCGGCAGCATCCGGTTGCGCCGTGCCGCACCATGGCGATGCAGCGCGATGGGCAGGCCGAAGAACCCGGCATAGCCCAGCGTGGCGAAGTTCCCCTGCGCCTCCAGCGCGCGGCGGAACGGTTCGGACCGCACATCGATGCAGAAAACCACCTGCGCATCGGGCCGCGCCGCTTGCGGCGGGCTCAGCGTCGCCTTCTGCAGATGCGCGCTGATCGCGTCGCGCACGTTGATCTCGGCCGCTTCCATGAAGATGTGGCCAAGCACCGCGGGCTCTATGGCGGACACTTCGCGGAAGGCCTTGCTCCATGGCACATCGGCCAGGCCGAAGTGCGCGGCCAGATCGGCCCCTGCGTCGGGCGCAGCGGCAGCTTGCGCGGGCGGCGGCACGGCCCCCGCGCGGTCGAGCAGCATCCACAGCGCCAGCAGGTCGGCCATCGTTGCAGGCGCACCGGCGGCATATTCAGGATCGGCGTTCTCGGTGCGCCAGCGGATGTGGCCGGCCCAGCCGGGCAGCTGCGCCACAAAGCGGGCGAGGTAGGCTTCCTCGGCACCGGCCTCCACTTCGGCCGCGACCAGCCCTTCGGCAATCGCTTCCAGCGGATCGCGGGGCACGGCCAGCATCAACTGCCGCCCGGCTTTCCCGGCAAGGTTGCGGAAATCGGGATCGTGCGGGGCCAGCGCCAGCACGGCGCGATAGAGGCCCAGCTCCCGGTCAGGCATCGGCGATGCGGCCTGCCCCTGGTCAAAGAACGCGGTGCACCACTTGGCAAGGAACGCAGCAGCCGGGCTCGGCTGCGTGGTGTGCGCTTCCACCTGCGGCTCGGGCAGGTGCATCAGCCGCGCCATCAGCAGGTCCACGCGTGTCAGGTCGGGGCCGGCGTTGGCAAATGCGGTTTCCAGACCACCCAACCGGGTGATGGCGGCACGGCGCAGTGCGGCTTCATCCACTCGGCCAGCCTTCAGCAGCGCGCGCCATTGCGCCAGTGGCAGCGCCTGCCGCGCGCCGAAACGGCTGGCGGCGGCGGCCACCGCCTCGTGGAATGGCAGTTCTTCGAAACCGGCGAGGGGGTTGACCGCGATGGCGCTTTCCAGCGGCCAGAGCGGCGGGACGGTGCGCGCAGCAAGGGCAACCAGCCCGGCCACTTCGGTGCGTGAAAGGATCGGGTCGACCGCAGTCATGGGGGACAGCATGTTCATCGGCGTTCTCCTGGCGAAGTGCGGTTCAGTTGGCGGCGGGGCGAAACGCGCCGGCGTTGATCAGGTGGACATAGAGCTGCGGCGGCAGGGCGCGGCGCGCGTTGAGGCGCTGCTGCTGCCACAGCCATGCGCCAAGGAAGGCCGCGAGCAGGCCGACCAGCGCCCAGCCGGGCACCAGCGCCGGGGCATCCGGCCCAACCGCCCGGTGGATCAGCGCAAGGCCTGCGGCGTGGAGGGCGACCAGTGCGATCACGCCACCGGCCAGCGCGACGCGGGCACGCGCCGGGGCGGCGCTGCCGATCGAACCCGCCAGCGTGGCCACGGCGGTGGCGATGCCCAGCAACAGCGGCACCAGCGTGGCGTCACCTTTACCAAGCAGCACCAGCAGGCCGCCAAGCACCAGCGTGACCAGCGCGGCGGCAGGGATGGCGAAACCGGCCGTTTCCCTGCCTTCCGGGCGGGGCTTCATGCCCACGGCCGATCCCGATCCAAGGAACAGCCAGGCCTTGAACAGGCCGTGCGCCACGATGTGCCACAGCGCGGCGGCATAGGCGCCAAGGCCGCAGCTCATGATCATGAAGCCCATCTGCGAAACGGTTGACCCGGCCAGTGCGCGCTTCACGTCCGGGCGCACCATCATGATGCCCACGCCGTGGATCGCAGCGACAAGGCCGACGATCAGTGCGGCAAGGCGGGCAGCCGGCGCGGCCTCGAACAGGGGGGCGAAGCGGATCAGCAGAAATCCGCCGGCATTGACCAATCCGGCGTGCATCAGCGCAGAGACCGGCGTGGGCGCAGTCATTGATGAAAGCAGCCAGCCGGAGAAGGGGGGAAGGGCGCAACGCGCGGCTGCGGCCACCAGCAGGAGCAGGGCGGCAGGCACGGCGACGGTGGCAGGCATGGCGGGCGTGGCGGCGAGGACGGTGGCGATGTCCGCCGATCCAGCTTGCCAGCCCAGCAGGGCAAGGCCCGCAACCAGCGCGCCATCGCCGATCAGGAAGGCACGGCGGGTGCGGCGGGCGCTGGCCTGCGCTTCTGCCCAGCCGCTGCGGTGGCCGATCAGCGCGGCAAGCAGCACCCCGCTGGCCAGCCAGGCGATCCCCAGCACGATCAGGTTCTGGCTGGTGACGAAGGCGAGCACGCTCGCGGCGAGCAGGCCGAGCCGTGCGTAGTAGCGGCCCTGATGCGGATCGGCGCGCATGTAGCGCAGCGAAAAGGTGGCAACAACCGCCGCGACGAAAAGCGTCAGCGCACCGATGGCGATCGAGAGCGGGGGCAGGCCGGCGGGCGCGCCGCGCAGCAGCACCTCTGCCCCTTCGATGGCCAGGACCAGCCAGAGCGAAACGGCGACGAGCTGGCCGGGCAGCGTTCCGGGTTGTGAGGACCTTGGCGAGTGTGAGCTGTGCATCGAAAACCCCTTTCGGGGCCGCCAATGCCGTGTGGTGTTGAATTGGTGAAACGAGTTGTTGAAATGGGAACCATTGACAAAATGCATGATTGAAGTGAGATGCCGCTCATGCCCGGAACCCGCACGCTCGACCTTGACCTGCTGCGCTGCTTCGTCACGATCGCCGAAACTGGCAGTTTTACCCGTGCCGGAGATCGGCTGGGCCGCACGCAATCGACCATCAGCCTGCAGGTGAAGCGGCTTGAGGAGCAGCTCGGCCGGGCCGTCTTCGCGCGCACCCCGCGTTCACTGTCATTGACGCCCGAAGGTGAGCGGCTGCTGGGGCCGGCCCGACAGCTCCTGCGGCTGAACGATGCGGCAATTGCCGAGCTGTTCGAACCGGACATGACCGGCCGGGTGCGGCTGGGCGTGCCCGAGGATTTCGCCACCGCACACCTGCCCGCCGTGCTGGCCGCATTCGCCAAGGCGCATCCTCTTGTCGAACTTGAAGTGACCTGCGATCTGACTCTGAATTTGCTGGATAAATTCCACACTGGCGGGTTCGATCTGGTGCTGGTGAAGCGCGAACCCTCCGCTCCGCTGGAAGGCATGCGGGTGTGGCGCGAACCGCTGGTCTGGGTGGCGCGGGATCAGCTCGCGGCAACCGGGCTGGACACGGTGCCGCTGGTCGTCTCGCCCGAACCCTGCGTCTATCGCAAGCGCGCAATCGACGCGCTGGAGGCGGTGGGGCGCAAGTGGCGCGTGGCCTATACCTCGACCAGTCTGGCAGGCAGCCAGTCGGCGGTGAACGCGGGCCTAGGCATCACCGTGCTGCCGCGTGAAATGGTGCCGCCCTACCTGACCGCGATGGTCGACGACCCTGACCTGCCCCCGCTCTACGATACCGAAATGGCACTGATCGAGGCGCCGGGCCTGTCTGCAACGGCGCATCGCTTGGCCCAGCACATCGCCGCCGCGCTGGAGCGCGGGGCGTAAAAGGGCGCAAGTTGAGAACGACTGAGAGGGCGTTGAGATCGACTGAGGTGGGGTTGAAGTCGATTGAACCCGTTTTACCTGCCCTTGAGAATCGCCTTCGGCCACCATGTAAGCGTGTGCACATCGTGCGCCGTGGTCCACACCCCCTTCTTCGTGAAACGCAGCGCGCCACTGCCCGCCGGCTTGCCCATGCGGGCGGTGACGGTCATGGTTTTCGGGTCGATCACCGCGAACTCCTGGTCGTCGGTTGTGCGCAGCCAGACCTTGCCCGCGCCTGTGTCGATATCGCCCCATTTCAGGTTTTCGCCCACCTTGATCCGGCCGGTGAGCGCGACCGTGGCGGGATCGATGCGGGCCAGCGTGCCGTCGCCCTGTTCCTGCACCCAGACCCCGCCTTCGCCTGCGGCAAGGAAGCCGGGGGCCTTGCCCAGCGCGACCTTGCCGGTGACGGAATTGGTGGCCGGATCAACCTTTTGCAGCGATTGCTGGGGCAGGCTGACGGCCCAGACCGCGCCATATCCAAAGGCGAGGTATGACGTCATGGGATCGACGGAGATTGTTGCGGCCACGCTGTTGCTGGCCGGATCGACTCGCGCCAGCTTGCCCGCTGCATCGCTGGCCAGCCACACCGATCCCGCCCCGGCGACGACGTTGAGTTCGCCCTCCTTCTGGTTGGCGATGCCGGTGGGGATGGTGGCGACGAGCTTTGCGGTGCGCGTGTCGATGCGGTTCAGCGTGCCGTCTTCGCAGTTCGCCACCCACAGCGACCCGGCGAAAACCGCCATCGCGCCGCAGGGGTGGGCGAGGACGACTTCGGCCAGCTTGCCCTTGCGCGACCATTGTTCCACCTTGCCGCGGTTGGTGGTCCACACCGTCTGGCCGTCAACGGCCAGGAAATCAGCGAAACCGGGGACGGTCTGCACTTCCTGCGCCTGCGAGACAGCGGGGAAAGTGGCGGCGGCTACGGCGAGCAAGGTGTTGAGAACGCGCATGGTCTGCTCCTTCAGGCCTTGCTGGCGATATAGGCGCGCCAGCCGCCCAGCGCGGTGATGTCTTCCGCGCCGGCAAGCGCGCGCGGTTCGGAGACGAAGCCTTTCACGCTGCTGCCATCGGCCAGCGTGACCGTGCCGATGGCGAGCGGCGGGGGCACATCGACCACGAAGCTGCCGAATTCGGCGACACCGAGTTCATAGACCTCAAGCTTGATCGGCCCGCCGCCTTCATCGAAGACCAGCGCGGGTTTGGGCGGCACGCTGTCTGCCATGGCATAGAGGCGATAGGTGGGCGCGGTCTCGAACGCGCCGACGAATGTGGCGTTGCGCGAAGTGAGCTGCCAGTGCAGCGGCATGCCTTCGAGATGGGCGCCGACGACGGCGAGTTTCACGGTCTGCATCTTGCCCTCCAGATCGAGCGGGGGTGGCGGGGGGAGTTCGGCGGCGGTGAGGTACGCATCCGCCAGATCGAGCAGCGCGCGGTCGCTGTCCGCCGGGCCGATCAGGGTGATGCCAAAACCGGTGGCGTTGCTGCGGGTGCCGGCGGGCACGGCAAGGGCGGCCATGTCCAGCAGGTTCACGAAGTTGGTATAGAAGCCGAGGTTGCTGTTGAGCGCGACCGGCGCCGCCTGCAGTTCCGCCACGCGATAGGTGGTGCCGGTGGTGGGGAAGGCAAGAATGTCGATCTTGGCCAGCAGCTCATCCGCATGGCGCTTCAGTTCGGCCATGCGGTAGATGCCGTTCCACAGCTCGACCGCGCTCTTGCTCCAGCCTGCTTCCACCACGGTGCGAACGGTAGGATCGACCGCATCGGGATTATCGGTAAGCAGCTTTGCAATCGCGGCGGTGCGTTCCGCCACCCACGGCCCGCCATAGAGCAGCTGCGCGGCTTCAAGCAGCGGGGCGATGTCGATCTCCACCACGGTGCCGAGCGTCGCCAGCTTTCCGAGCGCACGGTCATAGAGATATTCGGATTCGCCATCGCCGAACCAGGCGCGCTGGTTGCGGTGGGGGACGCCGATGACCTTGCCTGAATTGGCGCGGTCGGCCAGCGGCTTTGACCATGGATCGGCGGGGTCAAACCCGGCGGTCACGCCATCGACCAGCCGCGCATCGGCGGTATCGTGCGCGAAGACGGTGATGCAGTCTATGCTTCGGCAGGCCGGGATCAGGCCCGCCGTGCTCCAGCGCCCCTTGGTGGGCTTGAAGCCGATCAGGTGGTTGAAGGCGGCAGGCACGCGGCCCGATCCGGCGGTGTCGGTGCCCAACGCGAAGGGCACCAGCCCTGCGGCGGTGACCACGGCCGAACCGCTGGACGAGCCGCCGCTGACATAGGCGAGATTGCGGACGTTGCGGGGGATGCCATAGGGGCTGCGCACCCCGACAAGGCCGGTGGCGAACTGATCGAGGTTGGTCTTGCCCACGCAGATCGCACCCGCCGCCGTGAGCCGTTCGATCACCGTGGCCGACCGGGTGGGTGAGTAGGCAAAGGCGGGGCAGGCGGCGGTGGTTTCGAAGCCGGCGACGTCGATATTGTCCTTGGCGGCGAAAGGCACGCCGGCCAATGGCAGCACTTCACCCGCCGCGATGCGCGCGTCTATGGCAGCGGCCTGTTCCAGCAGGGTTTCGGGCGCGGCGCGGCTGATCCAAGCCTGTGGCTGTACAGCGTCATAGGCGGCGATGCGGGCGAGGGTTTCCTGCATCACCGCCACGGCGCTGGTCTGGCCGGATGAAACGGTGGCGGCGATGGCAGAAGCGGTCACGGTCATGCGCGCCTCCTGAGAGCCAGCATTGGCGAGCCGGGTTGCAGGGACTGCTTTTCCTTCATGTAGAGTGCGGCGACCGTGCCGGAGCCGGGGCTTTCCACCGGGCATTCCATCTTCATCGCCTCGATCACGGCGATGGTGTCACCCGCCTGCACTTCGTCTCCGGCGGAGACGAGCAGTTTCCACACGCTGCCGCCGAAGGGCGCCTCGATCACATCAGCGCCATCGGGCACGTCTACCGCGGTGTCGGCGGGGGCATCTGCATCGGCAAGGTCGGTCACCCGGTCGAATTCGCCACGGGCGTGCCAGTCGGCGCGTTCGGCGTCGAAGGCGGCCTGACGGCGTGCTTCGAAGGCGGCGATCTCATCGGCATTGTCGGCCAGGTACTTGCGGTAGTCCGCAAGGCGGAATTCCGACGGTTCGATGCGGATGGAGCGGCGACCGGAGGGGAAATCGCGCCGCCATTCGGCCAGTTCCTCTGCACTCACCGGATAGAAGCGGATCTGGTCGAAGAAGCGCAGCAGCCACGGCTTGCCTTCGATGAAAGCGTCGGTCTGGCGATGGGTGTTCCACACCTGGATGGTGCGACCGAACAGCTGGTAACCGCCGGGCCCTTCCATGCCATAGATGCACATGTAGGCCCCGCCGATGCCGACGACGTTGGGCGGGGTCCAGGTGCGGGCCGGGTTGTACTTGGTGGTGACGAGGCGGTGGCGCGGATCGACCGGCGTGGCCACGGGCGCGCCAAGGTAGACATCGCCCAGACCCATGACGAGGTAGCTCGCTTCGAAGATCAGGTTCTCAACCGCCGCAGCATCGGGCAGGCCATTGATGCGGCGGATGAACTCGATGTTGTCAGGGCACCACGGGGCATCGTCGCGCACCGCGCCCATGTACTTCTGGATGGTTTCCAGCGTGGCGGGATCGCGCCAGCTGAGCGGCAGGTGGACGATGCGCGATGGGATGGTGAAATCCTGCAGGTCACCCAGCCGCTCCTCTGCGGCGATCAGCATGACCAGCGCATCGGCCTGCTTCATCTGCACACCATCGAAATGGAGCTGCAGCGAGCGGATGCCGGGCACGATATCGACCACGCCGGGGGCGGCAAGGCGTTCCAGCTCGGTCATCAAGGCGTGGATGCGGATGCGCAGTTCGATATCGAGCACGATCGCGCCGTATTCGACCAGGATGTTGCGATCGCCCTGCTGGCGATAGACGGTGCGCGGGCGGCCGGGGCCTTCGGGCAGGTCCGCGAGGATCGGCGAAAGCGCGGCGACGGCGCGCGCGGCGGTGGGCCAGGGCAGGGTGCCGTTGCTGAGCAGCGAGGCCTGCGCGGCATCGGCGGCGGCGGCGTCCTCGATGGTGACGGGCACGAAGCGCAGCCTGTCACCGGGCACAAGCTGGCCGATCTTCCAGCGGTCTGCCGCGATCACGGTGAAAGGGCAGACGAAACCGCCGAGCGAGGGACCATCGGGGCCGAGGATGATCGGCATGTCGCCGGTGAAGTCCACCGCGCCGATGGCATAGGGATTGTCGTGAATGTTGGAGGGGTGGAGGCCAGCCTCGCCCCCATCCTTGCGCGCCCATTGCGGCTTTGGCCCGACCAGGCGGACGCCGGTGCGGTTGGAATTGTAATGCACCTGCCAATAGGCCGAGACGATCATGTCGATATCTTCGGGGGTGAAGAAATCGGGCGCGCCGTGCGGGCCATAGAGCACGCGCACGGTCCACTCACCCGGCAGTTCCGGCAGGGGCGAGGTTTCCAGCGGCGCGGCGGTCGCCTCGCTGCCGAGATGGAGGACATCGCCCGCGACAAGGCGGCGCGCGGCGTGGCCGCCGAACTGGCCGAGTTCGAAGGTGGCGCGGCTGCCAAGGTAGGGCGCAATGTCCAGCCCGCCGGCGAAAAGGATGTACCCACGCATGCCACCGCCGCTGGCACGGCCAAGCGCGAGCGTCTGCCCGGTGGCGACATCGAGCGCGACGCCGCGCGGCACTGGCTGCCCATCAAGCGTTGCGGCAAAGTCCGCCCCGGTGAGGCAGATGCGTGCGGGCGCGGAGAAGGCGAGCGTGGGGCCGCTGACGGTGAGTTCAAGGCCCGCGGTGCCTTCGGCATTGCCGAGGATGCGGTTGCCAAGGCGGAATGACTGGTCGTCCATCGGGCCCGAAGGTGGCACGCCAACCGCCCACAGGTGCTGGCGGCCGGGCCAGTCCTGCACCGTGGTGGCAGTGCCGCCCGCGATCACGCGGACGCAGTTGGGGGTGAAGGTCACGCTTTCCAGCGCGCGGGTGGACACGTCACCCGTGGTGAAGGCGGGCGCGGCGACAACTTCGCGCAGCCAGCGCAGGTTGGTCTCGATCCCGTCGATGCGGGTATCGGCCAGCGCCGCCTGCATGGCGGCGACGGCCTGATCGCGCGTGGGGGCGTGGACGATCAGCTTGGCGAGCATGGGATCGTACCAGGCGCTCACTTCGCTGCCGGCCATGACCCACGTTTCGGTACGCACGCTTGTGGGAAAGGCGACGGCGGTGAGCGTACCGGAAGTGGGCCGGTAATCGAGCGCCGGATCTTCCGCATAGAGGCGGACCTGCACCGAATGGCCGCTGGGCGCGGCGGCGGGGCGATCGAGAAACGCGAAATCGCCGCCCGCGCCGCGCACCATCCATTCGACGAGATCGATGCCCAGAACTTCCTCAGTCACGCCGTGCTCAACCTGCAGGCGCGTGTTCATTTCGAGGAAGAAGAAGTCCTCGCGCTCTGGGTCATAGAGGAATTCTACGGTGCCGGCAGAGCGATAGCGCGCGGCTTCGCCAAGGCGCACAGCGGCTTCATAAAGCGCTTCACGCACAGACTGCGGCAGGTTGGGCGCGGGGGCTTCTTCCACCACCTTCTGGTTGCGGCGCTGCAGCGAGCAGTCGCGTTCGCCCAGTGCGACGACGCGGCCTTCGCCATCGCCGAAGACCTGCACCTCGACATGGCGCGCGCGGCGCACATAGCGTTCAAGGAACACGCCGGCGTCGCCGAAATTGCTGCGGCCAAGGCGGGCGACGGCGGCGAAGCCATCGCGCACGGCGGCTTCGTCCTCGCACACCCGCATGCCGATGCCGCCGCCGCCGGCGGTGGCCTTGAGCATGACCGGATAGCCGATGCGCGCGGCGGCAGTGACGGCTTCTTCCTCGTCGGTCAGCAGGTCACTGCCCGGGGCCAGCGGCACGGCATGTGCGGCGGCCAGTTCGCGGGCGCTGTGCTTGAGGCCGAAGGTGCGGATGTTGTCGGTGGTGGGGCCGACGAAGACGATGCCGGCAGCGGCGCAGGCTTCGGCGAATTCAACGTTTTCGGCCAGGAAGCCATAGCCGGGGTGGATCGCGCCGGCGCCGGTGGCCTGGGCGGCGGCGATGATGGCAGGGATGTTGAGGTAGCTCTCGCTGGGCCGCGCCCCGCCGATGCACACCGCCTCGTCCGCCTCGGCCACGTGGAGCGAGCCGGCGTCGGCCTCGGAATAGACCGCCACCGCGCGAAGGCCCATGCGGCGCAGCGTGCGGATGATGCGCATGGCGATGGCGCCACGGTTGGCGATCAGGACCGTGTCGAAGGGAAGGGAAACGCTCATGCGGTCACGATCATCCGGACGGGAGTGGGGTTGAAGGCGTTGCAGGGGTTGTTGATCTGCGGGCAGTTCGAGACGACGACGATCACGTCCATCTCGGCGCGCAGGTCCACCGTGAGGCCGGGGGCGGAGATGCCATCGACGATGCCGAGCGCGCCGTCGGCCTCAACCGGCACGTTCATGAAGAAGTTGATGTTGGAGACGATGTCGCGCTTGCCGCGCCCTTCGATGAGGTTGGCCTCAAGGAAGTTCTCGACGCAGGCGTGCTGCGCCTTGGTGTGGTGGCCATAGCGCAGCGTGTTGCTTTCGCACGAGCACGCGCCGCCGATGGTGTCGTGGTATTCGACCGCGGTGGCGACGATGGTCATCATCGGGCGGCCTTCATTGGACATAAGCACGCTGCCCTGGCGCAGGAACAGGTTGCCCTGTGCCGCAACGGTATCCTGCGCGCTGTATCTCTCGGCGTCGTCATCCGCAGAATAGACGAGGAAATCGACCGCCTGGTTGCCTTCGAGATCGACGACGCGCAGCGTCTGGCCCTTGGCCACGTGGTGCAGCCAAGGGGCGCGGGCAGGCACGATCTCGTCGTGCACGACGGTGCCGGCAAGACCGGCGAGATGGGGGTCGGCAGTCATGAAAAGCCCTTCCTGTGGGTGAGCGGACTGAAGGTCAGCGGCGGAAGTAGTCTTCGACGTTGAGGAAGGCGCGCAGGCCTTCCGGGGTGGCGGTGCGCACGGAGTCGTCCTCGGGCGTGACCGGCCCGCGCCACGCGGTGGCCCGCAGCGGGGTGACGGTGTAATCTGGCCGGGGATCAAGCCGGTGCGGCACGTTGGCGAGGACCACGATCACGTCCATCTCCGCGCGCAGCAGCACGCTGCGGCCCGGTTCATAGGGGCCGACGAGGGGGGTGATGGTGCCGTCCTCCTCGATGCGGGTGCCCTTGAACAGGTTGACGCAGGGGTGGACATCGCGGCGGCCGAGGCCGTGCTTGGCCGCGCCAAGCAGGAAGCGGTCCCGCCCGTTGGGATAGGCGCCGCTGTTGCGGCCTTCGCCATACTTGGCGAGGTTGGTGGCGGCGTTGGAGGTGCCGGAGAAACAATCGTGCGTGCCGGCGGTGTCCTCCACGATGCTCATCAGCACGCGGCCCATGTCGGAGAGCAGCAGCTTGCCCGCGCCGAGGTAGGCGTTCCACTGCACTTTCACGGTGTCGGCAAAGTTCAGTCGTTCAGTGGGCATTTCGGCGTTGAAGATCATCAGGCCGGCGCAGGCATCGCCACCGGTATCGATGAGGCGCAGGCGGCTGCCGCGTGACAGGCGGTGGCTGGCGTATCCGCCGGGGGCGATTGTTTCCTCCCACACCAGGTCTTCCGCCGCGACACCTGCGGGAAGATCACTGGCTACGGGTGGGAGGACCGGCATGGATTCGACCACCGTGCCGCCCATGCTGCGGGCGTGGTCGCGGGCGGCCAGGGGGTTTGCCAAGGTCCCTGCAGGGCTATCGGTCATGCGGCGGCTCCGTTGGAATGACGGGCGTCTCCATCCTGCACGTAAAGCGGCGGGAGGAGCGCGGTGGTGGTGACGAGTTCGAGCTGCTGGACCCCGCGCACGCGGCGCAGCGCGTCTGACAGCTCCTTGAGCCGGACGGCGGGGCCCTGCACCAGCAGGACCTCCAGCGACTGGTCGTTTTCAAGGAACACGTGCTGGGCGGAGATCACTTCCTTGAGGAAATCGGCCTGGGTCTGCGCCAGCTGATGCCGCACCCGCCCGCGATCGCCGCGGTAGACGAGGGTGATCGTGCCGGCGAGCATCTCGTCGGGCCGGGTATAGGCCTCATGCGCAGCGAGGGCGTGGCGGATCAGTTCGGAAATCAGCTGCGAGCGCGAAGGCAGCTGGCGTTCCTCCACCATCATGTCGAGCTGGCGGAACAGGTCCGCGGGCAGGCTCATCGACAGGCGGGCGAGAGTGGATGGTTCGCTGCTCATGCGGCGGCCTCCTCAAGCGGTTCGTCCACGGGTGCGGGCTTCACCAGCGGCAGGTCATAGACCGCCGTCGCGCCATAGCGGTGCGGGGCGTGCGGATCGTGGCGGCGCTTGTCGAGCGCGAGCACGCGGGTGCCGAGGGTGAAGGCCTCGCGGATATCGTGCGTCACCATCACGATGGTGAGGTCATACTGCCGCCAGAGCTGGGTGATCAGCGCGTGCATGTCTGCCCGGATGCCGGGATCGAGCGCGCCGAAGGGTTCATCGAGCAGCAGGATGCGCGGCCGCTTGATCAGCGCCTGCGCGATGGCGAGGCGTTGCTGCATGCCGCCGGACATCTGCGCCGGGTAAAGATCGAGGCTGTGGCCAAGGCCGACCGCCTCGAGCATTGCCGCGGCCTCTGCCAGCGCCTGCTTGCGCGCCGCGCCGAACAGCCGGGCAAGGACGGGGGCCTGTGCGCATTCCAGCCCGAAGGCCACGTTCTGCACCGCACTGAGGTGCGGAAACACGGAGTAGCGCTGGAACACCACGCCGCGATCCGGCCCACATTCAGGGGCGAGCGGCGCGCCATCAAGGGTGATCTTGCCGCGGGTGGGCGCCTCCTGCCCCAGGATCACGCGCAGGAAGGTGCTCTTGCCCGCGCCCGAGGGACCGACGACCGAGACGAAGGAGCCGGCCTCGACATCCAGATCGACCTTTTCGAGGATGATCCGGTCACCGTATTCGACCCAGACGTCGCGAAGGGAGAGGAGCGCGCTCAATGGCTTGCTCCATGTGCCCAGGGGAAGGCCTTGCGGCTGAGCGCAGTGAGGCCGAGATCCATCGCGATGGCGAGCAGCGCGATCCATGCGACGTAGGGGATGATCACGTCCATCGACAGGTAGCGGCGGACGAGGAAGATGCGGTAGCCAAGGCCGACATCGGACGCGATCGCCTCTGCCGAGATCAGGAAGACCCATGCCGGGCCAAGCGCGAGGCGCAGTGCCTGGATCAACCGGGGCATGGCCTGGGGCAGGGCGACGCGGATCATGATCTGCCAGCTGCCCGCGCCCAATGTCTGCGCCTTGACGATCTGTTCGCGCGGCAGGCTGCCGACATGGGCGGCGATATCGCGGACCATCACCGGCGCGATGCCGATCACGATCAGCGCGACCTTGGCGGTTTCACCCAGCCCCAGCGCGATGAACAGGATGGGCAGCAGCGCAATGGGCGGGATCACCGCGATTGCGGTGACGAGCGGCCCCAGCGTGGCGCGCACCGGAGGCAGCACGCCAAGGACGAGCCCGACCACCAGCGCCATCAGCGTGGCGATGCCAAGCCCGAGGCCGAGCCGTTCGAGGCTGGCCAGCGTATCGGCCCAGAACACAAGGCTGCCCGATAGCGGATCGGGCGTGCGCATCATGTCCCACAGCGCGCTGGCCATGCCGCCGGGCAGGGGCAGGATCTTGTCAGACGGGTTCAGCGCGTGGCGCTGCGCCGCCATGACGAGATAGACGAGGCCCAACGCGGCAATGGGGATCGCCCCAAGGGCAAGGCCCTGTCTGCGGCCGATCTGCCTGTTCACCCAGCGCATGCGGCCTCCGTGGCGAAGGAGGGGGAAGGGAGGGGAAGCGGCATCAGAGCTTGCCGTCCGCAGCCATCTTCATGAAGCTGTCATCGAAGCGCAGGGTAACGTGTTGCGCATCGCCCAGCGTCTTGCCGCCGGGGAAGGCCATGCCCACCGCATCGGCGGAAGAGGCGCCCTTGAACAGGCCCTTGGAGAAGCTGAAATCGCGCACCCGGGTCATCGTGGAGACGAGCGCGGGATTGTCTGTTGCGGCGACGGCGGCCTTGGGATCGGTATAGAGGAAGGTGGTCTTGAGCTGGGCATCGAAGGTGGCGGGATCGGTGCCCGCCAGCTTGGCCATGCCGGCGCGGGCGGCCTTGCCCTGATCGTCCTGGCGCATCATCAGCTGCACCGTTTCATACCAGATGCCGGCCAGCGCCTTGCCCAGATCGGGATTGGCCTTGAGCGTGGCGGTATCGACCACCAGCAGATCGAGAATCTCGCCCGGGATGTCGGCCGAGGTGAAGACCTTCTTCGCGCCGGGCTGGGCGGCCATGACTGACAGTTGCGGGTTCCAGGTGACCGCGGCGGTGGCCTGCGGGCTGGCGAAGGCGCCGACGATGTCTGCGTCGGAGGTGTTGACCGTCTTGATGTCGGAGAAGGAAAGCCCCGCCTTTTCCAGCCCGCGCGCCAGCAGGTAGTGCGAGACGGAAAGTTCGACGAGGTAGACCTGCCGGCCCTTGATCGCGGAAAGGGTGTCCGCGCCTTTCAGCAGCACGCCGTCGTTGCCGTTGGAATAGTCGCCCAGGATGATGGCGCTGGTGTCCTTGCCGCCGGCGGCGGGGATGGTCAGCGCGTCCATGTTGGCCACGGTGACGCCGTCGAACTTGCCCGCGGTGTACTGGTTCACGGATTCGACGTAGTCGTTCACCTGCACCACGTTGATCTTGATGTGGTACTTGTCCGCCCACTTCTTCACGATGCCGGCCTGTTGGGCATAGGGCCACGGCATCCAGCCGGCGTAGATCGACCAGCCTATGTTGAACTCGGTCCGCTTTTCAGCAGGCGCGCCGGCGCCCCCGCAGGCGGCCAGCATCAGGGTGGTGGACAGCAGGGCGATCTTGCCAGCCCTTGCGATCATGGTGCGCACGAGTCATTTCCCCTTTCGCAGTGCAGCATGCAGCAAAAACGGGGGCTGTCGACTCCCTTGTTATTACCTTTCTCCACCTTGGTAATAATACGGTTGACCGGGTCTGAGCGCATGATTCGCGTGTGGCACCGGCCTGGTGGCCGCCGCAGAATCGACGGGTTTCAGCCAGTATTGGGCGCGGGAAGGCCTGCGTTGGCGAAAGCGAATCGGTCGTGAAAGCGATTCGGTTTTGCGTGCTGTGCGGCGATTCCTCGAAATCGGCTTGTTACTGAAACCGCACCCCGGCCAACCGTGGGAACGGAGAAAATGGCGGAATTTCCGCACTGCAACGAAGTGGCGTTCATACTCACGCACGCGTCAATTAATACGCTTGACCCAAAAGGTAATATTCGTAGCCTGACTGTCATCAGCCCCACGGTGGGGCAATCAACAGGTAATCGCGGCGGGCAGCAATGCCTGGTGATCCGGAAGGGCTGTCCTTTCGGAACGGGTGAGCCTTGCCAACTTGGCCATCACCAAGGGGCAATTGCAAGCCTTCGCCTTCTGACGATGAATTAGAATTTTTACCGATCCGATACTGCGCCGCGGAGTGAATTCGTGATGCGATTTCGGAGGAATAAACAAGGTGGCGGGCCGCAATGCGGGATCGACCACCAAACGGGGAAAAGGGTGCCACCCGGCAAGCTTTCAGGCCATGCAAGGGGGTCGACGTGACCAAGCGTTCTTTCCGTACCACACTGTTCTGCGCCACCATGCTGATGGGGGTTGCGGCCACGCCGGCCTTTGCGCAGGAAGCACCGCTTCCGCAGGACGCGCCCCAGGATGCGCCGGGCCTTTCGGACAACACGATCGTGGTCACCGCCACGCGGCGTTCCACCACGCTGCAGGACGTGCCGATCAACATCAGCGCGGTGGGATCGGAAGAGCTGGCCCGCCAGCGCATCGACGACGTGCGCGACATTGCCGACTTCACCCCCGGCATGACCATTTCCGATACCGGCCCCGGCTCCACTGGCACGATCGTGCTGCGCGGCCTGAATGCTTCGGACACGGACACTGCGGGCGCGAACTTTGACAGCGCGCTGGGCATCTATCTGGGCGAAGTGCCGCTCTACTATGACTTCAAGATGATCGACATCCAGCGCGTGGAAACGCTGCTGGGGCCGCAGGGCACGCTTTATGGTCTCGGCACGCTGGCCGGCGCCATCCGCAACATTCCGAACCGGCCTGATCCCTCCGGCTTTGCTGTCGAGGCGCATGGCCGCGTCTATGGCAAGGACCATTCGGGCCAGGTCGGCTATCAGGCTGATGGCATGGTCAACATCCCGCTGGTGAAGGACCACATCGCGTTCCGCTCCGCCACCGGGTTTTACTTCGACCCCGGCTTCATCGACTATCCGCTGCTGGTGAAGACGCCGGGCGTTTCGCTGCCGCAGCCGAGCGGGCCGGGTACGGTGACGCCCGAAGGCTATGCCGCGAACCTTTTTGAACGCAAGGATCTGAACTTCGAGCGCACCTTCACCACGCGCAACCAGCTGCTGTTCCAGACCGACGACGACTTCAAGCTGATCTTCACCTACGCCTTCCAGCGGACCAAGACCGAGGGCGGGCAGTACAACAGCAACGGCGTGCTGGGCACCAACGAGTATGAGAGCGCGGCCCGCTATGCCGAGCCGGTTAACCGCTTCGCTCACCTTGCCAGCGTCGAGGTGAACGCCAACGTTGCCGATATCGCCGACCTCGTGCTGACCAGCGCCTATACCCAGGTGCAGAGCGACCGCCGCGGCGACAATACCGACCTGCTGCTCGACCTCGACTATGGCTACGAGCTGTTCCCGGCCTTCACCAGCTGGAACGAGACGCACGACAAGCGCAAGCAGTACAACCAGGAAGTCCGACTGGTTTCGACCCACGGCGGCCCGTTCAGCTGGGTGCTGGGCGGCTTCCACAATGACCAGAAGCTGCAGCGCGATTACATCGAGCATGTGCCGGGCCACCCCTGGGTGCAGTTTGGCGCACAGCCGAACCCGGACGAGGTTGAGTACGCGTCCTACGTCTCCTCGCGCGTGACGGAAAAGGCGGTATTCGGCGAAGGTACCTTCAAGGTGACGCCGCAGTGGCAGTTGACCGCGGGTGCGCGCTACTTCGGCTACAAATCGAAGATCGCCGGCAACCTCACCGTACCACTGATCACGGACGAGAACGGCGTGCCGCTATTCCCGGTCAGCCCCTATGACCTGCCGCCCGCAGGCGGCACCGCCAGCAAGAACGGGTGGGTGTGGAAGTTCAACAGCTCCTACAACTTCACGCCCGACCTGATGCTCTACGCCACCTACAGCAAGGGCTATCGCATCGGCGGACCCAACAGCGTGGCGCCGTGCCCCAATCCGCTGCCCAACGATCCGGATGGCGACAACATCAACAACACGCAGCTGCCCTGCGGCCTGCCCAACGAAGTGCAGTACGGTCCGGATACCACCAAGAACGTGGAAGTCGGCATCCGCACCCAGCTGTTCGATCGCAAGCTGACGTTCAACTTCAACGTCTTCCAGATCAAGTGGGACGGCATCCAGGTGGCTTCGGCCACGCTCAACGGCATTGTCGGCATCACCGTGAACGGGGGCAAGGCGAAGTCCGAAGGGTTCGAAACCACCTTCCAGCTGCGCCCGCTCAAGGGACTTTCGATCCAGGGATCGTACTCTTACGTCAACGCGCGGCTGACGCAGGACGTGCCGGACAACATCCCGGTCAACTCGCCTGCGGCGACCTATCCCAGCGCACCGATCAAGCTTGATGCGCTGGCGGGGGATCGTCTGCCAGGATCGGCCAAGAACAGCGGCAGCCTGGGCGCGACCTACACCGCGCCGCTGGGCAACGGCAGCCTGATTGCCGACTGGACCGCAACCTATCGCGGCGACGTGGTGACGCGGTTGGGTTGGGAGCGCGCCTATGGCGACAAGCTGCCGGGCTATGTGCTGCACCGCGCTTCGCTGGCCTATGAAACCGATCGCTTCACGGTGGGGCTGTTCGCCAACAACATCTTTGACAAGTACGCCGTGGCCTCGGTCGCCAACGACCGGTCACGCGTGGGAATCAACGATGGCGTGGTGCTGCGGTACTACAGGAAGACCGTGATCAACCCGCGCACCTTCGGGCTCGAACTGCGGGTGAAGTACTGAGAATCCGAATCCGGAGGGGGCGGGGCCGATTGGCTCCGCCCTTTGGCTATACGCCGAATGACGTAGCGATTTTCGGCAAGTTTCAGGGATAGTTCCTGCGAAGGATCGCATGATGATGGCCAAGTCCATAAAGCAGCAGGCAGTCGATCTCATCCCGCCCGTGATGGTGGTGGCGGTGGTGCTGTTCTGGTATCTCGCGCCTGAAGCCTGGGTGAAGAACACCTGGGTCGTGATCGCCTCAAGCTCGGCCGTCACGGCCATCGTGCTCGGCCTCGAATTCCTGTTCGAACGGCACGAAGGCTGGCGGATGAACTGGAAGGAGTTCTTCACCGACCTGTTCTATGTGGTGCTCAGCGCCACGGTGATTTCCAAGGGCACCAACCTGCTGGCGGAAGAGCCGCTGGTTGCGTTCAAGCACTCGCTGGGGCTGAAGACGCCTTGGCTTGAGCATGCGCCGTTCATTCTGCAGACCGCGTTCGTGGTGTTCCAGCTTGAGTTCGTCCAGTACTGGATGCACCGGCTGATGCACAACTGGACGCCGTTCTGGCTGACCCACGCACCGCACCACCACATCACCCAGCTGAACGCGATGAAGGGCGCGGTGGGCAACCCGATCGAACTGTGGCTGATCAGCCTGTCGGTGCTGGCCCTGTTTGACGTGAACCAGGCGGCGGCGCTGGCGGGCTTCGGGGTGACCGGGGTGGTCTCCACCTTTGCCCACGCCAATGTGCGCGCCAATCCGCCGTTGTTCTATTCCTTCATCTTCACCACCATCCGCAACCACAGCCTGCATCACTCGGTCCCCTATGAGGACACGCGCTGCAACTATGGCAACTCGCTGATCCTGCTCGACCGGATCTTCGGCACCTACAAGGAAGGCGAGGCGAGCGTGGTGGGGCAGGATGATCGCAAGCGCCTGTCGATCAAGGAACAGTGGCTGTTTCCGTTCATGCCCATCGTCGACTGGTTCCGCCAGCGCAAGGCGCAGGGGCAGGGTACGCATGGGCAGGGGACGCATGGGCAGGGCGACCAGGTATCACCGGCCAATTGAACCGCGCCCATGATCTGTTCCGCCTTGGCATGGCCGAGGCGGAACAGGGCCGTGTGGGCTCTGCCATAGATTGCGTGCGCCACGCGGTGGCGCTTGATCCGCAGGGCGCATATCGCGCGCAGCTGGCCCGGCTGCTGGTGCTGGTGCGGCGCGATGGGGAAGCTGCCGAGGTGCTGCGCGCGGCTGAGGCGCGCCTTCCGCAGGATGCACTGGGCCGCGATACCATGGGCTGCGTCTATGCCCGGCTGGGCGATCATGCCGCATCGCTGCCGCACTTTGCCGCAGCGGTGCAGATGGCGCCAGGCGTGCCGGCGTTCCGGCTGAACCATGCCACGGCGCTGAACTTCCTGGGAAAGGTGGACGAGGCCGAGGCGGCGCTGGAGGCGCTGGTCGCGCTCTCGCCCGGCGATGCCAAGGCGCACCACCTGCTGGCCAGCCTGCGCACGCAGACGGCGGAGCGCAACCACGTGCAGCGGCTTGAACGCACGCGTGATGCGGCGCGCGATCCGCAGGCGCGGTTGCTGCTTGGTTATGCGTTGTCCAAGGAACTGGAAGACCTGGGTGAGAGGCAGGCCGCCTTTGCGCGCCTCGCTGAAGCGAATGCCGAGCATCGGCGCAGCCTTCCCTATGATTTCGGCCGGGATGCCGCCAATTTCGACGCGATCGAGCGATGCTGGGCACAGGTGGCGGCGGCTTCGGTGGTCGGGGCTGCGCAAGAGGCACCGATCTTCGTGATCGGCATGCCGCGCACCGGCACCACGCTGGTTGACCGCATCCTGTCCTCGCACCCGGATGTGGAGAGCGCGGGCGAGCTGCAGGCGATGCCGCTGGCGGTGAAGGCGGCTTCGGGCACGCGCACGCGCACGGTCCTTGATGTCGAGACGGTGGCGCTTGCGGCACAAGCCGATCTGGCGGCGATCGGCCGCGATTACCTGGCCCGCGCGCAATCGCACCTGCGCACCGGCAAGCCACGCTTCACCGACAAGTTTCCCGGCAATTTCCAGTTTGCCGGCTTTATCGCGGGGGCGCTGCCCAACGCGCGGATCGTGTGCCTGCGGCGGCATCCGCTCGACACCATCCTTGCCAACTTCCGCAACCTGTTCGCGATCTCGTCGCGCTATTACGATTACAGCTACGACCTGATGGACATCGCGCGCTATTACGTGCGGTTCGACCGGATGATCGCGCTGTGGCGAAAGGCCGTGCCCGGACGCGTGCTGGAAGTGCAGTATGAGGCGCTGGTGGCCCAGCCGGAAGCGCAGATCCGCCAGATGCTGGCGCATTGCGGGCTGGATTGGGCGGACGAATGCCTGTCCTTCCATCGCAACAGCGCACCGGTCTCAACGCCGAGCGCGGCGCAGGTGCGGCGGCCGATTTACAGCGATTCCGTCGCCCGCTGGAAGCACCACCGTGCGGCGTTGGAACCGGTGATCCGCCTGTTGGAGGATGCGGGCATTCCGCTCGCCGAAGAAGCAATGGCCTGAAAGGAAAAGGCGGAGCGCATTGCCTGCGCCCCGCCTTTCGATTGCGACCCTTCAGGCCCTGCGGCTCAGAGGACGAAGTCTTCCGCCACCAGCGTGGTCACGTGGTCCATGCGGATCATGAAGTTGGCCACGCCATCGCCATCGGTGTCGCCCGAAACGAAGCTCTTGCCGTCAAACACGCTGTAGCGCAGTTCGCCGGCGTGGCTGCCGAAGGCGGCGGTGCCGATGAAGGTGAAGGCCTGGTCGCCATCGGTCAGGGTATCGGCATCGACGGCCGAGAGATCGACATGATCGCCCTGGGCATGGCTGAAATCGGCGATGCGGTCGGCGGTCAGGCGGGTGCCGCCGGTGTCGCCATTGGCGAAGATGAAGGTGTCCGCGCCGTCGCCGCCCTTCAGCGTGTCACGCCCCGAACCACCGGTCAGGTCGTCGTCGCCCGTGCCGCCATCCAGCTTGTCGTCATCATTGCCGCCATCCAGGCTGTCGTCATCGGCTCCGCCCTTCAGCGAGTCATCGCCGTCGTCGCCGTTGATGTCGTCGGCGCCATTGCCACCAGAGCCCTTGTCGTCGCCGGCGCCGCCCGAAATCAAGTCATCACCGCCGTTGCCCTGCATGTTGTCGCTGCCATCGTCGCCGGATTCGTGGTCGTTGCCGCTGCCGCCGACAAGGTGATCGTCGCCATGGCCGCCATGCAGGCTGTCGTCACCCGTTGCGCCGACCAGCGAGTCATCGCCGTCGTCGCCATTCAGGTCGTCGTCGCCGCGGCCGCCGTTGATGTTGTCGTTGCCACGACCGCCGTGGTGCTTGTCATCGGCGATGCTGCCGTTGATCACGTCATCATCGTTGCCGTCACGGTCGTAATCGTCCTGCACGATCACTGTGCCGTCGAGCGAGGTGTAGGTCTCGGCGCCCTTTACATAGATCGAGGGATCGTCGGTGGTGCTCGGCGTCTGCTGGAACAGCTTCAGCTCGATATGGTCGGCATAGGTTTCCTTGAGCGTCACGTTGCCGGTGTCGGCGTCATAGGACAGCGACTGGTTGGCATCGAGCGAGTCAACGACGAACACGCCCTTCTTGAGCTTGTACATGGTAACGTCGGAACCGCTGACGGTGAACTTGAAGAGGTTGCTTGAGCCGGACATATCGTGGTCTCCCTTGTCTGCATCCTACAACGATGGCCACCACGCTTTATTCGCGAAGAAATGCGATTTTTTGTGCTGTTCCGTTTCGGGACTTCGCTTGCAGCATCGCCAATGCTGCGCCATCGTGATCGCGGCATTTGATTGACCGCGCCCGCGCGCGATGGCGTGAAGGGAGCACTTATTCCGGTCCACGCAGAATAAATTTCGTGCTCGCCCGTTGATGGCACCAAGGAGCAATGATGACCGCAGCATCAACCATGCCGGTGAACGAAGCGACGAGGGCGCGGCTTATCGCGTTCCTGCCGCGTTTCCGGCGGTTCTGCAGGGGTCTGGCGGGTGGCGATGCCGACCGGGGCGATGATCTGCTGCAGTCTGCGGTGGAGCGCGCGCTGGCCCGGATCGAACAGTGGCAGGAAGGGACGAGCCTTGAGAACTGGATGTTCCGGCTCGCCACCAACCTGCATATTGACCAGATCCGCAGCCAGCGGACGCGGGGCGTGACCGTGGAGGTGGAGGAAGCGCATGACCTGGCCGGACAGGACGAGCTTGAGCAGCTCGAATTCCGGTCCGAGCTGGAAGCGGTGCGGGCTGCACTGGCGGCCATGCCGGTGGAACTGCGCGCGGTGATGACGGCGGTGGTGCTGGATGGACAGAGCTATCGCGAGGCGGCCGAATTGCTGGCCGTGCCGATCGGAACGGTGATGAGCCGGCTTTCCCGGGCGCGGCAGTTTGTTGACGAATATGTCCGGCGCGGGCCGGAAAGGATGGTGGCGGCATGAACGCGAACGATGACCGCAAGGATGCGGAACAGGGGCTGGAAGGCGTGGACGATGCGCGCCTGTCCGCATGGATCGACGGTATGCTCGACGAGCAGGGAGACGAGGCGATGCGCGAACTGATCGCCGGCAATGCGGTCGCGGCCGCACGGGCGGACCGGCTCCGCCACATGGATGCGCTGGTGCGCCAGGCCGTGCCGCAGGAAGACGAGCTTCCCGCCGGGCTGCTGGCGCGGCTGGGGCTGGCCGATGCACCGGCGCAGGAAAGCTCGAACGTCGTCTCGCTGGCCTCGGCCCGCGATGCGCGGGTGGCAAAGCCGGTGGCCGCACCCGCCAACCGCCTGTGGCGCATTGCGGCGCAGGTGGCGCTGGTGGGCGGCGTGGGGCTGACGCTGGCGACGTTCGCGGTGCCGCATGGGCCAAAGCCCGACGAAGCCGATTATCGCGCACTGAGCAACGCCAGCCGCTCCGCGCCCGCCGATGTCAACGCGCTGGTGGTGTTCGCCCCCGGTACCGACGAAGCCCGCGCCCGTGCCCTTTCCGGCAAGGTGGGCGCAAGGCTGGTGGGCGCTCCCAACGATGCAGGGGCATGGAAGCTGGCGATAGATCCGGCGCGGCGCGATGCCGTGCTGGCCGGGCTGCGCGCCGATCCGCAGGTGACCATGGCCGAACCGGTGGACCAGCCCGCAGCAGGCACCCGGCCATGACCACGGTGTTGCGCGTTCTGGCGGTCCTGCTGGCGCTGCTGCTGGCCGGGGTGCGCCCGGCGCTGGCGGAAGAGGCGGATGGCGATATCGCCGCCGGGCGCAAGGTGATGGTCATGCTCAAGCTTGGCGCGGAGCATTACCGCGCCGGGGGCGATTATGGCGGCGCCTATGGCGATGCGATGGGTGAAAAGGCGCGGCTGCGCCTCGCGCGCCGCATCGCGCGCGAACACAAGCTGACGCTGCTGGAAGCCTGGCCGATGCAGATGGTCGGCGTCGATTGCGTGATCATGGCCGTCAACGACGACCGACCGGCGCAGGCGGTGGCCGATGAGCTTTCGGGCCTGCCCGACGTGGCATGGTCGCAGCCCTACAACGAATTCCGCATGCAATCGAGCGGGCCGCCCAAACCGGTGACCGGCTATAACGATCGCCTGTTCCGGGCACAGCCCTCGGCCATGCGCTGGGGGCTTTCGCGCCTGCACCAGGTCGCCACCGGGCGGGGTGTGACCATCGCGATCATCGACAGCCGGATCGACACCGCGCACCCCGATCTTGCCGGGCAGATCGCCACCAGTCCCGATTTCGCACCGGGATCGCGGCATGGACCGGAACAGCATGGCACAGGCGTGGCCGGGATCATCGCGGCCCGGCCCAACAACGCCATGGGTATCGCCGGGATCGCCCCCGGTGCGCGCGTGCTGGGTCTGCGTGCCTGCTGGGAACGCCCTTATGGCGGGGCCACGGTGTGTGACACGCTGAGCCTGGCCAAGGCGCTGACCTTTGCGCTTGAGAACAAGGCCGACGTGATCAACATGAGCCTGACCGGCCCGCAGGACCGCCTGCTGCAGACGCTGGTGGGCATTGCGGTGAAGCGCGGCGTCACCGTGGTGGCCGCGGTAGATGCGGAAAATCCTGCAGCAAGTTTCCCTGCGTTCGTATCCGGAGTGATACCTGTGGCCGACGAACGCTTGTCAGCCTCGGCGCCCGCTGTTTACATAGCCCCCGGTCGCGACGTTCCGACAACGGAGCCGGAGGGGAAATGGTCGATTGTCAGCGGCAGTTCGTTTGCCGCCGCGCATGTAAGCGGGCTTGCCGCATTGCTGCGCCAGTTGGCCGGGCCTTCGCGGCGCGGGGCGGCTTCGGCGCTGCTGGGACCGACCGGCGCGGTGGATGCCTGCGCGGCCGTGGCGCGGCTCTCGCGGCTTGACCTGCGCGCCTGCGAAACCGGTCACTGACACGGCGCGCCTGCTGGCGTGCGCAGCGGCGCTCGCCTGCCTGACGGCCAATCAGGCGCGCGCGCAAGTGGCCGGCAGCATCTCGCTTGCGACCAATGAGCTTTTCCGGGGCGAGACCGTGACAGGCGATGCACCTGCGATCTCCGCAGGGTTGAGCCTGGATGGTCCCGGCGGGTTCTTTGCAGGGGCCAGCGCCACCGTGACCAGCGGTGACGGAGACCTTCGCGTGGCCGCCGTCACCCAATACATCGGCTATGCCGTCCGCGCAGGCGATGTGTCGGTTGAGGCGGGGGTGATCCACCGCAGCTATGCCCGGATCGTAGACCGGGATTACCGGCGCGGGTTCTTCGAAGGCTACCTTGGTGCGTCGCGAAAAGGCGTGAAGCTGCGCGTCTACGTCTCACCCGATTACCTGCGCGATGGGCAGGCGACCTACTATGCAGAAGTCAACGCCCGGCTGCTGCAGCTGAGCAAGTGGAGCCTTGATGGCCACGCTGGCCTGTCGCTGATCCCCTATGACAAATCCGGTCCCGGCGGCCTGCACAAATACCGCGATTGGCGCCTGCAGGTCAGCCGCCCGGCAGGCAGGCTGTACCTGTCTGCGGGCGTGGCTGCCACCAACTATCCGGTCTACGACGCCAGCGGAAAGGCGCGCGTCTTCGCCTCCGCCAGCTTCGCATTCTGACTTTGCGCCTACGGGCTAGGCCTTGACGAGAGCGGTCAGCAGACCGGGCGTCAGCACCTGCGGCAGTTCCTGTGGCGTGCCGCCTTGCGGATACCACATGTAAAGCGGCACGCCGGCGCGGCCATGCTCCTTCAGGAACGCGGCGATCTTCGGGTCCTGCCGAGTCCAGTCTCCGCGCATCACGGTGACGCCGCCCTTGCTGAATGCTTCGGCCACCTGCGGTGCTGACAGCGAGGTCGCCTCGTTCACCTTGCACGAAAGGCACCAGTCAGCCGTCAGGTAGAGGAACACCGGCTTGCGCGCAGCAACGAGCTGATCCAGCCTTGCAGTGTCAAAGGCCACGCTGTGCAGCTCGTCCGCCTGGGCGGGGCTGCCTGCACTGGCCGGTTCCGCCACCACGCCAAACAGCGCCAGCGCGACCGACGCCGTGGCGACGCCGAACGCGGGCCAGCCGTGCCGTCCCGCCTTTTGGCGCGCACCATACCACCACAGGCCCATGCCCAGCAGCAGCGCAGCGGCGAGCGCCATGGTCATGGCCGAAACGCCACCCTGCCGCCCGATGATCCAGGCAAGGCCCAGCGCGGTGGCGAACATCGGGATGGCAAGCAGGTGGCGCAGCGTGACCATCCAGTTGCCCGGACGCGGCATGAACCGGCGCAGCGCGGGCACGAAGCCGATCAGGAAGAACGGCAGCGCCATGCCCACGCCCAGGCCCGCCATCACCGACAGCGCAGGGATCGGCGGCATCACCAGCGCCGCGCCCAGCGCCCCCGCCATGAACGGACCGGTGCAGGGCGTGGCAATGAACGCGGCCAGCGCCCCTGTGCCCATCGCGCTGACAAAGCCCGATTTGTTGCCTGATGTGGCGACGCTGAGGCCCGGCAGTTCAAACACGCCCGCCAGGTTCACCGCGATGGCGGTGACGAGCAGCAGCAGCACGCCGACGATTGCCGGGTTCTGCAGCTGGAACGCCCAGCCCACCGCCGCCCCGCCGCTGCGCAGCAAAAGCAGCAGCGCGCCCAGCGCCACCACCGTGCCGATGGTGCCCAGCGAATAGCCGAGCGCCTCGCTGCGCGCCTTGGTGTTGCCTTCGCCATAGCGGGCCAGCGCCAACGCCTTCAGGCTGAGGATCGGAAACACGCAGGGCATCAGGTTCAGGATCAGCCCGCCCAGCACCGCCGTGGCAAAGGCGACGAGGAACCCGGCGTCGAACCCCTGGGCCAGACCGGAAGATGGCGAGGCGGGCGCGGGCAGGGCGGTCGTGCGCTCAGCCGTGAAGGCAAAGCCCTTGTCGCCAACGCGGATCACGCCCGAAAGCGCGCCACCCGGTGGGGTGATGCCCGCCGGTACGGTCAGCACCATGCCGCCTTCTACCGCGCGCGCCTGCGCATCCACCACCGGCTTGGCGGCATCGGGCGTGTCGATGAACAGGGTTGCCTTCTGCGCGGCGTCCATCCCCGGCAGGAACACCGAAACGCCCCTGGCGTCGGCACGGTAGCTGGCCTTGCCCTGCAGCGGCGCCGGCAGCGCTGTGCGGGCCTGCGCAAACAGGCGGGCCTGCGCTGCATCGGGCTGGCCGCTGCCGATGGCGATGGTGGCGTCCAGCGTGACCGGATCGGGCACGCAGGTGCCGGCATTGCAGATCAGCAGGTCCACATCGGCCTTCACCGGCACCATGCCCGTGGCCCCGGCGGGGATCGTGATATCCTGCAGCAGCACGGTATCGCCTTCGTGGACATAGCTGACCAGCCCACCCGCAACCAGCGTGCTCGGCACGGGATGGCGCAGGGGGCCGGCCTGCCAGCCAGCGGGCATGGTCCAGGCCACCGTGGGCGCATAGCCGGACTCGCCGGGGTTGGACCAATAGATGTGCCAGCCGGGCCTGGGGGTGATGTGCAGCGCCACCGTCAGCGCCAGGCCCGCAGCAGGACTGGCGCTTTCGGTAACGAGATCGGCGGTGAAGTGCTCGCGCACTTCATGGCTGGCGGCCATGGCCACCGACGGGGCGAACAGCGCCATCAGCAGCCCCGGCAGCAGCAGCTTCAGCGCGCGCCTTACCAATGAACCCATGATTGGACCCCTTCGGATTTGAGGAAGGTTTCCGCTTCGCGCCCACGCAGCATGGCGAGCGTTGAAAGCGTGCCTGCCTGAAGGCAGGTCTTGGCCGCGACCGTCACGGATCGCGGGGGATGTTCCACCGGATAGCCGGTGCGCGGATCAAGGATGTGGCTGTAGCGCCGCCCCTTCTTCAGCAGGAAGCGCCGCGCATCGCCGCTGGTGGCGATCGCGCCTCCGGCAATGTGCAGCACCCCGCCCGTGTCCTTCGTCGGATCGAGCGATTCAATGGCGATGCGCCAGCGCCCCTCGCGCTTGGGTGCCGTGGTGGCGAGATCGCCGCCGAAGTTGACCATCGCCGGCACGTCGGGCGCGGCCTGCCGCACGGCCATGGCCGCCCGGTCCACCGCATATTCCTTGCAGATGCCGCCCAGGTCGATTTCCATGCCGGCGGGCAGGGTGATCACCGGATTGTCCCAGCGCACCTTGCTCCACCCCACAAGCGGCAGCACCTTCTGCACCAGCGCGCGCGAAGGCACGTTGGCCGATCCATCGAACTTCCACACACGCCGCAGCACGCCCGAGGTGATGTCGAAGCGCCCTTCGCTCAGCTCATGCACCTGCGCCGCATAGGCGATCAGCCCGGCGGTTTCGGCATCCACTTCCACCGGTTCCCCTTGCGCGCTGTTGATGCGCGAGACGATGCCGGTGGGCTTGTAGCGGGTGTACTTTTCCTCGATGCGGCGGGCCTCAACCTCACCGATCGCGCCAAGACGCACGGCGAGGGCGGGATCGTCGGTCTCCACCTTGATCTCGCAAGGGCTGGCCATCGCCGAAAAGGAATGGCTGTGCACCTGCAGGCCCGTGTCCGTCATCGTGTCCTCAACGGAAGGTCACGCGCACGCCGCCGACCACGCTGATCGACTTGGAGCCCGAGAACAGGTCGGTCGTCGCCAGGTTGCCCGGCAGGGTGCGGTCGAAGTGCAGGCCATACTGCCAGTATCGCTCGGCCGAGCCATAGACCTCGATGTTCGAAGCCACCTTCGCGCCGCCCCTCAGCCCCAGCGTCCACGCCCCGAACCGGCTGAGCCGCGAATCCGAACTGGCCATCCTGGGCGTCGGCTCGTCCAGATAGAGAAAGTAGCGAAAGAAATTCGCCTGCGTCTGGTGATACCAGCGCACCCCCGGCTCCAGATAGAAGCTGCGGCCGATCGGCACGTGCTCCGAAAGGGCGAAGGTCACCGACTTGATCCCCCAGCTGTCGCGATACCACCGCGCCGAAGCATCCGTCACGAACGATCCCAGCGCCAGCTTGCTGCCGAAATAGACCGAGTGCCGGTTCCGTTCGAAGGGGCGGCGTTCATAGAGCGAGAAGAACGGATCGCCACTGCTGCGGTCCACCAGCGAGATCAGCTTGTACGGGTCCGTGTGGTAACCCGTGCTGTGGCCATAGCTGTAGTTCAGCTGCACCAGCCATTCCGGCGTCAGCACCTGCGTGAACCCGGCAACCACGTTGTAGACCTTCTTCAGCCGCGATTTGCCCACCGAATAGCTGCCCATGTCGCCCAGCGCGTCGGGAATGCCGAAGTACGGGCGGATGGTGTCGTATTCGTAGTTGAAGCCGAGCGAGACGGTGGTGTTCTTGCGGAACAGCTCCTTGGCCAAGGTGGTGCGCACCGATCGCGAGGTGAAATCGAACTCGTGGCTGTAGCCGCCACCCACGCTCAGCTTCAGCCCTTCGGCCACCGGCACGGTCGCGCCCACGTCAACGGCATAGCGCCGGTCGTGGAAGGTCTTGTCCACCGGCAGTTTTCCCGGCTCGATGGTATAGGTGCCCGATGAACTGGTGCAGCCGTCGATCGGGCACAGCTCGCCATCGGCGGCCTTGGCCCTCTGCTGCGGCGGTTCGAAGCGTTCCACGCTGTTTGATCGGATCGCCCCGTTGGGCGTCGCCCCGGTCAGCGCGTCGAACGTGCCCTTGATCGAGAAGGTGGAGCCGTTCGAGCGGTTCCACGTCAGCCCCGCCTCGGCCTCGATCGCGCGGACGCGGTCGTCATCCTCCTGGTAGAACAGCACCGCGCTGTCGGCCACCAGGGTGCCGGGCTCGCTCGCCGTCTCGTCATAGGCGTTGGGCGCGCGCTGCGGGGCAGAGACGCCGGCATCGGTGCCGCCGCTCGCTTCCTGCGCATGGCCCGCCATCGGGGCGAGCAGGCCCGCCGCCAGCAGCGAAAGCGCGGCGGCGACCTTTCCTTCGGTCAGTTGCATCCGCAGCCTCCGCCATCGAAGCTGCGGCCACCCGAAGCGGCTTCCTTGCTGAAATAGGTGTGCTCGTCGAATGAAAGGATCGCCGGTTCACGCGCCAGCTGCATGGACTTGCGCGCCAGCACGTCGCGCTGCCACGGTTCGGCCCCCATGTGCGCGCAGCCGCCCAGCGAAAGCGCCGCGCCCAGCATCAGCACCGCCTGCCTGATCGCCGCCCGCCTCACTTTTCGCGCACCAGCTGGGCCACGTGGCCTTCGTATTCGGCGGCCTTGTTGGGGAAGAAGCCTTGGTGGCGAAAGCGCATCTTGCCGTCGCGGTCGAACACCAGCGAGGTCGGCATGTCATTGACTTTCCACGCCCGCGCGATGTCGCCCTTGCTGTCCCACACCACCGGCAGGGTGGAGCGGACCTGGCGCAGGAAGGCGTCGGCGGCGGGGCGCTGGCGGTCGACGTTGACGGTCAGCACCACAAGGTCGTTCGCGCCATAGCGGCCGGCCAGGCCCTGCATGAACGGGAACGACTGCTTGCAAGGGCCGCACCACGATGCCCAGAAATCGACGAGCACGACCTTGCCCTTGTAGCGCGAGAGGTCGAGCCCCGCAGCCTCTGCGGCCTGCGCGGTGGTGGCTGCGGGCAGGGCGCCTGCCAGGGCGAGCGCGCTGCCCAGCGCCAGCATGGCGCGGCGCGTGAAATTGCTGGTATTCATTATGATCCCTTCCTTTGGCCCCCCGGCGTCCAGGCAATTGCGTGTCACAAGACGATGTCGGCTGAGGTAATCGTGTGCGTGCCGTCCAATCGGATCACGAAGTCCGCCGTGGTGTCCCCGTTCACCTCACCCATGATGTAGGTGTTTCCGCCCGAGACCATGTAGCGCAGCTCGCCACCGGTATGGTTGTGGAAGTTGTTCTGGCCAATGAAGACGAAGGCCTGGTCGCCCGCCTCGCCATATCCGCTGGCCTGCACCACCGCGTCGATCAGGTGCAGGTCCACCTTGTCGCCGCTGGTGAAGTCCACGATCTCGTCTGCCGTGGTGGTCGTCTTGCCGGTATCGCCCAGCGCGGTGAACACGAATGCATCGTTGCCCGCGCCGCCGGTCATCACGTCAAGGCCCGTGCCGCCGGTGATCGTGTCGTTCCCGCCACCGGCAAGGATAGTGTCGTTGCCCGCAAGTCCCGACAGCACGTTCACCGCATCATTGCCGGTCAATGTATTTGCGCCGGTGTTGCCCGTGCCGTTGATGGCGGCGGTACCGGTCAGGATCAGGGCCTCGATATTGGCCCCCAGCACGTGGCTCACGCTGGCGTTCACCGTGTCGGTCCCTTCGCCCACGTTCTCGCCACATACGTCTCCGGCGTTGTCGACATAGAACGTGTCGTTGCCCGCGCCGCCATTCATGTGGTCCGCGCCCGCACCACCGTCGATCCTGTCGTTTCCGCCAAGGCCGGTCAGCGTGTTGGCGGCGGCATTGCCGGTGATCGTGTTGGCCAGGCCGTTCCCCGTCCCGTCGATTGCATCCACGCCGGTCAGCAGCAGCTTCTCGATATTGTTGCCCAGGGTATGGCTCACGCTCGCTCTCACCTGGTCGCTGCCTTCACCGGCATTTTCGGTGCAGGTGTCGCCCACGTTGTCGACGATGTAGGTATCGTTGCCCAGGCCACCGATCATCGTGTCGGCACCCGCGCCGCCGCTGATGTAATCGTTTCCGCCCAGCCCGCTCAGCGTGTTGGTGGCGGCGTTGCCGTACATCTTGTTGTCCGCATCGTTGCCGGTGCCGTTGATCGCTGCACTGCCGATCAGATACAGGTTCTCGATGTTGGCACCCAGTGTCCAGCTGATCCTCGCCTTCACCGTGTCGGTGCCTTGGCCGGTGGCCTCGATCACCTTGTCGCCCACGTTGTCGACAAAGTAGGTGTCGTTGCCCAGCCCGCCGGTCATCGTGTCGGCGCCCTTGCCACCGTCGATCTTGTCGTCGCCGCCCAGGCCGGTAAGGATGTCGTCACCGCTGCCGCCGCTCATCACGTCGGCAAGGTCGGTGCCCGTCAGGTTGTCGGCGCCCGTGGTGCCGGTGAACGTACCCATCCCGTCAATCTCCTGTCATCCCGGCCACGCTGTTGGCGCAGCATTCGCCCCTACAACGGACCAGGATCGGCAGTTATTCCGTGGCCGGTTGACGAAATCGCAGGACTAAGGGTTACTGCATATTAGGGATGACTGATTTTGCGGTATCCGCTGCGGCTTAGCCGACAAAACCCCAGCCATAGGTATCGTCGCGTCCCTGCGGGCCCAGGTCGCGCGCGCTCTTTTCCAGCCGGGCACGGCATGTTGCAGCGTCCGATCCAGCAGCGGTGCAGCGCGCCATCCACGCGGCTACCCGCGGCGTGGCGAACGATGTGCCCGAAAAGCGCCCGGTTCCGCCGGCAGCATTTGCGGCCGGCACATCCACGCCATGTGCGGCCAGGTCCACGTATGCGTCTCGGTTGGCATAGCGATAGATGCGCATGTCCTTGTCCACCGCCGTCACGGCAATCACGCCGGGCAGCGCCGCGGGATAGGCGGGCGGGGCGGATGGCCCACCGTTGCCCGCTGCGGCCACGATGGCGCGGCCCTTGGAAATCATGTCGGCAATCAGCCGGTCGATCACCGCGTTGCGCGGGCCGGCAAGGCTCATGTTGATCACCGTCGGGCCCTGCGCCGTCACCCATTCCAGCGCGTCGGCCAGCACATCGGCCGAGGTGAAAGGCTTCGCTGCGGGCCCGCGAAATATGTTGGCGGAATAGATTGTCGGCTGCCCCGCCTGCGCCAGGATTGAGGCGACCGCCGTGCCGTGCGCCGTCGCCGCGCCGGGCGTGCGGCCTGCCGCCCAGGTCACCACCCTAGCTCCAGCCAGCGCGGGGTGCCCTGCCACATCGGTGTCGATCATCCCCACGCGAAAGGCATCGGCACTGGCAGACGGCTGCGCACTGGCGCCTTTCGCCTTGCGCGGCTTGCCACCGCCGGCCACGCCCAGCCCGTAATAATGGACGAAGTCCACGGTCGCCGCCGGATCGGCCTGCGCCACCGCGGCGCGTGCATTTTTCAGGCTCAGCCCCGCCGGAGCTGAAAGGCGCACGATGTGATGGCCCAAGGATGCAAGTGTCTGGTCGGATATCACCTTGAAGCCCTGCGCGCCCAGGCGGGCGATGGCGTCTGACGAAAGATCCATCGCACTCACTTCGCCGCGCCGCACGGGAAAACCGGCGTCGTCGCGGTCGGGCCATTCGTCCCGCGCCAGGATGTCGATCAGGTCCGCACCCGCCATCAGGCGGTCGGTCGCATCGTCCATCCCTTTTTCGTTCTCGCTGCGCTCGGCGCGCTCTTCACGCTCCCGTTCGGGTCGCTCGGTTTCGGGCCTTTCAGTTTCGGGCCTCTCGGGGCGCTCGACCTCCACTTCGCGCTCTTCCACTTCTGGCGGTTCCGCGGCGCGGGCACAGGTGATGGCGCCGCCGTGCAGCGTCATGGCGAGCATGGCCGCCGTTAAGTACCTCGTGCCCCACATGCCATCATAACGCACGCCCGTTCGCCCTATTCCGCGTTAACGCAATTTTGTTTAGCCTGCCTTCACGCCGATGGGGAATAGTCGACGTTGGTCGGCGTTGTAGGGTCGTGGGTCTGATGGAAGCCTTGCAGGGGATGGTCTGATGCGCGCCCGGATCGTGGCCGCGTTGCCGCGCCTGCGCCGTTTCTGCCAGGCGATGACTGGCAACGCCGATGATGGAGACGATTTGATGCAGGCCACGGTGGAGCGGGCCCTTGCGCGCAGCGATCAGTTCGATCCGCAGACGCGGCTGGACAGCTGGCTGTTCCGCATCGCCCAGAACCTTCACATCGATGCGGTGCGCCGCACCCGCCGTCGCGGGGCGCACCTGCCCGATGATGAACTGCTGCACGTGGCGGGCGAAGATGGGCGCATTCTGGTCGAAAACCGCTCGGAGCTGGCCGTGGCGCAGCACGCGCTGCAGCAATTGCCCGAAGACCAGCGTGCCGTCTTCGTGCTCGTCGTGGTCGAAGGGCAGGGCTATCGTGAAGTGGCCGAAACGCTGGGCATTCCCATCGGCACGGTGATGAGCCGGCTCGCCCGCGCCCGCTCGCGCATCGGCGACGTATTGGGACGGAGGGCCGTGGCATGACCGTGACGCCCGAACAGGAAGACCGCCTCGCCGCCTGGCTCGATGGCGCACTGCCGGAAGGGGAGGCGCAGGCCTTCGCCATGGAACTCGCCGCCAATCCCGCCCTGCGTGCGCTGGAACAGGAATGGCGCGCCAATGACCGGCTGATCGCCGATGCTTTCGCGCCCGTTGCCGAGGCACCGATCGATCCGGCGCTGTTGCGCAAGATGGGGCTTGAACCGGAGCCGGCTGTCGCTTCGTCGCTTGCCGCCAATGACAACCAGCCCGCGCGCTGGCGCCGGTTCGCGCCGTGGGGCGGTGCCGCCATGGCGGCGGGCATCGCGCTGGCGGTCATGCTGGGCAGGCCTGCTCCGGTCGATCCGCTGTCGCAGGCGCTCGATCGCACCCCCTCGCTGGCCAGTGCCACGCTGCCCGACGGGCGGCGCATCGAACCCACGCTCACCGTGCGCGCCGCCGATGGCCGCTGGTGCCGCGAATACCGCAGCGCCGGCAGCATCGCGCTCGCCTGCCGCAATGGCGCAGGACGCTGGACCACCGAGGGTGAAGGCGCCGCTCCCGCTGGCCAGCCGCAGTCGTCCGATGGCATCGCCATGGCGTCCGGCCCTGAAGGCGCGGCGCTCGATGGCGCCTATCGCCGTCTGGGCGCGTCCGATCCGGTCGATGCCGGGGCGGAAGCCCGCCTTATCGGTGGTGGCTGGAAATAGGCCTCAGTTCAGCTTCCAGGTCAGCGTCAGACCGCCAAGGAAGTTGGCGCTGCGCTGGTTCAGGCCTGCTCCTGCATAGGCGTTCAGCCGCAGCCGCTGGTTCAGCGAAACCCCGGCCCATCCGGTCAACTCGCTGAACGGGCGCCGCCCGGTCACGGATTGCTGCCAGTCGTAATCCACGCCCAGCGAAATCGCGCTGCTGGCGCGCAGGCTCACCCCGCCGCTGGCGCCCCAGGTGTCGCGCAGCCGCAGGCCCAGCGCCTTGCCTACCAACCTCCGCCGCGCCCCACCCCACAGCGTCACCGGGCCCACATGGCGGGACAGCGTGGCGCTCAGCGTCACATCGGTCTTCCCCGTGCCAAGGCCCTTGGCGCGCGATGCCGTCGGCACCTTGATCCGCGCGCCCAGGTCAAGCTGCGCCAGCGTGCCGAGGTCCAGCCCATAGCCCAGCGCCACCGACACATCGCCCAGCCCGCTGCGCGAGCCCGAAGGCCCGGCGATCAGCGCCGCTGCCGCCAGCCGTTCGGTCTGGCACTGCCCGCCGCCATCGTCGCTGCCGCTCCCGCCGCTCCCACCACTGTTGTCGTCGCTGCCGGAAGTTGCCGCAGCCTCCACCGGCGTGCAGTCATCCCCGCCGCCGCCGCCACTGCCGGAATCATCCTCGATCTCGGTCTCGGTCTCGGTCCCGCCGATGCCGTCGTCGCTGCCGCTCACGCCGCTGTCCACCGCGCCGCCATCGCGCCCCTGCGGTGAATCCACCAGCGTGCCCGGCCCCTCGATCCGCACGAACGGCACCGTAACCCGCAGCGTGAAGCGCTTCTGGCTCAGCCGCAGCGAAAGCGGGGCGGAATAGACGCGGGTGGTTGCGGTGCCGCCGTAATCACCGCTGGCATAGGTGCCACCCAGGCTCAGCCTCAGGCTGGCGCTGTCGGGGGCGGCCTCCTGCGCGTGTGCGGCGCCTGGCATTGCCAGTGCGAGCGGTGCAAGCAGGCCGATGCGGTACTTGGCCATTGTGTGTCCCCTGAACGATCCCGTCCTGCGTTTGCCGGGCCTGCGCGGGTGAGGCAAGCTCGTCTTTCGCCGTAGATTGAAATCGACTGACCAGGGGCTGAAAGCGACTGAGGCGTGGTTGAGCCCGGTTGAACCCGGCCCTGCGGCTGGCTATGCCGCTGTGGTGTTCAGGGGAGGGCGGCGGTGCTTTCGGCCGAGGAATGGCAGATCGTCGCGCTCTCGCTCAAGGTGGGGGCAGTGGCCATTGCGCTGACCCTGCCGGTCGCTTTCGTGCTGGCCTGGGTGCTGGCGCGGGGGCGGTTCCGGGGAATCGTGCTGCTCGATGCGCTGGTCCACCTGCCGCTGGTGCTGCCGCCGGTGGTCACCGGCTGGCTGCTGCTGATCGCGTTCGGTCCGGCCGGGCCAGTGGGGCGTGTCCTGTCCCAGGTGTTTGGCATCACGCTGCTTTTCCGCTGGACCGGGGCCGCGCTGGCGGCCGCGGTGATGAGCCTGCCGTTGATGGTCCGCGCCATCCGCCTGTCGATAGAGGCGGTGGACACGCGGCTGGAACAGGCTGCGCGCACGCTGGGCGCAGGGCCGTGGCGCACCTTCGCCACCATCACCCTGCCGCTCTCGCTGCCCGGCGTGCTGGCCGGCGTGGTGCTGGGGCTTGCCCGCTCGCTGGGTGAATTCGGCGCAACAATCACCTTTGCGTCCAATATTCCCGGTGAAACCAGAACCTTGCCTCTGGCGATCTATGCCGCGCTGCAGGCGCCGGGGGGCGATGCCATGGTCTGGCGCCTTGCCGCGATCTCGGTCGTGCTGTCGCTCGCCGCGCTGGTGGCGTCAGAGGCGCTGGGCCGCCGCACCGGCATGGGAAGGCACGGCCATGTCCTTTGACGTGGATCTCTCCCTTACGCGTGGCGGGCGCCAGATTGCCGTTCGGTTCCGCAGCGATGCACCCGTCACCGCGCTGTTCGGCCCCTCGGGCGCAGGCAAGACCAGCGTGCTCGAGGCGGTTTCGGGCCTGCTGCGCCCCGATCGCGGCCGCATCGCCGTGGCGGGCGAGGCGCTGTTCGACAGCACGGCCCGCATCAATCTCCCGCCCGAACGGCGCGGCTGCGGCTTCGTGTTCCAGGACCTGCGGCTGTTTCCGCACCGCACCGTCCGCCAGAACCTGCTCTATGGGCACCGCGCCGATCCCGGTCCCGGCCTGCGCATGGCGCTGGACGAGGCCTGCGCCTTCCTGGGTATCGAACACCTGCTTGCCCGGATGCCGCGCACGCTCTCCGGCGGGGAGGCGCAACGCGTCGCCATCGGCCGCGCCTTGCTGAGCGGGCCGGGCGTGCTGCTGCTCGATGAACCGCTCGCCGCGCTCGATGCCCCACGGCGTGAAGAAGTGATGGCGGTGATCGAGCGCATTCGCGACGAATTGCGCCTGCCCATGCTGCTGGTCAGCCACCAGCGTGCCGAGGTGGAACGCCTGGCCGGGCACGTGGTGGAAATGCCCCTTTCCATGACATGAGGGGAATTGCGTATCCTGCCCCCCGGTCGGATTTAACGATGCGAACCTAAGGCGATCCATGCGCCTATGCATGGAGAAGGCAATTGCTTCGCCCCACGTGGCGGGCTCGATTTGCCCGCTGTTTCAGCAACCTGGCTGCCGACCGGCAGGCCGCCGCAGTCATCGAGTTCGCGCTCGCGGCCCCGGTGCTGATCGCGCTGCTGATTCCCACGCTTGAGATCGCGCTGGTCTATTTCGCGCAGCAGGGGCTTGAGACGGCTTCGGAATCCAGCGCGCGCTATATCATGACCGGGCAGGCGCAGACCAACTTCACCGGGGTGAAGGATTCCAAGGGCAATGTCGTGACCACTCCGCAGCAGCAGTTCAAGGCCTATGCCTGCAGCGTACTGCCGCCGATGCTGGAATGCCCGAACCTCTATGTCGACGTCACCAGCAGTACGACCTATTCGTCCACCGCGCTGAAGCTGCCCACCTTCACGTATGACGCAAAGGGCAACGTCACCAACACCTTCAACTACACGCCCGGCACTCAGGGCGCGATCGTGGTGGTGCGGCTGATGTACAATTGGCCGGTCATCTCGATGTTCGGCTTCAACATCGCCAACCAGCCCAAATCGCGCCGCATGCTGCTGGCCACCTCCGTGATGAAGACGGAGGGCTATTGATGCGCCGGCTTCAGGGCTGCCTTGCCACCATGCTGCGCCGCCTGCGCGCCGATCGCACCGCCACCGCTGTCACCGAACTGGCGCTGGCCGCGCCCGTGCTGATCCTGCTTTATTGCGGGGCCTACACGATCAGCGATGTCGCCGCCTGCAACCGCAAGGTCACCCGCGTGGCCCGCACCCTGACCGACGTCACCTCGCGCTATCCCGCAGTCACGACCGCCGATCTGACCAACATCCTCAACAACAGCGCGCTGGTACTTGCACCCTATGCCACGGCCAAGGGGTCTATGCGGATCTCGGAAATCCAGGTGACCGGGGCCAGCACCGGCAAGGTGATCTGGAGCCAGGCCAAGAACGGCACGGCCCTCACCGTCGGCACCGCCGTGGCACTGCCAACCAATCTTGCCCCCACCGAAATGCTGCCCACCACCAGCCCGGTAAAGGCCGGCGCCTATTTCCTGATGGGTGAGGTCAGCTATGCCTACACCCCGCTGTTCGGCGCCACGATCATGAAGGCGCCCAAGCTTTACACCAAGGTCTACATGCTGCCGCGCCTGTCGGATTCGGTGCCGCTGGGATGAAGCTGCTCGCCTCCCTGATGGCGCGCCTGCGGCGTGACACGCGCGGCAACGTGATGATGATCACGGCGCTGGCGATGTTCCCCACCATTTTCGCGCTGGGCCTGTCGATCGATTATGCCCGCGCGATGATGCTGAAGACCAAGATGTCTGCCGCGGCCGACGCGGCGGCACTGGCGGCCACCGATTCCTTCTACATCCAGAAAAGCGGCTCCGCGGCGCAGGCGGCCGCCAAGCAGGTTTTCAACGCGCAGGTCGCCTCGTTCCAGTCGAAGACCTACAACCCCAACACCGACGTTTCGATCTCGGTTGTCGACCAGGGCGGCCTGAACCTGGGCCGCACGGTTACGGTGAAGTTCCGCGCGCTTTCGCTCAATATTTTTTCGGGCATCCTCGGCGTCACTTCGCTCAAGGTCTCGGGCTCGTCCGTCGCTTATGCCACGCAGGCGCCGCACATCAATTTCTTCCTGGTGATGGACAAATCGCCCTCCATGCTGCTGCCGGCGACGAGCACGGGGCTGAACAACATCCGCGCCGCCACCGGCTGCGCCTTTGCCTGCCATGCGCAATTGCCCAAGAGCGACGGCATCAACGTGCGCGATCTGTCGGGCCGCGACGTGTTCATCGATCCGAATTTCTACACCAGTGGCAACAGCGGCTATGGCGTGTGGTATCGCATCGATCAGGGGGGCAAGGTCCTCTACGACAAGACCGGAACAAAGATGGGCACCAACGTGTCGATCTCCGCCTCCGGGTCGCTGTCCACCATCAGCTACAAGGACCTGAGCAACAAGAACAAGTCGGTCACCGGCTATTACGCCGATGGCTACTGGCTGACCCACAACTATACCACGATCTACACCACCGCTTCGCCCATCACGCTGCGCGTGCAGGAAGAAACGCAGGCGGCCAAGGACCTGATCCCCTATTCACAGACCCAGGCCGCGCGCAACAACGTGACCTACAAGCTGCAGTTCTTCAGCTTCGATTGGACGCATACGGGCAAGTCCTCGCCCGTGGTGCAGCATTCCACGATGACCGACGTCAACAGCCTGACGTCGGCCAATGTGCCCGACCTCGATAGCACACAGGACTGGTGGTATGCCAACAACAGCCCGACATCGACGCTGAACATTGGCGACAAGGCGACCGAGTTCAACAACATGCTGCTGTCGATGAGCAGCGCCATGCCGAACCCCGGCGATGGGGCTTCGTCCACAAGCCCGCAGGAGGTCATGATGATCGTGACCGATGGCGTGGTGGATGAACAGATCAACGGGGGCCGCCGCAACCGTGAACTCAGCGCCACGAACCTGACGAACTGCACCGCGATCAAGAACCGCGGCATCAAGATCGCCATCCTCTATACCGAGTATCTGCCGGAATCGCTGACCGGAGACAGCTGGTCGCAGACCAACGTGGCGCCCTACCTGCCCAACGTGCTGCCCGCGCTGAAAAGCTGCGCATCCACGGCGGCTGACGGTTCGCCACTGGTCTATACCGTGACCGCGGACCAGAGCATTTCCACCGCGCTGTCCGCGCTGTTCGCGCTGACCGTGCAGAGCGCGCGCCTGATCAAGTAACTTTCAGCGCGCGGGGCAGGGCGGCGCCCAGCACGGCGAGCATCTCTGGTGCATAGGCGCTGCTGTTCGCCTCGAACTCGGCTTGCGTGATGCGGTCCTGCCCCTGCGCGCCGAACAGCACCACTTCGTCGTCGATGGCCACCCCGTCCTGAAACCCGGTCACGTCCACCATCATCGTGTTCATGGTCACGCGGCCCACCACGGGAAAACGGCGTCCCCGGATCAGCACTTCGGTGCGGTTGCCGCTCTCCTTGGGAAATTCGGCCCGGTTGGCGTGGCTGAAGCTACGACGGTATCCGTCGGAATAGCCGATCGGCACGTTGGCGAGGAAGCTTTCGCGTTCCAGCCTGAAGGTGCGGTCGTAATTCACCGTTTGCCCGGCGGGATAGTGGTTCACCGCGGCCACCCGGCTCTTGATCGCCATCGTGGGCACGAAGCGGTCGGTCTTCACCGATCCCGGATCGCCATAGATCGCGCCGCCCACGCGCACCATGTCCAGGCGGGTCTCGGGATGCTGCAGCGTGGCGAAGGTGTTGGCGGTGTGGCGCAGCAATGGCCCGGTAAGGCCCTCGCCGCGCAGCCAGTCCAGATTGGCGTTGAAGGCGCGCAGCTGGCCAAGGATATCGTCGGATTCCTCGCTGGGATAGTGTGTCATCGCGCCAACGATGCGCAGCCCTTTCAGCGCCAGCAGCGCGCGCGCATCGGCTTGGCCATAGGCGGTGGAAAGCTCCACCCCGTTGCGCGACATGCCGCCTGCGTTCAGCGCGATATGCACCGGCAACGGGGCCTTGGCGCGCTTCGTCCACAGCGCCTGCAGCCGTGCGGCCAGTGCCGGGTTGCCCACGATCTCCTCGATGCGAAGGGGAAAGCCGTCCTCCATTTCCTCGGGCGTGGCGGTGCGGATGCGCATCAGCCGCCCGCGATAGCCCAGCGCGCGGGCGACGCGCGCCTCGTCGTTCGACGTGATGGCGACAAGGTTCACACGCTTGCGGATGATCGATGGGATCAGCAGCGCGATGCCGTTGCCATAGGCGTCGGCCTTCATCACCGCACACAGGCCAGAAGGCCCGATCAGGCTGCACACTGCGTCGATGTTGGCCTCGAACGCGGCGGCATCCACCTCGATCCAGCCATTGCGGCGCTGGGCCCTGGCCAGCGTCATGCCGTTGTTGCTGGCTGGCAGCACCGGCGCGGCCTGCGCCCGCTTGCCCGCCAGTCCCGTGCCCGCCAGCGCCATCAGCGCCGCGCCGCCCTGCAGCGCCCCGCGCCGGTCGATCACGGTTGTCCCCGCTTCAGGAAGCGGCCGGGAAACGCGCCGGTCGGCTTGCCATCGGCATAGACGGTCTGCCCGTTCACGATGACGCGGTTCATCCCCACCGCCAGCGCCCCCGGCGTCTGCACGGTGGCGCGATCGGCAAAGGTGCCGGGATCGAACAGGATCAGGTCCGCCTTGTACCCCTGCTTCACCCGACCGCGCCCGGCAAGGCCGACATGTTCGGCGGAAAGCGATGTCATCTTGCGGATCGCCTCCGCCATGGTCAGGCGGTGCTGTTCGCGCACATAGAGCCGGATCATCTTGGCAAAGGCGCCCGCGCCGCGCGGGTGGCGCGATCCCACCACGCCATCGGAACACAGGTTGCTTTCGGGCCAGGCCACGAAGTCGGCCACGTCCTGCGGCGCCATCGATGTGCCGATAACGGACTCGGTCCGCTGGCCGGGATGCGCCGCGCGCCACGCCTCGGCCCGCTGGATCAGCCAGAGATAGGTGGCGGCGGGCTCTTCCTTCCGGTCGGCGGCGATCTGGGCGATGGTCCTGCCCTCGAACGCTGGCTCGGGCGCATAGAAGTCCAGCAGCATCCCTTCGGGCGTGGTCAGCTTGGTCAGGGCAAAGCGGGCGGCTTCGATGTCGGTGAAATCGCGCTTGGGAAACAGCACGGTCAGCGTCGACTGCCAGTATTCGTAAGGGTAGACGTCGGCCGTCACCTTCACCCCTCGGGCGCGGGCGGCGTCAAGGCTGGCCAGCACGGCCTTGGCCGTACCCCAGCGGTCGACCGCGCCGATCTTGATGTGGGATACCTGCACCGGGATGCCGGTCTGCGCGCCGATGTCGATCAGCTCGTCCAGCGCGCCCTGGAAGCCCAGGTCCTCGTTGCGCATGTGGCTGATGTAGCGCCCGCCATCCGCCGCAGTGGTGCGGGCAAGGGCGATCAGCTCGGCGCGGTCGGAATAGATGCCGGGATCGTACTCCAGCCCGGTGGACAGGCCGAGCGAGCCCGCCTTCATGTCAGCCTCCATCAGCGCCTGCATCGCCGCGATCTCGGCCGGGGTGGCGGTGCGCTTGAAGTCCTTGCCCAGCACCGCATCGCGCAGGTAGCCGTGCCCGGTGTAGCTGGCCACGTTGATCGCCGCGGGCCGGGCCTCGAAGTCTGCGGCCACCCTGGCGAACGGGGCGTCGCTGTCTCCGTCCTGCCCGACGACGATGGTGGTCACCCCTTGCGCCAGCAGCGGGGGCATGGACCGGTCGGCATAGTTGCCCCGGTCATGGTGGCTGTGGCTGTCGATGAAGCCGGGGGCGAGCGCGAGGCCCCTGGCGCGCACCACCGTTTCGCCCTTGTGCGGCTTCAGGCGGCCGACCGCGACGATGCGGTCCCCGTCATAGCGCACCGCCACCTGTCGGCCCGGCGCGCCCGATCCGTCATAGACCGTCGCGCCGAGGATCAGCGTGGAGGCGTGGGCCGTGCCCGCCAGCAGCAGCGCCGTGGCGGTGGCCAGCAGCGGTATCGAGAATGCGCGCATGGTTCGTTCCCCTTCCAATCCGGGGTGAACCAAGCGCGCAAAGGCAAATCAATCCGGCGAGGGAGCAAGTGGTTGCTGTTGCAGGACAATTTTTGTTGGGCGGGGTCAGCCTTCGGTCAGCTTGCCAGCAAAGGCGATCTCTTCCACCGGCTTGCGCGGGCTGGGGAACTCGCGCTTCTGCATGGCTTCGGGCAGGTCTTCCCGGTTGCCGATGCGGCCGATGGCGACGGCGGCTTCCACCTTGAACCGTTCACCCGCGCCCAGCACATCGGGCGCGCGGGCGTGGTCGTAGCCGGCCATGGCGTGGGTGTGCAGGCCCATGGCATGCGCCTGCAGCGCCAGGCTGGCCCAGGCCGCGCCGGCATCGAAGCTGGCCGTGGTGGCCGGGCTGGTTTCCCCGTTCATGGGCGAGACGAAGAGCCTGTCAGACAGCACGAAGACCAGCGCCCCGGCCTTGCTGGCCCAGGCGGCATTGGCGGGCACCAGCAGGCCGAGCAGCGCATCCCAGTTGGCATCGCCCTGCAACGCCCACACGAACCGCCAGGGCTGGTAGTTGAAGGCAGACGGCGCCCAATGCGCGGCGTCGAACAGGGTCAGCAGCGTCTCTTCGTCCAGCACCGATCCGTCAAAGGCGCGGGGTGACCAGCGTTCGAGGAACTGGGGATGGACGGGGCGGGGGGTGCTGCGGGTCATGCGGGGAGATCCTTTGGGAGGAGGTGGGGAAGACGGCCCGTAGATAGGGCGGGGCGGCGCGATGGCAACGGCCTCGTTGCCGCAGCCGCGCGCAGCGGGCATAGGGCGGGGATGGAAGCTCTGACTGTCGATCGGGAACGGCGCGCGGAAGTGGGCCGGATGCGCCGGGCGCGGACGCGGGCGCGGATCGTGGCGGCGGCGTTCGAGCTGTTTGGCGAGGAAGCCGGCCTGTTCACCCGGATCGAGGATGTGGCGCGGCGGGCGGGGATCACGCGCGCCACGTTCTATGATCACTTTTCCGGCATGGCCGAACTGCGCGAGGCGGTGACGCACGAGGTGGTGCACGATTTCCTCTCTGCCGTGACGCGCACCGTGGCGCTGCTGGCCGACCCGCGGGAGCGGGCGAGCGCGGCGGTGCGGTTCTACCTGCGCCGGGTGGGCGAGGTGCCGGGCTGGGGCTGGTCGCTGGTGAACCTGTCCGCCAACGGCGTGATCTTCGGCGCGGAGACGCACCGGCAGGCCGAGATCACCGTGGTGGAAGGGATCGACGCCGGGGTGCTGGACCTGACCGCGCCGGCGGTGGGCCGCGACGTGGTGCTGGGCACCACGCTCGCCGCGATCGCCACGATGCTGCGCGAGGGCACGGCCAAGGACTACCCCGAACAGATCGCCGCCGCCGTGCTGCGCGGACTGGGCGTTGCGGCGGGCGAGGCGGAGGCCATCGCGCGGCGGAAACTGCCTGCGCTGGCGGTGTAGACCACGCAGGCGAGGTTGACACGGTTGACACTGTCCAATGGGGTGAATTGCGTGCGACCGCCGGCGGGGTGCGCAGGGCCCCGGCGGACGAATCGGGCGCGCAGGAGGTTGGAGCGATTTTTCAATCGCTTGAGCAGGAGTCTACCGATTTCAAGGAGCCGATCTGCCTGCATTATGCATGGATGAAGGCGTGTAGGAAAACGGAATCATAGATAACAGACGCGTCTGTTATTGACCGGTAGGCTGCACGTATCTGTCGACAGTCTGGACGATGCGAGACCGTGGCCTTGGCACTGGCCGCACCGGTGATGCCAATGGGTGTGGGCACGCGCTGGATTCCCTCCTTCGCCGGAATGATGAAGCAGGGGGAATTTGTACGTCTTTTCCCGCCTACTTGCGGACATCGGCGTGCTAGAGCAGCGAACAACCTATCAGCGCCAGCATCCCGACCGCTGCGGCAATCCAGACCGTTGCCAACCCGTCTGCAACTTGGACCCAAAGTCGCGACTGCGACAGCAGGGGGCTGTCTTTCTCGATTACCTTCGGGTCAACGCCGGTTTGGCTTGTCAAAACCTCAGCAAAATGAGGCCATAGGTCGTCATTCCGCATGTCAGCAGGTAGCGCTTTGCACAGCGATACGAACACATCGCCAGCGGTTAGCCAACGCGCCGCGTCCGCCTTGTTGAGCGTCACCCCGAAGGTGCGTTCAACGTCGTCTATGGCGACTATCTCGTCACCGTCGCCGCCAAGGCCAACGCTTTTGGGAAGGGTCGCGCGCATAAGTCGATAATACTGCCATACCGCTTGGCTGCAATGTCCGCTCCCCACCACTTTCGGCCGTCGCGATTTAGCAGGGTGCAAACTCGCGAGATGTCTGCTTACGTCACTTGCACACAGTGCGCGGTGTCGCCAGAGTGCCCGACGATTTTCAGGGGGGGGGCGCTTGATGTCTGGACCAAAAGTTGCGTCGCGCCGGGATGCGTTGTTAGCCCGACACAAGATGAGTGTATTCCTACTTTTTCTCACGGCAGTCATCGCAACGCAGGCGAAGACTCCTGGCCTGCAGGCGCTGTGCGTTGCAGTTGCCATCGGCTTGATGGCTTCGATGTATATGGAACGATGCCTCAACTGTGGTGGCGTTATTTGGCTCCGTCGAGGGCGTTTTTTCTTCAACAGGACTATTGGACCGTTCATTCCTCCCCAGCACTGCGGTCAGTGTGGCTCTCTGGACTTTGAAAGCCCACCTACCAAATGATGACAGCTTCCCACCCAAAGCCGGTCATTTAGCGAGACACGTAGCCCCCCTCCCGGAGACCTTGCCCAACGACCGCTTCACGGACTGCCGGGGAGGCCCGGCATCCTTCCCGTTCTTGGCCGGTTCAGGGTGAGCGGGGCCGGGTGGTGCGCGGCTAGGGCAATTCGGATGAACGGCTCCTCATGCCTGTTAGTCGCGGCATACGTACGGCCACGCCGCCTAGCATATTGGACAGGCCGGGGCGGTCCGCCGCCATGATAGCCTCCTTGCCAATAGACTGCTGAATTCGTGCAGAAAAACACTGCGTGATCGAACGGGCAGCGTTGGCAGGAGAAGATGCATGGCTGATACGATCAGGAGTTTCCGCCGCGAGGAACTTTCTCCCAAGCTCCAGCAGGATTGGGACTTCGTCCATAAGCTGACGGGACAGGCCGGTTTCATCGAGAAAGGTGCGCACGCGCCTGAACTGCTCGACTTCACGATGATCGATTTCTACGAGAAGATTTTCTACGGCGGTCGCGTCGATGTAAAGCTGAAGCATCTCGCGCGGCTGCGCATGAGCCTTGGCCATGGCTGCCGCAGCTGCAACCTGGGCAATACCATCGGCGCCAAGGAAGTGGGCTACAGCGAAGAGCAGCTGAACGCCATCGAGGGCGACCGTTCGATCTTCAGCGAGGCCGAGATCGCGGTGCTGGAACTGGCGGACCAGTTCCTGATGACCAATATCCAGGGGCATCTGGAGCCAGAGCTTTATGCCAGGCTGCACGAGCACTTTGACGATGCGCAGATCCTCGAGCTGGGCACGGTGATGAGCTATCTTGGCGGCCTGGCCAAGATGCTGTTCGTGTTCGACATGGCCGAGAAGGAGGATACGTGCCCCTTCCTGCCCGCCAACCGCACGTTGGCTGAAGCCGCCGGATAGGCCAGCCGGCAGGTTCGGGGACCGGGGCTTCATGGGTGGCAATGGCCGCAACAGCACTTTTGTAACCGCGTCGCGCTATAGGCTGCAGCATGAGGGACTACTTCATCTGGAGCGGGGTGGCGCTGTGCCTGTTTTCGCTGTGGGCGATCGGGCGGCATGACTGGTTGCGGCTGACACGGCCATCACGGCGGGCGTCGGCAAAGGTGGTCGGCTATCGCTCGTCACGCGAGGATGGGCGCGTAACCTATGCGCCGGTGCTGCGTTTCGTGTTCGAGGGGCAGGAGCACGAGGTGGTGGATGCCGTGTATTCCGCACGCCGCACGCCGGCCGAGGGCACGCAGATGGACGTGCGCTGGCCAGAGGGGCGGCCCGATCTGGCGCGGCCGCCGCGATTGATGATGTGGGGCGCGGTCTATGCGCTGCTGATCGGGATGGCCGGGTTGCTGACCGGCCTGGGCCTGGGGTGGATTGCTGACAGGTAGCTGCGGTTGGCAATTTGGAAGGGCCCACCCCCGACCCCTCCCGCAGGCGGGACGGGAGAATTCAGGTGCGCCTTACCGCTTCCAGGTGCGCACGAGGTGGATGAAGCTTTCCACGGCGATGTCTTCAATCTGCTTCATGCGGGGTTCGAAGGGTTTGCCGTGGCCGGCGAACATGGTGGTGCCTTCCATGCTGGCCGAGATGAACAGGGCGACGGTTTCGCAGTCTTCATGCCGCAGGTCCGGCCGCATTTCCTCCACGATCGAGAGGAGGGGCGCGCGGGCGCGGACATAGAGTTCCTGCATGCGCTCGAAGACGAAGGGATCGTGGTTGGACAGTGCCCAGATCTCGGGAAAGAAGTGCGTGGTCTTCTTGGTGCGGATATCGTCAAGGATGAGCAGGCAGACGCGGCGCAGGCGGTCTTCGGGAGCGGCGCCGGGCATCTGGGCGATGGCGAGGAATTCGACTTCGTAGGAGCGGATCACCGCATCGAACAGTTCACGCATCAGGTCTTCGCGGCTGCGGAAGTGATAGGTGAGGTTGCCGAACTTCATGCCGCATTCCTTGGCGACTCGGCGCATCGACAGAGCCGGGTAGCCTTCCTCGATCAGGATGGAGAGCGCGGTGCGCAGGATCGCCTCACGCGTTTCATGCCCCTTGGCATAGCCGCCTTCACGTTCCGGCAGGACGAGGTCAGTTTCCAGCGTGGGGATTGCAATGTCTTGATTTGGCAAGGTTTTGCTCCGGTCGTGGTGGCACAATAGAACAGGTTGCAATCTATGTCATCCGACAAATTTAGGTCAATTGACAGGTTTACCCCTGCTGCGTCATTCTGCTGAAACAAGGCGGGGGGTGACCGCCTGGAAGGGGATAGACAGATGCGATCCTTCGCGCTTGCAGCAGGAATGGCCTGCGCAGCATTGTGCAGCACGACCGCACTGGCCGCGGGAACGCCGTTTCCGCAGCCGCTGGCCGAAGAGGCCCTGCCGAGCGTGGCGAAGCTGCCGGCGCAGTGGCCGGCGAGCTGGGTTATGCTGCATGACTTCCGTTTCATGTCGATCGTGGACGGGCGGATCGCGGTGGTGGACACGGCCGACCCGGTGAAGCCGCTGAAGGGCCTGATCCGCGCATCGCAGTTTGCCAACATGCTGAGCAGCCGCGAGCGTGGCGAGATCTATACCGCCGAGACGTTCTATCCCCGGCTGACGCGGGGCGAGCGGACCGATGCGATCACCATCTGGGACATGGCCACGCTGGAGCCCAAGGGCGAGATCGTGCTGCCCGGTGGCAAGCGCCAGCAATCGGTGACCTATCCGCACCTGTTCCAGTTCACCAACGGCGGGCAATGGGCGCTGATCGCCAACTTCACCCCGGCGCAGTCGGTGACGGTGGTGGACCTCGTGAACCGCAAGGTGCTGAACGAGATCGACCTGCCGGGCTGTGCGCAGATCTATCCCACCGGCGAGCGCGGCTTTACCAGCCTGTGCGCCGATGGATCGCTGTTCAGCGTGACGCTGGACGCCAATGGCGCGGCGGCTTCGAGCAAGTCGGTTGCCAAGGTGCAGGACATCGACAAGCAGGCGCTGTTCGGCACGCCGGCGATGGTGGGCAAGACGGCTTGGTTCGTCAGCTTCCACGGGATGATCCAGGGCATCGACCTTTCCGGCACGGTGGCGAAGCCGCTGCCGGGCATGTTCAGCGTGGGCACGGCCGAGGGCGGGCAGCCGGAATGGCGGCCGGGCGGCTGGCAGGTGATCAACGCCGATGCGGCGGGCAAGCTTTATGTGCTGATGAGCCCATACGGCAAGGAAGGCAGCCACAAGGATGGCGGCAGCGAAGTGTGGGTGGTGGACCCGGTGAAGAAGGTCCGCACCATGCGCATCGCGCTGCAGGGGCAGACCGTGGCGATCGGCCTGACCCGCGAGGACAAGCCGATGCTGATCGCGGCGCGGGCGGATGCGGTGGTCGACGTCTATGACGCGACGACGGGCACCTTTGTGCGCACGCTGGGCGCGACGGCGGCGGCGAACCCGATCCTGGTGCAGAACCCCTGATGGCCGCACTGACGATCTTTTGCGCGATGCTGCTGGCGGGATCGGCGCTGCACAAGGCCATGGCGCGCGAGCGGCTGGCGGCAGCGGCGTCCAGGCTGGTCGGTGCGAGCCCTGCGCTGGGGCCGGTGCTGCTGGTGCTGGCAGGCGCGGTGGAGCTGATCGCCGCCGTATGCCTGCTGATCGAACCCCTTCGGGTTGCAGGAGGGATCGCCGCGACGGTGCTCTGGGCGGGCTATACGCTCATGCTGGTGCGCCGCCGCGGCGAAACGCTGGATTGCGGATGCGACCTGAACGCGCGGGCCAAGCCGGTGACGGCCGTGCTGGCGGCGCGACCGGCGGTGCTTTCGGCACTGGCGGCGTTTGTTTCCACCCTGCCGGCAGCGCCGGTGACGCTTGATGCGCCGTTCGCCGCTGCCGGCCTTTTGGCGCTTTACCTGGGGGCCAGCGAGCTGCTGGCGATACCCCGCCCTGCCTGGAGGACCGTGTAATGTTGACCAGCCAGATCCTATTGTGGGCGGCGGTGATCGTGCAGGCGTTGCTGATCGCGGCGCTGGCCCGGCAGGTGGGCATCCTGCACGAGCGCATCGCCCCTGCGGGCGCGCTGACGCTGCACCAGAACGTGGCGCTGGGCGAAAAGGCGACGCCGATGACGCTGGCCGACATGGACGGCGCGCCGGTGCCGATCGGAGGCAAGCGGGACGGGCGCAGCCAGTTGCTGTTCTTTGCCTCTCCAGATTGCCCGATGTGCAAGAGCCTGCTGCCCGTGGTGCGCAGCGCGGCGAAGGCCGAGGCCGCATGGCTGGACGTGGTGGTGGCCGGGGACGGCGGCAAGCCGGGCTATCGCGCCATGGTGAAGGAACACGGGCTCGACAGCCTGCCGGTGGTGCTGAGCGAGGCGCTGGGGCGCGCGTTCGGCGTGGCCAAGCTGCCCTATGCCGTGCTGCTGGACGAGGAGGGGCGGGTTGCTTCGCTGGGCCTCGTGAACAGCCGCGAACATCTTGAAAGCCTGTTCGAGGCGAAGGAGCGGGGCGTGGCCTCGATCCAGGAATTCCTTGCCCGCCGCCAGAAGGAGGCCTGAGACATGCGGTTCGACAAGCTGACGGAAAAGTTTGCCCGCGGCGTGGCGCGGGGCACCAGCCGCCGGTCCTTGCTGGCGCTGCTGGGCGCGGGCATGACCGGGGCGGCGGCCTTTCCGGTGCTGCCGGTGGCCCGCGCCGCCAGCGGCGGTGGGGAAGGCGGCCACGGGGCGCACCCCGGCGGGGCGGCACGCCCGCCGATGACCAGCGGGCTTGAGCAGGACCCGGGCGACCAGTCGAGCTGCGATTACTGGCGCTATTGCGCGATCGACGGGTTCCTGTGTTCGTGCTGCGGCGGATCGGTGAACACCTGCCCGCCCGGCACGGAAATGAGCCCGATCACGTGGATCGGCACCTGCACCAACCCGGCAGACGGGCGCGCATACGTGATCAGCTACAACGACTGCTGCGGCACGAGTTCGTGCGGGCAGTGCCTGTGCAACCGCAACGAGGGCGATCGCCCGCAGGTGCGGCCGCAATCGAACAACGACTACAACTGGTGCCTGGGTTCGCAAAGCAGTGTCTACAACTGTTCGGTGGCGGCGGTGATCGGCGTGGCGCTGGAGCAGCCGAAGTGAGGGCTTTTGCCATCCTGCCGGTGGCCGCGATGGCGCTGGGCGTGGCGGTGCTGCCGGTGCGCGGGGCGCCGGACGGAGCGACGCTGTTTGCGCGGTGCGCGGCGTGCCACACCAAGACCGGTGCGGGCGTGCCGGGGGTCTATCCGCCACTGAACGCCGATTTCCGCGCGCTGGCGACCAAGGATGCCGGGCGGCGCTATATCGTGCTGGCGGTGACGCGCGGGGTGATGGGGCCGCTGACGGTGGAGGGCAAGCCCTATGCCGGGGTGATGCCATCGCACGGCACGATCGACGATGCAGGCATCGCGGCGGTGCTGAACCACGTGGGCACGCAGGCGAGCAAGACCGGGCCGGCGTTCAAGGCCTTCAGCGAAGCCGAAGTGGGCAGGCTGCGGGCGAGCGGCGCGAGCCTTTCCCCCGCCGAGGTTGGCAAGCTTCATGCCGGGGCGGGCGGGAAATGAACGCCGGCCTGCTGCTTCTTCCGCTGGGCCTGGCGCTGATCGCCGTGGGCGCAAGGGCGGGCGAGCAGGCCATTCCGGGGGTTTATGACGCGTATCAGGCGCGCACCGACTACCAGTTGAAATGCCAGGGCTGCCACCGGCCCGACGGCAGCGGCGACGACCGGTCGAACCCCCCGATGAAGCATATCGTGGCGCGGTTCCTTTCGGTGGACGGCGGGCGCGAGTTCATCGGCCGGGTGCCGGGGGTGGCGACGGTGGACCTCGATGACCGGAGGCTGGCCAACCTGGTCAACTGGACGCTGTACAAGTTCGACCCGCAGCACATGCCCCGCAATTTCCGCCCCTATACGGCGGAGGAACTGGGCAGGCTGCGGCAACACCCCCTGCGGCTGGAGCGCGCCGCAACGAGAGCGCGCCTGGTAGCAGGGTTTTCAGACAAGCAGGACTGAACACAACAAACGCATCGGATCGGAGGGAAGTCCATGGGGAAGCAGTTTCTGGGTGGAGTGGCGCTGGCGGCGTTGGTGATGGCGCATCCGGCCCTTGCGCAGGACGCGCCGCAGGCGGCGCAGGCCGAGGCGGAGATGGCGCCGGGCGAGATCGTGGTGACGGCGGCCAAGCGATCGGAAAACCTGCAGTCCGTGCCGATCTCGGTTTCCGCCGTGGGGGGCGAACAGCTGGCCAAATCGCGCATCACCAACGTGGACAGCCTGGTGACCAAGGTCGCCAACCTGCAACTGACCAGCATCGTGGGCGACAACACCCCGATCTTTGCGCTGCGCGGCGTTTCGATGTCGGACTACAGTCTCAACCAGTCCAGCCCGGTGGCGACGTATTACGACGAAGTCTACAAGGGCAACTTCGCGTTCCTGGGTGTGGCGATGTATGACCTGGAGCGCGTGGAAGTGCTGCGCGGGCCGCAGGGCACGCTTTATGGCAAGAACACCACCGGCGGCGCGGTGAACCTCATCAGCCGCGATGCCAAGCTGGGCGAGACCAGCGGATACATCAACGCAGGGTACGGCAATTACAACCGCGTGGATGTGAATGGCGCGGTGAACGTGCCGCTGGGCGAGAAGGCGGCGCTGCGCGTGGCGGGCACGTTTGCCCGCGCCGACGGCTGGTTCAAGAACGTGGTGCCGGGGATGCCGGACCTGGCCGAAACGCGCGAATGGGCGGTGCGCGGCACCTTGAAGTGGGAGCCGGTGGACGGGGTGAAATTTACGCTCCGCGCGTCGCATTCGTTCCAGAACCCGCGCAACTATGGCATCTATGCCCAGCCCGAAGCGGTGAACCGGCCGGGCCTTTCAACCTGGGAGATCGCCAGCGACGTGCCCGATCGCCGGCGGGCGCGGACGACATCGGTGGCGCTGACCGCGAATATCGACGTTTCCGACACCCTGACGGTGACCAGCATCACCAGCTATGACAAGGGCACGCTGTTCTTCCGCGAGGACACCGACGGCACGGCATCGCGCCTGCTGGAGATCCCGTATTACGACAAGGCCAGCCAGTTTGCGCAGGACCTGCGCCTGACCAGCAATTTCGGCGGGCCGTTCGAGTTCATCCTGGGCGCCTATTACAACCGTGAGAAGGTGTTCAACTCGACATCGTTCGAAATCGCGACCGACGTGGACGTGAACGAGGACGGGGTTATCGATGCGGCCGACTGCGCCGCCGGTTTCCCCTTGGCGTGCAAGGTTTCCAACCGGTTCGACCAGCTGAAGAAGAGCTTTGCGCTCTATACCGACCTGAAATACAAGCTGACCGATGCGCTGACGATGCGCGGTGGCCTGCGCTATACCCACGATACCGGCGACCAGACGGGTTTTGTCAGCAACGCCTTCGGCTATGACGACGTGCTGGTGACCAACCTGATCCCGCTGTCTGCGCTGCGGTTCAAGACCAACAATGTTTCGGGCAAGCTGGGCTTCGACTACAAGCTGGCGAGCGGGGACCTGCTCTATGCCAGCGTGAGCCGGGGGTATCGTGCGCCGAGCTTCAACGCGCAGGCGTTCTTCGACCCGAGCGAGCTGAGCGTGGCCAAGGCCGAGCAGGTGACTTCCTATGAAGTGGGGGCGAAGACCCAGTTTTGGGACCGCCGGGTTACGCTGAACATGGCGGCGTTCTACTACGACTACAAGAACCAGCAGTTCATCAACGTGGACCCGACCACGGCGGCGCAGACGCTGCTGAACATTCCCAAGAGCCGCATCTATGGCGCGGAAGCGGAACTGACGGTGCGGGCCAGCGACGCCTTTACCCTGCATGGCGGGCTGGGGCTGCTGTCCACCAAGATCAAGACCGGCACGGTGAGCGGGGTGGACGTTTCGGGCAACCGGCTGTCCAACGCGCCGAGCCTGACGTTCAACGCCGGGATCGACCTGACAGTGGTGAAGGGCAGCTTTGGCGAGATCTCGGTGCATCCGGAGATTGCCTATCAAGCGAGCCAGTTCTTCGAGGTGATCAACGTGCCACGCCTGCGCATGGCGAGCTATGCGCTGGTGGGCGGGCACATCGACTGGGAAAGCGAGGATGGGCGGTTCAACGCCTCGGTCTGGGGCAGGAACCTGGGCAACAAGCTGTACTTCACCTCGCGCGTGGACCTGCTGGCGGGCTTCGGCTTCGATTACAACCACATCGGCAACCCGCGCACCTATGGCGTGACGGTGGGCGCGAAGTTCTGACCTGACGAGAATGGCAGGGCGGCGGCGCAAGACCGCCCCCTTGCAACCCAGAGAATAATGGGGAGAGAGCGATGGCTGGTTTGAAGCTGCTGATCGGCGGAAAGCTCGTCGATGGCGACATGACGATGGAGGTGGTCAACCCCGCCACGGGCGAGGCCTTCGCCACGGTGCCGCGCGCCAGCGTGCGCCAGGCCGACGAGGCGATTGCGGCGGCAAAGGCGGCGCAGCTGGCCTGGGGCCGCATGCCCTATGCCGAGCGGCAGCAGACGCTGATCCGGCTGGCCGACGCGATTGCCGCGCGGAGCGACGAGTTCGCCCGCCTGCTGACGCAGGAGCAGGGCAAGCCGCTGCCCGAGGCGCAGGGCGAGGTGGCGTGGAGCGACGGCTTCCTGCGCCACTATGCCTCGCTGGAACTGCCGGACAGGGTGATCCAGGACGATGCCAGCGGATATATTGCGGTGAAGCACCGGCCGCTGGGCGTGGTGGTGGGGATCATCGCGTGGAATTTTCCGCTGCTGGTGGCGCTGTGGAAGATCGGCCCGGCGACGCTGGCCGGCAATTCCATTGTGCTGAAGCCCGCGCCGACGACGCCCGCGACGGCGCTGCTGCTGGGCGAGGTGTGCGCCGAGGTGTTTCCCGCGGGCGTGGTGAACATCATCACCGACGCCAACGACCTGGGACCGCACCTGACCCAGCATCCCGACGTGGCCAAGATCGGCTTCACCGGATCTACCGCCACGGGCAAGCGCATTGCCGCAAGCGGGGCGGACGGGCTGAAGCGGGTGACGCTGGAACTGGGCGGCAACGATCCTGCGATCGTGCTGGACGACGTTGACGTGCGCGAGACGGCCAAGGCCATCTTCGGAAATGCCTTTCTGAACTGCGGGCAGGTGTGCCTGGCGATCAAGCGGGCCTATGTCCATGCCGACATCTATGACGCGATGGCGGCGGAACTGGCGCGATTGGCCGAGGAAGCGATCGTGGGCGACGGGCTGGAGCAGGGCACGCAGATCGGGCCGATCCAGAACGCGATGCAATTCGAGAAGGTGAAGGGCTTTCTGGAAAGCGCGCGGGCCGACGGCACGATCGTCGCCGGGGGCAAGGCGATGGAGCGGGCCGGATACTTCATTGCGCCGACGATCGTGCGCGACGTGACCGACGGCATGAAGATCGTGGACGAGGAACAGTTCGGCCCGATCCTGCCGCTGGTGAAGTTCGACGACGTGGAGGACGTGATCGCCCGCGCCAATGCCAGCGATTATGGCCTGGGCGGATCGGTGTGGTCCAGCGACGTGGCCAGGGCGGCGGATATTGCCGGGCGGATCGAAAGCGGGCAGGTGTGGGTGAACCAGCACATTGCCATTGGCCCGCACATTCCGATGGCGGGCTTCAAGCAATCGGGCCTGGGCGTGGAACAGGCCGAGGAGGGCCTTGCCGAGTATACCCAGATGCAAGTGATCAACGTGAAACGATGACCCAGCTTTCCTTGTCGAAGGGGGCAACCGATGTGCCCCTGCTGAACGTGACGATCGGACAGGCGCTGCGCGATGCGGCGGCGAAATGGGGTGGTGCGCTGGCGCTTTCCAGCCGCCACCAACAGGTTCGCTGGACCTGGGGGCAGCTGGATTCCGAGGTGGACCGCGTGGCCACCGGCCTGCTGCGGCTGGGCGTGGCGAAGGGGGACCGCGTGGGCATCTGGGCGCCCAACTGCGCGGAATGGACGGTGATCCAGTTCGCCACGGCGCGGATCGGCGCGATCCTGGTGACGATCAACCCCGCCTATCGCACCAGCGAGGTGGAGTATGCGCTGAACAAGGTGGGCTGCACCGTGCTGGTGACGGCGGCGCGGTTCAAGACCAGCGACTACATCGCGATGCTGCGCGAGATCGGGCGGGACAAGCTGCCGATGCTGCGCAGCATGATCGCGCTTGGGGGCGAGGCGCACGAGGGTTTCCTGCAGTGGGAGGACCTGCGTGCGGAGCCGGAACCGGCGGCGCTGGCAGCGGTGGATGCTGCGCTATCACCCGATGATGCGATCAACATCCAGTTCACCAGCGGGACCACGGGTTTTCCCAAGGGTGCGACGCTGACCCATCGCAACATCCTGAACAACGGATACTTCACCGCGCAGACGATCCGGTTGAACCAAGCGGACCGGATCTGCATTCCCGTGCCGCTTTATCACTGCTTCGGCATGGTGCTCGGCAACCTCGCTGCGCTGACCAGCGGGGCGGCGATGGTCTATCCCGGCGAGGCCTATGACCCGAAGCTGGCGCTGGAGGCTGTGCAGGCGGAAGGGTGCACCGCGCTCTATGGCGTGCCGACGATGTTCATCACCATCCTGGCGCAGCCGGACCTGGATGCCTATGACGTTTCAACGCTGCGCACCGGGATCATGGCGGGATCGCCGTGCCCCGTGACCACGATGCGGCAGGTGATGGAACGGCTGAACATGACCGAGGTGACGATCGGTTATGGCATGACCGAGACGAGCCCGCTGACCACGCAGACCGCCACCGACGATCCGATCGAGGAGCGGGTGGGCACGGTGGGCCGCGTGCATCCCCATGCCGAGGCGAAGATCGTGGGGCTGGATGGCGAGACGCTGCCGATCGGCGCGCAGGGCGAATACTGTTCGCGCGGATATGCGGTGATGCTGGGATACTGGGACGATCCGGCAAAGACGGCGGAAGCGATCGACGGCGAGGGCTGGATGCATTCTGGCGACCTGGCGACGATGGATGCCAATGGCTATGTGCGGATCACCGGGCGGATCAAGGACATGATCATCCGCGGGGGCGAGAACATCTATCCCCGCGAGATCGAGGAGTTCCTGCTGACCCATCCGCACGTGCAGGACGCGCAGGTGTTTGGCGTGGCGGACGAGAAGTTCGGCGAGGAAGTGTGCGCCTGGGTGATCGCGAAGGCGGGGGCGGAGCTGGCGGTCGAGGATGTGCTGGCCCACTGCCGGGGCCGCATCGCGCACTACAAGGTGCCGCGCCACGTGCGCATCGTGCAGCAGTTCGCCATGACCGTGACCGGCAAGGCGCAGAAGTTCGAAATGCGCAAGATGATGGAGGCCGAGCTTTCCGTTCAATAGGAGCGGGGAAGGCCGAGGACGTGTTCGGCAAGGTAGCTGAGGATCAGGTTCGTGCTGATGGGGGCGACCTGATAGAGGCGGGTTTCGCGGAACTTGCGTTCGATGTCGTATTCCTCGGCAAAGCCGAAGCCGCCGTGGGTCTGGATGCAGGTGTTGCCGGCTTCGACAGAGGCATCGGCGGCGAGCATCTTGGCCATGTTGGCCTCTGCGCCGCAGGGCTGGCCGGCTTCATAGAGGCGGGCGGCTTCATGGACCATCAGCTCGGCCGCGCGCATCATCGCGTAGGCCCTGGCGATGGGGAAGCTGACGCCCTGGTTGGCGCCGATGGGACGGCCGAAGACCTCGCGCGCCTTGGCGTAATCGACCGAGCGGCGAGTGAACCACTTGGCATCGCCCACGCATTCGGCGGCGATCAGCACGCGTTCGGCGTTCATGCCTGACAGGATGTAGCGGAAGCCCTTGCCTTCTTCGCCCACCAGCGCGCTGGCGGGAATGCGCATGTTGTCAAAGAACACTTCGGTGGTGGCGTGGTTCATCATCGTGCGGATGGGGCGGATGGTGAGCGACTTGCCGCGCACTTCGCGCATGTCGACGATGAAGGTGGAAAGGCCGTCGGTCTTTTTCGCCACCTGATCGCGCGGGGTGGTGCGGGCGAGCAGGAGCATGAGATCGGAATGTTCGGCGCGGCTGGTCCAGATCTTCTGGCCATTGACCACATATGCATCGCCATCACGGACGGCGGTGGTGCGCAGCGCGCCGGTGTCGGTACCGCTGGTCGGTTCGGTGACGCCGAAGGCCTGAAGCCGCAGATCGCCGCGGGCGATGGCGGGCAGGTAGGCACGCTTCTGGTCTTCCGAGCCGTGGCGCAGGATGGTGCCCATGGTGTACATCTGCGCGTGGGCGGAGCCGCCGTTGCAGCCTTCGGCCTGCACGGTTTCGAGGATCGCCGCAGCTGCGGAAAGGCCGAGGCCGGAGCCGCCGTATTCCTCGGGGATGAGGACCGAGAGATAGCCCGCCCTGGTCAGCGCATCGACGAAGGCGGTGGGGTATTCGCGCGCTGCATCGAGCCGACGCCAGTATTCGCCGGGGAACTGCGCGCAGAGGCGGCGGACGCCTTCGCGGATTTCGGGGAAGTGATCGGCTTCGAAGCGGCTCAGGTCCATGGGTCTCAAGCCTCGATCTCGGCAGTGGCGGTCATGGCCGGGTGGCCCGTTTCGGATTCGGCCCAGAGAGCGAATTGGCCGGTATGGTCCTGCCTTCCGCACAGCGCCAGCGGGCGGTCGCAATAGAGCGGGGCGCGGCCGCGGAAGGTGAACGTGCGGAGTGGCTTCGCGGTGCGTGCCAGCAGGCGGTCAACCAGCAGCGTGGCGGTGAGGGGGCCATGGACGACGAGCGCGGGGTAGCCTTCAGCATCGCGGGCATAGGGCAGGTCATAATGGATGCGGTGGGTGTTGAAGGTGGCGGCGCTGTAGCGAAACAGCAGGCGCGCATCGGGCGTGAGGGGATCGCGCCAATCTGCGAGGGGCGGCTCAGCCGGGGCCGGGGGCGGCGGTGCGGCGGATGCGGGCGCGCGATAGACGAGGTCCTGCTCTTCGCGCAGGGCGAGGCCGCGCGCGGTCGTGATCTTGTGTGTCAGCGTGAGGAAGACGAGTGCGCCCTGGCTGCCGGGCTTTTCCTCTATGGCGGTTATCTCGGTCGTGCGCTGGGCCTCGTCGCCAAGACGCAGGGTATCGTGCCAGGTGATGCGGCTGCCCGCCCACATGCGGCGGGGCAGCGGAATGGGGGGCATGAAGCCGCCGAGGCGGGGGTGGCCGTCCTCCCCAAGGTCAGACTGACGCGCTTCCGGGGTGAACAGGGCCCAGTGCCAGAGAGGCGGGAGGGGCGCGCCCTTACGGGGCGATTCCGGCTTGTTCAGCAGGGCGGCGAGCATGGCGGCAGGGCGCAGGTCCACGCGTTCGGTGCGGGTTTCGCGGCGGCCGATCCAGTCTTGCAGCGCGGGTGCGGTCATGCCGCTCCTCCGATCTGGCGGGCGAGGTGGCACAGGGCGTGGCCGAGCGCGGTGATCGCCTCGTCACCGCGTGTTCCGGCGAAGAGGCTGGCGGAAAGGTGGAAGCGCGGGGGGGCAGCGGGGATGGGGGTGCCGAGCGAGCAGATGCCGGCATGGCCGAAGCCATCATCAACGCCGAAGCCGGAGTGGCGGGCCTGTTCGACCTGGGCGAGCCAGTGTTCGAACGGGAGCGGCCGTTGCCAGCGCAGTGGCCTGAAGCGGCGTTCGAGTGCGGTGCGATCGAGGCCTTCCAGTGCGCAGAGGGCGCGACCGGTTGCACCCATGCCCACAGGCTGGCGCTGGCCGACGGTCATGGCGATACGGGTGGCGGAGCCGCTTTCACCGATCATCACCAGTTGCAGGCGCTGGCCCGGCTGAACCTGCCACAGACCGGTGGTGACATCGTGCTGGGCGGCGAAGCGGGGCAGCAGGTCTGCCGCACGGGCGCGGATGCGCTGGCCCTCGCCATCGCCGAGCACGGCGAGTTCGTGCCAGCCGGGGGCGAGGCTGTAGCGCTTGTCGCCCTCGCCACGTTCCAGCGCGCCTTCGGCCTGAAGCGTGCGGAGCAGGGCGAGGGTGCTCGATGGGCTGAGATCGGCCTGGCGGGCGATATCGGACAGGGTCATCCTGCCGCCTGCGGCAATTATGCGCAGGATGGCGAAGCCCTGGGACAGCGAGCGGACGGGACCGGACATGATGCAGGCATAGTTTTCAGAATATCGAAAAGCAATGCGGGATGTTGAAACGCATGCAGGTCCGCGATAGGTTGCAGGGAACAACCAGAAAGAGGCCCGGGCGCCATGGATGCGGATGTCTTCAACCAGTTTCTCGACCAGCTGAACGGTTATGTGCGCGACCGGCTGATTCCCGCCGAGCAGGCGGTGATCGATGCCAATGCCGTGCCCGAGGACATCCTGCGCGAGATGCGCGAGATGGGGCTGTTTTCGCTGACCATGCCCGAGGAATACGGCGGCGTGGGCATGAACGTGAACCAGTATGTGCGCACGGTGCATGCCATGAGCTATGCCATGCCGGCGTTCCGGGGAATCCTGTCGATCAACGTCGGAATGGTCTGTTCCGCGTTCAAGAACGGGGGGACGGAGGCGCAGAAGGCGGAGTGGCTGCCGCGGCTGGCGGCGGGCGAGATCGCCTGTTTCGGGCTGACCGAGCCGGGATCGGGTTCGGATTCTGCGGGAATGCAGACCACGGCGACCAGGGTTGCCGGCGGGTGGAGGCTGAACGGCACCAAGCGATACATCACCAATGCCCCGCAGGCGAAGGTGGGCCTGATCATGGCGCGCACGGCGAAAGAGAACCTGCCCAGGAACGCACACGTTTCCGCCTTCATCGTGCCGATGGACACGCCGGGGGTGACCGTGGGCAGGCCGGACAGGAAGATGGGGCAGGCAGGCAGCCTGATTGCCGACATCATCATGGACGACGTGTTCCTGGCGGATGAGGCTTTGCTCGGCGGGGAAGAGGGCAAGGGCTTCATCTATGCGATGAAGAGCCTGGACAACGGGCGGCTTTCAGTGGGCGCGGCCTCGACCGGCTATGCCAGGCGCGCGCTGGACACCGCGCTGCGCTATGCCACCGAGCGCAAGGCGTTTGGCGAGCCGATCGCCAACTTCCAGCTGATCCAGCAGATGCTGGCGGACAGCGAGATCGAGATCTATGCCGCCGAAAGCATGATGCAGGACGTTTCCATGCGCGCCGATGCGGGCGAGAACATCCTGCGCAAGGCGGCGGCGTTCAAGGTGTTTGGCAGCGAGATGTGCGGGCGCGTGGTCGACCGCTGCGTGCAGGTGCATGGCGGGGCGGGATACCTGGCGGAATACGATGCGGAGCGGTTCTATCGCGATGCGCGGATCTATCGCATCTATGAAGGGACGACGCAGATCCTGCAGCTGCAGATCGCCAAGCACATGCTGCGCGAATTCCACGGGCAGGCCTGAAGCGCGTGTACGACCTGCTGGGCGGATTGAGCGTAATCGAGGCGTCGTCGTTCGTCGCATCGCCCACGGCGGGCCTTTATTGCGCGCAGATGGGTGCCGAGGTGATCCGCGTGGACCAGATCGGCGGAGGGCCGGATTTCCACCGATGGCCGGTGACGGCAGGGAATGACTCGCTTTACTGGGAGAACCTGAACCGCGCGAAGAAGTCGGTAGCGTTGGACCTTGGCCGGGCAGAGGGGCGCGAGCTGTTGCAGGCGCTGGTGCGGGCAACGGGCCAGGTGATCACCAACTTTCCGGCCAAGGGATTCATGGCGCACGATGTTCTGGCGCTGGAGCGGTCGGATCTGGTGACGGTGCGGATCATGGGCTGGGCCGATGGCGGCCCTGCGCTGGATTACACGATCAACAATGCCGTGGGATATCCGATGCTGACCGGCGCGGGGCCCGAGCCGGTGAACCATGTGCTGCCGGCGTGGGACCTGCTGAGCGGGGCCTATGCCGCGTTTGCACTGTTGGCGGCGCTGAACCGCAGGTCGGCGACCGGGCTGGGCGGAGAAGTGCGCATTCCCCTTTCAGACGTGGCCATCGGCACGGTTGCGAACCTGGGCAGTCTGGCCGAGGTGCTTCATGCCGGGGCGGACCGGCCACGCACGGGCAATGCGGTGTATGGATTGTTCGGGCGCGATTTCGTGACCGCCGATGGCGTGCGCACGATGATCGTGGTGGTGACGCCGCGCCAATGGTGCAGCCTGGTCGGCGCGCTGGGTCTGGGAGAGGCGATCGCTGCGCTGGAGGCGGAGCGGGACGTGAGCTTCGCCACGGATGATGGCCTTCGCTTCATCCATCGGGACGCGCTGTTTCCGCTGTTCGAGGCCGCGATCGCGATGCGCCGCCATGCCGACCTGGCGGCCGCGCTGGATGCGGGCGGAGTGGTGCATTCCGCCTATCGCACCATGACGGAGGCCGCGGCCGATCCCGCACTGGTGCGTGACAATCCGATCTTTTCTGCGTGCGACAATCCCAGCGGACTTGCCTATCCCGCAGCGGGTGCATTCGCCACGGTGCCACAGCTGGAGCGGCAGGCCCCGCGCCCGGCGCCGCGCAACGGGCAGCATACGGAAGACGTTTTGAGCCAGCGGTTGGGCCTTGGTTCGGGCGAGATCGCTCGCCTGATCGACACCGGAATTGCAGGAGTATCCCGATGACCCTTCGCCGCGTCGCAATCGTCAGCCCGATCCGCACTGCCGTGGGCAAGTTTGGCGGGGCGCTTGCCGGAATGGAGGCGGGGGAACTGGGCGCAGTGGTGCTCAAGGCGCTGATCGAGCGGAGCGGCATCGATCCGGCGCGGGTGGACGACGTGGTGTTTGCGCAAGGATATGCCAACGGGGAGGCGCCGGCGGTGGGGCGCTGGGCGTGGCTGGCGGCCGGGCTGCCGATCGAGGTGCCGGGATACCAGCTGGATCGGCGCTGCGGTTCAGGCCTGCAGGCGGTGATCAATGCCGCAATGATGATACAGACCGGGCACAGCGACGTGGTGGTGGCGGGCGGCGTGGAAAGCATGTCGAACGTGGAATACTACACAACCGACGGGCGGCGCGGCACCAAGGCCGGGGGCATGATGCTGCACGACCGGCTGAGCCGGGGGCGATTGATGAGCCAGCCGATCGCGCGGTTCGGGGTGATTTCCGGCATGATCGAGACGGCCGAGAACCTGGCGCGAGATTGGAACATCACGCGCGATGAGGCCGATTCCTATGCCGTTCGCAGCCATCAGCGAGCGGCGGTGGCATGGCAGGCCGGGTTGTTCGAGGACGAGCTGGTGCCCGTGCCGGTGCCGCAGCGGAAGGGCGAGCCGGTGCTGTTCGCGCATGACGAAGGCTATCGCGCGGACGCCAGCATGGAGACGCTGGGCGCGCTGAAGCCGATCGAGGCGAAGACGATCCCTGGGGCCATCGTGACCGCCGGCAACGCCAGCCAGCAGAACGATGCGGCGGCGGCCTGCCTGGTGGTGGCAGAGGACAAGCTGGACGAACTGGGCCTGACCCCCATCGCATGGTTCCATGGTGCGGCGGTGGCGGGTTGCGATCCTTCGCGCATGGGCTTTGGCCCGGTACCGGCGGTGGAGCGGCTGTTTGCACGGACCGGACTGGGATGGAGCGACATCGACCTGGTGGAGTTGAACGAAGCGTTCGCGCCACAGGTGCTCGCCTGTTTGAAAGGGTGGGGCTGGAGCAGCGACGACAGCCGGTTGGAGATGCTCAACGTCAACGGGTCGGGCATTTCGCTGGGCCACCCCATCGGTGCGACGGGCGGGCGCATCCTGTGCAACCTGACGCGTGAACTGGTGCGGCGCGGCGGGCGCTATGGGCTGGAGACGATGTGCATCGGCGGCGGGCAGGGAATCGCCGCCGTGTTCGAACGGGCGGTGTGAGGGTGGAGGACCTGCGGACCGGGCTGGCGGCGGCGCAAGCCTATCTGGCGAACGTGCGCGCAGGCTTGCCCACGGATGCGGGGCAGCGGGCGAGCCACGGCCTTGCCTGGGTGGCGACCACGGTGGCGGCACTGGAGGCGGTGCTGGTGTGGTGCGAAGCGGGTGGCGGCGCGAACCCGATTGACGCCAAGGTGGCGCAGCTGGCCTTTGCCGAGGGGCTGGCGCAGCTGTGCGGTGGGCTGCCGATGGGGCAGAACGAGATCGTGCGCCCGGTGGACATGGGCGCCGGCGCGGCCGCACGACAGCTTGGCGAAGTGTGCGCCGGGCTGATCGACGCCGATCACGCGGGGCTGCGGGCGGAGGTGGCCGGGGCGCTGGCGCAAGGCCAGTGGCCGAGCGAGACGCTGCACGACGGCATGCTGGATGCGATCCGCGACCAGTATCGCCGCTTCACCGACGCGGAAATAGTGCCCCAAGCGCACACATGGCATCTGGCCAATGCGTTGATCCCGGACGCGACCGTGGCGGCGATGGCGGCACTGGGCACCTTTGGCGTGTGCATCCCTGAAGCGTTCGGCGGGCTGGGACTGAACAAGCTGGTGATGTGCCTGGTGACCGAGGAGCTATCACGCGGGTGGATCGGTGCGGGATCGCTGGGCACGCGGTCTGAGATTGCCGGGGAGCTGATCCTGCATGGCGGGACTGCAGCGCAGAAGGCGCAGTGGTTGCCGCGCATGGCCAGCGGGGAAGTGCTGCCAACGGCCGTTTTCACCGAGCCGGACACGGGATCGGACCTGGGATCGCTGCAGACGCGGGCACGGCGCGACGGAGATGGCTGGCGGATCGACGGAGCGAAGACCTGGATCACGCATGCGGCGCGCAGCGACCTGATGACGCTGCTGGTGCGGACGCTGCCGGATGCGATCGGCTATGCCGGGCTGTCCATGCTGCTGGTGCCAAAGCCGCGCGGGAGCGATGGCGATCCGTTTCCGGCGGAGGGGATGGAGGGCAGCGAGATCGAGGTGCTCGGCTATCGCGGGATGCGCGAATATGCGTTGCAGTTCGACGGGATGCGGGCGCCGGCTGATGCGCTGCTGGGCGGAGAGGAAGGACAGGGGTTCAAGCAGCTGATGCGCACGTTCGAGGGAGCGCGCATCCAGACGGCGGCACGGGCGGTGGGCGTGGCGCGGCGGGCGCTGGAACTGGGGCTGGATTACGCCCTGACCCGCCGGCAGTTTGGTCAGCCCATCATCGGTTTTGCCCGCGTGGCGGACAAGCTGGTGGCGGGGCTGGTGGACTTCGTGATGGCGCGTGAGCTGACCTATGCGGCGGCGCGGGCCAAGGATTCGGGGCGGCGCTGCGACATCGAAGCGGGCATGGCCAAGCTGCTGGCCGCGCGCACGGCATGGAGCAATGCCGACGCCAGCCTGCAGGTACACGGCGGCAACGGCTATGCGCTGGAATACGAGATCAGCCGCGTGCTGTGCGACGCGCGCATCCTCAACATCTTTGAAGGTGCGGCGGAAATACAGGCGCAGGTGATCGCCAAAGGCCTGCTGGCAGGCCGCAACTGACGCTGTCAGGCAGCGCGATCAGGCGCGGAATCGATGCCGAGCTCGGACAGCTTGCGATAGAGCGTCGACCGGCCGATGCCGAGGCGGCGGGCGACTTCGGTCATGCGGCCGCGATAATGGCCGATGGCGAGGCGGATCACGTCGGCCTCGATCTCTTCCAGCGGTCGCAGGTTGCCATCGGGTGCGAAAAGCATGACGCCGGCACCATCGCCGATGTGCGGGGCGCTGCGCGGGCCTTCACCCATCAGGCTGGACAGGCTGGGGAAATCCTGCGCGGTCAGCACTTCGCCATCGCAGAACACGGCGGCGCGGAACAGGGTGGCCTGCAGCTGGCGGACGTTGCCGGGCCAGTCATAGGCGGCGAGCAGCGAGAGCGCGCCATCGGTGATGCCCAGCGGACGCAGGCCCGGCTGTTCGCCGATGCGGGCAAGGAAGTGGCGGGCCAGCGCGGGGATATCGCCGCTGCGTTCACGCAGGGCGGGCAGATGGACCAGCGTGGAACCGATCGCGTCGAGCATGTCCTGTTCGAACAGGCCTGCGCCGACCAGATCGCGCAGCGGGGTGTTGCTGCAGATGATCGTGCGCACATCAAGCCGGAAGGAATGGCGCGCGCCGATGGGCTGGGCATCGCCGCGGCGCAGGAAGTGGGCGAGGCGCGATTGCACCGACTGCGGCAGGCGGTCGGCCTCGTCGATCACAAGGGTGCCGCCATCGGCATGCTGGAGCGCGCCGACATGGCGATCGAAGGCACCGGGGAAGGCGCCCTTTTCATGCCCGAACAGCACGGATTCGATCTGGTTGCCGGGAATGCCGCCGGCATTGACGATGCGCAGGGGGCTGCGCGAGCGCGGGCTGGCGGCGTGCATGGCGCGTACCAGCATTTCCTTGCCCGTGCCGCTTTCACCCTCGATCAGCACGGTGCCCTGGGTGCGCGCGGCCTTTGCCGCCACGGCCAGCGCGGCGCGAAAGGCGGGGGCGGCGCCGATCATCGAATCGAAATCGAGCGGGGCGCCGAGCTTTTCGGTCAGGGGCTGGAGCTCGTCGGCCGGAACCTCACGCGTGGTGGCCGTACGCAGGGCCTGCAGCAGCCGATCGGGCGCCACGGGCTTGATCAGGTAGTCGGTTGCGCCGGCGCGCATCGCCTCCACCGCCAGCAGCGGGCTGGAGCTGGTGGTGAGCATCAGGATCGGCAGGGCGGGGCGCCGGGCCTTCAGTTCCGCGATCAGGGCGCAGGCTTCGTCGCCCGGCACCCACTGATCAAGGATGATCGCGCCGAGCTGCATTCCCTGGCGCGTGCCAAGCTGCGCGATGGCGGTTTCCGAATCGCGCGCGACGATCGTCCGCCAGCCTTCGCGGGCGGCGAGCGAGGTGATGAGACGGCACTGGGCCGGCTCATCATCGATCAGCATCAGCAGGCGATCTTCCGGCTCCGCCATGTGGTCCCTATGTCTATCGACGTGGTTATCGACCCCCGCTTTTGGATAGGCGGGCATTTTGAACAGGAGGCCCAGATAACGCATGGGTGGTAAAGACGCCCTTAAGCAGGACAGTGTGGTTGCCGCTTGAGCCGCAGCGCTGCGCACAGTAGAGACACCGCCAGACCGGGACATGGGTCCCCGGCAGATCAGGGAATGGGTATGGCTTCCGGAAACGACATGAAGGCCGCGACTGCGACCTACGAAGGCTTCGTCAATCTCATCAAGTACTCGACGCCCGTGATCGCCCTGATCGCGGCGTTCGTCGTCTACATCATCCAGTAAGCCGGCGTGGCGGGGGCAACCAGGATCGCCGTGCTGCGTGAACGCGCAGCTGGCGAAACGCGCGTTTCGGCAACGCCCGAAACGGTGAAGAAGTTCATCGCGCTGGGCGCATCGGTGGTGGTCGAGAGCGGGGCGGGCCTGTCTGCGTCGGTGTCTGACGACGAATACCGTGCTGCCGGGGCGGAGATCGTGGCCGATGGCGCGGCGCATGGCGCGGACATCGTGTTCGGCGTGCAGGGCCCCGCGCCAGAGCTGCTGACCGGCGCGAAGCCGGGCGCGTGGGTGGTTGCGGGCCTTGATCCCTTTGCCAAGCGGGCGCGCGTGGATGCCTATGCCGCCGCGGGCGTGGAGGCGCTGGCGATGGAGTTCATGCCGCGCATCACCCGTGCGCAGAGCATGGACATCCTGTCATCGCAATCCAACCTTGCCGGGTACAAGGCCGTGCTGGTTGCCGCCAATCTGTATGGCCGCGCGTTCCCGATGATGATGACTGCGGCGGGCACGGTATCCGCCGCCAAGGCCTTTGTCATGGGCGTGGGCGTGGCGGGTCTGCAGGCCATCGCCACTGCCCGCCGCCTGGGGGCGCAGGTTTCCGCCACCGACGTGCGCTCCGCCACCAAGGAGCAGATCCAGTCGCTCGGCGCCAAGCCGATCTTCGTGGAGAGCGTAAAGGGCATCGAGGGCGAAGGCGCGGGCGGCTATGCCACCGAAATGAGCGAGGAATACCAGAAGGCGCAGGCCGAGCTGGTTTCAAGCCACATCGCCAAGCAGGACATCGTGATCACCACGGCGCTGATCCCCGGCCGGCCCGCGCCGCGCCTGATCAGCGACGCGCAGATCGCCAGCATGAAGCCGGGCTCGGTCATCTTCGACCTGGCCGTGGCGCAGGGCGGCAACGTGGAAGGATCGGTGCCGGACCAGGTGGTGGAAAAGCATGGCGTGAAGATCGTCGGCTATTCCAACACGCCCGCGCACCTGCCGGCCGACGCATCGGCGCTGTTCAGCCGCAACCTCTACAACTTCCTCTCCGCCTTCTGGGACAAGGAGCAGGGCAAGCCCGTGCTCGACGAGGAAATCGGCAACGCCATCCGCCTGACGCAGGGCGGCAAGGTGGTGAACGAGAGGCTGCTCGGGTGATCGGGCTGCTCCTTGCCGCAGCCGCGGCCAGCGCGCAGCCCAGCCAGCCCGCCAATTCCGCCGTCGATCCGGCCAAGGCCGCGGCGCAGGCCGCCTATGCCGCGATGGAAGGCACGTGGAGCGTGGACCTGCGGCCGTCGTTGGACGATGCACCGTACAGCAAGCCGATGGTGCTGCACATTGCGGCCGACCGGTCGCTGACCGGCTCGTTCTATGAAAGCGACATTCTGGCGGGCCGGGTGGGCACCGCACAGGGCCGTTCGTGCGTGGCGTTTCGGACCACGGACGGCAACGGCTTCTATCACACGTCAGCCTGCCTGGTCGAAGGCAAGATGGTCGGCATGACCTGGTCGGAAGGGCGCGGCTTCGTCCTGCCCTGGACCGCCACGAGGGGGTAACATGGACTTCATTTCAATCCTGAGCATCTTCGTGATGGCCTGCTTCGTGGGCTATTACGTGGTGTGGTCGGTTACGCCGGCCCTGCATACCCCGCTGATGGCGGTGACCAATGCGATCTCCTCGGTGATCGTGGTTGGCGCACTCGTCGCTGCAGCGGCCGAAGGTTCGGCTGTTTCCAAGTGGCTCGGCCTTGGCGCGGTGGTGCTGGCTTCGGTCAACATCTTCGGCGGCTTCGCCGTGACCGAGCGCATGCTTGCGATGTACAAGAAGAAGGAGAAGAAGTGATGGCACACGTCACCGCCACTCCTTCGTGGGCGATGCTCGCCTACCTGATCGCCGGCGTGCTGTTCATTCTGGCGCTGCGCGGGCTTTCCAGCCCGGCGACGAGCCGTGCGGGCAACCGCTATGGCATGATCGGCATGACCATCGCGATGGTCACCACCCTGCTGACGCACGGCATCGCCAGCCTGCCGGAGATCGCGGGCGCGCTCGCCATCGGCGGGGGCGTGGGGTTTGTCACCGCGCGCAAGATCAAGATGACCGACATGCCGCAGCTGGTGGCTGCGTTCCACTCGCTGGTTGGCCTTGCGGCGGTGCTGGTGGGCCTTGCCGCCTACCTGAACCCCGGCGCGTTCGGCATCCTGGGTGCGGACGGCACGATCGAGCCGCAGAGCCGGATCGAGATGGGCCTGGGCATCGCCATCGGTGCGATCACGTTCTCGGGCTCGATCATCGCGTTCCTGAAGCTGGCCGGCAAGATGAGCGGTTCGCCGATCCTGCTGCCGGGCCGCCATGTGCTGAACCTTGGCACGCTGATCGCGATCCTCGGCCTGGTGGCGTACTTTACGCAGGACCAGAGCCAGTGGGTGATCGCGACGATCACGGTGCTGTCGTTCATCATCGGCTTCCTGCTGATCATCCCGATCGGCGGCGCGGACATGCCGGTGGTCGTCTCGATGCTCAACTCGTATTCGGGCTGGGCCGCGGCGGCGATGGGCTTTACCCTGCACAACACCGCGATGATCATCACCGGCGCACTGGTGGGCTCTTCGGGTGCGATCCTTTCCTACATCATGTGCAAGGCAATGAACCGCGGGTTCCTGAGCGTGATCGCGGGCGGCTTTGGCGCGGAGGCGGCGGCCACTGGCGGAGCGGCCAAGGAGCAGCGCCCGTGGAAGCGCGGCAGCGCAGAAGACGCGGCCTACATGATGAAGGAAGCCGAGAACGTCATCATCATCCCCGGCTATGGCATGGCGGTTTCGCAGGCCCAGCACGCGCTGCGTGAAATGGGCGACGTGCTGAAGAAGGAAGGCGTCAACGTGAAGTACGCCATCCACCCGGTGGCGGGCCGCATGCCCGGGCACATGAACGTGCTGCTGGCCGAAGCCAACGTACCCTATGACGAAGTGTTCGAGCTGGAGGACATCCAGAGCGAGTTCGCGCAGGCGGACGTGGCCTTCATCATCGGCGCCAACGACGTGGTCAACCCGGCGGCGAAGACCGACAAGTCATCGCCCATCTACGGTATGCCGGTGTTCGACGTGGACAAGGCCAAGACGATCTTCTTCGTCAAGCGCAGCATGGGCGGCGTGGGCTATGCCGGCGTGGACAACGATGTGTTCTACATGGACCAGACCATGATGCTGCTGGCCGACGCCAAGAAGATGGTGGAGGACATCGTCAAGGCGCTGGCGCACTGATGCAAGTTTGCGTGGGTATCCTTCGACAGGCTCAGGATGAGCGGGGTTGGGGGATTGGGCTGTGCTTGGGGACTACTCCGTGATTAAGGCCCAGACCTCAACCGCTGGTGGTGAGCTTGTCGAACCACCGCAGCGCCGCGATCGGATAAGCGCGATAGCCTTGATTCTCGCGGTCGGCATGGCCTTCGGCCTGACCGGGTGCGTTTCCAAGCTTGCGGAGGGCCGGGTTCGCTCGGCCCTCGTTGCGTCGGGGCTGTCTGACGCCAATGCAGCGTGCATGGCGGAGCGGATGACCGACCGGCTGAGCATTGGCCAGCTGCGCAAGCTGCAGGCGCTGCAGGGGCCGAAGCGGTCATTGGCAGACTGGACTGCGGCTGTGCGCAGGGTGGGGGACCGGCAGCTGATCGAGGTGACGGGCAGTTCGGCGCTGCTGTGCGCGACGGGCTTTGCCCCGGAGAAGAAGCGGCGTTGATCGCCTCGTGTCTCGACTTCGCTCGACACGAACGGAGAGGCGGTGGATGGTCGCTGGTTTCGGGTGAATAGCGCCGCGCATCGGCTGGACCTGATCGGCGGGGTTGCGTAAGGCCGGGGCCTGACTTCCCTGGGGAGAATGGGACTTGCGCAAGATCGGCCTGATCGGCGGGATGAGCTGGGTTTCGACCCGCACCTACTATGAACACATCAACCGGCTGGTGCAGGCGCGCACCAGCAAGCTTTCCAGCGCGCCGATGCTGATCGAGAGCCTGGATTTCGCGGGCCTGTCGAAGCTGACCAGCGCCGAGGAATGGGACCGTGCGGCGCAGGTGCTGGGCGAGAGCGCGCAGCGGCTGGAGCAGGCGGGGGCGACCGCGATCCTGATTGGCGCCAATTCCATGCACAAGGTTTACGACCGCATCGCCAGCGCGGTGGGCGTGCCGGTGATCCACATCGCCGATGTGGTGGGCGAACGCATGAAGGCGAACGGGGTGAAGACCGCCGCGCTGATCGGATCGCGCAACGTGATGGTGGAAAGCTTCTACCGCAAGCGGCTTGTGGCGCATGGGGTGACGCTGCTGCCGCCGGTGATGGACAACGTGGATGAGACCGACCGCATCATCTACGAAGAGCTGATGCAGGGCCGCGCCACGCGCAGCGCCGAGCGCACCTTCAAGACGATGATCACCAACATGGACCAGGCCGGGGCCGAAGCGGTGGTGCTGGGCTGCACCGAGCTGGACATGGTGATCGACGTGGATGCCAACGTGCTGCCGATCTACGATGGCACCCGCATCCATGCCGAAGCGGCGGTGGACTGGATCCTCGGAGACTGAATTATCCTCCCCCATCGGGGGAGGGGGACCGCCGAAGGCGGTGGTGGGGGTGGCGATGCGCAACCACAGCGAGAGCGCACTGAGAAGTGCGCGCCGACTGCGCCGTGAGATGTCGCTGCCCGAGGTGCTGCTGTGGCGGTCGCTGCGGGACAGGCCGATGGACGTCAAATTTCGGCGCCAGCACCCTTTGGGGGATTACGTGGTGGACTTCTTTTGCTCGGCGGCAAGGTTGATTGTCGAGATCGACGGGATCGCCCACGATATGGGTCAACGCCCCTTGAGTGACCACCGAAGGGATAGAGCATTGATGGATGCCGGTTTCAGGGTTGTACGGATTCCGGCGGCGGATGTGTTGCGCAATGCAGACGAAGTTGCCGATTCACTCGTCAGATTGTGTCTGGCCTCGCCCCCTCCGTCAGGTGCTGCGCACCTGCCACCTCCCCCGATGGGGGAGGATCTCTGATGGAGCGGGCGGTTTATGCTTCGGATCCGGCGCGGTCGCGCGGGCGCGAGTTCGGGCTGGAACCGGAGACGGCGCGGGGGCCGCGTACCGCGTTCCAGCGAGACCGGGACCGGATCATCCATTCGATCGCTTTCCGGCGGCTGCGCCACAAGACGCAGGTGTTCGTGGCGCCGGATGGCGACCATTACCGCGTGCGGCTGACCCACAGCCTGGAAGTGGCGCAGATTGGCCGGGTGATCGCGCGGTCGCTGGGGCTGGACGAGGACCTGACCGAAGCGCTGTGCCTGGCGCACGATATCGGCCACCCGCCCTTTGGCCATGCGGGCGAGGACGCGCTGGAAGAGGCGCTGGCGGGGCATGGCGGGTTTGACCACAACGCCAACACCCTGCGCGTGCTGATGCGGATGGAAAGCCCATATTGCGGGCACGAGGGCGTGAACCTAACATGGGAGATGCTGGAGGGCCTGGCCAAGCACAATGGTCCGGTGAAGCGCGCGCCGTGGGCGCTGGCGGAACTGGATGCGGCGTTTCCGCTGGAGCTTTCCAGCCACGCTTCGCTGGAGGCGCAGGTGGCGGCGATTTCGGACGACATCGCCTATGACAACCACGACATTGACGACGGGCTGCGCGCCGGGTTCCTGACGTTGGACGACCTGCTGGAACTGCCATCCATCGCGGCGCAGTGGGCGCGGATCGAGGAGCGGTTTCCGGGTGGCCCGCGCGAGCGCCTGCAGCGCGAGCTGGTGCGTGGGCAGATCGGGCGCATGGTCAACGATGTGCTGGCCGAAACGCAGCGGCGGATCGCGGAAAGCGGGGCGCAGAGCGTGGAGGACGTGCGCGCGGCGGGCCGGGCGCTGTGCGGGTTTTCCGACGGGATGCGCAAGGAAGAGCGCGCGCTGAAGAAGTTCATGTATGCGCGGCTCTATCTCCACCCGGAACAGGTGCAGACGGCGGAGCGGGCCAAGGCGGTGATCGCGGCGCTGTTTGCCGCCTATCGGGACGATCCGGGCCTGTTGCCCGAGGCGTGGCAGGCGGATCTGCCGGCCGAGGAGCCGGGGCGCAGCCGCAGGATTGCGGACTATATCGCGGGCATGACCGATCGCTATGCCATGGACAGCTATGCCCGCGTGTTCGGGCGTGAGGCGGAGGGGCTGCGCAATGTCTGACACCATCAGGATGGTTCTGGTGGGGGCGACCGGGCTGATCGGGCGATCGGTGATCGAGCGCGCTGTCGGGCAGCCGGGGCTGGAACTGACGGCGGTGGCGCGGCGCGAGATGCCGCTGCCGCCGGGCGCGCGGATGCAGATGCTGCTTTCGGACACCAGCCACTGGGACGACGCCATAGCAGCGGGACGACCGCATGTGGTGGTGATCGCGCTGGGCACCACGATCAGGACAGTGGGTGGCGACAAGGCCGCGTTCCGCGCGGTGGACCACGACCTGGTGCTGCAGTGCGCGCGGGCGGCCAAGGCGGCGGGGGCGCGGCAGCTGATCGTGGTGTCCTCGGTCGGGGCGCGGATGGCGTCCAAGAACTTCTACCTGCAGGTGAAGGGGGAGGTGGAGGACCAGCTGGCCAAGCTCCGCTTCGATCGGCTCGATATCCTGCGTCCCGGCCTGCTGCGCGGGCGGCGCGAGGGGCCGGTGCGCTGGGGTGAGCGGATCGGCATGGTGGTCAGCCCTTTGGCCGACCTGCTGATGCAGGGATCGCTGCGGCCCTATCGATCGGTGAAGGCGGAGCGCCTGGCCGAGGTGATCCTGGCGCTGGCGGGGGCCAGGGTGAAAGGGCGTTTCGTGCATCAACACGATGAATTCGAACGCCTTTTGCGCCGCTGAGAGCGGGCATTCCACAGCATAGGCGGTCTCAACCTGTTGACTTTGCAGGCGCTGACGGGCGATGGGCGTCCCTGTCGCTGATCGCGCGGGAGAGTTCCTGCGATTCGGGTAACCGGGTTGCAGGGCGCCGAAGGAGCAACCGCCCCGGAATCTCTCAGGCCAAAGGACCGCGTGGATCGACAGTGACGCTCTGGAAAGTGCCGCTTCCCATAAGGGGAGGGCCGCCGAAGGGGTAACCCCAAGCGCCCGCGAGAGGGCGTAGCGCCCTTGCGAGAGGGGGCGTGGGGGAAAGCTCTCAGGTTTCCGTGACAGAGGGGGCACCGAATGGTGCGACCCTGTGCGGAGACCGGATTTGTGAGCGACACATACGAAATTTCATCTGACGCAACGCCAGGTCCGCTGACCTTGCCGCTCGATGCCTGGCACCGTGCGCGTGGTGGGCGGATGGTGCCCTTTGCCGGTTATTCCATGCCGGTGCAGTATGAAGGCATCATCGCGGAGCACCTGTGGACGCGCGAAAGCGCCGGGTTCTTCGACGTTTCGCACATGGGGCAGCTCTATGTGGCGGGCGAGGGCGCCGAGGCCGCGCTCGAGGCGCTGCTGCCGATCGACCTGCGGACGCTGCGCGTGGGCGGGGTGCGCTATTCGCTGCTGCTCGACGACTTCGGCGGGGTGATCGACGACCTGATGGTAACGCGCTGGGAAAGCGGGTTCTACCTGGTGGTGAACGGCGCGACCAAGCATGGCGACATCGCGTGGATCGAGGAGCGGCTGCCGGAAAGCGTGAAGTTGACGCACCTGACAGACAATGCCTTGTTCGCGCTGCAAGGGCCGAAGGCGGTCGAGGCGCTGGAGCCGTTGGCCGCTGGCGTGGCGGCACTGGGCTTCATGCAAGGCGGAGCGTTCAAGCTGGGCGGCGTGGACGCGCGGATCAGCCGGTCCGGCTATACCGGCGAGGACGGCTTCGAGATCGCGGTGCCGGCGGCCGAGGCCGAAGCGGTGGCGGAGCTGATCTGCGCACAGCCGCAGGTCAAGCCGATCGGTTTGGGGGCGCGGGATTCGCTGCGGCTGGAGGCGGGGCTGCCGCTTTATGGCCACGACCTTTCGCGCGAGATCGAGCCGGTTGAGGCCGGCCTCACCTTTGCCATCGGCAAGCGTCGCCGCGCCGAGGGCGGCTTTCCGGGCGCGGAACGCGTGCAGGAGGCGCTGCTGGAAGGGCCGGCACGCCGCCGGGTGGGCCTTGTGCTGGAAGGACGGATGGCCGCGCGCGAGGGCGCGGCCGTGCTGATGGGCGCAGAGCGCATCGGCACCGTCACTTCGGGCGGGTTCTCGCCCAGCATGGGCCAGCCGATCGCCATGGCGTTCGTCTCAGCCGAGCATGCCGCGCCTGACACCAATCTTCATCTCGACGTGCGGGGGCGCAGCATTGCCGCGACCATCGTACCCCTGCCGTTCGTTCCCCATCGCTATGTTCGCAAAGGAGCTGCCTGATGCCCCGTTATTTCACCCAGGACCACGAATGGATCGACGTTGACGGCACCGCCGCCACGGTGGGCATCACCGATTACGCGCAGGGCCAGCTGGGCGATATCACGTTTGTTGAACTGCCTGCCGCTGGTGCGGACCTGGGCAAGGGCGACAGCGTGTGCGTGGTGGATTCGGTGAAGGCCGCCAGCGACGTGTACAGCCCGGTTTCGGGCGCGGTGACCGACCTGAACGAGGCGCTGGCGGAGCAGCCTGAGCTGGTGAACAGCGCCGCCGAGAGTGACGGCTGGCTGTGGAAGATGACGCTGGCCGATGCGGGCGAGCTGGACGCGCTGATGGACGAGGCGGCGTACCAGACCTACGTGGCGGGGCTGTAATGCGCTATCTCCCGCTGAGCGATAACGATCGCGCCGGCATGCTGGCGACGATCGGCGCAGGGTCCATCGATGACCTGTTCGCCGACGTGTCCGAGGCGGCACGCCTGCCCGGCCCGATCCCGGGGCTGCCCGATCATGCCGGTGAAATGGCGGTGGAGCGGCACATGAGCCGGCTTGCCGCGGAAAGCGTGCCGGCGGGTTCCGTGCCGTTCTTCCTGGGCGCGGGCGCCTATCGCCATCATGTGCCGGCCTCGGTCGATCATCTGATCCAGCGCGGCGAGTTCCTGACCGCGTACACGCCCTACCAGCCCGAGATTGCGCAGGGCACGCTGCAGGTGCTGTTCGAATTCCAGACGCAGGTGGCGCGGCTGCTGGGCACGGAAGTGGCCAACGCCTCGCTTTATGACGGATCGACCGCGTGCTGGGAGGCGATTGCCATGGCCGGGCGGATCACCCGCCGCAGCCGGGCCGTTATTTCCGGCGGGCTGCATCCCCATTATGTGGAAACGGCGCGCACGATGGCGAAGTTCACCGGTGACGTGCTCGACACGCGCCTGCCGGAGCTGAGCGCCGCGACCGACGATGACGCGGTTATCGCAGCCATCGACGGTGCGACATCATGCGTGGTGGTGCAGTATCCCGACGTTTTGGGCCGCGTGCCCGACCTGAAGCGGATTGCAGCAGCGGCGCAGGCCAACGGCGCGCTGCTGGTGGCGGTGGTGACGGAGCCGGTGGCGCTGGGACTTCTGGAAAGCCCGGGTGCGCTGGGGGCCGACATTGTGGTGGGCGAAGGCCAGGCGATCGGCGTGGGCCTGCAGTTCGGCGGGCCGTACCTTGGCCTGTTCGGCTGCCGCGAAAAGTTCGTTCGGCAGATGCCGGGGCGCCTTTGCGGCGAGACGGTGGACGCCGATGGCAAGCGCGGCTTCGTGCTGACGCTGTCCACGCGCGAACAGCACATCCGGCGCGAAAAGGCGACGAGCAACATCTGCACCAATTCCGGCCTCTGCGCGCTGGCTTTCTCGATCCACCTGACGCTGCTGGGCGGCACCGGGCTGGATCGCATGGCGCGCGCGAGCCACGCGCAGGCGGTGAAGACCGCACGCGCGCTGGCGCAGGTGCCGGGCGTTTCGGTTGTGAACGGGGCGTACTTCAACGAATTCGCGGTGGTCCTGCCGCGCGATGCGCGCGCCGTGGTGCGCGAGCTGGCCGACCGGCAGGTGCTGGGCGGGGTGTCGCTTGGGCGGCTCTATCCGGGGGTGGATGGGCTGGCCAACGGCCTGCTCGTCACCGCCACCGAATGCACCAGCGACGAGGATATCGCGGCGCTGGTTTCCGCACTGAAGGAGGTGCTGGCATGAACGAGCTGAACCCATCGGGCTGGCGCCCATCGACGGGTGAGATCGGCACTGTAGACGTGCCGCCGACCTTCACCGGCAATCGCGCGCTGCAGCTGGAAGAACCACTGATCTTCGAGATCGGATCGGTGGACCAATGCGGCGTGGATCTGCCCGATGCCGATGACGAAGTTCTGCCCGGGCTGCCGCTGCGCGCCGCGCCTGTGGACCTGCCGGGCCTTTCCGAACCGGAAGCGGTGCGGCACTACACGCGCCTTTCGCGGCAGAACTATGCCATCGACCTGGGCCTGTTCCCGCTGGGCAGCTGCACGATGAAGCACAACCCCCGGCTGAACGAGAAGGTGGCGCGGCTGCCCGGTTTTGCCGATGTGCACCCGCTGCAGCCGCAGCAGACCGTTCAGGGCGCGCTGAAAGCCATGAACGAGCTGGCGCACTGGCTGATCACGCTGACCGGCATGCACGGCGTGGCGATGACACCGAAGGCTGGCGCGCACGGCGAGCTGTGCGGGCTGCTGTGCATCCGGGCGGCGCTGGAAGCGCGGGGCGACCTGCGCGAAGTGATCCTTGTGCCCGAAAGCGCGCACGGCACCAATCCGGCGACGGCGGCATTCGCCGGGTTCCGGGTGGAGAACATCCCGGCGACGGCGGAGGGCCGGGTCGATCTTGCGGCGCTGACGGCGCGGCTGGGGCCGGACGTTGCCGGGGTGATGATCACCAACCCCAACACCTGCGGCCTGTTTGAGTGCGACATGAAGGCCATTTCCGACGCGGTGCATGTCGCAGGCGGATACGTCTATTGCGACGGTGCAAACTTCAACGCGATTGTCGGGCGGGTGCGGCCGGGTGACCTGGGCGTAGACGCCATGCACATCAACCTGCACAAGACCTTTTCCACCCCGCATGGCGGTGGTGGGCCGGGGTCCGGGCCGGTGGTTCTGTCCGAAGCGCTGGCGCCGTTCGGGCCGCTGCCGTTCTCGGCGCGGCAGGCAGACGGTTCGGTGCGTCTGGTGGAGGAAGAGAACGCGGCCGAGGAAGGGCATTCGCAGGCCTTTGGCCGGATGTGCGCTTTCCACGGACAGATGGGCATGTACACCCGTGCGCTCGCCTATATCCTCAGCCACGGGGCCGATGGCCTGCGCCAGGTTTCGGGCGATGCGGTGCTCAACGCCAACTATGTGCTGCGCAGCCTGGACGATGTGCTGGATGCTCCGTTCGGGGCGGCCGGGCCCTGCATGCACGAGGCGCTGTTCAGCGACGATGGCTTTGCCGAAGGCTTTTCCACGCTGGATCTTGCCAAGGGTCTGATCGACGAGGGGTTCCACCCGATGACGGTCTATTTCCCGCTGGTGGTGCACGGTGCCATGCTGGTGGAGCCGACCGAGACCGAGAGCAAGGCGGCGCTGGACCAGTTCATCGGCGCCATGCGGTCACTGGCGCAAAGGGCGAAGGCGGGCGATCCGGCCTTGAAGAGCGCCCCGCACATGGCACCACGGCGACGGCTGGACGAGACGCTGGCCGCGCGCAAGCCCAAGCTGGTCTGGCGCGAAGCCTGATCCGCAGGTCCTTGAGACACAAAAAAGCCCCGCCGTGGTCATCCACGGCGGGGCTTTCGCGTGACCTGTGAAAGATCAGTGGATGGCGTCGGAGCCAGCCTGGCCGACCGACTGGATATCCTTGCCCGCGCCCTTCACGGTGTTGCAGGCGGCGGCACCCATCATCAGCGCGCCCATCACGGCGGCCATCATCATCTTGCGCATCATGGCTGTGATCCTTTGTAGCAGTGGTCCGGATGAGATCCGGTCCGAACGGCTAGGCAACGTCTGGCCGGGCCACGTGTTCCACGATGCTCTCGTCTTCGTGCGGAGCGCGTGAGCCGCGTCTGCGGGCAAGGGTGTGTTCCCGCCAGACGATGAGGAGGCTTGCGCCGATGATGATGGGGGCGCCAACCCATGTTGATGCCGGAGGCAGATGATCGAAGATCAGCCATCCCAGCAAGGTTGCCCAGGCAAGCTGGACGTAATCGACGACGATGACGCTGGCGACTTTGCCATAGCGCAGCGAAGAGGTCATCGCGATCTGGGCAAACAGCCCGGTCAGGCCAATCCCGACGATCATCAGCCAGCCAGCCAGATCGTGCCGGGAGCCGGTCAACAAAGCGCCGATGCCCAGAACCGGCGCGCTGATGGCCGAGAAGTAGAAAACGACGGTCAGTGGTTCCTCGGTCCGGCCCAGATCGCGCACCTGGACGGTGACAAGAGCGGTCATGAATGCTGCGCCGATGCCGACAGCAAGGCCGAAGGGCGGAATGACCGTCGCACCCGGCGCGGCGATGACCACGACACCCACAAGGCCCATCATCACGGCGCCCCAGCGCCAGATGCCGACGCGTTCATTCAGCATGAGCGCCGAGAGGATCACCGCAAACATCGGAGACGTGAAGCCAAGCACGGTGGCTTCGGCCAAGGGCAGGATGCGCACCACGCCGAGGGTGAGGAACATGCCCGTGCCGCCGATCAACGCACGACGGACATGGATCCACGGGCGCCTGGTCTTCAGGCGGTTTACGTCGCCACGTGAAGCCAGCCATGCCAGGATGGCCAAGGCCGGAAAGACCTGTCGCCAGAACAGCGTTTCAGGAAGCGAGATGCCGTGATCGCCGGTGAGCTTGACCAGCACCAGCATGACCGAAAACAGGACGGTCGCCGCCAGGCGGAGCGCAAGCGCGAGCATCGGGCGGTCGATTGTCTGCATGCAAGGCCCATAGGCCATGAACCGACGCGATCAAGCGCCCAATTGACGGCGGTCACGCCCTTAAAGGGATCGCGACCGCCCGATCATTCAGAGGCAGGCTTCGAGATAGGCCTGGTCAAAGCCGAACTGGCGGGCCTTTTCCAGCGTGTAGGGGCGCAGGCCCGATGCGCGGAATTCGCCGATGATCTTGCCATCCTCGCTCTCATCGAGATACTCGAACTTGAACAGTTCCTGCGTCACGATCACATCGCCTTCCATGCCGATCACCTCGGTGATGTTGGTGGTGCGGCGAGAACCATCGCGCAGGCGCTTGACCTGCACGATCAGGTCCACGGATTCGGCGATCTGGCGGCTGATGGCTTCCTTGGGGATCTTGATGTCGCCCATCAGGATCATGTTTTCCATACGGCCCAGGCATTCGCGCGGGCTGTTGGCGTGCAGCGTGCACATCGATCCATCGTGGCCGGTGTTCATCGCGGCGAGGAGGTCGAAGCACTCCGCGCCACGGATTTCGCCCAGGATGATGCGGTCAGGACGCATACGGAGGGCGTTCTTCACAAGATCGCCGATGGTGATGGCGCCCTGGCCTTCAAGGTTCGGCGGGCGGGTTTCCAGCGGCAGCCAGTGCGGCTGCTGCAGGCGGAGTTCGGCCGCGTCTTCGATGGTCAGCACGCGTTCGCCCGGGTCGATCATCTTCGACAGGGCGTTGAGCATGGTGGTTTTACCGGAGCCGGTACCGCCCGAGATCACGATGTTCATGCGGCAGGCGCCGGCAATCTTCAGCGCGGTGGCCATCTTGTCGGACATCGAGCCGAAATCGCGCAGCATGTCGATGGTGATCGGTTTTTCGGAAAATTTACGGATCGAGATGGCGGTGCCGCGAAGCGACAGCGGCGGGACGATCACGTTGACGCGGCTGCCGTCCTTGAGGCGGGCGTCGGCCAGCGGCGTGGTCTGGTCGACACGACGGCCGACCTGATTGACGATGCGCTGGGCGATCTGGAACAGGTGGCTTTCGTCGCGGAACCGGATCGGGGCGAGCTGGAGCTTGCCCTTCTTTTCGATGTAGGTCTGCTCCGGCCCGTTGACCATGATATCGGACACGTCGGGGTCGTTCAGCAGCTCTTCCAGCGGGCCGAAACCGAGCAGCTCGTCGATCAGCACCTTTTCCAGGGCGAACTGTTCGCGCCGGTTGAGCGTGACTTTCAGCTCGGCCAGCACTTCCATGATGATCGGGCGGAATTCCTCCGACAGCTCTTCCTTGGTGAGCGTGGCGGCGGCTTCGGGATCGACGCGTTCAAGCAGGCGCGGCAGCACCTGTTCCTTGATCTTGTGGACCGAGGCTTCGAAGCCTTCGGCCTGGTACTGGTTGTCCACCACGCCATTGGCGCGATCGGCCAGCCGGGTCAGCGCGTCGGCCTTGGCCGCGGCGGCGGTGATCGGCTGATCGACCATGTCCATGGGCGGCAGGGGAGGGAACTGGTCCCCACCCATGGGCACCGGCACCGGCGCGCCCGTTTCTCCCGCCTTCATCGGACGCGCAACGCCGAACGATGGCCGTCCTGCGGAACTGCCACCCCCGATCCCAGTCTTGCGGCCAAAAGCGCTCATGCAAACAATCCCGTAATCTGGTCCGCCATCATCGGCGGGCAATGGTCAGCGAAAGCTTCCTCAGAACGGTGAATACATCGGAAACCTTCATGAAATGCTAAGCAGGCCAGGGCTTCGGCAGCACCTTGCCGCTGCGGGCAGCGGCCGAAGGACATTGACGTCGATCCGGAGCCTGGTTCAGCGCGTAGATGTAGAACGTGAAGCTGTGCTCGAAGTCTGCGCCGGGCAGGGCGCAGACCAGGGTGTAGCGAGCCGTGACTTCCCGCTGCAGCATGGCGAAGGTGGTGCGGTTGTATTCCGGGCGCAGCGTGTCGGTCACGACGATCGCGTCCGGCGCCTGCGCCAGGACACGAGCGAGTTCCGCCACCGGATCGACGCCGATGGCAGGGGCCTCGTTGGACATGGCGAGGTGTTCGGGAAACACGAAACGGCCGGGCAGGCGGGCCTGCGTGGTGTGGTACAGCCATGGCGTGCCATCGTGGATATAGAGCGTGCCGTGCGGCATGTTGGCCCGAAGAACCTGCGTAACCCGCTCGAAACGCGCGGCGGACTGCGTGGCCTTGTCGAAATCGAACGACTGGCCATAGTGCAGCGCCCAGATCATCGAGACGACCGCGACGACCCTGCCGACGAGGCCGTGCGCGAACCACGGTGCTGCCGCGACGGCGAGCACCGGCACGAGCGGCAACGCATAGTGCGAATAGAAGTTTGGTACCGCCAGAAACCCGGCCAGTGCTGCCATCAGCCATCCGCGTATCAGCAGTGCGAAAGGCGAGCAGCCCTGCTCCTGCCGCGCCCGGACTTGCCCCAGCAAGGCACACGCCGTCAGCGGCAGACTCAACAGCAGCAGAAAACGCACGGTGTGCGCCCAGACCGCCGCGACCGAGCGCCCCTTGTGGAAGTTCGAGATGACGGTGGCCTGCCAGTAGGCTTCGAACTGACCATGGGCGATATACCATGCCATAGCGAGCACGGTCGGCAGCGAAGCCGCGACAGCCATGGGCACGAACAGGTGCAGCGTGCTGGATGCGGAGCGCGTGCGCGACCACTCCCGCCAGGCGAAGGCGAGGACAACGAAAGCGCCTTCGAACAGGGCGGTCGGCTTGAATGACACCGCAATTCCGCACAGCAGCGCGGCACCTATCGCATGCCGGTGGCGGATGCCGACCGGCAAGTCATCGAGGCCGCGGACCAGCAACGCCACCGCGCCAACCACGAAGAGGTTGTAGTAAACCGGTGACTGCCCGCCGCCGCCGAGCAATGGCTGCAGCCATGCGATGTAGGTCAAGCCTGCCAGGGCGGCACCGGTGCGGTCTGCCCAGCGCAGGGCAATCAGATGGATCAGATAAGCGGTTGCGGCAGTGAAGATGACCGCCGCGATCTGGAACGTCAGGACGGAGGTGGAAATACCGGCCAGCAGCCAGAAGAACGCGAACAGGCCAGGCGGCTTGCGATCCCAAATGTCGACATAGGGGGCGGCGCCGTGGTGCATGGCATCGCCCACCAGAAGGTAGAACGTCTCGTCCACATGGTAATCGGGATCGCCCAGCGCGTTGAACCGGACAAAGAGGGTGAAGGCGAGCAGGAGTGCTGGAACGCCAAGGGCCCGGACAGCCATGATGTTAAGGCCACGCCCGCCTTGCCCGCCGATGGCCATTGCCCCCGCCATGCCGATCCCCCGTTGGAGGCCGACTGCCTCCGAAGCAGGCAAACCTTAGCCAGTAAGTGGTTAACGCAAGGCAAACTCCTGCCGGTTCGCCCCTTGCAACGCATCGCTTCGGACATTGCCCTTGCCCTCGCGTGCGGCGACAAGGGCTTCAGCGATTCTGGAGAATGACTTGAAACAGAACGAGCGGTCCGGATTGCTGTTCGCCCTTGCCGGGTTTGCTGCGCTTTCGGTGGGGGACATCATCGTCAAGTCGATGGCGGGGATGTGGCCGGGGCCGGCGATCGCCACTTTCCGCTATATCGTCGGCGCATTCGGGCTGGGCACGATCCTGGCCTTCCGTGAAGGACCAGCCGGCTTTGCCCTGCCGGGGCTGAAGTGGCAGGCCCTGCGCGGGTTTGGCGTGGCGATTTCGGCGATGGCGTTCTTCTCGGCAGTGCAGCTGATGCCACTGGCCGAGGCCACGGCGATCCAGTTCACCAGCCCGATGATCACGGCCCTGCTGGCGGCGGCGATCCTGCGCGAACCGGCACGGCGATCGACCTGGATCGCCAGCGTTGTGGCGTTCATTGGCGTGCTGATCGTGCTGCGGCCCAACTTTGCGGTGCTGGGGGTCGTGGCGCTGCTGCCAGTCCTTTCGGCCTTCGGCATGGGCGTGCTGATGATAGGCAACCGTGCCGTGGCGGGCAGGGCCTCCGCGCTATCCATGCAGTTCAGCGTCGCCTTCATCGGGATGCTGTTCATGGGCGCCTTCGCGCTCGCTGGGCACCTCAGCGGCATTCCGATGCTGCATATCAGCGTGCCGCCATGGAGCGTGCTGGCGCGCGCCGGCTCCATCGCCTTTTCCGCAAGCTTTGCCCACACGATGATCTATCTGGCCACAACGCGCGCGGGCGCCGGCACGATTGCACCGATGACCTATATCCAGTTGCTGGTGGCTGGCATGTTCGGCTGGTTCATGTTCGGGGAACAACCGGATCTGACCGCGCTGGCCGGCGCGGGGATCATCGTTGCAGCGGGGCTTTACCTGTGGCGATCCGGCAAGGTTGTGGCCGAGCCGCAAGGCACGGACTGACGTGTCGACCCCGACCCCCTGCTGGCTCTGCGCAAGGCCACTGGGCCACAAGGTGGAATGGCATCATCCCGTGCCCAAAAGCCGCGGTGGGCGAGAGACGGTGCCGCTCCATCCGATCTGCCACCGTACGCTGCATGCGCATTTCACCAATGCAGAGCTGCAGCGCATCGGTGCCGACCATGCGAAGCTGCGCGACAAGCCGGAACTCTCGCGGTTCCTGGCGTGGATTGCCGACAAGCCGCCGGAGTTCCACGCGCCGACGCGAACCAGGCGCCGTTAGCCCAGCAGGTCTACCAGCGGGGCAAGGTCCTGCAGCAGGAGACCTGGCCGGTCCTTTTCCGGCAGCACGGCATCACCCGCCATGATGCCGGTGGCCATGCCGACCGACAGGGCACCAACGGCATTGGCCATGCGCATTTCCAGCGCCGGATCGTCGCCCACGACCACGATCCTTTGGGCGGCCGAGCGTGGCAGGTCCATCACCTTGCGCGCCACCTCGAAGGCGACCCGCGACGGCTTGCCCAGAATGCGCGGGCGCTTGCCGGTCATGGCCGTAAGCATGGCGTTGATCGGGTAGCTGGCGCCGATCGCGCGACCGTTCTCGGTGGCGAAGAAGGGCACGTTGCTGGCGGTGAGCAGGCGTGCGCCGTTCCAGAGGGAATGGCAGGCCGCCTCAAGCGCGTTGAAATCGAATTCGCGGAACCATCCGGTATAGACGGCCTCGACACCATCTGCCGCTTCAGTGGGGCCAACAACCTCAAGGCCTGCATCAACCAGCGGAGCAGCGCAACCGGCATTGCCGAGCACGCGGACCCTGCCAGTGCCCTGCTGCGCCAGCCATGCCGCGGTGGATGATGACGGAGTCAGCATCTGCGCGTCATCCACCGGAAACCCGGCGTTGCGCAGCGATGCGGCATAGGCGGCGGGTGGTTTGGCCGTGCCGTTGGTGAAGACCACGAAGGGCATCCCCCGCGCCTTCAACGCCTCCAGCAGAGCAATCGCATGGGGCAGGGCGCGGTGGCCCCCGCTTTTTGAATCGCCCAAGGCGATCGTGCCATCCATGTCGAAGACGAACCCAGCGGCATCGCGCAGGCGGGATGATATGTCGGCGGGGATCAAAGCGAAGCTCCGGCATGGAGGGCAAGGCGGAAGCCCGGGCGCTCGATCACCAGATCGCGCGCATCTGGCTTTGCCGCAAGCGAGCGCAGCAGTGACAGGATCGGCGCGGCCTGCGGGCTGTAGGTCGCGCGCGAAGGGCCGGCGGCAAGCATGGCGTCCACCTGTTCACCCGGCATCACCGCGCGCAGCAGGAATTCCTCGTCCGGCAGATGATGTCCGAACTGGCGGCGAAGGTCTGCCAGCGCGGGAAATGTCGGTTCGTCCTCCAGTTCACGCGCGCGGGGCCGATCAAGGATTGTGGCGAGAACGCGCGGATCGACGGGCGAGGTCGGCTTGCCGAACTTGCCCATGCAATAGCGGATGACCTGATCGGAAACCTGGCCATAGCGTCGATCGCCGATCACGTTGGTCAGCGCCTGGCTCATCACCATCTGCGGAAACGGCGTGACCATGATCGGATAGCCGAGCTCTGCGCGGACCTGCTCCGTTTCGGCAATCACGGCGGGAAGCCGATCGGACAGGCCCAGCTCATCGAGCTGGCGCGCAGTGGTGGTCATCACCCCGCCGGCGATCTGATGACGCAGGAAGCTGGCGTCGAAGTTCTGCGGCGTGCCCGGCGGCAGCCCTTCGGCCAGCGCCACGCGCTTCCAGTAGGTGGTGAGCCGGGCCAGAGCGTCCTTGTCGATCTCGACGGTATGGCCTGCGTCCTCCAAGTTGGACACCATCCGGTTGGCTTCGGGCAGGGAGGAACCATCGCCGCCGGGACCGACGCCGACATGGATGGCCGATATGCCGAGCTTGGCCGCCTCCAGGCTGGATAGCATCCCCTGGCCGATGGTGGTGTGGGCATGGATTTCCAGCGGGCGGTTGCCGATCGCGGCCTTTACCGCGGGCACCAGCGTACGCGCGCGGTCCATTGAAAGCAGGCCGCCCGGATCCTTGATGTAGAACAGGTCGATATCGGGGCTCTGCCCGACGGCGCGTGCAAAGTCGGCATAGAACTGGTCGGTGTGGAATTCCGAGAGCGTGAAGGTGAGCGCGGCCATGACCTCGGCGTCCCCCTCCTGCTTCACCAGCCGCGCGGCTTCGACCACCGCAGGCACTTCGTGCATCGGATCGAGCAGGACGAAGCGGCCAACCCCGTTCGCCTGAAGCGCGCGATAGACCAGCCGCATGAACTCGGGGTCTGCCTGCTGCCACGCGATGAAGCGCAGGCCCGTGGTGATGAACTGCAGCGGCGTGGTCGGCATCGCGGCAGCCATTCGGCGCAGGCGCTCCCACGGGTTGTTCTGGAAATAGCGCACCGCCACGGCCATGTGGCTGGACGATGTGAAATCGATGGCGCGGAAGCCGCAGGCTTCGGTCAGTGCCGCGGCCTGCAGCATGTGGGCCGTGTTCAGGCCCGTGGCACCCCACAGGCTCTGGTTGCCGTCACGCATGGTGACGTCGACAAGGCGGATTGCGGTCATGCCTGAAGTCCCGAAAGGAAGCCGGTGTCCACTCCGCCTGCGGCAAAGCGCGGATCGGCGGCGATGCGGCGGTGGAGGGGGGCCGTGGTGGGCATTACGTCAATCTCCAGGCTGGACAGCGCGGCCTGCAGGCGGCGCACCGCCTCCTCGCGCGTGGCGGCGTGGACGATGACCTTGCCCATCAGCGAATCGTAGAACGGAGGAACCTCGCAACCATTGGCGATGTGGCTGTCCACCCTGACACCCGGGCCGGCAGGCCATGCGGCGCGGATCGCCGTGCCGGGCGAAGGGCGGAAATCGGCATCCGGATCCTCTGCGTTGATCCGCACTTCGATGGCGGCGCCTGTCGGGCGGACCATCGACTGCGTCAGCGACAGCGGCTTGCCCATCGCCACCAGCAATTGCTGCTCGATCAGGTCCACCCCCGTGATCGCCTCGGTCACCGGGTGTTCAACCTGGATGCGGGCGTTGAGTTCAAGGAAAAAGAACGAGAAGTCGTCGGCGTCGACAAGGAACTCCGCTGTGCCCGCCCCGCGATAGCCGATGTGGCGGGCAAGGCGCACGGCGGCGGCCTCGATGGCGGCGCGCGCGTCGTCGGGCATGGCGGGGGCAGGGGCTTCTTCCACCAGCTTCTGGAAGCGGCGCTGGATCGAACAGTCACGCGTGCCAAGGTGGATGGCACGCACGCCATCGCCCAGAACCTGCACCTCCACGTGGCGTCCGCGCGCCACGAAGCGTTCGACATAGACGGCCGGGTTGCCGAACGAGGCCTGGGCCTCTGCCTGCGCCATGGCGAGTGCGGCGTCGAGGTCCTCGGGCCGGTCCACCCGGCGCATGCCCTTGCCGCCGCCCCCGGCCACGGCCTTGAGCAGCAGGGGGTAGCCTGTTTCGGCCGCCCGCTGGCGCACCGCTTCCGGCGTCTGCGCCTCGCCGCCGGGCAGCACGGGCAGGCCGGCCTCGGTTGCCAGCCTGCGCGCGGCCAGCTTGTCACCCATGCCTTCCAGCGTGGCGATGCTTGGGCCGACGAAAGTGATGCCGGCCTCGGCCATGGCGCGGGCGAAGTCGGCATTTTCCGACAGGAAGCCATAGCCGGGATGGACGGCATCGGCGCCCGCAGCCTTTGCCGCGGCCACGACCCGGTCAATCGCGAGATAGCCCTGCGATGAAGGCCCCGGTCCCACGATGGCGACTTCGTCAGCCTCCAGTGCCGGGAGCGAGGCGGCGTCGGCCTCCGAGGCCCCCAGCACGGTGGCGATGCCCATGCGGCGGGCGGTGCGGATCACCCGCAGCGCAATCTCGCCACGGTTCGCGATGAACAGCTTGCGGATCGTCATCGGTTCAGCCGGATCAGGGCCTGGCCCTTGGCCACCATCGCACCATTGGGCGCGATCACTTCGGAAATGGTGCCGCTGCGCCCGGCGTGAACGGGGTTCATCAGCTTCATCGTCTCGATGATGCCGACAACCGTTTCCGGCCCCACTTCGTCACCAGGCTGAACAAATGGCGGGGCGCCAGGCTGAGGCGCGTGATAGAACGTGCCGGGCAGGGGCGCCGCAATCGCGTCGGGATCGGCCTCCGCGCTTTCTGTCGAAGCTTCGGCTGCGCCGCTCGCGCCGGCCCACTGCCATTCCTGCGTAAATCCCGCATCATCGCCATCCCCCCGCGCAAGGCGCAGGTGAAAGCGGCGGGTGGACAGGTCCAGTTCGCGGTAGCCCGAGTTTTCGAGGATCGCGGTGATTTCCGCGATATCCTCGTGGGTGAGGGGAAGGTCGTCGCTCATAGGTCTTTCAACATCTGGCGCGCGGCGGCGATGACCGCGTCGGAAAAGGCTTCATCGTTGAAGTGCGCGTCGACCGCGGTAACCGGCACATGTCCGGGCATCACCTGACGCAGGTATTCGGCAAAGGGCGGCGGCACGGACGGGTCCATCAGGTGCCCCGCCGGGCTGTCATGGCTGGAAAATCCATGCAGCGGCGTGAACACCTGCACCGGCCCTTGCGCTTCGGCCACGTTGGCGGCGAGGTGATCGGCCAGCTTCTTCAGGTCGTCCAGCGTGGTGCGCACCGCCGTCAGCTGCGGGTTGTGTTCGTGATAGCGACGACCGGGGAACTGGACGCGGGAAACGTCGATCGGCCCGCCGATGATGAAGTCCGCATTGCCGGGAGCGAGAATGGTGGGAATGCCCTTGCGCAGCGCCGCCTTGCCGCGATCCGGCCCGGTGTCAGCAAGGCCTCCGAAGATATGGTCGAGGATTTCGGTCTGTGAAAGATCGAGGACCAGCGCCACATCCTTGCTTTCGGCGAGGCCGTCGAGCGTCGGGCCGCCCGCGCCCGAGGAGTGGAAGACCATGACCTCGCAGCCATCCGTTTCCAGCGCCTGGCGGATGCGCTTCACACTCGCTTCCGTTGTGCCCAGCGTGGTGATCAGGACCAGCGGCTTTTCGGCCGGCGCCGCACGGTCATAGCCCCTGGCCATGCCGGCCACGGCGAAGGCGGCGTTGCGGAAGACATCGCGGCTGATCGTGTTGATGCCGGAAATGTCGGTCACCGCGTTCATCATCGCGATGTCCTTCACCCCCATGTAGGGCTTGGTGAAGCCGGAGGCCATCGTCGAGACGATCATCTTGGGCAGGCCATAGGGAAAGCTCTGCATCAGCGCGCCCGCCAGCGCCGACCCCATCGAGCCGCCCACCGCCAGCACGCCGGAGATCGGGTCCCGGGCGTCCCAGGCATGGGCGGCGGCGATCGATCCGCGGATCATCGCGTCCTGGCACTTGCCTTCGTGGCCCAGTGCGCGGACCTGTTCGATGGTCATTCCCGCAGCTGCGGCAACGTCTTCCGGCGAGATTTCCGCGCCTCCCACCGTGCGCCGCACGCTCGGGTCCAGATGGATCACCCGCACGCCCGCCGCTTCCAGTGCGGCGCGGGTGAAGCGGGCTTCTTCTTCCTTGGTGTCTTGCGTGATGATCAGCATCACGCTCGGCTGTTGGGTCATGGTCGTTCTCTCTCCCGTTGCCCCGACAGTGCGACAGATGGCTTGACTTTGCAAAATGCTATGCAAAGCATACGTTCCATAAGGTGAAACGAGGATGATGCTGGAACGCAAGGTCAAGACGGTCCGCGCGCTTGAACGCGGGCTCGACGTGCTGCTGGAGGTGCAGGCCCGCCGCGCCGCCAGTCTCCATGAACTCCATGTCGCACTGGGACTGCCCAAGGCGACCTTGTTGCGCATGCTGTTGACGCTGGGGCGCAAGGGGCTTGTGTGGCAGCGGCTGGCGGATGGCGCCTACCTGCCGCATGTCGACGCCCTGGCCCGCAGTCCGTCGGCCGCCATCGAGCATGTTGCCGAGGTGGCCTCACCGCATATGAAGGCGCTGTCCACCAAGGTCGCCTGGCCATCCGTGCTGGCCGTCCCCCGGCTTGACCACATGGAGATCCTTGAAACCAACAGCCCTCTCTTCCGGCTCGATTCCGCCATTCTGGGCCCAGTGGGCGTAAAGCTGTCCTACATCCACACGGCGACCGGCCGGGCCTATCTGTCCGCTTGCGACGAGAGCGAGCGCGAGGCAATCATCGCCCGTCTGCGCCCGCGCGATTCGACCGAAGCCGCCGAGGAAGACCTGCGCGCCATCCTCGCCGAAACACGCTCTCGTGGTTATGCCGCGCGTGAACCGCTGCACCCATGGCCGGATCGATCAAAGCAGCTGGTGCTGCGCGATGGACGGCGGTCGATGGCCGTGCCGATCATGGCCGGCGGCAGCCCCGTGGCTACCATCAACCTTACCTGGCCGGCCAAGCGCGGGACGGACGAAGCCGTTGTCCTGCGCCATCTCGATGCCCTGCAGCAGACCGCTGCGGCTATCGGTCGCGCGGTGGAAGCGCAGGCGGCAATGGCATCGGGCACCACTGTTAATTTCACCATATGAAATCTGTTTGTGTTGCTCATTAAATCCGCCACCCACTGTGCCATGATCGGCTTCAGGGAAGAGGAAGCATAAGATGCGTCAGTGGGTTATCAGGCAGGGGGCAACCTCGCTCCAGGATCTGGAACTTCGCGAAGTTCCCGATCCGGTGGCTGGGCCGGGCGAGGTGCTCGTCCGTGTGCGCGCCTGCTCGCTGAATTTTCGGGACCAGATCATTCCGCTCGGGTTTTACATGGGCGGAACCGTGGATCGCGATACCGTGCCACTTTCGGATGGTGCCGGTGAAGTCATAGCCGTGGGTGATGGGGTGACCTCGGTTGGTGTCGGCGATCGTGTTGCCGGCATCTTCTTCCAGGACTGGATGGATGGTCCACCCAATCCGGCTGCGGGTGTGGCGCTGGGCGCGCCACCGGCACCCGGCATGTTGCAGGATCTTGTCGTGCTGCCTGAACGCGGGGTGGTGCCCATCGCGGCCAGTCTTTCGTTCGAAGAGGCCGCCTGCCTGCCTTGCGCAGGGGTGACGGCGTGGAACGCCTTGATGGAAGGCCCGCACCCCCTGCGCGAAGGGGAAAGCGTTCTGGTGCTCGGCACCGGCGGCGTGTCGCTGCTTGCCCTTCAGATTGCCAGGGCCGCGGGCGCACGGGTGATCGCCACGTCGTCGTCGGATGAAAAGCTGGAGCGGGCCAGGGCGCTCGGCGCGCAGCAGACGATCAATTACCGCAATGTTCCCGAATGGGGCGCCGAAGCGGCAGCGCTGGCGGGCGGGGGTGTTGACCATGTCGTGGAGGTCGGCGGGGCCGGAACGCTGAAACAGTCGATCACCGCGGTCGGTTTCAACGGGGAAATCGCGCTGATCGGCGTGCTGACGCGCGAAGGGGACACCAATCCGCACGCGCTGATGTTCAAGGGGGGAAGCATCCGGGGCATTTTCGTGGGGTCAAAGGGTATGGCGCAGCGTCTCAATGCCTTCATCGATCGGCACGGGATCAAACCCGTGGTCGATCGCACTTTCCCGATGGAGCAGGCGCTGGATGCCTATGCCTACCAGCAATCAGGCAGCCTGTTCGGCAAGGTGGTGATCACGCTTTGACATCAGATTCGGGCCTTCACCTGGCCCGCATGTTTGCACCGTGGTCCCTGTCGGGATGCGCTGTGGTTCAAGCGGAGCAGGTGCCGGCACGGTAAGGAATGGGCGCAAGGCTCGGACAAGGGCCACGTTCAGGCGATCGGACCATCGGTTCGGAAGTCGCGGCAATGGGAGAGAGATATGACCCAGGCGCTGGGGTATGGGCAACCTGTGGGCGGGATATGCCAGACCGCCTTCGTGGTGGAGGATGTGCATGCCTCAATCGACCACTTCATCCGCGATTGCGGGGCGGGGCCGTTCTTCCTGCTCGACCACTTTCTGGCCGAGGGGCAGGTCTATCGCGGCGCGGTGTCCAAGGCTGATGTCACCATCGCCATGGGCTTTGCCGGGCACATGCAGATTGAACTGATACAGCCGCTTGATGCCAATCCTTCCGTCTATCGGGAGACGATCGAGAAGACGGGCTATGGCTTCCACCACTTCGGCATCGCCTCAATCGATGTGGAGGCCGATCTTGCCAACTACGAAGCGCGGGGCTTTTCGCTTGCATTCAAGGCCCCGGTGCCGACCGGAGGCTCGGTCGCCTACCTTGAGGGCGGTCATGCCGCGCAGCCCGGCTTTGTCGAACTGATCCCGGTGACCGACATGATGGACCAGCATTTCACCGGCATGTGGCAGGCATCGCAGGGCTGGAACGGCCGCGATCCGATCAGGCCCTTCCTGTGAGCAGCGCGGTGCAGGCGGGGGCCCAGAACATGCAGGCCAGTGGCAAGTACCAGGCATGGGTGGTGGGGCTGCTCAGCCTCAACTTCGGCATCCTGTTCTTCGATCGCAACGCGCTCAATTTCCTGATGCCGTTCGTGCAGCCGGATCTGCAGCTCTCGAATACGCAGGTGGGCATGTTCAGCTCGGCACTGTCGCTCACCTGGGCGCTTTCGGGCCTCGCGGTCGGGCGGATATCGGACCGGCTCGGATCGCGAAAGCCGGTGATCGTGGTGGCGACCATCGCCTTCTGCCTCTGCTCGGTCGTTTCCGGCCTCGCCACCTCGTTCTTCATGCTGCTCGGCGCCCGGCTTCTCATGGGGGCGGCGGAAGGCGGGGTCATGCCCGTCAGCCACTCGCTGATCGTCAGCGAGGTCGCGCCGGAGCGGCGTGGCATGGCGATGGGCGTGGCGCAGAACCTGGGGTCCAACCTTCTGGGTTCGGGCCTTGCGCCGATCCTGCTGGTGCCGGTGGCCGCAGCCTATGGCTGGCGCGAAGGGTTCTACCTCGCGGCTGCGCCGGGCCTGATCACCGCCGCGCTGATCTGGTTCACCCTGCGCGAACCGCCCGTCACCGCGCATGACGATGGCGGGCCGAAGGTTACGCTGCGTGAGGCCTTTGCCCACCGCAACGTGCTGCTCTGCGCCCTGATCGCCATCCTGCTCGTGTCCTATCTCGTCGTCTGCTGGGCCTTCATGCCACTGTTCCTCACCAAGGGGCGCGGGTTTGATCCCGATACGATGAGCTGGCTGATGGCGACGCTGGGCATATCGGCGGGCCTCGGCAGCTTTGTCGTCCCTGCCATTTCCGATGCCGTCGGTCGTCGGCCGGTGATGATCTTCTTCGCCTTCCTTGGTGTGATCCTGCCACTCGGCGGGTTGTTCTACAGCGGCTCGACGCTGGTTCTCGCGGCCATCTTCTTCTTCGGGTGGGGGCTGAACGGCCTGTTCCCGATGTTCATGGCCACCATCCCGGCCGAATCCGTCGATCCCCGGCTAACCGCAACGCTGACCGGCGTGGTCATGGGCACGGGCGAAGTGCTCGGCGGCGTGCTGGCGCCGTTCCTCGCCGGCACATTGGCAGATCGCTTTGGCATCGCCGCGCCGCTGTGGCTCATGCTGGTGCTCACCATCCTTGCCGGACTGTGCGCCCTTGGACTCGTCGAATCCGCCCCGCGCGTGGTGGCCCGCCGCAGCGCACCAGCCATCGTCTGATTTTGCAGAAGGAACCGTCGTGATGACTGCCGTCCGCAAGTTCGATACCGAAGGCATCGCCCCGCCAGAGCGCCTGCGTTACTGGAACGAGCTGGTCGACCGCATTTATGGCGGCACGTTCGTCCGGGCGCAGGACAACCAGTTCCAGGGCGCGATGCTGGCGTGGAGCCTGGGGGATCTCGACATGATCCGGCCGCGTTCGACCGCATCCTTTGTCGGACGGCAGGCTGCACTGGGCAGTGACGAGCGGCTGATCCTTCACCTGCAGTGTCGGGGCGAAAGCCTGCATCGTCAGGGGCGGTTCGAAAGCCGGCTTGAAGCGGGAGACTTCGTGATCGGCTCCTCGCATGAAAGCTACAGCCTGGATCTCACCGCACATCAGCTGCTTGTCGTGGAGTTTCCGCGCGCGCCCCTGGAAGAGCGGTTGCCCGGCGTCAACGACCTGCTCAGCCGCCGGATGAGCGGCGCCAGCGCCGGCGGGCGCGTGTTCCGCGATTTCCTGCTGTCGCTCTGGCAGAACGCCGAGCAGGCGACTGACAGCGAATGGTGCGAGGGTGTGAATGCCGTGTTCTATGACATGGTCGCCCTGGCCATGCGGGGCGCGCAAAAGCCGCATGAGGCGATTGGTGACACCGGCCTGCGCAATCGCGTGCTGGCGCTTGTGGATGCCCATCTCGCGGATCCTGACCTCAAGACGCTTACCCTTGCGCAGGCCTGCAACACGTCGATCCGGACGGTGCAGAATGTGTTCGCCGCGATGGGCACCACACCCAGCGCCTATATTCTCGAACAACGCCTGTCTCGTGCGGCGGATCGGCTGGTCGCTGCACCCGATTCCAGCATCACCGATGTCGCCTTCGAACTCGGGTTCAACGACAGTGGATATTTCACCAGGTGCTTTCGCCAGCGTTTTGGTGCCGCGCCACGCGACTGGCGCAGCGGACGCTAGCCTCGTCTGCGCGCCTGTCCCGGTCGCTTGCGCTCCAGTGCAAGCGGATTGGGCGGCGCAAATATACTTTCGCTTGATGAAACTGGCGTACCGCAGGGGGCGGCCGCCTGAAAACGACAAAAGGGAGTGGCAACAATGAAGTTCGCACCGGTTTCACTCGCCGTGCTTGCGGCCGCGCTGGCAACGCCGGCGGTGGCGCAGGAACAGGCCCAGACCGATGACAGCGGCAGTTCCGGGGGCATCCAGGAAATCGTCGTCACCGCGCAGAAGCGTGCGGAAAATGTCCAGGACGTGCCGATCTCGATCTCGGCCTTCACGGCCGGGGCGCTGCAGGAACGCGCCGTCACCAGCGTTGCCTCGCTATCCAACATTGCGCCCAACGTCACGCTCGATGCGGGAACGCCATTCTCGGGCTCGTCGTCGGTGCTGTCCGCCTATATTCGCGGCATCGGCGCCAACGACTTCGCCTTCAACATCGATCCGGGCGTGGGCATCTACCTCGATGGCGTCTATCTCGCCCGCTCGGTCGGCGCGAACCAGGAACTTCCCGACGTGGAACGCGTCGAAGTGCTGAAGGGGCCGCAAGGCACGCTGTTCGGCCGCAACACGATCGGCGGCGCGATCTCGATCGTCACCCACGATCCGGGCAACGAATTCCGCTTCCGCGGTGATGTGACCACTGGCAGCTACAAGCTGTTCTCCGCACGCGGCACGGTCGATATCCCGCTCGCCGAAAGCCTCTCCTCTTCGGTCGCCTTCTCGATCAAGACGCGCAACGGCTATCTGCGCCGCCTGCCGTTCCCCGGCGCTGAAAACTTTGCCAGCGATCCGATCACCTCGTTCAAGGCGGCGGGTTACAACAACGTCGGCCTCGGCACCGAAGGTGGTGACAACAACTGGAACCTGCGCGGCAAGATCCGCTACGATGGCGGCGCCTTCCGCGCAGTGCTGTCGGGCGACTACTCCAACGTCGATACCTCGCAGATCGCCAACAAGGTCATCTCGGTCTTCGCGCCGGTCTTCGCCTCTACCTACAACTGCGCGATCGCTGGCGTTATCGCCGCACCGGGTGACACCACCACCTGCGGTGGCGGTCCTCCCTCGTTCGCGCTGTTCGGCAACCGTGGCGGCCTGAACTCGATCAACGATCTGCCGTCGATCTTCGGCGTCAACGCCGATGCCAACCCCAACAACAACCGCCTGCCCTATGACAGCCGGTTCGTCACCAACAACATCGACACCAGCTATGCCAACGGCAACAACTATTCCAAGCTGAAGTCTGGCGGAGGCGCGCTGACGCTGGAATACGATATCGGTGATGCCACGCTGAAGTCGATAACCGCCTATCGCGAGCTCCACTGGAACACCGGCATGGATCTCGACAACTCGCCGCTGAACTTCCTGCACACCAGCTTCACCATGAACCAGAAGCAGTTCAGCCAGGAACTGCAGCTGGCCGGCAGCGCGATGGACAAGAAGCTCAACTATGTTCTTGGCGCCTACTACTTCACGGAATCGGGCGACCTGCACGATTACGTGACCTTCGCCGAAGGCCTGCTGCAGGTTGACGGGCCCAACGATCTCAAGACCAAGAACTATGCCTTCTACGGCCAGGTGGACTACAAGTTCACCGATCAGTTCGCGATCACGCTGGGCGGTCGTTACACGCACGAAGATAAGGAGTTCGAAGGCTTCCAGTCCGATCGCAACGGCCTGAACTACAAGATCCTGAACTTCCTCGGCGTACCGGGTTGCGAGGACATTTCCACGATCTCCGCCGCGTGTCAGGCCGCTGCCGGCTTCCCCAACCCGGGCGAGCCGCTGCGATACTACATCGCGGGCAGGCAGAAGAAGGTGTTCAACAACTTCGCACCCAAGGTCGGCCTGCAGTTCCACCCCACCGACGACGTCATGCTCTATGGCAGCTGGTCGAAGGGCTACAAGACCGGCGGCTGGACCACCCGTCTGTCGGCCCCGTTGGATTATGCCCCAGGCTTCGGTCCTGAAAAGGCCACCACCTGGGAAATCGGTGTGAAGTCCGAGCTGCTCGACCGGCACCTGCAGGTCAACGCGGCCGCCTTTACCACCAACTACACCGGCATTCAGCTGAACTCGCAGAAGGGCATTTCGCCCACTGTGCAGAACACTGGCAACGCCCGCATCCGCGGCTTCGAGGTCGAGGTTGTGGCCGCGCCTGTTCCGGGCCTCACCTTCACCGGCTCGGTGGGTTACACCGATGCCAAGTACACGGTGATCTGTGGCGAGAACAACGAGTTCCCGGCGTTCTGCGAAGGCAACAACTCCTATGTCGCGCCAACGCCCATCCAGGCCGGTGTGTTCAAGGGGGCCCCGCTGCCCAAGACGCCGAAGTTCAAGTGGAACTTCAGCCCGCGTTATGAAGCGAAGCTCGGCAGCCATGGCACGCTGGTGTTCCTGGGTGACATCACGCTCACCAGCAGCATGTGGAACGATACCGAGCGCACCTTCCTGCTGCAGCGTCCGGGAACCACGGTGATCAACGCCAGCGTGACCTACAGGGACCCGAGTGACCACTGGGAGATCACCGGTGGCGGCACCAACCTTACCGACGAGCGCTATCTGACCACCGGTCAGGCCCAGCTCGCCGGCGGCCAGATCTACGGCACCTACAGCCGTCCGGCCGAATGGTACGTGCGGCTTGGCGTGAAGTTCTGAAGAAGGCGGGGCGGACGCACCGGCGCCCGCCCCGTTTCCGTCATTGGGAGAGAGAAACGTGCCCGAAACCGCCCATTCCGAATTCTGGAAAGACATCAAGCCGGTCGAGAAGGTCTTCCGCGAAGGTGGGCTGCCCGAAGTCTATATGCCCAAGATCGCCGAGGGCGACGAACGCTATTGGGTGCCGATTTCCGAGACGGTCAGCTCGAAGCCGGTGTGGATCAGCCCGTCGAAGAACATGTGGGCCGACGTGCTGATGAGCAAGCAGGCGGGCCTGGTGAACCGCCACTATCATCCGCATCCGATCTGGGCCTACACCATCAGCGGCAAGTGGGCCTATCTCGAACACAGCTGGACCGCCACCGCGGGCGATTTCATCTATGAGACCCCGGGCGAAAGCCATACGCTGGTCTGCTATGAACACGAAGATCCGATGAAGGTGTTCTTCGTCGTTTCCGGCCCGCTGATGTGGCTGGACGAGGAAGGCAACACCATCGGCCACTACGACGTGTTTGATTACATGAAGGCCGCGCGCGAACATTACGACAAGGTCGGCATCGGTGCGGATTACGTCGACACCCTGATCCGTTGAGAGGAGCCTGCAAATGGCCGTGATGACTGCCCCACCATCCAGCAAGGCCGCCATCGTCGATGTGCCTTTCGCACACAAGGAACTGGTCGCAAGGCTCAGCCCCGGCGGGCGCTACATCGATGCGCAAAGCGACGTGGACAGCCCGTGGGTGCCTTTCGGTGACAACGCCGCGATCAAGCATCTCGCCTTCGATGTGCGGCAGAACCTGTTCTCCAACATCCTGTGGGTAAAGGGGCCGGGCGTGATCGGCACGCACCTGCATCGCGGCACCATCACCATGGTCTGCCTCGAAGGCAGCGTGCGCTATCTCGAATACGATTGGGTCGCGTCTCCGGGCGGCCTGATCCTTGAAGTACCGGGCGAGAGCCACACCCTCGTCACCGAACATCCGCAGGGCACCAAGCTGTTCGGATGGATGCAGGGCCCGATCGATTTCTTCGACGAACATGGCGTGCTGGTCGATACGGCGGACGTGTGGTGGTACATCAACCACTACGAGACCTACTGCCGCGATAACGGCATCGCCATCAATCCCAAGCTCTATCTCTGAGGCTGCAATGGGCACGATGAAGGCGCCCCCTTCCGGGGCATACAAGATCGTCAACGTACCGGAACTCTATGGCGACCTGATCCGGGGCAAGGGCGTGGAAGGCACCTATGTCGGCGCGTCCGAGGCCGAAAGCCCCTGGGTTCCCTTTGGCGACAACGCCGCGATCCGCCACCTGGCCTTCGACGTGCGTGACAACGTCTACGTCAACATCCTGTGGATCAAGGGCCCCGGCGTGATCGGCACGCACAAGCATCGCGGCCGGGTCTGGGCGGTCGGGCTCGAAGGCTCGTTCCGCTATCTGGAATACGACTGGGTGTGCCGCCCCGGCGAATTCATCACCGAAACGCCCGGCACGGCGCACACGCTCGTCACCGACGATCCCAACGGCATGAAGGCGCTGTTCCACATGCAGGGCGCCAACGAATTCTTCGATGAGAACGGCAACCATGTCGAAACGCTCGACGTGTGGTGGTTCATGAACCACTACGAAACCTACTGCCGCGAGAACGATATCCCGATCAACAAACAGCTTTACCTGTAGGGACAGGTCTATGGGCGAGCCAACGAGCCCGGTGCCCAAGCTCGGCGCGAAACCAGCCGGCACGTACCTGCGCAATTGCTGGTACGTGGCCTGCTGGGCCGATGCACTGGGTGAAAAGCCGCTGTCGCGCGTCTTTCTCGAAGAGCCGGTTGCCCTGTTCCGCGATGGTGATGGGATTGCTCATGCCATCGCCGGGCGCTGCCCGCACCGCTTCGCTCCGCTCGGCCATGGCACGGTGGTGGATGGCGCGCTGATGTGCCCCTACCACGGGTTGCGTTTTGATGGATCGGGCGCCTGCATCCACAATCCGCACCCTGGCGGGCATTTGCCCGACGGGCGCCAGCAGGTCTATCCTCTGGAGGAGCGGCACGCCCTGCTGTGGATATGGATGGGCGATCCTGCGAAGGCCGATCCTGCGCTGATCCCGGACTTCTCGTGGCTCACCGATCCTCGCTGGGAAGCGGTGCGAGGGGCCACGCTGGCTGAGGGGCATTACGAGCTCTACAGCGACAACATCCTCGATCTCAGCCACGCCAACTTCGTCCACCCGGCGCTTGTCGCCAGTGCCTTTGTCGAGGGTGAGCGCCGCTTCTGGCAGGACGGGGAAACTGTCCATGCTGAATACGTGCGCCTGGACGATACCCTGTCCGAAGGCATTGGCGGGATGCTCGGCCGGCTGGGCCAGAAGCAGGATTTCTATGGCGAGGTGGTGTGGCACGCGCCCGCCGTGCTCTATTTCGATTTCCGCGCGGGCGAACCCGGCACTGCGCGGCAGGAATGCACGCTGCTGCCTTCGCTCCACGCCTTCACGCCCGAAACGCCGGACACCACGCACTACATCTGGGCCACGGCACGGGATTTCGCTCTGGGAAACGCTGAGTTCGCAAGCGGCATGCGCGCGGCGCTGGAATATGCTTTCCAACAGGAAGACATGCCGATCATCCGGGACAGTCATCGTCTGATGCGCGGGCAGGATTTCTGGGACCTTCGCCCCCTGATCCTCAATGGAGACGGGGGCGGGGTGCGGGCCCGGCGGATGCTGCAGCGGATGATCGATCGCGAAAGCGCGTCATAGCATTTGGGCCGAAGCCTGAACGGCACGGCAGGAGAGGGAAACAGCTTATGGGCACATTGGATCGCTTCGACATAAAGGGAAGGAGCGCGCTGGTCACGGGCGCGGCCTCGGGCATCGGGCTCGCCTATGCAGAGGCGATGGCCGAAGCCGGCGCCGCCGTAACGCTTGCCGATATCGATATCGAAGGAGCCGAACGCGAAGCCGCCCGCCTGCGCGCCGAAGGGCATGATGCCCGCGCCGAGCGCTGCGACGTTTCTGACTTCGACGCCGTGGCGGCTGCCTTCGATGCGCATGACAAGGCCTATGGCGGGCTGGACATCTGCTTCGCCAACGCCGGCATCGATGCAGGTGCGGGGTTCTGGAACCCTGCGGGTCACCGCAACCCTGATGGCCAGGTCGATACCTACGATCCCAAGCGGTGGGACAAGTCGATCTCGGTCAACCTGTCGGGCGTGTTCTACACCATCAGCAACGCCGTGCGGATCATGAAGAAGGAAGGCCGCGCCAACGGTCGCACCGGCGGATCGGTGATCTGCACCGCCTCAAACGCCGGCTTGGTGACCGAACCCATCGTTGGCCTGCCCTATATGCCGGCAAAGGCGGGGGTGCTGCACATGGTGCGGGCGCTGGGGCTTGAACTGGCCGAATTCCGCATCCGCATCAACGCCATCGCGCCGGGGCCGTTCGTCACCAACATAGGCGGTGGCTGGCTCAAGAAGGACCCGGTCGCGCGCAATGCGTGGGACGCCATTGTCCCGCTGGGAAAGCTGGCTGAAACCGACCAGCTCAAGCCACTGGCCCTGCTGCTGGCGTCGGATGCATCGGATTACATGACGGGAAGCCACGTCGTGATCGACGGCGGCATGATGCTGGGGAAATATCAATGATTGGCAAGACTTTGCTCGCGGCGCTGGCCGCCATCGCCCTGCCGCTCGCACCCGCTGCGGCGCAGGCACAGCAGAAACCCCTGACGGTCGAGGTGCTTCGCACCAGCGGCGGCTCGCTCTTCGCCAACATCGCCCTGATCGAGGGCGAGAGGGACGCGGTGCTGGTCGATGCGCCCTTCACCATTGCCGATGCGCACCGCGTGGTGGCCATGGTGCTGGACAGCGGCAAGCATCTCACCACGCTGTTCATCACGCACGATCACCCCGATCACTTCTTCGCGATGGAAGTGATCAAGGATGCCTTCCCCGATGTGAAGATCGTGGCGCATCCTACGGTTGCGGCCGACATCTGGAAGTCGCTGCCGTTCAAGGTCAAGCGCTGGAACCCGGTGCTTGGCGTCAACGCCCCGCGCCATCCCACCGCGCCGGCGCCGCTTGAAGGCGATACCATCATGCTGGAAGGCAGGGAGCTGAAGGTCATCCCGCCGATGAATGGCGACCATGTCCACGCCACCGCGCTGTGGGCGCCGTCGATCAAGGCTCTGTTCCCCGGTGACCTCGTCTATAACCAGATGTTCCTGTGGTTCGGGGAGCATGATCCCGCCGCCATCGCCGCCTGGGGCAAGGCGGTCGACCAGCTGATCGCGCTCAAGCCCGAACTTGTCGTGGCCGGCCACAGCAAGCCGGGCCTGCCCAATGACACCACTGGGCTGGACTTCTCCAAGCGCTATATCGCCGAATGGCCCAAGCTCGTCGCGGCGAGCAAGGACAGCGCCGACCTGCGCGCACGGGTGCAGAAAGCCTATCCGGAAGCCGTTGATGTGCTGGGCGATTTCCTGCTCGGAAACTCGTCGCGCGTGGCCAAGGGGGAACAGGCGGCATGGCAGGAATGACCTATGAAGGCAAAGCGGTGCTCGTCACCGGCGGCGCCACCGGCATCGGCCGCGCGGCTTCGGTCGCGTTCGCCGGGCAGGGGGCAAAGGTCATGATCGGTGACAAGGATGATCGCGCCGAGGAGACGGTGGCGATCATCCGCCAGGCCGGCGGTATTGCCGAGTTCAAGCCGACCGACGTGACCGACCCCGCTGCGGTGGAAGCGCTCGTCGCGGCCTGCGTCAGCGGCTTCGGCGGGCTGCATGCGGCGTTCAACAACGCCGGCGTGCTGCCGCCGCAGCGGCCGATCCATGAAGTGACGATCGAGGAAATGAACCTTGCCATCGATGTCGACTTCAAGGGCGTGTTCTACTGCATGCAGCAGGAAATCCGCCATTTCCTGAAGGTTGGCGGCGGGGCGATCGTCAACACCGCCTCGGTCGGGGCGCTGATCGCAGACCCGAACATGAGCGTCTATTGCGCGATGAAGCACGCCGTCTCCGGCCTGACCAAGGCGGCGGCGGTGGAATATGCGCAGCAGGGCATCCGGGTGAATGCCATCGCGCCCGGTTTCGTCGTCACCCCGATGACGCAGCACTGGGCTGACAGCGCCGAGTTCCGCGCGGCGTTCTTTGCCGGCAACGTATCGGGCCGGGCGGCGGTGCCAGACGAGATCGCGGGCACCGTGCTGCACCTGTGTTCGGATGCGGCCAGCTTCATCAATGGCGCCACGATCCCGATCGACGGGGGGCAGACCGCCCATTGAGGCCGTACATTGAGAACGACTGAGAGGGGGTTGAGATCGATTGAGAGCGACTGAGACCGGTCTGAACCCCCTTGAACCGGATAGGAAACAAGCACGATGCGAGCAGCCGTGATGCAGGGCCTGCACAAGCCCCTGGCCGTGGAGACAGTCCCTGACCCGGTGCCCGAAGAGGGCGATGTCGTGGTCAAGGTGGGCCGCTGCGGCATCTGCGGATCGGACTTGCACATGACCGAGGACCCCGCCTATGGCCAGGGCGCCGGATCGGTGCTGGGGCACGAATTCGCGGGCGAGGTGGTGGAGATCGGCCGCGGGGTGGAGGGGCTGGCCAAGGGCGATCTCGTCTCGGTCATCCCCTTGCAAAGCTGCGGAAAATGCCATGCCTGCCGAACCGGCGCGGTGCAGTGGTGCGATGCCTTCGGCCTGCAGGGCGGCGGCTATGCCGAATATGCGCTGACCCGCCCCAACCAGTGCGTGCGCCTGCCCAGAAGCGCCAGCCTGGCCGATGGCGCGATCGTGGAGCCGCTGGCCGTTGCGCTGCATGGCGTGGCGCTCAGCGGCATGAAAATAGGCGATAAAGTTCTGGTCCTCGGTGCCGGCCCGATCGGCCTCGCCGTCGCCTTCTGGGCGCGGCGCCATGGGGCGGGGCGGGTGGTGGTGCAGGACCTCGCCACCTTCCAGCAGGACCGCGCGCTGGCGATGGGGGCGCACGATTTCGTGGTCGATCCCGCCGATCCCGTCGGCTCTGCCGAGCGGGCGCTGGGGGGCAAGGCGGACGTGGTATTCGAATGCGTAGGCGTCCCCGGCCTGATTGCGCAGGGGGTGGAGCAGGTGCGGGCCGATGGCACCATCGTGCTGCTGGGCCTGTGCACCCGGCCCGATACGTTCAACAGCTTCGCCATGCTGTCAAAGCAGGTGAAGCTGGTGACCTCCGCCTTCTTCACGCGGCAGGAATACGAGGCCGCGCTGGATGCGCTGGATCGCGGAGCGGCGGAACCGCGCCTGCTGGTGACGGACACCGTCTCGCTGGATGCAACACCCGACGTGTTCGAGAGCCTGCGCAGGCGGACGAACCAGTGCAAGGTGCTGATTCAGCCGGATATGTAGCCCGCTGGCTCAGGCCTTTGCCGGGCCTTCGTGCAGGCGCAGCATGGCCAGTGCGGCGAAGGCCATCACGCCCGCGCCGATCAGCATGGTGAATTCGGGCGCTTGCGGAAAGAAGCTGCGCATCACGCCGCCCATGACCGTGGCCACCATCAGCTGCGGGATCACGATGAAGAAGTTGAACACGCCGATGTAGATGCCGAACTTGTGCGGTGGCAGCACGCGGGTGAGGATCACGTAGGGCATGCCAAGGATGGAGGCCCAGGCGAGACCGACCAGCGCCATCGGCACCAGCAGCAGCGTCTGGTCACGGATCACGAAGAGCAGCAGGAACGCGGCGGCCCCGGCCATCAGGCAGACCATGTGGGTGAGGGCATTGCCGATCCGCCGCGCCAGCATGGGCAGGGCAAAGGCGGCGAGCGCGGCGACTCCGTTGTAGAACGCGAACATGACGCCGACCCAGTCCGCCCCCGCGTTATAGGCCGCGCCGGTGGTGTCGGTGGCGTGGAACACGGTGCGGGTGACGACGGGCGTGGTGTAGATCCACAGGATGAACAGCGCGATCCAGGTAAAGAACTGGACGAGCGCGAGCTGCTTCATCTGCTGGGGCATCTGCGCCAGATCGCTGACGATATGGGCCAGCGCGCCGGTGCTGCGGAACGCGCGCACCGTCGCCTGCACCAGCCCGAAGGCGACGAGCCCGCCGCCCAAGACATAGAGCTGCTTGTCCAGCGCCAGCGCGAAGACGAGCGCAAGCAGGGCCGCGCCGCCAGCGATCCACAGCACGCCGCGCGCAGGATAGACCAGTGGCTGGTTCGCCTCGGCTCCGGCCGGTTCGTCGCCAAATGCGGCCAGTTCCTGCGGGCTATATTCACGCACGGAGAAGGCGGTCCAGGCCACGGCGGCGATGATGGCGAAGGCGCCGAGATAGAAGCTGTAGCGCACCGAGGGCGGCACCACGCCTTCGGGCGCGGTATTGGGAATGCCCAGGGCGTTGAAGATGACCGGGGCGAGCGAGCCGAGCACCGCGCCCGCGCCGATGAACCAGGTCTGCAGCGCGAACCCTTGGGCGCGCTGGTCGGGCGGGGTCATGTCTCCGACGAAGGCGCGGAACGGCTCCATCGCCACGTTGAGCGAGGCATCGAGCAGCCAGAGGAACACGGCGGCGGCGAAGAGCATCCCGGCATTGGGCAGGCCGAGCAGCGCCAGCCCGGCGAGCAGCGCGCCAGCCACGAAATAGGGCCGGCGGCGGCCGAAGCGGCCCCACGTGCGGTCAGACCAGTGGCCGATCAACGGCTGCACGATCAGGCCGGTGACCGGCCCGGCGATCCACAGGAAGGCGAGGTTGTCCACGCTGCTGCCCAGCGACTGGAAGATGCGGCTGACATTGGCGTTCTGCAGCGCGAAGGCGAGCTGGATGCCGAAGAAGCCGAAGCTGGTGTTCCACAGCCCGGCGAAGCTCTGGGCCGGCTTGGTGCTGGCGCGCATGGTGGTATATCCTCTGTGTTCCCTGCCATTCGCATGGCGGGAACGGGTACTCTGCGCGAGATGCATACGAATGTCATGCATGCATGCATGGGGTGTGCGCTTGGCCCTATCCCCCCGTACTCGCCCGCACCACCAACCTGGTCGGCAGCACTGGCGAAGGCGCAGCGCGGTCTTCCACCTGGGCCAGCACGGCCTCCACCAGCGCTTCTCCCGCAAGGCGCATGTCCTGCATCACGGTGGTCAGCGGCGGGGCGGTGAAGCTGGCGGCGGGGATGTCGTCGAAGCCGACCACGGCGACGTCATTGGGCACAGTGAGGCCGACTTCTGCGAGTGCGCGCATCGCGCCGATGGCGATGAGGTCGCTTGCCGCAAAGATGGCGTCAAACTTCTTGCCGCGGGCGAGGAGCTGCTGCGCGGCGGCATGGCCGGATTCCTCGGAGGATATCGCGTCCACCACCAGTTCGGGGTCCGGCGTCAGGCCGGCAGTCTCTATGGCGCGGGTGAGGCCGGCGTAGCGTTTCTGGAATTCAGGGTAGTGGACGTCGGCCTGGCCGAGGAAGGCGATGGTGCGGCGGCCGCGGGCGAGCAGGTGTTCGCCGGCAAGGCGGCCCGCGCCGAAATTGTCCGAGCCGACCGTGGCACCGATGGTGCCTTCGTCCACCGAGCCCCAGCGCACGAAGTGGGTGCCGCTGCGCACCAGCTGGCGCAGGCGGGTTTCGTAGAGCGTGTAATCGCCATAGCCGAGCAGGATCAGGCCATCGGCGCGGTGGCTTTCCTGATAGCGCTTGTGCCAATCGTCATCGAGTTTCTGGAATGAAATCAACAGGTCAAGCCCGCGCGCGGCGCAGTGGCGGGTGATCGAGCCGAGCATCGACAGGAAGAAGGGGTTGATGTTGGATTCGTCGGGCGTCGGGTCTTCGAAGAACAGCAGGGCAAGCGTGTTTGCGCGCTGCGAGCGCAGGGACGAGGCGTTCTTGTCTACGGTATAGTTCAGCTGGCGGGCGATCGCCTCGATCTTCTGGCGCGTTTGCAGGCTGACCGACTTGTGCCCGCGCAGGGCGCGGCTGACTGTGGGCTGCGAGACCCCGGCGAGATAGGCGATGTCGAAGCTGGTCGGCTTGTTGGATGGGGTGCGCCCCATGATCGGTCTCCCGCGCCTGCAGGTTTGGCCCCAAAGCATGGCATAACGAAGTTACCATGTATGCGTTCCTATGCAACGAGCCGTGCGGGCAGTTGCGCCCGTTAACCGGACAACGCGCCGTTTCCGCAGCGTAAATGGCGGAATTGCGTGGGTCCGGCGGGGAGGGGATACGTATAGTATACGTATGCCATATTCGCGGCAGCCGCCCCGCGTTCTAATTCTGAACCCGCAGCAAGACAGCCCCAGGGGGCCAAAGGCTGTGTTGCATCGATCCGGCGCGCCGCGCCGGGAAAAGGGTTCAGGCCGGCAAGGACCAGCAATCGGTTCGGGGCTGGCGAGGGAGAGTGGAAAACACCATGACCAATCGGGGTATTGTCGCGCACCGCCTTGGCGGTTCGCTTGTAGCATTGACCGTGGCACTGGCCGCGGCGCCTGCCGTTGCGCAGGAAGCGGCGCAGCAGGCACAGGATGCAGCGGCTGCTGCTCCGGCCGACGAAGGTGGGATCGTGGTGACCGGCATCCGTGCATCGCTGAACGCATCGGCCTCGATCAAGCGCATTTCACCCTCCATCGTGGAAGCGGTTTCGGCCGAGGACATCGGCAAGCTGCCCGACGTTTCGATCGCGGATTCGCTTGCACGCCTGCCGGGCGTGACCTCGCAGCGTCTGGAAGGGCGCGACCAGCGCCTGTCGATCCGTGGCCTTGGCCCCGATTTTTCCACGACGCTGCTGAACGGGCGCGAGCAGGTGACCGTGGGTGACAACCGCGGCGTGGAATACGACCAGTATCCGGCCGAGTTCTTCAAGAACGTGGTGGTCTACAAGGCGGCGAACCCATCGCTGGTGGCGGCGGGCATCGCCGGCACGGTGGACCTGCGCATGCTGCGGCCACTGGCCCAGCGCGACCGCATCGTGGCGGTGCAGGTGCGCGGCCAGATGAACGGCATGAAGAAGCTGAACCCCGACGGCAGCCGCTATGGCTATCGCGCTTCGGCGACGTATGTCGACAAGTTCGCCGACGACACCTTCGGCATCGCCATCGGCGTTTCGGCCACGGACGCGCCTTCGCAGAACGAGCGCTACAACGCCTGGGGCTTCCCCAATTCGACCGCGACCGGTGGCGCGCTGCTGCTGGGTGGTGCCAAGCCCTATGTCCAGTCGAACAAGCTGCAGCGCTATGGCGCGGTGGCGACGCTGGAATACCAGCCGAGCGACAATTTCCATTCGACGCTCGACGTGCTCTATTCCAAGTTCAAGGAAACGCAGCGCCTGCGCGGCATCGAATTCCCGATCGCGCCGGACTGGGGTTCGGGCGCAACGGTGCAGCCGGGCTACACCGTCGAGAACGGGCTGGTGACCAATGCCACGCTGACCAACATCCACGCGGTGCAGCGCAACGACTACAACAAGCGTGACGCCGACAACTTCTCGGTGGGCTGGAACAACGTGATCGGGATCGGGGAGAAGACCCACCTGACCATCGACGCCAGCTACAGCCACGCCAAGCGCACCGACTTCCTGCTGGAGACCTATACCGGCACGGGCTACGGCGCGACCGGTCCGGCTGACACGATCCACATCAGCGCCAATCCCAACGGCACGTTCGATATCGTGCCGACGCTGGACTATGCCGACGACACGCTGTTCGGCATCACCGACCCGCGCGGATGGGGCTATAACGGCACGAGCGCCGTGGTGCAGGCGGGCTTCCTCAACCGGCCGAGCTTCAAGGACGACCTTGCCTCGCTGCGGGCAAGCCTCGACGGCGAGATCAGCAATGCCGGTCCGATTGCGGGCTGGGAAGTGGGCGTGAACTACAGCCACCGCAAGAAGACCTCGGCCTTCAAGTCGTACTTCCTGTGCCCGGATGGCGCCGGCACCAACTGCACGGTGGCGAGCGGGACGACCCAGTTCGCGCCGATCCCGCAGGAAGCGATCGTCGGTTCGGTGCCGCTGGGTTACCTCGGCGTGCCCTCGATGCTCGCGCTGAACCCGGTGTACCTCTACAACAACGCGCTGAGCAGCGTTTACGACAACCGCCCGGTTTCGCTGGTGCGCGACAACTCGGTGACCGAGAAGGTCTGGACCGGCTATGCCATGATCAAGCTGGACGGCGATCTTGGCGGGCGGAAGATCACCGGTGGCTTCGGCGTGCAAGCGGTGCATACCGACCAGAGCTCGGTCGGTTCGATCTCGAACTTCTCGAACGGCGTGGTCTCGATCATCCCGACCACCGGCGGCGACAAGTACTGGCGCGTTCTGCCCAGCGCGAACGTTTCGATCGAGGTGGCCAATTCCAGCTACCTGAAGCTGGCGACCTCGCTGACGATGGTGCGGCCGCGCCTCGATCAGGAGCGCGTGAACCAGGAGTTCGGCATCGATCCGACGCGGATTGAATCGACCGATCCGGCGTTCAGCGCGTTCACCTCGAACGGCGGCAACCCGCGCCTGCGGCCCTACCGCTCGTTCAACATCGACGGGTCGGTGGAGCACTACTTCAGCAAGGGCGGCTATGTCTCGGTGGCCGGCTACTTCAAGCGGCTGACCGACTATGTCGATCCGAGCGCGAGCTTCATCTTCGACTTCAAGGATGCCGCTTCGCTGCTTTCGCCTGCCGATCAGGCGCGGCTGGGCACCTCGCTGGGCCTGGTGAAGGCGCCGGACAACGGCGGCAAGGGCACGGTGAAGGGTGCGGAAATCACGCTGTCGATGCCGTTTGCGGAGTTCTCGCAGTCGCTTGACGGGTTCGGCTTCTTCGGCAGCGCTTCCTACACCAAGAGCAAGATCGAGCTGGCCAGCAATCCGGGCAATTCGATCACATTGCCGGGTCTTTCGGCCTGGGTGGGCAATGCCTCGCTCTACTACGAAAAGCGTGGGTTCCAGGTGCGCGCCTCGTACCGCTATCGTTCGAAGTTCCTGGCCGAGGTGGCAGGCCTTTCCGCCAACCCGACCTATCGCACGGCAAAGGCGGAAGGCATCCTCGACGCGCAGATCGGCTATGAATTCCAGCCGGACTCCGCGCTGGCCGGCCTTTCCGTGATGTTCCAGGCGAAGAACCTGACCGACCGTCCGTTCATCACCTACCAGAACGACGATCCGCGTCAGGTGATCGACTACCAGCGTTATGGACGCGACTACTACATCAGCCTCAACTACAAGTTCTGAGGTCGGGTCGCACGGCCGGGTAGCGGTTACGCACCGCCGCCCGGCCGCCTGATCCGGTGAATGTGGGAGAGCTGGCCGTGACAGAAGCATCGCCATTATCGATCGTCATCGTGGGAGGTGGGACCGCCGGCTGGATGACGGCGGCTGCATTCGGCCACTTCCTGGGCCCCGGCTTTACCGTGCGCCTGATCGAATCCGAACAGATCGGCACGATCGGGGTGGGCGAAGCGACGATCCCGCAGATCCGCATGTTCAACGATGCGCTGGGGATCGACGAGAACCAGTTCATCCGCGAGACGCAGGCGACGTTCAAGCTGGGCATCGAATTCGTGGGCTGGCTGCGGCCCGGCAGCCATTACATGCACGCCTTTGGCGATGTGGGACGGCCGATCGGACTGTGCGGGTTCCAGCATTACTGGTCGCGCGCCAGGCGGCTCGGCTTTGGCGGTCCGACCCACGATTACTGCCTTAACGACATTGCCGGCAAGCAGAACCGGATGCACCGTGGGGCACCGCTGACGGCGCGCAACGTGCCGGAGATGCCGCATGCCTTCCATTTCGACGCGGGGTTTTATGCCGCGTTCCTGCGCCGCTTTGCCGAAGCGCGCGGGGTGGTGCGGACCGAGGGACGGATCGACGAGGTCCTGCGCGATGGCGAGCAGGGGAACGTGACCGGCGTACGCCTGCAATCGGGCGAGGTCGTGACCGGGGACCTGTTCATCGACTGTTCGGGCATGCGGGCGCTGCTGATGTCGGCGCTCGGCGTGGGGTACGAGGACTGGACGCACTGGCTGCCGTGCGACCGTGCGCTGGCGGTGCCGAGTGGGCGGGTGGAGGACTTCACGCCCTATACCCGGTCCACCGCCCACGATGCCGGGTGGCAGTGGCGCATCCCGCTGCAGCATCGCACCGGCAATGGCCGCGTCTATTGCAGCAGCTTCGTTTCCGACGACGACGCGGCGGCCAGCCTGTTGGCGCATCTCGACGCGCCAGCGCTGGACGATCCACGCCCGATCCGTTTCACCACCGGCCGACGCCGCGAAGCATGGAGCCACAACGTTATCGCAGTCGGGCTTTCGAGCGGGTTTCTGGAGCCGCTTGAATCGACTTCTATCCACCTGATCCAGTCGGCCATTTCGCGCATCCTGAAGTTCATGCCCGGCAGGGTGCAGGCGCAGGCGGACCGAGACGAGTACAACCGCCAGTTCACCTTCGAGATGGAGCGCATCCGCGACTTCATCGTGCTGCACTACCACCTGAACGCGCGCGACGAACCGTTCTGGCGGGCCTGCCGCGAAATGGCGCTGCCCGACAGCCTGACCCACCGCATCGAGCTGTTCCGCGCCAACGGCCACATCTTCCGCGACGCGGACGAACTGTTCAGTGAGGTTGCGTGGTTCCAGGTGATGGCGGGGCAGGGCATCGTGCCTGCCGGCAGCCATGCGCTGGCCGAGGCGATCCCCGAGACTGACCTGAAGGACTACATGGCAGCCCTGAACCAACTCTATAGCCGGGAGGCGGGCCGGTATCCCAGCCACGCCGACTACATCGCCCGCCATTGCGCCGCCCGTCCGCTTGATGCGGTGCCGGCATGAAGATGCGCTCCCTCCTGCTCCCGGTGCTGTTCGCCTGCCAATCCCTCCCGGCAGTCGCTGAACCGTACCGGGAGCGACCCGCTGCGGGTGAGACGGTGTACTTCGTGCTGCCCGACCGCTTCGAGAACGGGGACAAGGCCAACGACACCGGCGGGCTGAAAGGGGACAGGCTGCAGACCGGGTTCGACCCCACATCCAAGGCTTTCTACAACGGCGGCGACATCAAAGGGCTGATGTCGCGGCTCGACTATATTCAGGGGCTTGGGGCGACGGCGATCTGGGTGGGGCCGATCTTCAAGAACAAGCCGGTGCAGGGCGCGCCGGGGCAGGAAAGCGGCGGATACCACGGATACTGGATCACCGATTTCACGCAGGTCGATCCGCACTTCGGCACCAATGCCGACTTCAGGAAGCTGGTCGATGCGGCACATGCGCGGGGCATGAAGGTCTACATGGACATCGTGGCCAACCACACGGCCGATGTGATCCAGTATCGCGAAGGGGCGGCCAGCGGCTTTGCCTATCGCAGCAGGGCCGACTATCCCTATTCGCGGAAGGGCGGACTTGGCGGCAAGGCGATCAATCCGGGATTTGCGGGCGACCAGATTTCAACCGATGCGAACTTTGCCAGGCTGACCGATCCGACCTGGGCCTATACGCCCTATGTCCCCAAGGGCGAGGAACACGCCAAGGTTCCGGACTGGCTGAACGATCCCTTGGTTTACCACAACCGGGGCAATACGACGTTTTCCGGAGAGAACAGCCAGTTCGGTGACTTCGTGGGGCTGGATGACCTGTTCACCGAGAGCCCCCGCGTGCGGCAGGGCATGATCGCAATCTACGCCAAGTGGATCGACGACTTTGGCGTGGACGGGTTCCGCATCGATACGGCGCGCCATGTCGATTCCGGGTTCTGGCAGGCGTTCGTGCCGGCGATGCAGGCTGAAGCCAGAAAGCGCGGCATTCCCAACTTCCACATCTTTGGCGAGGTGGCGCGGGAGAACCCTGACAACGGTTTCATCGCACAGTTCACGCGCCGCGACGGCTATCCGGCAGTGCTGGACTTTGCCTTCCATGCATCGGTCCGCGCGGTTCTGGGAGCCGGGCAGGGCACCGAGGTGCTGGCGCAACTGTTTGACGGCGACGTGCTCTACAAGGGCGGAGAGAAGGCGGCGATGGCCATGCCGACCTTCATCGGAAACCATGATATCGGCCGCTTTTCCACACTGGTGCGCCATGATCGACCGGGCATTTCAGATAAGGAGTTGCTTGAGCGGGTCGCGCTCGGCCACGTGATGCTGATGACGCTGCGCGGTTCACCGGTGATCTATTATGGCGACGAGCAGGGCTTCGTGGGCGATGGCAACGACCAGGACGCGCGCGAGGACATGTTTGCCAGCCAGGTGGCAAGCTATAACGACAACCGCCTGATCGGTACGACCAAGACGACCGCCACCGCCAGCTTTGCCACCGATCATCCGCTTTATCGCCTGATCTCCTCGCTTGCCACGTTGCGCAAGGCGCATCCGGCACTGATCAGCGGCCGCCAGGTGACACGCGGCTATTCGGACAAGCCGGGGCTGTTCAGTGTATCGCGGTTCGATCCGGCTACGGGCATGGAATACCTGATCGCCTTCAATACGAGTGACCAGCCACTGCATGCGGCCAGCGTCATCGGTGGCCGGGTCACTGCATTGCAATCGTTGTTCGGTAACTGCCCGGCGCAGGTTTCGGCACCGGGTTCCGTTATACTCGATCTTCCTCCGTTCGGCAGCGCCGTCTGCCGGGCTGTCTCCTCCCCAGACAAGCACGCAGGCCAATGACCCGATCCTCCCCGATGAAAATTGCCCCCAAGGCCGAGCCGGCTGAAACGCCGTGGTGGCGAGGCGCAACGATCTACCAGATCTATCCCCGCAGTTTCTGCGATTCCAATGGCGATGGGATCGGCGACCTGCCGGGCATCACTTCGCGGCTTGAGCATGTGGCGCGGCTGGGCGCGGACGCGATCTGGATCTCGCCGTTCTTCAAGAGCCCGATGGACGATTTCGGATATGACGTGTCAGACTATTGCGACGTCGATCCGATCTTCGGCACGCTTGAGGACTTCGACGCGCTGGTGAAGCGGGCCCACGAACTGGGGCTGAAGGTCACCATCGATCAGGTCTATGCCCACACATCGGAACAGCATCCGTGGTTTGTGGAAAGCCGTCAGTCGAAGGACAACGCCAAGGCGGACTGGTATGTCTGGGCCGATCCGAAGCCGGACGGCTCACCTCCTTCCAACTGGCAATCAGTGTTCGGCGGGCCGGCGTGGAAGTGGGATGCGCGGCGCTGCCAGTATTACCTGCACAACTTTCTTTCCAGCCAGCCGCAGATGAACGCGCACAATCCCGATGTGCAGGAAGCGCTGCTGGGGGTGATGCAGTTCTGGCTGGACCGGGGCGTTGACGGGTTCCGCATCGATGCGCTGAACTTCCTGATGCATGACCCGACGCTGCGCGACAATCCGCCCGCGCCCTATGACGGGCGGCGACGGACGCGGCCCTTCGACTACCAGCTGAAGATCTACAACCAGTCGCACCCCGATATCGTGAAGTTCATCGAGCGGATCCGTGGCCTTTGTGACCGGTATGGCGCGGTGTTCACCGTGGCCGAAGTGGGCGGCGACCTGGCCGAGACCGAGATGAAGGAGTTCACGGCCGGGGAGGGCCGGCTGAACAGCGCCTATGGCTTCGATTTCCTCTATGCGCCTGCGATCACGCCCGCGCTGGTGGAAAGCGTGCTGGCCAAGTGGCCCGACGAGGACGGCCTCGGCTGGCCAAGCTGGGCCTTCGAAAACCACGATGCGCCGCGTGCCCTGTCGCGCTGGTGCGCTCCGGAACAGGTGGATGCCTTTGCGCGGATGAAGGCGGTGCTGTTCGCTTCGCTGCGTGGCAACATCATCGTCTACCAAGGCGAGGAACTGGGCCTGACGCAGGTGGACATCCCGTTCGAGCAGCTGCAGGACCCGGAGGCGATCGCCAACTGGCCGCTGACCCTGTCTCGCGACGGAGCGCGGACGCCGTTGCCGTGGGCGGCGCAGGCGGGAGAGGGTGGCTTTACCGACGGCGCGCCGTGGCTGCCGCTGGGCGAAGAGAACCTGGCCCGCGCGGTGGACCGGCAGGAAGCCGATCCCGCATCGGTCCTGAACCTGACCACGCAGCTCATCACGCTGCGGCGTGACCATCCGGCATTGCGCCGGGGCTCGTTCGACGTGTTGCTGGTGGATGAGGCGCGCCTGGTCGTACGGCGGCAGGCCGAGGGTGAGAGTGTGCTCGCCCTGCTCAACATGGGCGGTGTCGCCGCCGAATGGCCCGCTGCCATGCCGATGAAGGGCAAGGTGCTGGCAAGCGTCAACGGGGCCGAATTCGGCCACCTGCCGCCGTTTGCGGCGATGATCGTTCAGGATGGATAGACCCATGCGCATTTCTGCCGGTTTCACAGCGCCGCTGGCGCTGGCGCTTTCCTGCGCCCTGCTTCCGCAAGCATCGCTGGCGCAGGAGGCGGCGAAGGTGACCGCCGCTTCGCCCGATGGATCGATGGTGCTGACGGTCACGACCGACGCCGACGGGCGCCCCACCTACAGCCTGAGCCGCAAGGGCAAGCTGCTGGTGGGCGCATCGTCGCTCGGCTTCATTCTGGCAGACGGGCCGACCATGGTGCGCGGCAACCGCATCGTCGGTTCAGACATCGGCAGCGGCAAGGAGACGTGGGAGCAGCCGTGGGGTGAGCGGCGCTTCGTGACCGACGAGCACAACGATCTGGTGGTGAAGTTCGAGCAGGTGCCCGAATGGGGCGGGCGGCGCATGAACGTGCGCTTCCGCCTGTTCAACAACGGCTTCGGCTTCCGCTATGAACTGCCCGAGCAGGCGGCGATGAAGACCATGAAGATCGCCGACGAGCTGAGCGAGTTCGCGCTGACGCAGAACGGCAGCGCGTGGTGGATCCCCGGCGGCGAATGGAACCGGTATGAGCAGGTGTACCAGAAGACGCCGATCGATGGCGTTTCCACCGCGCACACGCCGATCACCATGAAGCTGGACGATGGCACGCACATCGCCATCCACGAAGCCGCACTGGTGGATTACTCCGGCATGTGGCTGAAGCGGATCACCGGGACCACGTTCCGCTCAACACTTTCGCCTTCGCCCAACGGGCCGAAGGTGGTGCGCGACCTGCCGTTCAACACGCCGTGGCGCACGATGCGGATTGCCGACAACGCGGCCGGTCTGGTGGAGAACGATCTGGAGCTGAACCTGAACGAGCCGAACAAGCTGGGCGATGTCAGCTGGTTCAAGCCGATGAAGTACATCGGCATCTGGTGGGGCATGATCAGGGGCGACTGGACCTGGGCCGAAGGGCCCAAGCATGGCGCCACCACCGAACGGACCAAGCAATACATGGACTTTGCCGCCAGGCACCACTTCGGGGGCGTGCTGGTGGAAGGCTGGGACAAGGGCTGGAACGGCAACTGGTTCGGCAATGGCAAGGACTTCAGCTATACCCAGGCCACGCCGGATTTCGATCTGAAGGCGGTGACCGCCTATGGCGCGAAGAAGGGCGTTCAGCTGATCGGCCACCATGAGACTGGCGGCAACATCGCCAACTATGAGGCGCAGCTGGACGATGCGATGAAGCTCTATGCTTCGCTGGGCGTGCATGCGGTGAAGACCGGGTATGTCGCCGATGCAGGGGGCATCCTGACACCGGGGGATGGCCCGGGCACCTATCGCATGGAGTATCACGACGGGCAGCGGCAGGTGGAGCATCACCTGAAGGTGGTGGAAACGGCGGCGAAATACCGCATCGCCATCAATGCGCACGAGCCGGTGAAGGATACCGGCCTGCGCCGCACCTATCCCAACTGGATCGACCGGGAAGGCGCGCGGGGCATGGAATACAACGCGTGGGGGCAGTTCGCCAACGGGCCCAGCCACGAACCGACGCTGGTCTATACCCGCATGCTGTCAGGCCCGATGGACTTCACTCCGGGCGTGCTGAGCCTGGAGGGCGCGAACCAGGTGCCGCTGGCCTCCACGCTGGCCAAGCAGCTGGGGCTTTATCTCGCGCTCTATTCACCGATCCAGATGGCGGCGGATTTCATCGAGAACCTTGAGGCGCATCCGAGGGAACTTGCCTTCATCGAGCAGGTGCCGGCCGACTGGGCGGAAAGCCACCTGATCGCCGGCGAAGTGGGCGAATATGCGATCTTTGCCCGCAAGGACCGCAACAGCGCCGACTGGTATATGGGCGGGGTGAACGACGCTACTGCGCGCGACCTTGCGCTGAAGCTCGATTTCCTTGATCCCGGCATGACCTATACCGCCACGATCTGGAAGGATGGCGAAGGCGCCACTTACGCCACGCAGGCACGCCACCGCATCGCCTATGAAACGCGCAAGGTGAGGAAGGGCGATGTCATCCCGTTGTGGCTGGCGCCCGGCGGGGGTGCGGCGGTGCGACTGCATCCGGGGAAATAACAAGCCGCCTGCGGGTTGCCCTCGTGCATGGTGCAGTGCAAAACCGGGCCTCGGATTTTGGCACGCATAGCTATCACCTGCATACTTATGCGTGCTGAAGGGACCGGCGTTCCGGTATAGTCCGGGCGCCGCGCCGGGCTTTGCCCGCACATGCAAGGGAGAATTCGCGTCGATGGCCGAGACAAGCTGCTCCGCCCTGCTTCTGTTCGGCGCGACCGGGGACCTATCCCGCCGCATGCTGCTGCCCTCGCTCTATGCGCTGCATGAGGACGGGCTGATCGATCCCACATTGCGGATTGTAGGTACCGCACGCTCGGAACACGACGATGCCGAGTTTCGCGAATTTGCGGCGCAGGCACTGTCGGAGTTCCTGCCGCCAGACCGCAAGGACGAGACCAAGCTCGCCAGCTTCCTCGACCGGCTGCAATACCAGACGCTCGACGCCTCGAACGTCGATGGGTTCGGCGATCTGGCGAAGAAGCTGGGTGACACCAGCTGCGGCCTCTCGATCTTCCTGTCGACGGCACCCGCCCTGTTCGAGCCGACCATACAGGGTCTGCGCAACGCAGGCCTTGCGCATGACAATGTGCGGATCGGCCTGGAAAAGCCGCTGGGCAACGATCTCGCATCCAGCCGCCGGATCAACGATGCGGTGGCAGCCGGGTTCTCGGAAAACCAGATCTTCCGCATCGATCATTACCTGGGCAAGGAAACGGTGCAGAACCTGATGGCTCTGCGCTTTGCCAACATGATGTTCGAACCGCTGTGGAATTCCGCGGGGATCGACCACGTGCAGATCACCGTCAGCGAGACCGTGGGCCTTGAAGGGCGCAAGGGGTTCTATGACGATACCGGCGCGCTGCGTGACATGGTGCAGAACCACATGCTGCAACTGCTGGCGCTTACCGCGATGGAGCCGCCGCGCGATTATGACGCGACCTCGATCCGCGACGAGAAGGTGAAGCTGCTGCGCGCGCTGCGCCCGGTAAAGCCGGAAGAGATGGTGCGCGGCCAGTATCGCGCCGGGGCGGTGAAGGGCGAAAGCGTCAACGGTTACCTTGAAGACCTTGGCCAGCAGTCTGACACCGAGACGTTCGTGGCGATCAAGGCGCATGTCGACAACTGGCGCTGGCAGGGCGTGCCATTCTACCTGCGCACGGGCAAGCGACTGGCCGAACGGCGCAGCGAGATCGTGCTGCAGTTCAAGCAGGTGCCGCACAACATCTTTGCCGAACGTGGCGGCCGGCTGCGCGCCAACCGTCTGGTGATCCGCCTGCAGCCCGAGGAATATGTGCGGCTTCAGGTGATGGCCAAGGAACCGGGGCTCGATCGCGGTGGCATCGTGCTGCGTGAGGTGAACCTTGATCTGTCGCTGACCACCGCCTTTGCAAAAGCGCGCCGCCGCATCGCCTATGAGCGCCTGCTGTTGGACCTGATCGAGGGCGAGCAGACCCTGTTCGTGCGACGGGACGAGGTGGAAGCACAGTGGAAGTGGGTCGACGCGATCCGCAAGGTCTGGGAAAGCGGCGACCATGAAGTGAAGCCCTATGCCTCCGGCGGATGGGGGCCGAATGCCGCCATCGCCCTGACCGAGCGTGACGGGCGCAGCTGGAATGACTGATCCGGTCAAGGTCCGCTGGGCCGATCCGGGCGATGCCGCCGCCGTGGCGGACCGCATCGCGGCTGAGTTGGCCAAGCCGGGGCCAAAGCGCATCGCCTTCACCGGGGGAAGCACCCCGATCAAGGTGCTGTCGCTGCTGAAGGACCAGCCGCTCGACTGGTCCAGCGTGACGATTGCACTGACCGACGATCGTGTGGTGCCCGACGATCATCCTGCCTCCAACTTCGGCAAGATCCACGCCGCGTTGGGGGGAAGTGGCGCGAGGTTCGAGCGACTGGTGGAAGGCGCGGAGGTAGAACCTTTCGACCTGGTATGGCTTGGCATGGGCGAGGACGGGCATGTCGCGTCGATCTTCCCCCATATGCACGCCCTGCTGCGCCCGGGACCGACGGTGATCGCCACCACCCCGGTGCCGTTGCCACCCGAGGCGCCGTTCGACCGGTTGAGCCTGAACAAGCGGGCGCTGAAGGCAACGAAGGAGATCATCCTTGTTGTTACCGGCAAGAGCAAGAAAGCGCTGATCCAGAAGGTGCTTGCCGGCTCCGACGCCTATCCCGTTTCCGATTTCCTGCGTGGCTATGGCCCGCCTGTGACCATTTACTGGAGCGAATGATGCCGCTGAACCCCACAGTCGCCAAGGTGACCGAGCGGATCGTGGAACGCTCGCGCAAGAGCCGTTCCGCCTACCTTGACCTGATCGAGCGGCAGCGCGGCGATGGCCTGAACCGGCCCCGCCTCTCATGCGGCAACCTGGCCCACGGCTTTGCCGCATCGGGCGAGGACAAGCCGGTGATCCGCAGCGGCAATGCCATGAACATCGGCATCGTCACCGCCTATAACGACATGCTGTCCGCGCATCAGCCCTATGGTCGCTACCCCGAGCAGATCAAGGTGTTCGCCCGTGAAGTGGGCGCGACGGCGCAGGTCGCAGGCGGCACCCCGGCGATGTGCGATGGGGTGACTCAGGGGCAGGATTCGATGGAACTGTCGCTGTTCAGCCGCGACGTGATCGCCATGTCCACGGCGGTGGCGCTGAGCCATGCGATGTTCGAATCCACGCTGCTTCTGGGCATATGCGACAAGATCGTGCCCGGTCTGTTGATTGGATCGCTGCGTTTCGGCCACCTGCCGACCATCCTGATCCCGGCCGGCCCGATGCCCAGCGGCCTTGCCAACAAGGAAAAGGTCCGCGTCCGCCAGCTTTATGCCGAGGGCAAGGTGGGGCGAGAAGAACTGCTGGAAAGCGAAAGCGCGAGCTACCACTCCGCCGGCACCTGCACCTTCTATGGCACGGCCAATTCCAACCAGATGATGATGGAAATGATGGGCCTGCACATGCCGGGCTCGTCGTTCGTGCTGCCGGGCACCAAGCTGCGGCAGGAACTGACCCGCGCCGCCGTGCACCGCATCGCCCAGATCGGTTGGGATGGCGATGATTACCGTCCGCTTGGCCACTGCGTGGATGAAAAGGCCATCGTGAACGCCATCGTCGGTCTGCTCGCCACGGGTGGATCGACAAACCACGTCATCCACCTGCCGGCAATTGCGCGGGCTGCGGGCGTGCAGATCGACTGGGATGATATGGACGAGCTGTCCTCGGTCGTGCCTCTGATCGCCAGCATCTATCCCAACGGGGCCGGCGAAGTGAATTACTTCCACGCGGCGGGCGGCATGCCCTATGTGATCAAGGAACTGGTCGGGTCCGGCCTTGCCCATGCCGACATTCGCACGGTCTATGGCAAATCGCTTGAAGAGGGCGCGCAGAACCCCGTGATGGATGGTGACACGCTGTGCTGGACACCCGCACCGGAAGCCAGCGGTGACGACAAGATGCTGCGTCCGGTTGCCGCACCTTTCCAGGCGGAAGGCGGCTTTCGGCTGCTCAAGGGCAACCTCGGGCGCGGGACGATCAAGGTCAGCGCAGTCGACCGTTCGCGCTGGACGATCGAGGCCCCCTGCCGCGTGTTCCATGACCAGAACGATGTGCTCAAGGCCTTCAAGGCGGGCGATCTGGAACGCGACGTGGTCGTGGTGGTCCGCTTCCAGGGGCCGGCGGCCAACGGCATGCCGGAACTGCACAAGCTGACCCCGCCGTTGGGTGTGCTGCAGGACCGTGGCTTCAAGGTGGCGCTGGTGACCGACGGGCGCATGTCCGGGGCATCGGGCAAGGTGCCCGCAGCCATCCACATCTCGCCCGAGGCCAAGCTGGATGGCCCCCTCGCACGCCTGCGCGATGGCGACGTCGTGAGGGTCTGCGCCGAGACGGGCGAACTGGCGGCTCTTGTTCCGCAGGCGGAATGGGATGCACGCACGCCGGCCGAGGCACCTGTTGCCGGGATGGGCGTGGGGCGTGAGCTGTTCGCCATGATGCGCCATTATGCCGACCCCGCCGAGCGCGGCGGTTCGGCGATGCTGGCGTCTGCCGGGCTTTGATGGCCAGTTTGCAGGGATGGGAACGATGAAGCTGGTTTCGGTGGATATTGGCGGCACGCACGCGCGCTTTGCCATGGCCGAAGTGGCCGAGGGGCGCGTGGTTTCGCTGGGCGATGCCGTCACGCTGAAGACAGCGGACCATGCGAGCTTCCAGTTGGCATGGCAGGAATATGAACGGTTGAACGGTGCGCCTCTGCCTGCGGCTGCTGCCATTGCAGTGGCCGGTCCTGTGGGGGGCGAGATCATCAAGTTCACGAACAACCCGTGGATCATTCGTCCCGCGCTGATCCCCGAAAGGCTTGGGGCCGACACGTTTGTGGTGGTGAACGACTTTGCCGCCGTGGCGCACGCGGTGGCGCAGGCGGATGACGAACATTTCGTCCACCTGACCGGTCCCGACATGCCGCTGCCCGCCGAAGGGACGATCAGCGTGGTCGGCCCGGGCACGGGGCTGGGTGTCGCGCAGTTGTGGCGCAACGCGGCGGGCTATCATGTTCAGCCCACCGAAGGTGGCCATATCGATTTCGCGCCGCTTGATGCGATCGAGGATGCAATCCTTGCCCGCCTGCGCAAGCGGCATCGGCGGGTTTCGGTGGAGCGTGTTGTCGCGGGGCCTGGCATAGTCGACATCTACGAGACGCTGGCCGGTATCGAAGGCCGCGCCATCGTCGCGCAGGAGGACAAGGCGTTGTGGGCGGCAGGCACCGGGGGGGAAGACAGCCTTGCCGCAGCGGCCGTTGATCGCTTTTGCCTTTCGCTGGGCAGCGTCGCAGGGGACCTTGCGTTGGCGCACGGCGCTTCTGCGCTGGTGATGGCTGGTGGCCTTGGCCTCAGGATCAAGGATACCCTGCTGCGATCTGGCTTTGCCGACCGGTTCCAGGCGAAAGGGCGCTTCGAAGGGCTGATGGCGGCCATGCCGGTGAAGCTGATCACGCATCCCCAGCCCGGCCTGTTCGGCGCGGCGGCGGCGTTTGCGCAGGCCTATCGCTAAAGCCACCTTGCCAAGCTGGAAGCGCTCGCCTAGCCACTCTTAATCAAGCGATTAAGAGTGGGGATGCCATCATGGATTTCGAGTGTATTCGCCTGGAGCGCGTCGGTGATGTTGCACGGATCGTGCTGAATCGGCCCGAACGGCTCAACGCCTGTCCGCCGCACATGGCGATCGAGATTTCAGATGCGCTCAGCCTTCTTGGCGATGCGCGCGCCTTGCTGGTGACGGGCGAGGGGCGCGCGTTCTGTTCGGGTGCAGATCTGGCCGGGGCTGGAGGGGCGCCGATCAGCCCCGGGGCAGGCAGCTACAAGTCGTTGACCGAAGCCTATAATCCCATGATCCTCAAGTTTTCCCGCCTGCCGATCCCGGTGGTGATGGCGGTGAACGGGCCCGCGGCCGGTGTCGGCTGCCCCCTGGCCTTGGCCGGTGATTTCACGCTCGCCGGACGCAGCGCCTATTTCCTGCAGGCGTTCGTCAACATCGGGCTGGTGCCTGATGGCGGATCGAGCTGGATCCTGCCCCGCCTGATCGGGAAGGCGCGCGCGCTGCAAATGATGATGCTGGGCGAAAAGATTTCGGCTGAGAAGGCCGAGGACTGGGGCCTGATCTACAAGTGCGTGGACGATGCTGCACTGGCGGACGAGGCCATGGCGCTGGCGGAGCGGCTTGCCGCCGGACCTACCGTTGCCCTGGGTGCGATGCGCCAGGTGATGGCGAAGGGGCTTGAATCGGACCTGTCGTCAACGTTGCTGATGGAAGCCGAAGCGCAGCAACGTGCAGGCGACAGTGCCGATGCCGCTGAAGGAATCGCTGCCTTCCTTGAGAAGCGCAAAGCGTCCTTCGCCGGGAAGTAAGGCGTTTGTCCGGCCGCGTGCGGCATCGTATCAGGTGCCATGCACCTCGATCACGATCCCGCCGCGCCGCCTGCCGAACCGATTGGCTTTGATGACTTCCTCAAGGTGGACATTCGCATCGGCACGATCGTGTCCGCCGAACCCTATCCACAGGCGCGCAAGCCCAGCCTGATCCTGCAGATCGACTTTGGCCCGGCCATTGGCGTGCGGAAATCGAGCGCGCAGGTCGCGTCTCTCTATGTTCCCGCAGAGCTGCCGGGGCGGCAGGTGGCGGCGGTGGTCAATTTCCCACCCCGCCAGGTGGGCAAGATCATGTCCGAAGTGCTGACGCTGGGTTTTGCCGACGCAGAGGGGCGGGTCGTGCTGTTTTCGCCCGATAATCCCGTTCCCAACGGATCCCGCCTGTTCTGACCCTTGCAGGCCGGGCCAGCGGTGACCACCTGCGCTGCATGCCCAAGCCCAAGATCTGGACCATCGGATACGAGCAGACGACAATGCCTGCCTTCGTGGCCGCGTTGCAGGAAGCCGGGGTGGAAGTGGTGGCCGATGTGCGCGCCCTGCCGCTTTCACGAAGGCCGGGGTTCTCCAAGTCTTCGCTCGCCGCAAATCTGCAGGAAGCGGGGATTGGTTACGCCCACTTCCGCGCATTGGGGACGCCACCCGAGGGCAGGGCTGCCGCACGCCGCAACGATCACAAGACCTTGGAACGGGTTTACGCGGGCCAGCTCGAACTGCCCGAAGCCATGGTTGCCGGAGCGCAGCTGGCTGAACTGGCGCGCGATCGCAAGGTGGCTCTGCTGTGTTATGAGCGGCAGGCCTGCGGGTGCCACCGCACGCTCCTGCGCGAGGCGGTGCTGCCGGATTTCGAACCTGTTGACCTGCTGCCTTAGGCGGCCAGTTCCTCGTCGAGGAACGCGGCCACTTCACTGAGGTCCACGTCCTTGGCCAGGAAAGTCTGCCCGATCCCGCGCATCAGCAGGAAAGGCAGGGTGCCGGCATCCATCTTCTTGTCATGCAGCATGTGATCGGCCAGCCGACGCCCGTCACAATCGAGGCCGAGCGCCGCAAGCGAGGCGGGAAGGCCGATCGCGCCGATGTGCGCCGCCACGCGCTGCGCATCCTGCCCGGTCATCAGACCCAGCCGCGCAGAGAAGCGTGCCGCCAGAACCATGCCCAGCGCCACGCCTTCGCCATGCAGCAGCCGGTCGGAAAATCCTGTCTCCGCCTCAAGCGCATGGCCAAAGGTGTGGCCCAGGTTGAGCAAAGCGCGCACGCCTGCCGTTTCCTTTTCATCCGCCGCCACGATGCGCGCCTTGGCAGCCACGCTCTTGGCGATGGCAGTCTCGCGGGCCTGCGGATCGCCCTTGAGCAGCGCGGGCCCGTATTGCTCGCACCACTCGAAGAACCCGGCATCGTCGATCAGGCCGTACTTTACCACTTCGGCGTATCCCGCGCGCGTGTCGCGCAGCGACAGGGTGTCGAGCGCATCCGGATCGGCAAGCACGAGCGAGGGCTGATGGAATGCGCCGACCAGGTTCTTGCCCAGCGCGGTGTTGATCGCGGTCTTGCCGCCAACGCTGGAATCGACCTGCGCCAGCAAGGTCGTGGGAATCTGGATGAAACCGCAGCCACGCTTCACCATCGAAGCGGCAAAGCCGGTGAGATCGCCGATCACGCCACCGCCCAGCGCGATCACATTGTCCTTCCGTTCGATTTCCTGCTCCAACAGGAAGTCGACCACCCGGGCCAGATGCTCCCACGATTTGGTGGCTTCCCCGGCGGGCAGCACCAGCCAGGCGCTGGCCAGACCGGCCGCGGTCAGCGAGGCTTCCACTACCTCGCGCCATTGCGCGGCGACATTGGCGTCGGTGACGACCGGAACGCTGCCCTTGCGGATGAACGGACGCACTTCGGAGCCGAGGCGGCGCAGCAGCCCCGCTTCGATCCGCACTTCGTAAGGTGCGCCGGCAATGGCGACGGGGATTACAGCCATGCGTCAATAGCCCTCAGGATCGCGTGTGCGGTAACCTGATGAGGCTGGTTGCCGCTGGTTATGTGGATGGCGGCCTGCGCATAGTGAGGCTGCCGCTCGTTTCTCAGGCGCGTAAGGATCTCGCGCGGATCCCCCTGCTTCAAGAGGGGGCGGTTGTCCTTGCGGCCCACCCGATCCATCAGCGTTTCAACATCGCTGTCGAGCCAGACCGAAATGCCGCGGGCAAGGATCAGTCCGCGCGTTTCAGGATCGACAAAGGCGCCACCCCCGGTCGCCAGCACCTTGCGGTCCTCGCGCGCGCCTTCTCCCACCAGCCGCGCGATCACCCGGCGCTCGCCGCTGCGGAAATAGGGTTCGCCATACTGTGCGAAGATTTCGGGGATGGACATCTGCGCCGCCCGTTCGATCTCTTCGTCCGCATCGACGAATGGCAGTCCCAGCAGCATGGCCAGCTTGCGGCCCACCGTGGTCTTGCCCACGCCCATCATCCCCACCAGCACGACCGGACGGTCGATGCGCGCTGCAATGCGCGCGACTTCGGCAGAAGAAAGGAGAGGGCTGTCGTGCTCCATTGCCGCGCCGCCTATACATGCGCTAGGGCCAGTGCAAGCGCCGTTGCGGCGCACGTGGCGAGGTCGCGTGGACAGACGATTTGTGGTGGCGGGCGCCGGCGTTCTCCTGGGCCTGCTGGTGGCGATATTGATGGTGGCTTGGATGATGGGGGGAACCCAACCGATGCGCTGGATCGAAACGCCGGTTTCCGTGCCGCCATCCGCCGTGGCGGGAGGCCAGCAGTGACGCGCGGCCAATTCCGTCTCGCGATCCTGGGATGCGTGGCCAGCGTCGGGCTTTCTGGCGCGGTTATCGCGCAGCAGTCGTTGCTGCCGCCCGGCTTCGATGATGACAAGCCTGCACCGACGCCGAGCCGCAGTCCAAGGCCAACGCCCAGTGCAAGCGCCCGGCCATCCGCCCCTGCCAAGCCGCAGGCAGCTGCTGCCGCCGCACCAGCGCCTGCTCCCGCACCTGCGACAACATCTACCGCAGTCATCCAACCTCTGCCCGAGGACACGCGCGTTTCCGGCCCCGTGGCCGCGCGGGTGGACAACCTCGACGACATCGACCCCGCGCTGATCGACCAGCTGATCCAGAGTGCCACGCCCAAGTACGACATTCCGCCCCAGGCGCAGCGCAGCCTTGAGCGTGTCGGCTTCCTTGCCGAACAGGATGGTGGCCTGCCGGCCACTTCGACGCATTACCTCAATGGCGAATACGTCTCCGGCGTGCTCGGCAAGATCGAAGGCCGGCTCGTTTCGCGCTGGGGCCACATCCTTCTGCGTCGTACGTTGGCCAGCCGGCTTGATACGCCGGTGGGCATGAACGGTGCGGATTGGGCCGCGCTGCGCGCCAGCCTGCTGCTCCGCATGGGTGAAGCCGATGCTGCGCGCGAACTGATACAATCGGTGGACAGCGGCTTCTACACGCGCAGCCTGGAAGACGCGGCGCTCGGATCCTTTCTTGCAACGGCCGATCCCGTGGGCATCTGCCCCGTGGCTGCGCTGACCGCCGCAGGCCACCCGGGCTGGGAGTGGGATCTGTCGCGCTCCATCTGTCAGGCCTTCACCGGCGGCGAGGGCGCCCCCGCGCTGGCGCAGCTTGATCGCGCAATGCGGCGCGGCACGGGTGCCAAGATCGACATCCTGCTGGCGCAGAAGTTTGCTGGCGCCGCCGCCAATGCGCGCCGGGCGGTGACAATCGAATGGAAGGATGTGGACCGCCTGACGCCGTGGCGCACCGGCATGTCCTTCGCCACCGGGATCGAACCGCCCGAGACCCTGCGCAAGGCTTCGGGCGCGGCCTATTCGCTGTTGGCCACGCGTGCGCCGATGCTGCCACTGGCCAGTCGCGCGGGAGCCGCCGATGTCGCCGCCGGGCGTGGGGTGCTCTCGAGCGCGGCGATGGTCGATCTCTATGCCGAGATTGCCGCGCTGGATGAGCCCGACTCCACCTGGGGTCCGCTCGCAGCGCAACTGCGCAATGCCTATGTGGCCGAGAGCGAAAGCGAGCGGCTTGCGGCGATCAAGGCCCTGTGGGGTGATGGCGGCGATGCCGATCATGCCTATTCGCGCCAGGTGCTGACCGCCTATGCCGCTGCACGGATGGTGCCGAACCAGGAACTGGCCGATGACGCCGCCAGCCTGATCGCCTCAATGCTTTCCGCCGGGCTGGATCGCAACGCCATCCGCTGGGCATCCGTGGTGCCTGCAGGCAGCAAGGCCTGGGGTCTGCTCGCCCTGTCCGCTCCCGCCAAGCCAAGCGCGATCAGTGCCGACAACCTTTCGGCCTTCAGCAGCGATGACGACAGCAGTGGCAGCCTGCGCAGCCAGTTCCTGCTTGCCGGTCTTCTGGGACTTGGCCGCGTCGATCCCGCAACCGGGCAGGAGTTTGCCGGCAAGATCAAGGTCGATCTCGGGCGGCAGACCCGCTGGACCAAGGCCATCGATTCTGCCGCCGATTCCGGCAACCCGGCGCTCGTCTCGATGCTTGCCGCCTTCGGCATGCAGGCCTCGGGCTGGGACAAGATGACGGCGGTCCACCTCTATCACATCGTGTCCGCGCTGCGACGGGTGGGCATGGATGCCGAAGCCCGCATGATCGCGGTGGAGGCCGTGGCGCGGGCCTGACAGGAATGGCCGAGCCCGCTGTCGAAGCCTTCCTCACCATGCTGGCGGCCGAGCGCGGGGCTGCCGCCAACACGCTGGCCGCCTACCGTCGCGACCTGACCGGCGCGCGGTCCGTGATCGGCGATCTGGCGCAAGCGGATGCTGCATCGCTCGAACGCCTTGCCCAGGCGTGGTCCGATCTGGCGCCCTCCAGCCTGGCCCGCAAGTCCTCCGCCCTGCGCCAGTTCTACGGATTCCTGCAGGATGAAGGCCTGCGTGCCGACGATCCTTCGCCGGCGTTGCCCCGCCCGAAGGCGCGCCGCCCGTTGCCCCGCCTGCTGGACCATGCAGAGATCGCGGCCCTGTTCGTTCTGGCCGAAGAGGATGCCGCCGCCGGAACGCCGGAAGGTCTGCGCCTGCTCGCGCTGGTTGAATTGCTCTATGGCTCGGGCCTGCGCGCGACGGAGCTGGTCTCGCTGCCGTTGACGGCCGTCCCGCGCGATGCGCCATTCCTGCCTATCACCGGCAAGGGCGGGCAGCAGCGCATGGTGCCGGTCAGCGCCCGCGCCGGCGCAGCCCTGCGCAACTGGCTGCGGGTGCGGCCCTCGGGCGGTCGCTTCGTCTTTCCCTCGCCCCGCGGCGGGCACCTCAGCCGCGTTCGCCTGTTTCAGCTGCTGCGCGATCTGGCGGCGCGCGCCGGGCTCGATCCCGAAAAGGTCAGCCCGCACGTGCTGCGCCACGCCTTCGCCACGCACCTGCTTGAAGGCGGTGCGGACCTGCGCGTGCTGCAGACCCTGCTTGGCCATGCCGACATCGCCACCACGCAGATCTACACCCATGTCGATTCTGCGCGGCTTGTGGCTCTGGTCAATGAACGCCATCCCCTGCGCCATGCAGCGCGGAGTTGACCGGAACGCGCACTGCCCGTAGCGCAGCGCGCATGATTTCCTATCTCGAATTTGAAAAGCCGGTCGCCGCGCTCGAAGCCCGCATTGCAGAGCTGCGCGCCACGGCGGAGAGCGGCGAGCTGGACATCGCCAGTGAGATCCGCCGCCTCGAAGCCAAGAGCGCCGAACTGCTCGCCAGCACCTATCGCGCGCTCACGCCCTGGCAGAAGACGCAGGTCGCCCGCCATCCCTCACGCCCGCATTTCCGCGACTACGTGGATAAGGCCTTCACCGACTTCGTGCCGCTGGGCGGGGACCGCCTGTTTGGCGAGGACCAGGCCATCGTTGGCGGCTTTGCCACGCTCGGTGGGCGCAAGGTGATGCTGATCGGCCATGAAAAGGGCAACGACACGCAAAGCCGCATCCGCCACAACTTCGGCATGGGCAAGCCTGAGGGCTACCGCAAGGCCGTTCGCCTGATGGAAACGGCGAGCCGCTTTGGCCTGCCGGTGGTCACGCTGGTCGATACGTCGGGCGCCTTTCCCGGGGTTGAGGCCGAGGAACGCGGGCAGGCCGAAGCGATCGCCCGGTCCACCGAGGCCTGCCTCGCACTGGGCGTGCCGATGGTGGCGACCATCGTGGGTGAGGGCGGCTCGGGCGGTGCGGTGGCGCTTGCCAGTGCTGAACGCGTGCTGATGCTGGAACACGCGGTCTATTCGGTCATCTCGCCCGAAGGCTGCGCCTCGATCCTGTGGCGCACCGCTGAAAAGGCACCAGACGCCGCCGAGGCGATGAAGGTGACCGCGCAGGACCTGCTGTCGCTGGGCGTGATTGACAGGATCGTGCCGGAGCCGGTGGGCGGCGCCCATCGCGATCCATCCGCGATGGCCATGGCGCTGGGCAAGGCCATCGGCGAGGAGCTGGACAAGCTTGCGGGTAAGGACCCGCAGGCTTTGCGTGCCCTGCGGGCAGACCGTTTTCTCCGCATCGGCGCATAACTTTTACCCATAACGTGACGTCATGGCTGGCGTTGCGGAACCGGAATTGGCAGGATGGCGTTCGTTGGGCGCGCGGGGTTGGCCGCGCGCCATGGGGAGACCATCATGTTCCGCACGCGCACGCGCGCCGTTATCCTGTCCGCCAGTTCCGCGCTTGTGCTGTTCGCGGCACAGTCCAGTTCCCCCGCCGGTGCGCAGCAGGGCGCGGTCCAGTCGATCAGCGCAGCTGACAAGGCCGAGGGCGCCAAGGCGCATCCGCAGCTGCTGCAGGAGTTTGGTGGTGCCGTCACCGGCACCCAGGCCACCTATGTCGAGACCGTGGGCAAGACCATTGCCGTCCAGTCAGGCCTTTCGAATGCACGGGGCGATTTCACCGTCACGTTGCTGAATTCCCCTGTGAACAACGCCTTCGCGATTCCCGGCGGTTATGTCTACGTCACCCGCCAGCTGGTGGCGCTGATGAACAACGAGGCCGAGCTTGCCGGCGTGCTCGGCCACGAAGTGGGCCATGTCGCCGCCCGCCACGCCGCCAAGCGCCAGAGCGCCGCCACGCGCAATTCGATCATCGGCGTGCTGGGCCAGGTGCTGGCCGGCGCGGTGTTCGGGGCCAATTCCGCGATCGGCCAGATCGGTGCGCAGATCTTTTCCACCGGCAGCCAGCTGCTGACGCTCAAGTATTCACGGGGACAGGAAACCGAAGCGGATAATCTGGGAGTCACTTATCTGCGTCGCGCTGGCTATGATCCGCGCGCCATGTCCACCGTTCTGCAAAGCCTGGCCGCGCAGAATGCGCTGGATCAGCAGCTTTCCGGCTCGACCGACAAGATGCCGGAATGGGCCAGCACCCACCCCGATCCTGCCTCGCGCGTGCGCGCCGCTCTGTACCAGGCTGGTGCAAATGCAAAGGGCATGCTGAACCGGGACATGTTCCTCACCAAGGTCGGCGGGCTTGTCTATGGCGATGATCCGCAGCAGGGCGTGGTCGATGGGCGCAAGTTCATCCACCCCGGTTTCCGCATGGCGTTTGCTGCGCCCGAAGGGTTCTATCTCGTCAACGGCACCCGCTCCGTCGCCATTTCGGGCCAGGCGGGGAAGGGCGAGCTATCGAGCGCGCCCTACAAGGGTGACTTGGATGGCTATGTGCGGCAGGTCTTCGCCAAGCTGAGCGATCAGGGCAATCTCGCGCCCGACCGAATCACCACGACCACGGTGAACGGCATTCCCGCCGCCTGGGGCGTGGTTCGCACCAACAGCAACGGCGGGCAGGTCGATGTCGTGGTCTTCGCCTATGCCTGGGGGCCCGAGCAGGCGTTCCATTTCAGCGTCATCACCCCGGCAGGGCAGGCGCAGCCATTCGATGCGATGTTCCGATCGATGCGCCGAATCAGTGGCGACGAAGCCGGTGCCGTAAAGGCGCGGAAGCTGCAGGTGGTGACTGTAAAATCCGGCGACACGTTGCAGGGCATGGCCGCACGCATGGCCTATACCGATCGCGCACTGGATCGTTTTCTGGTGCTCAATGGCCTGTCGGCCACCAGTCGGCTCGTGCCGGGTCAGCGCGTGAAGATCGTCGTCTACTGAAGCTTGTTCTTTATCGCTTCGTGCGCGCAAACGAAAACGGGCGGGGAAAACCCCCGCCCGTTCGTAAACAGCAAGAACGCTGCCAGGATTAGAACTTGCCGTCCTGGGCGTTGTTCATGTCGTTCGACACCAGGTTGAAGGTGTTCGACAGCGAGTTGCCGAGCGAACCCATGGCGGTGATCGCGGCAACGGCGATGAGAGCGGCAATCAGGCCGTATTCGATCGCGGTGGCGCCGTCTTCGTTCTTGAACAGATCACGGAAAAGCTTCATGGTCAGTCTCCTGTAAGAAAAGTCTTCTTCTTCCCGTCCCACTCCATTTGTCCCCGGAGCGAGCATTCGTAGATCTACGATGGAAAACCTAAGGAGCCGTTAATTGTGGCTCTTCAGGGCCTTGTTGCTGTTATTTTCCACCGCATGCCACAAGTTGTAGAGCTGATTGGTGAGCGAACGCGCGCCAAAGGTCATGCCAATGGCGAACACCCCCACGAGAAGGCCGTACTCGACCGCCGTGGCAGCCGAATTGTCCTTCATCAGCTCGTGGAGCTTACGCAGCATCCAATAATCCCCATGCATTGCGACAGCCTCGGTTCTAGGAACTCAGGGCTAACAAAAAGTTAGGAAGTGGGCCGTCCTTGGCAAAAAATCCGACAATGAAATCAGTGCTGCTGCCCGTCGTCGCGCTTGCGATGATCGATTCGGTGGGGCGTGTGCTCATGCAGCAGCGTCCCCAGGCAAAGGAGCATGGCGGGCTGTGGGAGTTTCCCGGCGGCAAACCCGAATCGGGCGAGGGGCCCCGCACTGCGCTGGTTCGTGAAATCGCCGAAGAGCTCGGGGTCGTGGTTGATCCGTCCCAGATGTTCGAGATCACCTTCGCCAGCCAGGAGTCCGGCCCGGATCAACGGGCGATCGTCCTGCTGCTCTATGGTTGCCGGAACTGGGAGGGGGAGCCGCAATGCCTTGAACCTGGCGCCCGGATTGCCTGGGTCGATCGCGCTGCGATGCTCGCGCTGCCCATGCCGCCGCTTGACGTACCTCTCGCGCGGGCGCTTGCGCCCATTCTCGATTCCGTCATGAAATGACTTGCCAACCCTTTTTGGGACTCCTAAAGGCGCGTCTCCCAAGCACCCGTAGCTCAGCTGGATAGAGCATCAGACTACGAATCTGAGGGTCGGACGTTCGAATCGTTCCGGGTGCGCCACCTTCCTTTCGCGGGAAGGTATTGGGTCCAGAGGCTGTCCGGTCCGCCGGGCGCTTCGGGAAGGGCACGCACCCGTAGCTCAGCTGGATAGAGCATCAGACTACGAATCTGAGGGTCGGACGTTCGAATCGTTCCGGGTGCGCCATTCCCCCTTCAGCCGGCAACCCGGCTCTCGTCAGGCAGGCTTGTACTCACCGATCTCCGGCGCGAGATAGGCGTTGTTCGCCTCGCGGATTTTCGCTGCGGCATCGTCATAGAGAAACGGCAGCGTGGCGAAGCGCCGTCCTCGCGTAACCGGCGTCGCCTCGTGCAGCAGCCCGCAGCCGAACACCACGGCGCCCCCCACCGGCGGGCGATAGGTCTTGTGCCCGAACTCGGGAAAGCGCAGGTCGCCCCCGTCGAAATCGTCGTTGAGGTTGATCGACACGGCAAACCGCCGGTGCGCGGTGCCCTTGGTGGTATTGTCGCGATGCGGGCGGAAATAACCGCCCGTGGTCGAATCATAGCAGGAGACGATGAAACGCTCGATCCGGCTCGCATCGAAGTTGAAGGCCTGCTGGATCAACGGGCGCAGGCGCATGTTGATGCTGCCGCTGATCGCATTGCGCAGTGCTTCGTCCTCGATGGAACAATCGCTGCGCAGCTTGTGCATCGGGTCTTCCTTCACCATCGTCTGGCCGTCCACTTCCACGGTGAACCCTGATGGTTCGCCGCCGGTCCTTGCATAATAGTCGGTCAGTTCCTGGCAGAGCGCGGGTTCGAGGATGCGTGGTGCCACAAGGACCGGGGCAGGAACGTCGCCGGCCATTTCGCCACTCAAACGGCGAATCTCCGCCAAGGCTGCCTTCCAGTCCCCCGGGATGAACTTTGCCGTCACGCGCAGCCTATGGTCCAGCGTGATGAGATAGGGTTCGTAGATCTTCTGTTCGGCCGCCGCGGCGCCGAACATGGTGCTGACTGCGGCGTTGGCATCGAGGATGTACCGCCTGCCCGGAATGCGCGTGTTCAGGCGCTTCTCGCTCTGGTCGCTCGGATCAACGCTGACGCCGAAGTAGCATGCGTTCATGTCATCGAAGATCGGGTCGCTGCCCAGCGCGTCGTCCACAGCGCGAACCATCTCATGGCCGGCCGACATCATGAAGAACAACAGCACCGGCCGTCCCGCCACGGTGTGGAAGGCATAGTTGGGATGCCCATCCAACACAGCTGCCCGGAAACCCGGCGCAAGCAGGCCGTATGCGGGTTTTGGAATTCTGAAGCTCATGGTCCCCCGTCTCGCTCGATGGCGGTGTCCACGATAGGCGAAACAAGAAACAGCGCAACGCGATGCCTCCGGTCGCCGAAGGAGGAAAGCATCCGAGTTGGGTAAATGTCCTATATGGTTATGAGATTTGGCTATTTTGGTTAGTTCGTCGAATAGGTATCCGGATCGGCCAACGTGGACGCATGGGCCGTTGCGAAAAAGGCATTGCTCGTCCAAAAGGCCAATGATCCTGCGTCATCTTCGCGGGATGAGGCTGCCCGAACCAAAAGAGGAAATCAGTCTTGGCCAAACCCGCCGCGCCGCGCAAACCGCGTGCACGCAAGCCCGCCGCAACCCCTCCCCAGGTCACGGCTCCCGAAACCATTGCCGCAGAGGACGAAGCCACCTTCGCCCTGCGCAGCCTTCAGCAGGCGCATGCAAACAACAAGCGCTTCGATGCGAGCGACGAGGAACTGCTCAAGTTCTACGAACAGATGGTCCTCATCCGCCGCTTCGAGGAAAAGGCGGGCCAGCTTTACGGCCTCGGCCTGATCGGTGGCTTCTGCCACCTCTACATAGGGCAGGAAGCGGTTGCGGTCGGCCTGCAGTCGGCGCTCAAGGAAGGGCACGATAGCGTCATCACCGGCTACCGCGATCATGGCCACATGCTGGCCTATGGCATCGATCCCAAGGTGATCATGGCCGAACTGACCGGTCGCGCCGCGGGCATCTCGCGCGGCAAGGGCGGCTCGATGCACATGTTCAGCACCGAGCACAAGTTCTACGGCGGCCATGGCATCGTCGGCGCGCAGGTGCCACTCGGCGCCGGTCTCGCGTTCGGTCACAAGTATCGTGACGATGGCGGCGTGTGCATGGCCTACTTCGGCGATGGCGCGTCGAACCAGGGCCAGGTTTATGAAACCTTCAACATGGCCGCGCTGTGGAAGCTGCCGATCGTGTTCGTGGTGGAAAACAACGGCTATGCCATGGGCACCGCGGTGAAGCGCGGCTCGGCCGAGACGCACTTCTATCGCCGCGGCACCGCCTTCCGCATTCCCGGCATGGACGTGAACGGCATGGACGTTCTCGAAGTGCGCCAGGCTGCCGAAGTCGCGCTCGAATATGTCCGCGCCGGCAATGGTCCTGTGCTGATGGAGCTCAACACCTATCGCTATCGCGGCCACTCGATGTCTGACCCTGCCAAGTATCGCAGCCGCGAGGAAGTGCAGGAAATGCGCGAGAAGCACGATCCCATCGAGGGCGCCAAGCAGGAACTGCTCAAGCGCGGCGTGACCGAGGACCGGATCAAGGAGATCGACAAGAAGATCCGCCAGCAGGTGGCCGAAGCCGCCGACTTCGCAGAAAGCTCGCCCGAGCCGCAGGCCGGCGAACTCTACACCGACGTGCTGGTAGGGACCTACTGAGATGGCGATCGACCTTAAGATGCCCGCGCTTTCTCCCACCATGGAGGAAGGCACCCTCGCCAAGTGGCTGGTCAAGCCCGGCGACGAAGTGAAATCCGGCGATATCCTTGCCGAGATCGAGACCGACAAGGCCACGATGGAGTTCGAGGCCGTCGACGAAGGCACGATTGCCGAGATCGTGGTTGCCGAAGGCACCGAAGGCGTGAAGGTCGGCACCGTGATCGCCCGGATTGCCGGCGATGACGAGGCCGCAGCTCCCGCGCCCGCCGCAGCGCCGGTCGTTGCGCCGAAGGCCACCGAGAGTGAAGCCCCAGCCGGAACCGATGCCAAGGCACAGGCCGCAGCCGCCATCGCGCCAGCCGCCGCGGTCAAGCCCGCAGCGGATCCGGAACTGCCCGCGGGCACCGCGATGGTTTCCACCACCGTGCGCGAAGCCCTGCGCGACGCCATGGCCGAGGAAATGCGCGCCGACGACCGCATTTTCGTGATGGGCGAGGAAGTGGCCGAATACCAGGGCGCCTACAAGGTGACGCAAGGCCTGCTCGAAGAGTTCGGCCCCAAGCGCGTGATCGACACGCCGATCACCGAATACGGCTTTGCCGGCATCGGCACCGGCGCGGCCATGGGCGGCCTGCGCCCGGTGATCGAGTTCATGACGTTCAACTTCGCCATGCAGGCGATTGACCACATCATCAACTCGGCGGCCAAGACCAACTACATGTCGGGCGGCCAGATGCGCTGCCCCATCGTGTTCCGCGGTCCCAACGGCGCGGCCAGCCGCGTCGGCGCACAGCACAGCCAGAACTATGGCCCGTGGTATGCCAATGTGCCAGGCCTGATCGTGATCGCGCCCTATGACAGCGCCGATGCCAAGGGCCTGCTCAAGGCCGCGATCCGCAGCGAGGACCCGGTCGTCTTCCTTGAAAACGAACTGGTCTATGGCCGCAGCTTCGACGTGCCGCAGATCGATGATTTCGTCCTGCCCATCGGCAAGGCGCGCATTGTCCGCCCGGGCAAGGACGTGACGATCGTGTCCTATTCGATCGGCGTCGGCTTCGCGCTGGAAGCGGCCGAGACGCTTGCCGCCGAAGGCATCGATGCCGAAGTGGTGGACCTGCGCACTCTGCGCCCGCTGGACAAGGAAACGGTGTTGGCAAGCCTCGCCAAGACCAACCGCATGGTCGTGGCCGAGGAAGGCTTCCCGGTCTGCTCCATCGCGTCGGAAATCATCGCCATCGCCATGGAGGAAGGCTTCGACCACCTCGACGCCCCCGTCCTGCGCGTGTGCAACGAAGACGTGCCTCTGCCCTATGCCGCCAATCTCGAAAAGGCGGCGCTGATCAACGCGGGCAAGATCGCCGAGGCCGTGCGCAAGGTCTGCTACAACTGATCACGGCGCTGATGCAAAAGGGAAGGGGGCCTTCGCGGGCCCCCTTTTCCATTGGGCCTCAGGCGTTGAAGACATCGCACTTCGCCACCGGATCGGGGCTTGCCGCATTGCGCTGGAAGATCTGCGCCAGATCGCGGTCATCGCGCACGTTGAACGCCGCCGTGGTGTGGATCGTCCGGGCTGCATTGCTGCCGGTGAAGACGTTGGCGATCAGCGGCTGATAGTCATAGCTGATCTCCACGAAGATCACCGCGTCGCCCGCGCTCGCCTTCACCTCTTCGCCCAGCGGCCCCATGCCCGCGAGCGATCCATCCAGCCCCTTGCCCTCGCCGCCATAGCTGGAGGAGAAGTGCTTGGCCCCGCGGCACCGCTGCCAGTGGATGTACTGCTGCCCAGCCGTGCCCGGCACCGCTTCCAGGCTGGAGACGATCACCCGCCCGTGCGTGTACAGGTCGAGATGCCCCGCCTGGATCGCTGCGCCCTGCAGCACGTCGTCGATGTCGGATTCATAGACCTTGCGATCCACCAGCACCGACTGGTCACCGATGCGTGATCCGTTGTCGGCAATCTGCATCGCCAACTGGCTGATGCGCATGTTGGTGACGGTGAAGTTCACCACCTCGGTACCCCACATCCCCGCCGTCAGCAGGACTGGCAGCGCCAGCGCAAACTCCGTCATCGCCACGCCTGACCGGCATGTCAGCAGGCCCTTCATGCGCAGTGCCCCACCTTGTTGGAAACCGCCTGCAGCTTGAAGGGCTGGTTGCGCAGCACCGTCTGCGCGCTCACCGTCACGGTCTTTGAAAGGCCAACCATCGCCATGAACGGAAAGGGCCGGGAATAGGTCGCCGACACCGAATAGACCACCGCATCGCGCGCGCCACCGTTGCCCAGCTGGCCACGGTCCGCATCCCACGCCCCGTTGCCGTTGGCGTCTTCATAGGGCTCGCCCGCATCGCAGGCGCCATTGCCGTTGCTGTCGGTATAATCCTCCGCCCGGCCCACGTCGCCAAAGCTGGTATAGGACCGGCGCTTGAACGCCATGGTCGCATCAGGCACCAGCTGCTTCACCCGATGGGTAATGATCGCGTCGATCCCGGCCAGCTGGGTGTTGGCGCTTTCCATGGTGCTCGCCCGCGCCGCGTCCTGCAGCGCCCCTTGCAGCATGGTCTGCGCCCACATGCCATATCCCATGTCGAACATCGCCAGCAGCGTCATCACCAGCACTGGCGCGACGAGCGCGAACTCCACCACCGTGGCGCCCTCGGCGTCATGACGCAGTATGCGGCTCACTTCGCCAGCCTCAGGTCACCGATCGAACGCGCAATCTTCTCGAACGCGGCGCTCAGTTCCGGTGCATCCTTCGCCTCGAAGAAGTGCCCTTCGCCGGCGCATTGGGTCATCACCGGGTTCAATTCCGTGCCAAAGGCGATGAACCACACGGTCACGTTCTTCTTCTTCACTTCCTCGCACGCGAAGCTGAACCGCTTCTCTACCGTCTGCGCCAGGGTGAGCGGTGAGGACGGGCTCCACCGCCGCCGCGCAATTGGCTCCACGCCATAGGCGCCATAGGACAGGTCCAGCGGCGCGGTCTGCCCGTCGGTCAGGAAGATCAGGTGCCGGCTTGTCGGGCGCGTGGGCGATACGTCGGCGTTCTCGCTGGCGTACAGGCCGCTGGGCGAAAGCAGCCGCCCGGCCCAGATCATGCCGATGTCGTGATAGGTGCTGCCGCCAGCCTGCAGCGCGTCAATGTATGCGGCGATGCCGGTCGCATCCATCGTCGCCAGCTTGCGCGCGGGGGCAGGGCAGGCGGCAAAGCCCCCGTTCCACGGGTTCACATACTCCGCCGTCGTCTGTACCGCTGCGACAGAAAAGCTGCCGCTGCCGTTCCAGGCTATCGCCCGGTCATAGACGATCCCCGGATACTGTGGCTTCCACTGCGTCGCAGGGTCACCCGCGCTTGGCACCGTGTCGATGTCCAGGTCCCTGGCGCGGGTCAGGTCCACGTTGTCCCAGTCGTCCACCTCATAGGTCTCGCGCTCCTCGATGCATCCGTTGGATGCGGTGCGCCAGTCGCTGGTGTCGCGGGTCACGTCGGCATAGTTCCACTCGCTGCCCGCCGCCAGGCTCGGCTCGCTGATCGTCTGCCATTGCAGGGTATAGCCGGTGTAGGTCGTGGTCGTCAGCGTGCAGGTGGAGCCCGAAAGCGCCTGTGAATAGACCGACCCGTTATAGGCGCGGTTATATGTCGTGACCGTCCGCGTGCCTGCTGGCGGCCCCGTCACCGGTGTGCTCGTCGTCGATACGGTGGTCGTCTGGGCGGTCAGCGTGCTCGCCGGCGTGGCGCAGGTATAGCCGCCGGTGAAGGCGTTGTAGGTTGCCGCGCTCGTGGTCTTCGTCGTCGAATATCCGCCCGAAACCAGCGTTGATCCGGTGTTGTAGGTAAACGTGCCGGTGCTGCCGCCCGTGCCCACCAGCGTTCGCGATGGATAGGTCCAGCTTGTCGCCACCCATCCGTCCTTCAACAGCCCGCCCACGTTCACGTTGGTGGAATAGGGCACAAAGCCATAACGGATGCGGCTGCCAGCCTGCTGGACTGACGCCATGGTGGCGTGAAACTGCTTCACCACGTCTTTGAGAATGGCGATTTTCGGGCTGCTGTCGCCCGGATTGGTCTCGTTCATCGATCCGGTCACGTCCAGCGCCATCACGATGTCGGTGTTGGGTGCGTTCAGCTGCGCCTGGCAGTCCACGCTCAGCGCCACGTCGGTTTGGCCAAAGAACTGCATGATCGCCATCGGCACGGTCACCGTGGCGTGGCCGCTCACCGATTGATCCTCTTCGATCGCCATGGTGAAGTCGCGCCCCACCGAACTGTAGATCCCGTCGGCGAAGTTCACGTTGAACAGCCGATCACCCTTGTCCGCCACCCGCGCGGTATCGGTATCGGCGTTGAAGTTGCCGATCGTGCCCAATTCCTTGCGCGCGCCCAGCACGCCCGCGTCGCAGGCCTGCTGCAACCGGCTCTGCACCAGATAGATGCGCCCCACGTCCACCCCGCCGCCCACCAGCGCCAGCAGCGGCACGATCGCGCCGGCCACGATGATCAGCGTGTTGCCCGCCCTGTCGTGCGCCAGCCGCGACAGCAGGCCCCGACACGGCCGGGCGCGAACTTTCGCAAAAGGGGAGAACAGACGCAGCATCTACGTGGTCCTACGGGGGTGCCTGTAAAGATTTGGGGGAAGGATCGTGGTTAACGCCGGGAAAACATGGCTCGCCGGGGCGCGATTTCCCGCCCGAAGGTGGCGCATTGTTGGTTAAGGCATCAGCCGCCTGACTTGACGAAGACAGACCGCTTGAAGCTGAACTTGAAGCTTTTCATCGAAGGCATGGCCATCACCGGCACGGAATAGGTCATGGTCACGGCATATTCCTTCGCCCCGCTGATCCGCTGGGTAGAAGGCGTGGAGACCGTCACCGCCAGGTTTGCGGCTTTCAGGTAGTACGGCTTGCTTGTCGCGGCCGCGATCGCCTGGTTCTGGATCGTGGTGGTGGTGGGCGTGTTGCCCGATTGATCGGAGGTCGTGACCGTGCGCTGCAGGTCCGCCGCCGCGCCCACCATGCTGCTATAGGCCTGCAGCGCGGTCGCGAACTGGAACACGAACAGCATCAGCAGCACGAAGATCGGCCCCAAGGCGGCGAATTCGATCGCCGTCGATCCTGCTCGGCAGCCGATCAGGCGCCGCATCGCATGGGGCAGGGCGGAAACTGACGTCATGACAGCTGGATCTGCCGCTTGATCTTCATGGTGAATGGCTTGCCCACGCCCAATGCCGTCCAATAGGGCGCATAGGTGTCGGTCACGCTCACCTGCAGATACTTGCCGATCTCGCCGGTCACCGGGCAATATCCCGGCAAAGACACGAACGTCGTATCCACTCCGCAGCGATAGACCGTGATGATCGTGATGCTGCCGGTGGGAATGCCGGTGGTGTTGGCGATCACCGTCTTGATCGCGTTGATCTTGGTGTCGTTGTCCGGTGTCGATGCCAGCACGATCTGCCCTGCTTCGGCCACCGCTGCCTGCAACTGTGCTTGCCGCGCCACGATCCGGCTCACGTCCACCGCACCCAGACCCATCAGCACCACCATCGGTGCCAACAGCGCGAACTCGATCACCACCGCGCCCTCGCGGGCCGCGCGCAGCGTTCCGACAAGTCGGGTCAACCACCGCATCACGATACCAGGATCACCTTGGGCGCGTCGGTGCCCACCTTGGTGTCGGTGGTCATGCCCGCGGGGCAGAAGTTGGTCATGTTCACGTTGCCCTGGATCGAGATCATGTTGGCGGTGATCTGCAGGCAGCGGCTCGTCACGCGCGCGGTGCCGCCAAAGGCGATCGTGCTCTTGGGCAGGTAGATCGTGCCGTTGATGACGGAGTTGGAATTGCCGTTCAGCGTGCTGGTGTTGCTGCCGCTGGTGTTGCGGTCTTCCATGATCAGCATGCCTTCCAGCAGCGCGGCCTGCGTGGCGCTGAGGCCTGCGGACTGCAGCTGGGTTGCCGTCATGGCGGTCAGGTTCAGCGCCGCGCCACCGTTGATCTTGAAGCTGCCACCGTTGCGCAGCACGATCAGCACACCATTGGCGGTCACGATGTCCTGCGCACGGATGGTGAAGATGCCGGTGTCGATCACATAGATCCCCGGGTTCATCACCGTGTTGCAGCTGGTGGAGATCGATGTGTAGGTGCCGGGATTGATCGTCGCCTGGGTCGTATTGCCCGATTTCACGCAGGAATAGGTGCTGCCCCTCGCGGTGTTATTGGGTGCCACCAACGCCTTGAACGGGTCTGACAGCGTCGTCATGTACTCGCGGATCACGTCGTCGGTGTTGGTGTTGAACCAGTCGTCGATGCCGCCCGCCGCCATCACATAGTTCACGTCGATGGTCGGGCTGCCCGATACGCGGACCGCATTGGTCGAATTCGATAGGGCTGCCAGGCCGCACCCTGACTTCAGGATCGCACTGCCGCCGATGGTGATCGCGCCATCTGCCGTGTCGTTGGTGGCGATGATGCAGCTCGTATAGGTCGCACCCTTGGTATAGCTCGCCTGCGCGGCGGCAGACACGGTGGTGGACTTGCCCGTCACAAAGCCGAAGAACGGCAATGATTTGCTTGCGCTCGCCTTCACTGAAACCGCGTTCAGCGTGCCCCCGTTATAGTTCACCTGCGTCACCGTCGGCGTCGTGGCGAACGTGCGCGTCGCTGCAAGGTTGGCCGTGAATTCCTGCTTGGCGTGCTCGGTATAGGCGGTCTTGCTGATGCCTTTGGCGATGGACCACGCTGCGCCGATCGCAGCCTGGTCCACGGCATACTGCAGCTCGCGCTTCCACATATACCACTGTGCGGTGTCCACGCCGAAACCGGCGGCAGAGATCAGCACCGGGGCGGCCACCGCCATCAGCACCGTCACGTTACCCTTGCTGGTCCTGGCGATTTTGCCGATCAGCGAACCCGTCTTGCCCCTCATGCGCAATCGTGCCTTGCCAATGCTTGCCTAACTCGCGATGCCGCCCTTGCGTTCGGAACCACCTTGCCGATCGATTCCGGCCACGCGTTTGCTTTTCCCAGACCAAAGTTAATTATAAGTGATTTCCCGTATACAATTTTAATGTTCATGGAACCGACCACTCTCTCGAACGCCGGCCTTGATTGGCTCGACCCGCTTGAACGGCTCGCCGTCGCCTATGCCCCCAGGGCGCGGCGGGCGGACTGGATTGGCCTGCTCGCGCTCGATCGCCGCCTGGCCGATGCCGCGCAGGAAGGGCGCGATCCCATCATGGTCCAGCTACGCCTTGCCTGGTGGCGCGATCGTTTTGCACAGCCCGCCACGGAATGGCCAAAGGGCGAACCGCTCCTCGCCCTGCTCACGATGTGGGACGATGATCGCGCAGCCCTGGCCGCGCTGGTCGATGGGTGGGAGGCGCGAAATGTCGGGCAGGATGGTGGTGCCGAACTCGCCAGCGCCCGCATCGAAGCCTTCGCCACGCTCGCCCGCCGCTCGGGCATTGAACCTGACGACGATCTCCGTCGCGCCGTTGCGGAATGGCTCGGCCATGCCCCTGCTGGCAAAAATCCCCGCATTCCCAAAGCGATGCGCCCTCTGGCGATCCTCCGCGGAATGGCGCTGAGGCAGGAAACGACGCCGCTTCGCAATATGCTGGCCGCACTGCGGCTCGGGCTGCTCGGTCGCTGATGCCAAAATGGCGGGGCTTTTCCTCGCTGCCCCGAAGTCATCCCCCTAGTATATCTACGTAAAGGGGGCCTTTCGATGAACCGCATCCTGATCGGCGCACTGGGCGCGCTGCTGCTGGCTTCGGCCGGGATATTCTGGTGGCAGGGCCGTGCCACCGTGGCCAGCGCACCCGCGCCATCGCATCTCGCGCTCGCTCAACCGACGGATTCGATTGACGAATTGCCCGAGGCTGACGCCAGCGACATGATCGGCCCCGATCTGCCGCAGGCCAGCGAACAAAGCCGTGAACAGCGCCGTTTTGACCGGCTAGACAAGGATCGCGACCGGCGGATCACGCGCGTCGAAATGCTGGCGCCAAGGGTCAAGGATTTCCGCAAGCTGGACCTGGACGGCAACAACCTGCTGACCTTTGAAGAGTGGGCGGTGGCGACCGGAAACAAGTTCAAGGGCGCCGATGCCAATGGCGATGGCTGGCTTTCCCAGGCCGAATACGCGACCACGAAGCAGGTGCCGAAGAAGCCCGCCTGCAAGTGCCGGTAAGCGCCCGCTCAACCGGCTTCAATCGACCTCAACCCTCTCTCAGTCGATTTCAGCCCCCTCTCAGTCCGTCTCAATTCACGGCAGCGCGGGCACCCATTGGGCCAGATCCTGCTTGGCCCGTCCGGTGTAGGCTTCCTTGCGCACCTTCTTCTTGATCGAGGCGTCAACCGGCGGAAAAAGCCCGAAATTCACGTTCATCGGCTGATAGCTCTCGGCCTCCGCATCGCCGGTGATATGCGCCAGCAGCGCCCCCAGCGCGGTCGTGCGCGGCGGCGCGGGCCAATCCTGCCCCGTCAGCTCCGCCGCCGCCATCAGCCCGGCAAGAAGCCCCACCGCCCCGCTCTCGACATAGCCTTCGCAGCCGGTGATCTGCCCGGCAAAGCGGATATGCGGCGCGGATTTCAGCCGCAGCTGGCGATCGAGCAGAGTGGGGGAGTTGAGGAAGGTGTTGCGATGGAGCCCGCCAAGCCGCGCGAACTCGGCCTGTTCAAGCCCCGGAATCGTCCGGAAAACACGCACTTGCTCGGCATGTTTCAGCTTGGTCTGGAAGCCGACCATGTTCCACAAGGTGCCCAGCTTGTTGTCCTGCCGCAGCTGCACCACGGCATAGGGCCAGCGCCCGTTGGGATGTTCCGCCGTGGCCCAGTGCGGATTGTCGAGGCCCACCGGCTTCATCGGACCAAAGCGCAGCGTTTCCTCGCCCCGCGCCGCCATGACCTCGATCGGCATGCAGCCGTCGAAATAGGGAGTGCTGGCTTCCCATTCCTTGAACTCGGTCTTGTCGCCCGCCAGCAATTCTTCCCTGAAAGCAAGGTATTGGGCGCGGTTCATGGGACAGTTTATGTAGTCCCGCCCATCGCCGCCCATGGCCAGCGAGGCTTCCGCCCCCTTGTCCCACCGGCTCGCCATCCAGGCCACGTCCATGTCGATGCTTTCGCGATAGACGATGGGGGCGATAGCATCGAAGAAGGCGAGGGAGTCCGCACCCGTCATTGCGCCGATGCTGCCGGCGAGGGCGGGGGCGGTCAGTGGGCCGGTGGCGATGATGGTCAGGCCGGTTTCTGGCAGGATATCAATGCGTTCGCGCACGATGGTGAGTGTTGGTTGCGCCGCCAGCGCCGCCTCGACCTCGGCCGAGAACACATCGCGGTCCACCGCCAGCGCCGATCCTGCCGGCACGCGCGCCTTTTCCGCCGCCGCCATCAACAGGCTGCCGCATTGGCGCATCTCATGGTGGAGCAGGCCCACCGCGTTCTTTTCGTCATCATCGGAGCGGAACGAGTTGGAGCAGACCAGTTCGGCCAGTCCATCCCCTTGATGCGCCGGGGTTCGTTCGCCCGAACCACGCATTTCCGAGAGTTTGACGCGAATCCCCCGGCGCGCAAGCTGCCAAGCCGCCTCGCTGCCCGCCATGCCGCCGCCGATGATATGCACTTGATGATCCATGCCAATCGCATTGGCATTGCATCCCCGCGCCGACAACCCCAAGGTGCGCGCACGAAGGGGAAGGGGGCCGATGGCTGAGCGTGGATTGATCGACAGGCGGCCGTGGCTGGTCGCCAGCCTGCTGTTCGGAATCAGTTACTGGTTCGTGGCGCAAGGCCTTGTCCTGCCGAAGCTTCCCGGCCTGTTAGTCATTGCCTGGAAAGGTGCGGGCGTCGCCCTGCTGGCCGCCTATGCCTGGGCGCACCATCCTTCGCGCGATGCGCACAAGGTGGCGCTGGTCATGGGGCTGGGAGCGATCGGGGACATGGTGCTGGAGGTGAACTTCATCGCCGGCGCGGTCGCGTTTCTGCTCGGCCACCTGATCGCGGTGTCGCTCTACCTGCGCTACCGGCGGGAAATCATGTCGCCAAGTCAAAGGCTTGCAGGTTTGGCCGTGCTCGTCGCCACGCCGTTCATCGCCTTTGCCCTGACCGGCCAGCCGACCGTGGCGCTCTACAGCGCCGCGCTTGGAGCCATGGCGGCGGCAGCGTGGACCAGCGCTTTCCCGCGCTATCGCGTCGGGCTGGGAGCGGTGCTGTTCGTGGCGTCGGACCTGCTGATCTTCGCGCGGATGGGGCCGCTGGCGGGCGACGTGCTGGCGAAGGCGCTGATCTGGCCGCTGTATTACTTCGGGCAGTTCCTGATCTGCACCGGCGCCATTTCATTCCTGCGGCGGCAGGGGCAGTTCAGGGAAGAATGACGGTCCCGTCTGCCGACCGCGTCAGCGGTTGATGCGCCTTGCACGCAGATAGCGGCAAGTCCCCGTAAACATGGGGAAAGAGCGCGCCGCCGCGGGAGACTTCCCACTTTACGGCATCGCCCAGCGCCTCAAGGTCCACCGCCACCACGTGCAGCCCGGTCTGCCCGGCGAAGTGCTTGTCCACGGTGCCGGTCACCTGATCGGCGGCGGAGAGATGAATGAAACCGTCAGCAAGGTCGACCGGGGCGCCCTGGAACAGTCCGTCACGCAGCAGGGCGTTCATCTGATCCCCGGTCAGGACCTTGTAGGCCACAGTGGGAAAGTCCTTCATTCCGAGGGACTTTCCGGCGCCTCCTGACCATCGGCCTCAGGCTCACCTTCCTCTTCGGCAAGGCGCACTGCGCTGACCACGTGTTCGCTGTCGGCCACGGTGAACAGGCGCACGCCGGCGCTGCCACGGCCGATCACGCGCAGGGTGTTCAGCGGCAGGCGGATCAGCTTGGCCTGGTCGGTCACCAGCATCAGCTGGTCGGCCTGCACCGCAGGGAAGCTGGCCACCACCGGCCCGTTGCGGCCGATGTTGTCGATGTTAGTGATGCCCTGCCCACCGCGCCCGGTGCGGCGGTATTCATAGGCCGAGGACATCTTGCCATAGCCGTTGGCGCAGACGGTGAGGATGAACTGTTCCTTTTCGGCCAGTTCGGCATAGCGTTCGGCGCTCATCGCCGGTTCGCCTTCCTTCTCCGCCTTCCACGGGGCGAAGCGGAGGTAATCCTCGCGCTCGTCCTGGTCCTTCACGCCCACGCGGTGGAGGATGGAAAGCGAGATGACCTCGTCCCCTTCCTTCAGCGTCATGCCGCGCACGCCGGTGGAGGTGCGGCTCTGGAATTCGCGCACGTCGTCCGCCGGGAAGCGGATCGCCTTGCCCTGGCGGCTCGCCAGCAGCACGTCATCGCCTTCGGAGAGCAGCGCGACGCCGATCAAGCGGTCGTCGCTGTCCTCTTCGAAGCGCATGGCGAACTTGCCGTTGCTGGGGATGTTGGCGAAGAGGTCCATCGCATTGCGGCGCACGTTGCCCTTCGCCGTGGCGAACATCACGTGCAGCTTGCTCCATTCGCCCTCATCCTCGGGCAGGGGGAGCACGGTGGCGATGGTCTCGTCCTTGTCCAGCGCGGGCAGCAGGTTCACCATCGGGCGGCCGCGGGTGGCCGGGCCGCCTTCGGGCAGGCGCCAAACCTTCAGGCGATAGACCTTGCCTGCGGTGGAGAAGAACAGCACCGGCGTGTGGGTGCTGGTGACGAACATGTTCGCCACGGCATCCTCGTCCTTGGTCGCCATGCCGCTGCGGCCCTTGCCGCCCCGGTTCTGCGCGCGGAAGGTGGAGAGCGGGGTGCGCTTGATATAGCCATCGAGGGTGATCGTCACGACCATGTCCTCGCGCTCGATCAGGTCCTCGTCGTCGATGCCATCTGCCGCCGGGGCGATGACCGAGAGGCGCGGGGTGGCGAACTGATCGCGCACCTCGATCAGTTCCTGCCGCATCACGCCATAGAGCTTCACGCGGTCGGCGAGGATCGAGAGGTATTCCTCGATAGCCTTGGCAAGGATCTCCAGCTCGCCGCCGATCTCGTCACGGCCCAGCGCCGTCAGGCGGTGCAGGCGCAGGTCGAGAATGGCGCGGACCTGGATTTCCGAGAGGCGGTAGGGCTTGCCCGAGCCGTCGTCGGCGTCGTTCTCGATCGCTTCGACCAGGCGCAGGTAGGGCGCGATCTCGCTGACCGGCCATTCGCGGGCGAGCAGGGTTTCGCGCGCGATGGAGGGATTGGCCGAGCCACGGATGATCTTCACCACCTCGTCGAGGTTGGTCACCGCTACGACGAGGCCGAGCAGGATATGGGCCCGGTCACGCGCCTTGTTCAGCTCGAACTTGGTGCGGCGGGTGATGACCTCCTCGCGGAAGCGGACGAAGGCCTCGATAATGTCCTTGAGACTGAGGATTTCCGGCCGGCCGCCACGGATGGCAAGCATGTTGGCAGGGAAATTCGACTGCGCCGGGGTGTTGCGCCACAGCTGGTTGAGCACGACTTCCGGCGTGGCATCGCGCTTAAGGTCGATGACCACGCGCACGCCTTCGCGGTTGGATTCGTCGCGAATGTCGGAAATGCCCTCGATCCGCTTGTCCTTGGCGGCCTCGGCGATCTTTTCGACCAGGCTGTTCTTGCCCACCTGGTAGGGGATGGAGGTGAGCACGATCGAGCGGCGGTCACCCCGGCCTTCCTCGATCTTGTGCTGGGCGCGCATGATGATCGAGCCACGGCCTTCGTGATAGGCCTTGCGCGCGCCGGCGCTGCCGAGGATCATCGGTGCAGTGGGGAAATCGGGGCCCGGGATGATCTGTACCAGCTCATCGATGGTGATGAGCGGGTTTTCCATATAGGCAAGGCAGCCGTCGATCACTTCGCCCAGGTTGTGCGGCGGGATGTTGGTGGCCATGCCCACCGCGATGCCGCCCGCGCCATTGACCAGCAGGTTGGGAAAGCGCGCGGGCAGGACGGATGGCTCCTGACGCGAACCATCGTAGTTGTCGGTGAAATCGACGGTATCCTTGTCGAGATCATCGAGCAGGAAGTTGGCGACGCGCGCCAGCCGCGCCTCGGTATAGCGCATCGAGGCCGGCGGATCGGGGTCCATCGAGCCGAAGTTGCCCTGGCCATCGACCAGCGGCACGCGCATCGACCAGTCCTGCGTCATGCGCGCAAGGGCGTCATAGATCGAACTGTCGCCGTGCGGGTGATAGTTGCCCATCGTGTCGCCAACGATCTTGGCGCTCTTGCGATAGGGGCGCCCGGCAACGAAGCCGCCTTCCTGGCTGGCGAAAAGAATGCGGCGATGGACCGGCTTCAGACCGTCGCGCACATCGGGCAGCGCGCGGCTGACGATCACGCTCATCGCGTAATCGAGATAGCTGGTCTTCATCTCGTCGACGATGTCGATCCGCTGGAATTCGGGTTCGCCGCCGGGGGCGGGGGGATCGATAATGGCGGTGTCGTCGCTCACGGGCGCTGCTTTTTCGCTTCAGTTATCAGGGATGAAACGGCCCTAGCCCCTTTGCTTCAGGATAGCCAGCAAGAGGGGGGCCACAGGGCGGTTTTTCCACATTTGCGACCATTTGCCTGAACGGCAGGACGAATTGCCATTCAAACGCGGTTCAGCGGTTAAAGGATAGTCCACACCCCGTTGCAAAGGGACGATTTCCGCGCCAAGCAGCGCGGCGGGTCTGAAGTGACGGAGTGGATGCGGGCGGCGATTCATGCCCCCGGGCGTCCGGCCGAACAGGAGAAGATGAAGATGCGGGGTTCTTTCGGATTTTTTGGCAAGTCGACCGTTGCGGCGCTTGCGCTGGCCACCGGCCTTGTCGCTGGCGGAACCATGATCGGCGCCGGCGTGGCCGTGGCGAAGGACGCCAAGCCCGCGAAGGTGACCAATTCGCCCGAGTTCATCAAGATTGCACAGACGCTGCAGAAGCCGGTAGCCGATGTTGCCGCAAGCAAGGACAAGGCTGCGGCGGCAGCGCTCGTGCCGCAGCTCGCAGCAGCTGAAGCTTCGGTCAAGACCGCGGCCGACCGGATCATCTTCGGTCAATGGCAGCAGCAGATCGGCGCTGCGGCTGAAGACAAGGTCCTGCAGCAGAAGGGCCTGCAGAACATGGCCGACAGCGGCCAGCTGCCGGCGGACAAGCAGGGCCTGGTAACTTACTTCCTCGGCGTGACCGCGTACCAGAACAAGGATTATCCCACGGCCGTGAAGGCGCTGGGGCCGCTCGTCGCCGCGAACTACAGTGACGATTCGGCTGCAGAGATTCTCGCCGACGCCTATGCGAGCCAGAATCAGGCTCCGCAGGCGATCGAAGCGCTGAAGGGTGCCATTGCCGCCCGCAAGGCAGCAGGCGCCGCCGTGCCCGACAGCTGGTTCAAGCGTGGCAACCTGATTGCCTACCAGAACAAGCTGGGCCCGCAGGCGATCGAGATGGCGACCATGCAGGTGGAATCGCAGCCGAACGCGCTCAACTGGCTGGGTGCCGGGCAGCTGGTCCGCGAATTCGGCAACTTCAGCAAGGAAGAATCGCTCGATCTCGGCCGCCTGTTCCTGCGCACCGGCGCGCTGGACAACGATCCGAAGTACACCGAGCGCGAATTCATCGAATACATCCAGGCCGCCGACCCGCGTCGTCTGCCCGGTGAAACCGTCAAGGTTGGCGAACTGGGCCTCGCCAAGGGTGCGCTGAAGTCGTCCGACCCGTTCGTGACCGACGCGCTGAGCCAGGCCCGCGGCCGTATCGCGGCGGACAAGGCTTCGCTGGCGGCGCTGGAAAAGGACGGCCGCGCCTCGCCCACGGGCAAGAGCGCGGTGGCCACGGCCGACGCCTACCTCTCCTATGGCGAAGCTGCCAAGGCTGAGGAAATGTACCAGATCGCGCTGCAGAAGGGCGGCATCGACGCCGACCGCGCGCTGACCCGTCTGGGCATCGCGCAGGTGGACCTTGGCAAGTATGCCGACGCCAAGGCGACTTTCGCCAAGGTGACCGGCGTGCGCGCACCGCTGGCCAAGCTGTGGAGCGTCTACGCCAGCAGCAAGGTGCAGTAAGAGCCTGCTTCCCAGGGACGGGACCAAAGGAAAGGGCGGCCCATTGCGGGGCCGCCCTTTTCGATTCTGGCAGTGGGTCCGAAGGTCAGGAAACAGGGGCAAACTCTCCGGTCGCCTCGTCCAGAAGGTGCAGCTGCCCGTCTGAGATGGCGAAGAACGCACCGCGCAGGCGCAGCTCGCCATCGCGCTCCTTGCGGCGGATGCAGGGGAAGGTGCGCAGGTTGGCAAGGCTGACCTTCACGCCTTCCAGCTCCATCGCCCGCTCCGCCTCGCGCCCATGCGTGCCATATTGCGCGGCGACCGGCTTGCGCGCCTCGTCCAGCAGCGACATCCAGTTGGATATGAAGCCGCCTTCGCCGGGCTCTGCATCCTTCAGGTCCTGCGTCAGTGCCGCCTTGCAGCCGCCGCACATGCCGTGGCCCATGACGACGATTTCCTTCACCTTCAGCACCTGCACCGCAAATTCCAGTGCGGCCGAAACGCCGTGGTGGCCGGGATTGGTCTCGAACGGGGGGACCATCGCCGCCACGTTGCGCACCACGAACATCTCCCCCGGGTCAGTGTCGAAAATCTCGGCCGGGTCCACGCGGCTGTCGGAACAGGCGATGATCATCACCTGCGGCTCCTGCCCCTCGCGCAGTTCCTTCCAGCGCTCGAGACGGGGCGTCCAGCCGTGGTGGCGGAAGCGGCGGTAGCCGGTGATCAGGTGATCGAGCTCGGGAGAAGGGGTGTCTGTCATGAGTCGCCTAGTGAAGTGGAACTTTGGGTCTTTCAAGTGCGCGGCGATAAGCCTATCTGCACCGCCATGACCGATCTCGCCAACGCTCCGTCCCCGCAACCGGGTCCCGAACGCCAGCGCAAGCCCGACTGGATCCGCGTGAAAGCGCCGACCAGCAAGGGTTATGGGGAAACGCGCCAGCTGATGCGCGACCTGAAGCTGAACACGGTGTGCGAGGAAGCGGCCTGTCCGAACATCGGCGAATGCTGGACCAAGAAGCACGCCACGGTGATGATCCTGGGCGATGTGTGCACCCGCGCCTGCGCGTTCTGCAACGTGAAGACCGGGATGCCCCGCGCCGTGGACGCCAGCGAACCCGGCCACGTGGCCGAGGCGGCCGCGAAGATGGGGCTGGAGCACATCGTGATCACCTCGGTGGACCGCGACGACCTGCCCGATGGCGGCGCGGGGCAGTTCGTGAAGGTGATCCGCGCGCTGCGCGAGCAGACGCCGAACACCACCATCGAGATCCTGACCCCCGATTTCCGCGGCAAGATGCAGGCGGCGGTGGCGGCCATCGTGGAAGCGGGGCCGGATGTGTACAATCACAACCTTGAAACCGTGCCCCGGCTCTATCCCACCATCCGCCCTGGCGCGCGCTATTATGCCTCGCTGCGCCTGCTGGAAGAGGTGAAGGCCCACAATCCGCTGGTCTTCACCAAGAGCGGGATCATGCTGGGACTGGGCGAGGAGCGGCTTGAGGTGCACCAGGTGATGGACGACATGCGCAGCGCGCAGATCGATTTCCTGACCATGGGCCAATACCTGCAGCCCACGCCCAAACATGCCAAGGTGATCGAATTCGTGACGCCCAAGGCCTTCGACGCCTATGGCGCGATCGCCCGGGCCAAAGGCTTTCTGCAGGTGGCGGCAAGCCCGCTGACCCGGTCGAGCTATCACGCGGGCGAAGACTTTGCCCAGATGCGCGCCGCGCGCGAGGCGAAGCTCGCCAAGGCGGCGCAGAGAGGCTGAGCCGGTGCCACATATCGCCGAAACCCGGCGGCTGAAGTGGTCGCCCGAACAGATGTTCGATCTTGTGGCCGACGTGAAGCGCTATGCCGAGTTCCTGCCCTGGGTGGTGGCCACGCGCATCAAGTCCGAGAGCGAGCACGAGATGGTTGCCGACATGATGGTGGGCTTCAACGCGCTGCGCGAGAAGTTCACATCGCGTGTGAAGAAGGACCGCCCGCGCGAGATCGTGGTGGAATACCTCGACGGACCGATGAAGAGCCTGTCGAACTCGTGGACATTCGCCCCCGATGGCGAGGGCGGCTGCACGATCGATTTCTGCGTGGATTTCACCTTCCGCAACGCCATCTTCGAAAAGCTGGCGGGCCAGTATCTCGACCGCGCCTTCCGCAAGATGGTGACCGCGTTCGAAACCCGAGCCGAGCGGCTTTACGGCAGCAGCAGTTCCAGCGCGCAGATCGTCGCCTGACGGCGCACTTCGCCGCGGGTCTTGGCGGTTTCGAAGAACTTCATTTCGGCATTGACCGCCTGCGGATCCTCGCCGCGCTCCGCCCGGGCGAAGACCACGGTGCCGACCGGCTTGTTGTCCGATCCGCCGTCAGGGCCGGCCACGCCGGTGATCGCCACGGCCACGTCGGCGTTGGAATGGCGCAAGGCACCCTGCGCCATCGACCATGCAACGGCCACGGATACCGCGCCGAACGTGTCGATCACGTCTTCAGACACACCCAGCAGTTCATGCTTGGCGGCATTGGAATAGGTGACGAAGCCGCGATCGAGCACGGCCGAGCTTCCCGCCACCTCGGTCAACGCCGCGGCGACCAGCCCACCCGTGCAGCTTTCCGCAACGGCAACGGTGCGTCCGGCCTGCGCGTTCTCGGCAATAACCTTGCGCGCGAGTTCGACAATCTCTGAAGGAAGGAGGGTATCCATCTGGTTTTTCAGCTCTTTGCCGCGCAGATCGGCAGCTTGGATTTGGCCGGTGCGGCGCCGGGCTTGGGCTTTTCCGCCATCACGATCACGAACGAGATCAGCTCTGCCGTGTTTTCCGGCGGCAGGGGGGAAAGCAGGCGGACCGCCCGTTCGATCGCTACACACTGATCGGGTTTCACCCCATCCGCCACGATCTGGCCCACGATCCCTTCGGCAAAGGGCTGCAGCGCGCTGTCAGGCAGGCGGCTGACCATCTGGCCCATCTTTTCGTCGCCCTTGCCCAGCTTCATCAGCGCTCCACGGGCGCTCGGCCATGCGGACTGCTTGCGCGCGGCATAGCTCTGGACCAGGCTCGGTCCCTTGGTCGCGAACCAGCCGCTGGGCGAAAGCGAAGGCTGGCAGGCCTTCATCACCGATTCCATCGCCACCGGCAGCGTAAAGGTGATCACACTGTTCAGCTCTTCCTCGGTGAGGCAGGCGGACTGCTGCGCATGCGCCACGTTGCCTGCCAGCAAGGATGCGGCAGCCAGTGTTCCGGCAATCAGCGAGTGTAGGCGCATCCTGTCGATCCTTCGTTTCTCGGCCTTGGAAGCCCGTATCACGCGGCGGTGACCGTGGCGACTGCCTGCGCCGCGATACCTTCGCCGCGGCCCGTTGTTCCCAACCGTTCCGTGGTTGTCGCCTTCACCGAGACGAGGGCGATGTCAATTCCGAGAATCTCGGCAAGGCGTGCCCTCATTTCCAACTTGTGCGGCCCGATCTTCGGCGCTTCGCAGATGATGGTCACGTCCACGTTGGCGATGGCATGGCCGGATTGGCCGACCAGATGCGCCGCATGGGCGAGGAACCTGTCGGACGAGGCACCCAACCATTGCGGGTCGCTTGGCGGAAAATGATCGCCGATGTCACCCGCCGCAATCGCGCCGAGCAGCGCATCGACCAGCGCATGGATGGCCACATCGGCGTCGCTGTGGCCGGAAAGCCCCTTGGCATGGGGGATCTGAACCCCGCAAAGCCAGAGTTCCTCACCCTCAACCAGACGGTGCACGTCGAATCCCATGCCGGTGCGCACGGTCATTGCTCTCTCCTGGAAATCGCTGGCGAACGTCACCTTGCGCAACCGCTCGTCACCCTGGACCAGCGCCACCGCCAGCCCGGCCGCTTCGGCCACGGCGGCGTCGTCCCCGGCGTCGGTCGCGCCCGGCCACGCGCGGTGGGCGGCCAGGATCGCCGGATAGCGGAAGGCCTGCGGGGTCTGCACGCGATAAAGTCCATCGCGATCGACGAACGCGCCGCGCAGGCCCTGCGCCCCGCGCACCACGCTGTCCACCACCGGCAGGACCGGGATCGCGCCGGGCTGCGTCTCCAGCGCAGCCAGCAGCGCTTCGATCACTGCGCAGGGCAGATCAGGCCGCGCGGCATCGTGGATCAGCACGTGATCGGGCGCGTCGCCTGCCATCGCCTCAAGTGCAAGGCGCACCGAATCCTGCCGCGTTGCCCCGCCATGGGTGAACCTGACCGCAGCAATGCCGGACGTTGCGGCTTCGGCCTCAGCCTCCCAGCCTGCGGGAATCGCGATCACGATAGGGGCGACGCCCGCGGCTGCCAGCGCTTCCACACAATGGCGCAACAGCGGCTTTCCCCGCCACGGCGCGAACTGCTTGGGCACCGATCCGCCCGCGCGCAGGCCCTTGCCCGCGGCAACGACGACAGCAGCGACCGAGGCGCCGGAAGCGGGAAGGGGGGCGTTCATCTGAGCCGCCCCTTACAGAACTTGCCCCATGCCGTGCAATCGACTAAGCGCGTGCCTGTTTTTTAGGCAGCGATGATGACCGAGACGCCCGTTCCCCCGCAGCTGAAGCCCATCCACGTCGGCCCGGTCCAGGTGGATTGCCCGGTCGTGCTCGCGCCGATGACCGGCGTTTCCGACCTGCCGTTCCGCACCATGGTCCGCCGCTTCGGCTCGGGCCTGAACGTGACCGAGATGATCGCCAGCCCGGCTGCGATCCGTGAAACGCGCCAGTCGATCCAGAAGGCGGCGTGGCATCCGATGGAAGAGCCCGTTTCCATGCAGCTGGTAGGCTGCGAACCGGCGCAGATGGCGGAAGCCGCGAAGCTGGTGGAACAGCAGGGCGCCGCGATCATCGACATCAACATGGGCTGCCCGGTGCGCAAGGTGGTGAACGGCGATGCCGGCTCCGCGCTGATGCGCCAGATCCCGCTCGCCACCGCGCTGATCGAGGCGACGGTGAAGGCGGTGAAGGTGCCCGTCACGGTCAAGATGCGCATGGGCTGGTGCCATGACAGCCTGAACGCGCCCGAACTGGCGCGGATTGCGCAGGATATCGGCGCCCGCATGATCACCGTCCACGGCCGCACCCGCAACCAGATGTACAAGGGCAGCGCCGACTGGGCCTTCGTGCGCAAGGTGAAGGAAGCGGTGGACGTGCCGGTGATCGTCAATGGCGACATCTGCACGATCGAGGACGTGGCCGCCGCCGTGGAGCAGAGCGGGGCCGACGGCGTGATGATCGGCCGCGGCGCCTATGGCAAGCCGTGGCTGCTGGGACAGGTGATGCACTGGCTGGCCACGGGCGAGCGCCTGCCCGAACCCACGATCCGCGAACAGTATGCCCTGATCGTGGAGCATTATCACCAGATGCTCGAGCATTATGGCGCGGTTACCGGGGTCAACATGGCGCGCAAGCATCTGGGCTGGTACACCAAGGGCCTGCCCGGATCGGCCGAGTTCAGGAACCGCGTGAACTTCATCGACGACGCCAAGGCGGTGCTCGCCAGCCTGGAGGAATTCTACGGTCGCTTCGGCGACGAGGTCGTTGAACGGCGTGAGGCTGCGTGAGGCCTGATTGCCTGGAGACGGGCCGGTGAGCGGACCCGGCGACTGGCGCAAGGGCGATGCGGGCCGGCCCGATCCCAAGCGCATGATCGCCAGCCTGCCGCTTGCCGTGTTCCTGCTGGCCCCCGATCTCACCATCGCCTCGGTCAATCCCGCGGCCGAACAGGTGGTGGGGCAGGGTGCGCGGCGGCTTCAAGGCAAGGGGGTGGAGGAGATCTTCATCTTCGACGAACCGCTGATCTTCAATCGGCTGCAGGAACCCGACGCACAGCTTTTCGCGCGGGATACGCCGGTGCGCATCCTCGGGGCGCCGGCGCGGCGGCTTGACGTGATGACTGCGCCGGTCACGCATTGTCCGGGCTGGCGCATGCTGGTGCTGCACGAACCCGTGGGGGTGGAAGCGCTTTCGGGCGATGGCAGCGGCGCCGGTGCGGGCGAGGGCGTGGCCCTGCGTGCACCCGAAGTGCTGGCGCACGAGATCAAGAACCCGCTTGCCGGCATCCGCGGGGCAGCCCAGCTGCTCGATCGCAAGCTGGGCGAGGCGGACCGCGCGCTGACCGGCCTGATCACCACCGAGGTGGATCGCATCGCCAAACTGATCGACCAGATGCAGTCGCTTTCCCGCCGCAGCACCGAGCCGGCGCTGGAATGCAACCTGCACGAAGCGGTGCGCCACGCGCAGGCGATCGTCGCAGCGGGGCATCCCGGCACCTTTGCCATCGAGGAAGAGTTCGATCCCTCGCTGCCCCCGGTGCTCGCCAATCCCGATGCGCTGGTGCAGGTGCTGCTCAACCTGATGACCAACGCGCGTGAGGCCTGCGCCGGCCAGCCTGCGCCGCGCATTGCCGTGCGGACGCGCTTCGCCAGCGGCATCCAGCTGCATGCCGGGCCGGGCGGCAAGCCGCTGCGCCTGCCGATCGAGGTGCGCGTGTCGGACAACGGGCCGGGCATCGACCCTGCGCTGCGCGATCATATCTTCGAACCCTTCGTCACCGCCAAGAAGAGCGGGCAGGGCCTTGGCCTCGCGCTGGTGCAGAAGCTGGTGCGCGAGATGAACGGGCGCGTGACCCATGATCGCGACCAAGCCAAGGGCTGGACCCATTTCCGCCTCCATCTGCCCGTTGCCGGATCGGTGAAGCCATGAAGCAGTCCATCCTCCTTGTCGAAGACGATGCGTCCATCGCCATCGTCATCACCGCCGCGCTCGAGGCCGAGGGCTTCAAGGTGGACCGTTGCGAATCCATTGCCGGGCGAGACCGGTTGCTGGCGGGCGGCACGTATGGCCTGATGCTGACCGACGTGATGCTGACCGATGGCGACGGCATCGAGACGCTGGGCCGCGTGCGCGACCAGTTCCCGCGCATGGCGGTGATCATCCTTTCGGCGCAGAATACGCTCGATACCGCCGTCCGCGCCAGCGACACCGGCGCGTTCGAGTATTTCCCCAAGCCTTTCGACCTGGAAGAGCTGGTGCGCACCGTGCGCCAGGCGATCGGTTCGGCCGGGAATGCCGAGCAGGCCGATGAGCCCGACGAGGTGGCGCAGGGTCTGCCGCTGGTGGGCCGCAGCGCGGCAATGCAGGCGGTCTATCGCATGATCACCCGCGTGCTGCGCAATGACCTGACCGTGCTGATCCTGGGCGAAAGCGGCACCGGCAAGGAGCTGGTGGCCGAAGCGATCCACCAACTGGGCAAGCGCGCCAGTGGCCCCTTCATCGCCGTCAACACTGCCGCCATCCCCGCCGAGCTGATCGAGAGCGAGCTGTTCGGGCACGAGAAGGGCGCGTTCACCGGCGCCCATGCCCGCCACATCGGCAAGTTCGAACAGGCTGCGGGCGGCACGCTTTTCCTCGATGAAATCGGCGACATGCCGATGCAGGCGCAGACCCGGCTGCTGCGCGCGCTGCAATCGGGCAAGATCCGCCGCGTGGGTGGCACCGAGGAGATCACGCTCGACTGCCGCATCGTTGCCGCCACCAATCGCGACCTGCTGCCGATGATCGCCTCCGGCCAGTTCCGCGAAGACCTTTACTACCGCATTGCCGTGGTGCCGATCGAGCTGCCGCCCCTGCGCGAACGCGCCGACGACATCGAGGCGCTGAGCCGTCACTTCCTGTCCCGCGCCGCCGCAGAGGGCCTGCCTCGCCGCCAGCTTTCGCAGGCCGGTGCCGAATTGCTCGCCCGCCAGCCGTGGCGCGGCAACGTGCGCGAACTGCGCAACTTCATCTACCGCCTTGCCCTGCTGGCGCGCGAGGAAGTTATCGACGCCGCCACCATCGAGCCCCTGCTTTCGGGCGATGCGGCACAGGCCCGTGCGGCCGACGCGGCAGTAGCGATGCCCGCCACTTTCGCCGCCGCGCTCGATGCCTGGCTGGCCGATGCCGCGCCACCTGCGGGGCAATTGTACGACAGTGCGCTCGCCGCATTCGAACGCCCCCTGTTCCTTCATGCCCTGTCGCGCACCGGCGGCAACCAGCTGCGCGCGGCGCAACTGCTTGGCATCAACCGCAACACCCTGCGCAAGCGCTTGGTGGAGTTGGACATTCATCCCGAAGACGCCACCGTGCGCGCCTGATCCGCCTCAGAGGGCAGGGTAGCCGGATTCCCCTTGCATTGCTGCAACAGAGGTGTTGTAGTTCAGCAACTATGGCTGATCGCGGCAAAGGCAGGCAAAGGCGCGTTCCACGCTGGTGGCGGCGGTTGCTTGTCGGCCTGCGCCGGGCCAACGTGTTCCTGTTGCTGGAGATCGCCTCCGCTCTCAGCCTCGCACTGATGCTCTGGGTCAGCTGGGTGGCCGTATCGGCCAACAGCGCGTCGAACAAGCTGCTGCCCGCACAACTCAGCTCCACCCTGCTGATCGGCACGCTGGTGCCCGCCCTTGGCCTGATCGTGCTCGGCGGCCGCCGCGCCGCGCTCCGCCGCGCTTCGAAAGGCGTGCTCGGTTCCAGCGGTCGGCTCCATGTCCGCCTCGTCTGGCTGTTCTCGCTGATCGCGGCCATCCCCACGCTGCTGGTGGTGATCTTCGCCTCCCTGTTGTTCCAGTCGGGCGTGGAGTTCTGGTTCTCCGACAATTCGCGCGGCATGCTGGAGAACGCCAACAACCTGGCGCGCGGCTACTATGCGGACAAGTTGCGCGATGTCGGCAATGAAAGTGTCGCCATGGCGGGGGACCTGCGCGACTATCTGGGGCAGGCCCCTATCACCAGCCAGGATTTCGCCGAGGGCTATTCCTGGCAGGTGATCAACCGCAAGCTCAACGAATCCGCGATCATCGAACGGGGCGCGGATGGCACCCTGCGCACCGCCGCCATCGTCGATCCCAATTCGAACAACGAACGCCAGCGCGTAACCCCGGACGAGCTCAAGCGCCTCGATGCGGGTGAGCCGGTGGTGGTCAGCGCATCGGCCGAACGGATCGAGGCGGTCACTTCGGTCGATCGCAGCCGGGGAATCTTCCTGTATGTCGCCCGCAATTCCGATGCGCTGGCGCTCAACCAGTGGAAGCGCGCGCAGACCGTGCTCGGTGCCTATGACGTGCTCACCCGCCGCGCCCGCGCCCTGCAGCTGCGCTTCAACCTGGCGCTGTTCGGCATCAGCCTCGCCCTGGTGGCACTGGCAGTGTGGGTGGCGCTGCGCTTTGCCGATCGGCAGGTGGCCCCTCTGGTCGAGCTCGTCTCCGCCGCGCGCAATGTCGGCAGCGGAAACTTCGCCATGCGCGTGGCGCAGGGCTCCGGCACGGATGAAGTGGGCCTGCTAGCCCGCGCCTTCAACCGCATGACTTCGCAGCTCGAAGGGCAGACCCGCGCGCTGGTCAGCGCCAATGCCCAGATCGAGGAACGCCGCGCCTTTATCGAGGCGGTGCTGGAATCGATCACCGCCGGCATCCTTTCGGTCGATCGGCACGGCTGCATCCGACTCGCCAACAGCTCGGCGCAGAAGCTGCTGCGCGAAAAGGGCGAGGGCAGCGTGATCGATCAGCCGCTGGCCGGAGTGGCGCCGCAGTTCGCGCAACTGGTTGCGGAAGGCGACGCCTCCGGCCTCGTCCACTATGCCCGCGCCGGAGACCTGCGCACGCTGGCGGTGAAGATCGCGGCAGACGCGAATGGCCACGTGATCACTTTCGAGGACATCACCCGCCAGCTGCTCGATCAGCGCCGCGCCGCCTGGTCCGACGTCGCCCGCCGCATCGCGCACGAGATCAAGAACCCGCTCACCCCCATCCAGCTCGCCACCGAGCGGCTCAAGCGACGCTACCGCCGCCAGATCGAGACCGACCCCGAACTGTTCGAGGAGCTGACCGCCACCATCATCCGCCAGGTGGGGGACCTCAGGAAGATGGTTGACGAGTTTTCCTCCTTCGCCCGCCTGCCCAAGCCGGTGTTCCGCGCCGAAGACGCCAGCGATCTCGTGCGCCAGGCCCTGTTCCTTCAGGAGGTCGCCCACGCCCAGATCGGCTTCAGCTTCACCGGCGAAACCGTCGTGCCGATCCAGGCCGATCGCCACCAGTTCGGCCAGGCGATGACCAACGTGCTGAAAAACGCGGTGGAGGCGGTGGAGCAGCGCGCCAAGGGCGAGGATATCGATTTCAAGGGCCGCATCGCCGTTGCGCTTGAAAGCGACCGCAGCAGCGTCACCGTGACGGTGGTGGACAACGGCATCGGCCTGCCCGCCGAACGCGACCGCATTCTCGAACCCTATATGACCACGCGCGAGAAAGGCACCGGCCTCGGCCTCGCGATCGTCAACAAGATCGTCGAAGAGCACGGCGGCGAAATGGCCTTCGCCTCCGAACCTTCCGGCGGCACCCGCGTAACGATGCGCTTCGCGAGGGATCCCCTTGCAGACCCCGAAATCGAATCCGCCGATCTATCCAGCCCGGCGGCCCCTGACCTTTGATGACCCGAAAGAAGTGAAGCGATGGCACTCGACATCCTGATCGTCGACGATGAACGCGATATCCGCGAACTCGTGGCGGGCGTCCTCAGCGACGAAGGCTATGGCTGCCGGCTTGCCGCAGACAGCACCTCCGCGCTCGCCGCGATCGATGAACGCCGCCCCAGCCTGGTCCTGCTCGATGTCTGGCTTCATGGCTCGCCGATGGACGGGCTGGAGGTTCTCGACGAGATCAAGAAGCGCGAGCCCGAACTGCCGGTGATCATCTTCTCGGGCCACGGGTCTATCGATACGGCCGTTTCCGCGATCAGTCGCGGCGCGATGGACTTCATTGAAAAGCCGTTCGAGGCCGAGCGCCTGCTGCTGCTGGTGGAACGCGCCACCGAGACCGAACGCCTGCGCCGCGAGAACGCACGCCTGCGCCAGGGCTTTTCCATGGCGGACGAATTCACCGGCAATTCCAGCGCGATCAACACCGTGCGCGCCACGTTGAAGCGCGTTGCCAACACCGGCAGCCGCCTGCTCATCACCGGCCCGGCGGGCGCGGGCAAGGAAGTGGCCGCGCGCCTGCTCCATTCGTGGAGCCCGCGCGCGCAGAACGCCTTCGTCACGGTCAATTCCGCACGGATCACGCCCGAGCGGTTTGAACAGGAACTGTTCGGCGAAGAGGCGGACGGCAAGCTGGTGCGCGCTGGCCTGCTCGAAATGGCCGATGGCGGCACGCTGTTCCTTGACGAGGTGGCCGATATGCCGCCCTCCAGCCAGGCCCGCATCCTGCGTGTGCTGACCGAACAGGCCTTCGTCCGCGTTGGCGGGCACCGCCAGCTCAGGGTCGATGTGCGAGTCGTCTCCTCCACCTCGCGCCCCCTGGAGCGCGAGATCGAGGAGCGCCGCTTCCGCGAGGATCTTTATTACCGGCTCAATGTGGTGCCAGTGAACATCCCCTCGTTGACGGACCGGCGCGAGGACATCCCGGCACTCGTCGATCACTTCTTCGCACGTTACGCCAGCGAACAGGGCATTGCCCCGCCCGGCATTTCGGCCGAGGCGATGGCTGCGCTGCAGAGTTATGACTGGCCGGGCAACGTTCGCCAGTTGCGTAACGTTGTGGAGCGCACGGTCATCCTGGCCCCGCGCGATCGGTTGACCCGCATCGATCCCGACATGCTGCCGTCCGAAATCGTCAGCACCCAGCTGGGTGGCGAAACCGGCGGATCGGCGTTGATGGGGGTGCCGTTGCGCGAAGCGCGGGAGAACTTCGAACGCGAATATCTGAAGGTCCAGATTCGCCGGTTTTCCGGCAATATCTCCAAGACCGCCAGCTTCATCGGCATGGAGCGCTCGGCCCTGCACCGCAAATTAAAGCTGCTCGGCATGGTCGACCGGCGCGAGGACGAGGACGTAGAGTAACGGCAAGACCGGCAATCAGGTCACTGTAACGTAACGGATTTCTCGCCATAACGGCATCGATTGCCAAAAAGGACAGGAACGAGCCCCCACAAACCCGGTTTACGCGGCGGGGATCGGGCAATACACATGGCATCGAACCCGGCTGAAAGGGTCACCTACCGGAATCGGCAGGCGAATCCTGAGGCCAGATCGCGACGGACCAAAGTCCGCGCCAATACAAAGGAGTCTAGAAATGACCGGACGGACACTCTCCGCACGCCCTCGTGCCACCAAGCCGGAGGCGGAGAAGACCGAAGCTGCACCCGCGCCCGCTGTTGGCGGCGCCAAGGGGCAGAACCTCCAGGACGTGTTCCTGAACCACCTGCGCAAGAACAAGATCCCTGTCACCATGTTCCTGGTGAAGGGCGTGAAGCTCCAGGGCATCGTCACCTGGTTCGACAATTTCTCGATCCTGCTGCGCCGCGATGGCCAGTCGCAACTGGTTTACAAGCACGCGATCAGCACGATCATGCCGGGGCAGCAGCTTTCCGTCGCCCATTTCCAGGGCGGGAATGATGAAAACGGCAAGAAGCGCCTGCTGCAGGAAGTGTTCCTGTCCAGCGTGCGCGATGCCGGTGTCCAGGTCACCATGTTCCTCGTCAACGGCGTGATGCTGCAGGGCAAGGTCGCGGCTTACGATCTTTTCTGCATGCTGCTGGAACGCGAAGGCTATGTGCAGCTTGCCTACAAGCATGCCGTGTCGACCATCCAGCCCGCTGGCCATGTCGACCTCAGCGGCGATTGGGAAGGCGAAACAACCTGAGCACGTTCGAATTTGGGCGCAACGCGGAAGACCTCAAGGGTGAGGTCAGCCGCGGTGCGCGTGCCGTCGTCGTCCTCCCCGATATTCGCCAGCGTGGCGGGTTGGGAGAGGATGCCGAGGCGCGTCTTGAAGAAGGGCAGGGGCTTGCCCGCGCCATCGGGATCGAAGTTGTCGACGCCTTCATCCTGCCCATCCGCCAGGTTCGCCCCGGCACGCTGTTTGGGGAAGGGCAGGTGGACCGGATCGAGAACGCCTGCCTGCTTGCCGATGCGGAACTGGTCATCGTCGATGGCGCGCTCTCCGCGATCCAGCAGCGCAACCTGGAAGACAGGCTGAAACGCAAGGTCATCGACCGTACCGGCCTGATCCTCGAAATCTTCGGGGAGCGCGCCGCCACGGCCGAAGGGCGCCTGCAGGTCGAACTCGCGCATCTCGATTACCAGGCCGGTCGCCTGGTGCGTTCCTGGACACACTTGGAACGCCAGCGCGGTGGTTTCGGCTTCCTCGGCGGGCCGGGTGAAACCCAGATCGAGGCGGACCGCCGTCTGATCCGCAACCGGATGGCGGGCATTCGGCGCGAACTGGAAAAAGTGCGCCGCACGCGCGGCCTCCACCGCGAACGGCGCCAACGCGCGCCGTGGCCGATCGTGGCCCTCGTTGGTTATACCAACGCGGGAAAATCCACCCTTTTCAATCGCCTGACCGGGGCTGACGTCATGGCGGAAGACCTGCTCTTCGCCACGCTCGATCCCACCATGCGCGCCATTCGCCTGCCGGGCGTGGACAAGGCAATCCTGTCTGACACCGTCGGCTTCATTTCCGACCTGCCCACCCAGCTCGTCGCCGCCTTCCGCGCCACGCTGGAAGAGGTGACGGCAGCCGACGTCATCGTCCACGTGCGCGACATCTCAAATCCCGCCACCGCGCAGCAGAAGCGGCAGGTGGAAGACATCCTCGCCGATCTCGGCGTGCTGGGAGAGGAGGGGGCCTCGGTCCCGATCATCGAGGCCTGGAACAAGTGGGACCTGCTCAGCCCCGATGAGCGCGCCCTGCGTCGCGATCTGATCGCGCACGACGTGCCCGATCGTGCCGTGGTGCCGATCTCGGCGATGACCGGGGAAGGGACGGCCGACCTGCTTGACCTGCTGGGCGATCTCCTCACCGGTGGAGCGCAGGTTCTGGAACTGACCGTGCCGATGACCGACGGGCAGAAGCTGGCCTGGCTGCATGCCCATGGCGAGGTGCTGGCCGAGCACGAATTGCAGACCGAGGGTGGAGTGCCCGCCACGCGGATGAAGGTGCGGCTGACACCGCGTGAGCTGGGGCGTTTCACCCGGCTTTGACCCGGCCTCAGTCGCCCTCAGTCGACTTCAACCCCGTCTCAGTCGTTTTCAACCCCCTCTCAACCGCCTTCACTTCCTGCCAGAGCGCCTCCTGCTGATCCAGGGTGAGCGAGGCGAACTGGCCGGCGGCGAGGGCCTCCATCCCTTTGAATCTACGCTCGAATTTTGCGTTGGCGATGCGCAGCGCCTCTTCGGGCGCAACCCCGTGCGCGCGCACCACATTCACCGCCGAGAACAGCAAGTCCCCGGCTTCATTGACTTTTTCATCCGGAGAAGCCGCTTCCTCCAGCTCGGCCAGTTCCTCCGCCAGCTTGGCCGCAGGACCGGCGGTGTCGGGCCAGTTGAAGCCGACACGGGCGGCCCGTTTCTGCAGCTTTTCCGCGCGCATCAGCGCCGGCAGGGCATTGGCGACGCCGTCCAGGGCGCTCTTGGCTCCCTTGGCCGCGCGCTCGTCCGCCTTGGCCTTTTCCCAGCGATCTTCGCGACTTAGGCCTGTTTCCTCGGAATCGCCGAAGATGTGCGGATGGCGCGCTTCCATCTTGGCGCAGATCGCCTCGGCCACGTCTTCGAACCGGAAATGTCCTGCTTCTTCAGCCATTTGTGCATGAAAAACCACCTGCAGGAGCAGGTCGCCCAGTTCCTCGCGCAGCGCGGCCATGTCGCCACGCTCGATCGCGTCCGCAACTTCATACGCTTCTTCAATGGTATAGGGGGCGATCGTGGCGAAATCCTGCGCGCGATCCCAGTCACAGCCACGCTCGGGATCGCGCAGCCGCGCCATGATGGCCAGCAGCCGCTGCATCTGGGGAAGCTGCGTTAGGGAGGTGGCGGAAGTCATGACGGAGCGCCTTCGACCTTGGATGGATAATATAGATTATGATAAATGAGGTTGCGTGTGCAGACAGACCCTCACTGCCGAAACCCGCGGAATAGCAAGGCTGCTGCCACAATGATTACCGCCCACACCAGCAGCATCATCCAACCACGGCCCGCCGTCAGTCTGCGCAGCTCGCCGTTCCGCAGCACGAGCACGAGTGCGATCGCGATGCCGACCGCAGCGACGATCTGGTCCGCGCTCACAGTGTCACTTCCATCCCGTCGTATCCCGGTTCGACATGCGGCGGCGTTTCGTCGCAAAGTGTCCGGTAATCCATCGACTTGTCGAGATGCGTCAGCACGGCATGTCCGGCGCGACATGCCTCGACCAGTTCCAGCGCCATGCCAAGATGCGCGTGCGTGGGATGCGGTTGCCGACGCAGGGCGTCGACAACAAGGACGTCAACGCGATCGAACAGCGCCACCATGTCACAGGTAATCACACTGAAATCTGTGGCGTAACCTATTGATTTTCCGCCCTGTTCAAAGCGGAATGCGGTCGACTGCGCTGGCCCGTGTGGCATCTGGCAATGGCTTACGCCGATGCCTGCCACCATCCGCACCCGGTCCAGGTTATCGAGGTTGCAGATGGTGTGATAGCCATGCTGCCCGGCAAAGACATAGCCGAAACGCTGGCGCAGGCGCCGCACGGTTTCATCAGCGGCATATCCCGGGATCGGTGCGCCACGGCCCATGCGCAGCGGTCGCAGGTCATCGATGCCATGCGTGTGATCGGCATGGTCATGCGTCCAGACGACGCCGTCGATACGGTCTATGCCGGTGCTGAGGAATTGTTGCCGCAGATCAGTGGGCGTATCGACAAGGATGCGCGAGCCGTCTTCGCCTTCGACCACGATGGCGACGCGGGTGCGCCGGTTGCGCGGCTCTTCCGGATCGCACTGGCCCCAATCGTTGCCGATGCGCGGAACGCCAGTGGACGTGCCGGAGCCGAGGACGACCAGCTTCACGCCGCAGCCTTCGCAAACAGTCTGAAGAAGTTTGCGCCGGTCACTTCATGCAAAGTCTCAACTTCCATGCCGCGCAGGCCGGCAACGAAGCGCGCGGTATCAGCCACGAAGGCCGGTTCGCACACTTTGCCGCGATGCGGCACCGGGGCCAGGAACGGAGCATCGGTTTCGACCAGAAGGCGATCCTGCGGAACCTCGGCAGCAAAGGCCTGCAAGTCCTTGGCATTCTTGAACGTAACGATGCCGGACAGCGAGATCGTGAGGCCAAGGTCGAGCATGGCCCGTCCGAATTCTGGCGAGGCGGTGAAGCAGTGGATCAGCGCGGGGAAGGCCCCCTTCCCCATCTCCTCGGCGATGATCCGCGCGGTATCTTCCTCAGCATCACGGGTGTGGATCACCAGCGGCAGCCCGGTTTCGCGCGCGACGGCGATGTGCACGCGGAACAGGTCCTGCTGCACCTGCCGGTCGGAGTGATCGTAGTAGTAATCAAGGCCGGTCTCACCGATGCCGATGACCCGGCTGTCCTGCGTCGCCTCAAGCAGCGCGGCGGCACCGAGATCGGCGTGCTGGTCGGCCTCGTGCGGATGGATGCCCACGGTGGCCCAGACGTCGCTTTCACGGTGCGCCGTGGCGACCACCGCAGCCCATTCGCTCTGGCGCGTGGAAATGTTGAGGAAGCCGCGCACACCGGTTTCCCGGGCGCGCGCCAGCACATCGGCCTGGCCTTCGACCAGCCCCTTGTAGTTCAGGTGGCAGTGCGAATCGATCAGCATCAGGCGGCGTCGTCCTCGGGCAGTTCGAGCCGCGGGAAGGCCGGCTGCGGGGCAGCGAGCCGCTCTCCGGTAGCGACGCGGGCCATGTACCAGTCCGCCTTGCCGAGATCCGCGATGCGCCGTTCGTCGGCCGGGATGCCGATCTGATCGAGCACGCGGTTGGCGGCCGTCGGCACAACCGGCAGGATGGCGATGGTCAGGTCGCGAATGGCCATGAACAGGCAAAGCAGCACGGCGCGCATCCGTTCCGGGTCGGTCTTGCGCAGGGCCCAGGGCGCCTGTTCATCGATATAGGCGTTGCAGGCGAAGACCGCGCGCATCCACGCCTCGATCCCGGCGGAGAAGTTCAGCGCCTCGAATTCGCGACGCAGGTCCACAGCGCAGGCTTCATGGACGGTTGCCAGCAGTGCATCGTCCGCCTCGGTCGTCGCAAAGGCCGCAAGTTGTCCATCCATATTCTTGAAGATCATCGACAAAGTACGCTGGACAAGATTGCCGTAGCTATTTGCCAGTTCGGCGTTGCAGCGCGTGACGATGGCATCGGGCGACCACGAACCATCCTGACCGAAGGCGACTTCGCGCATGAAGAAATAGCGCACGGTGTCCACCCCGAACCGGGTGGCAAGCTCGACCGGGTCAGTAACATTGCCGAGCGACTTCGATTCCTTCTGGCCGCGGTTGAGCAAGAAGCCATGGCCGAAGACCGCCTGCGGCACGGGCAGGCCCGCGCTCATCAGGAAGGCCGGCCAGTAAATGGTGTGGAAGCGGACGATATCCTTGCCAATCAGGTGCAGGTTTGCGGGCCAGAATTTTGAAAACATTTCGTTTTCATCCGGCCAGCCAAGCCCGGTAATGTAGTTGGTGAGCGCATCGACCCACACATACATCACGTGATTGTCGCTGCCCGGAACCTTGACCCCCCAATCGAAGCTGGTGCGCGAGACGGAAAGATCACGCAGGCCCTGGCTGACGAAGGCGGCCATCTCGTTGCGCCGGCTTTCCGGGCGGATGAAATCGGGATTGGATTCGTAGAGCGCCAGCAGTTTGTCGCCATAGGCGGAGAGGCGGAAGAACCAGGACTCCTCGACGGTCCATTCCACCGGCGTTCCCTGGGGGGAAAGCTTGGCGCCCCCTTCCCCGGCCACCAGCTCGCTTTCGTCGTAATAGGCTTCGTCGCGGACCGAGTACCAGCCTTCATAGCGGCTGAGATAGAGGTCGCCATTTGCCTCCATGCGCCGCCACAGTTCCTGCGAGGCCGCGTGGTGGGCTGCTTCGGTCGTCCGCTGGAACTTGTCGTAATCGACATTAAGAGCATCGCACATATCAATGAAATGCTGCGTCATTTCATCGGCAAGCTGCTTTGGCGTGACGCCCAGATCGCGCGCCTTCTGCGCCATCTTGAGACCATGTTCGTCGGTGCCGGTCTGCAACCGCACATCGCGGCCGAGCGACTTCATGAAGCGGGCGATGACGTCTGCCGCAATCGCCTCGTAGGCATGGCCTATATGCGGCTTGCCATTGGGGTAGGAGATGGCGGTGGTAATGTAATAAGGTTCGCCCATCGCGGCGGTACTTCCTTCGGAAAAACGCTAGCTGGCGCTCTCCCTAGTCCGCGCGACCGATGCCAGCAACCCGCCGATTTCCATGAGCAGCAGGGCTGCATCAAAGTTGTAGATCGGCGCCTGCGCGGCGATGGTGACAAGGCGGGCGTGCGCCTCCACCACGCGGGCGCGCGTGGGCTCGTCAACGCGGGGCAGCGACCGGACGAGGATCATGCGCGCGGACTCCAGCATCGCCTGGATGCGATCACGGTCCGGGCGCTGTCCTATGGCGGTGGCCAGCTCGCCACGCAGGGCGAAATCGGGATCGCCTTCCGTGACCAGGCGCTTCATGGCCGACCATGCCTTGCCAAGATCCTGTTCGGCGAAAGTGAGTGCGGCGCCGGGGGAGCCGTTGGAGACCGCCAGTGCCGCTTCGCGCGTTGCCGGATCAAGGCCCGGCGCGGCGGCATCGAGGGCGCGGGCCAGATCGCCCTCAGCCAGCGGATGGAAGCGCATGATCGTGCAGCGTGAACGGATGGTGGGCAGCAGGCGGCCGAGCTGGTGGACAACGAGCAGGAAGAACGTGCCCTGCGGCGGTTCCTCGAGGCTTTTCAGCAGGGCGTTGACCGAGCCTTTCTCGAGCTGGTCGGCCGCATCGATGATCACGGCGCGGCGGAGGCCCAGCGTGGGCCGGGTGACAAGTCGGCGCTGCATCTCGCGCACCTGATCGACGTTGATGTTCCGCTTGCGCAGATAGGGCCGGCCATCCTCCTTCTTCTTCGCCTCGTCATCGCTGTTGGGCAGCGGTTCGAGGAGGTGGATATCGGGGTGATGGCCCGGTGGCGGCTGCGGCACGCCGGGTTCGGCCACCAATTCGGCTGCGGCGGCAAGGGCGAAGGTCGCCTTGCCCAGCCCTTCGCGACCGGCAAGGATCCAGCCGTGATGCATGCGATGGCCCGCGAGCGCGGCGCGCCATTCGGCCCATTGCTGATCATGGCCGACGAGCGTGATCATGCGCGGTCAACCGCGGCGAGGATGCGGGCGTGGACGTCCTGCGGAGAACCGGACGCGTCGACCAGCGCGAAGCGGGCGGGATCGGCATCGGCAAAGCGATGGAAAGCGGCGGCGACGCGGGCGTGGTAATCCGCACTGCGCCCGCCGATGCGGTCTGCCCCATCGGGATCGCGCAGGGCCAACCGGGCCTGCGCCTCAGCCGGATCGACCGAGAGCAGGATCGTGAGATCGGGCAGGAGACCTTCGCTGCCAATGGCGTGCAGCGCCATGACATCATCATCCGAAAGGCCGCTGCCCCCGCCCTGATAGGCGCGCGAGGAATCGACGAAGCGATCGCACAGCACCCACGCGCCACGCGCCAAGGCAGGGCGGATCAGGCGGTCGACATGGTCGGCGCGGGCGGCGGCGAAGAGCAGCGCTTCGGCGCGCGGACCCCAGCCGGGGCCTTCGTTGGACAGCAGGAGGTTGCGGATCGCCTCGGCACCGGGGGTGCCGCCGGGTTCGCGCGTGGCGACGACTTCAAGGCCACGGGCGCGCAGCGCTTCGGCAAGGAGGCGGCCCTGCGTGGACTTGCCCGCCCCTTCCCCGCCTTCGAAGGCGATGAACCGGCCCGTCATCGGCCGGCTCATCGGCCAAGCATCCGCAGCAGGCCATTGCGCAGGCGCGAATAGAGACCGCCCTTGGGCACGTCGACCGCGGCAAGCAAGGGCACCTGTTCATCGGGTTGTCCGGGGGTGCGGACCAGCAGCGTGGCCACCGCCTCACCCTTGGCGATGGGGGCCTTGAGCGGGCCCTTGTAGCGGATGGAGACCTGAGGCTTCACGCCTGCGCCCCTTGGCGCAAGGAGTGCTGCGGGGTGCGGGGTGACGAGGGCCACGCTGCGATCAACCCCGCCCTGCACCTCGACCGTGCCGACCTGCGCGCCTGCGGGATAGAGCGGATGCGAATCCCACGCGGCAAATCCCCATTCGATGAAGGCGCGCGATTGCTGGGCGCGGTCGTTGGGCCTGTCATAGCCACCGACGACCATCATCAGCCGCCGCCCGTTGCGTTCTGCCGAGCCGACGAGGCCATAGCCGGCTTCGTTGGTGAAGCCGGTCTTCACCCCGTCTGCGCCCGCCGTGTGGCCATAGAGCGGGTTGTGGTTGGCCTGGGCGATGCCGTTCCATGTCATCCGGTCATGCCCGTAGAAGCGGCGGTAGAGTTCAGGGTGGCGGGTGATCAGCGCGATCGACAGCGTGGCAAGGTCTGCACCCGAGACATAGGTCTGGCCTTCGTCCATCCAGCCGTTGGGCGTGTTGTAGTGCGTGTCCTTCATGCCCAGCTTGCGCGCCTCGGCATTCATCATCGCGGTGAAGCCGGGGACGGAGCCGGCGATCCCTTCGGCCAGGACGACGCAGGCATCATTGGCGGAAACGGTGACGATGCCCTCCAGCAGATCGGCCACGCTGGTCTGGCTGTTGTTGGCAAGGAACATGGTGCTGCCGACGCCGTGCCACTTCCTGAAGGTTTCGGCCCGCATCGGAAAGGTCTGGTCGAGCCGCAGCCTGCCCTGCGCGATCAGTTCGAACGCGACATAGCTGGTCATGATCTTGGTGAGCGAAGCGGGCACGAAGCGGCGGTGCGACTGCCGTTCGAACAGCACGCGGCCGGAATTGACATCGACCATCAGGGCGATGGGCGCGGTGATCTCGGGCAGGACGGCGGGGTCTGCGGGCGCGATGCCGGGGGCCTGCGCCAGCGCCGGGGTGGCGGCCAGCGCAAACGACAGCAGGGCGGCAGGGAACTTGCGGTTCAAGCGGTATCCTCGGGCGCGATCCGTTACAGGTGGATCGCGCCGAAGGGCCGGTTACTGCCCGCGCACGATCCGCGCGTCGGCATAGCCCGAGCCGCGCGCCTTCGCCAGAGCGGCCTGCGCTTCCGCCGGGGATGAAGCGCCGATGCGCACGCGGAAATACTTGCCCGCCGGGCTGACGCTGCCGCCAACCTGCGCTGCGGCCTTCTCGGCGCGCTCGCGGGTGGAGAAGGCGCCGACCTGGACCGAAACGGCGGAGGTGGTGGCGGGCCTGGGGGCGGGCGGTTTGGGAGCGGGGGCCGGTTTGGGCTCCGGCTTCGGCGCTGGCTTCGGCGCCAGCTTCGCCTCAGGCTTGGGTTCAGCCTTCGGTTCCGGCTGTGGCGCGGCGACGGGGGGCTTGCCGACCGGCCTGGCCGGGATGCCGGCAGGGCGCGTGGTAGGCACGGGCGTCGTGACCGCCTTGGCGATCTCGTCAGGCAGCGGCGGGGGCGGCGGCACGGGCAGGCCGAGCTTGCGCTTCAGCGCGGCAAGCAGGCCCGGCGGCGTGTCCATGCGAGCAGGTACGGTCTGGCCGGCGCGAAGAAGAGCGCGCTCGGTTTCCGGCGGGTTGACGCGGCGGACGCGGACGGGGGAGCGGGATCCACCGGGCAGGCCAAGCTGGGCCCAAGCCCCTGCGGAAAGCTCCACCAACTGGTCCTTGCCTCCGGCCATCGGACCGCGCCGGTCCAGCCGGACAAGGATGGTGTGGCCGTTCTCGAGCGAGGTGACCTCGACATAGCAGGGCAGCGGCAGGGTGCGGTGCGAACCGGTTATGCCCGAACCATCGGTGGCGCTGGCATAGCCGACCGCGTCATAGTTCATCGTGTCGGCAGGGGTATAGGTGACGCCTTCGACCGTGAAGGGATCGCCGATGGTGACCGGGTAATCGCCCTGCGGGCCAGGCTGCGCCGAACCCGCGGGCATGCCCTGCGGCCCGGCCACGGCCTGTCCGGCAGGCAGGGCCAGCGCCGCGACGACCATCGCGGTTGAGGCAAGGAGGCTAGCGGCTGATTTCATCTGCAAGAAGTCCGACCGAGAGGGCGTAGAAGTTCGAGCAGTTGTAATCGAGGATAACCCTATAATTTCCGGTTAGCAGGTAGCCTGTCTTGCCGCGGCCATCGGGTTCGATCAGCGTGGCGAGCACATCGTCTGCCGGCCAGACGCCACTGTTGGGCGCAACGCCCATCGCGCGCCATTCGCGAATCGTCTTCCAGCCGCTGTGCCGGGCGAATACCTGCGGGCAGCGTGGGCTGGTGAGCCGGTTGGTCATCTGCCCGCGGTCCATCCCGGCAGGAACGCTGACCGCCACGCCCCAGGGCTGGCCCGGCCGCCAGCCGGCATCGCGGAAATAGTTTGCGATGGAGGCGAGCGTATCAGGGCGGCTCTGCCAGATATCGGCCAGGCCATCGCCATCGGCATCCTGCGCCACGCGCAGGTAGACGCTGGGCAGGAACTGCGGGTTGCCAAAGGCGCCGGCCCAGCTGCCCACCAGCTTCCACCGGGGCACGCCCCGATCGATCATCTTGAGCAGGGCGACGAATTCATCGGCGAACAGTTCGCGCCGCCGGCCTTCGTAGGCGAGCGTGGCGAGCGAGCGGGCAAGGTCGAAATCGCCGGTGTAGGCGCCATAATTGCTTTCGTGCCCCCAGATAGCCAGCACGACATTGCCCGGCACGCCATAGCGCCGCTCGATCTGGCCAAGCAGGCCGGCCGCATCGGCATATTGCCGCCTGCCCCGCCCGATCCGCACCGCATCGACATGGGTGCGGCGATAGGGTTCGAACGCGGGGATGCCGGACGAAGGCCCGCCGCCGGGCTGGCTGCGATCAAGCGAGATCACCTTGGGGCTGAAAGTCAAGCCGGAAGTGACTGAATTGATGGTCGATTCGCTGACACCATCAGCCCGCGCGCGCGCGGCGAGGAGTTGCAGGTATCCCTGGAAACCGGCCTCTTCGGAACCCTGTGCACAGGCCGGCAGGCCCGCAATGGCCAACAGGGACGCCAGCGCGGCGGCGGCAAATCGCTTCGTTGTATTCATCCCCTCGCTTGTCGCATGTGGCATCGCCGATGGGAATCCCCTTTGCGTCGGGCTGCAACCCGGCTATCGGCGCAACGACGGACAGGTGGCCGAGTGGTTTAAGGCAGCGGTCTTGAAAACCGCCGTGGGTGCAAGCTCACCGTGGGTTCGAATCCCACCCTGTCCGCCAATTTCCTGAAAATGATCAGTGAATCGAGCGGCGGAACAGGCCCATGGCCGCGCTGCCGAGCACGCCCCCAATGGCGAGGTGCGTGGCAACCGCATCCCATTGGCGAAACCGCATCCATTCCGCACCGGTGCGGAGCGAGCCCACGGCCAGACGGCCCATGGCAATGGCGGGAAGCAGGGCGATGGCTTTCATGCAGGACCTCTCCGGGGGTTTTGCGCTGGCAACGCCGCCCGTGCACCCCCGGTTCCGTCAGAGCACGAAGTCACCCGCCACGAGCGCCGGGCCCAGATCGAAACGGATCCAGAAGTCCGCCACCCCATCACCATTGGTGTCACCCTGCACATAACCCGTGCCCGACACGATCTCGTAGCGCAGTTCGCCCGCATGGTGGCCGAAAGCAGCGCTGCCGATGAAGGCGAAGGCATCGTTGCCAGTGCCGTTCAGCGTGTTGGCGTCAATGGCCGAGAGGTTGATGCGGTCATGCGCGGCATGGCTGAAGTCGGTGATCACGTCGGCGGTTGCGGCCGTAGAGCCACCGAAATCGCCGGGGCGGAAGATGAACTTGTCAGCCCCTGCCCCGCCAGTCATGACATCGCGGCCAATGCCGCCGATCAACTTGTCCGCACCATCCATGCCGTTCAGCGTGTCATCGCCTGCGCCGCCCGAAAGCACATTGGCAGCGGAATTGCCGTTGATGGTGTTAGCATCACGGCTGCCGGTGCCCCTGATCGCGGCGGAGCCGGTGAGGTTCAGCGTCTCGATATAGCGGGACATGGTCCAGCTGACGGAGCTGTTGACGGTGTCGCTGCCCTCGCCCGAACGTTCCTTCACGATGTCGCCGGTATTCTGGACAAAGTAGGCATCGTTGCCCGCGCCGCCGCGCAGGAAGTTGTTCGCGCTGTTGCCGGTGATGATATCGTTGCCGGCGCCCCCGGTGACATTCTCGACGATGCAGTCGAACGCGATGCCCAGGTTCTGGTCGAGCGTTGTGTTGGAAAAGCCCAGCGTGGAATAGGAGCCGGGCGTCAGGTCTACCGTGCAGCCCTTGGTGAAGTCGCTCAGGTCGATCGTGTCCTGTCCGCCGCCGTCCCAGATCGTGGCGAAGAAGGGATCGTTGCGGGTGTAAGTGTAGGTATCGTCGCCCGAATGGAAGGCGGTGTTGGCACCATAGATCTTCTGGATGGCGGCAATGTCATAAACCATCGGTGTTTCCACCAGATAGCGATAGTCGCCGATCGCCTTGTCATAGAACCAGACGTTGGCGGGGCTGGTATAGGACATGATGGTGTAGCGCTCGTTGTCGATCGCCGCAAAGTTGGTCTTGCCATCGTCGAACGGGTGCGCGAGGCCGAGCGCGTGGCCGATCTCGTGCATCATGGCCACATAGTTGAACGTGCCGACGCCGAAATCCTGTCCAATCTGGTCTGTGCCAATCCAGATGTCGCCGTGGCTGTTGTCTGCCCCGTCGCTGGTGATGAGGGTGTAACCCCAATAGCCGCCAGTGATCGCGGAACTGTAGGCGATGCGGATATCGCCCACTTGCCCGCCGGCGGTTTCCGTCACCTGGCTGAAGGTGAGATTGGCGACGTCGGCCCATGCCTGGAATGCGGCGGCAACGGCGGGCGCCTGTGCAGAGGAGATCGCGCCGGTCGTGGTCGCGGCGTTCTCGCCGTTTCCGTAATTTGCCTCGAACCTGCTGGCGACACCGTTGGCGAACGGTAAGCTGTAAGTGACGACGGTCTTGCCGTTGCTGACGGTGCTCCACGCGACGCGGAAGTAGTCCGTGGTGTCGTAAAGCAGGTCGACCAGCGTGTTGCCGCTCAGCGCGAAATCCCGGGTGACGGATGGATCGGTGTAGAATGCCACGAAGCTGCCTCCAGCCGGGCGGCGTGGGCGACCGGCGTTTCAGCGTTATATCCGGTGTCCTTTCCAGCAGGTGTATGAAAGGTCACAGGTTTGCCGCAGTGATCGCCTGTGCCGCCGCCCAGCCGCTGGCCCAGGCCCACTGGAAATTGTAGCCACCCAGCCACCCGGTGACATCCACCGCCTCACCGATAGCATGGAGGCCAGGCACCTTGCGCGCTTCCATGGTCTTTGATGAGAGTTCGGCGGTGCTGATGCCGCCTGCGGTCACCTCGGCCTTGGCGAAGCCTTCGCTGCCATTGGGGGTAAAGCGCCAGTCCGACAGGCGCTGTTCGGCAGAGCGGAGAGACTTGTCGGACGCACTGCCGAGTTCTCCCGCCACACCGAGCAGTTCATCAAGGCGAAGGGCGAGCCGTTCTGGCAGCGTTTCATTCAGCACGCGACGCAATTGGGTGCGCGGGCGGTCACGCTTGGCGGACAGGAGCCAACCGGGGGCTTTGTCGGGCAGGAAATCGATGCCGATGCTCTCACCATGCCGCCAATAGGAAGAGACCTGCAGAATCGCGGGTCCGGACAGGCCCTTGTGCGTGAACAGCGCCGCTTCACGAAAGCGCGCCTTGCCGGCGCTGGCGACGACCGGGGCCGATACGCCGGACAGCTCACGAAACAGCGCGTCTTCTCCGGCAAGGGTCAGCGGAACCAGCGCGGGCCGTGGCTGCACGACCTTCAGGCCGAAACGGCGGGCCAGATCATAGGCAAAGCCCGTTGCCCCCATCTTGGGGATCGAGGGCCCGCCCGTGGCGATGACGAGGCGAGGTGCGGCAAAGGCAACTTGCGCCGTTTCGACCCGGAAAAGCCCGTCTGAATAGTTAACTGCAGTGATTGCGTGGCCGCATCGCAGGTCCACGCCGCCTGCCCTGCATTCCGCCAACAGCATGCCTAGGATGTCGCGCGCCGAACTGTTGCAGAAAAGCTGGCCCAGCGTCTTTTCATGCCAGCCGATACCGTACCGTTCAACCAGCGCCAGGAAATCCTGCGCGGTATAGCGGCTGAGCGCCGATCGGGCGAAGTGCGGGTTATCTGACAGATAGCGTTCTGGCGCGGTGTGGATGTTGGTGAAGTTGCAGCGACCGCCGCCGGAAATCAGGATCTTCTTGCCGGGCGTATCGGCGTGATCGAGCACGAGTGCGCGCGCCCCGCCCTGCCCTGCAGTTGCCGCACAGAACAGCCCCGCCGCACCGGCGCCGAGAACAATCGCATCATGGGTAGGCTGCATCCCAGCGCTCTAGGGGCGGTGATGCCGGAAAGGAAGCGCCCTAGTGCTGCGCGCAGAGGCATTCCTCGGATTCAGGGATCAGGAACGCGGATTGGCGGGTGTCGGGCACGCGCTTGCGCTGCTGCGGCGGGCGCTGGCTTTGCGCCTCTTGCCGCTCATCCTGCCAGGAACGCGGATTGATGCTTTCGACGATCTCGAATTCCATGGGGAACATTGCCTCTCTCAATCCCGCAGAAACGGGCATGGAGGTGCAATGTTCCCCTTTTATTTCAGTTAGATGTGAAGTGCACGACCATAAGCGGCAAGCACCGATTCATGCATCGATTCGCTAATCGTCGGGTGCGGGAACACCGTGTGCATCAGCTCGGCCTCGGTGGTTTCCAGCGTCTTGCCAACGACAAAGCCCTGGATCATCTCGGTCACTTCGGCACCGATCATGTGCGCGCCCAGCAGTTCGCCGGTCTTTTCATCGAACACCGTCTTCACGAAGCCTTCGGACTCGCCGAGCGCAATCGCCTTGCCATTGCCGATGAAGGGGAATGTCCCGACCTTCACGCTGTAGCCCGCTTCCTTGGCCTTGGCCTCGGTCATGCCCACGCTGGCAATCTGTGGGTGGCAGTAGGTGCAGCCGGGAATGTTGGCGCGGTCCATCGGGTGCGGATGCACGTCCTTGTTACCCAGTTCGGCAGCAATGGCTTCGGCCGCGATCACGCCTTCGTGGCTCGCCTTGTGCGCCAGCCATGGGCCGTCGGTCACGTCACCGATCGCCCAGATTCCCGGCACGTTCGTCCGGCCATAGCCATCGGTCTTGATGTGATAGCGCTTGTCGGGCTCGATACGGCACTCTTCGAGACCGATGTTCTCGACATTCGGGACAATGCCGACAGCGACGATGACGTGGCTGAAATCGGCCTCCATCACGCTGCCATCCTTCTTGGTGATGGCGGCCTTCACGCCGTTCGGCCCCACGGTCAGCGACTTGACGCCGGCCTTGGTAAGGATGGTCATGCCCTGCTTCGCAAGCGCTTTTTCAAGGAAAGCGGAAACGTCTGCGTCTTCAACCGGAACAATCCGGTCCATCATCTCGACCACCGTGACGTTGGCGCCCATGTCGTTGTAGAAGCTGGCGAACTCGATGCCGATGGCGCCCGAGCCGATGACCAGCAGATTGCTTGGCATCTCCCTGGGAGTCATCGCGTGGCGATAGGTCCAGATGCGCTCGCCATCCGCCTTGGCGAAGGGAAGATCGCGCGCGCGCGCGCCCGTGGCAATGATGATGTGCTTGGCGGAAAGGGTCTCCGTGCCCTTTTCACCGGCCACTTCAAGCTGACCGGGGCCCTTCAGCTTGCCCAGCCCCATATGCACGGCGATCTTGTTCTTCTTCATCAGGTGCGTCACCCCCTGATTCAGCTGCTTGGCCACCCCGCGCGACCGTTTCACCACGGCATCCAGATCGGCCCGGATATTGTCGGCAGCCAAGCCATAGGCCGGTGCATGCTTCATCTGGTGGTATACTTCGGCGGACCGAAGCAGCGCCTTGGTGGGGATGCATCCCCAGTTAAGGCAGATGCCGCCCAGGTTCTCACGCTCGACGATGGCCGTCTTCAGGCCCAGCTGCGCGCAGCGGATTGCCGAGACATAGCCACCAGGGCCCGAACCGAGAACGATGACGTCGTATTGTTCAGCCACGCAAATGCTCCTTCAGGCCCTCTCTTGCGGCCCATGATCTAGCGACGGGCACGCCAGACCGCGCGCTCGTCAAAAGGACAGTCTCAGGCAACCAGGCCCAGCGGGTTCTCGATCAGGTTCTTGAACACCTGCATCAGTTCCGCACCATCGGCACCATCGATGGCGCGATGATCGAAGCTGCCGGTGGCAGACATCACGGTCGCAATGCCCAAGGCACCGTCGACGACATAGGGGCGCTGCTCGCCTGCACCCACGGCCATGATCATGGCCTGCGGGGGGTTGATCACAGCATCAAAGCTCTTGATCCCGAACATGCCGAGGTTGGAGAGCGAAGCCGTGCCGCCCTGGTATTCGTGCGGCTGCAGCTTGCCTTCACGCGCCTTGCCCGCCAGCACCTTCATCTCGGTTGCGATCGCCGAAATCGACTTGGCACCGGCATCAACGATGATCGGCGTGATCAGCCCCGATGGCGCGGCCACCGCGACGGAGATGTCTGCGCGCTTGAAGCTGCGCAGCTCGTCGCCGGCAAAGCTGACGTTGCACTTGGGCACCTGCACCAGCGCCTTGGCCAGCGCCTTGATTATGAGGTCGTTGACCGAGAGCTTCACGCCCTGCGCTTCCAGCGCCTTGTTCAGCTGGCTGCGCAGCTTGAGCAGGGCATCGAGCTGGATATCCACGGTGAGGTAGATGTGCGGAATGGTCTGCTTTGCCTCGGTCAGGCGGCGCGCGATGGTCTTGCGCACGTTGTTGAGCTTGGCGGCTTCGTAGGGAATGCCGAAGTCCGGCACTGCGGCCGCAGCCGCCGGAGCCGACGCAGGCTTTGCAGCAGGCGCGGCACTCGCCGCAGGCGATGCCGGGGCCGGAGTGCTGGCAGCCGGCGCAGCCGATGCAGCCGATGGGACAGATTCAGACAGATCGGCCTTGACGATCCGCCCGTTGGGGCCCGAGCCCTTGACGCCGGCGAGGTCGATACCCTTTTCCGACGCGATGCGCTTTGCCAGCGGGCTGGCGACGACACGGCCATCCTGCAACGCAGGCTTCGCAGCGGCTGGTGCGGGGGCAGCAGCCGGAGCCGGAGCCGGAGACGCAGCCTGGGGCGCAGCCGCAGCCGGAGCCGGAGACGCAGCGGCAGGTGCAGCGACCTTCGCCACAGGGGCGGGCTCAGCCTTGGCCGAAGGGGCGGTTGAGCTGGCGTCTTCGTCTTCGCCGGCCAGCGTTGCGATCACGGTGCCCACTTTCACGCCTTCACGGCCTTCGGACACGTCGATCGAGAGGATCGTGCCTTCGTCTACAGCTTCGAACTCCATGGTCGCCTTGTCGGTCTCGATCTCCGCGAGAATGTCTCCGGACTTCACCTTGTCACCGGCTTTCACCAGCCACTTGGCCAGAGTGCCCTCCTCCATGGTGGGCGACAGGGCAGGCATCTTGATCGCAATCGGCATGACAGGATTTCCGTTCTGGTGTTTTACTTGACGAAAAATAACCATATCGGTCATTCTCGCGACGTTTGGCTGCGGCGCCATTTCGCCATGCTGGCCGCAGGGGTCAAGCACAATGGCGCTTGCCCTGCATACGAATTATGCCATCACAGTTGAGATGGGGGGCAATCTTGCCCGCTTGGAGAGGCGGAACCGGCACATGGGGCAGCGGGTATACCTGGTCATCATGGATGAATCGTACGAGGCCGGGCTGGCGCTGCGCTTCGCCGCAAGACGCGCGGTGCGGACCGGCGGCACCGTGCATATCCTGTCGCTGGTGCCGCGGCAGGAGTTCGTGGCGTTCGGCGGGGTGCAGGCCACCATCGAGCAGGAAGCGCATGACCGCGCCGAAGTGCTGGCCACCACGGCGGCGGGCAGCATCGCCACCGAATCCGGTCTGACCCCGCTGATTTCCGTGCGCAGTGGCGATGGCCCGCAGGTGGTGCGCGAATATCTGGCCGAACACCCGGAGGTTTCCGCACTGGTGCTCGGCGCGGCGGCTGACAACGCGCCGGGCCCCCTCACCACGCACTTCACCGCGCACGCGGGCAACCTGCCCTGCGTGCTGATGATCGTCCCCGGCGCGATTGCCGAGGACCGCATCGACGAAGTCAGCTGATTCTCAGCGCTTCTTGCCCTGGTGGCGGATGTTGCCGGGCCGGCCGCGCTTGCCCTGCAGGAACTTGCCCTTCGGCTTGGGCTTGCCTTCGAAGCGCCCACCACGCTGCTCGATCCGGCGCACGCCTTCGGCAATGTCCACGGGTTCGAACTTCAGCGCACCGGTCAGCGGGTTCGCCTCGGCCAGCCGCAGCTTCAGAATCATCCCCATGGCGAATTCCTCGCCACTTTGTTCACCAATCAGGCGTTGGGCCTTTTCGTCATAGCCAAAACGTTCGGCCCCCAGCGTGGAGATCGGCACCAGACCATCCCCGCCCAGCCCGATGATCGTGGCGAACAGGCCGAACTTCTGCACACCGGTGATGCGCGTGTCGAACACTTCGCCCACCCGGCCTGAAAGCCATGCCGCGACATAGCGGTCGATGGTCTCGCGCTCGGCCTCCATCGCGCGGCGCTCGGCCATGCTGATCGCCTCGCTCACCCGCGCCAGATCGTCGCGGTCACGGTCGGATAGCCCCGATGTGGGCGGCACGGCGCCGCCCGTCACCCGTGGCTGCTCAAGGTCATAGGCATCGACCAGCGCGCGGTGGACAAGCAGGTCAGAATAGCGGCGGATGGGTGACGTGAAGTGGGCATAGCTGCCCAGCGACAGGCCGAAGTGCCCCGCGTTGCGCGGCCCGTAATAGGCCTGGGTCTGGCTGCGCAGGACTGCTTCCATCACCAGGGCTTTTTCCGCCTCGTCGGTCACGTCCTTCAACATGCGGTTAAACAGCGATGGCGTGATGACCTGCCCCAGCGCCAGCTTGCGCCCGAAGGTGGCAAGATAGTCCTTCAGCGCGACCAGCTTTTCGCGCGTCGGCGGCTCGTGGATGCGGTAGACCACCGGGGCGACCTTGGCCTCCAGTGCCTTGGCCGCCGCCACGTTGGCCGCGATCATGAAGTCTTCCACCACGCGGTGCGCATCCAGCCGTTCGCGGATCGCCACTTCGGCGATCTTGCCCTGCGCATCCAGCACCACACGCCGTTCGGGAAGCTCCAGTTCCAGCGGATCGCGCGCATGCCGCGCCTTTTCGAGCAGGCGCCACGCAGCCCACAGGTTCTGCAGGTGCGCCTCAGCCTCGCCCGAATTGATGCGGCGCTGCGCCTCTTCATAGGCGATCACTTCGGCAATCCGCACCAGTGCCCGGGTGAAGCGCCAGCCCGTGACGCAGCCTTCGGCATCGATGGTCAGGTGGCAGGCCATCGCCGCCCGATCGGCACCCGATTTCAACGAGCAGACGTCAGCGCTCAGCACTTCGGGCAGCATCGGCACCACGCGGTCAGGGAAATAGACCGAGTTGCCCCGCTTGCGCGCCTCGCGGTCCAGCTTGCCGCCGGGGCGGACGTAAAAGCTGACATCGGCAATGGCCACGATTGCCCGGAATCCGCCCTGCCCGTCCGGCTCGGCCCAGATCGCGTCGTCGTGGTCGCGCGCATCGCTGGGATCGATCGCCACGATCGGCACGTGGCGCAAGTCCTCGCGGTGCTCCTCGCTCAGCGGCAACGCGGCGGCTTTTTCCGCCTCGTCCAGCGCTTCCTGCGGGAAAGCGAACGGAATGCCGTGCTTGTGGATGGCGATCAGGCTGAACGCACGCGGGGCGAGCGGATCACCCAGTACGTCGGTGACCTTCATGCCAGCGCGTGGAGATTTGCCCGCAGGCTCCGCCAGCACAAGCTGTCCCGGTTCCGCGCCGCCAAGATCGGACACCGGCATCGAATTGCGCACCCGCTTGTCAACCGGCGCAAGCCAGCCCTTGCCCGTGCCGTCAAGTTCGATCACGCCGAGCAACTGCTCCTCGCGCACCGCCAGCTTCTTCATCGGATGGGCCACCCAGCCCTTGCCCGCTTCCTCGGTCCGCGCCAGCACACGGTCTCCGCGCTTCAGCGCCGCCTCGCGCGTGCGTGCCCGGCCCTTGGGCTCGATCAGCCGTATGCGCGGCGGCGGGGTGGCGTCGTCGGGCTGCCAGCTATCGGGAATGGCATAGACATCACCCTCGTCGATATCCACCACGCGCAGCACCGTCACGCGTGGCACGCCACCCAGGCGATGGAAGGCGCTGCGGTTGCCATCGATCAGGCCTTCCTCGGCCATGTCTTTCAACAACGCCTTCAGCGCGATCTTCTCCGTGCCCTTGATGCCAAAGGCCTTGGCGATCTCGCGCTTGCCCGCGGGCTCCTCGCTGTTAGCGATGAAGTCCAGCACCTGCTGGCGTGTGGGGAGTCCCTGCGGATATTGCGTCTTGGCCATGGGGCGCATGTGGTCGCTTGGCCCCGGAAAGGCAACCTAAGGTTTGGAAGCCCATGGTTCAAACGCCCCGCCCGGCAGGGCCGAAGCAATCGGGCTTTCGGCCCCGTTGGTCCCGATGGCGCTGACGCCGAAGAACCAGTCGTCGCCCCGCACGCCTTCCAGCTTGGCGGATGTCTCGGTGGTTCGGTCGATCACGCGCTCTTCCCAGCCCGGTGCATCGGTCCGTCGCCGCCACACCGAATAGGCCACCGCGCCCGGGACCGGCTTCCATGTCAAATCGGTCCAGGTCTGAACCGCCGCCTTCGATGTCGCCACCGGCGGCATCGGCGCTGTGACCAGCGCGGCCAGGCCGCGCACGTTCAGCCGCACCACCTTGGCAAGATACGGAAAATCCATCTGGTCGATGGTGTCACCAAAAGGCTTGCCGTTCTCCACCCGCACGTCCTGGTGCTGGTGGTCATAGTTCTCGATCGCCACAGTGAATCGCACTGCGGGGATGCCCGCATCCTCGAACGGCAGATGGTCCCCGCCCCGCCCCATGCGATCAGCACGCCACACTTGCCGCACTGCCAAGCCCGCTCCGTCCGCAGAACCAAGCCCGGCCAGCCAGCGTGAGAGGTTGCGTGAAGGGCTGTCGTTCTCCCCGCCGTCGCGGCGCTGCGCCCTGCGCAGGGGATCGTCCGCATCGGCCCGCGGCCCTTCGGAGAAGACGCGCACATGGGCATCGTCCACCAGGCCATCAGAGCCGCGCGAGTTGCCGACGATGTCGTTGTTGAACACTGCCTTCACCGTCCAGCCCTGCGCCTTGGCATAGTCGGCCAGCAGTTTTCCGCCATAAAGGCCCTGCTCCTCGCCCGAGAGCACGGCATAGACGATGGTGGTGGGGAACTTCTGCGTGGACAGCACCCGCGCTGCCTCGAGTACCAGCGCGGTGCCCGATCCGTCGTCGTTGGCCCCCGGCGCATCCTTCAGCGCATCCATTGCATCGGAATTGCGGCTGTCGATGTGGCCCTGCACGATCACCACTTCGTTGGGCCGCTCGGTGCCGCGCTGAATCGCGACAACATCCACCAACCGTGTCGGATTGGGTACCCGATCGCCGGACACCGTCGTTTCAGGCAGCACGATTTCCAGACAGTCGCCACAAGCCTTCCCGGTCTTGCGAAACTCCGCCTCAGCCCATTTGCGTGCCGCACCGATGCCGCGCTTCCTGTCCGTCTGGCTGGACAGCGTGTGCCGGGTGCCGAACGCGACGAGTCGCTCCACATCCGCGCGCAGTCTCGCTTCCGAGATCGCGTCTTCTGGGGCAGCAATGGCGGGCGAGGCGCAAAACGCCGTAGCCACAAGGAGAAGCCGTTTCATCCCCGAACCTTACCCTGCGATACCGGTAGGGCAAGGGGTGGGACGGCGTATGCCCCTATGTGACTTCGCCTATGTTCAATAGGCCCGTGCAATCAGGATGCGCTCAACCGCAGGCTCACCCGTGAACGGGCACGAGCCCGAGACCGGTTCGCCGCCCATCGGTGTGTTGCGGATCGTCAGTTTCAACGCCTTGAGCTGCTCGACAACCTTGTCCAGCGCCGCCCCGGTCGGCTTGCTCCAGACCATCTCGACCCACCCCGGGAACTTGCGGTCCTCGGCAAAATAGGTGGCAAGGCCGGCCGGATCGGTCACCCCGCGTTCGATCTGCGCATCACGGCGATCGCGCGCCTCGGCAAACAGCGCATTCTGGATCGCTTCCAGTTCGCCCACCGCGCTTTCAACGAACGCATCACGCGCCATCGCGGCGAAATTGACCTTGCCGTCCTGGCGCCACAGGCGATCGCGGCGCAGCGCGGAAACCTGCCCGCCCTCGGCATCCCGCCCGCCGATCTCCAGGATCAAAGGCACGCCCTTCTTCACCCAGGCCCAGCGCTTCTGCGTGGCCTTGCCCGGCCGCTTGTCCAGCAGCACGCGCACGCGCTCGCCGAACGCGTTCTGCTTCGCCAGCGATGCACGCAGTTCCTCGCAGTAGGCCAGCAATGCCTCATCGCCATCATTGTCACGCAACATCGGCAGGATCACGATCTGCTGCGGCGCCACCTGCGGCGGGGTGCGCAACCCGTCATCGTCGCCATGCGTCATGATCACGCCGCCGATCAGGCGGGTGGAAACGCCCCAGCTGGTCGTGTGGGCCAGCGTCTGCTGCCCCTCCTTGTCCTGATAACGGATGCCGGCCGCTTCCGCGAAAGTGGTGCCGAGGTAATGCGAGGTGCCGGCCTGCAGCGCCTTGCCATCCTGCATCATCGCCTCGATCGAGAACGTTTCGACCGCGCCGGGGAAGCGTTCGTTCTCAGGCTTCGGCCCGGCGATCACCGGCATGGCGAGCACGTCTTCGGCAAAGCTGCGGTACATTTCCAGCGCGCGCAGTGTTTCGGTCATCGCGTCGGCCTCGTCGGCGTGGGCGGTATGGCCTTCCTGCCACAGGAACTCGCTGGTGCGCAGGAACATGCGGGTGCGCATTTCCCAGCGGACAACGTTGGCCCACTGGTTGGTCAGCAGCGGCAGGTCGCGCCAGCTCTGCACCCAGCGCGCCATTGCCGCGCCAATCACCGTTTCTGAGGTGGGGCGCACCACCAGCGGCTCTTCCAGCTTCGCTTCGGGATCGGGCACGAGCCCACCCTTGCCGTCCTGGATCAGGCGATGGTGCGTGACCACCGCCATTTCCTTGGCAAAGCCTTCAACGTGTTCGGCTTCCTTGGCGAAGTAGGAAAGCGGGATGAACAGCGGGAAATAGCAGTTTTCGACGCCCGCTTCCTTGATGCGCTCGTCCATCAGCTTCTGGATGCGTTCCCAGATGCCATAGCCCCAGGGCTTGATCACCATGCAGCCGCGCACGCCCGATTCCTCGGCAAGCTCGGCCTCGGCGATCACCGCCTGGTACCACTGGGCGAAGTCATCCTCGCGCTTGACGTTCAGCGCGTGGCGGATGGCGGACTGCTGGTTCTTCGGCTGGTTCATGCCCTGCCGGTTAGGGTTCCCGCGGGATTCGGGCAACCCGGATTTGAACCGGGCAGGCCCGAAGGGCGCTTACTTGGAAAGCTGGTCCAGCTTCTTCTGCATCTCGGCCATCTGCTGGCGCAGCGCGGCCAGCTCGTCGCCACCTTCGGCAGCCGGCTTGTCGTCCTCGCGCGCTGTGGCGCCCGGCACAAACGCGGCGGCGGCAGCCTTGAACATTTCCATGTTGCGCTGCGCGATCTGGGCCAGCGGGTTGGACCCGATGCTGTCCTCGATCGCCTTGCGCAGCTTCACCTGGTTTTCGCGGAAGTGATCCATCGACGCTTCGAGATAGCCGGGCAGCAGCGCCTGCATCGAATTGCCGTACATCGAGATCAGCTGGCGCAGGAAGTTGGTCGGCAGCATTTGCTCGCCGGTCGCTTCCTCTTCCATGATGATCTGGGTCAGGATCGAATGGGTCAGATCATCGCCCGTCTTGGCATCGATCACTTTGAAATCGACGTTGTCCTTCACCATCTGGGCGAGGTGGTCGAGCGTGATGTAGCTCGACGTGCGCGTGTTGTAGAGGCGACGGTTCGCGTACTTCTTGATGATGACCGCTTCGCCGTCTTTAGCCTGATTCGCCATGTTTTACGCGCCCTCACTGGGTGTTTCCCGCAGGCTTAGCAGATGCAGCATGTGCAGCGCAATAAACGTTACCTGACAGGATGAAATTCATGTGAAACGCGCAAATCTGCGGCCCATCAGTGTCAGCAGTTCATATTGCGAAAGGCCGCTCGCACGCGCGGCATCGGGCAGGTTGTAATACGCCTGCAACCAGTCACCTTCGCCACAGTCGTCCGCCCCGGTCAGGTCAACGATGGTCATGTCCATCGACACCCGGCCCAGCACGGGCAGCCGGCACCCCTGCCACAGGAAATGCCCCTTCCCTCCCGACCAGGTGCGCAAGTACCCGTCGGCATAGCCTACGGCGATAACGCCCGCGCGGATCGGTCGGTCTGCGGTGAAGGTGGCATTGTAACCCACCTGGTCTCCGACCTGCAGCGTCCGCACCTGAATGACGGCCGCCTCGGGATGCGCGACCTGTGCAATCCGACCCACAAACTCGCCACGCGGGATCCCGCCATACAATGCGATGCCGGGACGGGTGACGTCCGCATGATAGGCGCTGCCAAGGCCGATCCCGGCGCTGTTGGCCAGGCTGTATCGCCGCGCCCGCACTTGCGCCCGCACCTCGGCAAAGCGGGCCAACTGCGCGGCATTTTGCGCAACGTCCTCGTCCGCGCTGGCCAGATGGCTCAGGCACGTGTCGATCTGCAGTCCCTGCAGCAGCGGATCGCCAAGCGCAGCCATCGGCAGGCCAAGGCGGTTCATGCCCGTATCCACCATCACGTCACAGGCCCCGCCGCCAGCCTCGCGCCAGCGCCGCACCTGCTCCAGCGAATTGAGCACCGTCCGCACGCCGGTGGCCCTGGCATAGCCAACGTCGGCATGGTTCATCGGCCCGTGCAGCACGGAGATCCCTGCCCCGGGCACGTGGCGCAGCACTTCGGGCACTTCCTGCCAATGCGCCACGAACCAGTCTGCGCACCCTGCCTCGGCCAGCACCGGCACCACCTGTGCCGCGCCCAGGCCATAGGCGTCGGCCTTCACCGCCGCTCCGGCCCGTGCCGCGCCGCTCATGACATCCAGCGTCTTCCAGTTTGCGGCCAGCGCGCCCGCATCGAGTCGCAGCCGCAGCGCTGCAGGAGGAAGGTCAGGCATCGTCACCGAATTCTCGCGGCAATCCGCCCTTCAGGCCCCAGGCCGCAACCACGAAGGCCACCAGCACCACGACCCACGTGTACCACAGCCCGGCATAGGGATCGCCCGTCCGCGCCACGATCAGCGTGGAGATGAACGGCAGGAACCCGCCGAAGTAACCGGTGCCGATGTGATAGGGGATCGACATCGAGGAGTAGCGGATGCGTGGCGGGAACATCTCGGCCAGCAGCGCCGCCACCGGGCCATAAGTCGCGCCCGACATCGCCATCAGCAGCACCAGTCCCGCCACCACAAGTACGGCCTGTCCCAGGGTCGGCTGAACCTTGCCCAGGTCATAGCCTGCGGTCGCCAGCTTTTCCTGCAGCGCAGCAACGCGCGCCTTCTTGTCGGTCCAGGGATAGCCATCGAGCGGGATCGCCTGGGCGCCCGCCGTCAGCGTCAACGCCGGGGCATTGCGAAGGTCATAGGCCACGCCCGAGGCTGTCAGGTCCGACAGCAGCCGCGCGCAGTCGGTCTTCTGATCAATGGCGAAAGTGCTGTAGGCGCAATCGGGGCCGCTCACCACCACCGGCGCCTTGCGCGCCATCTCGGCCAGGTGCGGGTTCGCAGCGCCGCCAATCAGCCAGAACGCCGGGAACAGCAGCGCCAGCGTGGCGAGATAGCCCAGCACGATCGGCTTCTTGCGCCCCACTTTGTCCGAAAGGCTGCCAAACAGCAGGTTGAAAGGCATGCCCAGAACGCAGGCGAGCCCGACGAGGATTTCCGCCGTGGTGTCCTCCACCCGCATCGCCTTCAGGAACGAAAGGCCGCTGAACATCGCGGTGTACCATATCACCGTAAGCCCCGCAGCCACGCCGAACAGCGCCACGAACAGGCGGCGCGGATTGCCGGGATAAGTCATGCTCTCGACAAAAGGATTGCCGGCGATCTCCCCCTGTTCCTTCATCGCCTTGAACACCGGGCTTTCCGAAAGCTTCAGCCGCATCCACAGCGACACCGCCAACAGCGCGAGGCTGACGATGAATGGCACGCGCCAGCCCCATTCCTTCCAGGTTTCCTCGGTCATCCCCGCCTTGCACGAAAGCACCACCAGCAGGCTCAGCACGAAGCCGCCCATCACCGATGCCTGGATGAAGCTGGTGTAGAAGCCGCGCCGGCCTGGCGTGGAATGTTCCGCGACATAGACGGCCGCGCCACCATATTCCCCGCCCAGCGCCAGCCCTTGCAGGATGCGCAGCACGATCACGATGGCAGGCGCGGCATAGCCGATGGTCGCCGCCGAGGGGACCAGCCCCACGCCTGCCGTCGCCACGCCCATCAGCAGTACTGTGACGAGGAAGGTATACTTGCGGCCCAGCCTGTCACCAAGAAAGCCGAACAGCACGGCGCCCAGCGGGCGGAAACCGAAGCCTACCGCAAAGACCAGCCAGAACAGCAGCATTTCCAGCGTGGCGTTGCCCGTGGGAAAGAACGCTTTCGACAGGATTGATCCCAGCGTGCCGTAGATGAAGAAATCATACCATTCGAACACGGTGCCCATCGAGGACGCGGCGATGACCAGGCGGATTTCGCCCGCGCTTGGTGCCGGTCCTTGATGGCTTGTTGCTGCCGTCGTCATATTGGCTGGTCTCTCCCCGTCGGTCGGGTTCGCTCTAGCGAAGGCTTGGCGATCAGGAAAGCGCCGCGAGCGCGGCATCCCACGCCAGCACGATCGCACCGTGCCGTCCCGGATAATCGCGCGCCGCTTCAATCAGGTGCAGCCCGGGCCAGTCGGGCAAGGGGCCATCGCCGGCCAGCCACGCGCCGATCTGCGCACGCGCTGCGGCGATGTGCTCGCGATTGCGGCCGACCGCACCCGTGGCAAAGGCATGGGCCGCCGCCTGGCCCACTGCGCAGGCATGGGGTCGCAACCCGATCCGCATGATCCGTCCCTCGCCGTCCAAGGACAGCGCCATGGCAATGGTGCTGCCACAGGAACGCGACCGCGCATCCCCTTGCAGCGGCAGTGCCTCGTCCCACGGGAAAGCCGCCAGCCCGGCGGCCGCAGCCAGGATCTCGGGCGTGTAGAGCGCCCGCGCGCCGCTGCTCACTCGGCCGCTGCCTTTCGGTGCCGCGGGGCCTTGTGCTTGGTCTTGACCGCCGGCGTCGCATCGTCGGCGGGCGTGGAAGCATCGGCATCCGCAGCCTTCACGGCCTCCTCACGCCGATCCTCGATCATCGTCATCAGTTCCGAACTCGATGCATTGAGGAAGGGGTAGGTCCGTCCGAGCGTGATCCAGGTCGGCCGCCCCTTCACCCCCCACACCACGTCATAGGCGAAAACGACAATCGAGAAGGCCAGCACCATCAGCACGAAGCCTTTCACCGCGCCAAAGCCGAAGCCGAGCACGCGGTCGATCGGCCCGAGCAGCGATCCCCGGCTCGCCTCACCGAATTGCCGCGCCACGAAGCGGGTAACAAGATACGGCACCAGCATCAGCAATACGAAGGCAAGGATGCCTGCCCCGGTCTCGGTCTTGAGGTGCGTTTCCAGCCACAGGGTCAGCGGTTCGTGCGCATAGTGGACTGCCAGCATGGCAAGGCACCACGCGGCTAGTGACAGCACTTCCTCCACGAATCCGCGGAAAAAGCCGCCCACGGCGCAGACCGCCACCACAAGGAAAACGACATAATCGAAGCCGGTCATAAGTGCGGGACCCTAAGAGGCGCCCACTATCCGGTCAACGAGGTTCGGTAGCAGCTTCAACGCATCATAGCGCAGACCCGGCACCTTCTCGGCACCCGCCTCTGGCCCGCAGGCGCGGGTGAAGCCCAGCTTCGCTGCTTCCTTAAGACGGATTCCGGCATGCGCCACCGGCCGCACTTCCCCCGCCAGCGAGATTTCCCCGAACCATGCCGAACCTTCGAGCAGGGGCCGGTCCGCCAGCGCGGAAACCAGCGCCGCCGCCACCGCAAGGTCCGCCGCCGGATCGGTCAGGCGATAGCCGCCGGCCACGTTCAGATAGACTTCTGCCGTGGAAAAATTCAGCCCGCATCGCGCCTCAAGCACTGCCAGCAGCATGGCCAGCCGTCCACTATCCCAGCCGACCACCGCGCGCCTTGGCGTGGCCCCGCTGGCCAGCCGAACCGTCAGCGCCTGGATTTCCACCAGCACCGGCCGCGTGCCCTCCAGCGCCGGAAACACCGCACTGCCGGGAACCGGCTCGCCCCGGCCGGAAAGGAACAGCAGCGAAGGGTTGCTCACTTCTTCCAGCCCCGCGCCCGCCATTGCGAACACGCCGATCTCGTCCACCGCACCAAAGCGGTTTTTCAGTGCGCGCAGGATACGGTACTGGTGGCTGCGTTCACCCTCAAACGCCATGACGACGTCGACCATGTGCTCCAGCACACGGGGCCCTGCGATGCTGCCGTCCTTGGTCACGTGCCCAACCAGCACCACCGCCGCGCCGGTTTCCTTGGCATAGCGGATCAGTTCGAAAGCGCAGCCGCGCACCTGGCTCACCGTGCCCGGCGCGCCTTCGATCTGGTCGGAATGCATGGTCTGGATCGAATCGATCACCAGCAGCGCTGGCGTTTCCATCCCGCCCAGGGTGGTCAGGATGTCGCGCACGCTGGTGGCTGAAGCCAGCCGGATCGGCGCCTTGCCCAGCCCCAGCCGCTCGGCGCGCAGGCGGACCTGGTCCGATGCCTCTTCGCCGCTGATATACACGGTGTGCCCGCCTGCATTGGCAATGCTCGCCGCCGCCTGCAGCAGCAGGGTGGATTTGCCGATGCCCGGATCGCCCCCCATCAGGATCGCCGATCCCGCCACCAACCCGCCGCCCAGCGCACGATCGAACTCGGCCATCCCGGTCTTGCGCCGGTCGGGCAGCTTCACCGGCCGGTCCAGCGCCACGAACTGCACCTGCCGCCCGCCGCTGGAAAGATCGTGCTTGGCGGAAAAGATCGTCTCGGGCGCTTCCTCGGCCAGCGTGTTCCATTCGGCGCAGTCGGGGCATTGCCCCTGCCAGCGGGGTTGCACGCTGCCACAGGCCTGGCAGACATAGCGGCGTTTCGGTTTGGCCATGGCCTTCGCCTAAACGGAACATTTGCGGAACGCAACTGCATTTCCCACAGCCAATGCTCGCCAAATAAGGGAAATCACGTATCCTTAACTTCCACATGGCATTTGGCGGGCATGGCCGTCGCCTCGCATCATTTCCTCGGCATCGATCCGAAGCTCTACCGCCATTTCGCCGCGGCCACCCTGGTGATCTCGCTCGGCGTGGCGATCATTGCCGATTCCGATAATCCCGAAGGCGTCGTTGCCAAGGCTGAAGACATCAAGGTCCAGGCCGACAGGCAGCGCGCCGCAGACGCCGCCAAGCCCAAGCCCAAGCTGGTGGACAAGCGCCAGGCCAGCCCGCGAGGCGAAGCCGGCTACTACACCATCGGCGGCTATGGCAGTCCGATGGACAACGTCGGCGACAGCGGCAGCGGGATCATCGTGCCACAGCCCCTGCCCATGCAGGCGATGATCGCACCTGATCAGGCCTTGATGGCGCGGATGAGCCCCGCCCAGCGCGCCGCCTACCTCAGGCAGCTCGATGACCAGCGCCGCAAGCTGGAGCGGCAGGGGCCTTATCGCCCCTCTTCGGCGGAAATCTCCGCACTCACCAATGCTTCCGCGATCCGTTCGGGCTCGGACAACGCCGACTGAACCGGATGCTGCGGTGGTTTGACAGGCAAACCACGGGCAATCCTGTCAAGGATCGCAGAACAAACCCCGCTGATGTCGAGCCTCCCGAGGCATCAGCCCTTCGGCATCAGAGCCATTGCCTGCGCCACCAGGGCCTGCGCGCCGGTTGCGATCACCTTGTCCGCCTCGGGCGCCCAGAACGGGCTGTGCAGGCCGGGCAGGACCTTGCCCTCCTTCGCCGCCGAGTCGATCTGCTCGGCAGAACGCCCGCCCACCCAGAGCATCAGGCTCTGGATGTTCTCAGGGTCGGTCCGGGCAATCTCGCCGAAGTCTTCGCCCGCCATTTCCGGTCCCACCTCGCGCACCCGGTCGTTGCCAAGGCTCGCCTCCAGCACCGGGCGCATCTTCTCGGCCAGCGCCGGCGTGTTCCACAACGCGTGGCCGTGCGGCTCGTTCACCACCATCACCGGCATGCGGTCTTCGGGCACGCCCGCCGCAATCGCCTCGCCCTTCGCGATCCGGGCAATGCCATCCACCAGCAGCTTGCGCGATGCGTCGCTATAGCTACGCACGGTCAGCTGAAGGTGCGCCTCGTCGGAAATGATGTTGTGCTTGGCCCCGGCGTGAAATGCGCCCACGGTCACCACCGCCGGGTCGAACGGGCTGTTCTCGCGGCTGACCAGCGTTTGCAGACGCATCACGATGGCGCTGGCCAGCACGATCGGGTCCTTGGTCAGCTGCGGATAGGCGCCGTGCCCGCCCAACCCCTTCACCGTCAGGTCGATCATGTCCACATTGGCCAGCGCAAAGCCCGCCCGCACACCCACCGTTCCTGAAGGCAGACTGGCGCTGTCGTGAAAGGCGATGGTGTAGTCCGGCTTGGGAAAGCGCGTCAGCAGTCCGTCGGCCAGCATCGCGTCGGCCCCGCTGTTGATCTCCTCGGCCGGCTGGCCGATCATCACCAGCGTACCCTGCCAGTCCTTGCGGTGGCTCGCCAGCAGCCGCGCGGTCTCGATCCATGCGGTCATGTGCGTATCGTGTCCGCAGGCGTGCATGATCCCGCTTTCCACCCCGGCGGTGGAAACGCCCCGCGCCTTGCTGGCAAAGGGCAGCCCGGTCTGCTCCACCACAGGCAGGCCATCCATGTCTGCACGGATCAGCACGGTTGGCCCCGGCCCGTTGCGCAGCACCGCCACGACGCCGGTCTTGCCCACCTTCTCCGTCACTTCAAAACCCGCCTTGCGCGCCGCCGTGGCCAGGATGGCGGCGCTGCGTACTTCCTGAAAACTCAGCTCAGGGTTCTGGTGCAGATCGCGATAGGTGGCCATCAGGCCCGGCATGTCGGCCCGGATCTGCGCGGCGATGTCATCTGCCCGGGCAGTGGTGGCGATCAGCGAAAGCGTGGCGGACGCGGCAAGGAGCAGGTTCTTCATGGCCGCTACGCTAGCGGCTGATCGGCGAACCGCAATGTCATTGGTGGTGCCCCCTCAGAGCCAATGATCAGTCGCGTTCCAGCACCACCGACCGCAATTCTGCGCATTCTTCAGATGGTGTCGTTCCGCAAGGCCGGTGATCTGCCTGATCAGATCTCGTCGATGACCGAGCGGCAACCTTCATTCCCCACACCTTCAGTGCGAAGGTTCCATTGCTTCTGATCAGGATCGAGCTGGCCGCTTGCAGCAAGCCTTGCTGCAACCGCAGAACGTCACCATGTCGATATCCTGCCGATCAACGGGTGGCACTGCGCAAGGTTTGCGACGGTGTCTCGCCATAGCACTGGCGGTATAGCCCGGCAAAGCGGCCCAGTTCGAAGAACTGCCATTCGGTGGCGATCTCCGAAACCGTTTTGCCGACAGGGCCGCTGAGCAATGTATCGCGCACCCCCTTCAGCCGCACGCTGCGCAGGTACGCCATCGGTGATGTACCGCGAAAGCGATGGAAACCGTCGAACAGAGACCGCGCGCTGACCCCGCTCACCTCGATCAGGCGCGTCAGGTCGATCGGCTCATGTGCATGCGCTTCGATATAGCGTTCCACCAACCGAACGTGGCGGGGTGCGATCGCTCCGCGCGGCTGGGAGAGCGCCTCGCTGTAGTTGTGTGGCTGGACTTCGAGCACACTGGTCATCAGCAGAGATTCCAGCTGGCTGACGGTTGCTGTCTTTGAAGATTGCGGGCCGAGCGAGTCCAATTCGTCGATTAGAAGACCGACATAGCGCCACCAGACCATCGCGCGCGAATCCATGCGCATCACCGGGTCGAACCGCAGCGGCTGGCGCAGTGGTCGGTCCAGCAGGCGAGAGAGTTGCTGCTCCATCGCGGTACGCTCGATTCGCACCATGCGCTTGGCACAGTCTCCTTCCCAGTTCATCCGCACGGACTGATCGGGGTTGAGCAGGCTGCCGGTATGCTGGTCAGACACGAAAGTGCGATCACCTGCCATGATCTCGGCACGGCCGGAAAATGGCAGCATCATCAGGTAGAATGTCTCAAGGTAACCCGGATCGATGGTTACAGGTGCCCCGTAACTCATTACGCTGACCGTACTTTTCGCAAGCGGCACACTATTCTGCCAGGCCTTGAGTTCCCGTACACCAGTTTGCGGCTCAAGCTGGTGCGAGCAGAAGACCTTTGCCACGCTGTCTCGAACGAAATCCACGTCGTTCGATGAGAGCCGACTGAAGGCCTGTAGCGGGCTGGGAACCACTGTCATACCTTCTCCTGACAGGTGCGGCGTACGAAGCACGCCGCACCCACGATTGTGTCATTACTGCTTCAGAATGCAAATCCTTCTTGGGAAAGCCGCCGGTGATGCGGCCTCAGATTTTCCACTTCAGCGAGACATACCATTCGCGCGGACGCGCATAGAGCGTCTCATAGCTGCGGAACGAGGTTCCGTAGATGCCGCTGTCGAGATAACGTTCGTCCGTAAGGTTGGTCACGCCGCCGGTAAGGCTGAGCCGCTTGCCCGGGAAGTCATAGGCAATGCTGGCATTCACCAGCGAATAACCCGGCTGAAGGATTTCCCGTGTGTTGAGAGCGTCCATGAACTGCCCCGAGCGATAAGACCAATCGATACGCGGGGTTAATTCGCTCTCGCCGATAGGAATGCTCTTGAGCAGCGATGCACTTACCGTCCATTTGGATATGCGCTCGAAGCGCGAAGCCTTGGTGATCTCGGTCGCGGCGGGATCGATGCTGGTGTAGCGCGGGTCAAGGAAACCGGCGCTGCCCTCCACGAACCAGCCATTACCCGGCGAAAGCCGCACTTCCAGTTCGGCACCCTTGATCTCGGCCGCCGCTGCGTTCTTGGTGACCGGAGCGACACCGGTGAACACCTGGACCTGCAGATTGTCATACTTGGTCAGGAACACCGCACCATTGATTGTCAGCTTGCGATCCAGCAACTGGGTCTTGAAGCCAGCTTCATAAGCTGTCGCCTTCTCCGCGGCGAATTCGGGCGTTGCGGCCAGCGGCGGGAACACGCGCTGCACAAAGCCGCCTGACTTGAACCCTTGCGAGAACGAGGCGTAGACCATTGAGTCCGGCGTGATGTGCCAGGCAAGGTTGACCATGGGCGTCACGTCGCTCTCGCTGCGTTTCACCCGCACATAGGGCAGAATGCGCGTCTGCGGGGTGTTCGGGCTGCCGTTGATCAACTGTTGCCCCGGGGTGCGGTCAGTGAAGATCGTCTGGTCGGGCAGGAACGCCTTGTCGTCTTTGGTATAGCGCAGGCCGGCAGTGATATCGAACACCCCCCCGAACGAGTAGGTCGCCTGGCCGAAGGCTGCGTAGCTCTTGGTCGAAAACTTTCCACCCGACTGGAAATAAACCGGGGTGAAGTCCAGTATGTTGATGTTGTTGCCGGTTTCGCTGAAGTAGTACAGCCCGGCCACGTACTTGAGACTGCCGCCCATGCCGCGGCCCAGCAGCTGCAGCTCCTGGCTGAACTGCTTGTCGGTCAGCTGGTCATAGAACTGGCTTACGAGGATCGGCGAATGGTCGCCATCGCGTGAGAACGTTCCGTCAAGGCGGCGATAGGCCGTGATCGACTTCAACTGCACCGGACCCAGATCGAGGTCGATGTTGCCGCTCGCCCCCCAGATGCGATTGCGCGAATACTGCGGTGCCGTGCCGAAGTCCTGGGTCACGCTGGCATAGCGGTCGTCATAACATGCCGCTGCCGACCCGGTGGGGCTGTAGGGCGCGAAACCCAGGCAGTTCTGACCGCCAAGGAACGTCGCAACATAGTTGTTCAGCAGCGCAAAATTGTCGACCGGCGCATCGAAGGGCGGATTGATGACATAACTGCCTGCGGTTGGCGGGCTGCCGGGGGGAAGCATCGGCAGATTGGAGGGATTGAAGATCGCCGAGCGCAAGTCCACGCCCTTGAGCGTGAGAGCCGGTCCATTGTTGCGCTCCTCCGTACCATCGACCGACAGGTTGATCTCAAGGTTTGGCGCCGCGTTCCAGCGAAGCTGCAAGCGCCCGGTCTTGGTATTCACATTGCCCAGGTCCTTGTTGTCGACCACCCGCTGCACATAGCCGTCTCGCATCATGCTCGCGCCTGAAACGCGCAACGCCAGCGTATTGGTCAGCGGCAGGTTGGCCATGACCTTGGCGTCGATGCGGTCAAATCGCCCCGTGGTGACCTGGCCAGACATCTCACGGCGGTCACTTGGCTTCTTCGTCGTCAGGCTCAACGCGCCGCCGATCGTGTTGCGGCCGAACAGGGTGCCCTGCGGGCCGCGCAGAACCTCGACCCGGTCGACATCGACCAGATCGAGCATGGCACCCACCGAACGCGCCACATAGACGCCATCGACATAGACGCCCACGCCCGGCTCTGTAGTCGGCAGGAATTCCTTTTGCCCGATGCCGCGAATGTAGATCGCGGCGGAAGAACTGGCGCCGCCGAAGCTCGGATTGCTCTGGAAGGTCATGTTCGGCGTGAATGTTGCCACGCCGTTGATGTTGTCCAGCCCACGCGCTTCAAGCGCCTTGCCGGAAAAGGCCGAGATCGCCAACGGAACCGCCTGTGCCTTTTCCTCGAACTTGCGCGCTGTCACGGTGATTTCGCCGGAAAGTGCATCGACACGGCTGTCGCCCGCAGCATTCTGCTGCTGGGTGGCTGTGGCGGGAACTGCTCCGCTGCCAGCCTCCGCTTCCTGGGCATAGCCTGTGCCGGAAACCGCACAAAGCGCCAGCGTTACTGCCAGCATCGATACGTGCTTGAGATCTTGCATCACCGATTTTCCCCGATTGCATCCCGTCCTCTGTGGGCGGAAATTACGTGCAAGTAGAAGCAATCGGCGGCGGGCGGACTATGCAGTGGCTGCGCGGCATATGCGGGCAATGCGTCTTTCTGATCACCCCAGCAGCTTGGCGACCATATACCCCGACATGCCTCCCAGCCCGGGCCCCGGGTGGGTCGAGGCGCCGATCTGGTAAAGGCCGGGAACTGCCGTGGCATGATTGGCCGGCGTTGCGCCCGGTCGCCACACCATGAACTGGTCGAGCGCACAATCACCGCCATAGGGATCACCGCCGACAAGGTTGATGTTCAGTCGCTGCAAGTCCGCCGGGCTGATCGCATGCCGCGCCAGAATGCTTTCGCGAAGGTTAGGGATCAGCATGCAAAGCCGGTCGACGATACGGTCGGCATAGGCCTCACGCACAGCCTCGGTCCAATGACCGTCTTCCGGGATGGCAATCTCGCCCAGCGCATCGCCTGTCAGGCAGCCATCACGCGGCAGCTCCTGAAGCTGGATCCAGAAGATCCATTTGCCCTCAGGCGCGCGCGTGGGATCGACGGCGACTGGCTGCGCCACCACGATCGTCGCATCCGCCGGCAGGAGACCACGCTCGGCTTCGTTGACCGCGCGAGAAACGGCGTCGAGACCCGGCGTCAGGTGCAGCATCGCCACGTTCTGCAGGGCAGGGTCCGGCCAGGCAGGCGGCTCGGACAGCGCAAGGTGAATCTGCATTTCGCCCCGGCCATAACGGAACGCACCGGCCTCCTCGCGTGCCGCATCGTCCACCGGCGCCTCGACCAGCAATCGTTCGTAGAGCTGCGTTGGCGTTACCGAGGCGATCACCGCCTTGCGCGCACGAAGCACCTCGCCGCCGCGCAGTCGCACGCCGCGCGCACGGCCGCCTTCCACCAGCACGCGTTCCACGTCGGTCCCGGTCCGAATCCGACCACCCTTTTCAGCAATCAGACCGGCAAAGGCTTCAACAATGCGCGCGCTGCCGCCTTCCACCATCGGGCTGCCGACTGCCTCGAGCGAGAAGAGCACCAGCCGGTTCATCAGGGCCGATGCCGTGCTTTCGGGAGAGAGGCCCACATGCAGCACCCACGGCGCGAACAGACCGCGCGAGAGGCCAGCGCGAAAATCCTGCTCCAGCCATGCACGCGATGAGCGCAGCATCAGGCCGAAGGTGCGCGCAAGGCCGCGAATGCCTTGCCGCCGCGCCTCGCCGAGCAGCAGCCTTATCGTCTGCCATGACCACAACCGGCCACCTAGCAGACCGAACACCAGCGGCGCTATCCGCTCGACTTCGGCCATTGCGCGGGCATAAGCGTCTCCATCGCCTGGCGCGCAGGCCTCAAGGGCGGCAGTGTTGGCGGCGCGATCAGTCCGGAAGATCAGGCTCGCACCATCGGGACGGACCACGGCAGTCGGCGTCGGGCTGTTGCGAAAGACGAGGCCATGGCGCGCCAGCTCGGGCCCCAGCTCCGCATAGTGCGGCGCGGTCAGGAACAATGGGTAAAGCGTGGAAAGCGTATCGTGGCGGAACCCGGGAAGCGTCAGCTCCTCGGTGCGGATGCAGCCGCCGGGCTGGTCCTCGCGCTCCAGCATCAACACGCTGTGCCCGCGCAGCACCAGCGCCGCACCGCAGACAAGGGCGTTGATGCCGCTGCCGACTATGACGAAATCGGCATCCGCCGCCCTATCCGCGCCCATCGCCCGCTCAACCCTGGCCGGCGAGCAAGGGCATCAACGGAATGCGCCGCTCAGGCCCCAGAACGCTATAGCCACCATCAACCGCGGTTTCGCTGCCGGTCATGTAGCTGGCGGCATCAGAAGCGACAAACGCGACCACACTGGCCACCTCCTCGGCATCGGCAACCCGCCCCAGCAGATTGAGGTCCGCCGAAACCTTGTCGGCATGGGCGCGATCGCCGGTAGTCAGGCCATCGAACGGATCTGACCAGATATGGCCGAGCGTGACCATGTTCACCCGGATGCGTTCAGCAGCATACTCGAGCGCCTGCGCCCGCGTGAGGTGCGCCAGCGTGGCCTTTGAAACCGGATAGGCCCAGCGGCCGACGTGAGCGAAGCGGCCCGAGATCGAGCCGATGTTGACGATATTGCCGCCGACAGCCGCGAGGTGAGGCCGGGCCAGTTCGCCGAGGATGGCGGCGGAAACGGCGTTTACGTTGAGCGTGTCAAGCCAGACGGCACGCGGTGTGGCAGGGCCTTCGTCGCCATAGGAGCAGGCGTTGTTGACCACCACGTCGAGCCGGCCGAACTCCGATACCGCCCTGGCGACGAGGGCCTCCAACGCGCTGTCATCGGTGATGTCGGTCTGCATGAACAGGGCTCCTTTGCCCAGTTCTGCCTCGATCGCCCGTCCCTTTGCTTCAGAGCGGGCCGCAATGACCACGTGCGCGCCCTCGCCGTGAAGCTTCCGGCTGATCGCTGCGCCGATCGAGGCGGCACCGCCGGTGACGATTGCTACTTTCCCGGTAAGCTGTCCCATCGGTTATCCTCCTGTCAGGCGTGGGCGGTATTGCGGGCGGCGGAAGCTGCCGGGCGCTTTGCCGGAACTCCATGGCGTTTCATAAGCCGCGGCAGCAAGCCGCCGTAGTCCGCAGCATCGATCGCCACGAACCAGTGCTTGAGCCTCATGAGCAGCGGCAGCTGCAGCTTCATCTCATGAAGCAGCTCGTCGATGTGGTGGATCGAGAACGGGATGATGTTGGTGCCCTTGCTGTGCTTGCCATCGGTCCGGGCCTCCATCCAGGCGAGACGGCTGTCCACATAGGCATTCTGCTCCGCCTCGCTTGGCAGCCTGATCCCGCCACCGAGGAAGTCGGCGATCCAGAGGGCTCCGACTTCGGCGTTGAGCTGGCTGAAGAACGACGAATTATACCCGTTGAAGAGCAGCCCCGGCACGCCGACCGGCACGACCGAGCGATATAGGCGGAAGTTCCCCCTCTTATCGGTTACCTTGGCAAGGACCTCGGGCGCCAGGAAGTCGCAGCGCTGGTGCCAGCCAGTGCCGCACACGATCACGTCGGCAGGTACCGTGCTGCCATCGCTGAGCCTTGCTTCACCGGCTGTCAGCTCGACGATTTCGCCATTGGAGAAACCGATCGAGCCATCAGCAACACCTTCGTAGAAGCCATCGGTGACGAGGCTGACCGTCGAACGGGCGATTGTTTCAAGCTTGCCCGCCGGTTCAAGGCCGATGCGCCTGAGGCCGAGCTGCCGGCTGATGATGCCCTGCACGGTGCCGAGCATGCTGTTGCGCAAGGGCAGACCTGGGCCGTGCAGGAAGCGCTCGAAGCCGCGCACGTTGATGTAGCGGAAGAGCCCTTCGCCCATCCGATTGAGGAAGAGGTGCTTGAAATTGACGACGTTCCCGATTTTCTTCGGAATCTTCCAGATAAGATGACGGGCGACAACGCGGGTGGAGGCGGCGGTCCGCGCAATTGCGACGGCCGCATCGCACGAGGACTTGCCATAACCGATCACAAGGGCGTGGCGGCGATTGACGAGATCGATGTCGGTGAATTCGCTCGTATGCAGGATCTGCCCGCCTGCGTTCCTGAAAGCATCGCTTCCGGGGAACTGCGGAATCGACGGGATGGAGAAAATGCCGTTGCAGACGATCACGACATCGACGATCTGGTCACTCTCCCCACCGGTTTCCACATCGCGCACCGCAATGCGCCAGCGAGGCCCTGCCGGCGCCACATTGAGCACCTGCGAGCCGAGCCGGATAGCGCTGCGGAAGCCGAAGTGATCCACGTAGGATTCAAGATAGGCCTGCATCTGCGTGCCCGACGGCCATTCCGGATAGGATGATGGCATCGGGAAATCGGCAAAGGCGTAGGTTTCACGCGGGTTCTGCGTGGTAAGCCCTGGATAGCGCCGCGACGAAGCCCATACGCCACCGACCTCGCTTTCCTTTTCGAAGACCATGACGTCGTGGCCGAACTGCCTGAGCGTCTTGGCGGTGACGAGCCCTGCAATACCGCCGCCGATGATTCCGATTCTGCGAACCATTCTTCATCCCCAAAAGATCGTTGTGGGATGAGGATAGGTGCGAGTGGTTGTGCAGGGATATGCGGCCAGTGCTGCGATTGTTCGCCCAGTGCGGTGCTTTTCACGAAGCCGCGCGCGTCGGCACCACTTGAGAAACTGCGCAGCCCAGAGCTTTTCCTTCTTCATCCTTGAGCGCAGCATCGCGGAGCAAGGCGATCTTCGCCGCAGCATCCGGTGCGCCGATGATATGGCTTTCAACCAAGGACAAGATTGTTTCGAGATTGGCGATGCCGCGCTCGAAAGTATCAGAATAGCCCTTCACCAATGCCTGGCAGCCGAGGATCTCGACCGCAGCATCGGCATCGCTGCGCGCAACATCGCGGACAAGGTTCAGCCAGCGGCCAATGCGCTCCTGCTCCATGGCGTAGCGCAGACTGCCGCGGCGAAGCGGCCGCAACGCTGCTAGCAGGCGCAGCACGATGAACCAGCGCAGACCGGTGGTTTCAACATGGCGACCGCGCGCGAAGAAGGGCGCAAGCCGGCGGCGCCATCCGTCGCTGGCAAGAATGCGTGAACCGATGCGACGCGGCAGCGTTTCACACACTTCCTGGAGGCGAGGATGCATGTATTCGGTCACGCGGAGCAGTTGCCCGCTGCCTACTCGCACTTCCCGCGCAATATGTGCGCTGCGGGTTGCGCGGATCTTGAGATCAGCCACGCGGATTGGATCGTCGTAAGCCATCCACAGTGCAAGATGACGCGCAGCCGGAGCTGCCAGCGCCGGGGAAATGCGGGCCAGGTCCTCAACCCGATCAAGATAGAGTTCGGCATAGCGCGCATCCTGCCATTCCATCAGCCTGGCGACGCCTTCCGTGGCTAGTGGATGGGCGTCTTCGGGCAGGGAGCGGCCCAGGCGATCGTGCAGCGCACGCCCAGCCGGAGTGGTTGGTGCACGCGGACCTGTGGCCTCGGCTGGTGCCGGGTTGCTACGACCGGCAGCATCGAATCCGCAGGCGAAGCCCTTCAGGTTGGCGGCCACCGCCTTGCCCCCGTGCCGCACGGCGTCTTCGAAGGCTTCACGGGAGAACGGCAGAGAGCCGCTGCCGGCCAGTGCCCCGAACATGACCGAGCTGATTACGCTGCCCGCAGACTGGGCCGCTTCCGCCATGTCGAAGCCGATGAACCGGGCCGCGCGGCGCTCTGCCGCATCGAGAATGCGCGCATTGGCGCCGGTCCCGTCACCCAGCGCGGACTTTTCCGAGATGGCATAGACGCGGTGCGTCGAACCGATCAACGTGGTCCGGTCCTTACTGACAAAGCCGCGCAGGATCGCCCTGCCCGCTTCCATCAGCTCCGATGCGATCACGATGTCGACATCGCCCGGCACTGGCATCATCGCCAGCACAGGATCGGGCCGGTTTCCACCTGCGGCGCCTATACGGGCGAGTTCGATGTAATAGACGGTCGAGCCGGTGCGCTGGGCAACGCCGGGAACGGACGTGCCCTGCGCGACATAACCGTTCTGCCGGGCGACGACTTGTATCCAGTCAGCGAGCACGCCGCCGCCTTCGCCCCCCAGGGCGAGAATGGCGATGGTAATGCGATCGCGGTGTTGATTGAAGATTTCCATCAGAATGCCCTTGCTGCCAAGGTACGCGCGTGGCTGCGCTGCAGAGCCCCGATGATCCAATTGCGCGCCTTTGCTGCAACGCGTTCCCACCGGCGCGGATTGGTAATGATTCTGGCCTTCCAGAATGAGGGACACAGCACCGCAGCATGGGCGACTTCGCCGCAATTGCCGCATCCCACGCAGCTGTTGTCGATGTGGGTGACTGGATGCTGACGCAGCGGATCCGGATTGGGCCGGATGCTCAGCGAAGGGCAGCCGGATAGGCGGATGCAGGCGTGATCCCCGGTGCAGGTATCGGCATCGACGCCAAAGCGTTCGCGCACCACGCGCTTGCCTTCACTGGCCGCCTTGGCCAGCTGCGGCTTGATCCGGCGCTGCTTGTTGAGCATGCATTCGGACTGCGCGACGATGACCTTGGGGCCCTTCTCCGGCGAGGTCAGGGCTTCACGCAACGTATCGCGCAAGCGGGCAACGTCGTAAGTGCGGGTCAATGTGCGCGCCCATCGCACGCCCATCCCGCGCACAGCCTTTTCGATGGGATGATTGGTAGTGCGGATATCGTTGTTCGCGCGCGAGGAAAGGATGTCCTGCCCCCCGGTGGCCGCCGAATAGCCGTTATCCACAACGATGGTCACGGTATCATCCTGGTTGAAAACCGCATTGCCGATGCCCGATGTGAGGCCGTTGTGCCAGAAGCCGCCATCGCCCATCATCGCCACCGCGCGCTTGCCTCCGGCATTGGGCCTGAACGCGGAAGCGCCTGCCGTGCCAAGGCCATATCCCATCGTGGTATTGCCGATATGGAACGGCGGCAGGATTGAGAAGAGATGACACCCAATGTCGGCCGAAACGTGGAGTTGGCCGAGCTCGCGCTGGACCAGCTTCATCGCTGAGAAGATCGGCCTTTCCGGACAGCCGGTGCAAAACCCGGCCGGACGCGCCGGCACATTCACGGCGAGTTCGGGCTCCACCGGCACAGCCATCTGACGGGCTGGCGCGCGCTCGGGTGACCATTGGTCGAGGAACCGGGCAAGCCCGTCTCCGATCACTTGCCCCGAATACTCTCCAGCGCGCGGCAGAACATCTTTTCCGACAAGGCGCGTGTCCAGATCCGCCCGGCGCAGGATCGTGTTCAGTTCATGCTCGATGAATTCGGGCTGGCCTTCCTCCAGGATGAGGACCGCCTTCTTGCCTGTGCAGAACTCCACGACCTCGTCGGCAACCAGCGGATAGACTACGTTGAGGCAATAGATCGGCAGCTTTGCACCACCCCAGGCATCGGACAGGCCGGCAAGCTCGAGGGCGCGGTTGAGCGTGTTGAACAGTCCGCCCTGAACGATGATCCCGATATCATCCCGTTCCGGGCCGAACCATTCGTTGAGGCAGTTGTTACGGACAAAGGCCTGCGCGGCGGGCCAGCGCTTCTCGACCTTCTCGACTTCGTGCAGGAAGATGGCCGGCGGCAACACAATCCGGTCAAGATCGCGTGTGGGAGCTTGCGCGGCGTCACCCACCGTCATCGGCGGACGTTTGTTGTCCTTTGCAACGAAACTTCCGGTCATGTGGCAGCTGCGCACGCGCATTTCGATCATCACCGGCGTGTTCGAAGCCTCGGAGAGCTCAAAGCCCTTTTCCACCATGTCCACCATCGTTGGCAGGTTCGGCCGAGGATCAAGCAGCCACATCTGCGATTTCATGGCAAAAGCGTGGGTGCGCTCCTGCATGATCGAAGAGCCCTCGCCATAGTCCTCGCCGATGATGATGAGGGCACCGCCAGTGACGCCGCCCGAGGCCAGGTTGGATAGCGCATCGGATGCGACATTGGTCCCGACAACAGACTTCCACGCGACCGCGCCACGAAGAGGATAGTTGACCGATGCAGCCAACATGGCCCCGGCAGCAGCCTCGTTGGCGCTGGATTCGAAGTGGACGCCCAGTTCCCGCAGCAAAGGATCTGCATCGGCAAATACGTCCATAAGGTGGCTGATGGGTGAGCCCTGGTAGCCGCCGACATAGGCGACACCAGCCTGCAGCAGCGCCTTGGTGACGGCTAGGATGCCCTCACCCTCAAAATGTTCGCCAGCGCCGAGGCGCAGCTTCTCGACTTCCTTCTTGAACGACCTCTCAGCCATGGATCAGCCCTCGACGAACGCGAGAACGCGCAAGGGACTGCCGGAGCCGCCCGCGATCTTGAGCGGCGCAGCGACGATGAAAGCACCGGTCGGCGGCAGGAGATCGAGGTTCTCCAGACACTGCAAGCCATAGAGACCCGCGCCGTGGAGCAGTGTGTGCGCAGGGTAAGGCGGGTCCATCAAGTGCGCTTGGCCAGCATCGGTGCCAATTGTCTCCACGCCAAAGCCGAGGATGCGGCGCGTCTCGATCAGGTATCGGATGGCTTCGGGATCAGGCCCCGGCGTGTGGGCACCATCCTCGCGTCGGTTGGTGTATGCATCGCCAGAACGCTTGGACCAGTCGGTGCGAAGCAGTACCCAGCAGCCTGCGGGAATGGCGCCATGTGCTGCCTCCCAGGCCCGGATGAATTCTGCGGTGAGGACAAAATCAGCGTCGGCGGCGGCTTCTGCCGACGCGTCGATCACCACGGCTTGCCCCGTAAAGCGCACGGGCGGAATGGTATCGACCGTGTTCTCGGGAAGGTCCTTGCCGGTAACCCAGTGGACCGGCGCATCGAAATGGGTGCCGGTGTGTTCGCCCGTGGTGAAGTTGTTCCAATGCCATGCAACGCCGCGCTCATCATAGCAGGAGATTTCCTGGCGGCTGAAGGCGGCAGTCTGGCCGAACGGCTCGGGCAGGACGAGAACCGGGGTGTCTTCCGACAGGGTCTGCGTCAGGTCGATAGTCTTGATGGCACCGCTGCTGACGGCGGCGGCGAACTGGGTGAGCGTGGTTCCCGACATGATTCTCTCCCCGAAGAGGCAAGGACATGCCGACTGTGCCAGATTTACGTGCACGTGCAACCAAAAAAGTTGCATATGCACGTTGTGTTCATCCACAAGAGAATGTAAGGGACGCGAAACCGGAGGAAATTTCGTTTTGGACAAGCGGCTTCTTGGCGACCCTGGAACCCCTGCCTTTCAGGTCGCCTCCTACCCGTTCTACCTCGTGAACCGGCTTGCCAGCCGCTACAACGCGGTGATTGAGGCCGCGCTGCGGGATATCGGACTGGATATTCCTTGCTGGCGGGTGCTGATGATCCTGGGCGAGGAAAACCCACGTGGCGTGCGCGACATTGCCGACTCCGCAGTGATCCCTCTTTCGACCATGACGCGGATCGTGCAGCGCATGGCCGCGGCGAACCTTGTCCGCCTCGCCCCAAGCAAGCGCGATGCGCGGGTGACTGAGGTGCTCCTGACCAAAGACGGTGAAGCGAAGCTTGCGCAGGCGCGGCAAGTGACTTCGCCCACCTATCACAAGGTGATACGCAACCTGTCTGCCAGGGATTTTGCGCAGCTGATCGACCTCCTCAACCTGCTCTACGATAATCTGGGCGAGAATTGAGCACAGGCTTGGCAACGTGGCACTGGACAGCCGGATACGATTAGTTCAAGTTTAAAACGAATGAGTCCCGACGATGGCTGCAACGGGGACTTGGAATTGTGGGAATTGACGCCGGAAAGGCGTGCAACTGGCCATTTATTTTAAGTTTGAAATATGGGAGTATGGTAGATGAGAGTCGCATGTCTCGGCGGTGGCCCAGCCGGCCTTTATTTCGCCATCTCATTGAAGCTGCGTGATCCCGGCCATGATGTCGTGGTCGTGGAGCGCAACAAGGCCGGCGACACGTTCGGCTGGGGCGTGGTCTTCTCCGACCAGACCCTTGAGAACCTGCGCAGCAATGATCCCGTCAGTGCCGCAACGATCCAGGCCGAATTTGCGCATTGGGATGATATCGAAGTGGTCGTGGGTGACCATGTTGAACGCTCGGGCGGGCATGGGTTCATCGGCATCGGGCGCAAGCGCCTGCTGAACATCCTGCAGGATCGCGCGCGCGAATTGGGCGTGCGGCTGGAGTTCGAAACCGAGTTCGATGCCGACCTCTCCCAATGGTCGGACTATGATCTGATCGTGGCTTCGGATGGGATCAACAGCCGCATCCGCAGCCATTACGAAGACCGCTTCGACGTGAACATCCAGACCCGCGCCAACAAGTTCATCTGGCTCGGTACGGCAAAGCTGTTCGATGCCTTTGCCTTCATTTTTGAGAAGACCGAGGCGGGCTGGATCTGGGCTCATGCCTATCGCTTCGACGAGACGCGCTCGACCTTCATCGTCGAATGCTCGGAAGCTACATGGCGCGGGCTTGGCTTCGACACGATGGAGCAGGCCGATGCAATTGCGGCCTGCGAGCGGATTTTTGCCCGTCACCTTGATGGCGAACCATTGCTGACCAACGCGGGCCACCTGCGTGGCTCTGCGGCATGGATAAATTTCCGCCGCATCCTGTGCGAGCGCTGGTCGTTCGACAACGTCGTCCTGCTCGGGGACGCTGCGCACACAGCGCACTTCTCGATCGGATCGGGCACCAAGCTGGCCTTGGAAGATGCGATCAAGCTGGCCGAAGTGATGAGCCGTCCGCACGTTGCCCACGATCGCGAGAGCATGGCGGCCGCGCTGGAGGAATATCGCGCCGAGCGTCATACCGAGGTGCTGAAGATCCAGAATTCTGCGCGTAACTCCACCGAATGGTTCGAGACGCTGGACCGCTATATCGATTTCGCACCCAAGCAGTTCGCCTATTCGCTGCTGACCCGTTCCCAGCGTGTAAGCCATGAAAACCTGCGGCTGCGTGATCCGGCATGGCTGGCCGAAGTGGAGCAGTGGTTCCAGCGCCAGTCCGGGGTCGAGCCGGGCAACCGCCCCGCCGAACCCATGTTTGCGCCGCTGCTGCTGCGCAACCTGACAATTGCCAACCGCGTAGTGGTCTCGCCAATCCTCACTTACTCGGCGGACGAAGATGGCGTGCCAGGCGATTTCCATATGGTCCATTACGGGGCAAGGGCCATGGGCGGTGCCGGACTGGTGGTGACCGAGATGACTGCGGTCAGCGAGACCGGCCGGATCACGCCGCATTGCCCCGGTCTGTGGAATGACCAGCAGGCCGAGGCATGGAAGAAGATCGTGGCGTTTGCCCACGCCAACTCTGAGGCGAAGATCTGCGTCCAGCTCGGCCATGCCGGCGCACGTGGCGCAACCGAAGCAGGCCACGTCCAGCCTGACCGGCCGCTGCAGGAAGCCGCTTGGCCGCTGATTGCGGCATCATCCCTTCCCTACAAGCCCGGCAGCCAGGTGCCGCGCGCGATGAGCCGGTCGGACATGAACGCGGTCATTGCAGACTTCGTCGCAGCCACGGCTCGAGCCAAGGCCGCCGGCTTCGACATGATCGAACTCCAGGCCGGCCACGGCTTCCTGCTGTCGAGCTTCATCTCGCCCGTGCTGAACCACCGCGACGATGAATTCGGCGGGTCGCTGGAAAACCGGCTGCGCTATCCGCTCGAGGTCTTTTGTGCGATGCGTGATGCATGGGGTGAAGCCCTCCCCCTTGCCGTCCGGATTTCTGCGAACGACTGGGTCGGCAGCGCCGGCGTTACCCCCGACGAGGCCGTCCGGATCGCCGCCGCGTTCCAGGACGCAGGAGCCGACATCGTCGACGTCTCTGCGGGCGAAACAGCCGCTTCGGCCCGCCCGGTCTACGGTCGCATGTTCCAGACGCCGTTTTCGGACCAGATCCGCAATGAGGCGGGTTGCGCCACCATCGCCGTGGGCAACATTTACGAGGCCGATCATGTCAACTCGATCCTGGCTGCAGGCCGGGCGGATCTTGTCGCGTTGGGCCGTCCGCATCTGGCGGACCCGTCCTGGACCATGCGCGCGGCGGCACGATCGGGGCAGAAGATTGCCGTGCCCCCCGCCTATGCTCTAGGGCTCGCGCAAATGACACGCACTCTGCAGCCTCAGGCTCGGTGAGCGGTACGGCAGTCAGCAGGAGGATCTGGCCTTGTCCAGCGGCGACCAGAACATATCGATTCCCGAAAAGCACGACGGTGAACTGACCGGCCGGATGGACATCCGCGTCCTGCTGCGCCTATTGAGCTGTTCGATGACGATCGAGAAGCGCCTGCGTCGCCGCTTCATCGAGCAGTTCGACACGACGCTGCCGCGCTTCGATGTGCTGGCCGCGCTGGAACGCAATCCTGACGGGGTGACCATGAGCGAGCTTTCCCGCTTGCTGCTGGTTTCGAACGGCAACGTGACCGTGCTGGTTCGCCAGCTGGAATCCGACGGTTATCTTAGCGCCGAGGCCCCGCCCGAGGACAAGCGTCGCACGATCGTGATGATGACCAGAAAGGGCCGGGAGCATTTCAAGCTGCTCGCCGAGGCGCACCATAAATGGATCGGCAGCATGTTCCGCCAGATGAGCGCTGCCGACATGCAATCACTCCATTCGCTGCTGGCGAACCTGAAGGTATCGCTGGCAGCAGAGGAAGAGACGGACTGATGACCTTCACTTCTACCCATTTGGTGCGCTTCGCCCATGTCGATGCAGCCGGTATCGTTTTTTATCCGCGCTACTTCGAGATGCTCAACGCCACGGTCGAGGATTATTTTTCACAGGAGATCGGCGTGGATTTTGCCGAGATGCATCTCCGGCGTGGCTTGGGCCTGCCGACTGTGTCGATCCAGACCACCTTTCTCAGCCCGAGCAAGCTTGGCGACCTGCTCGACTTCAGACTTTCGGTGCTGCGCGTGGGACGCAGCTCGGTGGACCTGCTCGCCGACGTGTTCTGCGGCGACGAGAGGCGGCTGGAGGCCACGGCGACGCTGGTCTGCATGGACCTGGAGGCAGGCCGTTCGGTAGCTTGGCCCGATGACATGAAGCCCGGCCTATAGCGGGCGATAGTTCGGTAGCAGCGGCCTAGCAGCCAGCGCTGCGGGCTTCTTCCCCGGCAACACAACAGCACAGACGCGCACGCGCAAGGCGGTGGCTGGGATCCTGCTTCGGCCATTCGTCAGGGGGCAACGGCGCTGCCCGAGGCTGCTTCTCTTGCAAGGCAAGGCCTCTCCTGCCCGGTTTCAGGAGAGGCCTGTCATGTGGGTTTTCCGGGACGTTCGTTGTGGAGCGCTGGTGCTGTCAGCGTCAGCCCGCGACGACGGGGTGGCGCAGCTTGCCGATGC
>NZ_JAROCY010000010.1 GCF_029436685.1 Novosphingobium cyanobacteriorum
CCGCAACTGGCGCGGCACCGCCTTCGGCGGCGCCAAGGGCCGCACCGACGTGCCCAAGATCGTCGACATGTACATGACCGGCAAGATCGAGATCGATCCCATGATCACCCACGTCATGGGCCTGGAAGAGATCAACACCGCCTTCGACCTGATGCACGCCGGAAAGTCCATCCGCAGCGTCATCGTCTTCTGATCATTCAAAAGGGAGTAACATGATGGCTGATCCAGTGATTTCGGGCGACGATGTGTTTTCGCATGCCTGTCTGGGGGCGAAGGATCTTGCAACGTCGACGGCCTTTTACGACGCTGCTCTGGCTCCGCTCGGTATCAAGAACATGGGGCCGTTCGGGGATTCTGCTGTGCTTTACGGCAAGACCAAGCCGGCGTTCCTGGTGCTGAAGCCTGGCAACGGCGATGCGCCTTCTGGCAACGGCGTGACCCTTGGTTTTGCCGCTTCCTCGCCGGCCGACGTGGATGCATTCCACGCTGCCGGTCTTGCAGCCGGTGGGACCTGCGAAGGTGCTCCGGGTGCCCGCGGCCACCTGCCCGGCGCCTATGCGGCTTACCTGCGCGATCCGGCCGGCAACAAGGTCTGCTCGTACACCTTCGTCTGAGGCCGCAGCATATGGAACAGGTCAGCTCCAACAAGAGCCACTTTGGTACGCAAGGGGTCTATACCCATCAGTCGGCAGAGACGGGCACGGCAATGACTTTCTCGGTGTTTGTGCCCGACCACGCCGAATCTGCAACGATGCCAGTGCTCTGGTACCTTTCGGGGCTGACCTGCACCCATGCGAATGTCACGGAAAAGGGCGAGTTCCGCGCTGCCTGCGCTGAACACGGGATCATACTGATTGCCCCTGACACCAGCCCCCGAGGGGACGATGTCCCTGATGACGAGGCCTACGATTTCGGCAAGGGGGCCGGCTTCTACGTGGATGCAACCCGGTCACCATGGGCAGCCAACTTTCGCATGCGCTCCTACATTGAACGCGAACTGCCAGCCCTCATCGCCGAAGAGTTTCCGGTTGACATGGGGCGCCAGGGCATCACGGGCCATTCAATGGGCGGGCACGGGGCATTGACCATTGCCTTGCGCAACCCTGGACGGTTTCGCTCGGTCAGCGCCTTTGCCCCGATTGTCAGTCCTTTGAACTGCCCCTGGGGTGAGAAGGCGCTTGCGGGTTATCTGGGGGCCGATCGCATGGCCTGGCGCGAATACGATGCGTGCGCCCTGCTCGAAGATGGTGCGCGCCTGCCGGATCTGCTGGTTGACCAGGGCGGGGCTGACACCTTCCTCGATGAACAGCTCAAGACCTCATTGCTGCAGGAAGCCTGCAGCAAAGCCGGCCAACCAGCAATGATCCGGATGCAGCCCGGTTATGACCACTCCTATTACTTCATCTCCACCTTCATGGCCCAGCACATTGCCTGGCACGCAACGCGGCTGAAAGATTGATGCGATCAATCTGAAGGAGCTCCGGCAGGCCTCACGCTGCGCCGGGCCTGCCAGAGGCTTCACCTTCCGCAAAGGTGGAGCCTGCATGAGCTGGACAGCGCCGGTAGTCAGCCAATGGGAAAAGCCAATTGGCGATCGATGTAGTTGGCCAAGGCGTGCGGGTCAGCGCCATGAAGACCCAGCTTGCTGCGCCGCCACAGCACGTCTTCGGCGCTGCGTGCCATCTCGTGGGCGACAAGGTAGTCAACCTCTGCGGCAAACAGGTCACCGCCAAAATTCTCGCCGAGATCATGCACAGTGCCAGCCCTGCCCAGCAGATCAGTCGTGCGGGACCCATAGGCGCGCGCGAGACGGTGGAGCAGGCTTTTCGGCAGGGCGGGATAGTCTGACTGCAGGCGGCGTGTGAAAGCGGCAAAGTCCCCACCCGGAATGTCGCCGCCGGGCAGTGCGGCCCCCCCGGTCCAGGCACCACTGGCCAGCGGGAAGAACGGCGCCAGTTTTTCCAGCGCATGTTCCGCCAGCTTGCGGAACGTGGTGATCTTGCCACCGAACACGCTGAGCATGGGCGCGACCCCATCGGCGGTGTCGATATCCAGCACATAATCGCGTGTGATGGCCGAGGCGCTGGCGGCGTGATCATCATAGAGCGGGCGGATGCCGGCATAGCTCCACACCACATCAGCCGGAGTGATCTGCTGCTGGAAATACGCGCAGATCGTGGCGCACAGGTACTCGGTTTCGTGCGGCGAGATCTCCGCCTTGCCCGGTGCCCCGGTCCACGGCTCGTCCGTGGTGCCGACCAAGGTGAAATCGCGCTCGTAGGGAATGGCGAAGACCACGCGCTTGTCCGCGTTCTGCAGCAGGAAGGCGTGATCGCCTGGGTAGAGCCGGGGCACAACGATGTGGCTGCCCTTGACCAGCCGCACGCCGCGATCCTGCCGCGCGCCGGCCGTCCGTTGCAGCACGTCTTCCACCCATGGGCCCGCTGCATTGACCAGACAGCGCGCGCGCACCGTGCGCCGGCCTTGGGCGTCCTCCAGTTCCGCCTGCCAGGCGGCGCCTTCGCGCCGTGCCGATACCAGCCGGGTGCGGGTGGCGACGGTTGCCCCCCGCGCGGCGGCATCCATGGCGTTGAGCACCACCAGCCGGCTGTCCTCAACCCAGCAGTCGGAATAGACGAAGGCCTTGCGCGCATCGCGCTTCAGCCCTGCGCCGAAGGCCGAGCTATGCAGGTTCACCGTCTGCGTGGCGGGCAGGATCTTGCGCCCGCCGATGTGGTCGTAGAGGAACAGGCCGAGCCGCACCATCCACGCCGGGCGCGGTGAATTGAGCTGCGGCAGCACAAAGCGCAGTGGCCAGATGATGTGTGGTGCCATGCCCAGCAGCCGCTCCCGCTCGATCAACGATTCACGCACCAGCCGGAACTCGCCGTATTCCAGGTAGCGCAGCCCGCCGTGGATCAGTTTGGTGCTGGCGGATGAAGTGTGGCTGGCAAGGTCTTCCTGCTCCACCAACATCACCGAAAGCCCGCGCCCCGCCGCATCGCGGGCGATCCCCGCGCCGTTGATCCCGCCGCCGACGATCAACAGGTCGAATTCTGGCGGGTCGACGGGGGAAGGCATGTTTGTGTGGTTCCTGCTTCGCTGCCGGCTTCATGCTGGCGCAAAAGAACCGGCGAAGCCAATGACAAATGAGACGAATGCAAAGCCGAATGCCTGTACGAGATGGGCCAACCCGGCTTGCAGCCAACACGGTTCCGGGCAAGAAGCGGGACGCGAGGAGGATCTGCCATGACCCAGGCGACACATCTGCTGGCGATCGACCAGGGCACGACATCCACGCGTGCCATCGTGTTCAACGGTCAAGCGCGGCCGGTGGCGACCGCGCAGGCGGAATTCGCGCAGCATTACCCGCAGCCGGGCTGGGTGGAGCATGATCCTGAGGACATCTGGCGCGATGTTCTCGGCACCGCGCGTGAAGCGCTGGCCAAGGCGGGCCTTTCCGCCCGGCAGGTGGCCGCCATCGGCATAACCAACCAGCGCGAGACGGCGGTGATCTGGGACCGCGCCACCGGAGAGCCGATCCACCGTGCCATCGTCTGGCAGGATCGCCGCACCGCCGATGTGTGCCAGGCTCTGAAATCCGATGGAGCCGAACCGCTGGTCGGCGCGCGGACCGGGCTGCTGATCGATCCCTATTTTTCCGGCACCAAAGTGGCGTGGATGCTGGACCATGTGCCCGGCGCGCGGGCGCGGGCGGAGCGAGGCGAGCTGGCCTTCGGCACGATCGACAGCTTTCTGCTCTGGCGTTTCACCGGGGGAAGGGTTCACGCCACCGATGTGACCAACGCCGGGCGCACCATGCTTTATGACATTCACCGTCAGTGCTGGGACGAAGACCTTTGCCGCCTGCTGCGCGTGCCGCTGCAGATCCTGCCGCAGGTGCATGACAACGCGCACGAATTCGGCACGACCGCGCCCGGCCTGTTCGATGCGCCGATCCCGATCGCCGGCATGGCGGGCGACCAGCAGGCGGCGCTGTTCGGGCAGGCCTGCTTCGGCGCGGGCGAAGCCAAGTCCACCTATGGTACCGGCTGCTTCATGCTGCTCAACACGGGTGAGACCGCCTTCACCTCGCACAACCGCCTGCTCACCACCCCGGCCTATCGCCTCGGCGGCCGGATGACCTATGCGCTGGAGGGTTCGATCTTCGTTGCGGGCGCGGCGGTGAAATGGCTGCGCGACGGCATCGGCGTGATCACCCATGCGCGTGATACCGATGACATGGCGACCCAGGTGCCCGACAGCCACGGGGTTTACATGGTGCCCGCCTTTGCCGGGCTCGGCGCGCCGCATTGGGATCCGGATGCGCGCGGCGCGATCTTTGGCCTCACGCTCGGCAGCACCCAGGCGCACCTGGCGCGCGCCGCTCTGGAAGCGGTGGGATACCAGACGCTGGACCTTGCCCGCACCATGGAGGCCGATGGCGCACGCTATCCCGCGGCTTTGCGTGTGGATGGCGGCATGGCGGCCAACGACTGGCTGTGCCAGTTCCTGGCGGACCTGCTGGAAACCACGGTGGAGCGCCCTGCGCATCTCGAAACGACCGCGTTGGGGGCGGCGTTCTTCGCCGGACTGGCGACTGGGGTGTGGTCGGGCCTGGACGACCTGGCCGCGACCTGGACCTGCAGCCGCCGCTTCGTGCCCGTGATGGATGCGGCAAAGCGACAGGGGCTGGTTGCAGGCTGGCACGATGCGGTGTCGCGCACCCTGTCACGGCCAGCCTAGCACCGTGCGGCGCTGGTTCCGGCAATCGACGCCGGCATCAGCCCGCCACCCGTTCCAGCCGGTAGATCCGTTCCGTGCCGTGGTTCTTGGCCAGCGCAATCCGGCCGACATAGCGGCAGGCGAAGCGATCTGGCGCGTTTAGCGCCACGGCGGCGGCCATAGGCTCGGTAAGCCAAACCTGCGCTGGTGGAGTGACCGGCTCTACGCGGGCGGCGCGGCTCACCTCGCTGCCATAGTAGTTGGCGGCGTTCGTGACCGGGTCTTCCACTTCATAGACTGCGCCGAAATGCGCGGCGATGCGCATGCCGCCGCCAGCCGGCAGGCCCAGTTCCGCAAGATCCAGCGCGGCCATGGCCTCGCTCAGGCTGACCAGCGCCTCGGCGGCGGTCGTCACCTCGTCGAAGGAAAGATAGAGCGCATCACCCCAGGTGTTGCGTGAAGTTATGCGGCTGCTGAAGGGCGCCAGCACATCGGCGCAACGCCCCATTACCCCGCGCCAGAATGCGGGCACGGAGGCTTCGGGCAGGCCTGAAAAACCCTTGAAGTCGGTAAACACCATGATCCGCAGGGCGCGTGGCGCATCGGCTTGGGGCGGTGCGGGAAAGGCGCTGGCGGCATTGGGGCGCGGAAGCCCCGCGCCATCGATGATCACGCTGCGCCCGCCGCTCGCCTTCCAGCGCGCGACGTCGGCGCCGGTGCCGGCGACCCCGTGCGAGGGCACGCCATCCCAAACTGCCAGCTGCACCGCCTCGCTGCCCACCTGCGCCGCGCGCAGGCGGGCAAGGCCCATGGCGACTTCGCTGCCAAAGGCGAACTGGTTTGGGTCCACCACATAGCGCATGGCGGAGGCGGCATAGGTCCGGCTGGCCGCGTCTCGGCAGCGCCTGTAGCGGTCAAGCCACTCCGCACCTGCGGGAAGGACCGAGGCGGCAATGAAGTCGTCCTCGTCGAACGGAAGCACGGCGTGCAGTTCCACGCCTGCGGCAAGGCAGGCTTCGGCAATGACAATGTCGGCCCCGCTGGCAAGCGCGCCAAAGGCCCATCCGATGCCTTCCCGCGCGATCGCATCGGCCGACTCCTGCGCAATACGGGCTTCCGCTGCGGGATCGATCCGGAACATGTGGCCGCAGAAATGCGCGGTGCGCGGTGGGCGGATGGCGGAAAGGTCCACCGTCACCCCCTGCTTCGCCGCCAGCGCTGAAAGCTGGCGGTACGTGGAGGCCCGGGCAGTCACGCTCGACCCGGCCAAGTCGGGCGCGGCCCGCAATGCATCTTCGGCCTCGGTCACGCGACCCAGAAGCAATAGGGCCTCCGCCCGCGTGGCCTGTGCCCAGTAATCGGGTCTTGCCACAGGTTGCAGGGCGGCGAGGGCGCGCTGCGCATAGTCAGCGGCGCGGGCCGGATCGCCGGCAAGCGCCGCAGTGGCGGCGGCGTTTATGGGCGCATAGAAATCGTCCGGTCCGCCGATGGCGGCAGCGTAGGCCTCGCTTGCCTCCGCAAAGCGCGCTGGTTGATCGGCGGGCGCTGCGGCAAAGGCTGCGTCCTTCAGGATGCGCCCTTCCAACGCGCGGCTGTCCACATCGCCCCGTTCGGCGATTCCGGCTGCGCGATAGCGGCGCAGTGCGTTGCGCCAATCACCAAGGCCGGCCAGCGCGCGCACTTCAAAATACGCAAGATCGCGGTCTTCGGGCTCGCCCTCGGCGGTGGCGAGGTCATAGGCCGCGATCAGGTCTCCCCGCGCCAGCGCACCGCGCGCATCCTGCAATCGGGCTGTCGTTGTCATCGCGCTGCTCCGGTCAGGCGGCTGCGTGCGGCGGCGCCGATCATCGTGTTTGCTGCCCAGCGCTTTTCAAGTGAGGGCAGGCTCTTTCTTACGAGCGCCATCCCCTCCGGCCTGCGTCCTCCAGCGATCAGGCAGCCGCCCCGCACATTCTCCACCCAGGCAACGCGCCAGGCGGTGTCGGCATGATCGCGGGCCACGGCCTTGGCAGCCTCTGAGGTCAGGGCCAGTCCTTCTGCGGTGTGGCCCATGCGGCACCACAAGGCTGCGCGGTCGGTCAGCACGGGGCCGAGCATCGGGTGATCGACCTTGCGGGCAATGCCGGCCGCCCGGCCGAACAGTGCATCGGCCTCTGCCATGCGGCCCTGCGCAGCGCGGACTAGGGCGAGGTTGGAAGTGAAATAGACAAGATCGTCGGCTTCCTTGCCACGCTGGCGCTCCACCAGGATGATCGCGCGTTCGAGCAAAGGCGCGGCCTCATCGAAACGGCGCTGGTCGATCAGCATGCGGGCAAGGTTGTTGAGCGTTATGCCGAGATCGGGGTGCATCGGCCCAAGCACGCGCTCATCGCGAGCCAGGTTGCCGCGATAGAGCGCTTCGGCGCCTTTCAGGTCGCCCTCGGCATAGGCCACGTTGGCCAGCATGTTGCGGTTGTCGGTCACGCTTGGGCTGTTCGGGCCTTCCACTTCGGTACGGATTGCGAGGGCTTCGGTCACCAGCCTGCGCGCCTCAGCATGGCGACCGGCATAGAACGCGTTGTAGCCAAGCCCTTCAAGATCGCGCGCCGCGTCGGCGCGACCTTCCTCTTTCAGCGCGCGGTCGATGGCCAGCGCCTCTCGCATCAGATCGTCACCCCTGGCTTCCTCGCCATCACCCGACAGCGCCTGCCCCAGGCTGAAAAGGACGTGCGACCGCATGGACGGGGTAACCCCGGGGTGGTTCAACAGCGTGCTGGCCCGACGGAAGTTCTCGATCGCCAGCGCGGTCTGGCCAAGTTGCGCCTGCGTTTCGGCCAGCGTGGTCCATTGCCGGACATGAACGTCGGGCTGGCCATGGGGCAGCTTCAGCGTACCCGCCACGATGGCATAGCCGCGATCATACAGCCCCAGCGCGTTGTAGACTTCGGCCAGCGTCACGCCGAGGTCGGCCTTGGCCGCAGGCTCCTTGTCCAGCCCGGTTTCCATCATGCGTGCACCACGGTCCACCACCTCGCGCGCGGTGATCTTGTCGCCTTCACCCTGGGCCACGGATGGATCGGAAACGCGGAACATGCCTTTCACGAAGCCGAGCGTGCGTTCGGCGGTCATGGTCCGGGCCTCTGCGATGCGGCGGGCCTCTTCGGCCTGCTGCCGCGCGATGACAGCGGCAATGGCAAGGCCGGTGGTCACCGCAAAGCCGAGGGTCGAAGCTGCCGCGACAATCGCAAGGCGGCGATGCCGGCGCTGCGCCTCGCGCTGGCGCAGTTCGTCATAGGGTACGCCAAGCAGCGCGGCGAGGACCTTCAGCCGCGCACCTTCGCGCCCGTCCTGCCCGGGGCGGGCATCGGCGGCCAGCGGTTCGCCCTCTGCGCCTTCGAGGATCGCTGGGGGGATGCAGTTGCGCGCAGGATCGGGCGAAAGTGGTTCGCCATCCACCACGATAAGCCGGATGCGATCGCGCCGCCCCATGGCCACGAAGGTGCGGATTTCCTCGTTCACCCAGCGCGAGGCGGCCGAGTTTGGCGAACAGATCACGATCAGGAAGGCGGATTGCTCCAGCCCCTCTCGCACAGCGGCGGCAAGGTCAGATGATGAGGCGAGCTCGTCGCGATCGCGGAAGAACGGGGGCAAGCGCTTCTGCAGCAGACCAAGGGGAGAATCGCGCCCGCGGAGGCGCTTGGGCACGACATAGCGTTCCAGCGCGCGGTGCAGGCGAATGGCCTCGCGCTTGTCCCTGTGGTTATAGCTTATGAAGGCGCTGTATTTCAGTGCTTGGCCCCCTGCATCCTTCCGGCATCCCCCGATGCTCGAACTGTTCCGGAATGACGCCCTTATGCGAAAAGGCACAGTCCGGATTGGCTAGTCGTGTTACGCGAAACATGAAAGAATTCAATCGAACAGCGGATTCGGTTGGTTAACGGGGACTTTCGGTGGGCAGAAGCAGGCGCGCGGCGATCGACCAGGATGGCAGCTGGATCTACCGGACGTACTACGAGGCAGCGCTGCCCGCAGACGCCACGATTTCTCACGATGCGGACTATGTCGTTGTTTCGCCAGGCGGCGGCGATGACTCTGACTATCCCGGTATTTCCACACCGTTCTACAGCGACCTGCACACCAGCACCCAGGATCTTGTGTTGTGGGGCAATGGCGTCGTCTCGCTGGGGGCGGTGACGCAGGAGCAGATCGATTTCATGAGTGCAGCCGATGGCAGCACTGACATGAACCTGTTTCCGGGGCGATACATCGCGGTCGGCTTCATTGGCACGGCGGATGAAATATTCCTCGGTATCAAGTCCGACCATACCGAGATCTATTTCACCAACACATTCACCGGCTCCAACGTGGCCGAGATTTACATATATGCCGATCATATCGAGGTGCGCGGGGCATTGACCACGGGCGGCCTTGATCTGGGCACCGGGGCCGTGATTTCGAATACCGCCGGTGGCACGCTCATCTATGACCTGCGCGATCTGATAGTGGTGAACGGCACGAGCGGTGCCGACGCCATCGCCGGCACCGACGCGCCGCAGACGATCAATGCGGGCGGTGGCGACGATATCGTCACCGGCGCGCTCGGCCCGCTCAAGGTTTTCGGCGGGGACGGCAACGATACGATAACCGGTTCGGGCCGGGCCGATGTGATCATTGGCGGCGCAGGGAATGACACGATCACCATTGGTGCGAACGATTTCATCGATGCTGGGACCGGCAATGATACCATCAAGGTTGTGGCGGGGCCGGCAGGCAGTCCGGGGACGACGATAGTCGGCGGGACAGGGTTCGATACACTCGTTCTCGATTTCAGCCGGCAGATTCCCGGTTTCTCCTTCATCCTGCCATCGCCAGGCGATCGCACGATTGCCAGTCCATCGATCAGTTACAGCGGTATTGAAGCCTTCCAGATCAGCGGTTCGATCTACAACGACTCGCTCCGCGGCAACAGCGGCAACGATGTGCTGAAGGGCGGGCTGGGCGCAGACACGCTGGTTGGCGGAGCGGGCGACGATATTCTGGATGCAGGAACAGGCCCGCGCCAGTCGCGCGAGCCTGTGGTTACCGCTGGCGGCTTCGATTTCGGGACTGCCGTTTCGCTCGATGGCAAGTTCACCCAAGGGCCCAACGGGACGCTCCCGTTCGTGCAGATCGACCAACTGACCGACGGCAGTGATCACTTCAACACCGACGACTACTTTGCGTTCACCGCTACGGAGGGATCATTCCTTTCGGTTGAACTGAACCAGTTTTTCGGAGGGACGGAGATCGCGTCCTATTCGCTCACGCTCTATGATAGCCAAGGCAACGTGATCGCCACCGACAATTCGGGCTTCAGCCTGTTTCCCTCGCTCGAACTCACCAACCTCGACGCCGGCACCTATTACCTGGAGATCGGCTCAACCAACAACTTCAACGGTCCTTCGCAGTTCGAGACCACGGTCACGCTGTCCAATGGCATTGTGCCGGTGCGCCACGATGTGCTGAAGGGCGGTACCGGCAATGACACCTATTTTGTCTATGCGAGCGACGACATCATCACCGAAAAGGCCGGTGAAGGTTTCGACCGGGTGATCAGCGATGTCGCCTGGCGGCTGGGCTCCAATCTTGAGGACCTGACGCTTTCAGGCATCGCCGCCATCAATGGCACCGGTAATACGCTGGACAACGTGCTCACCGGCAATTCGGCTGCCAACGTGCTCAAGGGGTTCGATGGGGCGGATACTCTGGACGGACTTGGCGGGGCCGACGTCATGCTTGGTGGCACGGGCGACGACACCTACATCGTCGACAGCAGCAGCGACCGCGTGCGCGAATTGGCGGCAGAGGGGAACGATACGGTTCGTGCCTCGGCCAGCTTCACCCTGTCCGACAATATCGAGAAGCTGGCGCTCACCGGCACGTCGGCCATCAACGGCTCCGGCAACGCGCTGGGCAACACCATGTCAGGCAACAATGCGGCGAACACCCTGAGCGGCAACGACGGCACCGACGTGCTGAACGGCGCCGGCGGCAATGATACCCTGCGCGGCGGAACCGGGTCTGACCGGCTTGACGGCGGGGAGGGGATAGACCTGCTGCAGGGCGGCACAGGTGGTGACCTGTTCATCTTCACCTCGGCCGGCGTGGCGGGATCAAGCAAGGCCACGCCCGAGCGCATCCTGGACTTCAAAAGCGCCGAAGGCGACCATATCGATCTGCGCGGCATCGACGCCAACACCGGGGCGGCAGGCGACCAGGCCTTCACCTTCATCGGCGGTGCGGCTTTCGGCAACCACGCCGGGGAACTGCGCGCGGTGGTCGGCGCAACCAGCACCTTCGTGTATGGCGACACCAACGGCGATGGCGTGGCCGACTTTGCGATCCGCCTGGATGGTGCGCCCGTGATGGTTGCGGGGGACTTCCTGCTCTGATCAGCGTGGGCAATTGCGGGCGATGCGCTTTTCCACCTCGCGCAGGTTGGTGGCGCGATCGAAAGCGGTGAGCATGCCCTTGCGTGAAAGCTCGGCATAGAGCGCGGCGGTTTCCCCGTCGGCGGCGCAGGCGGCATCCCTGCGTCCCGCATGGTCCAGCGCCTCGCCGATCAGGGTGTGGTCATAGGCCAGGTCGCGCGCCCGCTCGGGCGAAGGTGATTGCCGCAGCAGCCGCGCATCATCGGCCCGCACCGCCGCGAATTGCGCCAACGCCGGCCCGATCTCACCCGCACGGGCCAAGACCTGTGCCTGCGCGTTGCGGATCACGCGCAACCGGCGGACCGCCTCGGCATCTTCCACATCGCGCGCCACAGCCGCATCGGCCGCCGCGCGCGCGCGCGCCAGCCCCGCGCGTGCCTCTGTCAGGTTTCCCAGTTCCAGATGCGTGCTCGCCAGATCGTGCCAGGCTATGGTCCGTGAACTCAGCAGCTTGCCCTGCGGCACGCCAGCATGGGCAAAATCTTCCACCATGGCCGCACGTTCGGCATAGAACGGCAGCGCCGCCTTCGCTCCTTCGGTCTGGTAGATGCTTTCCGCCCGATACCCCGCAAAGCGAAAGCGCATGAGCGCTTCATCGGCCGATTGGGGAGCGCCGATCAGCGCAAGGCCCGCTTCGCCGTTGCGCCGCTCGGTTGCGAAGTCACCCTGCCATGATGCCAGTTCGGCAATGGCCTGCATCCGGGCCAACTGCATGGTGCGTGTTGGATTGCTGAGCGTGGCATAGATGGAAACGCCGCGCGCGGTCGCCAGTTCTGCACCCTTTTGATCGCCCAGCTTCCACAGATCGAGCCAGGCCCTGTCAAAGTGAACGCGCGCCAGCAGTTCTCGCGCCTCGACTTGCTGCAACGGAGCCAGAAGCGTCCGCGCGCGATCAAGGTTGCGCGCCGCCTGCTGTGGCTGGGCAAGGTTCGGGCTGCCCGCGCGCGCCTGAAACCGGGCGAGGCGCAGCAGTCCGTCTGCCGCCTCGATGCGAACGGGATCGGTCGCGTGCGGACTTTCGGCCAGCCGCTCGAGATAGACCTGCGCCACCGCTGCCGTCTCGGCCTGGACGCGCAGCGATCCGGGTATCGTCTCCAGGCGCGGCAGCACGCGCTCGATCAACGCCCGTGCGACTGCGCGGGCGTCGGCAAACCGGGCATCAGCCTCCGTCCGCTCTGCTTCGGCACGCAGGTAGAAAACGGTCGACGTCGCAGCAGCCCCGGCCAGCGCCACGAACAGCGCCGTGGCCACGGCAAGGCCAGCGGCATGACGGCGCATGAACAGCCGGCTGTGATAGGTCCAGCCTGCACCGCTCAAAGCAGCGAGCGGGAGTTGCTGGTCGAGCCGGCGCAGGTCTTCGATCAGCGCGGTCACGTCTGGATAGCGATGCTCCGGTGCGATGGCCAGCGCGCGGCGGGCAATGGCGCCAAGGTCACCTTCCAGCCAGCCGCACGGCAGCATCGTGCCCGTCTCGCGCGGCAGGTCCCCCACCGGAGACCTGCCCGCCATGATTTCCGCAAAGAGCATGCCCAGCGAAAACACATCGCCGGAAACGGTCGGTGCTGCACCGCCTGCGCGTTCCGGCGCGGCATAGGCGCGGGTCAGTGGGCTTGGTTCGGTGGAAAGGCTGCGCGCACCCGCTGTCTCGGCATCCAGATCGTCGATCAGCCGCGCGATGCCGAAATCCAGCAGGTGCACCTGTCCATCCCGATCCAGCATCACGTTGCTGGGCTTGATATCGGCATGCACCACCAGCGCGCGGTGGGCGTGGGCAACCGCCTCGCACACCGTGCGAAAGGCCGCCATCCGCTCGCTTCGGCTGGCATTTTTTGCTTCGAGGCCCTGCGTGATCGGCAGCCCATCCACAAAATCCATCGCCAGCCAGGGATGGTCGACATGCTCTCCGCCATCGACGATGCGGACAATCGCGGGGTGGCTCAGCCGGGCGAGGATCCGGCGTTCTTCCGCAAACCTCAGCCGGGCCGCATCGCTGGCGATATCGCGCCGGATCAGCTTGATGGCCACATCCTGCCGAAACAGGCCATCGGCGCGTTCGGCACGCACCACCGTGCCCATGCCCCCACGCGCGATCTGCCCGGTTACCCGCCACGCTCCGATGCGTTCCGCAATCACATCGTCCAGCGCAAAGGCGCGCACGAAGCTCTCGGTAAAGGGGAACTCCGCTTCGGTGCTCTCCATCGCCAGAAGCTGCTCCACCCGCGCCCGCAGGGCTTCGTCGCTGCCACAGGCCTGCGCCACCTTGTGCGCGCGCACGGCGGGGTCCGGCTCGCCGAGCGCCATCTCCACGATTTCCAGGGCCCGGGCATCCGTCATCGGCCAGGCGTCACGGATCGCGCAGTTCGGCCGCCAGCCACAGGCGCGCGGCTTTCCATCGGCGCTTCACCGTGCTTTCGGATTCGTCCCACAGCGCCGCCACTTCCGGCACCGAAAGGCCGACGAAGAAGCGCAGTTCCACCAGCGCGGCCAGATCGGGCGATGCCTGTTCCAGCCGGGTGAGGGCGGCATCCAGCGCCTCCACATCGTAAGCGGGCTCGCCCGGCCCGCCGGCAATGGTCATGGCATCGGGCACCTGTCGCTTGCGCGACCGACGCTGGCGAATGGCGTCGATCATCGCCTGACGCAGGATGCGTGCGCCCGTGGCAAATACATGGCGCTGGTCCGCCCATTCAATGCGGTCCAGCTTCAGCACGCGCAGGGCCGCCTCGTTCACCAGTTCGGTTGGCTGCATGGTGAGGAACGCGGCCTCGCGCCGCAGCAGGCGCGCCGCTGCCTGTCGCAGCTCGTCGTACACCGCCGCAAGCATCGCATCGCGCGTCACGGGGGGCTGCGCCCCTGTGCTGTCGCCGCGGGTCTTGTCCGCGTTCCCGCCGCTGCCCGGCATCGCCCGTCCCCTTTCCTGTGATGCAGGATAGGGGCAGGCTCGCCCGATTGGCAACGGTGATGGCCACGGCCCGGCCGATCGGCATCGTCAGGTAAAGATAAGGTCGGAAGCGGCCAGGTCCGGGTGCCCAGCCAGAACGGCGATGCGGATCTGCGCCTGCGATCCCGTGCCGTCGGCATCGTACCACAGGTTGCCGGTGGCCTTGTCATAGATCATTCGGTCATCGGCATCGCCCGCCTTGGTGCCCAGCACGAAGTGCGATGGATCGAGTGCCCCGTTGGCGCCCACGCCGCCGTAGTAGTAGCGCTCGAACGACAGAACGTCCTCACCATGTAAGAAGTCGATGATCTGGTCGCGCCCGGCATCGGCCACGTTAACGCCTGCGAAGCGGAAGGTATCGGTCCCTGCGCCACCGGTCAGCGTATCGTTGCCCGCACCGCCGCTCAGCACGTCATCGCCGTTGCCCCCCACCAGCGCATCGTTCCCCGCCCTGCCGGTCAGCACATTGGCCGCGGCATTGCCGGTCAGGGTGTTGTCCAGCTCGTTGCCGGTGCCGTCGATCGCGGCATTGCCCTTCAGCACCAGCAGTTCCAGGTTGGCTGAAAGCGTGTAGGTTACGCTGGACTGAACCGTATCGCGCCCTTCACCGGTGTTCTCGTTGCAGGTGTCGCCAGTGTTATCGACCACATACCTGTCGTTGCCCTGGCCACCGGCCATGTAGTCCGCGCCGCCCATGCCATCCAGCTTGTCGTTGCCATCCATGCCGCGCAGTTCATTGTAGGAGCCGTTGCCGCGCAGCTGGTTGGCGCTGGCATTGCCGGTCGCGCGATAGCCTGCGCCGGTAAGGACCAGCGTCTCGATATTGTCGGAGAGGGTGTAATCGACCGTGGACTTGACCGTGTCCCGTCCTTCGCCAGCCGCTTCAACGATCCGGTCATCGGTTTCGGTGACCAGATAGAAATCGTTGCCAAGGCCGCCGATCATCGTGTCAGCCCCACCGCGCCCATCAAGAATGTCGCTGCCGGCAAGGCCGGTCAGGATATTCACTCCTGCATCCCCGGCCAGTCGATCGGCAAAGGCGCTGCCGGTCAGGTTCTCGACGCTGTAGAACGTATCGCCTTCGGCATCGCCGAACTGCGAGGTTGCGTTCGCAAGGCTGATGGAGACCTTGGTGGCGCTTTGGGCATAGCTGGCGGTATCGCTGCCGTTGCCACCCGAAAGCACGTCTGCGCCTGTCCCACCGGTCAAGGTATCGTTGCCTTCGCCCCCGGCGAGCGTGTCGATACCAATGCCGCCAGTCAGCGCATCGTCGCCAAATCCGCCTTCAAGCCGGTCGTTGCCGTCCCCGCCGCCCATCGTATCGTTTCCATCCCAGCCGGTGATCAGGTCATTTCCTGCGCCACCCGTGTGGTTGTCTGCGGTGGCGCTGCCGCCAAAGGTCTCACCGGTCACGCCTGCTCCGGTTGAAAAACGTTCGATCACCGTCGTGTTGACGGCGCCGCCTGACCCATCGCTGCGCGCGCGGGCGTTGTTGTAGACCACGTCGATGGTGCCGTCGGTCCTCACCGCAAGGTCATTGATGCCGAAAAACTTCCCGGGCGTGGCGGCATCGGGATTGATGCGCGTCGTTTCCATGCTGGAACCGCCGGCGGTCACGATGCCGAGATAGGCATCGGCGAGGCTGGTGCCGTTGACGCCATACACGCCATCCTGCCAGGCAACGGCGATGCGGCCATCGGGCAGGGCATCGGCCCAGACGAACTTGGTGATGTTGCCGATGTCGGTGCCGCGATGAAACAGCAGCATGGCATCGCTGGTGGCCGCGCCATTGGCGGCGAAATAGCGGATCATCGTGTTGTAGCCGCTGAATGCCTTGCCGCCGAACACGCTCCCGTCGGCAACGTAGCTGTATTCGGTCCAGACCACGGCAAAGCCACCACCCGGCAAGGCGACGATATTGGCGCCATTATCCGCGTTGATGCGGCTCAGCCCGTCAAAGCCGCCATCGTTGCCAGCGTAGAAGGCGTTCTGGTCGACCACCACCGGTGTCAGTGCTGCGCCTTTTCCGGTTGAAACCTGCACCAGCAGGTGACCCTGCGTGTTGAACCCGCCGACCGACTGCTGGATCGCGATGTCCGAGAAGTATGCAAACGCAACCTGCCCGCCCGTTAGCGTGGCGGTATCGCGGATGGATTGCGCGCCGGTGAGGTAGGACGTGCTCGTGCTGCTGTATGCATAGGTTTCGGTCGATGCTGCGACAGAAGGGGCCACGGCCGCGCCCTTGCCGCTGAAATAGCGCGTGCGCACATCCATGTATTCATAGGAGTTGTAGGTTGCGGGGTGTCCCAGGCCATCGAGGTAGTTCACCGGGAGCAGGCTCGCACCAGCGAAGTCCGAGCCATAGGCGACGAAGAAGCCGCCGTTCTTGGTTGGAGTGACCGAATAACCGATGCCCGACGCGGCATCGCCACCCTGCTCGGCATTGGGCTGGATCGGCCCGCTCGTGGCGACGCCACTTGCCGAGAACGTCTGCAGCCGGACGCCACGGCCATAAGGCCCTTCATCAGAGAAGAGCACGAAGCCGCCGTTGGTCAGCCGTTCGAGGTTGCCGTATGAGAAGTGCGGATCAACGTAGTTTGCGATGATCGTGGTGCGGACGCCCGCATCGGACAGGGTCGAGATCCACTGCCCGTTGCCCGCCACCCGCACCAGCAGGTCCGCATTTGCGCCTGCATCGATCTGGGTGTCCTGCCCGGTTTCCAGCGTGTTCATGTGGACGATCGTCATGCTTGGCGCTCCTCTGCCGCTTGCGACCGTCCCGCTCGGGACAGCCCTCAAGAACAAAGGCGCAAAGCATCGGCAAACCGGGTCAGCCGAAGTTCAGAATAATTGGCGTGGGGGCAGGGGCCTCAAGGGGCGGTGAGATAGGCCAGGCACATACGGCCCAGTTCGCGCTTCAGCTGGCCCCAATCATAGTTGGTTACCGATTCCCCGGTCGATCCCAGGCTCAGCTGGCGGGCCAGTGTGGCGAAGATGATGTGGTAGGCTGAACTGGCGCGCAGTTCATGGTCGGAGCCGCCAAATTCGGGGGCGTAGCGAAGCATCGTCGCGATGGTGCGGTCCAGCGAGAATGCCGCCGTCTGCTTGCCCGGTTCTGCCACCTGCGGATCGTTGGCGGCGCGCAGCATCGACAGGCGCAGCAGCGGCGCATTCGATCGCAGCACTTCGGCATAGGCCTCGACATAGCGGGGCACGAAATCGGCCAGGGTGGTGCATTCGGCGCTCAGCACGCCCAGCATCATGTCTTCCGCCTCGGCCAGCAGGGCCAATCCCTGGCCAAGCACGGCGCGCACCAGGTTGTCCTTGCTTTCAAAGCGCAGGTAGATCGAACCAATCGATACATTGCCACGCTTGCTGACTTCCTGCAGCGTGAAGTCCTCGTTGCCGCGCTCGATCATCAATTCGCGGGCCGCTGCGAGCATGCGTTCAAGCGAGGCCTTGCTGCGGCCCTGCTGGGGCATGCGGCTGACCGTTTCGACCGAGAGGATCGCCATGTCTTGGGGAGTGTCGGCCGGATCGGACATCGCTGCAGGTTCGCCCTTCAAATCAGAATGCAGAAACTAGAAAGTCCCTGAAGGCCTGCATAGCGGGAATGACGCGGGGCTGGAACAACTTTTAAGCCGCACCAGCCCCTGCCGGAAGGGCGTCTCAATCGTGCCTGACCCCATGTCAGTCGATCTCAACCCCTTCTCAGTCGTTCTCAACTTACGTCATCCGGCGAAGTCGATGACTTTCTCGTCGTTGTTGAACGAAGGAAAGGGCATGTAGGAGATGCGCAGCTTCTGCTGGAGCGAAAGCTTGTGCTGGCCCTTTGGAAACCCGCCTGCGCGTTCCACATAAAGGGTTGCCGGCGCTCCGAAAGCCCAGCGGCGATCGAACGCGGTTTCCATCTCGTCCAGGGTCAATGCTCCCGGTCCTTCGTCAAAGCGAACGGCCTCGCGCGGCAGGACTTCACCGTCGATGCCGACATTCAGTTCCTCGACCATGGACAGGCCCAAGCCGCGGTAATAGCCGAGCTTGCTTTCGAACGCGAAGCCGGTGGGCGCTTCGGCAGGGCCGGTGTTGCGCAGCGTGGTGGGGTCGATGATATACTTGTCGAACATCAGGCCTGCTCCTTCGCCCCGAATTTCGTTTCTGCATCGGCGATAAGCCGTTCGAACATCACATGCTGGCGGCGCACCTGCTCGCGGCTGTCCACCTCGTGCACGTCCTGGATCCAGCGATTGCCTTCGTATTCGCTGGACAGGGTGCCTTCCCATCCGGCCTTGACCAGTTCGGGGATGACTTCGTCATAGGCGATGGCGGGGTCGGTGCAGTCCTCGTTCATTTCATAGAACTTGGCCTGGATGTGCCGGAAATAGGGCACATAGTCGCCAATCCGCTTGGGATTGGCATAAGGCGCGTGGCGAAGCGTTTCCGCCATGGCGATCTCCGCCTTGTTGCCGCCCATCTTCACCGCGACTTCATAGATCGTGTACTCGCACATGATCTTGGCTTCGTGCTGGTCGACGATGAACTGTGCGACTTCCGGCCGTGCTCCCTGGCGTTCGAAGCGGGCGCGGAAAGCGGGAGGGTAATGCTTCATGAAGATGCCCATGTCGGGCAGGATGCCGAGATGCTTCGTGTTGAGGCGATCGGCTTCCTCGATCGTGCGCAGGATCCACGCATGTTCAAGGTGCCAGGGCGCGTGGACTTCCACGCCCATGTGCACGTCCATTTCCTCGGCATACGGCACGCAGCGGCCAAGTATGTCGGGACGGACGAACACCAGCACACGCATGTTGCGGATGCCCAGGCGGTTGCAGAGCAGGAGGTCGCGCTTGATGCTCTCGACCTGCTCGTCATCGCTCATCAGGCGGTCCTTGCGGCGCTTGGTGTCAAGGAACATGTCATAGGCGGTGAAGTGGCAGCCGTGGCGGGCGACCATCTCCTTCCACTCTTCAACCTGCGCGTCGGTGAGGTTGGGGAAGGTGGGCATGTTCTGTTCGGGCAGTACCTCGATGCCTTTCGCGCCGATAGACGCGGCGAAGGACACGCAGTCCTCCACCGTCATACGGCCGAGAAACATCTCTTCCTGGAAGCTGTAGAGGCTCACGCCCCGGTGGATTTTTGCTGTCACTTGGCACCCTTCATGACGGATTGATCTGCCCGGTCATGGGATGCGGTGGGCCTCGACGGCGCCATCTCCTCTCCCACCCTCCGTTATTGGAATGAATATTCTTGTTATCGCGGGCCGTCAAGAGCGGAATGGCAGAGATCGGGCTGACAGCGTGGTGCCACGGGCAGGTTCTCGATGATCCAATGCGGGACAGCCCCTTGCAAAAATTGCTGCATCGCGGCGTATTCAGATGCCGCAGCGAGTGTTATGTGCGACGGACTGAACAGAGACAGGCCATGCACGGCTTGCTGTATAAGTAAAACTATGTAGGTATTGCGCCGTTAAAGCATTCCACCGGTCTGGAAACCGGTCGATGTGAAACGGTGGGGTGTGGTGCCTGGCAAAAATTGCTGCACTGCACAGGGGAACGGTTCGGCATCGGAACAGCGCATGACGACGCTAGAAAAGGATACCGATACCGGCACGAAAGTGCGCGGTGAGACGGAGCAGCAGGCCCGACGCCTGAAGCTGCCGCTTGCACCTGCACTGGAGCGCAGGCGCCTGCAATGCTACCTTGCGCTGATCGTCATGGATATTGCGGGCTTCGTCGCCTCGTTTCTCCTGGTCGATTATCTATACCTCGGAACGGTTTCGCCCGAAAACAGCGAGCAGATGTGGATCGGGATGATCCCGCTCTACCTGACCGCAGCCATTGCGCTGAAGGCGTATTCCATCCCGGCGCTGACTTCGCGCGCCAGTGCGCAGCGTGCCGCGGTTGCCGCACTGCTGGCTGCCTTCACGCTGACGTTGTTCATTGCCTTCTTCACAAAATCCAGCGCACAGTTCTCACGCTTCTCGACTGCGGCCGGCGTGGGTGTCACCGCACTGTCGCTGCTGTGGATCCGGGCAGCAGTGCAGGGCGCGATCCGTTTCCGGGTCGGTCCCACGGCGCAGAATGTCCTGGTGTTCGACGATGGCGGCGTGCCGGCGCGCGTCCCGCATGCCTGGCATATCGACACCAAGCAGCACCGCCTGATCCCCGATCGCGATGATCCCCACATGCTGGACCGGCCGGGCATGTTCATGGCCAACATGGATCGCGTGCTCGTGTCCTGCCCACCTGAGCGCCGGATGGACTGGGCGATGATCTTCAAGGGATCGAACATCAGTGGCGAGATCATCGATGCCGAGGTGACCCGTCTGGGTGTGCTGGGTGCCCGGCGAGGGCACGGCTTTGGCGCACTGGTCGTTTCCACCGGGCCACTGGGTTTGCGCGGCCGCGCTGCAAAGCGCGCCATGGACATTGCCATCGCCGGTTCTGCTCTTCTTTTTCTTGCACCCCTGCTCGGCGTTGTGGCGTTGCTGATCAGAATGGAGGACCGGGGGCCGGTGTTCTTCATGCAGCAGCGCCAGGGCCGCAACAACCGCCTGTTCTGGATCTACAAGTTCCGCTCGATGCGCGTCGAGAAGCTCGATGCCACCGGTTCACGATCAGCCAGCAAGGACGACGACCGGATCACGCGGATCGGACGGTTCATCCGTCGGACCAGCATCGACGAACTGCCGCAGTTGCTCAACGTTCTGCGTGGTGACATGGCTAGGTGGAGTCAGTCAGGTCCCCATAGTGCAGGTGAAACCGCTGGTGCGGCACGTGCGGATCTTCATAGATGTCTTCGATGCGGCCCGTGTTGAACGAGGAAGACCGGCGCTTCAGGCCGTGGACGATATAGCCCTTTTCCAGCAGCAGGCGGGATAGATAGGCACCATCCTGACCGGTAACGCCCGTGATCAACGCAACTTTCGCACCGCTATCTGTCATCTATGCACCTGACCGTTTATTTCGCAGTTGCACAATTTCCTACCGAGGAGATGCGTGGTTGCAAAGCGGAAAATCGGCGCGTGGTGTCCAAAGGTGGGGCACTCAATGCAAATCAGCATGTTGCGTTGGTCAAATGCAGCAATTTTTGCCGATTGGGCTCTGCGGCCTGTCACGTGCCCTGAAACCGTCGCACCTGACAAAATCGGCAGCGCACCTCGGACCTGCGGCCTGCTAGGACGGTGGCAAAGGGAGAGTCCTGCCATGATCAACCGCCGTATCGTCCTCGCTTCGCGCCCCACCGGCATTCCGGTTCCGGAGAACTTCCGCTTCGAGGAAGTGCCTGTGCCAGAGCTTCAGGAGGGCGAGGTCCTGCTGGAAAACCGCGTCTTCGCCATCGATCCGGCGGTGCGTGGGATGCTGGACGATGTGAAGAGCTACATGCCGCCCGTGCAGATTGGCGGGCTGATCCCGGCGATGGTGCTGGGCCGCGTCGTCGCCTCGCGCCATCCAGATTTCCGCGAAGGGGATTATGGCCGGGCCTTCAACGGCTGGGAGCATTATTCGGTCATCACGCCGGGCAACATCGCATTTGAAAACGTGAACGTTGCCAACGATTTGCCCCTGACATCCTATATGGGTGCGATCGGCTGGTCAGGCATCACCGCCTATGTCGGCCTTAAGAAGTACGGCGAGTTCCGTGAAGGCGACGAAGTGCTGGTTTCCGCCGCTGCCGGTGCAGTGGGTTCCGTCGCCGGCCAGATTGCGCGGCTCTCCGGCGCGGCGAAGGTGATCGGCACTGTGGGGTCGGACGACAAGGCGCGGATCGTCACCGATCTGCTCGGCTTCGATGGCGCGATCAACTACCGTTCGGCGCCCGATCTCGGCGCCGCGATGGACGAACATTTCCCTGAAGGCATAGACCTTTACTTTGACAATGTGGGCGGCATCACGCTCGATATGGCGCTGCCGCGGATGAAGGCGTTCGGCCGCATTCCGGTCTGCGGCATGATCGCCAACTACAACCACCAGACCGACCCCTACAAGCTGAGCAACATCTGGCAGGTGCTGGTCAACCGCATCACGATGCGCGGCTTCCTGGCGTATGAAGCCACGGACATGATTCACGAGGCAGAACAGGCACTTGCGGACTGGGTGCGGACCGGAAAGCTGGTCGCGACGGAGAACGTTTCGACCGGGCTGGAATCGACCCCGGCCGCGTTCATCCGCCTGATGTCCGGCGAAACGACTGGCAAGACATTGGTTCGGCTGGATGAATCCGTTTCCACGCTGGAGGGTTGGACGCCCGCGGGCTGACGGCCAAAATGGCGGATTTCCGCCATTGCCGCGTGCGGCCCAGCGTGCTTCAGTGCGTTGTGACGTAACAAAGGATGGGGCATGCGGACTGCGACATGGCTGGCGGCTGTCCTGACACTTGCCGCCTGCCGGGACATGCCCCCGTCAAGCCGCGCGAATCCGATTGCTTTCAATGCCTTGGCCGCCACGCCTTCGCCCGTGGTGCAGGCAACCACTGCCGCTATCCTCGCCCCGCTGCCAGTCTCACCGGGGCGGGAGGTGCCTGCGCCGTGGCGTGGCCTTACCATTGATTCCATTGCTGATTTTCCCGCCGTGCTGGCGGCGGTGAAAGCGCATCGGGCGCGGCCCATGGTGCGGGTGGTGATGGATCCGGGCACGCATCCGGCTGATTATGTAGACGCGATTACCCGATTGCGATCAAGGGCTTACATCCTTGCCGAGCCGATCGATTCCACCGCGATGCGCGCCCTGTCGCTCAACGGCGTGCGCAGGCGGATGCGTGAGTTCGTCACCGCGATGGCAGGTCAGGTCGATTACTGGGAAATCGGCAATGAAATCAACGGGGAATGGGTCGGATCAAACCCTGCCGAGATCAACGCCAAGGTCCAGGCCGCCTATGACGAGGTGAATGCGGCGGGCGGGCGGACGATGGTGACGCTGAACTTTTGGTCCGGCCCCGATTGCTATGCAAAGCCTTGGGAAACCACGCTTTATTACCCAAGGACAATGGCGAAAAGCCTGCGCCAGGGCATCGATGTGGTGTCCCTCTCGCTTTATGAAACCGCATGCAATCCGGTGCAGCGTCCGTCGGCACTGCAATTGGCCAATACATTCAACAGGTTGGGCCCGATGTTTCCCAACGCCCGGCTGGCCATGGGGGAAGTGGGGGCACAGCGCATTGAAGATGGCCTGCCCGCCGACCCTACGCTGGCGGAAAAGAAAAGAGTGGCAAGGACTTACTACGGAATGCAACAGGAACTTGCGAACCGCGTGGGGCCGCGTTTCGTGGGCGGATACTTCTGGTGGTACTATGTTCAGGACGCCGTGCCGCGCGCCCGGCCGGAAACGTTGTGGCCCACGTTGGATGCCCTTTTCGTCGGAATGTGACGTAAGTTGAGAGCGACTGAGACGGGGTTGAGATCGACTGAGGCCGGGTTGAGCCCGTCAGAGGCCGGTCTAGGCGACCCCCAGAATGCGCCGGTACAGGGCCAGGTAGTCGTCCGCCATCCGCTCCACCGAAAACCTCTCCTCCGCGATCCGGCGACAGGCCGACCGATCGATTTCCCCGATCCGCGCGATGGCCTCCACCGCTTCCTCCTCGGTGTCCACCAGAAAGCCGTTGACGCCGTGTTCGATCAGTTCGGGCATCGATCCCCGGCGTGTTGCGATTACCGGAGTGCCACAGGCCATGGCCTCCACCACCGACAGGCCAAAGGGTTCCTCGAAGTCTATCAGGTGGAGCAGCGCCTTTGCCTGCCCCAGCGCACGAATCCGCTCAGGCCCGCCGACAGGCCCGTGAAAGCGGATCTGGTCTCCATCGACCAGCGGCAGCACGCTGCGTTCGTGTTGGTCGCGGTCCTGCACCACGCCGTACATCTGCAGGCGAAGGCCGCTTTTCAGCGCGGCTTCGATCGCGGCCACCGGCCCCTTGTCCGGGTGGATGCGGCCGAAATAGAGCAGGTCAGGCCCGCCGGTGGGTTCGAAGGTGAACTGTTCGATCGGGATGCCGTGATGGATCGTGGCGGCATAGTGCAGCCGGGGACTGCGGTCCGCTTCGCTAATGGCGACATAATGCACCCGGTCCTGAAAAGGGCGGTACATCGGCAGGATGCGTTCGGAGGAGAAGCCGTGGATGGTGGTGACCATCGGCGTATCCACCAGCGGGGCGAAGGCATGGGCGGGAAAATCAGCCTGGTTGTGGATCAGGTCAAACTCGCCAGCCTTGGCGAACAGGTGGGAAAGATGGCGGTATTCCCACACCTTTGCGTCGATCGAGGGGTCCTCCTCATAAGGCGCGGGCACCACGCCATCGAGCTTGCCCGCCGTGACGCTGTCCAGCGTGGCAAAGAGGGTGACGTCCACGCCACGGGTGACCAGCGCCTCGGTGAGCAGGCTGGTGACGAGTTCCCACGGGCCGTAATGGCGCGGCGGAGTGCGCCACGCGATGGGCGCGAGCATCGCGATCTTCATGGCTGGTCAGTCCTCAGGCAACAGGATCACGCCTTCATGCGGGCGCAGGGTGACAGGATCGGCCGGCAGACCCCGGGTGGAAACCAGCGCCACGCCGCGCACGGGATGAGGCCGAGGCAGGGCGGAAAGGTTCAGCACCACCACAAGCCGTTCATCGGCAAAGGTGCGTTCATAGGCCAGCACCGCCTCGTCTGCGTGGAGCAGGCTGAACGCACCCCTGGTCAGCGCATCGCTCAGCCGCCGGAAATGCAGCAGTTTGCGCGTGAGCGCCAGCATCGATCCGGGATCGGCGGCCTGGGCGGAAACATTGCGGCTGCCCCAGTCGGGATTGAGCGGCAGCCAGGGTTCGGTGCTGCTGAACCCCGCGAAGGGCGCGCTGTTCCAGGGCATGGGGGTGCGTGACCGGTCCCGACCAAGGCCAAGGCCAGGCTGACGCAGGTCTTGCGGATCGCGCACGCGGTGGGCTGGGATCGGCACCTTGCCGATACCGAGTTCATCACCCTGGTACAGCGTGGGAGTGCCGCGCAGGGTGAGCAGCAGCATCATGGCCACGCGGGCCTGCGCTTCACCGATGCGGGCGGCGATGCGCGGGGCATCGTGGCTGCCGATGACCCAGTTGGGCCAGCCAGCGGGCGGCAGCGCGGCTTCATAGGTCGTGATGATCTCAGCCAGCGCGCGCGGGTTCCACGGGCAATCGAGCAGCGCGAAATTGAACGGCAGGTGGACGCCCGGTGCCGCCTCGCTGCCGTAATACGCCATCAGACGGGGCAAGGGCAGGCAGACTTCGCCGACCAGCAACCGTTCGCCATAGCTGTCAGCCATGGTGCGGAAGGCGGCAGCCAGTTCATGGATTTCCGGCTGGTCGGCGCTGTAGTGCTGCAGCACCTTGTGCTTTTCGCCCAGTTCGGGCCGGTAATCGGGGTTGGGGGGATTGTCGGGCAGTTCCGCCGCCTTGTAGCAATGCCACAGCACATCGATGCGGAAACCATCGACGCCGCGATCCAGCCAGAAATGCAGAACATCGAGCATGGCCTGCCGCACGTCCGGATTTCGCCAGTTGAGATCGGGCTGTTCGCGCAGGAAGGCGTGGAGGTAATACTGCCCGGTGGCCGCGTCCCACTCCCAAGCAGAACCGCCCATGTCGCTGGTCCAGTTGTTGGGTGGGCCACCATCGGGGGCGGGATCACGCCAGATATACCAGTCCCGCTTTGGGTTCGAGCGGCTGGAGCGGCTTTCATGGAACCAGGGGTGCTGGTCAGAGGTGTGGTTGGGCACGAAATCGAGCAGCAGCTTCAGCCCGTGCGCATGGACATCGTCGAGCAGTTTGTCGAACGAGGCAAGGCTGCCGAACATGGGGTCGACATCGCAATGATCGGCCACGTCATAGCCGAAATCCGCCATGGGAGAGGGGTAGATCGGGGAAAGCCAGATCGCATCAACGCCGAGTGAGGCAATGTAATCCAGCCTTCGGCGGATCCCTTCAAGATCGCCGACGCCATCGGCGTTGCTGTCCTGGAATGAGCGGGGATAGATCTGGTAGATGACGGCGCGTTCCCACCAGCGATCGCTCTTCGCGGCCGGGACGCGGGTGGTCTGCGGATTATTCCCTTCCATCGCCAGCGCAATGCACAACGGCATGGGGCGTTCCAGACGAAAATGCGGGCTGGCGCAAAGGCGGAACGGCCTGCCCCAGCGGATCAGGAAAGGGTCAGACGCGACGTATCCGGCTGGGATCGACCTGCGGGTTCACGACCCGGTGGCGTGATTCCACATGCCATTCGCCATTCACGCGGGAAACGTGGGCCTGTTGCTGAAGCGCCTGGCTCAGCATGGCAATGTCGAAGGGTTCATCGAGCCGCATGCCGAAGGCATGATCGCGAAACCAGCGGACCTCGCCCGTGATCTCCCGGCCGCCGGGCAGGACCACGACAATGCGCTCTCCACGGACCGGGGCAGGGCCCTTGCAACTGCCGCCAAGGCCATGTTCGGATACGTTGCGGATGACAAAGTCCCGCAGGTTCTGGCCACTACCGCGCAATCCGCCAAGCTGTGCCCGGACGATGCGCGGATGGCGCACTTCCCGCAGCACCTGGGCCTTGCTGAATTCGTGATCCATGAAAGACACGGCGACGCGATACCCCGAGAGCGGATGCGAAGACTGCGATGGTAGACCAGTTCGGTAAAGAGTCCGTTATGGACTGTTCCTGAGGACTGGGCGCAAGGGAACCTTGCGGCGGAGCCGCGTGTTACGGCTGATCAAGACGCGCGGAAGTGAGTTGAAATGGATTGGACCTATCGCATCGTTGACCACGGTCAGCACTTCGCCCTGCACGAGGTTTGCCTGGATGAAAGCGGCAGACCCGAAGAGTGGGTTGCAAGGGCCATAGACTTTGCGGTCGATCGCGATTGCGGGCCGGATGGCCTGATCGCCTCGCTGGAAGAAGCGCTGGCGGCGGCCCGTTCGTCGCCTCTGCTCGTGCTGCGTGAAGGCCGGCTGGAGCCCGCCTGACCCGGGGCCGTGGGGCCACCGAGCCAGGCAGGTGTTCGCCGCCAGCGGGGAAAGCGGCGGCGAACGGGGTTCAAGCCTGAACATCAGGCAGGTTGATCATGCGGCGTCGACCAGAACGATCTCCGCATCCTCGATCGCCGTGACGGTGACCGCTTCGACATCGCTGATCGCTGCGCCATCGCGGGCATTCACGGTCACATCGTCGATCCGGACCGCGCCCGTGGCGGGGACAAGGTATGCCTTGCGGTCCCTGCCCAGCGGATAGGTGGCGGTTTCACCCGCCTTCAGCTTGGCCGCCACGATGCGCGCATCGGTGCGGATCGGCAGGGCGTCGGTATCCTCCTGATACCCCGAAGCGAGGGTGACGAAGCGGCCGGCGCGATCCCCGGTGGGAAAGGGGCGGGTCCCCCAGCTGGGCTGTTCACCGGTGCGGGTGGGGATGATCCAGATCTGGAAGATGCGGGTCTCCACGTCCTCCATGTTGTATTCCGAATGGCGGATGCCGGTCCCGGCGCTCATCACCTGCACGTCGCCCGCTTCGGTGCGGCCCTTGTTGCCCAGGCTGTCCTGATGGGTGATGGCACCTTCGCGAACATAGGTCACGATCTCCATGTCACGGTGGGGGTGCGGGGGGAAACCGGTGTGCGGGGCGATCACGTCATCGTTCCACACCCGCAGATTGCCCCAGTGCATGCGCGCCGGATCATGATAGTTGGCGAACGAGAAATGATGCTTTGCATTGAGCCAGCCGTGGTTTTCACCGCCGAGGCTGGCGAAGGGGCGCAGTTCGATCATGGTCTGTCTCCGGGAAGGCATCTGGGATCATCGCCTTCGTTGCAACGGCAGATAGGACTTGCGGGCTTTTCTGTTCAGAGGGATAATGCGGATCGAAACGTTCCATTATCTTGAAAGGTCTTGCGCATGGCGCAGCCAGGCACGCCCACATATGACCAGCTGCGCATTTTCCTGACCATTGTCGATACCGGCAGTTTCGCCGCCGCGGGGCGCAAGCTGAACCGCGCGGTTTCGGTGATCAGCTATGGCATCACCAACCTTGAGGCGCAGTTGGGTGTCTCGCTGTTCGACCGCGAGGGGACGCGCAGGCCGGTGCTGACCGTGGCGGGTCGTGCGTTGCTGGCCGAGGCGCGGGCGATCGCGGCGGGTATGGATGGCCTGCGCGCCAAGGTGAAGGGGATGCTGGAAGGGCTGGAGGCGGAAGTCGACCTGGTGGTGGACGTGATGCTGCCTTCCGAGCAGGTGGCGCGGGTGCTGCGCGCCTTTGCAGTGGAATTCCCGACGGTGCAGCTGCGCCTGCATGTGGAGGCGCTGGGCGCGGTCTCTGCCATGGTGCTCGACGGGCGAGCGGTGGTCGGCGTTTCCGGCCCCCTGGCGAGCGAGGCTTCGGCGATAGAGCGGCTGGCGGCCTGTTCGGTGGAGATGGTGCCGGTGGCGGCGCCGGACCATCCGCTGGCGCGGATGGCGGCGATCCCGCCGGGGGCAGGCAGCGAGCATGTGCAGCTGGTGCTGTCGGACCGGTCGACCGTGACCGAGGGACGCGATTTCGGCGTGCTGAGCACGCGCACCTGGCGGCTGGCGGACCTTTCGGCCAAGCATGCGCTGCTGCGCGAAGGGATCGGGTGGGGCAACATGCCGCTGCCGATGGTCGAGGCGGACTTCGTGGCCGGAACGCTGGTGCGGCTGGCGCTGCCGGACTTCTCCGGCGAGACCTATCGCATGTCGGTGATCTGGCGGCGCGATGCGCCTCCGGGGCCGGCCGCAGCCTGGCTGGTGGACCAGTTCGTGGGGCAGGGCGCAGCGGCGGGTTAGGGGATTTCCCGGATTACCGTTCGTAAGTGGAATTAGAGGTGCCGTGCCAAGTGTACCTGATGCTGAAGCGCGTACCGACATCCGACATCGAATTGGGCATGTTCATCCACAAGCTGGAGGGGAGCTGGTTCAAGCATCCCTTCTGGAAGTCACGGTTTTTGCTGACTGATGAGAAGACGCTGGATTCGCTGCTGAATTCCGATGTGCCCAGCGTGGTGATCGACACCGAGCGGGGCCTGGACGTGCGCCCCGTGCGTCGCGACGCGACAGGTGGCGCGGTGGCAGACCGCGCGCCGGCGCGCAGGCCCATGCCCAGCCCTGCGCCAAGGCTGCGGGCCGTGGCTCCGGCGGCGAGCGCCGATCCCTATGCGCCAACCACCACCGCCAAGGAATTCGGCCGCTGTCGCAAGAACATGGTTCACGTGGGCCGCGTGGTCAGCCGGGTGTTCCTGGAAGCGCGGCTGGGCAAGGCGATCAGCAGCCAGGACGTGGAGCCGGTGATCGAGGAGGTCTATGCCTCGGTCCAGCGCAACCTCTATGCCTTCAACGGCCTGCTGCGCTGCCAGCAGGACAACGAATATGTCTATCGCCACTCGTTGGCGGTCAGCGCGCTGATGATCGCACTGGCGCGGCAGCTGAGACTGAGCCCCAACGACATGCGCGACGCGGGCATGGCCGGCCTGCTGATGGATGTGGGCGTGGGCCAGCTGCCGGTGGACGAGATTCCGCCGCAGGGCGATTATCGCGCGCTGCCGCCTGATCTGCTCGAACAGCACGTGCTGCTGGGCCATGCCCTGCTCAAATCCGCCGGCGACATTCCGCCGCGGGTGGTGGAGGCCTGCCTCAACCATCACGAGCGGCTTGACGGAACGGGCTATCCCAACAAGCTTTCCGGCCTTGAGATCGACCTGTTCGGGCGGATGGCGGCGATCTGCGATTGCTATGACAACTTCGTGTCGGGCGGTGCGGGCAGGCCTGCGCTCGATCCGGCGGAGGCGATCCGCGCGCTGGTGGCGATGGGGCCGAAGCTGGACCGCGACGTGCTGCGCGCCTTTGTCGAGACGCTGGGCGTCTATCCGATCGGATCGTTCGTCCGCCTGCGTTCTGAACGGCTGGCGATGGTGGTGGACGAGGACCCGGCAGATACCACCCGGCCGACGGTGCGCACGTTCTATTCGCTGATCCTGGAAAAGCGCATCCGCAGCGAAACGATCGCGCTGGCCAACTGCTTTGGCGAGGACGAGATCGTGGGCATTGCCGACCTTACCGGGCTGGACATTCCCGACGTGACGGACCTGCGGGCCTCGATCCTCGCGTCCTTCGGGCGCGAGGCGGCCTGACCGGGCTTCAGAACAAGGTCGTGACGAGGTAGAACAGCGCGCCCACGGTGGCCGATGCGGGGATGGTGATGATCCATGCCGCCACCACGTTGCCCGCCACGCCCCAGCGCACGGCCGAGGCGCGCCGCGCGGTGCCCGCGCCGATCACGCAGCCGGTGATCGTGTGCGTGGTGGAAACCGGGATGCCCAGCAGCGAGGCCGAGAACACGATCACCGACCCGCCGAGCGAGGCGCTGAAGCCCTGGTGGTGATCGAGCTTGGTGATGCGGCTGCCCATCGTTTCGATGATCTTCCACCCGCCGGCCATGGTGCCCGCCGCCATGGCGACATAGCAGCAGATCGCCACCCAGTGCGGCACTGCGAATTCGCCCTTCAGGTAGCCGGTGGAGAACAGCAGCACGGTGATCACGCCCATCGTCTTCTGCGCGTCGTTCAAACCGTGGCTGACCGAATAGGCGGCAGAGGACAGGAGGTGGAGCGAACGGAAGCTGCGCTCCGCCGTCTTGCTGGAGGCGCGGGCGAAGAGCCAGCTGGTGATCAGCATGACCAGCATCGACAGCATCATGCCCAGCACCGGTGACAGCACGATGGCGATCAGCGTCTTGTTCAGGCCTGTCCACTGGATGCCGGTGAAGCCGGCATGGGCCACGCCCGCGCCCACGATACCGCCCACCAGCGCGTGGCTTGATGAGGACGGAATGCCCTTCAGCCAGGTGACCACGTTCCAGAACATCGCGCCTGACAGCGCGCCGAACACCACTGCGGGCGTCACCAGATCCTTGTCGATCAGGCCCTTGCCGATGGTTTCGGCCACCTTGTGCAGGCTGGGGAAGGCGATGGTCAGGAAATAGGCGGCAAAGTTGAACGCGGCGGCAAAGAGCACGGCAGGCACCGGCTTCAGCAGCTTGGTGGAAACCACCGTGGCGATGGAATTGGCCGCATCGTGAAGCCCGTTGAGAAAATCGAACGCCAGCGCGACGATGATGAGCCCGACGAGCAGCGGGAAGGCAAGCTCGTGCATGTCAGGCGTTGTCGATCACGATGCCGTCGATCTCGTTCGCCACATCCTCGAACGCATCGACGATCATTTCCAAGTGCTTGTAGATCTCGCGTGCGACGAGGAAGCGCATCGTCGCCTTTTCCCCGTGTTCGCGGAACGCCCGCTTCAACCCGGCGCGGTGCAGTTCGTCGGCATGGTTTTCCATGCGCACGAGCCGCTCCGTCAGTTCATGCAGGCGGGTGCCGTTGCGGCCCACGTCGCGCAGCAGGGGCATGGCTTCCGCCACCAGGCGCGCGGCGTCGACGATGATCGCGCCCATGTCCTTCATTTCCTGTTCGAACGTGGTCACGTCATAGACGTCGACCGCCTGCACGGTGGCCTGCATCTCGTCGATGGCGTCGTCCATCGCGCCGATCAGGCTGGTGATCGCGCTGCGGTCGAACGGGGTCAGGAAGGTCTCGCGCACGGTGCGCAGCACTTCGCGGATCACGGTGTCGCCGTCGTTCTCGCGCTCGATCACCTCGCGGATGTGGTCGGCCGGGTTGCCGGTGCCCTGAAGCAGCCGGGCGAGCGCATCGGCACCGGCCACGATCGTCTGGGCATGGGCTTCGAACAGTTCGAAGAAGTTTCCGGTCATGGGCAGCAGGCGCTGGAACCAGGCAGACATGTGAGAGATCCTCGATTTGTGGGCGACCGTGGCCAGCATCCCCGTGCGGCGTGTGGCGGCCTGGAATTCCGATGCCACGAAGCTGCGCATCAGTTCGCGCAGGTCGGCCTCCTCCACCTTGTCGGCAGCATCGGCCAGCGTGAACCACATGCGTTCGCGCTCGTGCGCTTCCTTCCACGCGGGCAGTTCGTCGGTGACGGAAAGCGGGAAGACATCGACATCCACCATCAGCGATGCACCGCTGCCCTTGCGCTTGCGATAGCGGTAGGAGCCGAGCGGCACCGGGCAGACAGAGCCGCGCACGCCGGCTTCCTCCTCCGCCTCAAGCGCGGCGGCGGCGTGTGGCGTCAGGCCGCTCATCGCGTTGCCTTTCGGGATCACCCAGCGGCCGGTGCCGCGAGAGGTGACCAGCAGCACGCGTACGCTCGCATCCGGGCCAGAGCCTTCGGTGCGATAGGGCAGGGCGGCAATCTGGCGAATGGCTGGTCTCGAATTTGGCGTTACGGTCGCGGCGCGCTGCCACGATTGTCAAGAAACCGCAACATTCGGGGCGTCGGTATCCCCGAATACCAAGAATTCCGTGCCCGGTGACCTTGGTCTCGCCCGGATTTGGATGAAAAAAAGGGCCGGTCGGTTGCCCGATCGGCCCTGGAAAGTTTGGGAGAGGATGCCTGAAAGGCCCGTCCCATGTGCTCCCCGACTCGCCCTTTCGCAAGTGCGAACAGAGCAATCGTCGTTGCAGAAAACGCAACTCACCGCAAAAGCCGCGGAAGGGCGCGGGTCACAGCCTCTGCGCACTGCCGGTTATTGCCGCCTTTTCAGCAAGCTCCACGATTTCCGCCACGGCCAACGATTGCTGGATCGTCACCGAATCGCTTTCCATGCCCTTCAGGGCAAGCGTCAGCTGCCGGTAGAATTCGCGCTGATCGCCTGGGCAGGATTGCACTGCTTGCACCGAATCCGGGGTGTGAAGGGCCGGCGCATCGTCATCCAGCCCCCATCCGGGCGCGCCGGGTCGCATGCCGGAAACAAGCTGTGCCTCCTGCCGATCCATGCCCTGTTTCACCAGGCTGCCGCCGCTGCCATGGACCACGAAGCGTGGAGCGCCGCCCGCCACGAGCATCCCGGCGTGGAGGACCACGCGCAGCTGCGCATACTCAAGCACCACATGCGCCCAGTCCGTCGCCTCGGCCCACGGCCGCTGCTGCGCCATCGAAGCCATGATGCGCTCTGGCCGGCCGAACAGCATCAGCGCCTGGTCCACCAGGTGCGGCCCCAGATCGAACCACACCCCACTGGCCGGCCCGGCATTCTCGCGCCAGCGATCGCGCACGGTCGGGCGGAACCGGTCGAAGTGGGATTCGAAGTGCGCCACGGTGCCGACTGCGCCGCCTTCAATCGCGGCCTTGACCGACAGGAAATCGCTGTCCCAGCGCCGATTGTGGAAGACCGACAGGTTCACGCCCGCCGCCTTGGCCTGAGCCGCCAGGGCCTGCGCCTCGGCGAAGGTCGGGGCGATGGGTTTGTCCACCACCACATGCTTGCCCGCCGCGATGGCGGCGCGGGCAAGCGGTACGTGGCTGTCATTGGGCGTGGCGATGACCACCAGATCAATGTCGCCGCGCGCCAGCGCCGAAGCGAGATCGGGCAGGACCACCACTTCTGGCAGGTCCGCCAGCACCTTGTCCGGCTGGCTGGACACCACCACGCGCAGGGCAAGCGCCGGTTCGGCACCGATCAGCGGAGCGTGGAACGTGCGACCGGCAAAGCCATAGCCGACCAGCGCGACGCCGATCGTCATGCAGGCTGGCCGACCAGATCCAGCGCCAGCGCCTCGGCCACCTTGATGCCATCCACCGCGGCGGAAAGGATGCCACCGGCATAGCCCGCGCCTTCGCCCGCAGGGTAAAGCCCGCGGGTGTTCACGCTCTGGCAGTCAGGTCCGCGGCGAATGCGCACCGGGCTGGAGGTGCGGGTTTCCACCCCGGTCATGATCACGTCCGGATGATCGTATCCCGGCACCTGCCGCCCGAACACAGGCAGCGCCTCACGCAGGGATTCGATCACATAGTCGGGCAGGCAGCGGTTGAGGTCGGTCAGCGTCACGCCCGGCTGGTAGGACGGGACCACCGATCCGAAATCGCCCTCAGAAGCGCGGCCCGCCACCAGATCGCCCAGCTTCTGCCCTGGCGCGCGATAGTTCGATCCGCCGGCGGTGAAGGCCAGGCTTTCCCACTTGCGCTGAAAGTCCACGCCCGCCAGCGGCCCGCCCGGATAATCGCGCGAAGGGTCGATATCGACCACGAGGCCGGAATTGGCGTTGAATTCCGCGCGGGAATACTGGCTCATGCCGTTGGTGACCACGCGGCCTTCCTCACTGGTGGCGGCAACCACGCGCCCACCCGGGCACATGCAGAACGAATAGACGGTGCGCCCGGTGGACTTCGCCTGATGCGAAAGGGCATAGGCGGCGGGCCCGAGGATCTTGTTGCCGGCAAAGGGGCCATAGCGGGCCGTGTCGATCCACCCTTGCGGGTGTTCGATGCGCACGCCGATGGCGAAGGGCTTGGCCTCCACATGCACGCCGCGATCGTGCAGAACCTGGAAGGTGTCACGCGCGGAATGGCCCACCGCCATCACCACATGGCTGGCGGGCAGGAATTCGCCGTTGGACAGGTGCAGGCCCTTCAGACGGCGCTCGCCCTCGCGCTCCTCCACCTCGAAATCGTCGACCCGCGTGCCGAAGCGATATTCACCGCCCAGGCTTTCGATGGTCTCTCGGATCGACATCACCATGGTGACGAGGCGGAAGGTGCCGATGTGCGGGTGCGCTTCGGTGAGGATGTCATCCGGTGCGCCGGCCTTCACGAATTCCACCAGCACCTTGCGGCCCAGATGGCGCGGGTCCTTGATCCGGCTGTAGAGCTTGCCATCCGAAAAGGTGCCGGCGCCGCCTTCGCCGAACTGCACGTTGGATTCGGGGGTCAGCACCGAACGGCGCCACAGGCCCCAGGTGTCCTTGGTCCGTTCGCGCACGGCCTTGCCGCGTTCGATGATGATCGGGCGAAAGCCCATCTGCGCCAGGATCAGCGCTGCCAGCAGCCCGCAGGGGCCCGCGCCGATCACCACTGGCCGCTGCCCCTGCCAGCCGTCGGGTGCGGTTACGGGAGGGCGATAGGTGGTGTCCGGCGCCGGGCGCACATGCTGGTCATCGGCATGGCGGGCGAGCACGGCGGCTTCATCGCGCACCGTGGCGTCGATGGCGTAGACCAGCTTGATCGCGTTCTTCTTGCGCGCATCGTTGCCGCGCCGCGCCACGGCATAGCGGACAAGGTCGCCCGCCGGAATTTCGAGCCGTTCGCAGATGGCGGCGTCGAGATCTTCCGGGGCGTGGTCCAGCGGAAGCTTGAGTTCTGTAAGGCGAAGCATGCGCATCCCCTAGCCGCAGCGGATGGCAAGGGGAAGGCAGGGAAAGGGCAGGCTAGATCAGGCGCCCGCGCACCACGGCTTCCAGCACGGCGGGATGCAGTGGTTCCGCAAATTCGCAGCCGGCCTGGAATCGTTCAGCCCAGACGACATTGGCGCGGCGCGGTTCAAGCCCGGGCAGCGTGATCCACACCGTGTCCCCCACCCTGAAACGCTCCATTCCGGACAGACGCAGGCCATGGCAGGACAGGTCGATCGTCTGTGCGGCGAGGCGGACAATGCGGCGGCGGTACTTGATGCGCACGCCAAGGCGGTTGCGTTCCGACCGCCTTTCCGCGCTGCCATGCCTGCCGGAGATGATGGCCGTTGCCATTGCCTGCCCGTTCGAATTACGTTCGAAACGGTTTTAATGCCGAACCTCCTACCAAGGCCTTAACAAACGAATGCTGCCCTTCCGGGCAGATAGGCGTTTGACTCCGCGCGCAACGACACGAAATTGGCGGCAAAGTTCATAAAGGATCAAGCATGCGTCCATCTGCCGCATTGACCGCCGCCTGCACCCTTGCGCTGCTTTTGGGTGCCGCTTCGGCAGATGCCCGGCAGGCGCGCAAGGTGGGACGCGGGGCCTCGCTCCACCAGGGTCTGCTGATGCTGGACACGCATCTCGATACCCCCGCTTCGCTGGCGCTGCCCGGCTGGTCGATCATGGCGGCGCATGACGTCAAGACGGACTATACCCAGGTGGACCTGCCGCGGATGAAGCGCGGCGGGCTGGATGGCGGGTTCTGGGCGATCTACACGCCACAGGGGCCGCTTGATGCCGTGTCCACCCGCAAGGCGCGCGATTATGCACTGATGCGGGCAAGCGCGATCCGCGAGATGGTGGCCGCGCATCCGGAAAGCTTTGCCCTGGCGGATCGCGCGGCCGATGCGGCGCGGATAAAGGCGCAGGGCCGGCGGGTGGTGTACTTGTCCATCGAGAACGCCTGGCCATTGGGCGATGACCCCACGCTGCTGCAGGCCTTCCATGCCATGGGCGTGCGCATGGCGGGCTTTGCGCATTTCCGCGCCAACCAGTTTGCCGACAGTTCAACCGATGCGGAAAAGTGGGGCGGCCTCAGCCCCGCAGGCATCCAGTTGCTGGCGGAAATGAACCGGCTGGGCGTGGTGCCCGATCTCTCGCACAGCTCGGACAAGGCACTGGACGAAGCGCTGCGCCTGTCGAAAAGCCCGATCATCCTGTCGCATTCGGGATGCAGGGCGGTGTTCGACCACCCCCGCAACATCGATGACTCCCACCTGCGCGCGCTGGCGGCGAAGGGCGGGGTCATCCAGATCAATTCGGTCTATGTGAAGGCCCACGCCAGGAATCCGGAGCGGGAGGCCGCGACCAAGGCACTGGAAGAGAAGTATCCCGAAGATCGCAGGCTGACCCTGGCGGAATACGCTGCCATGCTGGCAGAAAAGCGCGCGATCGACCGCCGCTTCCCAGAGCGGGACCGGGCGACGTTCGACGACGTGATGGCCAACCTGCTCCACGCCATCAAGGTGGCGGGCGTGGACCACGTGGGCATCGGGCTGGACTGGGACGGCGGCGGCGGTGTGGCGGGACTGGAAGACGTGGCCGACCTGCCGAGGATCACCGCCGCCCTGCTGAAGGCGGGCTACAGCAGGGCAGACGTGCAGAAGATCTGGAGCGGAAACGTGCTGCGCGTGCTGGCGGCGGCAGAGGCCGCTGCGGGAAAATCCTAGGCCACTTCGCTGCGCAGGCCCAAGTGGGTGGCCAGCGCCTTCAGGTCTCGCTCAACGCCTTCGTTCACCAGCGTGGACAGGTGCGGCTGCACCGTCAGCACCAGTGCGCCATCCTGTCTGGACAGCGCGCTGCCTGAAAGGCCATCGGTCGTGGCCCCACTGAACCGGCGGCAAAGCCGCGTGGCGAGGCCCCAGGCCTGCGCCTCGCGCAGTTGCCCCGCGCTGATCAGGCGCTCGAACTCTGGCGGGGTTTCCAACCGGCCGGCATTGGCGATCATGGCGGCGGCCAGCATGCCCCGATCGCGCGCGTTGGCGCCTACCCAGCGCTTGCGCAGCGCCCAGTCGCGGGCCAGGTCCGCCCGCAGGTTGGGCTCCACCGTGGCCGAGGCGAGGCAGAGCATCGTCGCCGAAAGCCGCAGCCGTTCGCGCCGTTCCGATCCGTCGGCCAGGCTGGCGGCAGATGTCCATCCGGTGACCATCGCGGCGGTCTGCGATGATATGCCATAGTCTGCCGCAAAGGCCGCCGCGCCCGCCACCAGCGGGTCTTGCCCCAGCACCAGTTCCGGCATGCCTTCGCACAGCAGCCCTTCGCGCAGGCCCCAGGCCGAAAACACCAGCCGCGCGGGCTGCAGCTTGCGGATCAGCACGCCCAGCAGCGCTGCCGTGTCGGGCAAGGCGGCAAGGCGGCTGCCCGATACGCCGAACAGGGGCGGCAAGGTTTCCGGCTTGCGCTTCGCCAGCGCCGCAGCAATGCGCGCGGCATCGGTGGCGGCAAGTTCGAAGCCATGTGGATCGTCCACCGGCCATTCCAGCTTGGCCATGGCAAAGCGGGCAAAGGCGCGCAGCGATCCGCCCACCAGATAAAGCGTCTGCCCCTGCTCGAACTGCCAGTCCGCCTTGGCCAGCGCATTTGCGATGGACTGCGAGAACGCCCGCTCGCCGGCTGCGCGCATGGCGGGCAGGCGCAGGGTGCCCAGCGGCAGCGAAACGCCGTGGGTGCAGCCGTCCGGCGTCGCGTCGATCAGCTCAAGGCTGCCGCCCCCCAGATCGCCGACGATGCCCTTGGCCCGCGGAAAGGCGCCCAGCACGCCGTGCGCAGAGGTCAGCGCCTCGCCCTCGCCGGACAGCAGGCGCGGGGCAAAGCCCATCGCGCGTACCTTGTCGAGAAAGGCCTCGCCATTGCGCGCATCGCGCACGGCCGCGGTCGCCACCACTTCCACCTGCTCCACGCCTTTCAGCGACAGCAGCGTGCGATAGCGGGCGAGGGCGGCCAGCGCCTGTCCGCTCGCCTTGCCGGTCAGCAGCCCGGTTTCGGCCACGCCCTTGCCCAGCCGCGCGGTCACCTTTTCATTGTGCAGCACCTCGGGCGCGCGGCGCGGGCCGCCATAGATCACCATGCGCACGGTGTTCGACCCGATGTCGATGATCGCCCGCGTTTCCGTGGCGGCTTTGCGGCGGTCCTTCACACTCATGGTTCGGGTCTTGGGTCTCGCAAATCAGGCCCGCGTGGCGCCGCCCCGCCGCAGGGCGAGCTTGGGCACCTTGCGGCCCTTGGTCAGTGCCGCGCCACGCCCGGAAAGGGAAGGGTTGGTCATGAAGTAGCGGTGGACATTGAACGGTTTCGGCCCGTGATCGGTCCGTTGATAGGTGCCGTCTGCGTCCAGCTTCCACGATTGCTCGGTGTCGATCAGGTTGGCCAGCATCACCTGGTCCAGAACCTGGTCATGCACCGTCTTGTTCCGGATCGGCACCAGCACTTCCACCCGCCGGTCGAGATTCCGGGTCATTCCGTCGGCAGACGAGATGAACACCCGCGCCCGTCGGTTGGGCAGCTCGCCGCCATTGCCGAAGGCCCAGATGCGGCTGTGCTCCAGAAAGCGCCCGATGATCGACTTGACCGTGATCCGCTCTGAAATGCCTTCCACGCCCGGCCGCAGGCAGCAGATGCCGCGCACCACCAGGCTGATCTCCACCCCTGCCGCGCTCGCGGCATAGAGCCGGTTGATCAGCTGGCTGTCGGTCAGCGAATTGAGCTTGGCCCAGATCTGCGCCGGCTTGCCCGCCTTGGCGAAGGCGATCTCGCGCTCGATGCATTCATAAAGCTTCGCCCGCACCCCCACCGGAGAGATCGAGAGCACCTCGGTCGCCTTTGGTTCGATATAGCCGGTGATGAAGTTGAACAGCAGCCCGGCATCGCGGCCAAAGCGCGGATCGGCGGTGAAGAAGCTGAGGTCGGTATAGATCCGCGCGGTTACCGGGTGATAGTTGCCCGTGCCGAAGTGGCAGTATGTGCGGTATCCCTCGCCCTCGCGCCGCACCACCATGCTCACCTTGGCGTGGGTCTTCCAGTCGACGAAGCCATAGATCACCTGAACCCCGGCGCGCTCAAGCTGACTCGCCCACATCAGGTTCTGCTCTTCGTCGAAGCGCGCCTTCAGCTCGACCACGGCGGTGACAGACTTGCCCGCCTCCGCCGCCGCGATCAGCGCCGCGATCACCGCCGATTGCTTGCCTGCGCGATACAGCGTCTGCTTGATCGCGATCACGTCGGGATCGCTCGCCGCCTGGCGCAGGAAGTCGATCACCACGTCGAAGCTTTCGAACGGGTGGTGGATCACGATGTCCTTTTCGCGGATGGCGGCAAAGCAGTCGCCATTGTGCTCCAGGATGCGTTCGGGATAGCGCGGGTTATAGGGCTCGAACTTCAGCTCGGGCCGCTTCTCGTCCACCACGGTGGCCAGCCCGCTCATCGCCAGCTGCCCGCGTGACTTGATCACCAGCGCGTGGTCCAGCCGCAGGTGCGTGCGCAGCAGGTCTTCCGCCGCCGGGTCGAAATCGTCCTGCAGCTGCAGCAGGATCACCCGCCCGCGCCGCCGCCGCTGGATCGCGGTGCGGAAATAGCGGACGAGGTCCTCGGCATCTTCCTCGATCTCGATATCGCTGTCGCGCAGCAGGCGGAACACGCCGCTGCCGTGGATGCGGAAGCCGGGAAAGATGCGCGAAGCCTTGCGCCGCACCAGGTCCTCTATGGCGATCCAGCACGCCGCCTCGCCCGGCAGCCGCACGAAGCGGGGCAGGGCGGGCGGGATCAGGATCATCTCGTGCACCTGCGCCCCGTCGGACGCGCGCACCATCGAGAACAGGATGCCCGTGCCCTGGTTGGCGATGAACGGGAAGGGATGCGCCGGGTCGATCGCCTGCGGGGTCAGCGCCGGCATCACGTGCTCGTCGAAATAGTCGCCCAGCCAGTCGGCCTCGTTCTTTTCCAGCTTGCGGTTGCCGATCAGGCGGATGCCCGCATCGTCGAGCAGGCGGGTCAGCCCGGTCAGCACCTCGTGCTGGCGATGCACCAGCTGCTCGATCCCGGCATAGATGCGCTGCAGCTGCTGCGAAGGCGTCAGCCCGTCGATCGAGTTCTCGTCGATCCCGCGCCGCACCTGCCCGGCAAGGCCGGCCACGCGCACCATCATGAACTCGTCGAGGTTGCTGCCCGAAATCGACAGGAACCGCAGCCGCTCCAGCAGCGGATAGGTCTCGTTCCGCGCCTCCTCCAGCACCCGGTGGTTGAACGCCAGCCAGCTCATCTCGCGGTTGAAATAGCGCTCTGCTGGCGGCAGCGCCTGTTCGGGGCCGGGCACCGTCGGCGGCGCGATGGACTTCACGCCCGCAGGCGTCGCTCCCTTAAGCCCGGCGCTGCGATCCCCTGCATCTGCGGGCATGTCGGTCTTCCCTGTCCTTTCGGCGCGTCCGCCACTCGTGCCGGACCCATGTGGCCCGTGTGTTACACAAGTGTTTCATTTGTTTCACTGCACCCGATTTCCCGCTCTTGGCAAGCAGGGGGAGTGCTTGGCGGCAACCTTTTGGAATTCGGGGGGGCGGGCGACTTGTGTGGCGGAGAGCAACCGAGATTGGTGGACAGCTATCCGTCTGCCGGCCGTCGTTAAATGATCGCAAACGAGCAATAGACACGGCGCACTACGTGAAATCCAACGGATAGATCGAAATGCCACAGTGGCGACAAATAAACTTGTAGACTGCCGGGTTTCCACCCTCTTGGTACCCGCGCAGAAGTGACTGCCATTGGTCAAAGCTCAATCGGACGCGATCAAGATGATCGGCCAGTTCTTTCCCGGTCAAGCTAGCAATTTCATCACTTTTCGCATCGCCGTGAAACTCGCATGAATCCCCGCAATGCGACGCCCACTCCTCCTGTTGCCAGGAATTATAACCAGGAGTGCGCTTCGAAACCTCTTCTACGATGTTATTGGCAATTCCAGTTTTTTTAAGCGGAAAGGGGTCGGAAAATTCGCCATCGTATTTGTGCGATGCTTTGCCGCTAGAAATGCACCAAGGGCATAACTTCGGCTTTGGTCTTTGCGTGCTGTAAAAAGAGGCCGTGTACTCAAAACCGCGCATCAATCCGCAGCAATCACATGCCTCCGTGCTCGGCGAGATAGACCCAGTCGAAAGCGGGGCGGGGTGATATCGGAACTTCGGCAACTCCATCGGACGCATGTTACTAGCCCATCGGACGACCGCAAGTGGGCGCAAGCAGCCACCCCGAACTCACCCCTCAACCCGCGCCACCCGCACCTGCTGCCGGTTCAGCGTGGCCTGCCCGAAGATCGTCAGGAAGCTGATGTCGGTGGCGTCACGCCCCACGCCGATGCGCACGATGCCTTCGGGGGAGGCAAGGCCGGTGGGGTCCACCAGGTGCCAGCTCCCGGCCAGCCACACTTCGACCACCGCGTGGAAATCCTGCGGCTTCAGCCCCCAGGCATAGGCGCCGATCATGCGCGCGGGCACGCCGGCGGCGCGCGCCATCGCGGTCAGCAGGTGGGCGAAATCCCGGCACACGCCGCGCCCCGATACGAAGGTGTCCACCGCCGTGGTGCTCACGTTGCTCGATCCCGGCACATAGTCCACGTGCCCGCCGATCCAGTCGGTGATCGCGTGGATGGCGTCGCCGCCGTTCAGGTGGCCGAATTCCCGGCCCACGAACGTCTCCAGCCGGTCCGCCTCGCAATAGCGGCTGGGAAACAGGTAGGGCACCACCAGCGGCGGCAGGTCGTGCAGCCTGTCGGTGGCCAGCCCCGGCAGCGGCACCACGGCGCGCTCCACATCCACCGTCGCCGTATAATGCGCCGTCACCTGATCGCCGCCAAAGGCCCAGAACCGCCGCCCCAGGCTCTCCGCACCATCGATCGGCCGCATCACGTCGACCCCGCCCATCACCAGGTCCTCGGCCACGATCACTTGGTCCGCCATCTGCGCCACCTCGATCGCGAACAGCAGATCGACCGGCGAGGCGAGGGTGTAGTTCAGTTCGGCGTCGATCGAGAGGCGCATGGGGAATGTCTTTCGGTGGGAGGCAGCGGCTTCGGGAATCCGCAGGGGCGGCAACGGGCGCGATTGCGGTCGGTTCCGGCCTTTACCACCCGCACGCCCACCCCGCTGCGACTAACTTTCGTCTGCGGCTCAGTAAGTCTCGCTCCCCTCCCGCCTGCGGGAGGGGTTGGGGTGGGCATTGGAACATCACCTCCAAAAACTCTACTCAATTGGTCGACAAAAGCTTTCGCTTCGGCGCTGGCTCATTGTCTACTTTTCAGGTGGAGTTAACGATCGCGCCCAATCGCAGCCCTGCCACGGATGGATTCGCCAACCGCGCAGCGCTGAAAGGGTGGCTTTAGGGGCGGATAGAACTCCTTAAATGTCTACCAGATAAGTTGAGTATATCAGGCCGACGTCCCCGCGGACAAACAGGGAGTTGCACAATGAACCGCCGCGCCTTCACGGCTACAATCGCCTTGGCACTGGCCGCCGGCCCGCTTCTCGCAGGCTGCTCCGGCAAGCCGTCGAACCCCAACGCGGTCGAGCTCACCAATGTTTCCTATGATCCCACGCGGGAACTCTATCAGGCCATCAACCCGGCCTTCGCCGCATTCTGGAAGCAGAAGACCGGCAAGGACGTGACCTTCCGCATGAGCCATGGCGGATCGGGCAAGCAGAGCCGCGCGATCATCGACGGGCTGGATGCAGACGTCGCCACGCTGGCGCTGGGGTATGACATCGATGCAATCGCATCGAAGGCCAAGCTGCTGCCTGCCGACTGGCAGAAGGCGCTGCCCGACAATTCCTCGCCCTATACCAGCACCATCGTGTTCCTTGTGCGCAAGGGCAATCCCAAGGGGATCAAGGACTGGGCCGATCTCGTCCGTCCAGGCGTGGAGGTGATCACCCCCAATCCCAAGACCAGCGGCGGCGCGCGGTGGAATTTCCTTGCCGCCTGGGCCTATGGCAAGAAGGCTGGCGGCTCTGACGCGGCTGCCGAAGACTTCGTGCGCAAGCTCTATGGCAACGTGCCGGTGCTCGATAGCGGCGCCCGCGGGGCCACCACCACCTTCGTCGAACGCGGCATCGGCGATGTGCTGATCTCGTGGGAAAACGAGGCCTTCCTCGCCGAAAAGGAGCTGGGCAAGGGCAAGTTCGAGATCGTGGCGCCCTCGCTGTCGATCCTCGCGGAACCGCCCGTGGCCGTGATCACCGAGAACGCCAAGAAGCACGGCACCACCGAAGTGGCCGACGCCTACCTGCGCTATCTCTACACGCCCGAAGCGCAGACCGCGATCGCCCACGCCTTCTATCGCCCGCGCGACCCCAAGGTGGCGGAACAGTTCAAGAGCCAGTTCCCGGCGATCCCGATGGTCACTGTTGACAAGGACTTCGGCGGCTGGGGCCGCGCGCAGAAGACCTATTTCGATGAAGGCGGCGTCTTCGACCGCATCTACACGCCGAAGAAGTAACCCGCACTCGTTTCGAGCAGGCCACTGCAGATGTCTTCAACTTCCCTCACCGCAGGGCGCTGGCGCAGGCCGTCGGTGCTGCCCGGCTTCGGGCTGACCTTCGGGTTCAGCCTCGCCTGGCTCACCCTGATCGTGCTGATCCCGCTGGCCACGATCTTCCTCAAGGCCGCCGGCATGGGCTGGTCGCAGTTCGTGGACGTGGGCTTCAGCCCGCGCGCCATCGCGGCCTATCGCCTAAGCTTCGGCACCGCCGCTGCCGCCGGCCTTGTCAACGCGGTGTTCGGCCTGCTCGTTGCTTGGGTGCTGGTGCGCTATTCGTTCCCGGGTCAGCGCGTGATCTCGGCGCTGGTGGATCTGCCCTTCGCGCTGCCCACCGCCGTGGCGGGCATTGCGTTGACGGCGCTCTATGCGCCCACCGGCTGGGTCGGCCAGTATCTCGATCCGCTGGGCATCAAGGTCGCCTTCACCCCCATCGGCATCACCATCGCCCTGGTCTTCATCGGCCTGCCTTTCGTCGTCCGCTCGGTCGAACCCGTGCTGGCAGACCTGGGCAAGGATGTTGAGGAAGCCGCGGCAACGCTCGGCGCCACGCGGTCGCAGACCTTCTCCCGCGTGATCCTGCCCGCCATCGGCCCGGCGCTGCTCACCGGCTTCGCCATGGCCTTTGCCCGCGGGGTGGGGGAATATGGCTCGGTCATCTTCATCTCGGGCAACATGCCCGGAAAGACCGAAATCGCCCCACTGCTGATCGTCACACAGCTGGAACAGTATGCCTATGAAGGCGCCACCGCCATCGCCACGGTGATGATGCTGGCTTCGTTCTCCATCCTGCTGCTGATCAACCTGATCCAGGCGCAGGGCCGCAAGAGGATGGGGGCATGACGATGCGCGCCACCACCGAAGGCTTCGCCACGCGGCTCGTGCTGATCACGGTTGCCATGCTGTTCCTGGGCTTCTTCCTGCTGCTGCCGCTGGTGGCGGTGTTCAGCGAAGCCTTGAAGCAGGGGATCGGCGGCTTCATCGAACATGTTGATACGCCCGATGCCTGGGCCGCGATCAGGCTCACCCTGCTGATCGCCGCGATCAGCGTGCCGCTCAACATCGTCTTCGGCATTGCCGCCAGCTGGGCGATCACCAAGTTCAGCTTTCCGGGCAAGAGCCTGCTGATCACGCTGATCGACCTGCCGTTCTCGGTCTCGCCGGTCGTCTCGGGGCTCATCTTCGTGCTGCTGTTCGGCGCCAACGGCCTGTTCGGTGCGTGGCTGGCAGAGCATGACCTGAAGATCATCTTCGCGGTGCCGGGCATCGTGCTGGCCACGGTGTTCATCACCTTTCCCTTCGTGGCGCGCGAACTGATCCCGCTGATGATGGAACAGGGCAAGGATGACGAGGAAGCCGCGCTCTCGCTTGGCGCCTCGGGCTGGCAGACCTTCTGGCATGTGACCCTGCCCAACATCCGCTGGGGCCTGCTCTATGGCGTGCTGCTGTGCAACGCCCGGGCGATGGGGGAATTCGGCGCGGTCTCGGTCGTCTCCGGCCACATCCGGGGGGAGACCAACACCATGCCGCTGCATGTCGAGATCCTCTACAACGAATACGACTTCGTCGGCGCCTTCGCCGTGGCCTCGCTGCTTGCCTGCCTCGCGCTGGTGACGCTGGTGGCCAAGAGCGTGCTGGAATGGCGCTTCGACCTCCATGGGGGAGCAAAGCATTGATCCGCGTCCAGAACATCACCAAGCGCTTTGGCGACTACGCCGCGCTGCATGGTATCGACCTGGAGATCCAGGACGGTGAATTCATCGCGCTGCTCGGCCCCTCCGGTTCTGGCAAGACGACCCTGCTGCGCATCATCGCCGGCCTGGAATTCCAGGACAGCGGCGAGGTGTTCTTCAATGGCGAGGACGTTTCGCAGCGCAAGGTGGCGGACCGCCAGGTCGGCTTCGTGTTCCAGCAGTATGCGCTGTTCCGGCACATGACCGTGGCGGAAAACGTGGCCTTCGGCCTCAGCGTAAAGAGCCGCCGCGAGCGCCCTTCGAAGGCGGAAATCCGCGCCCGCGCCGATGAACTGCTGCGCCTCGTCCAGCTTGAAGGGCTGGGCAAGCGCTATCCCGGCCAGCTGTCCGGCGGCCAGCGGCAGCGCGTGGCGCTGGCGCGGGCGCTGGCGATCGAGCCCAAGCTGCTGCTGCTGGACGAACCCTTCGGCGCGCTGGACGCCAAGGTGCGCAAGGACCTGCGCCGCTGGCTGCGCGATCTGCACAAGCAGATGGGCCTGACCTCGATCTTCGTCACACATGATCAGGAAGAGGCGCTGGAGCTGGCCGACCGGGTGGTGGTGATGGACCACGGCAGGATCGAGCAGATCGGCCGCCCGGAAGAGATCTACATGGACCCGGCAACGCCGTTCGTCTCGCATTTCGTGGGCGAAACCAATCGCTTGGCCGGCCCTTCAGGCGGCGAAATCCACTTCCGCCCGCATGATGTGGAGCTGGTGGCCGAAGGGGGGCAGGCGGTGCTGGTGGACAATGTATTCCGCAAGGGCGGGTTCTGGCGCGTGGAAGGCGTTGCCGGGGACGCGCTTGTTGAAATCGACGTGGACGCCGCGTTGCCGGCGCCGGCGGTGGGAGAGACCTTGCGCTTTGCGCCCACCCGCCAGCGCCAGTTTTGAACGATGAAGGAGCATATGTTTCAAGGAGTTAGACCGATGAGCGAAAATCAGGGCGCGCGCAGCGATGCCGAGCGCCATCTTGAAGAAAGCCTGGCCAGCGTGCGCGAAGCCCTTTCGGGCCTGCGCTACGGCAACGTTTCGCTGACCATTCATGAAGGCCGCGTCGTGCAGATCGACGTGACCGAGAAGAAGCGGCTCAAGCCGAATTGACGTAAGTTGAGAACGACTGAGAGGGGGTTGAGACGGACTGAGACCGACTGAACCGCCCCTGAGACGACATTTTTCAGACCATAAACACCGTTCACACTGCCAACCGGACCACTGGAGGCGTCGTGACTCAATCCATGAGGATCACCGATGACTTTCACCGTCCGCCTGCTTGGCGGCGCGGCGCCGCTGGCGCTGCTGGCCGCTGCCAATCCCGCTTTTGCCGCTGCCGACGTCACGCCGGCTGCCGCTGACCAGACCACTTCGGCCGGCACCGGCCAGAGTGACAACGACACCATCGTCGTCACCGCCCGCCGCCGCGCCGAAACCGCGCAGGACGTGCCGCTGGCGATCTCGGTCGTCGGTGGCGATCACATCGACAACACCGGCGCGTTCAACGTTGGCCGCCTGCAGCAGCTGACCCCGACGCTGCAGTTCACCAGCACCAACCCGCGCAACACCTCGGTCAACATCCGCGGCATCGGTGCGCCGATCGGCCTGACCAACGACGGCATCGAACAGGGCGTGGGCATCTATGTGGACGACGTCTACATGGCGCGCGTGGCAAGCAGCACGTTCGACTTCCTGGACGTGAAGCAGATCGAAGTGCTGCGCGGGCCGCAGGGCACGCTTTATGGCAAGAACACCACGGCGGGCGCGATCAACATCACCAGCCGCCAGCCGACCTTCGACTTCGAAGGGCGTGCCGAGGCGAGCGTGGGCAACCTGGGCTTCACCCAGTTCAAGGCCGCGGTTTCCGGCCCGCTGAGCGAGACGGTGGCGGTGCGCGTGGCGGGATCGCTGACCAATCGCAACGGCACCCTGCTGAACGCCTTCAACGGCCACAAGGTGAACGAGCAGGACAACCTGGGCCTGCGCGCGCAGGTGCTGTTCAAGCCGAGCAGCAGCGTGGAAGTGACGCTGGCCGGTGATTTCAGCCGCCAGAACCCGGAATGCTGCGCGCAGCTTTATGTCCGCACCGGCGCAACCCAGCGCCCGCTGGCCCGCCAGTATGACGCACTGGCCGCGGCGCAGGGCTATGTCGTGCCGAGCACCAACCCCTATGACCGCATCACCGACGTGGACGCGACGCTGCGCGCCAAGAACCAGATCGGCGGCGTTTCGCTGCGGGTGAAGGCGGAAACCGGGCTCGGCACCTTCACGTCGATCACCGCATGGCGCACCTGGGACTGGGACCCTTCGAACGACCGTGACTTCATCGGCCTGCCGATCACCACGAAGAGCAACAACCCTTCGAAGCAGGACCAGTACACCCAGGAATTCCGCCTTTCCGGCGAGAAGGGCAAGCTGGGCTATGTGCTGGGCGCGTTCGGTTTCTATCAGAAGATCCAGACCAACGGCATCCAGCAGCAGGGTTCGGCCGCCAGCAAGTGGCTGATCAACCCGACGAACCCGCTGTCGAACGTTCCTGCGGTGCTGGACGGCCTGACCGCGAACAACGATATCCGCTTCACCAACACCAGCGCCGCTCTGTTCGGCAAGTTGACGTGGAAGGTGGCCGATGGGTTCTCGATCCAGCCCGGTTTCCGCCTGAACTACGACAAGAAGAACGGCGACTACAACTCGGTGGTCACCGACGGTCAGGGCAACCTGGTGGTGTTCGAGGTCGATTCCACGGGCAAGAGCCTGAACAGCAACGAGGAGAAGGCGCAGCTCGCCGTGCTGGCCCCGCAGGCGTTCATCGCCAAGTTCAGCGACTGGAACTTCTCGTACGACGTGACCGCATCGTACGACGTGACGCCCGACATCCACCTCTATGCAACCTATGCCAAGAGCTTCAAGACCGGCGGCATCAACCTGAACGGCGTGCCGGCGGATACCGCGGGCGTGCCGCTGCTGGCCCTCGCCACCGTGAAGCCGGAATCGGTCAATCACTATGAAGCGGGCATCAAGACCCAGTTCCTTGACCGGAAGGCCACGTTCAACGTGGCGATCTTCCGCACCGAGATCGGCAACTATCAGGCGCAGGTTTCCAACTACACCGTGGGTGCGCTGCGTGGCTACCTGGCCAATGCCGACAAGGCGCGCACGCAGGGCGTGGAAGTGGACTGGTCCTATCGCCCGAGCGAGCGCTTCAACGTCTATGGCAACGGCGCCTTCACCGATGCGACCTATCGCAAGTTCACCAACGCACCGTGCCCGCCCGAGCTTTCCGGCGGCAGCCAGCCGGTGGACGCCAACGGCAACCTGACCGCGACGCCGAGCGCGCCAGGCACGCCGGGCGTCAGCCCGCTTTCGTGCGACATTTCGGGCCAGCGCCTGCCCGGCGTTTCACGCTGGTCGGCCTCGTTCGGGGCCGAGGCGAACCTGCCGGTGAACCTGCTGGGCAAGGACGGGCAGGTCTACCTGGGCTTTGACGGCAACTACCGCTCGTCGTGGTCGTCCAACCCGTCGCCTTCGGCCTACACCTGGGTGAAGGGCTATGCGCTGAGCAACTTCCGCCTTGGCGTGCGCAGCGATGCCGGGTTCGACATCTTTGGCTGGGTGCGCAACGCCTTTGACGTGAACTATATTGACCAGCTTTCGGTCGCATCGGGCAACACCGGCCTGATCGTGGGCAACGTGGGCGACCCGCGCACCTGGGGCGCCACGGTGAAGCTGACGTTCTGATCCGGATGCCGGCCAGCGGGTTTCATACGCGCTGGTCGGCACCAACCACCGGATTGGAGACGTTTTTGCATGAAGGCCCTTGGACCCGCCAACGCCACTGATATGGTGATGGCTGGGGACGACAGGGGCCTTCATGTTGCTTTCAAGATTCTGGTTGGCCCTTTGCGCATTGGTGCTTGTGCTCGGGGTGCCGGTTCCCGCACGGGCTGCCTGGCTTCAGGCATCGAGTGCGCACTTCGTGGTCTATACCAACGACAACGAAAAGAATGTGCGTGCTTTCTCGGAACAGCTTGAGCGTTACCACACGGCGATCGCGCTGCTTACATCGAGCGAGACGAACGTTCCCAGCCCATCGAACCGGCTGACTGTTTACGTTGTCCGAAACGAGAATGAGGTCCGCAAGCTATATGGTGAGGATAATCCTTTCCTGGGAGGGTTCTACTTGCCGCGAGCAGGGGGCTCGATCGCCATTGTATCGCGTGTGAAGGCAGCAGGACGCGACCTGGACTGGTCGATGATCGCACTTTTGCACGAATATGCGCACCATTTCATCATATCATCGAGCGCCTATGGAATGCCGCGCTGGTATTCCGAGGGTGGTGCCGAGTTCTTCGCCTCAAGCCGGTTCAATGCCGATGGCTCGGTCGAACTGGGGCGCCCGGCCGCGCATCGAGGCAATGAGTTGTTTCTGGCGAGAGACGTCACGGCGGAAGAACTGCTTGACCCGGCAGCGTACGAGAAGCGCCGGACGCGGGGCTATGACGCCTTTTATGGCAAGTCGTGGCTGCTCTTTCACTACCTGACCTTCAGCAAACCCCGCGCCGGGCAGCTGACGAATTATCTCCATCTGATCGCCAAGGGCAAATCGCAGCGCGAAGCGGCACTGGAAGCCTTTGGCGATTTCAAGATCCTGGACAGGGAGCTTGATACCTACCTGCTCAAGAACCGTTGGAACTTCCTGACATTGGCGGGATCGGCGATCCGCATAGGCGCCATAGACATTCGCGCGGTAAGTGCGGGGCAGGCTGAGATGATGCCTGTTCAGATCCGGTCACGCCGTGGCGTGACAACGGAGCAAGCCAGGAAGCTGCTGGTTGATGCCCGCGAGATTGCGGCCCGTTTTCCCCGCGATCCGGCCGCGCTGACGGCGCTGGCCGAGGCAGAGCACGATGCAGGTAACGACAAGGAGGCCGTTGCCGCGGCGGATGCGGCGATCGCGCTCGATCCGATGCAGGCCAACGCCTATGTCCAGAAGGGGCTATCCCTGTTCAGGCTGGCCGAAGACGCACCGGATCGGGATTCGGCCTTCAACAATGCGGTAAAGCCTTTTGTCGCACTCAACCGGATCGAGAATGACCATCCGCTGCCGCTGTTCTATTTCTATCAAAGCTTCAGCAAGCGGGGGCGGACCCCGACCGACCTTGCATACCAGGGCCTTGTCCGTGCGCTGGAATTGGCGCCCTTCGATACGTCGCTTCGCATGACGCTGGCGATGGAGCAGATGCGGCGTCATCTGATGCCCCAGGCGCGAGAGACCCTGTTGCCAGTAGCGTTCTATCCCCATGGGGGCAAACTCGCCCTGGCGGCACAACGGTTGGTGGCGAAGATCGATGCCAGCCCCAAGTGGGACGGCACCGCTGCCGAACTGGTGATGAGTACCCCAGTTGGCGGAGACGAAGGCCAAACGGATGCGCCCGATCCTGCAGCGGCAGCGGGAGCACAGCCCGGGGGCGGGGGTGGCAAGCCCGCCGACAGTGACCTGCCGGCCGAGCCTGCGCAACCCTGAGCTCAATTGTTGCCGTCAATGAAATCGCCCAGCGCGCCGAGGACTGAACCTTCGCCGCGGTTCTGGCCGCCACCGCGCGCGGCTGCGGCCATGCGGCCGGCGAGGCGGGCGAAGGGCAGGGACTGGATCCATACCTTGCCGGGGCCGGTCAGGCGGGCGAAAAACAGGCCTTCGCCGCCGAACAGCACGCTCTTCACCCCGCCTGCGGTGACGAGGTCGAAGTCCACGGACGGGGTATAGGCGGCCAGGCAGCCGGTATCGACGTGGAGCTGTTCACCCGGCGCAAGCGTGCGTTCCACCAGCGTGCCGCCCATCTGCACGAAGACCCAGCCATCGCCATCCAGCTTCTGCATGATGAAGCCTTCGCCGCCGAACAGGCCGGTCATCACCTTGCGCTGGAAGGCGATGCCGATGGACACGCCGCGCGCGGCGGCGAGGAAGCTGTCTTTCTGGCAGATCAGCGTGCCGCCGATGTCGGACAGCTTGATCGGCAGGATCGAGCCGGGGGTGGGGGAGGCGAAGGCGACGCGGGCCTTGCCGCTGCCGCGATGGGTGAAGACGGTGGTGAACAGGCTCTCGCCGGTGACCAGCCGCTTGCCCGCGCCCAGCAGCTTGCCCATGAAGCCGCCGTCCTGTCCGCCCGAACCATCACCGAACACGGTGGTCATTTCGATGGTGGCGTCCTTCCACACGAAGGCGCCGGCTTCGGCCACGGCGCTTTCGCCCGGATCGAGTTCGATCTCGACGAACTGGAGCTCCTGCCCCTTGATCTCGAAGTCTATGTCGTCGGCCACGCCGGCGCTGCGCGCGTGGTGCCAGGGGCTGTTCGGTGCCATCGGAGGTCCTCCCGTGAAGTGGTTGCGGGAGGCAATGTAGCGCCTTGAATGTTAAAGCACAGTGGCGGCTGGTCGATCGATCAGGCCGCTTCGTCGAAGGGGATCAGGGCGAAGGCGCTGGCTTCGTCGAGCGGGCGGCCAAGGTGGAAGCCCTGGCCATATTCGCAGCCCATCTCGATCAGCGCGTTGCCCTGTTCGGGAGTTTCGATGCCTTCGGCCACGACCGAAAGGTTGAGGTTGCCGGCAAGGTCCATGATCGCGCGGATGATCTTGCGGCTCTTGGGATCGTCCATCGAGGAGATGAACGAGCGGTCGATCTTCAGCGTGTCAAACGGCAGGTTCTGCAGGTAGCTGAGCGAGGAATAGCCGGTGCCGAAATCATCGAGGCTGGTGCGCACGCCCCAGGCGCGGATTTCCTCGAGCACCTGGCGGGTGCGTTCGCTGTCGATGATCGCCACGCCTTCGGTCACTTCCAGCCGCAGGCATTCGGGCGGCACGCCGGTTTCGATCAGCACGCGCTGCACGTGGGCGGCGAAGTTGGGCTGCAGGAACTGCTGCGGGGCGATGTTGATCGATACGAAGGGCAGGTCTTCGCGGCTGTAGCGGTTGGCCAGCCGTTCATGCAGGCGGGCCATGGCGGTGCAGCCCTGGCGCAGCACCCAATCGCCGATGAAGACGATCAGGCCGCTTTCCTCCGCCGCAGGGATGAACGTGCCGGGATCGATCATGCCGCGGGTGGGGTGGTTCCAGCGGATCAGCGCCTCGAACCCGCGCAGCCTTTGCGATTTGTCGAGCGAGAAGATCGGCTGGTAATGCAGCACGAACTGGCGATCGCGGATGGCGTCGCGCAGTTCGCGTTCAAGGGCCATGCGGTTGCGCGCCTCGCAGCCCAGGGCCTCGCTGAACACGATCACGCCGCCGTGGCCGCTGGACTTGGCCTCATACATGGCAAGATCGGCATCGCGCCGGATCTGTTCCACATCGACATAGTCAGATCCGCTGTGGGCAATGCCGATGGAGGCGCCGACGCTGACCTGTTCGTTCTCGATGCGGATGGTCGGCTTCAGGGCGGCGATCATGCGATGGGCTAGGTCGGTGACGATCGTCTGATCGGGCAGCGCATCGAGCACGACGACGAACTCGTCGCCGCCGACGCGCGCAAGAGTGGCATGCCACGGAGCGAACGTGATCGGCCCGTCGCCTTCGGTTTCGCCGCGCTGGAAGGTCGTGATCGTCGATTTGAAACGACTTGCCACTTCGACCAGCACCATGTCTCCGGCGTGGTGACCATGCTTGTCATTGATGCCTTTGAAGCCATCGAGATCGATGACCATGACAGCCAGGCCTTCACGCCCCATCGGCAAGCGTTCGAAGGCAAGGCGCGAACGTTCATCCAGCAGCACGCGGTTGGGCAGCCCGGTCATGGCATCGTGCAACGCGTCGTGAAGCAGGGCGGCGCTGGCGCGTTCACGCTCCACCACACGGGCCAGCTGCGTCACCGCCTGGGTGATGGTGAGCAGGATGGCGTCCTTGTCCACCATCGGCTTGCGCGAGAAGAATTCGATGACGCCGACGAGCTCTTCGCCCAGCAGGATCGGGAAAGCACAGGCCGAAGCCATGTTGCAGGTTATGGCCTCGGCCCGATGGACGTAACACGTGTCGGTGCCGAAATCATCGATCCAGTGCGGGTGGGCATCGCGCAGAACGCGACCGGGCAGGCCGTTGCCGCGATTGAAGGTGGCATGTCGTGACCGCTCGATCAGGGCGAACAACTGGTCACTGTCGATGGCGTACCACGTGTCGCACGCAATGGCGGCGTCAAGTTCGCGGTCTATGCGATAGGCATTGCCGAAATCCCAGTCCATGTGGCCGCAGATTTCCTTGAGCGCGGCATCGACCACTTCGGCGAAGTTGTTGGAACGGTTGGCGTGGTCGGTGATCCGCTGCAGCAGCGCAAGGCGGACCTGGCTGTCATAAAGTTCGCGCAGGCCGCGCTCGGCGATGGCTTCGGCCTGCTCGCGCGCCTTGCGCTCGCGCTCCAGCATACGCTCCAGATCCTCGATCCGTTGCAGGTCTTCCGCGGGCAAGGGGATCGGATCGTATTTCACCGGGTCAGTTCATCCACTGCAGGGCGATGCGGCATGTCGGCAATCCGTCGAGCATGCAGGACAGGTGGTCGATCTCGATCGTTTCACCATAGTGGTCCGCCGCGCCGGCAATGAAGCCATGGGCCAGGTGGCACAGCTTGCGCGGCGAGCGATAGGCAACGCACAGGCGGCCATCGTCGAGATCGTGGAAATGAAAGCGCGGGCAGGCCGAGCCGGCATAGAGCTTGCGCACTTCAGGATGTATGATTTGATTAACGCCAAGGAGGAAATGGCGTGCGGAGGCATGGGGCGTGAAGAACGCCTCGTAGCGCTTTGCCAGCAGCGGAATGGCGCTTCGGCCGAACCACTGCAGTACCTGCTGCGGGGGCACGCCCAAGGCCACCGACGCGGCATCCACCAGCGCGATGATCTCCGCATCGGGGTAGCTGCCAAGCGAGGACCACGCGCCTTCAAGGCCGGTCATGCCCAACAGGCCCGTCCAGGCAGACAGGCCGTGTTCGCGGATCACCGCTTCTTCAAGGAGATTGAAGATCACGCCTTTCATGCCGCTGTCCGCCCGCCGCCTTTCAATGACCACTTTCCGGTCTTGCTGAATGCCAGCGAAGAATGCCCAAGGCATGAAACGTTGGACCGTGACCTTCCCCTATCGGTGCGGTAACCATGTTCCGGATTCGGGTTGGAGGAACACGACATGGGCGGCGATCCGGTGCGCAGGCGCTATTCTGGCTTGGCGATCGCACTGCACTGGGCCATCGCCCTGCTGCTGGCGTTCCAGATATCGCTGGGCTGGCGATTGGAGGACCTGCCGAAGGGACCGATCGGGTTCGCGGCCTTCCAATTCCACAAGTCGGTTGGCATCGCGATCCTGTTGCTGACCGTGGTGCGCGTTGGCGTGCGTCTGCTGGCGCGGCGACCGGCACCGGTCAAGGCTGCCCCGGCGCTGCGGCTGCTGGCGGGGCTGGTCCACATCGGGCTCTATGCAGTGATGCTGCTGGGGCCGATCACCGGCTGGATATTGGTGTCAACGGCCAAGGTCCGCATGCAGACGATGCTGTTCTCCACAGTGCCCTGGCCAAACCTGCCGGTAGGGCCCGCATGGCACGAACCGGCCGAACTGCTGCACGGCGCGCTGGCGTGGCTGGGGGTGGGGTTGTTCGTCCTCCATGTCGGCGGTGCGCTTCATCACCACATGCTGCGTGACGACGTGGTGGGGCGGATGATCCCGGCGCGGACCTGGAAGGGACTGACAGCAGGATTGCTGATCGGACTGGTCGGGATCGGCGGCGCGCTGGTGTGGGCCAAGGCCATGCATTTCGGCGCGGCACCGCTGGTGACACAACCGGCCGTGGCGGCATCGGAACAAGCGCCGGTAGAGCAGGCCAGCGAGCTGGCCGAGGCGGCGATCGCGCAGCCTTCCGCGGAAGCGTCGGAGCAACCGGGGGAAGAGGGCGCTGTGCCGTGGACGGTGGAGAAGGGGGGGAAGCTCGGCTTCAGCGTGGATTATTCGGGCAGCCCGGTGAACGGCAGCTTCGCCAAGTGGAACGCAGCCATCCGCTTCAGCCCGGATGACCTGCCGAATTCGTCGATCAAGGCCACCATAGACCTGGCATCGGTGGGCACCGGCGATAGCGAGCGTGACGACATGCTGCGCGGGGATAGCTTTTTTGCCGTTGCGGCGCATCCGAAAGCGACCTTCACGGCCAATGGCTTCAAGCCTGCCGGCCCAGGGCGCTACACCGCTTCCGGTACACTGTCGCTCAATGGCAAGGCGCGGCCGGTCAGGCTGGATTTCACTCTGGCGCTTTCAGGCGACACGGCCAGGGCCAAGGGCACTGCCAGCCTGAAGCGGACCGCGTTTGATGTGGGCACGGGAGAATTCGCCTCCACCGACGCGCTGGCTGATGCCGTTTCGGTGAACTTTGCGTTCAGCGCGCGCCGTCAGCCCTGAGAGTTGGGCAGCGCGGCGATGCCCGTGAAAAAGAAGCGGACATAATTGCGCGCCCATTCCTGGTGGCATTCCTCCGACACGGGTCCTTGGCTGTCCATGACACGGGCATGGCCAAGCAACCCTTCCAGCCAGAAACGGGCGGCACTGCAAACATCCGGAATCGAAGCCTCTCCGCCGGCGTCGGCCTCGGCAAAGGTGCGCGCGATGGATTCGATCGCATCACGCCAGATTTCGGCGCGCACGCCGGACTCTGGCAGCCCGCCTTTTTCCTGATCCAGCCAATCGACCAGCCGCTCGGCCAGTTTGCCATCGGGAGAAGTCAGCATCTCCACGATCTTCGCGCCGCGCACGCATTGTGCCTCAAGGAAGGGAAGCCCTACGCCCAGCGCAAGGATGAATTCCCTTCGCATTTCATTGCGCCGATGCAGCAGCGCATGCATCAGATCGTACTTGTTGGAAAACCGCGAATAGATTGTCGCCTTGCCGATCCGGGCATGTTTCGCAACGCGGTCGAAGGTGAAGCTTTCAAAGCCTTCGGCCAGAAGGACTTCCCAACTGGCATCCAGAATTCTGCCGGACAGTTGACCGGCTTCGGCTACCGATGGCCGGCCTCGCCTGGCAACCGGGGCCTGTTCGCAGGCCGTTTCACCCTGGAGCCAGATCGCCTTGTCGCTCTCAGTGTCGGACGGGGGTGCTTTGCTTGATGGCGGCACGGACATTATCCTGCCGCTGGTCGATGGCAGCCGGTGTCTCCGCAGAGCAGCGGTGCATCGGACAAGACATCGCCAAGCCTTCTGTGTAGGCCTGAATGAATTTCCGTCCTAACGTCGAAATCCAGTCCATCCGTCCCAAACTCCAGCCTGAAAGGCCATGGGCTTACTGCCCTTATGGGAAAGGAGACTGCCGGAAAAATTTTCCCGGTCAAGACGGTATAAACGGAACGAAACTGGCTCATTTCTGCGGTTCTCCAGCCTGCCAGCCCAGGCCCAGCGCCTTTTCGACAGCCACGAAGCCGGTCGTCAGCGCGGCTCGCTGCGATGCAGCATTGAGAGCGGCGGAAAGGGCCTGACGTTCGGCGGCCAGCGCGTCCGCCGTGCTGATCGTGCCGCCATTTGCCCGCTGTGCCTGCAATTCCGCCACTTTGCGCGCCTGGGCTTCCCCTTCAAGGGCCTTGCCATAGCCTGTCCGCAGTGCGCCGAACCGGGTCAACGAACCTTCTGCGTCTTGCAGTGCACCAAGCACGGTCTTGCGATAGGCGGCATCTGCCTCGGCAAAGGCGCCGCGCGCCGAACTGACCTGCGCCTCGGTTCGACCGCCATCAAAAAGGCTCCATTTGATCTGCGGCACGGCAAGGCCGATGATCTTCGAAGGATCGAAAATGTCTCCGATCGACTGTCCACCAAGGCCGAGCAGGCCCAGGAAGCTGATTTTCGGGAATCGGTTGGCAATCTGAACACCGATATCGGCGTTCGCAGCCGCCAGTTGGCGTTCCGCCCGGCGAACATCGGGCCGGTTGCGCAGCATTGTTGCCGGATCGCCCAAGGCGACCTCTGCCGGCGGAAGCGGGATGGGAGATGGCCCCGCCAGCTGCGCATCGAGCGCGCCGGGCTCCTTGCCCACCAGCAATGCGATCTGGTCTTGCAGAACGGTGATGTCAGCCTGGGTCGAGGCGAGGTCCGCCTCGCTCTGCGCAAGTGTGGCGCGGGCCTGGGCAAGCGGCTGGGCCGGGGCGGTGCCTGCGCGCAGGCGCTCTTCCGCATAACCGACCAGCGCGCGATCGATGTCTGCCTGCCGCATCTGGATTGCCGCCGCGGCCTGCTTGGCACGCAGCGAGACATAGGCACGGGCGATCTCGGCGCTGAGGGTGACCTGCGCGTCGGCCAAGCCCGCCTCTGCGGCCTCGGCACGGGCGTTGGCGGCTTCGATCTTGCGGCGCGTGCCGCCGAACAGGTCGATCTCCCACGAGGAGTCGAACCCTAGGTTGTAGACCTGCACGGAATCGCGTCCGCCGCCCTGTCCGTCCGCGCTGAACAGGCCGCCCGGCACGTTGAAATAGGGGGCAGTGCCGGAAACGTTGAGGCTGGGCAAAAGCGCGGTGCGATTGGCGGCAAGCCCGGCTCGCGCCTGCGCAATGCGGGCGTTGGCAATGGCGATGTCGGGCGCATCGGCAAGGGCCATCGTGATCAACCGGTCGAGCTGCGGATCGTTCAGCACAGTCCACCATTGCGACGCCGGTACCGTGTTGCTGGCGCCGAGCGGCGCGCGCAGGAATGTGCTGCGTGCGGCTGCCGCGTCGGCGACGCCGGGCGCGCCCTTGTAGTTCGGGCCGACCGTGGTGCACGCGGCAAGAGCGGCGCTGGCCATGAGCAGCAGCGAGATGTTGCGGGTTTTCGGCATCAGTGCATCGCCATCTTGAAATTGCCCTTGGGAAGCGGCCGCAGCAGCAGCACGAGCGGCACGACCGCCAGGATGCAGACCATCAGCGCCACGAAATCATCGGTGAAAGCCATGACCAGCGCATCGCGGGTGATCGACAGGTCGATGTTGCGGATTGCGCCGGCCATGCCTTCGGGGCCAGCGCCCAGCGCGGCGGCCTGGCCGTTCACCCAGTCCTGAACGGCGGGATCGCTGGATTGCAGCGCGGAATGCAGTGTCCAGCGATGAAACTCCAGCCGGGTTTCCTGCAGCGTGGCGAGCAGGGCGAGAGAGATGGAGCCCCCCAGGTTGCGTGCCGCGTTGAACAGGCCGGCGGCATCGCCCGCCTCGCTCGGCTTGACGCTGGCGATCGCGGCCTGGTTCAGGAAAAGCATCGACAAGGCCTGTCCAAGGCCGCGCAGAAGCTGCGACACATAGAATTCGGAGCCGTCTGATGCGGCGGTCAGCGTGGTATCGAGCCAGCACGACATGGCCATGATCAGCATCCCCGCCATCACCATGAAGCGCAGGTCGAAGCGCGTGACGAGCAGGGGGAAAAGCGGCATCATCATGGCCGCGGGTATGCCTGACAGAAACACGACGAAGCCGGCCTGCAGCGAATTGTATCCGGCCACCGCGGCCAGGAATTGCGGGATTACGTAAGACGTGCCGTAAAGCACCGCGCCAACCAGCAGCCCGAGCACGAAAACGGCAGCGAAGGCGCGGTTGCGCAGCAGGGCAAGTTTCACCACCGGCCTGCGGGCGAAAAGCTGGCCCGCCGCGATCAGGCCGAAGCCGAGCACGGTTACGATTGTGAGCTGCCAGATAAGGCTCGATTCGAACCATTGCTCGCGGTTGCCCTCTTCGAGCACGATGGTGAGGCCGCCAAGGCCGAGCGCGAGGCCGGCGATGCCCATCCAGTCGGCCTCCACCAGTTCCTCCAGCTTCATCGGCTGGTGCTTCAGGCCGACGATGAGGAATACCATCAGCAGGATGCAGACCGGCACGTTGACGAAGAAGGCATAATGCCAGCTGAGGTTTTCCGTCAGCCAGCCGCCGATCAGCGGGCCCATCACCGGGCCGAGGATCAGGGTGGAGCCGAACAGCGCGGTGCCCAGCGGCTGCTGGTGTCGGGGCAGGCGGGTGGCGATGATGGTCATGCCCGTGGGGATCATCGCGCCCCCGGTGAAGCCTTGCCCCACGCGGCCGATGATCATCATCGTCAGGTTGGTGGAAAGCCCGCAGACGATGGAGAAGCCGGTGAACAGGATCGACGCCACCAGCAGGAAGCGGCGCAGGCCGAAGACGCGCTCGAGCCACGCCGTCAGCGGGATGACGATGATCTCCGCCACCAGATAAGACGTGGCGATCCACGTGCCTTCGGTGGACGACGCACCGATTTCGCCCTGGATCGTGGGCAGCGAGGAATTGACGATGGAGATGTCCAGCGTCGCCATAAGGGCGCCGATTGCGCCCGCCACAACGGCCAGCCATGCGGTGATATCCGCATTGCCCTGGCGCGAAGGCGCGGGAGCAGCCTCTGCAGGAAGGGTGGCGGTGGCGCTCATTTGGCGGGAACGGCCTTTTCCTGCTCGTCGCGGATAGCATCGATCGCCTGCTTCGCGCCCGAGGTGTCGACCGAGACCTTCAGCGACAGGCCGGGCACCAGCACCTTGCGCGATTCAGGGCCGGCGTTGATGCGGATACGCACCGGCACGCGCTGCACGATCTTGGTGAAGTTGCCGGTCGCGTTCTGCGGCGGAACCAGCGAGAAGTTGGCGCCGGTGCCGGGGGTGATGCTTTCCACCGTGCCGTGGAATTCCACGCCGGGCAGGGCATCGACTTCCACCGTCACGGGCTGGCCCGGCCGCATCAGGCCGATCTGCGTTTCCTTGAAATTTGCCTCCACATACATCGCCTGCGTGGGCACGAGCGTCATCAGCCGCTGGCCGGGCTGGACGAACTGGCCAAGGCGGACCGCGCTGGAGCCGACCCTGCCGGCGATCGGGGCGGTGAGGCGGGTGGTCGCCACGTCGTTCTGCGCGGCCTGCTGCTGGGCGCGGGCGGCCTCGATCTGGGCGGCGCTCTGGCCCACCTGGGCGCGGATGGAGCTGACCTTGCTGCGGGCCGCGGCAAGCTGCGCCTCGCTGGCGCGGACCTGCGCAGCGGCCTTGTCACGGTTGGACACCATCTGGTCCAGTGTCTGCTTCGGCTCCGCGCCGGTGGCGACGAGCGGGCGGTAGCGGGCCACTTCGCTGTTCAGGAACGCTAGATCGCGCTGTGCGGCGGTGAGTGCGGCCTGGGCCTGGCCGACGCCGGCCTCAGCCTCGCCGATACCGGCACGGGTCGCCGCCTCGGTCGCCTGCGCCACGTTCACCTGCGCAGCCGCCTGGGCAAGGCGCGTCCGGTAATCGGTGGGATCGATCTCCACCAGCAATTGCCCGGCCTGGACCGATTGGTTGTCAGCCGCGGCAACAGTTTTCACATAGCCGGCGAGCTTGGAACTGATCGCCACGCCGTCGGCCTTCACATAGGCGTCTTCCGTTTCCTGCACGAAGCGGCCGTGGTTGCGATAGCCGATGTAGCTGTACCCGCCATAGAGCGCGCCGGCGATCACCACGCCAAGCGCAATCCGGCCGATCATGCGGCGTTTGCGGGCCTTGGCCGGGTCATCGGTCGCTTCGACATCCTGCGCGGGTTCGATCTGGTCAGTCATGACAATCCTGATATCTGAACGAAAACGTTCAATTACGTCTGGAGAAATGAAACGAGTTCGTTCTTTTTGCAAGTGCGGAATGCGCATCACGCTTGCAGATTTTGCAAACGCCTTTCGGGCGTTTGCTCAAGCCGGAAGAATTCGCGGATTTGCTGGATTATCGGCGTGTTGGCGCTGAAATGCGGACGTAACACCAAACGTCCAAGCTGGTTCCCCGAGGCGCCGGACAGGTTGCAGTCGCAACATGCCCAAAGGGGAAGCCGATCCGCATTGATCGACTCTTTCAATCAAACTGGGCGGAATTGATCATTGGAAATTGCCGTCCCGGCAGCCTACCTCACCATCGATCCCGAGTTCACCAACACGCAACCACAAAGGAAGCCTGACCAATGTCTCTCGTCGGAACCAGCATCAAGCCGTTCAAGACCACCGCCTTCGTGCAGGGCAAGTTCGTCGACGTCAGCGAAGCGGACGTGGCCGGCAAGTGGGCCGTGTTCTTCTTCTACCCGGCGGACTTCACCTTCGTGTGCCCGACCGAGCTGGAAGACCTTGCCGCCAAGTATGACGAGCTGAAGGGCCTGGGCGTGGAAGTCTATGCCGTGTCGACCGACACGCATTTCAGCCACAAGGCCTGGCACGACAGCTCGCCCGCCATCGGCAAGATCAATTACTACATGCTGGGCGATCCTACCGGCACCATCACCCGCAACTTCGACGTGATGCGTGAAGGCCAGGGCCTGGCCGACCGCGGCACCTTCGTGGTCGATCCGGACGGCGTGATCCAGATCATGGAAACCACCTGCGAAGGCGTTGGCCGCAATGCCGAGGAACTGGTGCGCAAGATCAAGGCCGCCATCTACGTCCGCGAACACCCCGGCCAGGTCTGCCCGGCCAAGTGGGAATCGGGCGCCGAGACGCTGGCCCCGTCGATCGACCTCGTCGGCAAGATCTAAGGTCCATACGGGCCCCCGTGCCGGGAGCAATCCCGGCACGCCGGGCGGCGTTTCCTCATTTCCGCCGCCCGGCCCTCTTTTCCCAAGAATGTTTCCCCGGGGAAACATTTTTGCCGCACGCCAATTTGTCCTCTCTTCACGTCAGGCACACAGTGCCGTGGCGAATGCTCCCTCCTGCGTTGAAAGACCAAGACGATGCCCGTCCTCGATCCTGCCACCACCGCCCAGCTGAAGGCCTACCTCGGCAACCTGCGCCGGCCGATCGAGCTGGTCGCGTCGCTCGATGAATCTCCCAAGTCACTGGAAATGCGTGATCTTGTTCAGGAGGTCGCTGCCCAGTCTGACAAGGTGACCGCCCGCTTCGACGGTGCCGACGCCCGCCGCCCCAGCTTTGCCATCCGTGCCGATGAAGGCCGGGCGGAGGCCGTGTTCGCCGGGCTGCCGATGGGCCACGAATTTACCTCGCTGGTGCTTGCCCTGCTGCATGTCGGCGGCCATCCGCCCAAGGAAGACGCCGAGCTTCTGGACGCCGTCCGTGCGCTGGAAGGGCCGCTTCACTTCGAGACGTTCTTCTCGCTCACCTGCCAGAACTGCCCCGACGTGGTTCAGGCGCTGAACATCATGGCGGCGCTGAACCCCAAAGTGACCCATACCGCCATTGACGGCGCGCTGTTCCAGGACGAGGTCGAGCGGCGCAAGGTCATGGCCGTGCCCATGGTGTTCCTGAACGGGGAACTGTTCGGGCAGGGGCGCATGGACCTGGCGCAGATCATGGCCAAGGTGGACAGCGGCGCCACGGCGCGGGCGGCCGAGAAGATCAAGGCCAAGGAGCCGTTCGACGTGCTCGTGGTCGGTGGCGGCCCCGCCGGCGCGGCAGCGGCAATCTATGCCGCGCGCAAGGGCATCCGCACCGGCGTGGTGGCCGAACGCTTTGGCGGGCAGGTGCTGGACACCATGGGGATCGAGAACTTCATCTCGGTTTCGCACACCGAAGGGCCCAAGCTGGCCGCGCAGCTGGAACAGCACGTGAAGGACTATGATGTCGACGTGATGAACCTGCAGAAGGCGACCGCGCTGAAGCCTGCCAACGGCGATGGCTTTGCCACCGTGGAACTGGAAAGCGGCGCTGCGCTGAAGGCGAAGACCGTGATCCTTTCCACTGGCGCGCGCTGGCGCCAGATGGGCGTGCCGGGTGAGGACGAATACCGCAACAAGGGCGTGGCCTATTGTCCGCACTGCGATGGGCCCCTGTTCAAGGGCAAGCGCACGGCGGTGATCGGCGGCGGCAATTCCGGGGTGGAAGCGGCCATCGACCTGGCCGGCATCGTCGCCCATGTGACGCTGATCGAATTCGACAGCCAGCTGCGCGCCGATGCGGTGCTGCAGGCCAAGCTGCGCAGCCTGCCCAACGTGACCATCGTCACCTCCGCGCTGACGACCGAAGTGCTGGGCAATGGCGAGAAGGTTACCGGCCTGCGCTATCGCGACCGCACCACGGAAGCCGAGCATGTGGTCGAACTGGAGGGCATATTCGTCCAGATCGGCCTTGTGCCCAACACCGAATGGCTCAACGGTTCGATCGCGCTCAGCAACCGGGGTGAGATCGAGATTGACGCACGGGGCGAAACCAGCCTGCCGGGCGTGTTCGCGGCGGGTGACGCCACCACGGTGCCCTACAAGCAGATCGTGATCGCGATGGGCGAGGGCAGCAAGGCGGCGCTTTCGGCGTTTGATTACCTGATCCGCCATTGATCGGCTGACGGTTTGACCGCGAAGGCCGGTTCCTGTGCAAAGTGCAGGGACCGGCCTTTGTGCTGTCTGGAATCTCGATTACATTCCGCGCTTTCGATTGTGGAGAGCGAATGTCCAGGCACCTTGTTCTCGGGGGAATTCTGCTGGCCGCGCTGGCAGGTGGCGCGGCCCTTTCCCAAGCACCGGCAAAGACGGACTGGCGCGATCTCAACCACAACGGTCGGCTAGATCCCTATGAAGATGCGCGGCTGCCCCGGCAAAGGCGTGTAGCCGATCTGCTGGGGCGGATGACCTTGGCCGAGAAGGTCGGCCTCATGCTGCATGGCACGCTGCCGGGTGAGGGCGGCAATCCCATGGGACTGGGGCAATCCTATGACCATGAGGGCGCGGCCCGCCTGATTGCCAGCGGCGTGAACAGCTTCATCACCCGCCTTGATACCGATCCCGCCCGATTTGCTGCGGAAAACAACGCCATCCAGAAAATGGCCGAGCAATCCCGCCTTGGCATTCCGGTGACGATCAGCACCGATCCGCGCAATCACTTTCAGGTGACCGTGGGGGCATCTTCCGCAGGGGGCGGCTTTTCCCAATGGCCCGAAACACTGGGCTTGGCGGCGATCGGTGACGAAGCGCTCGTTGAAAAGTTCGGCCGGACCGCCGCGCGGGAATATCGTGCCGTCGGCATTCACATGGCGCTGTCTCCGCAGGCAGACCTTTACACCGAGCCACGCTGGCCGCGCGGGACCGCCACCTTTGGTTCCGACCCGGCAACCGTGTCGCGGCTTGCCGGGGCCTATGTCCGGGGTTTTCAGGGCAGTGCCAAAGGCCTCGTGACCGGCGGTGTCGCCACCGTGGTCAAGCATTGGGCCGGCTATGGCGCTGAGCCGGAGGGCTTTGACGGCCACAACTGGTATGGGCGCACGGCGCAACTCGACAGTGCAAGCTTTCGCCAGCATCTCGCCGCGTTCGACGGGGCGCTTGCGGCGCATTCGGCCGGCGTGATGCCAACGTACGTTATCCCGCGTGGCGCCACGCGCAACGGAAAGCCGCTGCCCTTGGTGGGGGGCGGCTTCAACAAGCCGCTGATCGACGGGCTGTTGCGCCAGGATCGCCACTTTGCCGGGCTCGTCGTGTCAGACTGGGGCATCACCAACACCTGCCCGGAACAGTGCCGCGCGCCGACAGGGGAAAACCCCCAGGGCTTCGCCATCGCCATGCCCTGGGGCGTGGAGGCACTTTCCGAAAGCGATCGCTTCGCCATGGGCGCCAACGCCGGGATCGACCAGTTCGGCGGCGTGGCCGATCCGGCGCCGCTTTTGCAGGCGATCAAGGCGGGCAAGCTTTCCGTCGCGCGCGTGGATGCCGCAGCGCGGCGCGTTCTCTCGCTGAAGTTCCAGCTGGGCCTGTTCGACAATCCCTATGTCGATCCACAGGCGGCCGCGCGGGTACTGGGCGATCCGCAAAGCACGCAGCTGGCCGAAGCGGCGCAGCGCGCGGCGCAAGTTCTGCTGGCAAACCGTGGCGGCCTGCTGCCACTGTCGGCACCGCGCAAGCTGTGGCTGTCGGGCGTTTCTGCAGAGGCGGCGCGCGCTGCGGGCTTTACCGTTGTGGACGATATCGCGCAGGCCGATGCCGCGATCGTGCGCGTGGCCACGCCCCATGAAGTGCTTCACCCGAACCATTTCTTTGGCCGGATGCAGCATGAAGGGCGGCTCGATTTTCGGCCGGATGACGAGGCGACGCGGACGGTTGCCTATGCCGCCAGCCGGGTTCCGACGATCGTTGCGGTGGATCTCGATCGTGCTGCAGTGCTTACCGTGCTGAACGATGCGCTTCGCCATTCCCCCCGCAGCGCCCTTTTCGGCCTGTTCGGCGCGAGCGATGCGGTGCTGCTGGACCTGGTATCGGGCAAGGCGCGACCGCAGGGCCATCTGCCGTTCGAACTGCCATCATCGGCGCAGGCGGTGGCTGAGCAGGACCCGGCGCGCGGGGATGACAGCCGCAACCCGCTGTTCGCCCGGGGGGCCGGGCTGACCTATCCCTGATCGCCCCGCCGCAAAGCAGGGGATGAAGGCCACGGCGGGGCTTGCCGATTCGGCGCTGCCTCGCCAGAGGCTCTGGCTGTGAGCGCATCCATCGTGATCGGGACCGACCGTTCGGGCGTCCCGGTGAAAGTCGATATCGAGGAACTGCTGGCGACCCGCCTGCTGGTGCAGGGCAATTCCGGGTCCGGCAAGTCACACCTGCTGCGCCGGTTGCTTGAGGAAAGCGCCAGTCTCGTCCAGCAGGTGGTGATTGACCCGGAGGGGGACTTCGTGACGCTGGCCGAGCCGTTCGGCCATGTGGTGGTGGATGGCTCCGCCTATGACCAGGCGGAGATCGCCAAGCTGGCGGCGCGCATCCGCACGCACCGGGCATCGGTGGTGCTTGCGCTCGACGGCCTTGATCTCGAGGCGCAGATGCGTTGCGCTGCGGTTTTCCTCAACACCCTGTTCGATGCGCCGCGCGATGAATGGTATCCGGCGCTGGTGGTGGTGGACGAGGCGCAGATGTTCGCCCCTGCGGCCGCGGGCGACGTGTCCGACGAAGTGCGCCGGCTCAGCCTTGCGGCCATGACCAACCTGATGTGCCGCGGGCGCAAGCGCGGCCTTGCCGGCGTGATCGCCACGCAGCGCCTGGCCAAGCTGGCCAAGAACGTGGCGGCCGAGGCCAGCAATTTCCTGATGGGCCGCACCTTCCTGGATATCGACATGGCCCGCGCGGCAGACCTGCTGGGCATGGAACGGCGGCAGGCAGAGGCGATCCGTGACCTTGAGCGAGGGCACTTCCTTGGCCTGGGTCCGGCCATCGCGCGTCGGCCCGTCGGGGTGCGGATTGCGGACGTGCAGACCCGGGCGCGCAACGTGGTGCAGGGCCTGATGCCATTGCCGAGTGCGGCGGGCAGCGACATGGAATCGCTGCTTCTGGCGGAACCGCTGGCGATGGAGCCGGTGCGCCGGCCTGAGCCGGAGCCCGCCGTGGTGCTTGAGGCGGACGAACTGCTGGAACAGATCGAAAGCACCGTGCCTGCGGCGGAGCAGGTTGAGCCGCCGACCGAGCCGAGCCTGTTCCAGCAGGAGGAAACCGCCTCGCAAGTGGCGGCTATCCTGGCCGAAATGGCTGCCGAGCCGGACTGCACGTTCCAGCAGGCGGCGCAGCTGTTCCAGGATTTCACCGTGCGCTGCCGCATGGCCCGGATCGCCAATACCGGCATCGATCTGGCCGCGTTCCGGCGCCGCTTCGCCATGGCGGTGGCAGGGATCCCCGACGAAAGCGACCTGCGCTGGCGCGATGTGCTGCGGATCGCGGCGCAGGTGCCGGACGACCTGCTGGCCCCGTTCCTGACCCTGGCCGTTGCGGCGACCGAGGGCATGCCCTGTCCCGATGACGACGCCCTGGCCACGATCTATGGCACGCGATCGCCCGGCCGCATCCGGCGGTTGCTGGACCATCTGGAGCGCAGCGGCCTGATCGTGGTGCGCACCGACTATGGCGGCCGGCGCAGCGTGGGCATTCCCGAACTGGGGCTGACAACGGCACCTGTCGCCGCCTGAGCTCCCCCTTTGGGTGCAGTGCGGAATTGTTTTGCCATGCATACGGTTGCTGCCTAATGACAGGCCGCCGCGCGGGGTTGAGATTTGCGGCCGCATGGATTGGGAAGACGAGCCGGGGGCTGCATGACAACCGAACTGCTGACACGCCAGGCGATCACGCCGGAACTGGTTCTTGACGGCCTCGATGACGTTCTGGGTCTGCACATCGGCACGGCCAACACGCTTTTCGTCACGCGTCTCGAACGCCAGCTTGAAGCGATGAAGGTTACGCCCAAGCAGGTCGCCATTCTCTGGCTGGTCAAGGCCAACCCCGGTGTGAAGCAGACAGATCTCTCACGGTTCTTCAAGATCGAGCGGCCCACCGTCCATCAGTTCGTGCGCAGCCTTATGCGCAATGGTTTTCTGATCAACGAACCGTCGAAGCTTGACAGGCGTGCCGGTGGTCTCTGGATCACCGGAGAGGGCGAGACCGTGCTGAGTGCGGCCCGCGTGATCATTGCTGAAAGCGAAGCAGCATTGACCGCCTGCCTTTCCAGCCATGAAAAAAGCGAGCTCTACCGCCTGATCATGAAGGTCTATCTCTCCGCCGCGCAAAAAGGGTGATGCCATTAAGCTGCGCGACAGCCAAAGGGCGTTATCTGCGGATTCGAAATCAGGGGAGTTATCCATGAAGTTTGCCGGACTTATCATTGGGCTGGCCGCTGTCGCCGCCGTTGGTGCGGGTGCGACCAGCGCGACTGCTGCCGGGGCCGACGCGGCCAAGGGCAAGACCGTTTTTGCTCGCTGCGTCGCGTGCCATGACCTGAATACTGGCAAGACCTTGCTCGGCCCCTCGCTCAAGGGTGTGATGGGGCGCAAGGCCGGCTCGGTGGCCAACTTTGCCTATTCTCCCGCGATGAAGGCCAAGGGCGTGACGTGGAATGCGACGACGCTTGATGCCTTTCTCACGGCGCCGATGAAGTATGCGCCGGGCACGCGGATGCCGTTCGCCGGCATCCCCAATGCACAGGACCGTGCCGACCTGATCGCGTATCTGCAACAATCGGCCAAGTGAGACTGAAACCGCTGCGCCGCTCCTGACGACGGCGCAGGCGAACCCGGCTTGCAATCGCATCCTGCGTTGTTAGAAGATTTGTTCTAATAACGCAGGATTGCCCATGTTCGATCGTCGCACCGTTCTGGCCGGGGCTGCAGCCCTCTCTGCCTCGCCCTTGTCGGCAAAGGCCCTGCGCAAGCCCGGCCCGTTGTTTCCGAAGGGCTTTATCTGGGGGGCTGCCACGGCGCCGCACCAGGTTGAAGGCAACAACACGGCGTCCGACCTCTGGCTGGTCGAAAATGTGCCGGGTTCGATCTATGCTGAGCCCTCGCTCGATGCGGCGAACAGCCTTGAGCTCTGGCCGGTCGATCTTGATCTCGTGAAGGCCCTGGGCCTCAATGCCTATCGCTTCGGGATCGAGTGGGCGCGGATCGAGCCGGAGGAAGGCCGGTTCTCGATCGCCATGCTCGACCATTACAAGCGCATGATCGAGGGCTGTCGCGAGCGCGGCATCATGCCGATCGTCACCTTCAATCACTTCACGACACCTCTGTGGTTCGCCAAGCGCGGCGGGTGGGGCGATGCGGGTTCGGCCGATCTGTTCGCCCGGTATTGCGAGCGTGCTGCGCGCCACCTGGCTGCGGGCATCGGATATGCGACCACGCTCAACGAGCCGAACCTTGCGGGCAAGATTCAGGAACTGTTGCCCGGCAACCTGCGGGAGGGAGACAAGGCGACGCAGGAGGCAGCAGCCCGAGCCGTGGGCAGCACGCGCTTTCAGGCGGGCAATGCTCTGTATGTGGCAGATGTTGCCGCTACACAGGCCAACATGATCGCCGCCCACATGAAGGGGCGCGCCGCCATCAAAGGCGTGCGACCTGACCTGCCCGTCGGCACCAGCCTCGCCATGCTGGACGAACAGGCTGCAGGCAAGGACACCACGCTGCGCGACAAGGCTCGCGCCCACTTCTATGATGAATGGCTGAATGCCGTGCGTGGGGACGATTTCCTGGGCGTGCAGAACTACGAACGGCACATATGGGGCAAGGACGGTCAGCTACCCGCGCCTGCCGGTGCGCGGCTCAACACGATGGGCGCTGAAGTCTGGCCGGGTTCGCTTGCCGGAACGGTCCGCTATGCCCATGCCGTGTCCGGCTGTCCGATCATGGTGACCGAACATGGCGTCGGCACCGATGACGACACGATCCGCGAATGGCTGATCCCTGCGGCGCTGGCTGACCTGAAGCTGGCGATGGAGGACGGCGTGCCGGTGCTCGGCTATGTGCACTGGTCGCTGGTGGACAACTTCGAGTGGGGATTTGGCTACCGTATTCATTTTGGCCTGCACTCGCTTGATCGCACGACATTCGAGCGCAAGCCAAAGCCCAGCGCGGCGGTGCTGGGCGCGATAGCGCGGGCGAACAGCCTCAAGGCCTAGAGTCCAGGTGGCACGAGGAGGGCCCGTGGCATCGCATCCTCGCGCGCCGTTCGCTATCTGTTGGCCAGGATCGACCTGTTGATCTCGGCGATGCTGGTGACCGATGTCAGCGCCATCGCCACCCGCATCTCCGCCTCGATCAGCCTGAGCATGTGTTCAACCCCTGCCTGACCGCGCGCGGCCAGGGCAAAGGCCCAGGCCCGCCCCAGCAGCACGCCCTTTGCGCCGAGGGCGATCATGCGCACGACATCGAGCCCCGAACGAATGCCGCCGTCAGCCAGCACGGTCAGCCTGTCTCCCACTGCGTCCACAATGGGCGGCAGCGCCTTGGCCGTTGACAGCACGCCATCCAGCTGTCGCCCGCCATGGTTTGAAACGACGATGCCATCGGCCCCCAGTTTCGCCGCTTCGCGCGCGTCTTCGGGATCGAGCAGACCCTTGATGACCAGAGGGCCTTTCCATTCGGAGCGAATGAAATCGAGATCGCGCCAGCAGATTGTCGGGTCGAAATTGCCGCGCATCCACGCGAAGAAGTCCTCGATCCCGGTCTTGCCATCCATCTTGTGGACCACGTTGCCCAGCGCATGCGGGCGACCGCGAATGCCCACGTCCCACGCCCACTTCGGCTTCATTGCGCCTTGCAGGGTGCGGCGCATGGCCCCCTTCAACCCAGGGGCACCGGCAAGCCCGGTGTGCACGTCGCGATAGCGGCTGCCCGGCACGGCCATGTCAACGGTGAACACCAAGGTGGGGCAACACAGCGCTGCCGCATGTTGCAGCATCTCGCGCATGAAGCCGCGGTCGCGCGTCATATACAGCTGGAACCAGAAGGGCTTGCCGGCAGCCGCGGCCACTTCGGCCATAGAACAGGCCGAGACGGTGGAAAGCGTGAACGGAACGCCCCGGCTCTCGGCAGCACGCACAGCCTGGCATTCGCCGCGCCGGGCGTTGAGCCCGGCAAGGCCGATGGGGGCAAGGGCCACGGGCAGCGCCAGCTTCTGCCCGAACAGTTCGGTCGACAGGTCGATCTGCGAAACGTCGCGCAGCACCCGCTGGCGCAGTGCGATATCCTGCAGATCGGCGACATTCCGCCCCAGCGTGACCTCGGCATAGGAACCACCATCGATGTATTCGAACAGGAAGCGCGGCAGCCGGCGGCGGGCCAGTTCGCGGTAATCGGCAATCGAGGCGGCAATCATGCGGGCGCTCCAGTCCGGGTCTGGCCGATTTCGGCCTGCTAGCGGTTTCTGCAGGCACAGGTGTCACCTTCGAGCGGCACGACCTTTGCCAGTTCACCCCACAGGCACTGTGCGGTTTCTATCAGGCACCGCGCGCCGAAAGAAACATCGATGTGCAAATTGACGGCATGGATCGCCATGTCAGGCCGCCATGCACCAAGTTCGCGCACGAGAGCTTCTGCTCCGACAAGGCGGCCTTCGATCATCAGGCAGTCGGTCGACCTGGCGATTGCCTGGAAGGTGCAATCCACTCTGGCCAAACTGAGGCATGTGGCCACGAGCCGAGTGCTGTTGCCTTAGATATCAAGGTGGCGCAGACCGTGGCTTTCGATCGGCACGTTCGTGCGCAAGACGCGATTGAACTTGCTTTAGTGGCCGACCAAGGGGCTGGCCACGCTGAACGTCTTGCCCAGATCGATGATGGTGGTGGTGCAGCGAGTTACACGCAACCTCTACCCTAAGCCCTTTATATCGATCAATTCTGGCAATACTGATAGCCTTTCCGCGATGGTCAGCCAATCGCGGGGGCGTTATCGATCGTCTGCTGGGTTCATGGACCAAATCGGGCCTTGGAGAGAGATGGATGCCTTTACGCCATAGAGCTGCCGCTGCCCTGCTTCTGGCGAGTTCCGCCCTTCTACCCGGTATTGTGTTTGCAGAAACGCCGGTGCCTGCCGCGCCATCGCTGGAAGCGCAGTTCCGTGATCCACCCGCGAGCGCACGCCCGCGCGTGTGGTGGCACTGGATGAACGGCAACGTGACCAAGGACGGCATCGCCAGGGACATGGCGTGGATGAAGCGTATCGGCATCGCCGGGCTGCAGAACTTCGACGCCAATCTGGGCACGCCGCAGATCGTGGAAAAGCGACTGGCCTACATGACGCCCGAATGGAAGGACGCCTTCCGCTTCGCCGCGCAGGAAGCGGACCGTCTGGGCCTGGAACTTGCCATCGCGGCGTCACCGGGCTGGTCCGAAACCGGTGGCCCCTGGGTGCCCCCGGCCGACGGCCTGAAGAAAGTGGTGTGGAGCGAAATGACCGTTGAGGGTGGCAAGCGGATCAGCGCACCCATGCCGCCGCCGCCTCAGGTCACCGGGCCTTTCCTTGACCTGCCCCTGCATGAGCCATTCGCGGACGGCGGCGCCACCGCCCAGCCACCCCGTCCGCAATACTACACCGACATCGCGGTCCTTGCGTTCCCGGTTCCGGGCCTTGCCGATGTGGCCAGGCCGACAGTGACGACCGGCAGCGGCGTGCCTCTGGACGGAAGGTCCCTGGACGATGGAAGCTTGCAATCCGGCGTCGAACTGCCGCGCGGCACACCAGAAGATCCCGCCTCGCTGACCTTCACCTATCCCGATCCTCGCACGGTTCGATCTGCGACCCTGTTCATCCCCGGGGCGAAGGGCATGTTTTCCGGCGCCACGGTTGAGCCGCAGCTGTTTGCAGCAACCAGCGATGGCCAGTGGCGCAAGATCGCCGATCTGCCGGTCAGCGAAGCGCCGACGACGGTATCCTTCGCGCCCGTTGTCGCGGCGCGTTTCCGCATCGTGCTCACGCCCGCGCCATTCCGGGGCAGCAATCTGGGCGATTCTGCTCCGGGTGCGGCGCCACCGGCATTTCTGCAAGGGCTGTTGGGGGCAGCCAAGGCGCCCTTCCGGGTGGTACAGGCGCGCCTGTCTGCCGAGCCGATGATCGACCGGTACGAAGCCAAGGCCGGGTTCGCCATCGAACGCGATTACTATGCGCTCGGCCAGCCGGATGCCGAAACGCGGGGTGTCGATCCGGCCACCATTGTCAACCTGACGGGCAAGCTGCGGCCCGACGGTACGCTGGACTGGACGCCGCCAAAGGGCAGCGCGTGGCGTATCGTCCGGCTGGGTGCCAGCCTGCTCGGCACCACCAACCATCCCGCTCCGCCAGAGGCCACGGGGCTTGAGGTCGACAAGTTCGATACCGCCGCCGTCACGCGCTATCTCGAACACTACCTCTCCACTTACCGGGATGCAGTGGGTGAGGGCATGGTCGGCCCGCGCGGCGTGAGCGCGCTGTTGACCGATTCGATAGAGGTGGGCGCGGCCAACTGGACCCCGAAGATGGTGGCGCAGTTTACCCGCCTGCGCGGCTATGATCCCACGCCCTGGTTTCCCGCGCTGGCCGGAACGATCGTTGGCACGCGCGCCGAATCCGACAAGTTCCTGTATGATTACCGCCGTACGCTGGCCGAATTGATGAGCGGCGATCACTACGCCACGGTCGCCCGCATCTCCCATGAAAACGGGCTGAAAGTCTATGGCGAGGCGCTGGAGGACAACCGCCCTTCGTTGGGCGACGACATGTCGATGCGCAGCCATGCCGACGTGCCGATGGCCGCCCTGTGGACCTTCAGCCGGAGCAAGGGGCCGAACCCCAGCTATCTTTCCGACATGAAGGGCGCTTCGTCGGTCGCACACGTCTATGGCCAGAACCTGGCGGCGGCGGAATCGATGACCGCGGCGATGTCTCCCTGGAACTTCGCGCCGGCCGATCTGCGCAGGTTCGTCGACCTCGAATTCGCCATGGGCATCAACCGCCCGGTGATCCACACCTCGGTCCACCAGCCAACGGACGACAAGCTGCCCGGCATCTCGCTCGCCATGTTCGGCCAGTATTTCAATCGCCACGAATCCTGGGCGGAAATGGCCAGGCCCTGGGTGGACTACATCTCGCGCAGCTCGCTGCTGCTGCAGGCGGGGCGGAACGTGGCCGATGTCGCCTATTTCTATGGCGAAGAAGCGCCGATCACCGGGCTGTTCGGGCAAAAGCCGGTTTCAGATGCGCCCACGGCCAACGCCTGGGACTTCCTCAGCCCGGATGCGCTTGATGGCGCACTGGTCAACGATGGGGCCCTGCTGCGCTCGCAGGGCGGGGCGCTCTATCACGCGATCTACCTTGGCGGCTCTTCAAGGCACATGACATTGAAGGCGCTGCGTCGGCTGTCCGCGCTGGTCGAGGGCGGCGGTTCGCTCATCGGCCTGCCGCCGGAGTCCTCCCCGGCGCTGGCTGATGCCGATCCCGTCCGTGCTGCCGAATGGGCCGCGCTGGTGCGGAAGCTGTGGCCCGGCACACCGTCCGCCGCAGTGGGCAGGGGCCGCGTGATCGCCACCGCCGATGTCGATGCCGGGCTCAAGGCATTGGCCATCGCACCCGATTTCGTGCCCGCCAACGCCCCCGCCGATGCGCAGGTCCTGTTCGTGCACCGCGCTCTCGGCGATGGCGAACTGTGGTACCTGGCCAACCGCAAGACGCGGGAGGAACGCTTTGAAGGCCGCTTCCGCGTCACCGGAAAGCAGCCGGAACTGTGGCATGCCGACACCGGCAGGAGCGAACCCGTCAGCTACCGCATCGAAAACGGGATAACGGTCGTGCCGCTCGCGCTTCCGGCCGAAAGCTCGGTCTTCGTCGTGTTCCGCAAGCCCGCAACCGCGCAGGCGCGTGAGGTGAGGGCACCGGCGCAGGTGCCATTGGCGTCCATCACCGGGCCGTGGACAGTCACCTTCCAGCCAGGCCGTGGCGCGCCCGCATCGATCGTGCTGCCGGCGTTGCAGTCGTTGGAAACGCACGCCGATCCGGGCGTGAAGTACTTTTCGGGCGAGATGACCTATTCGCGCAGCTTCCGCCTGCCAAAGGGTTACCGCAAGGGCCATCCGTTGTGGCTGGATCTGGGCGCGGTGCACGATCTTGCCGAGGTGACGGTCAACGGCAAGGCCACGGGTGGCGCTTGGCACGCGCCCTATCGAGTGGACATCTCCAACGCCGTGAAGGCAGGGCGGAACCAGCTGTCGATCCGCATTGCCAACACCTGGGTCAACCGGCTGATCGGGGATGCACAGCCCGGCGTCACCCAAAAGGTCTCATGGACTGCCGAACCAAGCTATCTGCCCGATGCCCCGCTGCGACCATCAGGGCTGGTCGGCCCGGTTTCCCTCGCTACTGAACGCTGAACGCCATATTTGCCGGGAAATTCTACCCCCGCCGTTGACTTTCCCGGCCAAACCGCCATTTCTGCGACATGCTTTCGCAGAAGACGCGCTATACCATCCGCGCACTGCAACACCTGGCGGATACTTTCGGAGAGGGGCCGGTGCGCCTTGACGCGATCGCCGATGCCCAGAACATTCCGCGCAAGTTCCTGACCGTGATCCTGTCGGAAATGGCGCGTGAAGGCATCGTGGTTTCACAGCGGGGGCGCGAAGGGGGCTATGAACTCGCCCTGCCGCCGGTGGACATCCGTTATGGCGATATCATCCGGCTCACGCGGGGGAGCCTTGCCCTGGTCCCCTGCGCCAGCCGCAACGCGCACGAACGCTGCGCCAACTGCCTGCCCGAGGCGGAATGCCGGCTTCGCGGCCTGATGCTGGGCCTGCGTGACGAGATGGCCGCGATGCTTGACCGCGTGACGCTGGCCGATCCCATCACGCTTGAACCGCCGTTCGAGGAAGCAGCCTCCTGATTTTTCCGGGCTGAACTTCGCGGGGGAGACGCGCGCAACTTCACTTGGCGTTCAGCAGGTCGCTGGCTATAGCGTGCGCCATGACGCTCGAAGCCCTTCGCCGCAGCCCCCTGCGCATCCCCGTGCTTGCCGCCGCCACGCTCGCCATTGCGCTCACCTCCGGTTGCGGTGGCGGGGCCAAGGCGAAGAAGGACGTGGCCTATGTCGCACGCGACGTGGACACGCTCTATGCCGCGGCCAAGGACCGGCTCGATCGCGGCGATTCCAAGCAGGCCGCCGCCCTGTTCGACGAAGTGGAGCGCCAGCATCCCTATTCGCCCTGGGCCCGCCGCGCCCAGCTGATGAGCGCGTTCAGCTATTACGTCGCGCGCGATTATGCCAAGTCGGTGCAGGCGGCGCAGCGCTTCCTGTCGATCCACCCCGGCAACAAGGACGCGCCCTACGCCTACTACCTCGTCGCGCTGTGCTATTACGAACAGATCAGCGACGTCAGCCGTGACCAGAAGATCACGCAGCAGGCGCTGCAGGCGATGACCGAAGTGGTCCGCCGCTATCCCAACACGCCCTATGCCACCGACGCGCGGCTGAAGCTTGACCTCGTGAACGACCACCTCGCGGGCAAGGAAATGGACATTGGCCGCTTCTACCAGCGCAGTGGCAAGTGGCTGGCCGGCACGCTGCGGTTCCGCACCGTGATCGACAAGTACCAGGCCACCAGCCACACGCCCGAGGCGCTCTATCGCCTTGTCGAAAGCTATCTGGCCCTCGGCTTGCCGCAGGAAGCGCAGAAGGCGGCAGCCGTGCTGGGCAGCAACTTCCCCGGCAGCGAATGGTACGAGCGCGCCTTCAAGCTGATGAACGACAAGGCGCCCGGCACCACCGCCAGCTGACCTTGCCATCTTTGGCAAAAAGAAAGGGCCGCCCGGCGGGGCGGCCCTTTTCGCGTCCGGCAGGGGGGGCTTGGGCCGGCGCGAAACCCTGTCAACCGAACGCTGGCTCCCGCGCTACTGCTGCCGATTCGCTCAGCGCGGTCAGGAACTGGTCCGTCGCGCGGTCCCACGAATAGCGCCCGCCATAGACGGCGGTGCCCATCCGGTCACAGCGCAGGGCCTTGCCGATCGCAATGGAAAGATCCTCGTGCAGGGCGCCAACCTGCATCGGCAGGTCATCGGCGGGGCCATGCCCAGTGGGGCCAACCACATCGATCGGGCCCGGCACCGGATAGGCCGCCACCGGCACGCCGCAGGCCATAGCCTCGATCATCACCAGGCCGAATGTGTCGGTGCAGCTCGGGAATACGAACACGTCTGCCGCGCAATAGGCGCGTGCCAGCCGCTCGCCTGACAGCGCGCCAAGGAACTTCACGTTCGGATAGGCAGCGCGGAGCATGGCAAGGTCCGGTCCGTCACCCACGACGACCTTGGTCCCTGGCACATCGGCATCCAGATAGGCGCGCAGGTTCTTCTCTATCGCCACCCGGCCCACATTGAGCATGATCGGGCGGGGCAGGTGCTTAATCTCGTCAAGCGGCTCGTGGTCAGGGCGGAACAGGTCCTTGTCGATCCCGCGCGACCACAGGCGTGTATGCGTGATGCCCTGTCCGGCAAGCTCCGCCGCCAGCGTCGGGGTGGAAACCAGCACTGCCCGGCTCGCCGCGTGGAACCGGCGCATCAGCGGCCAGAAATGATTGGGGCTCAACCCCGTGCGCACCGCGGCATAGTCTGGAAAGCGCGTGTGAAAAGCGGTGGTGAAGGGCACGCCCTCTGCCTTGCACCAGCTGCGCGCGCTCCAGCCGATCGGCCCTTCGGTGGCGATATGGACGATGTCCGGCCGGAAATCGCGCAGCGTGCGGCGCGTGCCGAAGCGCGGCGCCATGGCGAGCCGGATCTCGCTGTAGCCGGGCAGGGCAAAGGTGAAGAACTGGCTCGGCGTAACCAGCTCAACTTCGTGCCCGCGACGGGTCAGGCGGTCCACGGTCGTGGCCAGCGTGCGGACCACGCCGTTCACCTGCGGGGACCAGGCATCGGTGCAGATGGCGATTCTCATGCGGGCAGCTCCTCGCGTGCGGTGTCGTTCACGGGCATGTCTGCGGGGTCTGTCTTGCGCTGTTCCGCCACCCAGTCGAGGATGCTGATCGCGCCGTCGAAATCCTCGATCAGTGCGGTGCAGCTCTCAACCCAGTCCCCGTCGTTGTAATAGGTCACATCGCCGATCTGGCGGATCTCGGCACAATGGATGTGGCCGCAAACCACGCCGTCCACGCCCATGTCGCGCGCGGCGTGCGCCACCGCTTCCTCGAAGTCGCAGACAAACTGGACCGCGTTCTTCACCTTCTTCTTCATGTAGGCGGAAAGCGACCAGTACGGCATGTCGAGCCGGCGGCGCACCGCATTGAACCAGCGGTTGGCGCGCAGCAGCACTTCGTAGGCCTTGTCACCCAGAAAGGCGAGCCAGCGGGCATAGAGCACCACGCCGTCAAAGCCGTCGCCGTGCGTCACCAGCAGGCGGCGTCCGTCGGCGGTGCGGTGGATCGCCTCCAGCGCCAGCTCCACTCCGCCAAAGCTCATGCCGGCATAGGGGCGCAGCATCTCGTCATGGTTGCCGGCGATCAGCACCACCCGCGTGCCGCGATGCGCCATCTTCAGGATGCGGCGGACAACTTCGTTGTGCGCGTCCGGCCAGTACCAGCCCTTTGACAGGCGCCATCCGTCTACGATGTCCCCCACCAGATAAAGCGTTTCGCATTCGATGCTGCTCAGGAAATCCAGCAGCATCGTGGCGTTGCAGCCACGCGTGCCCAGATGGATGTCGGAAATCCACACCGTGCGCAGCTTGCGCTTGGGGCGGAAGCCGCGCGGCTCGGGAAGGTCCAGCCAGGCCGGGATCGAGGTCGCGAGTTCGGCGGGAGAGGGCAGGGCCCGCTTGGGTCGTGCACTGGTCGGCATGGCGTTGCCTCTTCGGTTTCGTTCCATCTGCCGCGAATCCCTGTCACATTCGTGTTTCGTTCGCATGGCACGCCGTCATGGATGTGAAACAAGAGGGGAACGCAGGGGCGTGACGCGGCCTTCGGGACGCGTTATGGACCGGCAGGATGCTGACCGGACTTTCCATCCGCAACGTGGTGCTGATCGAGGCGCTGGACCTTGCCTTTGCGCGCGGACTCGGCGTGCTGACGGGCGAAACCGGCGCGGGCAAGTCGATCCTGCTGGATTCGCTCGGGCTCGTGCTGGGGGATCGTGCCGATGCCGGGCTTGTCCGCGCGGGCGAAGATCTTGCCAGCGTGACCGCCACTTTCGAATTCGCCGAACTGCCCGATGCGCTGCGCGCGGCGCTGGCCGATGCGGAGGTCGATGTCGAACCGGGCGAACCGCTGATCGTCAAGCGCCGGGTCAAGGCCGATGGCGGCAGCAAGGCTTTCGTCAACGACCAGCCAGTGAGCGTCGCCCTCCTGCGTGAAATGGCGCGCAGCCTGGTCGAACTGCACGGCCAGCACGACGATCGCGGTCTGGTGAATGCGCGCGGTCACCGCGCATTGCTGGATCGTTACGCGCGCGCCGCCGTGGGTGAAGTGGCCGAGGCGTGGGACCGCTGGCGCAAGGCGGAGGATGAACTCGCCACCGCCGTGGCGCAGGTGGAGGCCGCCAGGGCCGAGCAGGACCTGCTGCTGGCCCACCTTGCCGAACTGGCCGCGCTGGAACCCGTTGTGGGCGAGGAAGACGAACTCGCCAGGGCCCGCGCCGACATGCAGAAGGGCGAGAAGCTCTCCGACGATCTTTCCGCTCTCCAGCACCTCTGGTCCGGCTCTGACTCGGCGCTCGCCACCCTGCGCGGTGCCGCGCGCCGGCTTGATCGCATCGCCAACGAGCACCCGCTGCTGGCCGAAGCGCTCGAATCACTCGATCGCGCGTTGATCGAGGCGGGCGAGGCGGAGGACCGCATCACGGCTGCTGTCGATGCCCTGGCCCACGATCCCCTCGCGCTCGACCGGATCGAAACCCGCCTGTTCGATCTGCGCGCCGCCGCCCGCAAGCATGGCTGCACCGTGGACGATCTGCCCGATCGCATGGCTGCGATGCGCACCGCGCTCGACGCCATCGAAGGGGGCGAGGCGCACATCGCCGCGCTTCAGCGCGCCGCGCAGGAAGCCGGGCTGGACTACCGGGCCAAGGCCGAAGCGCTCTCTGTCACCCGCGCCGAAGCCGCGCGCCGGCTTGACAAGGCGGTTGCCGCCGAGCTGGCCCCGCTCAAGCTCGATGCCGCAAAGTTCCACACCGCCGTTGTCCGCCTGCCGGAAGACCGCTGGTCCTCGCTCGGCGTCGATGCTGTCGAGTTCCTCATTTCCACCAATCCCGGCGCCGATTTCGCCCCGCTCGCCAAGATCGCCTCGGGCGGCGAACTCTCGCGCTTCATCCTCGCGCTCAAGGTCGCCCTTGCCGAAGAAGGCGGTGCGGCCACGATCATCTTTGACGAGATCGACCGCGGTGTCGGTGGCGCTGTCGCCAGCGCGATCGGCGAACGCCTCGCCCGGCTCGCCTCGGCAGGTCAGCTCCTGGCCGTCACCCACAGTCCGCAGGTCGCCGCGCGGGGCAACGCGCACTATCTCATCGCCAAGAGTTCCGAAGGCACCGTCACCCGCACCTCGGTCATGCTGCTCGATCAGGCCGGCCGACAGGAAGAGATCGCCCGCATGCTCTCCGGGGCGGAGATCACCGCAGAAGCGCGCGCGCAGGCGGACCGGCTACTGGAACAGGCCTGATATGGAGCCACACCCGCTCGACCGCCCGGTGTGGAACAGCCTGCGCGGCCGCCTGTCGCACCTCGCACAAGGGTATGGCGGCGTGCTGCGCATCGATCCGGACTACGGCCCCTTCGCCGCTGCCGAACCGGGTGCGGAGGCCGATTTCGCCCGTTGCCTGCGCTCGCCCGAGGACGAGATCTGGATCGTTGAACCCACCGTAGTTGCGCCGGCGCCGGGCCTGCGCGTGATCCGCACCGCGCCCCTGCTGCAGATGATCGCCGATGGTCCGCTGCCTGCTTTTGCCGGGGATGACGATCTCGTCCCGCTTGGCGAGGAAGACGTGCCCGAAATGACCGCCCTCGCGCTCGCCACGCAGCCCGGCCCGTGGGGCCCGCGCACCTGCCACTACGGCCAGTTCCACGGCATCCGCCGCGAAGGTCGCCTTGCCGCCATGGCGGGCGAACGGTTCCGCCCCGCGCCGGGCCTTGGCGAAGTCAGCGGCGTGTGCACCTGGCCGCAGTTCCAGGGTCAGGGCATGGCGGGCCGGCTGATCCGCCGCGTGATGGCCGGGCTCGCCGTGCGCGGTGATGTGCCGTTCCTCCACAGCTATGCAGGCAATGCCCCGGCGATCCGGCTATACGAATCGCTCGGCTTTCGGGCACGGCGCGCCATGGTGGTCACGGTCTTGGGGATGGCGGAATGAGCGTTGAGGGGATGACCGAGGCGGACGCCGCCAACGAGCTGATGCGCCTCGCGCGGCAGATCGCCAGGCATGACCGGCTCTATCACGCTGACGACGCGCCCGAGATCACCGACGCCGAATACGATGCGCTCGTCCGCCGCAATGCCGAGATCGAGGCCGCATTTCCGCACCTGATCCGGCCCGACAGTCCCAGCCGCAAGGTGGGGCATGAGATCGCCGCCTCGCCACTGGGCAAGGTGGCGCACGAGGTTCGCATGATGAGCCTCGACAACGCCTTTTCAGACGAGGAGGTGGAGGAATTCGTCGCCCGCGTCCGCCGCTTCCTCGCGCTGCCGGCAGAGGCCGAGGTGGCGATGACCGCCGAAGACAAGATCGACGGCCTGTCCTGCTCGCTGCGCTACGAGAACGGCCGGCTTGTCCGCGCCGCCACCCGTGGCGATGGCCAGGTGGGGGAGGATGTGACCGCCAACGTCGCCCATATCGCCGATATCCCGCAGGTCCTCACCGGTGATGCGCCCGCCGTGTTCGAGATCCGTGGCGAGGTCTACATGGCCAAGGCCGATTTCCTCGCGCTCAATGCGAGCCAGGAGGAAAAGGGGGACAAGGTCTTCGCCAACCCGCGCAATGCCGCCGCCGGATCGCTTCGCCAGAAGGACGCCAGCGTCACCGCCGCCCGCCCCTTGCGCTTCCTCGCCCACGGCTGGGGCGCGGCGAGCGAGGTTCCGGCGGTCACGCAGTTCGAAATGATGCAGCAGATCGCGGCGTGGGGCGTGCCCGTCTCGCCCCTTCTGGTGCGCTGCACCGATGCCGCCGCCATGGTCGGGCATTACCGGTCGATCCAGCAGCAGCGGCCGGGCCTGCCGTATGACATCGACGGCGTGGTCTACAAGGTCGACCGGCTCGATTGGCAGGAACGCCTCGGCTTCGTCGCCAAGGCACCCCGCTGGGGCCTGGCGCACAAGTTCCCCGCCGAGCGCGCCGAGACGGTGCTCGAGGCCATCGACATCCAGGTTGGCCGCACCGGCAAGCTCACCCCCGTCGGCCGCCTGCGCCCGGTGCTGGTCGGTGGCGTCACCGTCACCAACGTCACCCTTCACAACCGCGACGAGATCGGCCGCCTCGGCTTGCGCGTGGGCGATCGCGTGGTCCTGCAGCGCGCGGGCGACGTGATCCCGCAGGTGGTCGAGAACCTCACCCGCGAGACTCCACGCGATCCCTACCACTTCCCCGATCACTGCCCCGAATGCGGCTCCGAAGCGGTGGCCGAAGAAGGCGAGGTGGACGTGCGCTGCACCGCCGGCCTGATCTGCCCGGCCCAGCGCGTCGAACGGCTCAAGCACTTCGTCAGCCGCGCCGCGCTCGATATCGAAGGGCTGGGCGAGAAGACCATTGTCGAATTCTTCGGCCTCGGCTGGCTGGAAAGCCCGGCCGACATCTTCCGGCTGCGCAAGCGCCGCGCCGACATCGTCGGGCGCGAAGGCTGGAAGGACAAGTCTGTGGACAACCTGTTGGCAGCCATCGAGGCCAAGCGGCAGCCCGATGCCGCGCGCCTGCTCTTCGGCCTCGGCATACGCCACGTCGGCGCAGTGACGGCGCGGGACCTGATGAAGCGCTTCGTCACCCTGCCTGCGCTGCGCGAAGCGGCGGAGAAGGCCAAGGCCGGCGATGGTGACGCCGTGGCCGACCTGACCGGCATCGAAGGCGTAGGCCCCGTGGTCGTCGAGGCACTGGGCGATTTCTTCCACGAACACCACAATGTCGAGGTATGGGAAGACCTGCTCTCCGAAGTCAGCCCGCCGGACTATATCGTCGAAACCAAGGCCAGCGCCGTCGCGGGGAAGATCGTGGCCTTCACCGGCAAGCTCGAAACCATGAGCCGCGACGAGGCCAAGGCCCAGGCCGAGGCACTCGGCGCCCGCGCGGCCGGATCGGTCTCGGCCAAGACTGGGCTTGTCGTCGCAGGCCCCGGTGCTGGCTCGAAGCTCAAGCAGGCCGCCGCGCTCGGCATCGAAGTGATCGACGAGGCCGCGTGGGCCGAGATCGTCAAGAACGCAGGCTAGGGGAGAACCGATGCTGATCATGGTCCTGGCTGCTGCGGCGGCAACGCTTGCCCCGGCCGACGTGCATTTCCGGCGTGAATATCGTGCTGCGCCGCGCGCTGTCCGCGCCTTCCTGATCCGCCGGGCCGGGTGCAACCACTGGGGTGGCGAGGAAGGCTATGACGCAGACCGCGCGCGCCAGATCGCCGACGCGGCGCGCCAGCTGCGCTGCAACCGGATCGAGGCGGATGAACGCCGCATCAAGCGTCGCTATGCCAAGTCGCGTCGCGTCCGTTGGCTGCTCGCCACCAGTCGCGATTGGGATACCTTGCCGTGACGGCGGCAGTGGGGAACGCCTGACATGGCCCTTCACACCTGGTGGCTGTTCGTCGTGACCGTCTTCTTTGTCTCCGCCTCGCCGGGGCCGAACATGCTCCATGTAATGGCGCGTAGCGTGGAGCTGGGGCTTGGGCGCTCGGTGCTGGCCATGGCCGGATGCTTCGTGGCGGTTTCCAGCCTCCTCACCGCCTCGGCCATGGGTCTCACCGCGCTGCTTATGGCCATTCCCGGCGCCTTCACCGTGCTGCGTTATGCCGGTGCCGCCTATCTGGTCTGGCTGGGCTATAAATCGTGGGTGGCGCAGGATGCGCCGATCGACATCGGGGAAGGGGAGGTCAGGCCCGGCGTCTCGCCGCTGCGCATCTTCTCCACCGCCTTCATGATCGGCATCTCCAATCCCAAGGCGCTGCTCTTCGCCGCCGCCTTCCTACCGCAGTTCATCGATCCGGCGCGGCCCCAGGTGCCGCAGTTCGCGATCATGGTCGGCACGTTCGCGGTGATCGAGATCTCGTGGTACTTCGTCTATGCGGTCGGCGGGCGCTCCATCGCCGGGTTCCTTGAACGGCCTGCCCCGCGCAAGGCGTTCAACCGGTTGACTGGCGCGATCTTCGTCGCCTTCGGCCTTGCCATGGCAGGATCACGCGCATGATGTTTGAAGACCTTGCCGCCATCGGCATTATCGCGGGTGAGGCGCTGAAGGCGCGCAGGCAGACCATCGCCGTTGTCGATGGCGCCACCGGCGGCCTTATCTCGGCTGGCCTGATCGCCACGCCGGGCGCCACCGGCTTCTTTCGCGGAGGCGGCGTGATCTACACCCTCGATGGCCGGCGGATCATGCTGGGCCATGAACCCGGCTCGCTGCGGGGATACACCTCCGCCACCGAAAGCTATGCGCTGGTGCAGGCAGACCTGATTCGCAGGCGCTTCGGCGCGGATTGGGGCATGGCCGAATCCGGCTCGGCTGGGCCCAACACGCACCCCATGGGAGTGCCCAGCGGCACCAGCGCCATCGGCCTTGTCGGCCCAGACGGCTTTGAGACGGCCATCACCGTCCGCACGGAAAGCACCGACCGCGTGGCCAACATGCAGGCCTTTGCCAAGGCCGCACTTGAGCTGCTGCGCAATACGCTGGCCTGACGCAGGGCGGCGCGTGCCCCCTTCGACAGGCTCAGGGTGAGCGGGGCGGGGGCACGCGGTTCAAGATAACAGGAACCGCTCGTGGTGAGCCTGTCGAACCACCACCGCGCAACCTCACCGCCCGCGCAGCCTCACCACCGCTGCGACCATTCCGGCAGCGCCCCGACCCGCGTTCCGCGCACCTGTCCGCCAGGGCGCCGGCGCAGCCACAGTATCGACCAGTCGCCACGCACCATCCGCGCCGCCAGCCTCAGGCCTGCCTTGCGATAGGCCGCACGCACCACCGGCTCCTGCGTTTCCAGCAACCCGGCCAGCAGCACGCTGCCACCCGGCGCCACGCTGCGGGCGAAATCTGGGGCCAGTTCCACCAGCGGCCCGGCAAGGATGTTGGCGATCAGCAGGTCAAAGGGGGCGCTGGCCCGCAGCAGGGGATGGTCCATCCCCGCGGCGATCACCATCGCCATGCGGCCCGGCCCGTCGCCCAGTTTCACCCCGTTGGCATCGGCATTGTCCGCCACCACCGGCCCGCACACCGCGTCGATGTCGCTCGCCACGACCCGCGCGGCGGGCCACAGGTGCATCCCGGCAAAGGCCAGCAGGCCGGTGCCGGTGCCGATATCGGCCAGGTTGCGCACCCGCACCCCTTGCGCCTTCATGTGCGTCAGCATGGCAAGGCAGCCTGCCGTCGTCGCGTGCTGTCCGGTGCCGAAGGCCTGGCTGGCCGGGATCAGGAAGTTGCGCACGCCGGGCTCCGATACCGGTGGATACTCAGCCGTGTGAACATGGAAGCAGCCCTCCCGGATCGGCTCCACGCCCTGCTGGCTCAGCGTCACCCAGTCCTCGTCGGGCAGTTGCTCGATCACCAGCTTGATCGTGTCTCCGCCGAACAGCGCCTCGACCGCGGCCTTGTCTGTCTTGGTCGGCTTGTGGTCAAGCCAGGCTTCCAGCTGCCAGTCGTCAGGCTTGTCTTCGGCGATCTCGCTGCCGGCGATCACGATGCCGGGGTCCCAATCCCACGCGTCCTCGTGCGCCACCAGCGCCGCCTGCACCTGCTCACGCGGGCCGAATACGGTGATTTTCCAGCTTTCTTCAGCGGACATAGCTGGCTCCATTGGCATCTATTGTGGTTCCGGTCATGCTCGGCGGTGCATCCAGCGCGCAGAACGTGGCGATGGCGGCGATCTCTTCCGGCGTGGCGACCCGGCCCAGCGGAATGTCGGCCAGCAGGCCCGGCCCGCCCCGGCTGGCAAGGTAATCTCCCGCCATCGCCGTGTCGGTAAAGCCCGGTGTGATGGCAAAGCTCAGGATGCCGTGCGCGGCATAGCCCCTGGCAATGGTCTTGTGCATGGCGATCATCCCGCCCTTGGCCGCGGCATAGTGCCAGTGCGCCGGGGAATCGCCGCGGAACCCCGCCCGGCTCGCCACATGGACACAGCGTCCCGCCGTCCCGCGCTCAAGCCAGTGCTTCACCGCAAAGCGGGAAAGCTGCGCCGCGCTGGTCAGGTTGATGCGCAGCGTATCCTCGAACGCATCCAGCCAGGCGATGTCGCTCGCCTCGATCGGGTTCGTCTGAAACAGGCCGGCATTGTTCACCACCACGTCGATCGTGCCGCCTGCCATTTCAAGCGCCTGCTGCCACAGCGCCTGCGGGGCGAGAGGATCGGAAAGATCGGCGCCGATCACGCCGGGGGCCTTGCGGCTGCCATGGCGGATCACCCTGGCGCCGCGCGCTTCAAGCGCCGTGGCGATGGCCCCGCCGATGCCGCGGGTGGACCCGGTAACAAGAATGGTCTGAGTGGTCATGGGCCCCTCTAGGACAAGGCTTTGCCGCTCTGCAACACGCTGGGGCGATATTCCCCTTCGGCATAGGTTGCGCCGTGCGGCATTTCGACTAATACGAATCGCCATCCGGCCGCTGCATTGCGGCATCTTGAACAGGAATGAGGGGGTTTTCATGGCGCAGGCGCGCTCAAACCGGCCACTTTCGCCGCATCTTCAGATCTGGCGATGGGGCCCGGCGATGCTGGTTTCGATCCTCCATCGCGTTACCGGCAACGGCATGGCCTTTGCCGGGCTTGGCCTGCTGCTGTGGTGGGTCGGCGCGATTGCGGGCGGGGCTGAATGCTATGCCACCTTCATCAGCTATGTCTGGTCGGGCGATGCCGGCGCACTTTCGGCCGTGACCGCCATACTCGGCAAGATCCTGCTCGTCGGCCTGACCTGGGCCTTCTTCCAGCACATGGCCACCGGCCTGCGTCACTTCGTGCTCGATGTCGGCGCGGGATATGAACTGGAAGCCAACGCGCGCTGGTCCAGCTTCACCATCCTCTTCTCCGTCGCCGCCACGGCCCTGTTCTGGGCTTTCGTGCTGCTGCACTGAGCCTTCGGGCTCGATAGACGATCCTTCGGGGGTTTCATGGGTAACGGTACTTCCATCGGCCGGGTTCGCGGGCTTGGCGCCAGCCATCACGGCACGCACCACTGGCTGCTGCAGCGGCTGACCGCAGTCGGCAATCTCATCCTCATTCCGTTCCTGCTGGTCAGCCTCGCGCTGCTGCCGGCGCACGATTACGCCACGGTTCACCAGTGGGTGGCCAAGCCGATTCCGGCGACCGCCCTCGTGCTGATCTTCATCAACACCTTCACCCACGCACGCATGGGCGTGCAGGTGATGCTGGAAGACTACATCCACGAAGAAGGCGGCAAGGTCGCAGCCTGGCTGCTCGTCAACATCGTGCCCTTCGCCGCCATGGCGTTCGGGATCATCTCGGTCATCCGCATTGCTCTCGGGGGCGCCTGAGCCATGACTTCCACACAGTCTGCCTACAAGATCATCGACCATACCTACGACACCGTCGTCGTGGGCGCGGGCGGTTCGGGCCTGCGCGCCACCATGGGTTCGGCCCAGGCCGGCCTGCGCACCGCCTGCATCACCAAGGTCTTCCCCACCCGTTCGCACACCGTGGCGGCGCAGGGCGGCATTGCCGCCTCGCTGGGCAACAACAGCCCCGACCACTGGACCTGGCACATGTACGACACCGTAAAGGGGTCTGACTGGCTGGGTGACCAGGACGCCATCGAATACATGGTGCGTGAAGCCCCTGCCGCGGTCTATGAGCTGGAGCACGCCGGCGTGCCGTTCAGCCGCAACGCCGAAGGCACCATCTACCAGCGCCCGTTCGGCGGCCACATGCAGAACATGGGCGAAGGCCCGCCGGTGCAGCGCACCTGCGCCGCGGCTGACCGCACCGGCCACGCCATGCTCCACGCGCTGTACCAGCAGAGCCTGAAGTACGACGCGGACTTCTTCATCGAATACTTCGCGATCGACCTGATCATGGAGAACGGCGAGTGCCGCGGCGTGATCGCCATGTGCCTCGACGACGGTTCGATCCACCGCTTCCGCAGCCATGCCGTGGTGCTGGCAACGGGCGGTTACGGCCGCTGCTACTTTACCGCCACTTCGGCCCATACCTGCACCGGCGACGGTGGCGGCATGGTGCTGCGCGCCGGCCTGCCGCTGCAGGACATGGAGTTCGTGCAGTTCCACCCCACCGGCATCTATGGCGCGGGCGTGCTGATCACCGAAGGCGCGCGTGGTGAAGGCGGTTACCTGACCAACTCCGAAGGCGAGCGCTTCATGGAGCGCTATGCCCCTTCGGCCAAGGACCTTGCCAGCCGTGACGTCGTCTCGCGCTCGATGGCCATGGAAATCCGCGAGGGCCGTGGCGTTGGCCCGCACAAGGACCACATCTTCCTGCACCTTGACCACATCGACCAGAAGGTGCTGGCCGAGCGTCTGCCGGGGATTACCGAAAGCGGCAAGATCTTTGCCGGTGTGGACCTGACCCGCCAGCCGCTGCCAGTGGTGCCGACGGTGCACTACAACATGGGCGGCATCCCCTGTAACTACCACGGCGAAGTGGTGACCATCGGCGCAGACGGCAATCCGGAAACGGTTGTGCCGGGCCTGTTCGCGGTGGGCGAGGCGGCCTGCGTCTCGGTTCACGGCGCGAACCGCCTGGGTTCGAACTCGCTGATCGACCTCGTGGTGTTCGGCCGCGCCACCGGCCTGCGCCTGAAGGAGCTGATCAAGCCGGGCACGGCGCACAACGCGCTGCCCAAGGACAGCGCCGACCTGGCGCTGACCCGTCTCGACCACTTCCGCCACGCCAAGGGCGGATCGCCCACGGCGCAGGTGCGCACGGAAATGCAGCGCACGATGTCGGGCCATGCGGCGGTGTTCCGCACCGACGAGCTGATGGCCGAGGGCAAGGTGAAGCTGGCCGACACCTACAAGCGGATGGAGGACATCCACGTCTCCGACCGCTCGCTGATCTGGAACTCGGACCTGATCGAGACGCTGGAGCTGGACAACCTGATCGCGCAGGCGACGGTGACCATGCACAGCGCGCACAACCGCAAGGAAAGCCGCGGCGCCCATGCGCACGAGGACTTCCCCAACCGCGACGATGCGACCTGGATGAAGCACACCGCCAGCTGGTTCGAAGGCTGGGGCGGCAAGGGCGGCGCGGTGAAGATCGACTACCGCCCGGTCCACGAATACACGCTGACCGACGACGTTCAGTACATCAAGCCCAAGGCGCGCGTGTACTGATCACGGCCTGAAGGCAGTGGGAAAATCGAAGGGCCTCCGGAGCGATCCGGGGGCCTGTTCGTCTGGCGTTCAGTCGGCTGACCGGACCTCCGCAAAACCGACCCGGACCGGGCCATCAGAGCGGCGAGGTTGACACAGTTGACACGATTGACACTATCGGGACATCAAAGCACATAGCCTCTTCGAGCCATGTCCCGGACGTGCGGTCCGATCCCTGCACGCTGCCGAAACACCCGGAAATCTGCGGATTCGTTCACATGTTGAAAGAGCGGCCTGGGTGAATCATGCACATTTGGCGGTGTGTAGGAAAATGGTTTATTCCTGACAGCAGTGTCTGTTATCTTCGCTGTTGGATTTCGGTGGGTTGATGCGCCATTTCATCCCGATCCAAGCTTCGCCAGCGGACTGCGACGGCAAGCTGCGCCATCCTTCCCCCATCCTTCGACAAGCTCAGGATGAACGGGGGAAGGGGGCATTCAACGACGGTGTTGTTGTTCCTTGCTGCCCTTCTCGGCCTCCTTGACCTTCGCAGCCTCGGCATCGCGGGCGGCTTTTACCGCGGGGGTGGCGCTGCGGGCGGGGTATTTGCAGCCCTTTTGCTGGCCATAGCCTTTCAGGAAGGCGCGGCGGGCGGTGCCGGCGTAGAGAGCAAGCTGCCACTGGCGTTGGTTTTCGTTGGCGCCGGTCAGTTCGCGGATGACGCCGCCGAACGGGATCAGGCTGCCGACGATGGACTTGGCGATATTGCCGACGCCGGGACCACGGCGCGAGGGTTCGGCAATGTCGACATCGTCACCCAGAACGGAATCGAGGCGGGCGACTTCGCCCTGAACATCGATGCAGCGCTTCAGCCCGACGAGGGTGTAGGGATCGCTGCGGGCGGACTGAAGAATAGGCGGGATCTCGTCCTTCTTGAGGTTGAGATCGCTGAGCGGCTTGGTGACGACCTGGCCGGGGGTGGCGTCCTTGGGATCCATGGCGGTCTGGGCGGGAGTGGTGGCGGGTGCAAGGGCCAACAGGGCGGCGGCGGCGAGCAGGATGGGTCTGGTCAATGAAGTTCCCCTTTTGGCCGGTTCTACTCGGGGGGTGGGGCAAGGTTCCCGTGAGGTCATTATCGGGCGCACGATAGGGGGGGCGAGGTGGTGCTGCGGTGGTTCGACAGGCTCACCACGAGCGGGTTGGTGAGCGGTACGGACACGGGGACGGTACCGTTTTTTGGTTCGCGCAGAGATCGCAGAGGGCGCAGAGGGCGCAGAGAGAAGGGGGGAAGGATTTTCGCGCGAAGACGTGAAGACGACAAGGGTTGTGCTGGCGGCCTCGCCACCCCTTATTGGCCCGGGTAACGGATACCGAGGGACTGAGGGGGACTGCGGGGGGTGCCCTCTGCGTCTTTGCGCGAAACCTATCTCTTATGTCTCTCCGCGATCTCTGCGGCCTCTGCGCGAAATATTTCTGACTTTGAGCGGCATCGCCGGGGCAATCACCCCCATCCAGGCTTTGCTAGCCGGTTCCACCGGAAAGCTTCGCTATCCATCCCCCGTCTCCTTCGACAAGCTCAGGATGAGCGGGGAAGGGGTGTGACGTGTGCGCTCAGCCGAGGTCGGCGAAGGTGTTGCAGGCGTTGGGGTCGGCGGTGTCGAGGCCCTTGCGCAGCCATTGCATGCGCTGGGCGGAGGAGCCGTGGGTGAAGGCGGCTTCGACGGGGCGGCGGCCGGCGGCCTTCATCAGGGTATCGTCACCGATCTGGTGGGCGGCGCGCATGCCTTCTTCAAGATCGCCCGCTTCGAGCCGGTCACGGTTCTTGCCCGCCCAGACGCCGGCGTAGCAATCGGCCTGGAGTTCGAGGCGGACCGATAGCTGGTTCGCCTGGCTGGGGTTGCGCTGCTGCAGATCATGCACCTTGCCCGAGGTGCCGAGCAGGCTCTGGATATGGTGGCCATATTCATGCGCCATCACATAGATGCGCGCGAAATCGCCACCGGCGCCCATCTGCTTGTCCATCTCGGTGTAGAAATCGGTGTCGATGTAGATCCCTTCATCGGTGGGGCAATAGAACGGGCCCATGGCGCTTTGCGCCGCGCCGCAGCCGGACGAGCCGGATTGCGCATAGAACACCAGCTTGGGCGCTTCATAGCGCACGCCGGACTGATCGAGGATCGGCTGCCAGGTGTGGTTGAGCGAGGCGAGCGCGTTGCAGCTTTCCTTGCTGAAGGCGTTGACGTTGCAGCTTTCGCCGATGTTCTGCCCCCCGGCCTGGCGTGCGGGCGTGTTCAGGGCCTGTTGCCCGCCGCCGACGAGATTGCCCAGGCCACCGAACAGGGCCATGCCGATGACCACGACGATGATGCCACCGATGCCGAAGCGGCTGCCGATCATCGACAGCAGCATCATCGGGAGGCCGCCGCCGCCTCCACCGCCGAAGCCGCCGAGCCCGGAGCCGCCGCTGCCGCGCTGGTCTTCAACCCGGATGTCATTGTCGTAATCGTCGAGCCGCATGGTCCTGTCCCCGAGTGGCCCGGCGCGGGCCCTCAGGACAGAAATGGCCACGCCGCCGCTGGTTCCGCAAGAGGCTTGCAATCGGTGTGGCAACGACACCTTGATAAACTGACGTTCACAATTCCCAAGCTAATGGGAACTTGCGCGCCTGTTCCGCTTTTGTCAGCAGAAGGGGTGCGGTGAAGCGTGTGGGGGCGTCGATGAGTCGTTGGGGCAAACGGCCGATGGGAGGCGTGGCGATTGTCGCCGCGATCCTTCTGGCGTTGCCCGTCGGCGCCACGGCCGCATCGAAGAAGCCCGATCCATTGGAAACCGCGCTGCGCGGGCATGTGGAGACGCTGGCGAGCGATGCTTTTCTGGGCCGCGAGCCCGGCACCGAGGGTGAAACGCTGACACTGCGCTATCTGGCGCGTCAGTGGTTCGACATCGGGCTGGAATCCGGAACCAACGATCCCGCCAATGCCTGGTTCGCGCCGGTGGAACTGGTAGAACGGGTGCCCGATGCCAGCAGGGCGCAATTCCTGCGCGGCAAGCGGCGGCTGCCGATCGGCGACGCGGGCGTATTCGTGGTGACATCCGGCCTGCGCAGCCTGATCGAGAATGCGCCGGTGGTCTATCTGGGCAATGCGGCGACTGCCGGGCGCACTGAACTGGCCGGGCGGATCGCACTGGTGCTCGACAGCCAGAGCCCGCCGGTGGTGAAGGGCGGCGGCGCGGAGGAGAACCCGCGCGGCGAGGACCGGGCTGGCAAGCTGCTGGATGCGGGCGCGGCGGGCGTGATCACCGTGCTGGACAGCGAGCGCACGCTGGATGCGGTGATCGCACGGCGCAAGCGGGCGGGCTATGCCCTGGCGGGCGAGGTGCTGGGCGGCGATATCGAGGCCTTCATCACGCCGCAGGTGGCGGATGCGCTGCTGGCGGGCGGAACTGCGGGTAACCTGGATGCGCTGCGCCGGGCCGGGGCTGCCCCGGATTTCGCGCCGCGACCGCTGGGGCTGAACGCGACGCTGGAGGCGACGAGCCGCGAGACACGGATCAAGACGCACAACCTGATCGGCAAGCTGGAAGGACGGCGCAGCGACCTGGGCGCGGTGCTGATGGTGGCGCACTGGGACCACTTTGGTCAATGTGCCGAGCCGCCGGCCGAGCACCTGGTCTGCAACGGCGCGGTGGACAATGCCAGCGGGCTGGCGGTGATCACCGAAGTGGCGCGGGCGCTTTCGCAAGGGCGCCCACTGGACCGCGACGTCTATTTCGTGGCGACGACTGGCGAGGAGATGGGCCTGCTGGGCGCGCTGGCGTTCACCGAGAATCCGCCGATCCCGCTGGACCGGATCGTGGCGGTGCTGAACGTGGACAGCACGGGATTGGTGCCTGCCGGCATGCCGGTGAGCGTGATCGGCAAGGGGCGCACATCGATCGACGGGGATGTGGCCCGCGTGCTGAAGGCGATGAAGAAGAAGGTGGTGGAGGGCGACGGCGCCAACGCCTTCATGCGGCGGCAGGATTCTTGGGTGTTCCTGCAGCACGACGTGCCGGCGGTGATGGTTTCGACCAGTTATTCCGATCCGGCGCGGCTGGAGACGTTCATGGATGAGCGATACCACCGCACGGCCGACCAGGCGGAGCTGGTGCAGTATGGCGGCATGGCCGAAGACGCACGCATCCAGTTGGAACTGGTACGCTATTTCGCGGACCTGAAGCGCTATCCAGGCCCGGCGGGAAAAGCGGTTCCCAACCCCTAGCATTTGGGGATTTGCTTGTTTACATGGGCCGCCACGAATCTCCCCGCACAGGAAGTGGCACCCAGCATGGATATCCCCCTCGGCCTTACCTTTGACGACGTGCTGCTGCGTCCGGCCGAATCCGACATCCTGCCTTCAATGGCGGATACGCGCACCCGGCTGACCAAGGGCATCGCGCTGAACATTCCGGTGATCTCCAGCGCGATGGACACCGTGACCGAGGCCGACATGGCCATCGTGATGGCGCAGCTGGGCGGGATCGGCGTGCTCCACCGCAACCTGACGATCGAAGAGCAGTGCGCCGCCGTGCGGGCGGTGAAGCGCTTTGAAAGCGGCATGGTGGTGAACCCTATCACGATCACGCCCGACGCCACGCTGGGCGATGCGCAGGCGCTGATGACGGCCAACCGGATCAGCGGCATTCCCGTGGTGGAGGCGAGCGGCAGGCTGGTGGGCATCCTGACCAACCGCGACGTGCGCTTTGCCGACAACCCGCAGCAGCCGGTGCGCGAACTGATGACGCACCAGAACCTGGCCACGGTGAAGACCGGGGTGAGCCAGGAAGAGGCCCGCCGCCTGCTGCACCAGCGGCGGATCGAGAAGCTGCTGGTGGTGGACGACGATTATCGCTGCGTGGGCCTGGTGACGGTGAAGGACATCGAAAAGGCGGTGACCTATCCCAACGCGACCAAGGACGAGGCCGGGCGCCTGCGCGTGGCGGCGGCGACCACGGTGGGCGACAAGGGCTTCGAGCGCACCGAAGCGCTGCTGGCGGCGGAATGCGACGTGGTGGTGATCGATACCGCGCACGGCCACAACCGCGACGTGAGCCGCGCGGTGGAACGGGTGAAGAAGCTTTCCAACAGCGCGCAGGTGATTGCCGGCAACGTGGCGACCGCGGAAGCGGCGCGGGCGCTGTGCGACGCGGGCGCGGACGGGGTGAAGGTGGGCATCGGGCCGGGCTCGATCTGTACCACCCGCATCGTGGCGGGCGTGGGCGTGCCGCAGCTGACCGCGATCATGGAAGCGGCCGAGGCGGCCGACAAGATGGGCGTGCCGGTGATCGGCGATGGCGGCCTGCGCACTTCGGGCGATGCGGCCAAGGCGCTGGCGGCGGGCGCTTCGACGGTGATGATCGGATCGATGCTGGCGGGCACCGAGGAAGCGCCGGGCGAGACGTTCCTGTACCAGGGCCGCGCCTACAAGGCCTATCGCGGGATGGGTTCGGTTGGCGCGATGGCGCGCGGCAGCGCAGACCGCTATTTCCAGCAGGACATCAAGGACCAGATGAAGCTGGTGCCCGAAGGCATCGAAGGGCAGGTGCCGTTCAAGGGCCCGGCGCGCGATGTGGTCCACCAGCTGGTGGGCGGGATCAAGGCGGCGATGGGCTATACCGGCAGCGCCACGATCGACGACCTGCGGCGCAAGGCGCAGTTCGTGCGCATCACCAACGCGGGTCTGCGCGAAAGCCACGTTCACGACGTGACGATCACGCGCGAGGCGCCGAACTACAAGGTCGGCTGAGGCTGGCCACGGGCACGGGGCGATGACACCGGCGGCGCGGGTGCAGGCGGCGATCGACGTGCTCGACGCCGTGATCGCGGCGGCGCGCGGGCAGGGCGCCTCGGCAGACCGGGTGGCGGCAGAGTGGTTCCGCACCCGGCGCTTCGTGGGATCAAAGGACCGGCGGGCGATCCGCGACCTGGCCTGGCGCGCGATCCGTGCCTGTGGCGAGGTTCCGGCGAGCGGGCGCGCGGCGATGCTGCGGGTGGCGCAGGACGATGCGGCGCTGGCGGCGCTGTTCGATGGATCGAACTATGGCCCCGCGCCGTTGCGCGAGGGCGAGACGGTGGCCGGGGGTGGCGTTGCGCCGCAGTGGCTGGCCGAGGCGCTGACGGCATCGGGGCTTGATGAAGCCGAACAAGCGGCGCTGCTGGGGCGGGCGCCGCTGGATATCCGCGCGAACCGGCTGAAAATCACGCGCGAGGCGCTGGCCGAACAGTTGCCGGTGGCGAGCGAGCCGGTGATGGCGGACGGTTTGCGGCTGGAGACCGGTGCACGGGCGGAGGATTGGCCCGAATTCGGCGAGGGTCTGTTCGAGGTGCAGGATGGCGGCAGCCAGCTGGCCTGTGCCGCCTTTGCCGCGCAGCCGGGCGAGGCGGTGGTGGACCTGTGCGCCGGGGCAGGGGGCAAGACGCTGGCGCTGGCGGCGGCGATGGACAACCGGGGCGCGCTGCTGGCCTGTGACATCGACCGGGCGCGGCTGTCACGCCTGCCGGACCGTGCGGCGCGGGCCGGGGCCATGGCGGAGACGCGGCTGCTGAACCCCGGCAAGGAATCCGGGATGCTGGCCGACTGGGCGGGCAAGGCGGATGGCGTGCTGATCGATGCGCCGTGTTCGGGCACCGGCACATGGCGGCGCAATCCCGAGGCGCGCTGGCGGCTGAGCCCCGCGGCGGTCGAACGCTATGCCACGATGCAGGCGCATGTGCTGCGTGTGGGGGCAGGGCTGGTGAGGCCGGGCGGGCGGCTGACCTACATCGTCTGTTCGCTGCTGGATCGCGAAGGCGCCGGGGTGATCGACGCGTTCCTGGCGGAGCGGCCGGATTGGCGGGCCGAACCGATGGACCTGCCTGCCGGTCGCCCTCGTGGAAAAGGTTGGCGGCTTACACCCTTGTCCGACGCGACAGACGGGTTTTTCTTCGTTAACCTGCGACGCGCATGATACTGGATACCTCAACACGCGCCGGAGAGCGCAAGAGGTCGGATTCCCGGCTCAAGGAGCTTTTGATGCGTTACACCCTGCCCGCCGCCGCGCTTTCGCTGGTGCTGGCGATGACCGGATCGATGGGATCGGCCAAGGTGGAGCAAGTGGCCGACCCGCGCGCGCAGGCGCTGCTGGCCAACGGCCACGCCGACCTGGCATCGGGACAGGTGGATGCCGCGACCGATGCCTTCGAGGCGGCGCTGGCAGTCGATCCCGGATATGTCGGTACCTACATCGCGCTGGGCGAGGCGGCCCGCAAGGCGGGGCTGCAGGGCAAGGCGATCCATTATTACCGCGAGGCGTTGCAGCGCGATCCCAACAACCTGGGTGCAATTGCCGGCGAAGGCGCGGCGATGGCCGAGAAGGGTGCGCTGGAAAAGGCGCGGACCAACCTGGCGCGGCTGGAAGGCATCTGTGGCAAGGCCTGCGCCGAGACGCAGGAACTGGCCGCGGTGATCGCCAAGGGCCCGACCCCACGCGTGCTTTCGGCCGAGGCGGTTAAGCCGCAGCCGGTGGTGGAGAGCAATTGACCTGAGACAGCCCTCCCCCTGCCCCTCCCGCAGGCGGGAGGGGAGAAGAAGGGGCTGCCAATCCCCCTCCCGCCTGCGGGAGGGGTTAGGGGTAGGCTTTCTGGCGGTCAGATCAAATCCCGGAATTCTTCGAGGACCTGGCGGTAGACGCGGCGTTTGAAGGGGACGATCAGGTCAGGCAACTGTTCGGGTTCCACCCATTTCCAGTCGAGAAATTCCGCCGGATGGTGGGCGTTGAGATCGACATGATGGTCTTCGCCGGTAAAGCGCAGCAGCAGCCATGACTGGCGCTGGCCACGGTAGCGCCCGCCCCAGATTCGGCCGATCATCTCGGGCGGCAGGTCATAGAGCAGTTCTTCGCGCGTCTGCGCGATCACGGTGACGAGATCCGCGGTGACGCCGGTTTCTTCGTGCAGTTCGCGCATCGCGGCGGCGTGCAGCTCCTCGCCATCGTCGATGCCGCCCTGTGGCATCTGCCAGGCATCGCCTTCCTTGCTGTCGATCCGCTTGCCCACGAACACGCGTCCGTGGGCATTGACCATCATCACGCCCACGCAGGGGCGATAGGGCAGGGCGGAATGTTCCTCGGTCATCTGGTCCTTTCGAGCAGCAGTTTCATCGCTGCGAACACGGAGTGCAGGTCTGCCTGCGCGCTGGGGATGGCGCGGCGGACCTGGGTGAAGCCGTGGATCGTGCCCTTCATTTCAAGGAACACGACCTCAGCCCCGGCCTTGATCAGTTCTGCCCCATAGACCCTGCCGCTGTCACGGATCGGATCGAGCCCGGCGGTTACCAGCACCGTGGGCGGGGTGGCGGCGTGATCGCTGTAGATCGGATAGGCGCGCTTATGCCCGGCGATTGCATTGTAGGAATCGGCAAACCACTTCATCGACGCCGCCGTCAAGAGAAAGCCTTCGGCAAAGTGCAGGAAGGACTGGTGATCGGGCTTGTCATCGCTGAGCGGATAGATCGGCACCTGCATGACAACCGGGACGGCCGCCGGCTTTTCAAGCAGGGCCTGGGTGGTGACGATGGTGAGGTTTCCGCCCGCCGAATCGCCGATGGGGATCAGGCCGGTGACCTGCCGGCCAAGGTCCACAGGGCTGGCGGCGACCCAGCGGGTTGCGGCTTCGCAATCGTCGGGCGCGGCGGGGAAGGGGTGTTCGGGTGCGAGTCGGTAATCAACCGCGACGACGGGCAGGTCCATCTCCGCCGCGATTTCCGTGCAGAGGGAATGATGGCTTTCGAGATCACCGATGACGAAGCCACCGCCGTGGAAGAACATGATCACCGGGCCGGGGCCACGATCTGCCCGCGCATCATACAGCCGTAGCGGAATCGGACCGGCAGGGCCGGGGCACGAGAGGTCCTTGATCACGGCCAGATCGCGGGGCGGCATCTCGGCAATCTGGCCCATGGCGATGTAGCTGGCGCGCGCGGCATCCAGCGGCATTTCATGCATCTGGGGGCCTTCGACACTGTTCAGGTAATCTAGGAAGGCCTTTACATCAGGGCGGACGTAATGCTGCGGAGCGTCGGCTTCGGCCATGTTTTCAATGTCCTCTCGATCTTGCATGGGGCTGTTGCTGGCCCCATTTGTTGATTGTGGACAGGTTAGGTGCGGTTTTGCAACTTGACTAGGCCGGTTGTGCGCGATCAAGGAATCGCACGACATTTTGCGCAGAGCAGATTTTCTTTTTTGCGCCGGGGATTGGCCGGGTCTAGGCGGCCCAAGATGAAGCAGGGCTGCATCTGGCGGCTGACAGAGGAACGAGATGGCTACAGCATTGGTTGACGGACCCGACGCCCTGACCGGCGGCAAGGATGCGCCCGAAGCGGTTGTCGTCCGCTTTGCGGGCGATTCCGGCGACGGCATGCAGCTGACGGGTGGTCAGTTCACGCTTTCGACCGCGCTGGCGGGCAACGACCTGGCGACTTTCCCCGACTTTCCGGCGGAAATCCGCGCGCCGCAAGGCACACTGTTTGGCGTTTCGGCCTTCCAGATCAACTTCGGATCGACCGACATCGAGACAGCGGGCGACCAGCCCGACGTGCTGGTGGCGATGAACCCGGCGGCGCTGAAGACCAACGTGCCGGCGCTGAAGGCCGGTGGCCTGATCATTGCCGACAGTGGCGAGTTCAACAAGCGCAACCTGGAAAAGGCCAAGTACGACGCCAATCCGCTGGAAGACGGCAGCCTGGAGAAGTGGCAGCTGCTGGCCTTCGACATCAGCGCGCTGACGCTGGAAGCGGTGAAGCCCTTTGGCCTTGGCAACAAGGAAGCGCTGCGCTGCAAGAACATGTGGACGCTGGGCCTGGCGCTGTGGATGTTCGACCGCGACCGGCAGCCGCTGATCGACTGGCTGAACGCCAAGTTCAAGAAGAACCCGGTGCTGGCCGAAGCCAACGTTGCGGCGCTGAACGCCGGCCACGCCTATGGCGAGACGGCCGAGCTTTCGGGCCCGCTGAAGCAGTATCACATCGCGCCGGTTGAAAGCGAACCGGGCCTTTACCGCACGGTGACAGGCGCGGAATCGATCAGCCTTGGGCTGGTGGCGGGCGCGCAGCTGGCGGGTCTGCACATGTTCTTTGGCGGCTATCCGATCACGCCGGCAAGTTCGATCCTGCACAACCTGGCCAAGCTGAAGGAATTCGGCGTCACCACGTTCCAGGCGGAAGACGAGATCGCGGCGATCTGCTCTGCCATCGGCGCGAGCTATGCCGGGCAACTGGGGGTGACGTCGTCCTCCGGTCCGGGCATCGCGCTGAAGGGCGAGGCGATGGGCCTTGCCATCATGACCGAGCTGCCGCTGGTGATCGTGAATTCGCAGCGCGGCGGCCCTTCGACCGGCCTGCCGACCAAGACCGAGCAGAGCGACCTTTACCAGGCGGTCTATGGCCGCAACGGCGATGCGCCGATCCCGGTGATCGCGGCGCGGTCTGCCGCGGACTGCTTTGACTGCGCGATCGAGGCCTGCCGCATCGCGGTGCAGTACATGACGCCGGTGATCCTGCTGACCGACGGCTATATCGCCAACGCGGCGGAGCCGTGGAAGGTGCCCGATCCGGCGACCTATACCCCGTTCCCGGTGACGTTCCTGGAAGAGGCAAACGGTCCGGACGGCAAGGTGCTGCCCTTTGCGCGTGACGAAAAGGGCGCGCGGCCCTGGATCAAGCCGGGCACGCCGGGCCTGATGCACCGCATCGGCGGCATCGAGAAGAACCCCGGCACCGGCAACATCGACTACAGCCCGGCAAGCCACCAGATCATGACCGACGCCCGCAAGGCGAAGGTGGACGGCGTGGCAAAGTCCATCCCGGCCCAGGACGTGACGTTGGGCGACGAGACCGGCAAGCTGGCCGTGGTCGGCTGGGGCAGCACGTTCGGCCCGATCCACCAGGCGGTGCGCCGGGTGCGGCGCAAGGGCCTTTCGGTGAGCCACATCCATGTGCGCCACGTGTGGCCGATGCCGGAGAACCTGGGCGACCTGCTCAAGGGCTTTGACAAGGTGCTGGTGCCCGAGATGAACACCGGCCAGTTCAAGACTGTGCTGCGCGACCAATATCTGGTTGACGCCAAGCCGCTCAACAAGACCAGCGGCCAGCCCTTCACCATCGCGGAAATCGAAGCCGCGATCGAAGCTGCTCTGGTTTGAGGGACGAAGACCAATGAACGACATGACTCCCTTCACCACGACGCTGAAGGACTGGGAAACCGACCAGGAAGTGCGCTGGTGCCCGGGCTGCGGCGACTATGCCATCCTCAAGGCGGTGCAGCGCACCCTGCCCGAGATCGGCGCGAACCCGGCCAAGACGGTGTTCGTTTCGGGCATCGGCTGCTCCAGCCGCTTCCCGTATTACGTGGAAAGCTATGGCTTCCACACCATCCACGGCCGCGCGCCGGCGTTCGTGACCGGCATCAAGCTGGCCAACCCGGAACTGGACGTGTGGATGGTGACGGGCGACGGCGACGGCATGTCGATCGGCGGCAACCACACGATGCACATCATCCGTCGCAACGTGAACGTGCAGATCCTGCTGTTCAACAACGAGATCTATGGCCTGACCAAGGGCCAGTATTCGCCGACGAGCCGCGAGGGCACCAATTCGCCGACTTCGCCAATGGGATCGGTGGACCGGCCGGCGCTGCCCTGCGCCTTTGCACTTGGGTCTGGCGCGCGCTTCATCGCGCGGGCCTATGACGTTTCGAAGAACCTGCCGGCAGTGCTGAAGGCGGCGCACGCACACAAGGGGGCGGCGTTCGTGGAAATCTTCCAGAACTGCATCGTCTATAACAAGGACCGCTTTGACGACTTCGTGGCCAAGGGCGTGGCCGACCAGAACCAGCTGTGGCTGGCCGATGGCGAGCCGATGCTGTTCGGCAGCGAGAAGAGCGGCGGGGTGAAGGGCATTGCGCTCGACATGGAGACGCTGAGCCTCAAGGTCGTGGACGTGGTTGACGGCGACTGGCAGGCGGCGGGCGTGATCGTGCACAACGTGAAGAATCGCGCGATCGCCCACATGCTGGTGGAAATGCCGTTTGGCCCGTTCCCGATGGCGCTGGGCGTGATCTTTGACGATCCGCGGCCAAGCTATGAGGAAACGCTCCTGGCACAGGACGAGCAGGCCCGCGCGGGCAAGAGCGCGAACCTGGCCGCGCTGCTGGCCAAGGGCCAGACCTGGACGGTTAGCGGGACGGCGGCCGACCCGGTCTGACACCAGACGGCGCTGTGGGGCGGGACGCTTGGACAACCTGACCCACAGCCTTGCCGGCTGGGCGCTGGCCGAAACGGGCCTGAAGCGCCGCACGCGGCTGGGCACGGCGGCCTGCGTGCTGGCGGCCAACATGCCGGACATCGACGTGTTCTTTGGCTGGGCGCCGTGGGCGCCGCTGGCGATGCACCGCGGGTTCACCCATGGACTGGTGGGCGGCGTGCTGCTGATGCCGCCGCTGCTGGCCGCGCTGCTGTGGCTGTGGGGCAGGAGGCGGCCTGAAACGGAGACGGGCCCGCCGCTGCGGTTCGGATGGCTTGTGGCGCTGTGCTATCTGGGCGCGCTGACGCATCCGTTGCTGGACTTGCAGAACGTCTATGCGGTGCAGCTGTTCTCTCCGCTGAGCGCGCGATGGTTCCATAGCGATGGGCTGTTCATCGTTTCGCCGTGGCTGCTGGCCATGCTGGGCGCGGGGATCTGGCGGGCGCGCAGGAGCGACCGGGGCAGGGCGGCGGTGGCGGCGCTGGCGGGCTGCATGGCGTTCATTGCTCTGAATATCGGGATATCGGCGCTGGCATGGGCCGCGCCGGAAAGCGATGCGCCCTATGCACGGCCCGACAGGGTGTTCGCCGCGCCGGAGCCGCTGGTGTTCTGGCGGCGCGATGTGGTGTGGCGGCAAGACGGAGCGATCGTGCATGGGCGGTTCGATCCACTGGTGCGGGTGACGGGGCTTGTGGCGTTCGGTGCCCCGGTGCCCGACCGCATGGCCGATCCGGTGGTGCGGGAGGCGTCGGTCGATCCGGTGGCGCGCAGGTTTCTCGATTGGTCGCAGATGCCCGTCGCCAAATTGGCGCGCGATGGGGAATGCACCCGGGTAACGTTCGGCGATGCGCGGTTTTCAGGGCCTGCGATGAGTCGCAACTTCAATGTTTCGGTGCGGGTTTGCCCAAAGGTGCAGGTGCCAGAGCGCGGGGCAGGCGTTGCACAAGGGCATGATGACCTCCCCTTCGATCGTCTGGCTGCGCCGCGACCTGCGGCTTGAGGACCAGCCCGCATTCGCCGCCGCAGCGGCCCAAGGCCCGGTAATCCCCGTTTACGTGCTGGACGACGATGCGCCCAGGCAGTGGCGCATGGGCGGTGCTTCGCGGTGGTGGCTGCACCACAGCCTGGAGCGGCTGGACGCCGATCTGCGGCTGCGCGGATCGCGGCTGATCCTGAAGCGCGGCAAGGCGCACGAGGCGCTGGCGGCGGTGCGACGCGAAACGGGGGCGCGGACGGTGCACTGCATCCGCCATTACGAGCCGTGGTGGCGCAATGCCGAGCGCGCGGTGGCCAAGCAGTTCGAACTGCAGTGCCATGACGGCAACTTTCTTGCCCCGCCGGGATCGGTGCTGACCGGAAGCGGCCAGCCCTACAAGATCTATACCCCGTTCTGGCGCGCGCTGAGCGAGCGGATGCCGCCGGCAAGGCCGGTGAAGGCGCCGGCGACGCTGCCCGCGCCGGAGTTCTGGCCGGACAGCGACAGGCTGGAGGACTGGGGCCTGCTGCCGATCAAGCCGGATTGGGCCGGCGGGATGCGCGCCGAATGGGTGCCGGGCGAGGCCGGGGCGCGGACGCGGCTGCGCGAGTTTGCCGACCGGGCATCGCGCTATGGCCAGCGGCGCAACCTGCCTTCGGTGGAGGGCACGTCGAAGCTTTCCCCCCACCTGCATTTCGGCGAGATTTCACCGGCCACGGTGTGGCACGCGGTGGCCGACGAGGGCGGTTCGGTCGGCACGTTCCTGGGGGAACTGGGCTGGCGCGATTATGCCCAGAACGTGATCCTGCAATATCCCGATTACGGATCGCGCAATGCGCGCGAAGCCTATGACCGGCTTGAATGGCGCCATGCGAAGCGCGAGCTGGCGGCATGGCAGCAGGGGCGCACCGGCTATCCGATCGTGGACGCGGGGATGCGCGAGCTGTGGGCCACCGGGTGGATGCACAACCGCGTGCGGATGATCGCGGCAAGCTTTCTGGTGAAGCACCTGCTGATCGACTGGCGCGAAGGCGAGCGCTGGTTCTGGGATACGCTGGTGGATGCCGATTATGGCCAGAACGCGGTGAACTGGCAGTGGACTGCGGGCACGGGCGTGGATTCGAACATGTTCGTGCGGATCATGGCGCCGCTGACGCAATCGCAGAAGTTCGATGCAGCCGCATACATCCGCCAGTGGGTGCCGGAGCTGGCGCACCTTTCGGATGAGGACATCCACGATCCGAAGGTGCCGCCGAAGGGCTATCCTGCCAAGATCATCGGCCATGCCGAGGCGCGGGCCCGCGCATTGGCGGCACATTCCGCCATGAAGACGCCCGAGGAGGCATTGCCCTGACGCGTGCGATTGCGCATACCGCATGGCATGAACGCCGAGACACCGGGCAGGGGGGAGCATCTGGTTTCAGGCGGGCAGCCCAAGGCGGCGGCCCGCGGCCTGCTGGCGAGGATCGTTTCCGGTCCGGTTGAGCGGGTGATCGCGCGGATCGATGCGGGCCTGGCCGAAGGATCGCTGCTGGCCCACCTGCCTGACGGAACCGTGCGGCTGCTGGGTGCGCGGGCAGACGGGCCGGTGGCGGAGATCACGCTGCATTCCTGGAACGCGATCCGCCGCCTCGCCACCGGGGGATCGGTGGGCTGGTACCAGGCGTGGGAAGCGCGCGAGTGGGACAGCCCGGACGCAGTGCAGATCTTCGCGCTGTTCATGCGCAACGCCGCGACGCTGGGCGATGTGGCGCGGGCCAAGGGGCCGTGGCGCTGGCTGGCGCGGGCGTGGCACTGGCTGCACCGCAACAGCCGAAAGGGCGCCGAGCAGAACATCCACGCCCACTATGACCTGGGCAACGATTTCTACGCCCAGTGGCTCGATCCGACGATGAGCTATTCCAGCGCGCTGTGGCAGGGCCTTTCGCCGGATGCGTCGCTGATCGATGCGCAGGTGAACAAGGTGGACCGGCTGGCCGACAGGCTGACGTTGCAGGCGGGCCAGCGGGTGCTGGAGATCGGCTGCGGATGGGGCTTCCTCGCGCGGCGGCTGGCCGAGCGGCGTGGCGTGCATGTGACCGGCATCAGCCTGAGCAACGAACAACTGGACTGGGCGCGGATCAAGGGGCCGAAGGGCACCGAATACCTGCATTGCGACTATCGCGCGGTCGAAGGCGTGTTTGACGCGGTTGCCAGCGTGGAGATGGTGGAGGCGGTGGGCCGGGAATACTGGCCCTCATACCTGGACGCGATTGCGCGGGCGCTGAAACCGGGCGGGCGTGCGGCGATCCAGTACATCGCCATCCGGGACGACCTCTTCCCGGCCTATGCCGCGAGTGCGGACTTCATCCAGGCCTATGTCTTTCCGGGCGGGATGCTGCTGGGCGAGGCGGAGTTCCGATCCCTGTCCGAGGCGCGCGGCCTGCGCTGGGAGGCGCCCCATCACTTCGGTCAGGACTATGCCCGCACCCTGCGGCTGTGGCGCAAGGACTTCGAGGCGGCGGTGGAGGCGGGGCGGTTGCCGGCGGGATTTGACGAACGGTTTGTTCGGCTGTGGCGGTATTACCTGATGTATTGCGAGGGCGGCTTTGCTGGCGGGGGGATTAGCGTGGCGCAGGTTACGCTGGTGAGGGATTAGGATTTTCGGATCAGGTAAAATGGCTGGTTGCGGGCAGTTGCGGACATGAGCGCTTATTGTGCCTAGCTCAAAATCTTGGGGGTCACATGATTGCAGCCATCACACTCATGTTGACGGCGCCATTGGCGGTCGTCGGCTCGGCTGACGAATATTCACTTCCCCAATGCCACGAGGATGTTGCTACAGGAGTGTGGTGGCCCGATTTAAGCTGTGCAAGGAATGAATTCAAGAATGCAGACGCCGCGCTCAATAAAGTCTGGAAAACCGTTATCAAAGGAACGGTCTCGACGCAGAAGAGCAGGCTGATAAGTGACCAGCGGCATTGGCTTTCGCAAATGCAAGCAACTTGTGCGGCGATTAGAGATCAATCCGGCGAGCCAGCCATACTCGAATATCGCAAACTCGCATGCAAGGCCGATTTGACACTGCAACGAACCAAGGTACTTCGAAGATTAGTGCGCCGCTGAACGGCAACTCCCAAACAATCTAGGTCGCTGCCGCTCTGTCCAATGTGTCCGCTTGCCCTAGCAAACCGGCCGGAACACGCCATCTCCCCGATAACGGGCGAGGATGTTGTCGTGGACGATGGGGCTGAGGAGTTGGGAGAAAGCGCAGCCGACCTGGCCGTTTTGCCACCAGATCACTGTCGCTTGCAGGGATTCGAGGCCCGGCAAGGTGAGCCAGCAGTGCGAGCCCACGTGCATGCGGTTCAGCGCGGTGGCGCAGAAGCCGCCGAGCGAGAGGTCGTTGACCACGGTGTGGAAGCCCTTGGCACCCGAGCCGCGCAGGGTGGCCGGAATGTTGACCTTGCTGCGCGGGGCGCAGCGGTCTTCCTGCGAGGAGTGTTCGTAGCTGCCCGGCCCGAACCGGGAATCGCGCCAAGTCGTGCTCATCCAACCCATCCCGCAACGGCTGCATGGGTGCAGCCCCGGAAATGGACAATCTATGATCGCCTTGCCCTAACCAACCGTAATCAGAACTGGTTAACGCGTTCGCGGTGCGGGCTGGTGAACGGTTTACCAAGAAGCGCGACGATGGCCTTGGCGACGTCCTCGGGCGGCTTGACCGTCCCGGGATCCTCGCCGGGATAGGCTTTGGCGCGCATGGCGGTGCGCGTGGCGCCGGGATCGAGGATGGCGACGCGGATTGCGGTGGTGCTGGCGACTTCCTGCGCATAGGAATCGAGCAGGTTGTCAAACGCCGCCTTGGTCGAGCCATAGGCACCCCAGAATGCGCGGGGCGTGGCACCGACGCTGCTGGTGAGGCCGATGACGCGGGCGTCCTTGCTGGCCTTCAGCATGGAATGGAACGCCGCGATGATCGCCTGCGTGGCCACGACGTTGAGCATCAGCGCGCGGTTGAGGTCGTGCTGGTCGATCTGCCAGACCGGGGTGAGCACGGGCAGGACGGCGGCGTTGATGACGAGGATGTCGAGCGCCTGCCAACGGCCCTTGATCGCGGTGGCGAGGCGGGCGATCGCGTCGGGCTCGGCCAGATCGACCGGGGCAATGGTGGCGGTGCCGCCGGCGGCGTGGATCGATTCCTCCACCGCCTCAAGCTCCTTTGCCGTGCGGGCGACGAGGATGACGTGCGCGCCTTCGGCCGCAAGCGCGCGTGCGGTGGCCGCGCCGATGCCCTTGCTGGCGCCGGTGACCAGCGCCAGTTGCCCCTGCAGCGATCCCATTCAGGCGACCTTTTCGACCGGGAGCGAAAGCTGTCCGGCGGCGCTTTCACGCTCGAGCAGGTCGGTGAGCCGGGTGGGATAATCGCCGGTGAAACAGGCATCGCAATACTGCGGGCTGCCGGACGAACGCGCGGCTTCACCCACGGCGCGATAGAGGCCGTCGATCGAGACGAAGGCGAGGCTGTCAGCCTGGATGAACTTGGCCATGGCGTTCACGTCCATCCGCGCGGCAAGCAGCTTCGAGCGTTCGGGCGTATCGACGCCGTAGAAGCAGGAATGTTCGGTTGGCGGGCTGGCGACGCGGAAGTGGACTTCGCTGGCGCCGGCTTCGCGCATCATCTGCACGATCTTGAGGCTGGTGGTGCCGCGCACGATCGAATCGTCGATCAGCACGATGCGCTTGCCCGCCACGAGCGCGCGGTTGGCGTTGTGCTTGCGCTTCACGTCGGCATTGCGGGCGCCATCCGAAGGCTGGATGAACGTGCGGCCGACATAGTGCGAGCGGATGATGCCGAGCTCGAACGGAATGCCAGACTGCTGGGCATAGCCGAGCGCGGCGGGCACGCCGCTGTCGGGCACCGGGATGACCAGATCGGCGTCGACCACCGATTCCTTGGCCAGTTCCATGCCGATGGCCTTGCGCACTTCATACACCGAACGGCCGCCCATGACCGAATCCGGGCGGCTGAAATAGACGTGTTCGAAGATGCAGGGGCGCGCGGCGGGGCTGCCGAAGGGGCGATGGCTGGAAATGCGGCCATCGAGGGTGACGTGCACCAGTTCACCCGGCTGAACTTCGCGCACGAAGTCTGCACCGACGACATCGAGCGCCACCGTTTCGCTGGCGAAGACCACGGCATCACCCATCTTGCCCATCACCAGCGGACGGATGCCGAGCGGATCGCGGCAGGCGATCATGCCTTCGGGCGTCATGCAGATGAGCGAATAGGCGCCTTCGACCAGGCGCAGCGCATCGACGAAGCGATCGAGCAGGGTGGGATAGCGGCTGGTGGCGACGAGGTGGATGATCACCTCGGTATCCGAGGTCGACTGGAAGATCGCGCCCTTGTTCACAAGATCGCGCTTCAGCGTCATCGCGTTGGAAATGTTGCCGTTGTGCGCAATGGCGAAGCCACCGGCGGCCAGATCGGCAAACAGCGGCTGCACGTTGCGCAGGCCCGATCCACCGGTGGTGGAATAGCGGACGTGGCCCGCGGCCATCATGCCCGGAAGTTCGGCAAGCGCCTGGCCGCTGGAAAAGTTTGCGGCGACATGGCCGATGCCACGGCGGGAGTAGAACTCCTGCCCGTCGAAGCTGGTGATGCCTACCGCTTCCTGTCCGCGGTGCTGCAGGGCGTGCAGCCCCAGTGCCGTCATCGCGGCCGCATCGCGCGCGCCGAGCACGCCGAAAATGCCGCATTCCTCGCGGAGCTTGTCGCCGTCCGCGTCCTCGAAGGGGTGTGTCAGGTTCATGGGTCTCGCGCCGGGTCCATGGGCGCGTGGTGCGCCGGCTTGGTCGCCGCCCATGTGGCGACCTTTGTCACAGAACGCAAGGGGGCATCGCAGTGAAGGGATCGGGCCGTGCCGAAGCAATCCTCGAGTGCGGGAGCCGATCGGTTGCAACGATCGAACGGGCCCATGATGGTTGACGCCATCCTGCATTGAGAAGCCATACTCTCAACGGCTTAGGGCGGAATTAACCGCTTCGGACCGAAATGGGCCGGATGGATGGAGCCCGATTCAGAATCGCAGCACCGCTGCTGACTGCGCTGCTGTATTTCACCGGCGCCGCTTTCAGCGTGCACTACAGCCGCTTTGGCGGCGGCGTGGCCATGATCTGGGTGGCAAGCGCCATACTGGCCGCGCGGCTGATTGTCATCGAACTGCGCGAATGGCCGCTGACGATGGCCGCCTGCACGATTGCCAGCACGGTCGCCACCGGCCTGTTCGGGTTGGGGTGGGTGGCTGCATTGCCGTTGTCGCTGGTCAACATGGCGGAGGCCGCGGCGGTGGCCTGGACATTCCGCACCCTGGTGCGCACGTGCTGGCCCAAGGACGTGCTGGAACTGGTGGCCGGTTTCTATCTGGTTATCGGATTGCTGATTCCGGTCATGTCCGCCGTTGCCGGGGCGGGAATCGCGCATCTGGCCAACGACATTCCTTTCGAAACCAATTTCTTTCACTGGTTCGTCGGCCATGCAGTGGGCCTGCTGGCGATCCTGCCCTTCTGCATTTCGGTGGCGCGTACCCGCCGCTTCAACGAGCGGCTCGTGCCGAAGGGGCATGGCATGTCGGGCGTGCTGTTGTGCGCCACGATGGCGCTGATCACGTTCGGCGTCTTCTCCCAAACGATCCGCCCGTTGATGCTGGCGCCGCTGCTGTTTGTTATGCTGACTGCTGTGTGGGCAAACGTGGCAATGGCGATGGCGCTGCCCGTGATCCTTGCGCTGGTTGGTGGTGTGCTGACGCTGCATGGCCTGGGGCCAATGGGCGTGATGGCGTTCGATCCCGGTGACCGCATCCAGTTGTTCCAGCTCTATGTGGCCATCACCGCGCTGTGCGCGCTGCCGGTGGCGGTAGACATGGAACGGCGGCGACAGGAAATCCGCCGGCTGGCGAAGCAGGAGCGGCGCTGGCGCAAGCTTTCCGGGCTGGCCGGAGAGCGGATCGCCGAGCTGGCGCATGAGGCGGCAACCGACGCGTTGACCGGCCTGCCCAACCGCCGCGCCTTCGAGCGCGCGCTGGCGACGACGATCGAATCGGGAACCATGGCCTGTGTCGCGATGGTTGATGTGGACCACTTCAAGCAGATCAACGACCGCCACGGGCATGGCGTGGGTGACGAGGTGCTGACCGGATTTGCCGAGTTGGCCGGGCAGGCGCTGCGGGGCAGCGACATGATTGCGCGGCTGGGCGGCGAGGAATTCGCGCTCCTGCTGAAGGAGGCGAACATCGCGCATGCCGAGATGGCCTGTGCCAGGCTTGCGCAGCGGCTGGCCGACAATGCCATCGTGACCAGCGCCGGTCCGCTGCGGATCACGGTGAGCTGCGGGCTGGCTGAGCTGCATGAAAGCGGCGAGGCGGCGATGCTTTCGGCCGACAAGGCGCTGTACAAGGCGAAGGCCGCAGGGCGCGCCAGACATGCGGTTGCCGCCTGAGGGAACCTGAAGGGACCATCGGCGTTTGAGCGCGGACCGCCACCCTGGCGGGACCGGCAAGGCCATTGCGCGTTGCGGGAACTGGGCCTAAATCGGCCGCACCTTCTGCGCGAAAGACCCCCGCTTGATCCTCAGCCCGTTCGAATGGACCATCGCCAAGCGCTACATGCTGCCGGGGCGAGGGGAAGCGTTCATTGCCCTTGTTGCCGGGATCAGCCTCGTCGCCGTGATGCTCGGCGTGGCGGCGCTGGTGATCGTGATGAGCGTGATGAACGGCTTTCGCGCTGAACTGCTCGACAAGATCGTGGGCCTGAACGGCCATGCCATCATCCAGGCCTATGGCGGCAGGCTGGATAACTGGCAGGACATCCTGAAGAAGGTGGAGGCGACGCCCGGCGTCACCCGCGCCAGCCCGCTGATCGAACAGCCGCTGCTGGCCAGCTTCAACGGCCGGGTTGAGGCGATCCTGGTGCGGGGCAACACGTCTCAGGACATCGCGCGGATTGCGCAAAAGCGCGTGGCTGGCAGCTTTGCCGACCTGAAGCCCGGATCGGACACCGTGGTGATCGGATCGCGGCTTGCCGAGAACCTGGGCGCGCAGGTGGGCGACACGATCACGATCATCAACCCGCAGGGCCGATCGACCCCGTTCGGCACGGTGCCGCGCGAGATCGGCTATCGCGTGGCGGCGATCTTCGAGATCGGCGTCTATGACTATGACAACGCGTTTGTCGTGATGCCCATACCCGATGCGCAGACGCTGCTGCTGACGGGTGATTCCATCGGCATGATCGAGGTGACGACCAGGGACCCGGACAAGGTCATGGACTATCTTGGCCCGCTGAAGGAGCAACTGGCCGGGCGCGCGGTGGTGACCGACTGGAAGACGATCAACGCCAGCCTGTTCGAGGCGCTGGCCGTGGAGCGCGTGGCGATGTTCGTGGTGCTGTCCATCATCGTTCTGGTGGCGGTGTTCAACATCCTGTCCAGCCTGATCATGCTGGTGCGCGCCAAGACGCGCGACATCGCGATCCTGCGCACGATGGGGGCGACACGGAAAAGCCTGCTGAAGGTGTTCGTGGCCATCGGCTTCGTGATCGGGGCCATGGGCACGCTGACCGGGCTTGCGCTGGGCATGCTGTTCCTGTTCTTCCGCCAGCCCATCGTCCATGCCGTGGAATACGTGACCGGGCAGAACCTGTGGGATCCTTCGATCCGCTTCCTGACCGACCTGCCGAGCCGCAGCGATCCGGTGGAGATCACCGTGATCTGCATCATGGCGCTGGTGCTGAGCTTTCTGGCAACCCTGTACCCCGCGTTGAAGGCGGCGAGTACCGACCCGGTGCAGGTGCTGCGCTATGAGTGAAGCCGTCGTCCGCCTGAAGGACCTGCGCCGTTCGTTCTCGCAAGGGGGCGTAACCATCGACGTGCTGCGCGGCGTCAACCTGGAAATCCAGCCCGGCGAGATCGTGGCGCTGCTGGGCCCGTCCGGTTCCGGCAAATCGACGATGCTGCAGGCGATCGGCCTTCTGGAAGGCGGGTTTTCCGGCCTGATCGAGATTGCCGGGACCAATGCATCAAGCCTTTCGGGCGATGCGCGCACCACGCTGCGGCGCGATCACCTGGGTTTCGTGTACCAGTTCCATCACCTGCTGCCGGATTTCAACGCGATCGAGAACGTGGTGCTGCCGCAGCTTGTGGCCGGCAAGGCTGCGGGCGAGGCCAAGGACCGTGCGACCGAACTGCTGACCGCGCTGGGGCTGGGGCATCGCCTGGAGCACAGGCCGAGCCAGCTTTCCGGCGGCGAGCAGCAGCGTGTGGCCGTGGCCCGCGCACTGGCCAACCGGCCGGAACTGGTGCTGGCGGACGAACCGACGGGCAACCTGGATGAGGCGACGGCGGACCGCGTGCTGGAGGAATTCCTCAAGCTGGTGCGCGGGGAAGGCAGTTCCGCGCTGATCGCCACGCATAACGAGCGGCTTGCCTTCCGGATGGACCGGGTTGTCCGGCTGCATGAAGGAATTTTAACGTAGGCTGGCGGGATACGGGAACCGGGCGTGCGCGTTTATTGCGCGAGAAGGAGATCGTATCGATGAACACCACGATCCGCGCCGAATCCCATGACACCCGCCGCGACTTCTGGTCAGACCATGCCACCGTTTTGCGTCGCGAGGCCGCGGGTGGGCTGCTGCATGATTTCGCCACGCTGCATGCCGGGACCCTGGCAGACATGGTACGCATGGTTGCCCGCATGACGGCGGACGAGCGCGACGGCCTGGTGATCGAGAAGGCGGGCGACCGCCAGTATGGGCCTGGCGAGATCATGGCGCTGGCCCACCGCGACGACTTTCCGGGCGGCCCTATTTCCCGTTGATCCGCATCCCCTGCCGTGCGACCTTTTGGCATGAGCAGGGGAGAAGACATGTCCGGTCTTGATTGGCAGGCGCAAGCAACGCTGCACCAGCGCGACGATGACGGTTCCGAGATGCAGTACAACTTCAGCGTGGTGAAGAAGGGCCCGCTGGGCGAACTGGTGCGCGAGGTGGCCGGCATGGATGCCGAAGCGCGTGCGCGGCTGGTGATTGACGTGCCGGGCGGAAAGTCGCTGAATGTCGGAGAAATCCTTGAGCTGGCGAAGGTGGAGGGCTTTGAATGAGCGGCCCTGCAACCATTGCCGATTTCACCGCGAAGAAGCCGAATGGCGAGGAGATCAGCCTGGCGGACAAGCTGGGCAAGGTGATCCTTGTGGTCAACACGGCCAGCAAGTGCGGGTTCACGCCGCAGTATGACGGGCTTGAGGCGCTGTGGAAGCAGTATGGCGAGCGTGGGTTCGAAGTGCTGGCCTTTCCGTGCAACCAGTTCGGCGCGCAGGAGCCGGGCACGGCGGACGAAATTGAAAGTTTCTGCAAGGTCAATTTCGGCGTCAGCTTTCCGTTGATGGCGAAGATCGATGTCAACGGACCCAATGCCGCGCCGCTGTTCGACTGGCTGAAAGCCGAGGCTCCGGGTGTGCTGGGCACCAAGGGGATCAAGTGGAACTTCACCAAGTTCCTGATCGACCGGCAGGGCAAGGTGGTGAAGCGGTATGCCCCCACCGACAAGCCTGCGAGCATCGCCAAGGACATCGAGACGCTGCTGTGAGCGCAGCTGTTTGATCGGTTGATAAGCCGGGCCCGGCTCTCGCAGAATCGGCCCCGGCCCCCTACCTTTCCGGCATGGCCGGTTACGCTCCCTTCGTCCCCCTTCGCGTCTTTTCATCATACACCATGCTGGATGGCGCGGTTGACCCCAAGGCCATCGCCAAGACGGCGGCGGAGCGCGGATTTCCGGCGATAGCCATCACCGATCGCAACGGGCTTTACGGCTCGGTCGCCTTTGCCAAGGCGTGCAAGGACGTGGGTGTCCAGCCGGTGATCGGCACGATGCTGGCGGTGGCGCGGCCAGAACGGGAAGGCGCTTCGGCGCCCGGCTTCGGCGCACAGGCCCCGACGATCGACTGGCTGGCGCTCTATGCGCAGGATTCGACCGGATACGACAACATCTGCCACCTGGTCAGCCGCGCGCATCTGGAGCGCCCGCTGGAGTTCGCGCCGCACGTGGTGCTGGCGGACCTGGTGGGGCATACCGATGGCCTGCTGTGCCTGAGCGCGTGTGGCGAAGGGGCGCTGACCCGGCTGCTGGCCGAGGGGCAGCAGAGCGCGGCTGAAACCTACCTGAGCCGGCTTGAGGAGTTGTTTCCCGAGCGGCTCTATCTTGAACTGGCCCGGCGCGGCGATGCGGCCGAGGATGCGGCGGAAGCGGCGCTGACCGACCTCGCCTATGCACGCAACCTGCCGCTGGTCGCCACCAATCCGGCCTGCTTTGCCGATCGCGGTTTCTACGCCGCGCATGACGCCATGCTGTGCATTGCCAGTTCAACCCACGTTGACAGCACCGACCGCCCGCGCTCGTCCGCCGAGTGGTGGATCAAGCCGGCGCCGGTGATGGAGGACCTGTTCAAGGACCTGCCCGAAGCCATCGCCAACACGCTGGTGGTGGCGCAGCGGTGTGCAGTGATGCCGCCCAAGCGCAAGCCGATCCTGCCCAGCCTTGCCGGTGACAAGGAAGGCGAGGCGCGGATGTGCGCGGCAGACAGCCGCACCGGCCTGGTCGAACGGCTGAAGCCCTACTACGCGGAAGCCTGCCATGGTGAACTGGCGCAGGTGCTGACGCTGGGGCCGGATGCGGAGCCGGCGGAGGCGGACTATCCTGCGCTGGCCGAGGCGGGCGTGTTTGCCGAAGTGCTGGATTATCGCAAACGGTTGGAGTTCGAGATCTCGATCATCAACCGCATGGGTTTTGGCGGATACTTCCTGATCGTGGCCGACTTCATCAAGTGGGCCAAGGAACATGGCATCCCGGTGGGGCCGGGGCGCGGATCGGGCGCGGGCTCGCTGGTGGCGTGGGCGCTGACCATTACCGACCTCGATCCGATCAAGCTGGGCCTGCTGTTCGAACGCTTCCTTAACCCGGAACGCGTCTCGATGCCCGACTTCGACATCGACTTCTGCGAAACCCGGCGTGGCGAGGTGATCCGCTATGTCCAGCAAAAGTATGGAGACGATCACGTTGCGCAGATCATCACCTTCGGCAAGCTGAAGGCGCGCGCGGTGCTGCGCGATACCGGCCGCATCCTGCAGATGAGCTATGGCCAGACGGACCGGCTGTGCAAGATGGTGCCGAACCATCCGACCGACCCATGGCCGCTGCCGCGCGCGCTGAATGGCGTGGCGGAGCTGAAGCGCGAATACGACCGCGACCCCGACGTGCGCCGGTTGATCGATCTCGCCATGCAGCTGGAAGGCCTGCCGCGCAACAGCTCCACCCACGCGGCGGGCGTGGTGATCGGTGACCGGCCGCTGGCGCAGCTGGTGCCGCTCTATCGCGATCCGCGGTCAGACATGCCGGTGACGCAGTTCGACATGAAGCATGTCGAGGATGCGGGGCTGGTGAAGTTCGACTTCCTGGGCCTGAAGACGCTGTCGGTGCTGCGCAAGGCGGTGGACCTGCTGGGCAAGAGGGGCATTTCCATCGACCTTTCGGCGCTGCCCTGGGACGATGCCGACGTCTACAAGCTGCTGCAGTCGGGCGATACGGTGGGCGTGTTCCAGCTGGAATCCGAAGGGATGCGGCGCACGCTGGCAGCGGTGAAGCCCACCAATTTCGGCGACATCATCGCGCTCGTTTCGCTCTATCGCCCCGGCCCGATGGACAACATCCCGCTGTTCGGCCGACGCAAGAACGGGCTGGAGGCGATCGAATACCCGCACGACAAGCTGGCGGGCATCCTCTCGGAAACCTATGGTATCTTCGTCTACCAGGAACAGGTGATGCAGGCCGCGCAGATCCTGGCGGGCTATTCGCTGGGCGATGCCGACCTTCTGCGCCGCGCCATGGGCAAGAAGGTGCAGGCGGAAATGGACGCCCAGCGCCAGCGCTTCGTGGACGGGTGCAAGGAAGTTTCCGGCATCGAGAAGGGCAAGGCCAACGAGCTGTTCGACTTGATCGACAAGTTCGCCGGCTATGGCTTCAACAAGTCTCACGCTGCCGCCTATGCCCTGCTGGCCTATCAGACGGCGTGGATGAAGACGCATTATCCGCATGAATTCTATGCCGGATCGATGTGCTTCGACATGCACCAGTCGGAAAAGCTGAACGTCTTCGTGGACGACATGCGCCGCAACGGTGTGGCGCTGCACGGGCCGGACATCAACCGCAGCGAGGCCGAGTTCACGGTGGAGCGGACCGACGAAGGCTATGCCGTGCGCTATGCCCTGGCGGGCCTGCGCAACGTGGGCGAAAAGGCGATGGAAGCGATCGTGGCGGAGCGGGAGGCCAATGGGCCGTTCACTTCGCTCGACGACCTGTTTCGCCGGCTGCCCGCCGGATCGATGAACCGGCGCGGGCTGGAAGCGCTGGCCGCGGGCGGTGCGCTCGATTGCCTGGAACCGAACCGCGCCAAGGTGACCGCCAATGCCGAACTGCTGATGGCGGTGGCGGACGAGGCGGCACGATCGCGCACGTCGGGACAGGGCGGCCTGTTCGGCGGCGACGACCATGCCGAACAGGCGACGCGGCTGGCCGAGACCAAGCCGTGGAGCCGGGCCGACCAGATGGCGGCGGAGCGCGAGAACTTCGGCTTCTATTTCGCCGCGCATCCGGTGGAGGAGTACCGCGCGGTGGCCAGCGCCAACGGTGCGCGCACTTATGGCAGCCTGATGGCGGGCGGCGGCGATGGTGGGGCGCGATCGGGCGCGGTGATGGCCGCGCTGGTGGAGAACGTGCAAAAGCGCAAGACGAAGAAGGGCAAGGACTTCGTCATGGCCGACTTCTCGGACAGCAGCGGTCTTTTCTCGGCCAGTTGCTTCGAGGAATCGCTGGTCGACAACTTCGTGCAGTGGGCGCGCGAGGGCACCTGCGTGCTGCTGAATGTGGAGCTGGACAGGCCAAACCCGGATGAGCCGCCACGTGTGACGGTGCGCGGGGCGCGGCCGCTGGACAGCGTGACAAGTGCGGCGCGGATGATGCTGAAGCTGGATGTCAGCCGGCCGGAGGCGATTGCCGAGCTGGCGATGCTGCTGCCCCGCGCGCCTGACGGCAAGGGCGAGGTGCTGGCACGGCTGAAGACCGGGCGGGCGAAGGAGCCACTGGTGCGGCTGGGCAATGACTTCCGCCTCGACAGCGATTTAATCGAACGGTTGATTCCGATCGAAGGCATCGCCAATGTGGCATTGACGGCGAGGGCGGAGAGGCATCTGCGGCTCGTCGAATAAAACGACGGGAGACATCGATGCTGCTTGGCGCCATGCAGGACTGGCCGTTGCGCGTGACGCGCCTGATCGACCATGCCGCGCGAGAGCATGGCGGGCGCGAGATCGTGAGCCGATGGGCCGATGGCAGCGAGACGCGGACCACCTGGGCCGGCGTGCGCCGCGATGCGATGCGCATGGCCAATGCCCTGCGCGCCCTGGGCATCGCGCCGGGGGACCGCATCGCCACGCTGGCGATGAACCACCACCGCCACCTCGTGACCTGGTATGGCGCGGTGGGCGCGGGCGGCATCCTCCACACGATCAACCCCCGCCTGTTCGACGACCAGCTGGAGTACATAGCCAACCACGCCGAGGACAAGGTGCTGCTGTTCGACAGGCAGTGGGCGCCGATCGTGGAGCGGATGAAGCCACGCTGGACGACGATCGAGCACTACATCTGCTTTGACAGTGATGAGCCCGCGCGGGCTTTCGAGGACTGGATCGCTGGCGCCAGCGACGAGGGCGAATGGGCCGATGGCGACGAGCGCGAGCCGTGCATGCTGTGCTATACCAGCGGGACAACGGGCAACCCAAAGGGTGTGCTTTACGAGCACCGTTCCACAATGCTCCACGCGCTCACGGCGCTGGGCAGGCCGGTGCTGGACATGGATTGCCGCACGGTGATGATGCCGATCGTGCCGATGTTCCATGCAGCCAGCTGGGGCATTCCTTGGGCCGGTGCGGCGGCGGGGGCGAAGCTGGTCTATAGCGCCAGCAACGATCCGGCGACGGTGTGCGAACTGTTCGAGAACGAAAAGGTCACGTCCTCGGCCGGTGTGCCGACGGTTTGGCTGGGCGTGTTCCAGCACATCGACAGGCAAGGCAAGCCGATCCCGCCCGACCTGAAGCAGATCGTGTGCGGCGGCAGCGCCATGCCGCGGGCGATGATCGAACGCTTCATGGCGGCGGGCGTGCGCATCGCCCATGCCTGGGGCATGACCGAGACATCCCCGATCGGCACCACGGGGTGCGAGACGCCGGATTGGGACGAGCTGACGTTCGACGAACAGGTCTCGATCAAGGCGATGCAGGGGCGGGTTCCCTTCGGCGTGGAGATCCGCTGCGTTGACCTGGGCGATCCGACCATGGTCCTGCCGCGCGACGGCAAGACATCGGGTGCGCTGCAGGTGCGCGGGCCATGGGTGGTACGTCGCTATTTCAAGGCGGAGCAGGACGCCACCACCGAAGGCCAGTGGTTCGACACGGGCGATGTGGGCGTGATCCACCCCGATGGCACGCTGCAGCTGACCGACCGGACCAAGGACGTGATCAAGTCTGGCGGGGAGTGGATCAGTTCGGTGGAACTGGAGAACGCCGCCATCGGGCATCCCGCCGTGGCCGAAGCGGCCGCGATTGGCATCCAGCACCCGAAGTGGGATGAACGCCCCCTGCTGGTTGTGGTGAAAAAGCCCGAAGCGGCAGTCTCTGCCGATGACCTGCGCACTTTCCTGGGCCAGCATGTGGCCAAGTGGTGGGTGCCAGACGATGTCGCCTTCGTCGATGCCATCCCGCATACCGGCACGGGCAAGATCAGCAAGAAGGACCTGCGGGAGCAATTCCGCGATTGGCAGTGGAAGGCCTGAGGTGACCAGCTATATCGACCCCAGCCGGGAGAACTTCGATCGGTTCAAGGCCCTGCCGCGCGACGAGCCCGTGGAGATGCTCAATCTCGTCAGGTTCAAGGCGCTTGCCAGCTATCCCGAAGGACACGAGCTGGCGGGCAGGGGGCTGACCGGTGCGCAGGCCTATGCCGAGTATATGCGCACGATCCAGCCAGTGCTTCAGCGCGCCGGGGGCGAGATCGCCTGGCGTGGCCAGTTCGGCTGCGTGGTGACCGGCCCCGCCGAATGGGAATGGGATGAAACCTTCGTGATGCGCTATCCCAGCGCGGCGGCGTTCATGGGCATGGTGAAGGACCCTGATTATGCGCCGGTGGTGGTGCATCGGCAGGCGGCGGTTGAAGACAGCAGGCTCGTCCGCTTTGCGCCGACCGGCAGGTTTCCTTTGCACGCCTGACGAAGCGCTGACGGTGCGATCCTAAAGCAGGGTGAGCTGCCCATCGGCGCTGGGGGCGCGGAACTGGCTGCAGTCCAGGTCGTGGCGTTGCTGGGTGATGCCGGCCTTGCGCAGGGCGATGCGGAAGCGGCTGCGGATCAGGTCTGCCCACACGCCGTTGGGTTTCATCCGGGTGTGGAAGCTGGAATCATAGTCCTTCCCGCCCCGCATCGATTGCACCGTGTGCATCACCTTGTCAGCGCGATCGGGGAAGTAGATCTTCAGCCATTCGCGGAACAGGGGCGCGACTTCGTGCGGCAGGCGGACGATGATCCAGCTTGCGGAGCGAACGCCCAGCGCGCCGGCCCGCACCAGGATCTCCTCGAGGAACTGATCGGTGATCGAAGGGATGATCGGCGAGACCGAGACGTGCGCGGGCACGCCGGCTTCGACCAACCGGCCCAGCGCAGCCAGGCGTTTTTCCGGCGTGCTGGCGCGCGGTTCCAGCCTGTTGGAGAGACGCGCGTCGAGCGTCGTGACCGAGATGCCGACCGCGATCAGGCGTCGGCGGGCGAGTTCGGCAATCAGATCAAGGTCATCCAGCACGCGGGCAGACTTGGTCGTGATGGTGACCGGGTGGCCTACCTCGAGACACAGTTCCAGCACACTGCGGGTGATGCGATAGCGCGTCTCGATCGGTTGGTAGGGGTCGGTGTTCGTCCCCATCGCAATCGGTTTTGGCACGTATCCGCGCTTGGCAAAGGTGCGCCTCAGGATTTCGGCCGATTGCGGCTTGGCAAAAAGCTTCGTCTCAAAATCCAGTCCGGGCGACAGATCATGGTAGGCATGGGTTGGGCGGGCGTAACAATAGATGCAGCCATGCTCGCAGCCACGATAGGCGTTGACCGAACGATCAAAGGGAATGTCGGGCGAGGAATTGAAGGTGAGGACGGTGCGGGGGAATTCCTCGGTCACCGTGGTCCGCAACTTGGGAAGCGGTCCGTCGATCAGTCCCTGATCATCGAGCCAGTCACCATCGGCTTCGCGTGTGGCGAGGCCGAAGCGGGTGGGAACGCTGGCTGATTGTGCTCCTCTGCCGTGGACTGCCATAGTCCACTGAGTAGAACATAATAAGAACGAAGGTACAAGCCGGTGGAGTTACTTTTCCAGCAGGCGAGGCATCAGTTCCACAAAGTTGCAGGGGCGGTTCCGGCTGTCGAGCTGTTCGTGCAGGATGCCATCCCAACCATCCTTCACCGCACCGTTCGATCCGGGCAGCGCGAAGATGTAGGTGCCGCGCGCCACCACGGCGCAGGCGCGCGACTGAATGGTGCTGGTGCCGATGGTCTTGTAGCTGATCCAGCGGAACAGTTCGCCAAAGCCCGGAATGTCGCGGGTCTTTACGCGGTCTAGCGCTTCGGGCGTTACGTCGCGACCGGTGAGGCCGGTGCCGCCGGTGATGACCACGGCATCGATGTCACGATCATCGATCCAGTTGTTCAGGCGGCTGGCGATGCGATCGGCATCGTCCCTTTCGATGGCGCGGGCGGCAAGCCGATGACCCTTGCCACGGATGCGATCTGCCAGGATATCGCCCGAAGTGTCCTCATCAGGACCGCGCGTGTCCGACACGGTCAGCAGGGCAATGGCGATCGGCTTGAACGTGCGGCTTTCGTCAATTGCCACGCGAGGCGATCCTTACCGAGTCCGCGCCGTTCAGGCCGGGGAAGCGCGGCCACATGCCCTGGGCAAGGCCGATGCGGCTTTCCGAGGGACCGCCAGCCTGGCGTTCATACATCCAGTAATTGCGCATCACGGTGGCGACGTAGCCACGGGTTTCCCAATAGGGGATCGATTCCATCCACAGCAGCGGATCGCCCTTGTCGCGGATCTCGGTGTTCCAGCGGCCGATGGGCATGGGGCCGGCATTATAGGCGGCGATCACCTTGGGCAGCAGGCCCTGCGTTTCCGATCGGTCCTTCAGCCGGGTGAGGTAGCTTTGCCCGAAGGCGAGGTTCACCTGCGGCACGTCCAGCTGGCTGTCGAAGCCCGCCATCGAGGGATCGGCCTTGGTCAGATCGCGCGCGGTGCCGGGCAGCACTTGCATCAGCCCCTTGGCGCCGGCCGGGCTGGTGACGGCGGTGCGGAAGTTCGATTCCTGCAGGCTGTGTGCGAAAAGCAGTGCGGGATCGACCTTCCAGCCGTTGGCCGGCACCCATTTGGGCGCGGGGAAACGGGCTGCATCATCGGGCCGCGCGCCAGCTGGCGCGTTGTAGGCCATCCACAGCTGGGTGGAAGGCAGCCCAAGATCACGCGCAAGGCGGGAAAGCGGGGCATATTGGCCGGGATCACCGATGCGCGCCTGATAGCGCAGCACTTCGTCGGCAAGGCCGTCCTCGCCAATCTCGGCCAGTTGAACCGCGATGCGCACGTTGTTGACCGTGCGCAGGCGCTGCCAATCATCCGATGAGAAATCGGGCGCAGCGGCTGGCGCGCTGTCACGCAGGCCCAGCGCTTCGGCTGCGATCATGCCGTAGAGCGTATCGCGCGCCGAGGCGGCAGCGCGCAGCGAGGCGGTGACCTTCTGCGGCTGGCGACAGCGCATCCAGGCGCGGCCAGCCCAATAGTTGGCGGCGGACGACAGTTCGGGGTTGCTGGCCATGCCCGCCGCCTTGCCGAAGGCGTCGGCTGCGGCCATGCAATCATCCATGCGCCATGCGGCTAGGCCGGCGGTCCACATCGCTTCGGCCACCCACGGGCCGTTTCCGCTTTCGAACGCGGAGAGCGAGATGGCGCGGGCAGAGGCGTCGTCGTTTTCGATATAGAACGCCCAGCCCACCTTCTGCCGCCATTCGGCACGGGCTTCGGCGGAAAGGGTGGCGTCAACGCCATCAAGCAGCACGCGCGCGCCCATCGGATCATCGTTCTTGATCCGGTCAGTGATCGCGGCGGCAACGCCATCCGGCATGGTGCCATCGGCGATCGAGCGCGGTTTCAGCCGCTTTGACAAGGAGGGCAGGTTGAACAGCGGCTGCGTGCCGGGCAGCGCAATGGGCAGGCTGGTGGCGCCGCGCTTCAGCGCAAGGCGGCCGACCTGGTCAGACCACGGCAGGTCAGGCGCGCGGGTGAGCAGGTCGGTCAGCGGCTGCAGTTCTGCCTTGGGTGATGAGGCGGCCAGGAAATACTGCGCACGGGCCACGGCGTGAAGCGGGCCATCCTGGCGCTGGGCGAAGAGCTGCTGGACCGTGGCCCAATCCTGCTTCTCGATCGCGCCGAACAGCGTCTTGTAATAGCTGCGGTCATCCTGGCTGAGCAGGCTGGGCACCGCGGTACGATCAGCCCGGTTGCGGAAATAGTCGACTGCGGCGCTGTTGGCGTGGGCGGGCAGCGCGGCGGCGAGCCCGCCAAGGGCAGCCGCGCCGGTCAGCGCAACGCGAAGGGTACGCGCAAAATTCACAGTTCCTGGTTTCCCGTCCAGTCGAGCCAGCGATTCCACAACTGCGCTCTTGAACTACCCTTGCCAAGGATCAGTTCGAGGTCTGCAGCGGCCATCGCCGGAACACTGCCGCCTTCATGGTCAACGGAACGTAAATTTGGTCCACTTTGCGCCGGGTCGTGGCCCAGCAGCGGTGAGATGTCCTTCTGTCCGAGAACCAGGAGCCGGCGGGGTGCTGCGAGTGCGACATGGTGTGCCAGCACTGCGCCAAGCCCCTCGGCGGCAAGAGTTGCCCAGTCCGGCATGGCGACTCGGGCCGGCAGGGCGGATGCACAGTAGGTCCGGCTTCGATCGAGCCCCATCGCGCCAAGCATCGCATCGATTACGGGCGCAGCCTTGCCGCTGAAAAGGGTATCCCCGTCATCGGCGAGCGGCATGGCCACCAGCACCATCAGATCTGCCCCCGCCTCTCCCGAAGGGGCCACCCGGCGCAGGCCGGAGGGGGCGAGCGAAGGATCGGAAAGCCACCAAGCCCGGAATTCCGCCAGGTCTGTTGGCCAGCTCTCTGGCGATCCACCCACGCGTGGCGGCGGCGGTGCGGCATCGGCAGCCGGTCCGGCCATCTGGATCGTGCGCGGCTTGGCCGGCGCGGCGCGGGCAAGCCAATTCTGCGGATCGTCCACGAAGTCGCAATCGACCCCGGCCTCGCGCCACCAGTCGAGCGCGGCCTTGATCGCCAGCGTGATGTTGTTTTGCGCCGTCACCTGTCCAAAAGTCCCGTCATCAGTGAGCTATTGACCTTGCGCGCCGCAGCTTTCAAGGCGAACCGGTAATTCGAATGCGTATGAGAAGTCGGAGCGCGGAATGAGCGAACGGGAATCGATGCCTTATGACGTCGTGATCGTCGGCGGCGGGCCTGCTGGCCTGGGCGCGGCGATCCGCCTGAAGCAGGTCAATCCGGAGCTGTCGGTGTGCCTGCTGGAAAAGGGCTCGGAGATCGGCGCCCACATCCTTTCTGGCGCGGTGGTCGATCCAAGGGCGCTGGACGAACTGCTGCCCGAATGGCGCACGCAGGGTTGCCCGATGGCCGAAGTGCCCGTGACCGACAACTGGCACTGGGTGTTGACCCGCACCGGCAAGATGGCAATTCCGCATTGGCCGATGCCTCCGTTCCTGTCGAACAAGGGCAACTATACCGGCTCGCTGGGCAACCTGTGCCGCTGGCTGGCCGAACAGGCGATGGAACTGGGCGTGGAAATCTTCCCCGGCTTCCCCGCTGCCGAAGTACTGTTTGATGAAAACGGCGCGGTGATGGGCGTGGCCACGGGCGACATGGGCGTGGGCCGTGATGGCGAGAAGAAGGCCGACTACCAGCCCGGCATGGAACTGCACGCCAAGTACACCCTGTTTGCCGAGGGCGCGCGTGGCCACCTGACCAAGCGGCTGAAGGCGCATTACGACCTTGAGCGCGATTGCCAGCCGCAGGTCTATGGCATCGGCATCAAGGAGCTGTGGGACATCGATCCCGAAAAGCACGTGCCCGGCCGCGTGCTGCACACGCAGGGCTGGCCACTTTCGGAATCGAATTCGTGGGGCGGCGGGTTTCTCTACCATCAGGCCAACAACCAGGTGGCATTGGGCTTCGTCACGGCGCTCGATTACGCCAACCCCTATGTCTATCCGTTCGAGGAATTCCAGCGCTGGAAGCAGCACCCGGAAATCCGCAAGATCCTGGAAGGCGGGCGCCGCGTGGCTTATGGCGCGCGCGCGATCAACGAAGGCGGCTGGCAGTCTGTGCCGCGCCTGTCGTTCCCCGGCGGTGCGCTGATCGGCTGCTCGGCCGGGTTCGTCAACGTGCCGCGCATCAAGGGCAGCCACACTGCGATGAAGAGCGGCATGTTGGCCGCCGAATCCATCGCTGCCGCCATCGCCGCGGGTCGCGAGCATGATGACATGGTGGAATACGATGCCGCCGTGCGTGACAGCTGGATCGCCAAGGAACTGAAGCTGGTGCAGAACGCACAGCCGCTGGTTTCGAAATTCGGCGGCTCTCTCGGCACCGTGCTGGCCGGGGCGGACATGTGGGCACGCGTGCTCAAGATCAATCCGATCAAGGGCATGGAGCACCATCGTGACAGCGAGGCGACGCAGCGCGCCGACCTGTACAAGCCGATCGCCTATCCCAAGCCCGATGGCGTGATCACCTTCGACCGCCTGACCAGCGTCTCGTTCAGCTACACCAATCACGAGGAGGACCAGCCGTGCCACCTCGTGCTCAAGGACCCGACGGTGCCGACGCGGATCAACCTGCCGCTCTATGCAGGGCCGGAGCAGCGGTACTGCCCGGCGGGTGTCTATGAATACGTCGGGGTGGAGGAGGGCAATCCGCGCCTGCAGATCAACGCGCAGAACTGCGTCCACTGCAAGACCTGCGACATCAAGGACATGACCCAGAATATCGAATGGGTCACGCCCGAAGGCGGCGGCGGGCCGAACTACCCGAATATGTGAGTTCCTCCCCGGAACGGGAGTGACAAGGCAGAGCGCCGAGGGTTGCCTCGGCGCTCTGCTCGTTTCACTGAGGGCGAATGACTTTGCGCGAAACAGCCTATGCCAAGATCAACCTTGCGCTGCACGTGCGGCGGCGGCGCGATGATGGCTATCACGAGTTGGAGACGCTGTTCGCCTTCGTTGATGCGGGGGATGAACTGGCCGCGACGCCCGCGCAGGCGGATTCGCTGCGCGTGATGGGCGAGTTTGGCGGTGTGCTGGACGATCCGTTCGGCAATATCGTGGCCAAGGCGCTGCATGCACTGCCACATGGAGCGGGCTGGGCGGTGACGCTGGAGAAGAACCTGCCGGTTGCGGCAGGACTTGGCGGAGGATCGGCCGATGCGGGCGCGATCTTTCGCATGGTCAGGGATAGCCATGGCCTTCCCGACGATTGGCACGCAAGGGCGGCGAAGCTGGGGGCAGATGTTCCTGCTTGCGTAGAGAGCGTAGCCTGCATCGGTCGTGGCATCGGGACCGAACTGGAGCCGATTGCCAACGATCTGGCCGGAACGTCGGTGCTGCTGGTCAACCCGCGCATCCCCTTGGCCACTGGCCCCGTGTTCAAGTCATGGGACGAAATCGACCGCGGCCCCCTGGAAGGGGCGAACCTGCGCGCGATGGCAATGTCAGGACGCAATGATCTTGAGGCTCCGGCGCTGTCGCTCGTTCCCGAGATCGCGGCCGTGCTTGAGGCACTGCGACAATCGGGGGCCTGGCTGGTCCGCATGTCTGGCTCCGGCGCGACGTGCTTTGCGCTTTACGAGACGGCGGAGCAGAGAGACGCGGCGCAGGTGGCCATGCCTGCCGGCTGGTGGACGATGGCGGGAGCCTTGCGATGAGCGAAGCCTATCGCATCCTCGGCACGCCGCGCTTTGGCGGCATTCTCGTGGTGTCGGATCATGCCTCGAACCGGGTGCCTGATGACATCGAGCTCGGAATTGCGCCTGATCTGCTGGACCAGCACATCGCCATCGATATCGGCGTGGGAAAAATCGGCCGGATCATGGCCGAACGCCCCGGAATCGCCGCCTTTCAGGGTAATGTCAGCCGCCTGGTGTGCGATTTCAACCGCGACGAGCATCTGCCCACGGTGGTGCCGATCGCCAGCGATGGCCACGCCATTCCCGGCAATGCGCTTGACCATGCTGGCCATGAAGCCCGGCTGGCGCGCTTCTTCCGCCCCTATCATGATGCCTTGGCGGACCTGCTCGACAGCATTCCGCAGGCGCTGATCCTGTCATTGCACAGCTTCACCCCGCAACTGGCATCGAGCGACGAGCCGCGGCCTTGGCACGTGGGCGTACTCTATAACGAGGACGATCGCGCTGCGCGGATCGCCATTCCGCTGCTGGAAGCCGATGGCCTGTGCGTGGGTGATCAGCAGCCGTACTCCGGTCGCCTCCTGAACGCGACGATGAACCGCCATGCCGAAGCGGAAGGTCGCCCATACCTCGGCATAGAGGTGCGTCAGGACCTGATCGGTGACGCGCGGGGCCAAGCCGAGTGGGCCGAGCGCCTGTCGCGCATCGCCAATCAGGTTGCAGTTGCAATCGGCTAGGATTTCTGCGGCTCTCAGACTGACATAGTTGTAATTAATACTTTCGACAGAGGCGCTTTTTCTAAGCTAGGGAGCGCTCACAAGTCGCCCAAAACTGCCGATTCCCAATTCGGAGCTCTTCCAATGCCCCCCTATCGCTCACGCACCACCACCCATGGCCGCAACATGGCGGGCGCACGTGGCCTGTGGCGCGCCACCGGCATGAAGGACAGCGATTTCGGCAAGCCGATCATTGCCGTGGTCAATTCGTTCACGCAGTTCGTGCCGGGCCACGTCCACCTGAAGGACCTGGGCCAGATGGTCGCGCGCGAGATCGAGGCGGCTGGCGGCGTGGCCAAGGAATTCAACACCATCGCGGTGGATGATGGCATCGCCATGGGCCACGATGGCATGCTCTATTCGCTGCCCAGCCGTGACCTGATCGCCGACAGCGTGGAATACATGGTCAACGCCCACTGCGCAGATGCGATGGTGTGCATCTCCAATTGTGACAAGATCACGCCGGGCATGCTGATGGCCGCGCTTCGCATCAACATTCCGGTCGTGTTCGTTTCCGGCGGGCCGATGGAAGCGGGCAAGGTCGTGCTCAAGGGCAAGGAAGTGGCGCTCGACCTCGTCGACGCGATGGTTGCTGCCGCCGACGAGAAATACACCGACGAGGAAGTGCAGAGCATCGAGCGTTCGGCCTGCCCAACCTGTGGTTCGTGCAGCGGCATGTTCACCGCCAATTCGATGAACTGCCTGACCGAGGCGCTGGGCCTTTCGCTCCCCGGCAATGGCTCCACGCTGGCGACGCATGCCGACCGCAAGCGCCTGTTCCTTGAAGCGGGCCGCCTCGCGGTGGACCTGTGCAAGCGCTATTACGAGCAGGATGATGAAAGCGCGCTGCCCCGCGCAATCGCCAGCTTCGAAGCGTTCGAGAACGCCATGAGCCTCGACATCGCAATGGGCGGTTCCACCAACACGGTGCTGCACCTGCTGGCTGCCGCGCATGAAGCGGGTGTGGATTTCACCATGGCGGACATCGACCGTCTTTCCCGCCGGGTGCCCTGCCTCTCCAAGGTGGCTCCGGCCAAGTCCGACGTCCACATGGAGGACGTTCACCGCGCTGGCGGCATTCCCGCCATTCTCGGCCAGCTGGAGCGCGCGGGCCTTCTCCACACCGGGCTCCCCACCGTGCACAGCCGCACGATGGGCGATGCGCTGGACAAGTGGGACATTTCGCGCACCAATTCGCCATCGGTGCAGGAATTCTTCAAGGCGGCGCCGGGTGGCGTGCCCACGCAGGTGGCCTTCAGCCAGGACCGTCGCTGGAAGGAGCTGGACCTCGATCGCCAGACTGGCGTGATCCGGTCAAAGGAGCACGCTTTCAGCCAGGATGGCGGCCTTGCCGTGCTGACCGGCAACATCGCGCTTGATGGATGCATCGTGAAGACTGCGGGCGTCGACGAATCGATCCTGAAGTTTTCAGGCCCCGCCGTGGTGTTTGAAAGCCAGGATGCGGCTGTCACCGGAATCCTGACCGGGCAGGTCCAGGCGGGCGACGTGGTGGTGATCCGCTATGAAGGGCCCAAGGGCGGGCCGGGCATGCAGGAAATGCTCTATCCCACCAGCTACCTCAAGTCGAAGGGGCTGGGCGCGGCCTGTGCGCTGCTCACCGACGGGCGCTTCTCCGGCGGCACCTCGGGCCTTTCGATCGGCCACGTTTCGCCCGAAGCGGCAGAAGGCGGCACGATCGGGTTGGTGGAAAAGGGCGATATCATCACCATCGACATCCCGGCGCGCACCATAACGCTGGACGTGTCCGAAGCGGTGTTGGCAGAGCGCCGCGCGGCGCAGGCGGCCAAGGGCTGGAAGCCGGCCAAGGACCGCCCGCGCAAGGTTTCCACCGCGCTTCAGGCCTATGCCGCGATGACCACCAGCGCCGCGCGCGGTGCGGTGCGTGACCTGTCGCAGCTCGAGAAAGGTTGACGCAGGGGCGGCAGGGGTCGCAAGGCAGCGCGATGCGACACATCGTGCCTCTCCTTGCCGTCCTCCTGGCCGCAGCCTGCAGCAAGCCTGCGGGTGATCCGCAGCCTGTCATGCGCCAGATCGATTGTGCGCTTGCCGGTTCGCAGGCGTTCACGCCCGATTGCAGGGTAGAGCAGGCCGGGTCCGTGCTCGTGGTCCATCACAAGGATGGCGGTTTCCGTCGTCTGCAGAAAGTGGACGATGGGCGCGGCGTGATCGTGGCCGATGGCGTGGAGCAGGCAAGGGTTGCCTGGATCCCCGACGGCCGGCTTGAAGTGACCGTGGGTCAGGACCGCTATCGCTTCCCCGCCAAGGTAAAGCCCTGACATGCCGCTCGGCCGCAGTTCCATCCTGGCGCAGGTTCTCTCCGTGGCGCAGATGCGCGCGGCGGAAGAGGCGCTGTTTGAGCAAGGCACTTCGGTCGAGGCGTTGATGGAGACGGCGGGGCGAGGGGCGGGCGAATATGTGCGCCGCATCGCCGCCGGGCGCCCGGTCACCGTGCTGTGCGGCCCCGGAAAAAACGGCGGTGACGGCTATGTCATCGCCCGCCACCTGATGGAGCACGGCACGCCCGTGCGCGTGGTTGCCGCAGCTGATCCGGCAACACCCGCGGCCCGTAATGCCCGCGGTCTCTATCAGGGCGAGGTGCTCGGCCCAGATGCCGTGATCGAGGGCGAAGTGCTGATCGATTGCCTGTTCGGCAGCGGGCTGACGCGGCCTCTGTCCGACAGCCTGCTTGGATTGCTTCGCACGCTGGCCGAAAACCATCACCTCAAGGTCGCAGTGGATCTGCCGAGCGGGGTGGAGAGCGATTCCGGCGCCTGCCTGAATGCCGGCCTGCCGCGCTTTGACCTGACCGTCGCGCTGAGCGCATGGAAGCATGCGCACTTTGCGATGCCGGCGTGTGAGACGATGGGCGCGCTGCGCCTTTTCGACATCGGCGTTGCAGCGGTGCCGGGTGCCGCCGCCGTGCTGACCAGGCCCTTGTTCACGCCACCACCCGCGGATGCGCACAAGTACCGCCGTGGGCTGCTCGGCATCGTTGCGGGAGAAATGCCGGGCGCGCCACTGCTGTCTGCCGAAGCCGCGATGCGGGCAGGCGCGGGCTATGTGAAGCTCTTCGCCCGCGCGCGGCCCGCAGGCGTGCCCAATGACCTTGTCTGTCACGCAGGCCCAGATGCTGATGGCCTGGATGACCCGCGCATCGCCGCGCTGCTCGTCGGCCCGGGCCTTGGGCGCAGCGGAGCGGCGGCGGAGCGCTTGCAGGCGGTCCTTGAATTGAGCGTCCCCGTGGTGGTTGATGCCGATGCGCTCGTCCTGCTTGGCCCGGGCATGATGACAGGTCCCGCCGTGCTCACCCCGCATGAAGGCGAAATGGCGGCGCTTGAGCGCGCCTTCGGCCTTTCCGCCGATGCGCCCAAGCACGCCCGCGCCCTCGCATTGGCGCAGGCAAGCGGTGCGGTGGTGCTGTTCAAGGGGCCCGACAGCGTGATCGCCGCGCCCGATGGCCGCGTGCTGCATGCTCCCCGCGCTCCCTCGTGGCTGTCAGTCGCCGGCACCGGCGATGTGCTGGCCGGCATCACCGCCAGCCGCCTCGCCGTGCACCGGGATCCGTTCCGCGCCGCGTCCGAAGGCCTCTGGCTCCACGGCGAAGCCGCGCGCCGCTCCGGCCCCGCCTTTACCGCCGGCGATCTTGCCCGCACCGTTTCGAAAGCTTTCGCATGAGCCAGTCCGGCCTGATCGTCCGCATCGCCGCGAAGGGGGAGGGCGCGACCGCAGATGGCCGCTATGTCCCGCTCGCCGCGCCGGGTGACGTGATCGAGGCGGACGGCACGCTGACACCGGGGCCGGACCATGTCGAACCGCCCTGCCGCCACTTCCCTGCCTGTGGCGGCTGCCAGCTGCAGCACCTGTCCGAACGCGCGCTTGCCGACTATGTCCACGGCCGCGTTGCCGGCGCGGCGCGCGGGCAGGGGCTTGATCCCGGCGAGGTCGCCCCGGCGCATCTCTCCCCGCCCGACAGCCGCCGCCGCGCCACGCTGCATGCGCAGGCGATCGGGCGCCGCATCGTGCTCGGCTTCCGCGAACAGGGCAGCCACAAGATTGTCGACATGCGCGAATGCCACGTGCTCGCGCCCGAACTCTTCGCGCTGGTCGATCCGCTGCGCCGCCTGCTGGAAAGCTGGCTGGACCGGAAGCTGGCCGCCGATATCGAAATGACTTTGGCCGATCAGGGCGTCAGCATTGGCCTCACCGGGCTGAAGGCCGACGACCTTGCCAAGACCGAAGCCCTGCTCGATTTCGCCCGCGACAACCGCCTCGCCCGCCTCACGCTCGACAGCGGCTTCGGCCCGGAGAGCCGGTGGGAGCCCGAACCCGCCACCGTCACCCTCGGCGGCGTGCCCGTGGCGCTGCCGCCGGGCGGCTTTCTGCAGGCGACGCGTGATGGCGAACAGGCGCTGACCGACGCCGCGCGCGAATGGCTGGCCGGCGCATCCTCGGTGGCTGATCTCTTCAGCGGGCTCGGCACCTTCGCCTTCGCGCTGGCGGGGCCGAAGACAAAGGTTCTTGCCGTGGAAGCGGCGCGCGATGCGCATCTTGCCTGCCAGGCCGCCGCGCGGATGAACGCCCGCCCGGTCCATGCGCTGCACCGCGATCTGTTCCGCAATCCGCTGCGCGTGGAGGAACTGGATCGCTTCGCCGCCGTGCTGCTCGATCCGCCGCGCGCCGGCGCGCGCGAACAGGTGGCGCAGATCGCCGCGTCAAAGGTCGCCCGTGTCGTCTATGTCAGCTGCAATCCCGCCAGCTGGGCCAAGGATGCCGCCGCGCTGATCACCGGTGGCTACAGGCTCGCCGCGCTGCGTCCGGTGGGCCAGTTCCGCTGGTCCACCCATGTCGAGCTGGCGAGCCTGTTCCTGCGCGAGGCCTAGAAGATCGCCAGCGCCGCGTGCAGCACCAGCGCGATCAGCGCGAGGCTGGACAGCGAGAACACCATGAACCGCACCATCACCTTGTTGACGGTTGCCTGCACCAGCGAGTGGACCACGCGCAGGCCGACATAGGCCCAGGCGATCATGGCATTCACGCCATCGCCCTGGCCGATCATGGCCAGCACGATCGCCACTGCATAGAACACGGTCGGCGCTTCATGCAGGTGGTTGTAGTTGTGCGCCTTCCACTGCACCGATGCGGGCAGGAGATCGTCCAGCGTCTTCGATGGATCGCGCGCCAGCGAATCCGGATCAAGCTTCGCCGCGCTCATCGCGGGGATGCGCGTGGCATACATCCACACCCACATCACCATGGTCCACGCCGCCAGTGCGACCACCGGCTTCAGGATTTCCATTCCCACCGTCATATGCATGGCATTTCCCCCTTTGTGGTTATCAGTTTGCGCCCAGCGTCAGGATCGCGGCATGGATCGCCAGCGCAATCAGGCATGCCGTGGAAAGGAGGAACAGCGAGAAGCGCACCGGCACGGTGTTGATCAGCGCCTGCCACAGCGAATGGATCACGCGCAGGATCACGTATCCCCAAGCCAGCATCACATCCAGCGCGCTGGCCCCCACCACGGCAAGGATCAGCACCGTGGCATAGAACAGCGTCGGCTGCTCCATCAGGTGGGTGAAGTTGTGCGCTTTCCAGTTCACCGAATCCGGCAGAACACCTTCAAGGTCCTGCCCGCGCCCGCCCGGCTTGGCCTTGCCCAGCCCACCCATCTTCGAAATGGCGGGCAGGCGGGTGAAAGCCATCCAGAACAGGACGACGATAGACCACAGCACCAGCACGGCCGCCGGTGCGAGCACTTCCGTTTCCATCCGCTATCCCCCGCTTGTGTTTATGCGGGGCACAGTGCCGGAAAGAATCCGATTGTCAAATGCAACCCATCTGGCGCTCAGGCCGGTCGGCGCAGCACCACGATGCGGTAGTATCCCAGCGGCCCGCGCGTGACCGAGGGTTCCAGCCCCAGCGACTGGGCCGTGCCCCACATGCTGGTGACCATGTCGTTGCGCGGAGAAACATGGAAGCGCCGAAGCCAGCCCAGCATGGCCTTGCGCACAATCGGCGGCATGCCGCCAAAGCTGCCGAAATCAACCACATGCAGCGATCCGCCTGGCGCCAGCAGGCGTGCCGCATGCGCAATCGCCTCACGCCAGTGGGGGATCATCGATGCCGCGAACGAGATCAGGATGCGGTCGAACTCGCCAAGGCCGAAAAGGCGTTCGGCGTCGAAGTCGGTCGCATCGCCCAGCGCCAGGCGCGCCTCTGCGCCCAGCCGGGCCCGCGCGCTTTCCAGCATGGCGCTGGAGATATCCAGCCCGTGCCGCTCCACCCCCGGCCAGCACTTGCCGATCTGCGCCAGGTTGCGCCCGGTGCCGCAGCCCACCTCAAGCACGCGCATGCCCGGCGCACACGCCATCTCGCGGATCGCGGTGTCGCGGCCGAACAGGTAGTACTTGCGCGTCAGGTCATAGATGTGGCGCTGGCGGCGATAGATCGAATCCATCAGCGCGCCGTGCCCGCCGGTAAGTGTCGCCCCGTCCATCACGCCAGCTCGTACAGGTGCACGCCACCATAGATCGACGAGCGATCCCGCCGGGTGAAGTCGGCGCTCGGCGCTTCGTGATAGGTCCAGCGCGATAGCAGCGCATCTTCCACCCGGCCCGGCAGCAGGCTTGGCTCGGCCGCAGTGCGGAACAGCACGCGCGAACCGGGGCGCGCGGTGCGGGTGATCTCGCGCCACAGGTCGTTGAGCTGCGCGTCGGTCATCCAGTCCTGCGCATCCAGCAGCACATAGCGATCGAGCGAGGCGTCGGGCTGGGCACGCAGATGTTCGGTCATGTTGGCGTGGACCACGTTCACCCGCTGTGCCCGGTCGCGCACCTTCTCCCAGTTCGCTTCCTTCAGGTATGGCGGCAGCGGGCAATCCGCGCCCTTGCCATATCCGCGTGAAAAGGCCTGCCAGGCAAAGTAGTTGTCGTTGATCTCGAAATCGCAGGCCAGCTTTTCCAGCCTGCGGCGCAGCACTTCGGCCATGGGCTGGTCGCCCGCCAGCGCTTCGAACTGCGCCGGGGGAATGCCCAGGCCGAACAGCGATGCCGGCTGGTCGGTCAGCCAGCGCACGAACTTTCGGTCGAACACCGGGGCCAGCTCTTCCTCGAACACGCGGCGCTGGTCCTCGATGCTTTCTGCTGCAAGGATCGCCTTCAGGTCTATGCGATAGAGCCTCGCCAGCAGGTGTGCCGCGCCGATGAAGCCGCCCAGCAGACCGCGCTTGTAGATGCCTGAGCGAAACCCTCCGATGCGCCGCCGGAACATCAGGTCGCGCCCTTCCCAATACCGCCGCGTCGCATCGTCGAGATGCGGGGCAAGGTGCTCGCGATAGGCGCGGATATTGGCCTTGCTGTCCGCCTCGGCAAAGAACCGGCGGAAATGCGCGTGATCGGGCAGGTGGCGGGCGGAGGCGAGCTTCAGCTTGTTCAGTGCGATATGCGCGGTGTTCAGGTCCACCGCGGTGATCGCTGCCGGCCCGGCAACGAGATAGCTCAACACGTTGCAGCCGCCGCTGGCGATGGCGATCATCCGGCTGTCGGGCCGGATCTGCAGCGCCTCCATGTCCACTTCCGGGTCTTCCCAGATCTGGGCATAGACCAGCCCGCGAAAGGCGAAGGCAAAGGCGTGGTCCAGCAGCTTGCCGCCCATCCCGGCGGACTTGCGCACCATGGCGCCGGCAACCTTTTCCTGTGTGGAGGCGGCGTGGCTGCGTTCGCTGCTGTGCATGTCTTTGCCTTCTGTCCGTCTTCGATCCCGGGCGGCGGATATGCGCAAAGCGTTGCGGTATTGTGGCAGGATCAATCCTGTCCGGCGATCACCGCAGCAAAGGTGGCAGGATCCACATTGCCGCCGGAAAGGATGATTGCCGTGCGCGCGTCCACCGCCACCTTGCCCGCCAGCACCGCAGCCAGCGCCGCGGCGCCCCCCGGCTCAACCACCAGGCGCAGCTTCGCCAGCGCAAACCGCTGCGCCGCGCGCACTTCCGCCTCGCTCACCGCCACGGCGCGCAGGCCATGCGCCTGCATCACCGCAAAGTTTACCGGAAATGTGCAGGGGGTCTGCAAGGCATCGCAGGCGGTCCGGGGCGGATTGGCCCCGATCGGCAGGATTCGTCCGGCCTCAAGGCTGCGGCGTACGTCGTCCCAGCCTTCGGGCTCCACCGGAACCACGTCTGCATCGGCGCAGGCGAGCGCCAGCCCCGCCGCCAGCCCGCCACCGCCACATGGGCAGACAACCCGTGTCGGCGCACCGCCGGCCTGTCGCTCCATCTGCGCCATCAGCTCGGTTCCCGTGCTGCCCTGACCCTCGATCACCCATGGATCGCCATAGGCGTGGACCAGCACTGCGCCGGTGCGCTGGCACAGATCGCGGGCAATGGCGTCGCGCGATTCGGCCATGCGGTCATACAGCACGATCTCGGCGCCCAGTGCGCGCGTGGCATCCAGCTTCACCGCCGGGGCATCGCGCGGCATCACGATCGTTGCGGCCATGCCAAGCCTGCGCGCCGCCCAGGCCACGCCCTGCGCATGGTTGCCGCTCGAAACCGCAACCACCCCGCTTGCCCGCTCGGCTGCGTCCAGATCGGTCATGCGGTGCCATGCCCCCCGAATCTTGAAAGCGCCCACCGGCTGCAGGCTTTCCGCCTTGCACCACACCGTTGCGCCATCTGGCAGGTCCAGCGGCAGCAGCGGCGTGGGCGGCAGCAGTTCGGCCATCTTCGCCGACGCGCGCAGCACCCCGTCGCGGGTGGGGGCCCGTTCGGGCTGCGGCAGATCAACGGGTATTGGGTTTGTCATGCCACTACTCTAAAGGGCCTGCCCATGATTGTCGCGCGCAGGCATCACGGCGCGCGCGAAAAGGCATTTGGAGACAGCATGGCAAAGGTTCTGGTCATCGGCGCAGGCGGCGTCGGCTCGGTCGCGGTCCACAAGATGGCGATGAACAGCGATATCTTCACGGGTATTGCGCTCGCCAGCCGCACCAAGTCGAAGTGTGACGCCATCGCCGCTTCGGTGAAGGCGCGTACCGGCGTCTCCATCGACACGTTCCAGATCGATGCCGACGATGTTGCCGCCACCACCGCGCTGATCCAGCAGGTGAAGCCCGTCCTCGTCGTCAACCTCGCGCTGCCTTACCAGGACCTGCACATCATGGACGCCTGCCTTGCCGCCGGCGTCAACTACATGGACACCGCCAACTACGAGCCGATCGACGAGGCGAAGTTCGAATATTCGTGGCAGTGGGCCTATCAGGACCGTTTCAAGCAGGCGGGCCTGATGGCGCTGCTCGGTTCGGGCTTCGATCCGGGCGTGACCAGCGTCTTCGCCACCTGGCTCAAGAAGCACAAGCTGGACACCATCCGCACGCTCGACATCCTCGATTGCAATGGTGGTGACCATGGCCAGCACTTCGCCACCAACTTCAACCCGGAAATCAACATTCGCGAAGTGACCGCCCCGGCGCGCCACTGGAACAAGGGCGAATGGATCGAAACCCCGGCGCTGACCATCCGTCATCAGTTCGATTTCGAGGCGGTCGGCCCGAAGAACATGTACCTCATGTACCATGAGGAGCTGGAGAGCCTTGCCCACCACATCCCGGAGATCGAGCGCATCCGCTTCTGGATGACCTTCGGCGATGCCTATATCACGCACCTTACCGTGCTGCAGAACGTGGGCATGACGCGGATCGACCCGGTGATCTACAACGGGCAGGAAATCATCCCGCTGCAGTTCCTCAAGGCCGTGCTGCCCGAACCCGCCAGCCTCGGCCCCACGACCAAGGGCAAGACCAACATCGGTGACATCGCCACCGGCCTGAAGGACGGGCAGGAAAAGACCTTCTACATCTACAACATCTGCGACCACGAGGACGCCTATCGCGAAACCGGCAACCAGGCCGTCAGCTACACCACCGGCGTCCCCGCGATGATCGGCGCCGCCATGATGGTGCAGGGCCTGTGGAAGGGCGAGGGCGTGTTCAACATGGAACAGTTCGATCCCGATCCCTACATGGACATGCTCAACAAGCACGGCCTGCCCTGGCAGGTGAAGGAACTGGCGGGGCCGCTGGAATTTTGATCGCAATCCTCCCCTGACAGGGGAGGGGGACCGCCGCAGGCGGTGTGGAGGGGTAGCGGGCGAACCATACCCCTCCGTTAGTCCTGCGGGCTGCCATCTCCCCTCGCAGGGGAGGATGAAGAGGTGTTGCATGGAAACCAGAGCCGGCGATCCGGGCGCATTTGCGCAGTTTGACCTCAATCGGGTCGATAGTCCCGCATTCGTGGTCGATGCCGCGGCGCTGCGGCGGAATCTGGCGGTTCTGGCGGATATCCGGGACCGGGCGGGGATCAAGGTGCTGGCGGCGCTGAAGGCCTTTTCCATGTGGAAGGTGGCGCCCATCGTCGGGCAGTACCTCGATGGCGTTTGCACCTCCGGCCTGTGGGAGGCGCTGCTCGCCAACGAGCATTATTCGGGCGAGGTGGCGACCTATTGCGCGGCCTACAAGGCCGAGGACATGCCCGAGATCCTGCGGCTGTCCGACCACGTGATCTTCAATTCCCCCGGCCAGCACGAACGCTTCAAGGGCGAGATCGCGGCGGCGCGGGCGCGCGGCAACGTGTTCGACATCGGCCTCAGGATCAACCCGCTGCACCAGGAAGGCGAGGTGCCGCGCTATGACCCTTGCGCGCCCCATTCGCGGCTGGGCTTCCCGATCGACCAGCTGCGTGATGAGCATCTGGAAGGGGTGGACGGCATCCACTTCCACACCCTGTGCGAGCAGGACTTCAAGCCGCTTCAACGCACCGTCAACGCGGTTCTGCCCCTTCTCAGTCGTTTTCAACCCAACCTCAAATGGCTGAACTTCGGGGGTGGCCACCACATCACCCGCGCGGACTATCAGCGCGATGAACTTGTCCAGTTCCTGCAAGAGGTTAAGGCCCAGACAGGCTGCGAAATCTACCTTGAGCCGGGTGAGGCGGTGGCGCTCGACGCCGGCATCCTGGTGGGCACCGTGCTGGATACGCACTGGAACGGCATGCCGCTGGCAATCACCGATATTTCAGCCACTTGCCACATGCCAGATGTGATCGAGGCGCCCTATCGCCCCGCCATGCTGGGCGAACTGCCCATCGACGAATACGAAGATGGCCAGGGCGACGCCCCGGTCCGTCTCGGCGGTCCATCGTGCCTCGCCGGGGACGTCATCGGGGATTACCGGATGGCGCAGAAGTGCGAGCCGGGCACCCGCTTCGCGTTCCTTGACCAGGCGCATTATTCGATGGTGAAGACCACCACCTTCAACGGCGTCCCGCTCCCCTCGATCTGGCTGTGGGACAGCGAAACGGACGCGCTCGAGAAGGTGCGCGGGTTTTCGTACGAGGATTTCCGCGACCGACTGTCCTGATCGGGAACCGATTCGGCGCGGGAGAGGCTTGCGGATTGCCGCAGCTCGCGTCGCAAGGTGTCATCGAAGTGCACGGAAATCCAAGGGTTTCGGGCCAAACCGCCTGTCATTGTTTCATTTTTGTGACCGCAGTTTTGAGTGCCCATTTTTTCACTTGATGTTCAGCGCAGGGGTCCTATTTACCCCCTCTCGCTGCCCCATGGGGACTTCCAAACCGCAAGGCAGCTTTGTTCAACTGTTCCGTTTGGGGGTCCCTTGAGTTGCACATCCATCAAGACGCTCTGGCCGTAGTCCGCGCCGCCGCGCCGGACCAACCTGCCATCCTCAACCGCCCGCACGCCGCTGCGCGCGCCGCCCGCTTCTTTGTCGAGAAGTTCCCGGGCCGGTCGCTCTATGCGGTGAAAGCGAACCCCTCTCCCGATCTGCTGCGCGTCCTGTGGGAAGCCGGCGTCACGCACTATGACGTTGCTTCCATTGCGGAAGTGCGCCTGGTGCGTTCCACGCTGCCGCAGGCGACGCTGTGCTTCATGCACCCGGTGAAGGCGCCCAGCGCCATCGTCGAGGCCTATCGCGACCACGGCGTGCGCGTGTTCAGCCTGGATTCGGTGGAAGAGCTGGAGAAGATCCGTCTTGCCACCACCGAAGCCAACGGCGGCGTGCTGCCCGAGGACCTGACGCTGTGCGTGCGGCTGCGCGTTTCCTCCGAGTATTCGGAGCTGAGCCTGGCCAGCAAGTTTGGCTGCGACCTGACCACGGCGGGCGAACTGCTGCAGGCGACCCGCCAGGTGGCGGATTCGCTGGGCGTGTGCTTCCACGTGGGCAGCCAGTCGATGAGCCCGCATGCCTATGTGCAGGCGCTGGAAAAGGTTCGCGCCGCGATCGTGGATGCGTCGGTCACTGTCGACATCATCGACGTGGGCGGGGGCTTTCCCTCGATCTACCCGGGCATGGAGCCGCCGCCGCTGGAGGATTACTTCGGCGTGATCGACCGCACCTATGAATCGCTGCCGGTCTCTTATTCGGCAGAGCTGTGGTGCGAGCCGGGCCGCGCCCTGTGCGCCGAATACAACTCGATCATCGTGCGGGTGGACAAGCGCCGCGAGGACGAGCTGTTCATCAACGATGGCGCCTATGGCGCGCTGTTCGACGCGGCGCACGTGGGCTGGCGCTTTCCGGTGCGGCTGCTGCGCGATGGCGCTTCGGCCGAGACCGAGCCGTTCAGCTTTTACGGCCCCACCTGCGATGACATGGACCACATGGACGGTCCGTTCGAACTGCCGGTGGACATCAAGCCGGGCGACTACATCGAGATCGGCATGCTGGGCGCCTATGGCGCGGCGATGAAGACCGCCTTCAACGGCTTTGGCGCGAACGAGGTCTATGAAGTGCTGGATGAGCCGATGGCCAGCCAGTACCGCGGCGACCGTCGCGATCCGCGCGTTTCGGATAACGTGGTCAGCCTGCGCTGATCCTTTCGGGTCGCACCGAAAAATGGAAGGCCCCGCCAGCGATGGCGGGGCCTTTTGCATTTCGGTCAGTCTGCAAAGCCGATGAACCGCGCGGCTTCTTCCATGCTTTTGCGATGGCTGACCACGGCGTTTGCGGGGAAGCTCGGGTCCGGCCAGCCCATGGCAACCGCCTTCATGATCACCTGATCGTCCGGGATGCCGGCGTGTTCGCGCACCACCGGCGATTGCATGATGCCTTGCGAATTGATGACACAGCCGAGCCCGCGAGACCAGGCCGCGTTGACCAGGGCCGTCGTAACCGCGCCGCAATCGAACGCGGTGTCGTCGCTGCCAGACAGCTCGCGGTCATAAGCGACGATCACGCAGACCGGAGCATCGAACTGGCGAAAGCCGCGCAGCACCCAGTCTTGCCGGGCGGCGCCATCGTCGCGCGCGATGCCCATGGCACTGAACAACTGCTTGGCGACTTCAACCTGCCGTTCACGATGGACGCCGGAAAAGGCCTCGCCCCGGCGGAATTCGCGACTGTCGGGCTCGCCAGCCAGGATGCGCTTGGTGTTGCCCTCCCTGATGCGGGCGAGAGGTTCGCCGGTGATGACATGGAAGTGCCAGGGCTGCGTGTTCATCGAGGTTGGCGAACGCATGGCGATCGTCAGGATCTCCTCGATCAGGGTCCGAGGAACCGGCTTGGGGAGATATCCGCGGATCGAGCGCCGTCCGAGGACGACCTCGTCATAGAGCATTGTAGACATCGCCTCTCCAGCGTTTAATCATTCGATTAAGGCTAGCGGAAGATACACGAAAGGCAAGCCCAACGAAAAAGCCCTCCCGGTGAGGGAGGGCCAATCCGTCGTTTCCATACAGGAGAAAAGGCTCAGGCGGCCTTCTTCACTTCCAGTTCCAGCCGTTCCCAGATCTCCACCAGCGCCTTGGTGAGGTCCACCATCATTGCCTCGGTATGTGAGGGGCCAGGGGTGAAGCGCAGGCGTTCCGTGCCGCGGGGCACGGTGGGGTAGTTTACCGGCTGCACATAGACGCCGTATTCGGCCAGCAGGATATCGCTGACCTTCTTGGCACGCACCGGATCACCGACCATCAGGGGCACGATGTGGGTGGTGCTGGGCATCACGGGCAGGCCGGCCTCGGCAAAGGCCTTCTTGAGGAAGGCGGCAGCGGCCTGCTGCCCTTCACGTTCCACGCTGCTGGCCTTCAGATGGCGCACCGAGGCGAGCACCCCTGCAACCAGCACCGGCGAGAGCGAAGTGGTGAAGATGAATCCGGGTGCATAGGAGCGGATCACGTCGATGATCTTGGTGTCCGCCGCGATATAGCCGCCCATCACGCCAAAGGCCTTGCCCAGCGTGCCTTCGATGATGTCGATACGGTGGGCCGCCTCATCCCGATCGGTGATGCCGCCGCCGCGCGGGCCGTACATGCCCACGGCGTGAACCTCGTCGATATAGGTCAGCGCATTGTACTTTTCGGCAAGGTCGCAGATCGCGTGGATCGGGGCGACATCGCCATCCATCGAATAGACGGATTCGAACGCGATCAGCTTGGGCAGCGCGGGGTCCGTTTCGGCCAGAAGCTCTTCCAGATGCTCGACGTCGTTGTGACGGAACACCTTCTTTTCCGCGCCGGAATTGCGGATGCCCGCGATCATGCTGGCGTGGTTCAGCTCATCCGAGAAGATCACGCAGCCGGGCAGGATCTTGGCAAGGGTGGAGAGCGTGGCGTCGTTGGAGACATAGCCGCTGGTGAAGAGCAGCGCGCCATCCTTGCCATGCAGGTCCGCCAGTTCGCGTTCCAGATCGACGTGATAGTGGGTGTTGCCGCCGATATTGCGGGTGCCGCCCGATCCGGCGCCGACATCATGCAGCGCCTCTTCCATCGCGGCGATCACCTTTGGATGCTGGCCCATGGCGAGATAATCGTTGGAGCACCATACGGTGATCGGCTTCGGGCCATTGTGGCCGGCGAAGCAGCGGGCATTGGGGTAGGCGCCCTTGTTGCGCAGGATGTCGATGAAAACGCGGTAACGGCCTTCGCTGTGCAGGCGCTCGATCGCGGAATCGAAAATCTGGTCGTAGTTCACCCGCCGCTCCTTGTTCCTGCTGGAGACCTGTCTGTCTCCGCGGCCCGTCCCCCTGGGTCGCCCGGCGATGGCGCGGCTTCTACGCTTGTTTTCCCTGCTTTGCCAGCATCATTTGATGGCATTCGCATTGCCCGCAGGGGCGGCTGCAGGGGTTTCTTCATCCAGCGGATCGCGGTCCTCGGGCGTGGTGGTCCACAGGAAATCGGTGTGGAAGCCGGGGCCGCGGCGGCCGCTCTGCAGCCATGCCAGATCGTGTGAATAGACCAGCGTGAGGCGGGGGTTGCGCCTGGCCAGATCCGACAGGCCCTTGATCCATCCGATCGTTGCTCCCCGATCCTCGGGTGCGATCCAGTCCGACACGAGATGCGAACGCGGCCTGACCCAGCCGACATTGCGCGCCATCGACGCGGTATCGCCAGTGAACAGGTATTCGCGCCCGTCCTGCAGCTGCACGAAGATCATCTGCGATCCGGGTGTGTGGCCCGGCGTGCGCATGAGCACCACGCCGGGGGCAACGGCGGCGTATTCGCCATAATGCAGCGGCTTGGGCAGGCCGGCAACGCGGCTGGCTGCCACCTCCTTAATGCCTGCGATCATTTCGGGCAGGATCACCGCCTTGGGCGCGATGCGGGCGAAATGGGGGGAGGCGAGAAAGCCGCCGACATGATCGGGGTGTTCGTGGGTGAAGAGTATCAGCCGGGCGCTGTCCATCCAGCCATTCACGCGGGCCTGCGCCGGGCCTTTCCACAGATCGATCCCCATGTCGTGGGCCTGCGCCTGGCTGAGACCGGAATCGATCAGGATATCGCCACCGGGCGAGACAAGGCGATAGGCGACGATGCCGATCAGGTCACGCTTCAGCCCGCCACCGGCCACAAGGGCCGCACCGGGTGCCCGACGCGCCGCGACTGCGGCATATTCGATCGCCACGGGCTTTTGCCCCGGCACGTCCTGCGCGGCGCGGCGCAGGGCAACGATGTCGATGGGTTTGGCAGGAACGCTGCCAGTTCGCGCATCGACCAGCAGCCAATAGTACGGGATGGCGACCAGCAGGACGAAAAGCAGGATGATCCTGTTCCACAGCTTCATGCGCCTGAAAGTCCCCCCTATGGGCCTGTCGAAAAGGGTGCGTTCAGAACAGAATGGTCTGTTCGAGTCCGCGCGCGGCCAGCGTTGGTCTTAACGCCTCGACATCCTCACCGCCACGGGTGAAGAGCGCGACATCCGGCTTTTCGCGCACGAATTGCTGCGACTGCGTTAAAAAGACGATGCGGCGGGCAATACCGTCGGAACCGTCGACGAACGAAACGCCGGGGCCGAAGGCCTGGGCCAGTTCGTCCTGCACAAGCGGAAAGTGGGTGCAGGCCAACACCACCGTGTCGATCCGCTCCCCATCCGACATCGCGCGCAGGGCGGTGGCGGCGCGGGCATAGACGGCAGGATCGACCGCTTCGCCCCGCAACTTCGCTTCGGCAGCAGAGACGAGTTCGGGCGCGGCGTGACGCAGCAGGCGCTTGTCAGCCGCGAATTCGGCCTCGAGCCGGTCAACATAGCCCTGGCGGATCGTTGCTTCGGTGCCGAGCAGGCCGATCACGCCGGTGCGGGTCATCACGGCAGCGGGCTTGATTGCGGGCACGGTGCCGACGATCGGAACCTCCAGCACTTCGCGCACCGAGGCGAGCGCGATGGTGGAGGCGGTGTTGCACGCGATGCAGACAAGGCGCGGACGGAAGCGTTCTGTCATGCGGCCCAGCAGACCCGATACCCGCGCGGCGATCTGCGCCTCGGTCTTGCTGCCATAAGGCAGGCCGGCATAGTCGGCGGCATAGATGACCGGGGCCTGGGGCAGCACCTGGCGCAGCTTGTCCAGCACGGAGAGCCCGCCCACGCCGGAATCGAACAGCAGGACGGGGGCTGCGGGATCGGCTGATGGATCGGCGGTAGGATCGGGGGCGGCCATTGCCCGGCTTCTAGCCGCAGTTGCGGGAAAAAGGGAAGGCGCCTCTCCCCAAGGTTCCCCGCGCTGGTTATGAGGCGGCATGGAAACCACCCTGATCGCCCTGCTGGGCGGATACCTTCTGGGCTCCGTGCCCTTTGGCCTGATCCTCACCCGCCTGACCGGTGCGGGTGATTTGCGCGCGATCGGATCGGGCAACATCGGCGCCACCAACGTGCTGCGCACCGGGCGCAAGGGGCTGGCGGCGGCGACACTGTTGCTGGACCTGGCCAAGGGCGCGCTGGCGGTGGTTCTGGCCCGCCATTTCCTGCCCGCCCAGGCCGAGGCGATGGCGGCAGGTGCGTCGGTGATCGGGCACTGCTTCCCGGTGTGGCTAAGGTTCAACGGTGGCAAGGGCGTGGCGACGACGATGGGCGTCTCGCTCGGCCTCGCCTGGCCCATCGGGCTTGCCTATGCGGTCGTGTGGCTCGGCGTGCTGGCGCTGACGCGGATTTCGTCGCTGGGCGGGCTGAGCGCGGTGATCGCCGCGCCGATGGCCGCCTATGTCTTCGGTTATCCGCAATACGGCCCGGTGCTGGGTGCGATCGCGGTGCTGGTGATCTGGCTCCACCGCGCCAACATCGCCCGCCTGCGTGCGGGGACGGAGCCGAAGGTGGGCAGCAGGAAATGAGCGGCGGGGGGCAGGCGCTGAGCCAGGCAGAGGCGTTTGCGCGCATCCGGCTGCTGCGCTCGCCCAACGTGGGGCCGGTCAGCTATGCCCAGCTGCTGCACCGCTTTGGCAGCGCAGAGGCTGCGCTGGAGGTGCTGCCCGATATCGTTTCGCGCGGTGGGGGCAAGTATCGCCCGGCCGACAAGGCCCGGATCGAGGACGAGATCGCCGCGGTGAAGCGGCTGGGGGCGCGGTATCTGTTCCATGACGGGGCGGATTATCCGGCGCTGCTGGCGCAGCTGGACAGCCCGCCGCCGATCCTGACGGTGCGCGGCGATACCGGGCTGTTCGCAAGGCCCTCCGTAGCGGTCGTGGGTGCGCGAAATGCCTCGGCGGGGGCGGTGAAGCTTTCACGCGAGTTCGCATTGGGCCTTGCCGAGATGGGCCACGCGGTCATTTCAGGGCTGGCCCGTGGCATAGATACCGCGGCGCACCGCGGCGCGCTGGCCGGTATGGCGCAGGGCGGTGGGACCATCGGCGTGATCGCCGGCGGGATCGACGTGGTTTATCCGCCGGAGAACGCGGAACTGCAGGACGAGGTGGCGCGGCGGGGCCTGCTGGTGGCGGAAATGCCACCGGGCACAGAGCCGCTTGCCCGCCATTTTCCCCACCGCAACCGCATCATCGCCGGGTTGGCGACCGGGACCGTGGTGGTGGAGGCGGCGCCAAAGTCGGGCTCTCTCATCACAGCGCGGCTTGCCGGGGAAGCCGGGCGCGAGGTGATGGCGGTGCCGGGCTCGCCACTCGACAGCCGCTCGCACGGGTGCAACCAGCTGATCCGCGACGGGGCGATCCTGGTGCAGAATGCACAGGACGTGGCGGAGCTGCTGCAGGGATTCACCGGCAGCCCGCGTTCGACCTTCCGCGAGGCGTTGGCGCCCGTCTACACTGCGGTTCCGGACGCCGAGTTAGAAAGCGATCCGGCCGACATTGCGGGCCTGCTGGGCACGGCGCCAGTCAGCATCGACGAGATCGTGCGCCAGAGCGGCGCCAGTGCGGGCGCAGTCCAGACGGCCTTGCTGGAGCTGGAACTGGCCGGGCGGCTTCAGCGCCATGCCGGCGGACGGGTGTCGCTGGTTCAGGGCTGAACCGGCCGCAATCGTTACCCAGTATTTGACGCTTGCAATTGCCTGCCTGTCTTTCGTTAATGTGGTGAAAACCATGAAAAGGGGCGGGGATTGACCATGCACGACAAGAGGCGTCAAGTCTTTGCTGCGGCACTGCTGATGTCGCTTTTTTCTGTTCCTACGCAAGTACTTGCAGGAGAGCCTGAGGCCATCAAGGTTTCCGGCAAGGAAGCGGTCAAGGGTGCGACGACGGTGGCCATCGGGGCCTTCAACGTTGGCTTCATCTTCGAGTCGACCGACCAGACCAAGGCCACCGGCGGCCTGATGGGCGCATTCGGCGGCACGACCAAGGCGAAGTCTCAGCTTGTTGGCGTGACGCCAGAGATGATGCAGAAGATCGCCGATGCCGCCTATGCCGATTTCGTGGGCAAGCTGCAGGCGGCGGGGCTGACGGTGCAGGGGCCGGCAGCGGTGTTTGCCGCACCGGAACTGGCCAAGCCACATGGGCATCCTTCGCCGCTGGACATCAACATCCAGCTTGAAAAGAAGAGCACGGGCAAGGCGACCTATGTGAAGCCGTCTGCGCTGCCCACGCTGATCATGGTGGCAGGCGATTTCCAGGGAAGCGGCTTTTCGAGCATGGGGCTGGCCATGGAAGCGGGGCAGGCCGGCATGGCGCTGTCGAACTATGCTCGCGCTTCGGGTTCACCGGTGATCGACGTGACCTACCTGATCGACTTTTCCGACCAGAAGCGCCCCGGCGCGTTCAGCTTTGGCGGGCTTGAGGTCAACGCCAACCTGTCGGTGGTGCCGGGCTATTCGCGGATGACGATCTTCGGCGCGAACGGCAAGACCACCACGGCCACGCTGCAGCAGGGCGTATCGGTGGATGGGGACTTCATCACCAAGGAAGATGCGACAAGTGGCGCCTCCAAGACGACGCAGGCGGCGGGCAATGTGGTGGGTGGCTTGCTGGCCGCCGGTGGCATGGGCGGATTGCGCCTTGGCAAGACGCGCAAGTTCGAATTCACCGCCAAGCCCGGCAATTACGAAGATGGCGCCACCAAGGCTGCGTCGCTTGCCAACGAACGGCTTGTCGCGCAGATTGCCGCATTGAAGTAGTCTAGAGTTCAGGGGGCGGAATGGCGAGCACGGCCGGTTACACCACGGTGGGGCAGATCCTGTCGCAATGGACGGCGATCGTGGGGCGGAACATGGGGGTCTGCCTGCTGGCCGGCGGCTTCATCGCGATTCTGGGCACCGTGCTGGACCTTGCCATGGGCGAAGGCGGCAGCTCGCTTTTGTTGAGCATCGCAACCTTCTTCATCTCGTATCACTTTTCCGAACACATCCTGCAACAGGAAGGCTTGATGGCGCGGGGGGTGAGCAGCCGGCATTATGCATCTGCATTCGGTGCGGCGTTCCTGGGCACGCTGGGGATCGTTGCGGGCCTGATTGTCCTTGTCCTTCCCGGCCTTTATGTGGCCGCGCGGTGGTCGATGTCGAGCAGCCTGGTGATTGCCGAGGGGCTCACCACCACGCAGGCGCTGGGGCAATCGTGGCAGCGGACGGCCCAAGCTGCCTGGCAAGTTACCGGGGCAGCCTTCGTGGTCGGGCTTGGCATGCTGGCGCTTTTCGCGCTGGTCGGGCTCGTGGGAGGGCTTTCGGAAACTGGAACGTCCGAACAGATGGGGCTGGTCGGCACGGCCGTCGCCAACGCGGCCGGTGCCGGCATTCAGATCATGACGACGCTGTTCGCTGTAGCTGTCTACGCCTGCCTCGGCCAATCCACGGGAAACCTTGACGACGTGTTCGGCTGAACCGACTTTCCTCTCATCGGCGGCTTGACGCGAGCCGCCTTGCGTCCCCACCCTCGCGCGTACGTATACGCGTGAAGGTAATTGTTTCGGATCATGCAGCTCGTCATCGTTGAATCTCCCGCCAAGGCCAAGACCATCGAGAAGTACCTCGGTCCCGGCTACAAGGTCCTCGCCAGCTATGGCCACATCCGCGACCTGCCGGTGAAGGACGGGTCCGTCCGTCCCGACGAGGACTTCGCGATGGACTGGGAGCTTTATGGCGACAAGCAATCGCGGGTGAAGGCCATCACCGACGCCGCAAAGGGGGCTGACCGCCTGATTCTGGCCACCGACCCCGATCGCGAGGGCGAGGCGATTTCCTGGCACGTGCGCGAACTGTTGGCCAAGCGGCGCTCACTGCCCAAGGAAGTGGAACGCGTCACCTTCAACGCCATCACCAAGGCGACGGTGACCGAGGCGATGAAGAAGCCGCGCGAGCTGGATCAGGACCTGATCGACGCTTATCTCGCCCGGCGCGCTCTGGACTACCTGTTCGGCTTCACCCTTTCGCCCGTGCTCTGGCGCAAGCTGCCGGGGGCGAAGTCTGCCGGCCGCGTGCAGTCGGTTGCGCTGCGTCTGATCGTGGAGCGCGAGCGCGAGATCGAGGCGTTCAAGGCGCAGGAATACTGGTCGGTGATCGCGCGACTGGAGCAGGGCGGCACCGAGTTCGCCGCGCGCCTGGTCAAGTTCGACGGGCAGAAGCTCGACAAGCTGACGCTTGGCGACGAAGGCGCAGCGATGAAGGCCAAGGCCGTGGTCGAGGCCGGCACCTTCCGTGTCGAGGATGTCGAGACCCGGCCGACCCGCCGCAATCCCTATCCCCCGTTCACTACTTCGACGCTGCAGCAGGAAGCTGCACGCAAGCTTGGCTTCTCTGCCAGCCACACCATGCGCGTGGCGCAGACGCTTTATGAAGCGGGCGCGATCACCTATATGCGTACCGACGGCGTGCAGATGGACCCCAGCGCCATCAGCGCGGCGCGCAAGGCGATCTCGGACCGATATGACGGACACTATCTGCCGGAAAAACCGCGTCATTACGAGACCAAGGCCAAGAATGCGCAGGAAGCGCATGAAGCGATCCGCCCCACCGACTTTTCCAAGGACCGCTATGGCGTGGGCGACGAGGCCCGGCTCTATGACCTGATCTACAAGCGCGCGATGGCGAGCCAGATGGCATCCGCCAATATCGAGCGCACGACCGTGACCCTGCGCGACGGCACCGGCAAACACGAACTTCGTGCGACGGGACAGGTCGTGAAGTTCCCCGGCTTCCTGGCCGTGTATGAAGAAGGGCGCGACCAGAAGGCCGAGGGCGAGGACGACGAAAGCGGCCTGCTGCCCGCGATGACCAATGGAGACACACCGGCGAAGCGCGGCGTGGACGCCACCCAGCACTTTACCCAGCCGCCACCGCGCTATTCGGAAGCGAGCCTGGTCAAGCGGCTTGAGGAGCTCGGCATCGGTCGCCCATCGACCTACGCCGCCACGCTGCAGGTGCTGAAGGACCGAAACTACGTCAGAACCGAAAAAAACCGTTTCTTCGCAGAGGAAAGCGGGCGGTTGTTGACAGCGTTTCTCGAACGATTCTTTGACCGCTATGTCGCCTATGAATTCACTGCCGGGATGGAGGACGAGCTGGACGACGTGTCCGGCGGCCGCGCCGCCTGGAAAGCGGTGCTCGCCGCGTTCTGGAAGGACTTCAAGCCCAAGTCCGATGAGGTGATGGAAAAGAAGCCGAGCGAGGTGACCGCCGAACTCGACACCTTCCTGTCCGACTACCTCTTCCCGCAGAAGGCCGAGGGCGGCGATCCGCGCCTGTGCCCCAAGTGCGGCGAGGGGCGGTTGGCCCTTCGCGGTGGCAAGTATGGTGCGTTCGTCGCCTGCTCGAACTATCCCGAGTGCAAGTTCACCCGCAAGTTCGCGCAGCCGGGCGGCGAAGGCGATGGCGGTGAGGGCGAGGAGAGCGGCCTTGGCAAGGACCCGGTGACGGGCCTTGAGGTGATGCGCCGCACCGGGCGCTTTGGCCCCTATATCCAGCTGGGCGAGGGCAAGGAGGCCAAGCGTGCCTCGATCCCCAAGGACATCCCGGAGCTGGACCTGGAATGGGCGCTGAAGCTGCTGAACCTGCCGCGCGAAATCGGCATGCACCCGGAGAGCGGCAAGCCCATCGTCGCCTCGATCGGGCGCTATGGGCCGTACCTGTCGCACGACGGCAAGTATGCCCGGCTCAAGGCGACATCCGAGGTATTCGAAACCGGCATGAACGCGGCGGTGGTCAAGCTGGCCGAAGCGGCTTCCGGAGCAGGCGCGAGGGGTAACAGGCAGGCTGCGGAACCGCTCAAGACGTTCGGCCCGCACCCGACTTCGGGCGGTGAGATGAAGCTGATGGCGGGCCGCTATGGCCCCTATGTGACCGACGGCACCACCAACGCCACCCTGCCGCGTGACAAGAAGCCCGAGGAACTGACGGCGGAGCAGGCCGTGGTCCTGATCGATGAGCGCGCCGCCAAGGCCCCGGCCAAGGGCAAAAAGAAGGCGACTGCAAAGAAGGCTCCGGCCAAGAAGGCCCCGACCGCCACGGATGGGGCCAAGAAGCCGGCAGCGAAGAAGGCTGCACCCAGGAAGAAGGCCACCAAGGCGGAGTCGGGCGAATGAGCGAGAAGGTTGCCCGCCACCGCCAGCCGTGGAAGCCGGACGAACTGCAGAAACTGCGCAGCCTCGCCTCCAAGGGCAAGGGTCTGAAGGAAATCGCCAAATCCCTGAACCGCACCGAGGAATCGACCAAGGATGCGGCGAAGGAGCACGGCATGACCATCGCCAAGCTGCGCTGAAAGGATGCGCATCCCCGCTTGCGGCGCACTGTTCGTCGCAAGCGGGGGGAACGGCGCGGCCTGCCCTCCATTCCTTTCGCGACCGCCTGGCGGGAGGATGGGTGTCGGCTCCACATCAGGAGCAGACCAATGCTACTTCGAAAACTCGTTGCCCCGGCCGTCTCGCTGGCCACGCTGACCATTCCGGCCATCGCCACGGCACAGGGCGCGGCAGAGGAAATCACCGTGACCGGCCGCTATGGCAAGGTGCCCGACAGCGTGCAGTCGCTGTCACAGGCGGTCAGTTACGCCGATCTCGACCTCAGCACCAAGGCCGGCAAGGATGAACTGCGCCGCCGCGTTTCGCTGACCGCACGCTTCCTGTGCGAGAAGATGGGCGAGACCGACACGACCGATCCGGTGGCGCCCTCGTGTCGCGATGCTGCCGTCAGCGACGCGATGCAGCGCATCGGCACCATTGAGGGCAGCTTCGCGCCGCGCGGCACCACGTGGGTGCATCCGCCTGCCTGGGTGCCGCCCTATCCGGCCGACTGGACCACGCGCTACCCCTGAACGGCGCTTGTCGGAATGGCTGCGCCCGTATCCTGCGGGCGCAGCTTCGGTCGCCACAGGCCATAGCTGCGCTCGCCCACCTGCACGCTGGCGTAATGCTCGTAGTCCCGAAGAAGGAAATCCATCAGCACCGCGCGGCTGACATGGTTGGGCAGGTAGATCTTCTTCCACTCGGCCACCTGCACCACGTCCGGCCGGGAAAGCATGATCCGCGCGACTTCCACATTGGGATCGGCCCCGATAGCCGTCGCCTCGGTATAGGTGGTCAGGTGATTGGGAAAAGCGAAGCGCGTTGGGACGCAGGCCCCCACGGCCTGATAGAACGCCGGTTCGCCATCGAACTGGAAATAGCAGCCGCCATGGATCTCCGATCGCACCGTGGAGGCAAGATGGCTGACCTGCTGCCCGTTGCCGTGCCGATGGACCTGATAGACCATCACCACCAGCCCCGCGACCGCCCCGAAGCCCAGCAGCAGGCGGCCATACCACCGCTCTCCCGGCTTGGTCCGGGCGAGGGCGGGCGCTGCCAGCACCGACAGGGGCGCAAGCGTCGGCGCGACATAGTGATCGTACCATGTGCCGAACACAAGGAAGCCCAGCACCGCCGCCGCCGCCCATAGGCGCAGCGCGCGCAGGGCTACCGGGTGCGCCCGTGGCATCGGCATGCGCCTTGGAGCTAGCAGGATCGCGAGGATGAAGGGTGAAAGCGCCAGCGTTTCCTTGAACACGCGGAACCCGGCGACGGGCCCTTCCGGCCCACGCTGGAACACCGAGACGAAGTTCGCCTGAATGAAGGCTTCGCCATGCCCTGCCGCGGCATAGGCGCCGAGGGCCAGCGCCATCGGCAGGATGGCGATCCCCGCCCATACCGCACATGCCATGGCGAAGCGCCACCCGCGCCAGCCATCGGCCCAACCCCGCGCCAGCAGCATCAGGCCCAAGGCCATGCCCTCGAACACCACGCAGGTCTTGATCTGCATGGCGATGCCGACCAGCGCCATCGCCTGCACGCCGCGCGCCAGCAGGTCCGGCGCGTTGGGTCGCTTCCAGGCCTCCATCACGGTCAGCGCCGCGAGCGCTACCGGCAGGTTGTAGAACACCGGCCCCTGGCCCAGCGCGCAGTTGAAGACAGGCATGTAGAGGACATAGGCTGCACCGGCGAGCCATGTGGCGCGGGGCGGTGCGATCTCCTTCGCCATGCGCTCCACCACCAGCGCCGTCAGCGCGGTGAAGACGATCCCGGCAAGCTGGTAGGCGACCAGCCCGCCGCCCGGGGCCATCACAAACAGGCGATAGAGCGCAAACAGGCCGATCGGCTTGCGGTCCCACACCCCGACATAGGGCAGGGCGCCTTGCTGCCAGCGTTGGGCCGCATAGAGGTAGAACTCCTCATCCACATGGACGACGGGATTGCCGATCAGGAACGCGCGGAAGGACAGCGCGAGGAAGAGATAGGCGGCCAGCGAAAGCCAGCCCTGCGCAATGCCACCGTGCCGCCCCCGCCAGACCTCCACCAGCGCACGGCGGGGGGCCTGCAGGGTCGCACTCGCAATTCCGGGCATTCACGCACTCCGCGTCTGTCACTGTGCAAGTGCAAACGCGGCTGTCGTGTTTATCCTTCGGCAATAATGGGTTGGTGTCCCGAAAAGAGCTCGCGCCGTCGCATAAACCGGTGCGACGGGATCATTTTACCCAGTCGAGGCCGATCTCTTCGTAGATTTCCCGGCTTTCCGCCCAGTTTTCTTCCACCTTCACGTGCAGGAACAGGTGGACCTTCACGCCGAGCAGCTCGGCCAGCTCCTTGCGCGCGGCCTCGCCGATTGATTTCAGCTTCGATCCGCCCTTGCCCAGCACGATGCCGCGCTGGCTGTCACGCGCGATCACGATCTGCTGGTGGATCTCCACCGACCCATCCTTGCGGTGGGTATAGCTCTCGGGCCGCACCGCGCTGTCATAGGGCAGTTCGTCGTGCAACTGGCGGTAGATCTGCTCGCGAGTGATCTCGGCGGCTAGCAGGCGTTCCGAGGCATCGGAAACCTGATCCTCGGGATAGTGCCAGGCACCTTCCGGCATCAGTTCTGCAAGGCGTGTCTTCAGTTCGGCCACGCCGTCGTTGGTCAGAGCGGAAACGAAGAACACCTCGTCGAAGTTGCCGGCGGGGGAAAGCTCCTCGGCCATCACCAGCAGCGGTTCCTTGGGCGTGGCGTCCACCTTGTTGAGCACCAAGATCTTGCGCTCGGGCCGGTCCTTCAGGCTCTCCAGAATGGGCTCGAGATAGTCGCGTTTCTTCTTGCGCGAATCCACCACCAGCAGGATGGCGTCGGCTTCCGATGCGCCTTCCCACACGGCGTTGACCATCGCCCGGTCGAGCCGGCGCTTGGGCTCGAACAGGCCGGGCGTGTCGGCCAGGATGATCTGCACCTCATCCTGCAGGGCAATGCCCATCAGCCGCGCGCGCGTGGTCTGCGCCTTGGCTGATACGATCGCCACCTTCTGGCCGACGAGCGCGTTGACGAGGGTGGACTTGCCCGCATTCGGGGCGCCGATAACGGCGACGAGGCCGCATTTCTGTGTCATGCAAACTTCTTCATGAAATCGCGGGCGGCGTTGGTCTCCGCCTCCTGCTTGGATGATCCGCGTGCTTCGGCTTCACCGACGCCCTTCACGGAAACGGAAACGGTGAACGTGGCCGCGTGGTCGGGCCCTTCGCGCGAAACGATGGCATAGACCGGCGGCTTGCGCCGGTTGCCCGCCGCCCATTCCTGCAGCGCGGCCTTGGGATGCTTGCGTTGCCCGGTGCCGCCCTCCATGGGCCGCGCCCAGGCCTTGCGAACGAAGGCGCGGGCCGCCTCGAACCCGCGTTCAAGGAACAGCGCACCGATCAGTGCCTCCATCACGTCGCCCAGGATGTTGTCGCTGTCGGCGCCGCCATCATCGCGCGCCTGCTTGCCCAGCCGCATGTATGGCTGCACGCCCAGTGCGCGGGCGACATCGGCGCAGGTTTCGCGCGCGACCAACGCGTTGAGCCGCTGCGAGAGCTTGCCCTCGGCGCCTTCGCTGCGTTCATAAAGCCAGTCGGCGATCACCAGCCCCAGAACCCGGTCACCCAGGAATTCCAGCCGCTGGTAATCGCGCGTCTCGCCCATCGATCCGTGGGTCAGCGCGTCGTTCCACATGTCGGGCCGCTGCGGCGCGGCCCCGGTCAGCGCGGTCAGGAACCCTGCCGCATCGTCGCTCAGCACGGGACCGCTCAGAACGTGCCCCCGATCCGGTTCCACCGTGCGGCGGTGAACCATGTCCAGGGCAGGAACCAGTTGGCGCTGCCATCGGTGGACCACATCACGATCGTCGCACGGCCGACGAGGTTGTCCTGCGGCACCAGCCCGATCCCGCCGCCTTCGACCGCCGGGAAACGGCTGTCCATCGAATTGTCGCGGTTGTCGCCCATCAGGAACAGGTGGCCCTCGGGCACGACCACGGGCACCGTGTCATCCTGCTGGCGATAGCCGAGGTCGAGCACGTTGTAGCTCTTGCCCTCGGGCATCGTCTCGCGGAACTGCGGGTAATGGCAGGTCGGCGTGCCGTCCTTCTCCATGACCTCGAATTCCGGGCTGACACAGTTGGTGTTGGCCGAAACCGGGATCACGAAGTCCTCGATCTTCACCTTGGGCACCGGCTTGCCGTTGATGTTCAGCACGCCGCCAATCATCTGGACGGTGTCACCCGGCAGGCCGATCACGCGCTTGATGTAGTCCACATCGTTGCCCGGCGGCGCCTTGAAGATCACCACGTCGCCACGGTTGGGCTGCCCAGCAAGGATGCGCTTGGGCAACAGGGGCACGCTGAACGGCAGCGAATACCTAGAATAGCCGAACGGCCACTTGGCGGCGAGCAGGTAATCCCCGTTCTCAAGCCTTGGCAGCATCGATTCCGAAGGGATGTTGAAAGGTGAGAAAATGAAGCTGCGGAAGATCGCCACGATCAGCACCAGCTTCACCAGGAACACGCCGAAGCTGTCTTCCTTCTTTTCCTTCTTCACCGGCGCGGCCGGGGCAGGTGCCGCAGCGGGCGCGGCAGTGGTGGCTTCGGGCGCGTTTTCGGGCGTTTCGTTCATGGAGGCGGTCATGTGGAGGGGGCTGCTTCCCGTCAAGGGTGATATTCAGCCGATAGCCGCGATCAAATACGATTGCACCCCCGTTCGTCGATCCACGTCGGCGCTTGGCGGATTGGCCCTGAGCGGGCATGAAGGGGCGATTCCGCACCTGCGAAGAAGGAAATGCACCAATGACCGATCAGGCGGCCGCGCTGTGGCAGGAACTGGAAGGCCTTTCGCGCCCCACGCTGGCGGAGCTTTTCGCCGCGCCCGACCGGCTTGATGCGTTCTGCACCACGCTTGACCTGCCCGGCGGCGCGATCCGCTTCGATTGGTCGAAGACCCATCTTTCCGCCGAAGTCACCAGCGTGCTCGCGCGCCTTGCCACCGCGATGAACCTTGCGGGTAAGCGGCAGGCGCTGATCGACGGGGATAAGATCAACAATACCGAAGGCCGCGCTGCCGAACACACCGCCGAGCGTGGCGTCGGCAATCCCGCCAGCGTGGTGGAAGCCGAGGCACTGCACGCCCGCATGAAGGGGCTGGTCGACGCGATCCACGAAGGCCTGTTGGGCGATGTGAAGAGCCTGATCCACATCGGCATCGGCGGTTCCGCCCTTGGCCCCGCGCTCGCCATCGATGCCCTGGCGCGTGACGAGGCCAAGGTGGCGGTTCATGTCGTCTCCAACATCGATGGCTGCGCGCTGGAAGCGGCAATGAAGGCCTGTGATCCGGCCACCACCATGATCGCCGTCGCCTCCAAGACGTTCACGACCACGGAAACGATGACCAATGCCGCTTCGGCAATCGAATGGCTGGAGCAGGGTGGCGTGGCCGATCCCTATGGCCGCGTCGTCGCGCTCACCGCCGCGCCGGACAAGGCGGTGGAATGGGGCGTGGACGAAACCCGTGTGCTGCCGTTCAGCGAAAGCGTTGGCGGTCGTTACTCGCTGTGGTCCTCCATCGGCTTTCCTGTGGCGCTGGCGCTGGGCAGCGATGCCTTTGCCGAATTCCTCGATGGCGCGGCCGCGATCGACCGCCATTTCATCGAAGCGCAGCTTGAGGCGAACGCTGTCGTCCGTGCCGCCTTCGCCGATCTCTATTATACGCAGGTGCGCGGCTGCCAGACCCGCGCCGTCTTCGCCTATGACGAACGGCTCGCGCTGCTGCCCGACTATCTCCAGCAGCTTGAGATGGAATCGAATGGCAAGCGCGTGACCGCCGATGGCGCCCCGCTCACCCGGCCCAGCGCACCGATCACCTGGGGCGGGGTGGGCACCGATGCCCAGCACGCGGTGTTCCAGTTGCTGCACCAGGGCACGCACCTGATCCCGGTCGATTTCCTCGCGGTGAAGATCCCCGGTCACGATCTCGATCCGGTCCATCACCAGATCCTGCTGTCCAACTGCTTTGCCCAAGGCGCGGCCTTGATGGCCGGCAAGTCCAGCGAGGACGGAGCCCGTGCCTATCCGGGTGATCGCCCCTCCGCCACGATCCTGTGCGACGATCTCAACCCCGCCACGCTCGGCGCGCTGATTGCGTTCCACGAACATCGCACGTTCGTTTCGGCCATGCTGCTCGGCATCAACCCGTTCGACCAGTTCGGGGTGGAACTGGGCAAGGCCATTGCCAAGCAGATCGACGCTGGTGGCGGCGATGGCTTCGACCCATCGACCGAGGCGCTGTTGAAGGCTGCGGGTATCGCCTGACGCGTTTTCCTGCCAAACCCATTGGCAAGCAGGCCCCCTTCGCCCCATATGCGGCGGCAAAGGAGCTTCCAATGGCCGAGCAGGAATACGACTACGATCTCTTCGTCATCGGCGCCGGATCAGGCGGGGTGCGGGCCAGCCGCATCGCCGCCAGCCATGGCGCGCGCGTGGCCGTGGCTGAAGAGTACCGGGTTGGCGGCACCTGCGTGATCCGCGGCTGCGTGCCGAAGAAGCTGCTGGTCTATGGATCGCACTTTGCCGAGGAACTGCAGGACGCCGCCAATTATGGCTGGACGGTGGGAGACCTGAAGTTCGACTGGCCAACCCTGCGCGATGCCGTGCTCAAGGACGTCGATCGCCTGAACGCGGCCTACACAACCACGCTGGAAAACAACAAGGTCGAGCGATTCCTGGAACGCGCCGAGGTGACCGGCCCGCACTCGGTCCGGCTCGCCTCTGGCCGCGAGGTCACCGCGAAATACATCCTCGTGGCCGTGGGCGCGTGGCCGGTGACGCCCTCTTTCGAGGGTGCAGAGCACTGCATCACCTCCAACGAGGTGTTCCACCTGCCCGAACTGCCGCGCCGCGTCGTCATTTCCGGCGCGGGCTATATCGCCATGGAGTTCGCCGGCATCTTCAATGCGCTCGGCTGCCATGTCACCGTCGTCAACCGCAGCGAGACCCTGCTGCGCGGCTATGACGAATCGCTGCGCGATCGGCTGCTGCAGATCACCATGGCGCGTGGCATCGAATACAAGTTCAACTCGCCCTTCGATAAGGTGGTGAAGCGCGAGGATGGCTGCCTTGAAGCCCATCTGGCGGGCAAGCCCGACCCGCTGGTCTGCGACCTGATCCTGGTCGCCACCGGTCGCAAGCCCAAGACGCCGGGTCTCGGCCTTGAGACGGCGGGCGTGGAACTGGGCGAGAATGGCGAGATCAAGGTGGACGACACCGGGAAGACCACCTGTGACAGCATCTATGCCGTGGGCGACGTGACCGACCGGGTCCAACTCACCCCCGTCGCCATCCGCGAAGGTCATGCCTTTGCCGATCGGGTCTTTGGCGGCAAGGAGACGACCATCTCCTATGACTGCATCCCCAGCGCGGTGTTCTCGCAGCCCCCACTGGCGGGCGTGGGGCTGACGGAATCCCAGGCGCGCAACGCCTTCGGCAGCAATATCAAGGTCTTTTCGTCGGATTTCCGCCCGATGAAAAACATCTTCGGCCATCGGCCTGAGCGTGGCCTCTACAAGATGATCGTGGACGCCGGCACGGACCGGGTGCTGGGCATCCACATGATCGGCCCCGAAGCGCCCGAGATCCTGCAGGCTGCAGCCATCGCCGTGAAGGCCGGGCTGACCAAGGCCGATTTCGACGCCACGGTGGCGCTGCATCCCTCGATGGCCGAGGAACTGGTGCTGATGCGCTGACAATTGGGTTGCGGTTTGCAACCCATGGCGTACTCTCCCCGCGCGAGGTTCAGCGGGAGGCGCAGATGGGTGGAACGGTCCTGGTCACGGGCGGAAGCGGCTATATCGCCGGCTTCTTGATCCGGCAGCTGCTGGATACGGGCTGGACCGTCCACACCACCGTACGCAGCCTTTCGCGCGAGGCGGAATTGCGGCCCCGACTCGGCGGCACGGCTGAAACGCTGCGGTTCTTCGCCGCAGACCTGACTTCTGATGCCGGATGGGCCGAAGCGGCGCAGGGCTGCAGCCACGTCACCCACGTGGCCTCACCGTTCCCGCTCACGGTGCCAAAGGATGCGGAAGAGCTGATCCGCCCCGCGCGGGACGGCGCCCTGCGCGCGCTCAAGGCCGCCAAGGCCGCGGGGGCTGGGCGCTTCGTCCTCACGTCCTCGTTCGCCGCAGTCGGCTATGGACACCCCGCGCACCGCTATGTTCCGGGCCACGAGTTCACCGAGGCCGACTGGACCGACCTGACCAACCCGGCCGTGCCGCCCTACATGCGCAGCAAGACCGTGGCCGAACGCGCGGCGCGCGACTGGATCGTTGCCGAAGGCGAGGGCATGGAGTTCGCCTCGGTCAATCCCGTCGCGGTGCTCGGCCCGGTGGCGAGCCGCGACCTTTCCACCTCGATCGAGCTGGTCAAGCAACTGCTCGAAGGCGCCATTCCCGCCTTGCCGGATGTCGGCTTCGGCATTGTCGATGTGCGCGACGTGGCCGACCTTCACGTCCGCGCACTGGTGACGCCGGGCCTCGCCGGGGAACGCTTTCTGGCCTCCGGCCCCTTCCTCACCTTCGCCCAGATTGCGAAGATCCTCCGGCGTAACCTGGGGCATGAGGCGCGCAAGGTGCCGACGCGCAGACTGCCGGACTGGATCGTCAAGGCGGCCGCCCCCTTCAGCGCATCGATCAAGCAGGTTTCCAGCGAACTCGGCAAGCATCGCGCCGCCAGTTCCGCCCACGCGATGGAGCGGGTGGGCTGGACCATGCTCCCGGTCGAACAGACCATCATCGATACCGCACGCAGCCTGATCGACCAGGGTATCGTCAAAGTCTGATGATCAGATCCCGGCGTACCACTGGTATCCGGACCGGTCTTCCCAGAATCCACCCTTGCCGCCGTGCAGCCGGTCAAGGCTGGCCACTGCCTCGATCCGCATCACGTACTTCGCCTGCTTGTAGCCCAGCTGACGTTCCACGCGCAGGCGCAGGGGCGCGCCGTGGCCAATGCCCAGCCTCTGCCGGTTCAGGCTGTGCGCCAGGATCGTCTGCGGGTGAAACGCATCGATCAGGTCTATGCTCTCGTAGTAAGGCTTGCCGAACAGCGTGTCCGCGCAATGGAACACGATGAAGCGCGCATTGGTGGATAGCTGCGCCTGCTTCAGCAGCAACCCCAGCGGCAACCCGGTCCATTCACCGATCGCGCTCCAGCCCTCCACGCAGTCATGCCGAGTGATCTGCGTGCGCGAAGGCGCCGCGAGGATCTGCGGCAGGCCAAGCGCCATGGGCTGCGCCACAAGGCCGTCCACCACCAGCCGCCAATCGGCAAAGCCGTTGGCCACGTGCGCGGCATAGGCATCGCCCTGCGGCCGCTTGGTGCCGTTCTCCTTGAACACAGGCGAAATGTCGGCCCGGCCGAACTCCTGTGCCAGCGCGTTGCGGTCCGATATCAGGCGCTGCGTGCTGCGCGTGGCCTTTTCTCCCAGTGTCAGCACCTGCTTCACCGTGGGGGAGGCCACGATCCGGTCACACCCTGCAAGCATCAGCCCGCCTGTACCCACCAGCATGTTCCGCCGCGAGATCACCGTCATGGCTTCACCTCCCGTTCGGCCGGCAGGCGGTACCAGCCCGTGATGATCGAACGCAGTTCGTTGAACGGCCCGGCCAGCACCACCATCAGAAGATGCACGGCGATGAACAGGGCAAAGCCGAAGGCGCAGAGGAAATGGATCGACCGCGCCGATTGCCGCCCCCCAAACAATTCAGGCAGCCACGGCCATGCCGCGTCCATGGCCGGAGACATTGTCAGCCCGGTCAGCACCACCAGCGGGATCAGCATGAACAGCACGCCCAGATAGGCGATCTTCTGCAACGGATTGTAGGCGCGCGCCTTTTCCCCGGTGGGAAAGTGGAGCCGCGCGTGCTCCTTGATGTCAGCCCAGAGGTGGGAAGGGCTCAGCTCTTCACGTTTCAACGCAAGATCACGCCATAAATGTCTGGAAAAAATGGCGTATATCAGGAAAATGGCCAGCGCGATCACCAGTACCCACGCAAAGGCGAAGTGCCACTGTCGCGCGGCTGCGATGCTGTAGCTCGAAGGGATGGTAACCAGCGGCGGAAACGCCTCGGCCGTTCCCTGCGCATACCCCAGCACACCCGTGGTCGGAATTTCCACGCCCAGCAGGTTGAGGAACCCGGTTTGCCCGCGATTGCCGATTTCCAGCCAGGCAGGGTCGAAATTGGCGCCCGCCTTTCCCCAATAGAGCCGCGGGTGGGCATTGAAGATCATCATTCCGCTCATCAGCATGATGAAAATCGTCAGGGCGTTGATCCAGTGCCACAGCCGCACCGGCAGCTTCGTTCGGTAAACCAGCGGTCGCTCGGCCATGCTTGTCACCCGCCTCCATGCTTCCGTCACGCACTCGTGCCACGCCAGCGAAAGGTTACAAAGCGATTTGGTGTGCCGTCACGTTCGCCCGAGTGCGGCAAGCGCCCTGCGTGTGTAACGACGCCCCTCGGCCTGGCGGGCACAATCGCGCGTGGGGCCGCGAACCGCGTGCCACAGCGCGCGCCAGATCAGTCCGGCCTTCTCCCTGCGCGGCACCGTTACGCGACGGTCCCACGCCGCTTCTCCCCGTCGCGTAACTTCGCGCGCAATGCCGCCATAGATGCCGGCAGCGGAAAGGATTGCCCAGCGCTGACGGAATGAAAGCCGAGCTGCGCCGATCCGTGCCGAACATTCGTGCGCCTGCGCCAGCCCGCAGAGCCGGGCCACCTGCTGGGTCAGCGCCCTGCGGTACAGAGGCTTCATCTGTTCGCCGGGCGGAATGTCCGCCTCCGCCAGCCATTCCGCTGGTACGTAACAGCGCTCGCCCGCATCATCCTCGCGAATGTCACGCGCGATGTTCGCCAACTGGAACGCCAGCCCCAGGTCACAGGCACGATCGAGTGTGTCTTCATCGTTCGGGTCCACGCCCATGACCACGGCCATCATCACGCCCACCGCGCCTGCCACGTGCCAGCAGTATCGCATCAGGTCGGCCTCGCTGCGCGGTTGCCAGTCGGCCACATCCAGCGCGAAACCCCGGATCACGTCCTCAGCCATGTCGGGTGTGAGGCCGGTTTCGCGCGCCACCTGGCCCAGCGCGTCGAAGGCCGGATCTCCGGTCGGCTCACCGGCAAATGCCTTGGCGGTCAAGGTGCGGACCGTTACGAGACGCTCCTCGGATCCCGCATCGTTACCCAACGCGCCACCCAGTTCCTGTCCGTCGATCAGGTCGTCACAACGCCGACACCATGCATAGAGCAGCCAGGCCCGCTCACGCGTGGTCTGGTCGAACAGGCGACTGGCCGAGGCAAAGCTCTTCGATCCCTTGCGGATCGTGTCGCGCGCCTGGGCGACGAGGATGGCACGCTCCGGCATCTGTTACGTTACAGGTCGCCGGCCTTCATCGCGAAGATCGGCACATGCGGTTCATGCGCCGCCATGCGATCGAGCAACAGGTCCAGTTCGTGCTCCGCCATGATGATGCCGGCATGGGCGGGCCGCACAAAGCCGACGTCGATCATATGGCGGTTGAAGGCCAGAAGGTGGTCAAAGAAGCCGAAAGCATTCAGCAGGCCCACCGGCTTGGCGTGATAACCAAGCTGCGCCCAGCTGACCGCCTCCCACAGCTCGTCCATCGTGCCCACGCCGCCGGGGAGGGTGAGGAAGCCGTCGGAGAGGTCGGTGAACGCGCGCTTGCGTTCGTGCATGCCCGTTACGATACGAAGTTCGCTGCAAGCCGGATTGGCCAGCTCCGCGTCAACCAGCGCCTGCGGAATTACGCCGATCACTTCGCCGCCGGCGTCAAGTGCGGCCTCGGCGACCGCGCCCATCAGGCCCATCCGCCCACCGCCATAGACAACGCCGATGCCGCGCCGGGCCAGAGTTCGCCCTGTTTCTGCAGCAAGCGCAACGTAACGTTCGTCGGCCGGGCTGGCCGAACCGCAATAGACCGCGACACGTTTCAAGCGAGATCTTCCAGCATCAGCTTGGCCGTGGCCTTGGCACTGCCGACCACGCCGGGAATGCCCGCGCCCGGATGCGTGCCCGCGCCCACCAGGTACAGGTTGCGGATGGCATCGTCACGGTTGTGCGCGCGGAAATAGGCGCTCTGCGTTAGTAACGGCTCAAGGCTGAACGCGCTGCCCAGATGTGCCGAAAGGTCTGTGGCGAAGTTGCTGGGCGCGTAATGGAACTTCGTTACGATACGCTGGTGAATGTCGGGGATCAGCCTCCGGCCAACTTCGTCAAGAATGCGCTTTTCCAGCATCGGGCCCACTTCGGCCCAGTCCACCGGCAGTTTGCCCATGTTGGCCACCGGCACCAGCGCGTAGAACGTGCTCATCCCCTCGGGCGCCATGGACGGATCGGTGACCGTGGGATGGTGGAGATAGATCGAGAAGTCCTGCGGCAGCACGCCGTGGTGATAGATGTCGTCCAGCAGGCCCTTGTAGCGCGGACCGAACAGGATCATGTGGTGCGGAATACCGGGCCACGAACCCTCCACGCCGAAGTGGACGACGAACAGGCTGGGTGAAAAGCGCTTGCGCTTGAGAGACTTGGCCCGGCGCTGGGCATGGCCGTTGTCGGCCAGCAGGTCCTTGTAGGTGTGGACGATATCGCCATTGGAAGCGACAGCGTCGAAATTCTCCTTCCACCCGCTACGCGTCTCGACCGCCGTAACGTTACTGCCCAGTGAGTGGATCTTCGTTACGGCATCCCCCATCCGCACATCGCCGCCAAGCCGCTGGAAATGCGTGACCATGCCCGCGATCAGCCGGTTGGTGCCGCCCTTGGCCCACCAAACGCCGCCGTCCTTCTCCAGCTTGTGGATCAGGGCATAGATCGCACTGGTGCTCATCGGGTTGCCGCCGACCAGCAGGGTGTGGAAACTGAAGGCCTCGCGCAGCTTTTCGTTACTCACGAACTTGCTGACCATCGAATAGACCGAGCGCCAGGCCTGGTACTTGGCCAGGGCAGGGGCCGCCTTGATCATGCTGGCGAAGTCGAGGAACGGCACCGCCCCAAGCTTGACGTAACCTTCCTCGAAGACCCCGGCCGAGTATTCGAGGAAGTCGTCATAACCCGTAACGTCACGCGGCGAGATCTTGGCGATCTCCGCCCGCAGCCCGGCTTCGTCGTTCGAGTAATCGAAGTTGGTGCCGTCGGGCCAGTTCAGCCGGTAGAACGGCATTACCGGCATCAGCTCGACATCCCGCGCCATGTCGTTACCTGACAGCTGCCACAGCTCCTGCAGGCATGGCGGGTCGGTGATCACCGTCGGGCCGGCATCGAAGGTGAAGCCGTCGCGCTCCCAGTAATAGGCGCGACCGCCCGGCTTGTCGCGCGCTTCCACCAGCGTGGTCGCCACGCCTCCAGACTGCAGCCGGATCGCCAGCGCCAGGCCCCCGATGCCGGCGCCGATCACGCATGCCCTTTTCATCTACTTGCGCATCCCCGAAAGAGTAAGTGGTGCGGTCTTCGGACCTACCCCCGCCAGCACCGCCATCGCCTTGGTCATTGGCACCGGCGGCCTGCCCACCAGCACGCGCAGCTTGTCCAGCGTGCGCGACCGCCCGGCGTAGAACCGTTCGATCAGCTGCGGGTTGAGACGATAGAACCGCTCAAGCACCTTGAAGCGCTTCTCCGGATCGGCCGCAACGAACAGCAAGGCTGACAAGTCTCGATAAAATTTTCCGGCTTTCCAATGTCTTAGAGACCACTCCTCAGACATGGATGAAAGTTTATCCCCATCCAGATCGGTCTGATCGGCCACCGCCAGGGCAAATCGCACCGAATCCGGCACCGAATAGCTGGTCAGTGGGTGGAAAAGCCCTGCGCGCGTTCCCGCCCGCGCCACATCCTTGCCTGTGGAGCGCAGAAATCCCTCAAAATCTCCGCCGGTTACAACCGGAAGTACACCTTGCTCCTCAGCGGTCACAGCCTCAATCTGCCAACCCTGCTCGGCCACCCATTGGTCGATCCGCTGCGCCAGCGCTGCCGTATCCAGCGCCGGGCCGTCGGAATAATAGGTGTCCTCCACGAAGACGTCGTCGTCGCCAAAGGGCAGGGCATAGACGAAGCGATAGCCGTCGATCTGCTCAACGCTGGCATCCATCACGATCGGATTGTCCAGCCCGTGCGGCGCCTTCAGCTTCAGCCTGCGCCCCAGGAACTTCTGCCAGCCTCCGGTCAGGTGCCCCATGTTGCGCACTCCGCGCGCATCGATCACCGCGCCGGCCTCGATCCGCGTGCCGTCGCCCAGCGTGGCGTTGTGCGCGTTGCAGGCCAGCACCCGCGCCCCGGTCAGGATCGCATCGGCAGGCAGCGCCTTGCGCAGCGCAGCATCCAGCCGGTCTGATGTCATCGTGTAATAGCTGGTGTGGAGATGCCGGGTATAGGCCGGGAAGCGCACACTGTACCCGCTCCACCCCTTCGTCACCAGCGGCGCCAGCAGTTCACGCCCGCGCCGGCCCACGTCCGAACCGAAGAACGACCAGACGTGGTTGCCGCCAAGCCGATCGTCCTGCTCGACCAGCAGCAGCGATAGGCTGCTGCGGCTGCGCGCCAGCGCCAGGGCAATCAGTCCGCCTGCCAGCCCGCCTCCCAGGATCGCAATGTCGCAATGTCTCACGCTCATGGCCACAGGGGTAGGCGCTCGGGGCAGGGGGCGCAACAGGCCTTGCGTCCAGACGCCCCACGCGGCACCACAGGGCAATGGGGGAATTGACCACAAAACCGCTGCTGCCCGGGCGTACCGGCACGCTTCTTGCCGCCACTTTCTGGCTTGGCACGATTGTGATCCTGCTTTCGTGGCACCGCCCGCCAATCTGCCCTTGCGGCATGGTACGCTTCTGGGCGGGTGAGGTGCAGTCGGCGGAAAACAGCCAGCAGATCACCGACTGGTACAGCTTCAGCCACCTGATCCACGGCATGCTGTTCTATGGCGTGGCGCACCTGCTTTGGCGCAGGGCCGGGCTCGGGCGCTGGCTTCCCGCGCGCACATGGGCGCTGCCGCTGGCCGTGCTTGTGGAAGGCAGCTGGGAGCTTCTCGAGAACTCGCCCATCATCATCGATCGCTATCGCGCCGTCACCATCAGCTATGGCTATTCGGGGGACAGCGTCCTCAATTCCGCCAGCGACATCGCCTGCATGGTGCTTGGCTTCCTCTTCGCCGCCCGCGTCCCGGCGCGCCTGACGATCGCCGTGGCACTGGCCTTCGAACTCTTCACCCTCGCCATGATCCGAGACAACCTGACTCTCAACGTCCTTATGCTCGCCTCGCCGATCGAGGCGGTGCGGCAATGGCAGGCGGCAACCTGATCTTTCCGCCGCTGGACAGCGTGGCGTGGCTGGCCTATCCCGAATCCATACCCCGGGGAGCCAGTGCTGGCTGAGAGGGGCTGGTCACGCAGCCCGACCCGTCGAACCTGAACCCGTTAGCACGGGCGGAGGGAAGGGCAGCCACGGCACCCGTCTCGAACTCCGCCCGCCGAAGGAGCGTTGCGCATGGCGGACATCAATTCAAAGCTCGAGATCGGCGTCACCACCGGCCCCATCCGCGGGAGCCGCAAGATCCACGTCGAATCACCCCGGTTTCCCGGCCTCACCGTCGCCATGCGTGAGATTTCGCTTGAACCCAGCAGCGGCGAACCGCCGGTGCGCGTCTACGATACGTCGGGCCCCTACACCGACAGCAAGGTCGCCATCGATATCGCCGCCGGTCTGCCCAAGCTGCGCCGGGACTGGATCATGGCCCGTGGCGATGTCGAGGCCTATGATGGCCGCGCCGTCAAGCCCGAGGACAACGGCCTGAAGGGGCCTGACCGCTCCGCTGGCGTGCCCGCTTTCCCCAATGTCGAAAAGCGCCCCCTGCGCGCCAAGGCCGGCGCCAACGTCAGCCAGATGCACTATGCCCGCCAGGGTATCATCACGCCCGAGATGGAATATGTCGCCATCCGCGAGAACCTTGGCCGCAAGCAGTTGAAGGAAGCGCTGGTCCGCGACGGACAGGATTGGGGCGCCTCGATCCCTGATTACGTCACCGCCGAATTCGTGCGCGACGAAGTTGCACGCGGCCGCGCCATCATTCCCAGCAACATCAACCACCCCGAATCCGAACCGATGGCGATCGGGCGCAACTTCCTCGTCAAGATCAACGCCAACATCGGCAACTCCGCCGTCGCGTCCGACGTGGCCAGCGAAGTCGACAAGATGGTCTGGTCGATCCGCTGGGGCGCCGATACCGTGATGGACCTGTCCACCGGTCGCAACATCCACGACACGCGCGAATGGATCCTGCGCAACAGCCCCGTGCCGATCGGCACCGTGCCGATCTACCAGGCGCTGGAAAAGGTCGGCGGCATTGCCGAGGACCTGACCTGGGAGGTTTTCCGCGATACCCTGATCGAACAGGCCGAACAGGGCGTGGACTACTTCACCATCCACGCCGGTGTGCGCCTGCCCTACATCCCGCTTGCCGCCAAGCGGATGACCGGAATCGTCAGCCGCGGCGGTTCGATCATGGCCAAGTGGTGCCTTGCGCATCACAAGGAATCGTTCCTCTACGAACGCTTTGACGAGATCACCGAGATCATGAAGGCCTATGACGTGGCCTATTCGCTGGGTGACGGCCTGCGCCCCGGATCGATCTACGATGCCAACGACGAAGCCCAGTTCGCCGAGCTCTACACCCTGGGTGAACTGACCAAGCGTGCCTGGGCGCAGGACGTTCAGGTGATGATCGAGGGTCCCGGCCACGTGCCGATGCACAAGATCAAGGAGAACATGACCAAGCAGCTCGAAGCGTGCGGCGAAGCGCCGTTCTACACGCTCGGGCCGCTGGTTACCGACATCGCGCCGGGCTATGACCACATCACCAGCGGCATCGGCGCGGCGCAGATCGGTTGGTACGGCACCGCCATGCTCTGCTACGTGACACCGAAGGAACACCTCGGCCTGCCCGACCGCGATGACGTCAAGGTCGGCGTGGTGACCTACAAGCTGGCCGCCCACGCGGCCGATCTAGCCAAGGGCCACCCGGCGGCGCAGGTGCGTGACGATGCACTGAGCAAGGCGCGCTTCGAATTCCGCTGGCGCGACCAGTTCAACCTCTCGCTCGATCCGGACACCGCCGAGCAGTACCACGATCAGACCCTGCCCGCCGAAGGCGCGAAGTCCGCGCACTTCTGCTCGATGTGCGGCCCCAAGTTCTGCTCGATGAAGATCAGCCAGGAAGTGCGTGACTTTGCCGCCAAGCAGAACCAGCCGGTCGAAGGCTTCGTGGCGAACGAGGCCGAGGCCGAAGCCGGCATGAAGGCGATGAGCGCGAAGTACGACGAGATGGGCCGCGAGCTCTACATCGGCGCCGGCGGCCGCGAACACGATTGATCGGTCTCCCGCCGCTCTCTGTGGGCGGCGGGCACCCTCAACCTCGCATCAGGCGCACCAAGGCTTCGTCCAGCGCCTGCAGGAAGCGGGACCGGTCGGCCTTGCTGAACGGGGCGGGGCCGCCCACCACGTCGCCCCCGGCGCGCAGGTCCGCCATGATCGCCCGCGTGGCGATCTGGCTGCCTATGGAATTGGCGGTAAAGGGCTTTCCTGCAGGAGAAAGCACCACCGCGCCCGCCTTGATGCACCGGTCGGCCAGCAGGATGTCCGCCGTGATCACCACGCTTTTCGGCCCGGCAGCTTCGGCAATCCAGTCGTCCGCGGCGTCAAACCCGTCGCTCACCACCACGCGCCGTACCAATGGATGGACCGGCACCCGGAACGGCGAATTGCTGACCACCGTCACCGGTATCTGGTGGCGAAAGGCCACCTTGTAGATTTCCTCCTTCACCGGGCACGCATCACCGTCGACCATGATGGCAGGTGCAGCGAGGGGAGGGGGCGGGTTGTTCATGCGCCCCGCTGCCACGCCCGCGCAAGTGGCGCAAGCTTGCGACCCGCCAAGCAATCCGTTATAACACCCGTATGAACGCGCCCCTGAAGATCACGAAGATCGGCAATTCCGCCGGGATCGTCCTGCCCAAGGAACTGCTCGCCCGGCTTCGCGTGGGTGTGGGCGACACGCTTTTCGTGACTGAGGCGCCGGATGGCATCCGCATTACAGCGGCCGACCCTGATTTCGCTGAAAAGATGGCCGCAGCCGAGCGGATCATGCGCGAGGATCGCGATATCCTGCGCGAACTTGCTAAGTAACGTCCCATGTCCCTCCGTCTCGAGCCGGTCTGGCTGGACAGCCGACTCGCGCTTGCCATCCACGACAGGCAATTGGCCGAACATGGCGGCCCCAGCGGAGTGCGGGATTCCGGTGCGCTGGAATCCGCCTTGGCACGGCCGTGCAACCAGTGGGAGTATGGCGAAGACGATCTCTGCCAGATTGCCGCTGCCCATGCGTTTGGCATAGCGCGCAACCATCCCTTCACCGACGGCAACAAGCGGACAGCCTGGGTAATCGCGCGCACATTCCTCGTGCTGAACAGCGTGGAGATCGCGTTTGCCGCAGTTGACGCCGTTGCCACGGCGCAGGCCCTCGCCGCAGGCGACCTTACCGAAGACGAACTAGCCCACTGGTTTCGCCAGCACATCCGAACCGCTGACACATGACCGACCTCGCCATTCGCCTGCGCCGCGCCGCATTCAATCGGGCGCTGGCCGAAGCTGATCTCGCCGCCATCGGTCCGATCCTCTCCCCGAACTGTATCCTGGTGACGGGCACGGACAGCGCCGTGATCGCGGGCCGCAAGGCGCAGCTGGTGGCATGGAAGCGCGAGTTCGCCGCCCGTCCGCGCACCGCCTACACCCGCACGACGGAAACCGTGACCGTGTCCGCGATCGAACCCATCGCCATGGAAACCGGCCATTGGCAGGGGCTCATCGAGGGGCAGGTGCAGGCTTCGGGCACCTATGGCGCCAAGTGGCGGCAGGCGGGCGCCGATTGGCTGCTGGAGGCGGAGATCTTCGTTACCCTCGACTGATCGGGCTTTCCCGCACGCCTGCCGGAACCACACTGCCCCCCGGCGATTGCTGCTTGGCACCGGGCGCGCCCCTTATCTTTGCGCCCTCCCATCTCTCCCGCATGGAGAAGGCGCCATGAAGTTCCCCAAGAAAGCCCTTGTGATAGCCCCGCTCGCCGCCGCAGCCCTGCTGGGCGGCTGTTCCACCTATGGCGATGGCTACTATGACAACGGCCCGCGCTACGCCTCTGACCGCAACGGTGACTGGGGCTACTATGATCGCGGCTACTATGACCGCTACGGTCGCTATGACTGGAACAATCCTGATCCCAGCTACGGCGGATACTACGCCGATCGATACTATCGCGAAAATCCACGATATCGCGAACGCCGCCTGAGCTATGACGATCGTGTCTATCGCGGGCGTGACGGGCGCTATTACTGCCGCCGGTCCGACGGTTCGACCGGCATCATCGTCGGCGGCCTTGCCGGGGCAGCGCTGGGCGCGGTCATCGCCGAAGGGGACAGCAAACCGCTGGGCGCAATCATCGGCGCCATGGGTGGCGCCATTGCCGGCGGTGCCGTTGACAGTGGCCGCAACAGGGACGTTCGCTGCCGCTGATCCAGCGCCCTTGAAACGGTGACGCCATGACGGCAATCTCCCTCGTGGGACCGTAGTACCACGAGGGAGATTTTGCCGATGACCGACCCCAAGGCCATGATCCAGACGATGATCGCGCTCGCTTCCGCCTCGCTCGGGCTCGTCGCTGCGCTGGCCTGGAACGAAGCGATCAAGGCCACGCTGGCGATGCTCGGCATGGGCGACAATCTCGCCGGGCTATACAGCTATGCCATCGTGGCGACTGTACTGGCAGTGGTCGTGCTCACGGTCCTTGGCCGTATCAGCGCGCGGATCGGTGGTGCCGCGGCCTTTGAACGCGAAGCGGAAGGCTGACCCGCCAAAGATCAGTGGTGGCGGTGGACGCGTACCCCGTTTTCCGTGGTGACTGCCTCCGCCGCCCGCTTTCCCGGCAGCCAGCCTGCGGGAACGATCTCATGCGCAAACTGGCCCACGCCATCAAGCAGGCCCTTGCCTGAAGCTGTGCCTTGGTACCCGCGCGTCACGCGCACGCCATGTGTCTCGACCGCGTTGTCCGCTGGTGCGCCATTTCCACCCGGCATGCGCTGCGCGAACAGGGTTACCGCGCCCAACACGGGCAGCAGCCAGACAACGCGACGCGCGATGATGCGGGGTACACTTGCCATGGCGCACACATTGGCGGGAAATGCTTGGCGAAGACTTAATAGTTCGCCGGCCCCTGCACGTCCTCGACCGGGGCATCGTCTTCGGGTGAAGGGATGTCCTCGGGATCGGGATCATCATACCCTGTCCTGGTGGCCGCTTCCTGCTCGTCGTAATCGTCCCACACTTCCCTCTGCGGTGGTTCGGGAGGAAAGTCTGTACTGTCGAGCCGCCAGTCTGCACCGGCATAGACCCTGGCATGGGCAACCTTGGGGGGAATGGACTCTCCGCGCTCGCCTGGCCATGGCGCGGGATTGAACGTTTCCCCGCTGAATGTCGCCGCGTAGCTCTCCGTCTGCTGCTGCCGTTGGGCCAGTGCGGCGCCCTTGCCACGCCAGGGTGGATCGGGCGGGGCCAGGATCGTGGTGGGCGTGGCCAAGCCGATCAATATGCCCAGCACGAGGCCTGCAGCCAGGATTTTCGCGATGGGGTCCTGCAGCTTCATGCCACTTCAACAGCGCCCGGCAGGCACGGTTCCCGGCACGCAAAAGGGGCCTCCCGCGCTGGCGGAAAGCCCCTTTTCAGCCCGCTACCGGGCCCGCGTCAGTCGCTTACTTGGCGCCTTCGACGTCGATTCCCAGCTTCTTCACGTCGGCCAGGCGGAATTCCACCGGGCGGTTGTTGAAGGTGCCGGTCACGGTCTTCTTGCGCACGTGCAGTTCAAAGGGCACCTTGCCGGCATAGGCGGTGCCGCGGATCACCTTTTCACCAGCCGCCTCTTCGGTGGTGTAGCTGTACTGCACGCCCTTGTGCGCGAAGGCACCGTCTTCTGCCTCGGCAGCGAAAGCGGCGGGAGCGGCGAGGAAGGCAACGGCGGCAGCCGCGAAGTAGGAAAGCTTGATCATGGCAATGTTCCTTATGGGTGAAGGGCGATTGCCTTCGGACACCCCTGTGTTCTTGTTGGAACCTTAATGATGTTGCAGGTGCGAACACGCAAATGCGTTATGCTGCATTGCAATTGCAGTATGTGCAACTGAATTGAAACATCACGATTTTGACATAAACCGGAGGGTGCCTGCCTGCACCTTTGGACAGCACACAACGCAGGAATGCCGCCATGGCGTTTACCTGGTGAGCTGGTTTCGCAGGTGCGGCATGTGCCGGTCTGGCACCTTGTTGCGCCATGGCGGCAGGGTGGCGGCGTTGCCCGGCATCAACCCTGCCGGCTGTCCGAGGGGGTGATGCGGCCCGATCAGAGGTGCCAAGCTGCTGCCTGACGCTTCGCTGGATGCGTCGAAGGTGGTGCTGGGTCACCAAGACCGCGTGGGCAGGTGAGGTCGACCTGCCTCAGCGCTTGCGCACGAATTCCGCTCGCAGCACCAAGCCCTTGATCCCGGGATACTTGCAGTCGATCTCCTGCGCGTCGCCGGTAAGGCGGATCGACTTGATCAGGGTGCCCTGCTTCAGCGTCTGGCCTGCGCCCTTGACTTCAAGGTCCTTGATCAAGGTCACCTGGTCACCGTCCTGCAGCAGATTGCCCACCGCATCGCGCACTTCCACGGCGCCTTCGGCCGCACGCCTGGCTGCCAGTTCGGACGCCGGCATCCATTCGCCGCTGTCCTCGTCGTAAACGTAATCGTCGTCGCTCATCATTCCCTCCGTCCGGCTGTGCGCCTGCCAGAGGGGGACTGGGAATGCCAGCGATTATCCCGCCGCTTTGTGGTTCCTGTCGCCAATCACGCCGCTGACCCACAGGGCGAGCCAGACCAAGGCGGGCTGGAGGACCATGCGTGGCACGTGATAGGCAAGGCCCAGCCCATGGTCCGGCCGGTGCATGTCCATGATGAAGTGATTGATGTTCGCCGGGAACACGCAGACCGCATAGGCGGCAAGGCCCCATCCTCCTGCACGACGCAGCGCGGGCGACCATGGCTGCAGGAGTGCCGCCGCGCCCGCCAGTTCGGCAAGGCCGGTCACAAGGATGGTCAATTCCGGGAAGGGGACCCATGCCGGCGTGATGCCAAGGAATGGCCTGGGCACGAGGATATGCAGCACCCCGGCAGCGGCATAGAGCAGCGCCAGCACGATATGGGCGATCGTGCGGGTCATCATCCCGGCTCCCATCCAGCGTCCGCAAGGGTGAAGCCGGCAAATTCAAAGCCCGGCGTGACTACGCAGCTTGCCAGCGCATAGCCTTCCGGCCCGGCGACTGGTTCAGCCGCCTGCCACCAATCCTTTGGCACCACCGCCTGCAGGACCTGTCCGCTGGCGAGATCCGGGCCCAGCACAGTCTGAATCACTGGCCCTTCTGCTGTCGGAGCCATCTTGAGCGTCAGCGGATCGCCACGGTGCCACAACCACATCTCTGCCGCATCAACCCTATGCCAGTGGGATCGCTGCGTGGTTTCAAGCAGGAAGTGGATAAGTGTTCCGGCGGCGCGCTCACCATGGGCGGCCTGCGCACGCCAGGTCTCGCGATACCACCCGCCTTCGGGATGAGGCGCAAGGCCCAGTGTGCCGATCAGGTCCGCCGCATTCATGGCTGCACCATCGGGCGCGGGCCCGTGGCGGTCAAGCCGTCACCATACCGCTGGTGTAAGCTTCAGCGGGCCACCGTCGAACGGTTCCCACTCCTTGTCGGACAGTAATTCGTTGCTCTCTTTGGCGCTTCGTCCTTCGGCGAGTGACCAGGTGATGTGCCAGATCCCTCCATCAGGCCGCGCAGTCGTTCCCTCCATCGCGACGACGAGCGTCTCAACCCCGGTGCCATCATCTGCCCGGCCGACGATGCGCGCATTGCTGATCGGCGGGGGAGGTTCAGCGTCGGGCTCGTTGAACGGCCGGCGCGTGACGTGATCGGCCACCACTCTGACATAGCGCGGGGGCACCAGTTCAAGCAGGCGCGCGCGGCAATCGGGTTCGATTTTCCATCCCACGGTCATGGCGATGCGGCTCCGGTGGTCTTCCGCTTCATCAACGCAGGACCATGTGACGGTTTCCGTAAAATGATCCGGGCCGCAAGCCCGGGTGTCATTGGCCCGCGGCGGGCGCAGGCGTGTGCTGCCCGCTCACCACGGTGCTGTTGGGCTGCGGGCTGGTCAGCGCACCGGTGATCCAGATGATCGAGAGCGCACCGATGGCAAGAACCAGCGCGATGATCAGCACATAGCGCATGATGCCAGTGGTTTCGCCGCCGCGCGCTTCGGGAGTGGTAATGTGAATCTCTTCACCCTGGCGTTCCATGTCGGATCCTTTCGCGCAAAGCCTGTTGCGGCTCTACGCGCAGGTACACCCGACGTTCCCCGGCCGAAGGGGCAAGGTGAGGGGAAACGGCTTTGGGCTGTAGGAATGTTTCCCCAGGGAAACATTCCTACATCGTTTTACTTCAAGGGTTTGATATCCATGAAATCCAACAGGCCTGAGCCCGCGGGGCTTCAGGGTCAGTCGCGCAGAAGCTCGTTGATACCGGTCTTGCTGCGGGTCTGCGCGTCCACCGTCTTCACGATCACGGCGCAGTAGAGCGACGGCCCCGGCGTGCCATCGGGCAGCGGCTTGCCCGGCATTGAGCCCGGCACGACCACCGCGTAGGGCGGCACGCGGCCGATGTGGACTTCGCCGGTGGCGCGGTCGACGATCTTGGTCGATGCACCCAGGAACACGCCCATGGAAAGCACCGCGCCTTCGCCCACGATCACGCCTTCGGCCACTTCCGAACGGGCACCGATGAAGGCGCCGTCCTCGATGATCACCGGGCCGGCCTGCAGCGGCTCAAGCACGCCGCCGATGCCCGCGCCGCCCGAAATGTGCACGTTCTTGCCGATCTGCGCGCAGGAACCCACCGTGGCCCAGGTATCGACCATGGTGCCTTCATCCACGAACGCGCCGATGTTGACGAAGCTGGGCATCAACACCACGCCCTTGGCAATGTGCGCACCCTTGCGCGCCACGGCGCCGGGCACCACGCGGAAGCCGGCGTCGCGGAAGCGGTTCTCGCCCCAGCCGGCGAACTTCGACGGTACCTTGTCAAACGCAGGGGCACCACCGGCGCCGCCTTCGATCACCACATTGTCGTTGAGGCGGAACGAGAGCAGCACGGCCTTCTTCAGCCACTGGTTCACCTTCCACTCGCCGTCAACTTTCTCGGCCACGCGGGCCTTGCCGCTATCCAGCAGTTCCAGCGCTTGTTCCACCACGGTGCGCACATCGGTGCTGGCGGGGGTTACGTCGGCGCGGGCTTCCCACGCGGCTTCGATGGCGGCTTCGATGGCGGCTTCGAGTTGGGCGGTCATGGCTTGTCTCCCCGGAAATCAGTCGGCGCGCCGCCTAGAGCATTTTCGCGGGCGGGGAAACAGCATGCGGCCAGAAAATACGAACCCGCACTGCGCCGGTCAGGTGGCGACCTGCGCGATCACCGCATCAAGCCACGGAACGAGGTCATCGATCACCACGTCGATCGCGGCATCGTCCTTGGCCCGGTCACCCCATTCGGTGGCGAGATCGAGCCAGACCGTCTGCATGCCCATGGCCTTTGCCGGGCCGAGATTGCGGGCCGAGTCCTCCACGAACACCGCCCGTTCGGAATCGATGCCGAACGCTTCGATCAGGCCGGCATAGGCCGATGGTTCGGGCTTCGGGCGGTATTCCATGGCATGGATGTCCCACATGCCTTCGAAGCAGTGGGTGATGCCCAGAGCATCCATCACCTTCGTCGCATAAGGCGCGTCGCCGTTGGTGAAGATCAGCCGCCGCCCCGGCAGCGCCATCAGCCGGTCGGCCAGCGGCGGCGCGTCCTTCAGCACGGTCATGTCGATATCGTGGACAAAGTCCAGGAAGTGGTGCGGGTCCACCGCGTGATAGTGCATCAGCCCGGCCAGCGTGGTGCCGTGATCGTGGAAATACATCTTCTGCACCCGCCGCGCCTCGGTGGCGTCGCAGCCCAGCAGTTCGCTGATGAACTGGCCCATGCGCACGTCGATCTGGCCGAACAGGTCGGTCCACGCCGGGTAGAGCGTGTTGTCCAGATCGAATATCCAGCAATCGACCCGCGCCGGATCGAAGCTCACGCCATCGGCTCCAGCTTCAGCAGCCGGCCTTCGGGCGCATCCTCCAGCACATAGATTGCGCCGTCTGCGCCCTGCCGGATCTCGCGGATGCGCTGGCCCAGCGAATAGCGCGCTTCCTCCTTCGCCTTTTCGCCATCGATGGAAAGGCGCAAGATGCCCCCTATCGCGAAGGAAGCGATCAGCACCTGCCCGTTCCACCCGGGGAAGCGATCGCCGTGATAGAAGATGAAGTCACCTGGCGCGATCACCGGGTTCCAGCTGATCGCCGGCTGCGCAAGATCGGGACGGGTGGCGTTGCGGGGGATCGGCTTGCCGTCATAGTGATCGCCGTCGGAGACCAGTGGCCAGCCATAGTTCCTGCCCGGCTCCACGTGGTTCAGCTCGTCACCACCCATCGGGCCGTGTTCGAGGTCCCAGAGCTGGCCCCTGGCATCGAACTGCAGGCCGAGGAGGTTGCGGTGGCCGTACGACCAGATCTCGGCACCTACGCCGCCCTTGGCGGCAAAGGGATTGCCCGGCGCGGGCTTGCCGTCGAGCGTCAGGCGCAGCACCTTGCCGAGATTGTTGGTCAGGTCCTGCGCCGGGGTGAACTTCTGCCGTTCACCGCTGGACAGGAACAGGTATCGCCAATCGGGCGAAAAGGCGATGCGGTGGGAGAAGTGGCCGCGCCCGGTGACCTTGGGCGTCTGCTTCCAGATCACCTGCAGCCCTTCCAGCCGGGGCGATCCATCGAGCGCCAGCCGCGCCTTGCCCAGCACCGCGCCGCGCGTGTCATGCAGGCCGGCTTCGACCCAGGTGAGGTAGACCGTGCCGCTGGTGGCGAAATCGGGCGCGGGCTTCACATCGCCGAAGCCGCCCTGGCCGCCATAATCGACCGCGGGGACGCCTGCGATGTCGACGACGGTCCTGTCGGCCTTCCACAGCTTCAGCTTGCCCGCCTTTTCGGTGATCAGCGCGCTGCCATCGGGCAGGAACGCCATCGCCCACGGCTCGGCGAAAGTGCCGAGTTCGGTGATGCGGAACGGGAGCTGTTCGGTTTCCGCCTGCTGGCTATGCGCAGGAGATGATTGGCCACAGCTTGCAGCAACAAGCGCGAGCGGCGATAGGGCGAGCGAGAGTTTGCGGATCATGGCCCCACAATGCACACCTTGAGCGCCAGTGCCAGCCTGTCTTCACGTGTCGTCATCGGCGTGGACGAGGCGGGGAGGGGACCTCTTGCCGGCCCGGTGGTCGCAGCAGCGGTGATCCTGTGCAAGCCGCGCCCGTCCGGCCTCGATGATTCGAAGAAGCTTTCGGGCAAGCGGCGGGGCGAGCTGGAAGCGGTGATCAAGCGCCGTTGCCGCTGGGCGGTGGGGGTGGTTGAAGCCGACGAGATCGACCGGCTCAACATCTTCGGCGCGACCATGCTGGCCATGACGCTGGCGGTGCAGGGCCTGTGCGCGCAGCTGGACGCGGAAGAGGTCCACGAGGTGCTGGTGGACGGCAACCTGACCCCGCATGGCCGCCATGCCGACTGGTGCTGGCCGGCGCGGCCGATCGTCGGCGGCGATGCGCTGGAGCCGTGCATCTCCGCCGCCTCGATCATCGCCAAGGAACACCGCGACCGGGTGATGCGCGCACATGCCGAAGTGCACCCCCACTTCGGGTGGGAGCGCAACGCCGGCTATGGCACGGCCGAGCATCTCGCGGCGCTGCGCCGCCACGGCCCCACGCCGCTGCACCGTCGCAGCTTCGCGCCGGTGGCCGCACTGCTTTCCTGATCCGGAATTCCGTGCCAGACAGGGGGATAGACGCCCCAGCCCGGAACGGAGATCGCCTTGGCCAGTGAATCGCAACCTCGTGAATTGACCGGGCGCGGCATACTGCTCGGCGCGATCCTCACCGTGGTGTTCACGGCGGCCAACGTCTATCTCGGCCTGCGCATCGGCCTCACTTTCGCCACTTCAATTCCAGCAGCGGTCATCTCGATGGCGGTGCTGCGCCTTCTGCCGGGCGCGACGATCCAGGAAAACAACATCGTCCAGACCATCGCCAGCAGCGCGGGCACGCTGTCGGCGATCGTCTTCGTGCTGCCGGGCCTTGTCATGGTGGGGTACTGGACCGGCTTTCCCTATTGGCAGTCGGTGGCGGTGATCGCGATCGGCGGCGTGCTGGGGGTGATGTATTCGGTGCCACTGCGCCGCGCGTTGGTGACGGGGTCTGACCTGCCATATCCGGAAGGCGTGGCTGCGGCCGAAGTGCTCAAGGTCGGCGCGGGCGTGGGTGGCGAAGAGGAGAACCGCAAGGGCCTTGCCGCCGTGCTCACCGGCTCGATCATGGCGGTGGTCTATCCACTGCTGGCCAAGCTGAAGCTGGTGGGAGAAAGCGCATCGGCCACCATTCCCGTCGGCCTTGGTGGAACGGCGCTTTCAGGCGGATTGTCGCTGGCGCTGGTGGGCGTGGGGCATCTTGTCGGGCTGGCCGTGGGCGTGGCGATGCTGACGGGCATCGTCATCTCGTTCGGCTTTCTGCTGCCGATCTTCACCGCCGGAGGGCCGCCTGCCGGCACAGAGCTGGCGGACTTTATCTCCGACGTGTTCCGCCACCAGATCCGCTTCATCGGCGCTGGTACCATTGGCGTGGCGGCGATCTGGACGCTTCTGAAGGTGATCGGCCCCATCGTGCGCGGCATCGCCGCAGCGCTGGCCGCCAGCAGGGCGCGCGGGGCCGGCGGCAATGCCAGCCTTGATCTGACCGAGCGCGACCTGCCGATCGGTCTTGTCGGCGGCACGATCGCGCTGTTGATGATCCCCATCGCCTTGCTGCTGGCCAATTTCGCCAGCGGCGGGCCGGTGGGGGCGATGGGGATAGCTGCATCGGTGCTCTATGTGCTGGTCGCAGGTATCGTCATCGCCTCGGTCTGCGGCTACATGGCAGGGCTGATCGGCGCGTCGAACAGCCCGATCTCGGGCGTGGGCATCCTTGCCTCGCTCGGCATCTCGCTGCTGCTGCTCGGTCTGTTCGGCGGCGGTGGAGACACCAAGGCACTGGTCGCCTTTGCGCTGTTCGTCACCGCCGTGGTCTTCGGCGTGGCGACCATTTCCAACGACAACCTGCAGGATCTGAAGACCGGGCAACTGGTAGGTGCAACGCCGTGGCGCCAGCAGGTGGCGCTGGTGCTGGGCGTGCTGTTCGGCGCGGCGGTGATCCCGCCGCTGCTTGACCTGCTGAACCACACCTTCGGATTCCAGGGCGCGCCGGGTGCCGGGCCGGATGCGCTCGCCGCGCCACAGGCCGCACTGATCTCCGCCATCGCGCAGGGCGTGCTGGGCGGTGACCTGCGCTGGGACCTGATCGGACTGGGCGCGGGGATCGGCGTGGTCGTCGTCGCGCTGGACGAAGGATTGCGGCTGAGCAAGCGCGGCAGCCTGCCGCCGCTGGCGGTGGGCATGGGCATGTACCTGCCGATGGAGGTGACCTTCATGGTCGTGGTCGGCGCGGTGCTGGGCCACCTCTACAACCGCTGGTCACGGCGTCAGGCCAACCCGGAGTTTGCCGAGCGGATGGGGGTGCTGACCGCCACGGGCCTGATCGTGGGCGATGGCCTGTTCAACATCGCCTATGCCGCGATCGTGGGGGCAACCAACAACCCCGACATTCTGGCGGTGGTGGCCGAGGGTGCGTGGCAGATGCCGCTGGGCATCGCCGTATTCGCGGCCATCGTGGCCACGGCCTATGCGCGGATGCGCCGGGCCGCAGCCTGATCCGCGATCAGCGGACGACCGATTCGGCCATCGCAGTGATCGAACCGGTGCGCACGCAGCGCAGCTGCGTCGGATTGCCCGTCTCGTCCAGCCGGTGCAGCATCGCTTCGCTATCAACTGCATAGCGGCGGCCTTCGAACGGGCCGGAGGTCATGGTCAGCCGGTCCCCAAGCCGCAGGTAATTGCCTGCGCCCACCCCCTTGACCACATAGCTGGAATCGGGGGCGACGCGGAAGTTTTCGGCGGGCTGCGCCACCGGCATCGCCGTGGCGTCTCCGGGCAGCTCGCAGCGCCACGGGCCCTGGATCAGCACGCGCAACTGCCCGCCGGGAACGGCCTGTGCCGGGGCGGTGGGCAGGGCGGCGGCAAGGGCCAGCGAGGCAAGGAGAATGGCGCGCTTCATCACAGGAATGGCGGTTACACGCTGGCGTGACTTGAAGCAATCGGCCGCAGCGGCTAAGGGCCGCGCTTCCCCGATCAACGGCAGGGCTCTTTCCATCATGAAGATCAGCGGCGTGGACATCCGTCCGGGCAATATCCTGGAATACGAAAAGGGCATCTGGAAGGTTGCCAAGACCCAGCATACGCAGCCCGGCAAGGGTGGAGCGTTCATGCAGGTCGAAATGAAGAACCTGATCGATGGCCGCAAGACCAACGTCCGCTTCCGCAGCGCCGACACGGTTGAGCGCGTGCGCCTCGACACCAAGGATTTCCAGTACCTCTATGCCGAGGGCGAGGATCTGGTGTTCATGGACGTGGAAACCTATGAACAGATCACCCTGCCCAGGGACCTGCTCGGCGGTGCCGAAGCGTTCCTGCAGGATGGCATGACCGCCGTGCTGGAAATGTACGACGAACGCCCGATCTCGGTGCAGCTGCCCGAACAGGTGGAAGCCACCATCGTGGAAGCCGATGCCGTGGTGAAGGGGCAGACCGCCTCGTCTTCCTACAAGCCGGCGATCCTCGACAACGGCGTGCGCGTGATGGTGCCGCCGCACATCGAATCCGGTACCCGCATCGTGGTGGACGTGTACGAGCGCACCTACGTCGGCAAGGCCAGCTGATCCCATGGCAGCCATTTCCGGCCTGATGCGCGTGATGGAAAAGGCGGCCCGCAAGGCCGGCCAGAAGCTCCGTCGCGACTTCGGCGAAATCGAACACCTGCAGGTGAGCAAGAAGGGCCCGGCCGACTTCGTTTCGAAGGCGGACCAGGCCAGCGAGCGCACCTTGTGGGACGAACTGCGCGCGGCGCGGCCCGACTGGGGTTTCCTGCTGGAAGAAGGCGGCGAGATTCCGGGCGAACCGGGCAAGCCGCGCTTCATCATCGACCCGTTGGACGGCACCAGCAACTTCCTGCACGGCATCCCGCACTTCGCGATCTCGATCGCGGTGCAGGAACCGACGCTGGATGGATCTGGCTGGGACGAGGTGACGGCGGGGCTGGTCTATCAGCCGATCACCGACGAAAGCTTCTGGGCCGAAAAGAGCCGGGGCGCCTGGCTGCAGGATCGCCGGCTGCGGGTTTCGTCACGCCGCCACCTGGACGAATCGCTGATCGCCACGGGCATCCCGTTTTCGGGCCGGGGCGATATGGGCGAATGGATCAGGATCTATGCCGAGCTGGCCCCGCGCGTGGCGGGAATCCGCCGCTTCGGCGCCGCTTCGCTCGATCTCGCATGGGTGGCCGCGGGCCGTTACGACGGCTTCTGGGAATCGGCGCTGCTGCCCTATGACACCGCAGCCGGCTGCCTGCTGGTGCGTGAGGCGGGCGGCTTCGTTTCGGATTACAAGGGCCGTTCACTGCCGATCTGCGACGATACCGTGCTGGCCGGCAACGATCAGCTGCACTCGCGCCTGCACAAGCTGCTGGTCGGTGCCTTGAAGGCCTGACGTTAGCCAGTTTCAGCGATGCTGAAACTGGTGCGGCACCGGCCCACTCCCCCGCCCGGCCACCCACAGCGTACAATTCCGTTGGGTGGCCGGGCGGGGGAGTGGGCCGGTGCCGCCTCCACGTGAGTGGAGCAGACTATACACTGAAAGCGACTGAAGGGGGCAGAAGCCGGTTGAACCCGGCTTTGCAGGCGTCTAAGCCGCCCCTTCGGAAGCCCACGGGATGCCCCTGTGGTGGAATGGTAGACGCGACCGACTCAAAATCGGTTGGAGAGATCCGTGCCAGTTCGAGTCTGGCCAGGGGCACCATTGCTGGCCACCGAAGGGCGCCATGCCCTCCAGCTTTGTCTGCCTTCGGCAGATGGCATTCTCCGGAACGGACTTTGGGCCCAAGATCAGGATCTGAGCCCGGGAGCCGCTCACGCTGGACACAACCATGTGCATCCATGCCGTGCGAATCGTGGGCTTCGTGTCACGGTTTCTGCTGGAAGGCAGCTTGCCGACCGTTGCTGGCGTGGCCCTCGTTGTTCCAGGATCGAGTTGAGCTTCAAGGCGCGAGCTGTTTCCATCCAGACGCTTTGCGAAGATTGAATCTCGGGCAGTGATGGTCCGCCTTCAACGGCAATCAGCAATCTCTCGATATCCGATGTCAGCCTCGTCTGCTGCGTCCGGGCTCCGCAGAGTTCCTGCTTGCCGGTGGGCGGGCGTCCGATTCGACAGGTTGATTGATCACATTGCCGACCCGCACTCTTGCGATCCCGATGGTCATTGTGGTGGCCGCGGCGACGACGGGGGCTTTGCCCCTTGGCTGGCATTTTCACGCCGACTGTGGATGTGGAGACCGAGGCCTGGGCGGCACCCGGCTCGGCGACGAGCACGGTCAAGATCTGGGGCTGGCGCATTGATTGCCCTTGGCCAAAGTTCTCCGTGATTGAGACGACTGCAATGCGTTCCTTGGCCTTGGAAGATGGCTACACTCTCGGCCTGATCATTTCGAACATGTCGGTCTGTCTGCCGTACCATCCTCTGCCGTGGAGTCTGGCAATGAGGTTCATGGCTTCGATATCGATTTCGATCTTGTCGGGGTTTGTGATG
>NZ_JAROCY010000011.1 GCF_029436685.1 Novosphingobium cyanobacteriorum
CACCGGTTGTCTGGTCCGCTCTCCGGTCGGGGCTGCGCCCCTCCCTACGATCAGACCAGACAACCGATCCTACCGGCCATCATAGTCGCCGCTCAACCGGCCATCGTAGTTGTCGCCGCGCAGCGGATAGAGCCCGGTGCGCAGCGCCTGCACGACCGGCGGCAGGGGGTATGCGAAATAGCGGTATTCACCCTTGCCGAAGCCGTGGCGTGCCATGGTGACGGTGGAGCGGAAGCGGGTGTCATCGCCGTAGAGCGCGGCGAGGGCGGCGCAGGCTTCGCCATCGAGCAGGCGAGGAGTCAGGGCATAGCCGTGGTCGTCGAGGCTTTGGGCGAGCGCGGACCAATCCAGCGCGGCGATCTGGTCTTTCAGGGTATCCATGCATTCGGCGATAGCTGGCGCGTGGCCTCCGTACACTCCGGGTCTTGCGATGAAATCCTTGCGGGCTGAGCCTTCCTTAAGGGTTTTCGCGATAAGGCGCGGATATTGATCGACAATCGGGAAACCCTTGTGAGCTGCAACTGCTGCGCTTCCACCGGCGCCGACCACCTGTTCCGTGCCAAGGGCTATGATCTGGTGCGCTGCACCGGTTGCGGCCTTGCCTATATCGCCAATCCGCCGACGATGGAGGAATTGAAGGTCCTCTATTCGGCGGGCGCTTCCTATCACGCGGCGCTGTGCGATCCTTCGAGCGAGACTTTTGCAACGCAGGACCGGATCGCAGTGCGGCACCTGGCAGAGACGCGCCGGAGCGTGAAGAGCGGGCGGCTGCTCGATGTTGGCTGTTCGATCGGGCAGTTCGCGGCGCGGGCGAAAGCCACGGGATTTGCGGCGACCGGGCTGGAGATGAACGAAGCCAGTGCAGCCTTTGCGCGCTCCCACTTCGGGATCGAGGTTGCGGAAGGCACGATCCACGATGCGCCGCAGGAGGCGGGCACGCTCGACGTGCTGACGATGTTCGACGTGATCGAGCATGTGCCCGATCCGCTGGGCGATCTGCGCAAGGCCTGGGACCTGCTTGCGCCGGGCGGGCACATCGTGCTTTCGACGCCCAACATCGACGGACTGTTTCCCCGGGCTTCCCTGCCTCTGGCGAAGAAGCTGGACTATTGGCCGCATCCGGAACCGCCTTATCACCTCTACCAGTTCTCGGCGAAGACGCTGGAGACAATGCTGGAGAAGGCGGGATTCGCAGTCACCTCGACGCGGCATTTCGCCATCGATCTTGCCTATACCTTCGGCCAGATGCAGACCCTGCTGAAGATGCCGAAGCGGCTGGCTTATGCCGGGCTGTTTGCCCCGCTGGCGGCAATGGGGCCATGGCTGGGGCAGGGCGACTGGATCTATATGACCGCGCGCAAGGCGACCTGACCGCGCGGCTGGCCGATTGACCTTTGCGGGCCGAGCGGGAAAGGCGCGTCGCCCGTGGTCAATCGGTGCAGATGGCTCGGCTCCGGTCAGTGCTTCTTGCGGGTGAGTTCACGCATGGCGGTGTCCAGCCCTTCAAGCGTGAGGGGGTACATGCTGCCGCCGAGCAGGTCCTTGATCATTCTGGTGGACTGCGAATAGCTCCACTGCTTTTCGGCCACGGGGTTCAGCCAGACGGTGGCGGGATAGGTCTGCGCCACGCGGTGCATCCACACGGCGCCCGCCTCTTCGTTGAAGTGTTCCACGCTGCCGCCGGGGTGGCTGATCTCGTAGGGGCTCATCGCTGCATCGCCGACGAAGATCACTTTATAATCGTGGCCGTACTTGTGGAGGATGTCCCACGTATTGGTGCGTTCGGCCCAGCGGCGGCGATTGTCCTTCCACACGCCTTCATAGAGGCAGTTGTGGAAGTAGAAGAATTCGAGATTCTTGAATTCCGCGGTGGCGGCGCTGAACAGTTCCTCCACCAGCTTGATGAACGGGTCCATAGACCCGCCGACATCCAGAAACAGCAGCAGCTTGACCGCGTTGTGCCGTTCGGGGCGCATGCGGATATCGAGCCAGCCCTGACGGGCGGTGCCTTCGATCGTGCCCTCGAGGTCGAGCTCGTCGGCCGCGCCTTCGCGCGCGAAGCGGCGCAGCCGGCGCAGGGCGACCTTGATGTTGCGGGTGCCGAGTTCGCGCGTGTTGTCGAGATTCTGGAACTCGCGCTTTTCCCAGACCTTGATCGCGCGCTTGTGCCTGCTTTCGCCACCGATGCGCACGCCTTCGGGATTGTAGCCCGAATTGCCGAAGGGGCTGGTGCCGCCGGTGCCGATCCACTTGTTGCCGCCCTGATGTCGATCATGCTGTTCCTCGAGCCGCTTCTTCAGCGTCTCCATGATCTCTTCCCATGATCCGAGGGACTTGATCTTCTCCATCTCTTCAGGGGAGAGGAACTTTTCGGCGATGGCTTTCAGCCAGTCTTCCGGGATGTCTACCGGGCGCTGGCCGTAATCGGTGAGCACGCCCTTGAAGACCTTGTTGAACACCTGGTCGAAGCGATCGAGCAGGCCTTCGTCCTTAACGAAGGTGGCGCGCGAGAGGTAGTAGAACGCTTCGGGAGTCTGTTCGATCACCTGCTTGTCCAGCGCTTCGAGCAGGACGAGGTGCTCCTTGAAGCTGGCCGGGATGCCGGCGGCGCGCAGTTCGTCGACGAAGTTGAAGAACATGGATTGGTCCTTTGGCTTAACCGTGTGGTTAAGCTGCGGGGGCGCGTGGGGCAAGAGGGATCAGGGGACACGGCTTTTTCGCAGGCGCGCAAGGATTCGGTTGAGCGCGGCGCAGGACCGGGTAGCAATCGGAAAGTATGGTTAACGCCGGATTCGCCAGGAAGCCGCTGATCGTGACGCTGTGCCTTGCACTGGCGGGGATGGCTGGTGCCGTGGTGGCGGTGGTCCAGCCGATGGGGCAAGGGGCGAAGGCGCAGGTTCAGGCGCAGGTGCCGGTTCCGGCGCCGCCCGCCATGCAGGCCGCGCCCGCGCCGGTTCCGCCTGTGCCGCCGGAGGTCAAGCCCGCGCTGCCGCTGCCAGTGGCGGAGGTGCTGCAATCGGGCGTGCTGATTGTGGTGAGCAAGCCGACGCAGCGGATGCACGTGTTCAAGGACGGCGTGCCGTGGGCCGTATCCCCCGTATCGACCGGACGGCGCAGGCACGGGACGCCATCGGGCGTGTTCCCGATCCTGCAGAAGGCGCGGTTCCACCGATCGAACATCTACAGCAACGCGCCGATGCCGTTCATGCAGCGGCTGACCTGGGGCGGGATCGCCATCCATGCCGGCCATGTGCCGGGCTATCCCGCCTCGCACGGGTGCATCCGCGTGCCCTATGGCTTTGCCAGCGCGCTGTTCAAGCTGACGCGGGCGGACCGGACGACAGTGGTGGTGACAGGCGAGGCGGTGCGGGACGACCGGCACGCGGTGACGCTGGCGCTGGGCGGCACCGCGCCACCGCCGCGCGTGCTGCAGGTGGAGCAGGCGGCGCTGGAAGATGAGCCGGTGCTGCCGCCGGCGGGCGAGACGATCCAGCTGGCTGCGGCGCAGAGCGTGGGCGAGGCGGAGGCGCACTGGGCGGGCCTGGTGGCGACCTGGCCTGAACTTGCGCGGTTCCGCAAGACGGTGGTGCCTGCGGTGGTCGGATCGCGCCAGCTCTATCGCCTGCGCGCCAGTGCGCCGGGCGCGCGGGCGATGTGCAGCACGCTGAAGCGCGCGGGGCAGGACTGCTTCAGCGTGAGTTGAACAGGCTCAGCGGTTGAGCCGGCTCAGGCGGGCGGCGGTGGTGGCGCCGGTGGCTGGGCTTCGAACTGCTGCAGCGACGGGTCGATCATTGCCCATGGCGGGGCCTCGCTGATCCAGATGGCGGCATCGGGGGCAAGGCCATGACCGGTATCGAGAAAGCCCAGGCGCATGGTGCGGAAATGGGGGCGGGCGCTGGTCTGCGCCATGACCGGGGTTCCGCAGGCCGGGCAATAGGAATGGGTGAGCGTGTTGCCGCTGGCCGCGATGTAATCATGGGTGGCGAGATCGCCCGTGATCGCCACGGCATCGGTGGGGAAGATCGCGTTGCTGGTGGCGGCACCGCCGGCAACCTGCTGACACTGGCGGCACCAGCACTGGCGCACGGCGACTGGTGCATCGGCGGAAATCGTGGCGCTGACCGCGCCGCAGGCGCACTTTCCGGTGAACGACATGGGTTCCCTCCGATTGGGTATTGTTAGTGTTACATACTAAATGTAGGCTGCGATCAACCTGATGCGTTTCCGGCCCAGGCCGGCAGGGAGAGGATAACCGCAAACATGCTCAAGCTCTACAGTTTCGGACCCGGCGCCAATTCGATGAAGCCGCTGTTGACGGTGTTCGAAAAGGACCTGGATGTCGAGAAGCATCGACTGAACCCGGCGGCGTTCGAGCACCATTCGGACTGGTTCAAGGCGATCAACCCGCGCGGGCAGGTGCCGGCGCTGGTGGATGATGGAAAGGTCATCACCGAATCCACGGTGATCTGCGAGTACCTGGAGGACGAGTATCCGACCGAAGTGAAACTGCGCCCGGCGGACAGCTTTGGCCGGGCGCAGATGCGCATCTGGACCAAGTGGGTGGACGAATACTTCTGCTGGTGCGTCTCCACCATCGGCTGGCACCGCTATGTCGGCAACATGGTGAAGGGGCTTTCGGACGCCGAGTTCGAGGAGAAGGTGAAGGCGATCCCCGTGGTGGAGCAGCAGGTGAAGTGGCGGCGCGCGCGCGAGGGCTTTCCGCAGGACCTGCTGGACGAGGAAATGCGCAAGATCGGCTATTCGGTGCGCAAGCTGGACGATCACCTGGCCGACCACGAATGGCTGGTGCCGGGGCAATACACCCTGGCCGACATCTGCAACTTCGCCATCGCCAACAGCATGCAGTTCGGCTTTGCCGAGCTGGTGAACAAGGCCGACACGCCGCACCTGCTGCGCTGGATCGAGCAGATCAACGAACGGCCCGCGGTGAAGCGCATGTTCGCCGAAGTGGAGATGGAGAAGCTGGGGCCGCGGGAGTAGCGCCTGAAATTGGTTCGCGCGAAGACGCGAAGACGCGAAGACGCAAGGTGACCTGTTTCAGCGGACGGGTCACGCTTTGCTTCGGGCACAGCAAGCAAGCATCGGCCTGCGGCGCTACAGCCTTCGCGTCTTTGCGTCTTTGCGCGAATCCTTCAATCAGTTGCCCGGGCGGCGGGACATGAAGGCGAGGCGTTCGAAGAGCATGATGTCCTGCTCGTTCTTAAGCAGGGCGCCATGCAGCGGGGGAATCGCCTTGGTGGGATCGCGATTCTGCAGCACGTCGAGCGGCATGTCCTCGTTCAGCAGCAGCTTCAGCCAATCGAGCAGTTCGCTGGTGGAAGGCTTCTTCTTCAGGCCCGGCACATCGCGCACTTCGTAGAACACTTCGAGCGCGCGGGAGACGAGCGTTTTCTGGATGCCGGGGAAGTGGACATCGATGATCGCCTGCATCGTCTCGCGATCCGGGAACTTGATGTAGTGGAAGAAGCAGCGGCGCAGGAAGGCGTCGGGCAGCTCTTTTTCATTGTTCGAGGTGATGACCACGATCGGGCGCTCGACCGCCGCGATCCGCTCCTGCGTTTCATAGACGTCGAAGCTCATGCGATCGAGTTCCTGCAGCAGGTCGTTGGGGAACTCGATGTCGGCCTTGTCGATCTCGTCGATCAGCAGCACGGGCAGTTGCGGCGCGGTGAAGGCCTCCCACAGCTTGCCCTTCTTGATGTAGTTGCGGATGTCATGCACCCGCTCGTCACCCAGCTGGCCATCGCGCAGGCGGGCGACGGCGTCGTATTCATAGAGGCCCTGCTGCGCCTTGGTGGTGGACTTGACGTTCCATTCGATCAGCGGGGCGTTCACGGCCTTGGCGATTTCATGCGCCAAAACGGTCTTGCCGGTGCCGGGTTCGCCCTTCACCAGCAGCGGGCGGCGCAGGAGGACGGCGGCATTGACCGCGACCTTGAGATCCTCGGTGGCGACGTAGTTGCTGGTGCCTTCGAAACGCATGGGTACCCTCGAACCTTTTAACTGTGCGGTTAAGCGATAGGACGCGGCCGCGCGGTTTGGCAAGCACGCTTTTGGGGAGCTTTCAACCCGGAACGGCGTTGGCGAAGGGTATCAAGGAGACGATGGCATGGCCAAGCCTTTCAAGCTGCCGAAAACCATCAACGGCATCCGCCTTCCCAAAGCCACGCGCAAGCAGGCCAACCGCTTTCTGGAGAAGCTGCACGGCGAGGAGCTTGAAGCGCTGATCGCAGCGGTGGTGACGGCGGTGATCGCCCACATCGCCACCCGGCGGCAGGAGGGCGAGGCTTTGTTGAAGCGGAAGCTGGCGGGCGTGGTAGGAAGCCACCTGAAGCACTGAAACCTGCGACGCGCTGATACACATCGGCCAATTGCGCGGGAGTGCTGCCGGCTGTAGGCGCAGGCGATGCGTGCCGATCCCATGCCCCTTGCCAAAGGCTATGCGCCGAGCCGCCGGGGCCGGTCGGTTGCGGGCGGGTTCGCGCTTGCGGCGAGCCTGGGGCTGCTGGCCACGCTGATCCTGATGGGGCGGTTCGAGGCGCCGGGCGGGAAGGAGGCGGGGCAGCTGACCGCCGTGAACCTTTCCACACAGGGCGAAAAGGACAAGCCGCAGGCGAAGAAGCAGCAGCAGGCGGCGAAGGCGGTGACCGAGACGCACGCCGCGCCGCCGCCGATGACTCCGCCGCGCGTGGTTGTGCCGGCGCAGCAGCATTACGAGATGCCGCCGGGCTTCATCCACATGACACGGCAGGAGTTCGCCTCTTCCGATATCGGCCAGATGAAGCGCGCCGATGCCGGCAGTGCGGGCGCGGGCGCGCAGGGCGGCGGCGGATCGGACGAGGGCGCGGGCGAGGGGCCGGGCGGGGCGCGGGTCTATAACGCCGAATGGTATCGCAAGCCGCGCGATGCGGAGCTGGCGGGCTATTTCCAGGCGGGGCAGCGGCCGGGCGACTGGGCGATGATCATCTGCCGCACGGTGGAGCAATACCACGTGGAAGACTGCCGCGAAGTGGATGAATCGCCGCGCGGATCGGGCTCGGCCCGGGCGCTGCGCCGCGCGGCCTGGCAGTTCCTGGTGCGGCCGCCGCGCATCAACGGCAAACCACAGATCGGCACCTGGGTGCGCATCCGCTTCGACTTCACCAAGGGGAAAAGCGATGGCGAAGGCGATGCCGCTGGCCGGTGAAGCAAAGCCTTTTCGGGCAAGATGAAACCCGATGGGCGATCATGTGTTATGGCGTCGCAATCATCCAAGGGGAAATGACATGGCCAGCCGCATCAAGGACATCGGACCCGCACCGCAATCGTTCGACATCGAGGAAGCCACCAAGGACAACGGCGACTATCGATCCGTGGCGTGGAGCGGGAAGTATCTGCAAGTGACGCTGATGTCGATCCCGGTGGGCGGGGACATCGGACTGGAAGCGCACCCGGAAACCGACCAGTTCCTGCGGCTGGATGCAGGCCAGGGCAAGGTGCAGATGGGCCCGTCCAAGGACAACCTGAACTTTGAGAAGGACGTTTCAGATGGCTGGTGCGTGCTGGTGCCGGCAGGCACGTGGCACAACGTGACCAACACCGGCGACGTGCCGATGCAGCTCTATGCGATCTATGCGCCGGTCCACCACGCGGCCGGCCGCGTGCATGAGACGCAGGAAGCGGCCGAGGCCGACGAGCCGAACGACATTCCGCCGGAATGGTCGGTGCAGCCGGACGAGCAGGCCGAAGACAAGCACGGCTGATCAGAGCGACGACAGCGAGACGTAAGCGCCGACGGCGATGACGACGGCGGCGAAGCCCTGTTCGAGCAGGCGCTTGCGTTCGCTGAGGAGCTTTCCGGCGAACATGCCAAGGGCGGTGCCGACCACGCCGCCGGCGATGAGCACGGCGGTGACGGGCCAATCGAGCAGGCCCGAGAGGGCATAGGACGTGGCCGTGGTCAGGCCGAGGGCGCTGACCACCACAAGTGATGTGCCGACCGCGATCGTCAGTGGCATGCCGGTTGCGGCGATCAGGCCGGGCACGATCAGGAAGCCGCCACCGATGCCGAAGAACCCGGCGGCAAATCCCACGGCAAGGCCGATGGGAACAAGGCGGGGCAGCAGGGTGGCGGCGCTGGTCCGCGTCAGGCGTACGTCGGGCGCTTCGGCGCTTTTACGCTGGCGCAGCATGGACAGGCCGACGCCGATCATCAGCAGGCCGAACAGCGCCAGCAGGCGCTTGCCATCCACCGCCTTGCCCAGTTCAGCCCCCAGCGCCGCGCCCAGCACACCGGCCGCGGCGAAGACGGCGGCGCAGCGCCACTTCACACGGCCGGCGCGGGCATGACCGGCAAGGCTGGCAAGCGCGTTGACGGTGACCGCAAAGGCGGCGGTGCCGATTGCGGCGTGGGGTGAGCCGATCTTCACGAAGTAGATCAGCAGCGGCACCGCGAGGATGGAGCCGCCCCCGCCGACCAGCGCCAAGATGAAGCCGATCAGCGCGCCCGAGGCCAGCGCGGCGAGAATGGTGGCGAGCGCCATGGCGGCCTCACGCGCCGGCTCGGCGGTTCCACGGCATCACGCGCAGCAGTTGCGCCATGCCGCACCAGCCGCTGATCCCGGCAAAGGCCAGGCCCGCCCCAACGAAGGCGGAAAGGCCGAGAAAGGCGGGCGCGACGAACAGGCCGAGCAGCACGCCGGCAAGCACGAGCGTGCCAGCGGCGATCTGCACCTGGCGCATGATTTCCAGGGGCTGGGTCTTGTCGGCCAGCGTGGGGTGGCCTTCACGCCGCCATGCATCGAGGCCGCCTTCGAGGATGAAAGCGGGGCCATCGCCGGCAGCGCGGGCGAGGTCTTGCGCGGCGTTCCCAGTGCGCATGCCCGAGCGGCAGTGGAACACCACAGGGCCGCCATCGCAGGTGAAAGTGGGAAGCTTGTCCAGCGGCACGTTGACGGCGCCGGGGATGCGTTCGCGTGCGTGCTCGTCAGGCGAGCGGATGTCGACGAGGCGGGCGCCGTCCTGCACCTTGGCGCGGGCCTGGGCGGGTGAGAGTGTGGTGATCGGCATCTGTACGGTCCTCCATGGAGGTCTATCTAATTTCAGTGTTGCTAATTTAGAATATAGTAATATAATGTCAAGAGCTAATGGAGGAACCCGTGACCGAACCGCTGATCGAAGCCTTCTTTGACGAGCCGACCAACACCATCAGCTATCTGGTGGCGGACCCCGCGACCGGCGTTGCCGCGGTGATCGACCCGGTGGTGGACTTCGACATGGCCAGCGGCGAGGCCGACACGCGATCGGCAGAGCGCATCCTTGCGGTTGCGCAGGAGCGCGGCTGGCACATCGCGATGGTGCTGGAAACGCATGCCCATGCCGATCATCTTTCCGCCGCGCCGTTCATCAAGGCGCAAACCGGCGCGCGGATAGGCATCGGCGCGCATATCCGCGACGTGCAGCGCATTTTCCGCCCGGTGTTCGCGATGGACGACCTGAAGACCGATGGTTCGGACTTCGACCGCTTGTTCGAAGATGGCGAGCGCTTCGCGATCGGCGGGATGGAGGTGGAGGTGATGCACCTGCCAGGCCATACGCCGGCCGACGTCGCCTATCGCATCGGGAGCGCGGTGTTCGTGGGCGATACGCTGTTCATGCCCGACTATGGCACGGCGCGGGCGGACTTTCCCGGTGGCGATGCGCGCACGTTGTACCGCTCGATCCGCCGCCTGCTGTCATTGCCCGACGAGACGCGGCTGTTCCTGTGCCATGACTACAAGGCGCCGGGGCGCGAGGACTATCGCTGGGAAACCACGGTGGGCGAACAGCGCCGCAGCAGCGTGCACGTGCACGACGGGGTGAGCGAGGATGACTTCGTGGCCATGCGTGAAAAGCGCGATGCAGGGCTGACGGTGCCTAAGCTGCTGCTGCCCTCGATCCAGGTGAACGTGCGCGCGGGTCGCTTTCCGCAGGCGGAAGATAACGGGGTGAGTTATCTGCGGGTGCCGGTGAAGTGGAAGGGCGGGGCTGGCTGAGACAGTCCCTCAAGCGTCGATCATCTCCGGGTCGATCTCTGCCGCGCGGTTCTGGATGAACATGAAGCGTTGGGCGGGGTCGCGGCCCATGAGGCGGTCGACGAGGTCCTTAACCGCGGCGCGGCCTTCGTATTCGGGGGGCAGGGTGATGCGCAGCAGGCCCCGGGTGGCGGGGGCCATGGTGGTTTCGCGCAGCTGCTGCGGGTTCATTTCGCCGAGGCCCTTGAAGCGCGAGACTTCGACCTTCTTGCCCTTGAACTTGGTGGCTTCCAGCTCGGCCCGGTGCGCCTCGTCTCGCGCGTAAGCACTGACGGAGCCGGCGGTGAGGCGGTAGAGCGGCGGTTGGGCGAGATAGACGTGGCCGCGCCGCACGATGTCCGGCATCTCCTGGAAGAAGAAGGTCATCAGCAGGGTGGCGATGTGCGCGCCGTCAACGTCGGCGTCTGTCATGATGATCACGCGGTCATAGCGCAGCGCATCGGGGTTGCAGTCCTTGCGCAGGCCGCAGCCGAGCGCGAGCGCGAGATCGGCGATTTCCTGGTTGGCGCGGATCTTGTCGGCACTGGCGCTGGCGACGTTGAGGATCTTGCCACGGATGGGCAGGATCGCCTGCGTCTTGCGGTCACGCGCCATCTTGGCGCTGCCGCCGGCGCTGTCACCTTCGACGATGAACAGCTCGGTCTCGCCGCTGCCTTCGCCGGAACAGTCGGTCAGCTTGCCGGGCAGGCGCAGCTTGCGCGCGTTGGTGGCGGTCTTGCGCTTGACCTCGCGCTCCTGCTTGCGGCGCAGGCGCTCGTCCATCCGCTCCATCACCGCGCCGAGCAGCGCCTTGCCGCGCTCCATGTTGTCGGTAAGGAAGTGATCGAAGTGATCGCGCACCGCGTTTTCAACGAGGCGCGCGGCTTCGGGGCTGGTCAGGCGGTCCTTGGTCTGGCTCTGGAACTGGGGATCGCGGATGAAGACCGAAAGCATGACCTCGCTGCCGGTGATCATGTCCTCGGGCGCGATGTCCTTGGCCTTCTTCTGGCCGACCAGTTCGCCAAAGGCGCGGATGCCCTTGGTCAGCGCGGCGCGCAGCCCCTGTTCATGCGTGCCACCATCCGGGGTGGGAATGGTGTTGCAGTACCAGCTGTAGGACCCATCGGACCACAGCGGCCACGCGATGGCCCATTCCACGCGGCCCATCTGTTCGCCGGGAAAGTCCTGGCTGCCCGAGAAGGGCACGGAGGTGACGCATTCACGGCCCGAGACCTGTTCGGCGAGGTGATCGGCAAGGCCGCCGGGGAACTGGAACACCGCTTCGGCGGGCACATCGTCGCTGGCGAGCGAGGGGGCGCACTTCCAGCGGATCTCCACGCCGGCGTAGAGATAGGCCTTCGAGCGGGCGAGGCGGAACAGGCGCGCGGGCTTGAACCTGGCGTCCTCCCCGAAGATTTCCGTATCGGGGATGAAGGTGACGCTGGTGCCGCGCCGGTTGGGCGCATTGCCGATCTTTTCCAGCTTGCCGGTGGGCAGGCCACGGCTGAACTCCTGCGCGTAAAGCTCCTTGTTCCGCGCCACTTCCACGCGGGTGAGGGTGGAGAGCGCATTGACCACGGAGACGCCGACGCCGTGGAGGCCGCCCGAGGTGGCATAGGCCTTGCCCGAGAACTTGCCCCCCGAATGGAGCGTGGTGAGGATCACCTCGAGCGCGGATTTGCCGGGGTACTTGGGGTGTTCGTCAACCGGGATGCCGCGCCCGTTGTCGGTGATGGTCAGGCGGTTGCCTTCCTCAAGCAGAACCTCGATGCGGTTGGCGTGGCCGGCCACGGCCTCGTCCATCGCGTTGTCGAGCACTTCGGCGGCGAGGTGGTGGAACGCACGTTCGTCGGTGCCGCCGATGTACATGCCGGGGCGGCGGCGCACGGGTTCAAGCCCTTCGAGCACCTCGATCGCGGAACCGTCGTAGCTTTCGGTGGAGCTGCCGGCGGGCAGCTTGTCGAACAGATCGTCTGCGCTCATGCGAACGTGTATAGAACACGCGCGATTCCGGGCGCAAGCGGCGTGGACCACTTGCCCTGCGGTTTTCCAGCCTTTTTGTGGCCGTTTCCGTTAGATTAGGGCTTACTGGAACTTGGTGGGGGCCGGGCTGACGGTGACGAACGTGCCACCGCTGACCTGGCGCACTTCCATCGCGCGTTCGGCCACGCCGAAATCGTTGAAGCGGAACACGCCGTCGAGCCCGATGAAGCCTTCGCGGTCATAGAGCCGGGCGGTGGGGAACAGCGTGCCCGGCTTCCACCCGCGGGCGATGTTGAGCGTCAGCAGAACGGAATCGTAGCCCAGCGTGGCAAGGCGCGCGGGCGCGCCGCCGAAACGGGTGCGATAGGATTGTTCGAACTGGCCGAAGCGCCGGTCAGACACGGAGGCGAAGAGCGCACCCTTCATCGCCGGGCTCTTGGCGATGGTGGCTTCCCCGCTCCACAGCTCGGTGCCGAGCAGGTGGGTGCCGGTGGCAAAGGGTGCGGCCATCAGCGCCATGCGCGCGCTGTCACCAATGAGGATGGCGTCGATCTTGCCCTTGGCCTTGAGCCGGCGCACCGCGCTGCCGACCGAGGTGTTGGAGCGTTCGTAGCTTTCCACGCCGGCCAGCGTCACGCCGCTGGACCGCGCGGCGGAAACCAGCGCGGTGGACACGCGCTGACCATAATCGCCCGCCGGGATGATCGCGCCAACGGTGTTGACGCCGTTGGCGTGGGCATATTGCAGCACGCGGGCGACCGACTGGGCAGGGCTCTGGCCGAGCACGAAGACGTCACGATCGGCCACGGTGGTGTCGTTGGAGTAGGTGATCATCGGCACCTTGGCCGGGCGGGCGACGCCGGCCACGGCCAGCACGTCGTCACCCATAAGGGGGCCGAGGATCAGGCGATTGCCGTCCTTCACCGCCTTGCTGGCGGCGTTGGCCGCGCCAGTGGCGGTATCATAGGTGGTGATACGCAGGTTGGCGGCGTTGGTATCAAGCAGCGCCATGGTGGCGGCATTGGCGATCGACTGGCCCACGGTGGCGTTCGGCCCGCTCATCGGCACCAGCAGCGCGACGCGGTGGCGATCCTGATCAGTGGGTAGGGTGTTGGCCACCGGAGCGGTTTCGGTGGGCGTGGCCGCTGGCGGCGGGGCGCCCTTGGGGATAACGGTACAGCCCGCCAGCAGCGCCAGCGCGCCGATCGTGGCATAGCGCCGCGTGACCCGGATGCCGCCATTGCCGCCGCCTGTCCGTTCGCCCATCATCATCTGCTTGCCGCTCCCCGAAGCCCGGTCCATGAGGCGCCACATGGACACGCCGCACCTTGAACCCGGGCTGTATATTGTCGCAACGCCGATTGGCAATCTTGGCGACGTGACAAAGCGCGCCGTCGATATCCTTTCGGCTTGCGACCTGATAGCCTGCGAAGACACGCGCGTCACCGGTAAGTTGTTGAATCTTATCGGCGTGAAGAAGCCGATGCGGCGATACGACGATCACGCGAGCGAAGAGGCGCGTGAACGGCTGCTGGCCGAGATGGGCGAAAAAGCGGTTGTACTGGTTTCAGACGCGGGCACGCCGCTGATCTCCGACCCCGGATACAGGCTGGTGCGCAGCGCGCGCGAACGGGGAATCGCGGTGACGAGCCTGCCAGGGCCGAGCGCACTGGTGGTGGCGCTGACGCTGGCGGGCCTGCCCACGGACCGCTTCCTGTTCGCCGGGTTCCTGCCCGCCAAGGACAAGGCGCGCGGCGATGCCCTGATCGAGCTGGCCGCCATGCCTTTTACCCTGGTGTTCTATGAAACCGGGCCAAGGCTGGTGGACAGCCTGCAGGCGATGGCGCGGATCATGCCGGGGCGCGAGATTGCCGTGGCGCGCGAGCTGACCAAGCTGCACGAGGAATGCCGGACCGGCACGGCGGACGACCTGGCCGCGCATTACACTGCGCATCCGCCCAAAGGTGAGATCGTGCTGCTGGCCGGGCCGCCGCCCGCCGCCGAAGCGCCGGGCGAGGCCGACGTGGACGCGGCGCTGCGCGCGGCGCTGGAGACGATGAGCGTGTCGCAGGCGGCGGGCAGCGTGGCCAAGGCCACGGGGCTGGACCGCAAGGCGCTTTATGCGCGGGCGCTGGAGCTGAAGTGAAAGGTTGCGATGAATAGGGCCGAGGCCGAGCGGCAGGGGCGGCGGGGGGAGACGCTGGCCTGCTGGTGGCTGTGGCTCACCGGTTGGCGCGTGCTGGCGCGGCGGGTGCGGATCGGCGCCGGAGAAGTGGACATCGTGGCGCGCAAGGGGCGCACCGTGGCCTTCATCGAGGTGAAGTGGCGCGCGAGCAGAGCGGCGCTGGACGAGGCGATCGACGCACGGCGGCTGCGGCGCGTGGCGCGGGCGGCCGAGGGGCTGGCGGGCAAGTATGCGCGCCAAGGCGAGGATGTGCGGATCGACGTGGTGCTGATCGCACCGGGATGCCTGCCGCGCCGGATCGCCAATGTTTGGCAACCCGGCGCTTGAGGCTCAGATGCGATAGGCGAACTCAGTGGCCGTGGCCGTCCTTGTGCTCATCCTTGTGATCGCCGTCCTTGTGATCATCCTTGTGGTCGCCGTCCTTCGGATGTTCGGTGGGGTGCGGATCGGGGTTGGCGACGGCGGCGCCGGTCCAGCCGAGAATGGCGGTGGTGCAGGCGAGAATGGTGAGCGTCTTGCGCATGAGGTCCCTTTCATGGCGTTCGTTCGGCCCGGCTTGGGCACAGTGAAATTGGTCGCACTGCACCTAAATCCGCTTTAAGGCGGCGCTCAGCACTGCCACTTGCCATTCTGCCATGGAAATTAACCGATGACCCTTCGCGTCGCCGTCCAGATGGACCCGCTCCATTCCATCAACATCGCCGGGGATTCCACCTTTGCGCTGATGCTATCTGCGCAGGAGCGCGGGCACGAGATCTTCCACTATGACGTTGGCGCGTTGAGCCTGGACGAAGACGACCGCCTGATCGCCCACGCCCATCCGGTGACGGTGCAGCGCGTGGTGGGCGACCATTACCACGCGGGCGAGCGCCGCAGGCTGGACCTGGGGCGCGACGTGGACGTGGTGCTGATGCGGCAGGACCCGCCGTTCCACATGGGCTATATCACCGCCACCCACCTGCTGGAACGGATCGAGGGCGAGACGCTGGTGGTCAACAACCCGGTGAGCGTGCGCAACGCGCCGGAAAAGGTGATGGTGCTCGATTACCGCCGCTTCATGCCGCCGACGCTGGTGACGCGGTCGGTGGAGGAAGTGCGCGCCTTCCAGAAGAAGCACGGCGCCATCGTGATCAAGCCGATCCACGGCAACGGCGGCAAGGCGATCTTCCGCGTGGGGCCTGAGGGCGAGAACCTCGGCGCGCTGTTCGAGGTGTTCAACCAGACCTGGCCCGAACCACACATGGTGCAGGCCTTCCTTCCCGAAGTGGCCAAGGGCGACAAGCGCATCGTGCTGGTGGACGGCGAAGTGGCCGGAGCAATCAACCGCAAGCCGGGCGAGGGCGAATTCCGCTCCAACCTCGCCGTCGGCGGCTATGCCGAAAAGACCGAGCTGACGCCGCAAGAACAGGAAATCTGCGCCGCGCTGGGGCCGGAGCTGAAGCGGCTGGGCCTGATCTTCGTCGGGATAGACGTGATCGGCGGCAAGTACCTGACCGAAATCAACGTGACCTCGCCCACGGGGATCGTGGCGATCGACAGGTTCAACGGCACGGATACGGCGGGGATGATCTGGGACGCGATCGAGGGGCGGTTGTAGGATTTACCCCTCCACCACCCTGCGGGTGGTCCCCCTCCCCTTACAGGGGAGGATCAAGAACGCCCTTGAAGGTGTTACACCACGCATGAATGACTGGATCATCCATCTTGTCGAGGGCGGCGGGTACCTTGGCATCGCGTTTCTGATGGCGCTGGAGAACATCTTTCCGCCGATCCCTTCGGAACTGATCATGGGCCTTGGCGGCATCGCCGTGGCGCATGGGCGGATGGAGGTGGTGCCGCTGATGGTGGCGGGCACGCTGGGATCGACCGCGGGCAACTGGTGCTGGTTCGCGCTGGGGCGCAGGCTGGGCTATGAGCGGTTGAAGCCGTTCGTCGACCGGTTCGGGCGCTGGCTGACGCTGGACTGGACAGGCGTGGCGCAGCTGGTGGTGTTCTTCCAGAAGCACGGGCAATGGGTGGTCTTCGCCATGCGCTTTTCCCCCTTCATGCGCACGATGATCTCGCTGCCCGCAGGCCTCGCCCGCATGGGCCACGCGCGTTTCCTGTGCTTCACGCTGGCCGGCACGGCGGTGTGGAACGCGGTGCTGGTATGGGCCGGGTGGAAGCTGGGCCAGAATTTCGGCAAGGTGGAGGAGTACACCGGCCCCGTGGCGCTGGTGTGCTTTGCGGTTATGGGGCTTTGGTATGCCTGGCGCGTGGTGACTTGGAAGGGGCGCGAGGGGGGAAGCGTAGCTAGTCCTCCGGAATAAAGCCGTAGCGGTTCAGATAGTTCTTCTTCAATCTTCGCCATTGCTTGCGTGAAAGACGAGACTCCTGCCCACCTGCTTTCCAATAAGCTTTGCAATCCGGGTCGCATGCGATGGGTGGTGGAGGAGGTGGCGCCGAATACCGCTCGTTCCACTCAGCTTCCGAGTATTCATGGCACGCGGTAGCGCAGTTCACGTGCTTATCGAGGAAAGCCCTGACCATTCGCACCTTTTCGCAATTGGCGCTGGCGTGAAAGAGCACTTCGGACAGCGGGCTTGGCGTCAGCGTGGCCACGACGCCGACCAGCTCCCTGAACTTATCATCAGATATTGACGTCCGGTTCCATTGGATATTCGAATGCTCAACTTCGAGCAGGTTCTTCACGACAAGGTCTTGATCGGTCCAAATGACGTCGATCCAATTGATGGCTGGACCGCCGCAGCGATCCTGACCGTATGTCTCGGCGGCAGGTTCCGCATAGGAGACACCAGCCTGCAGTAGGAGGCAGGCATAAAGCAGCTTCAAGCAGGTTCCCCAGCATCGGCTCATGGCGCAATGGTACGAGGACTTTGAAAGTTTGCCAAGGACGGGGCATTGGAGACCAGCCCTCCCGTGATTTCACCCCCTTCCAAGCTCCGCTAGCCGGTTGCACTGGCAAGCGGCGTTGTCCTTCCCCCATCGAGGGGGAAGGCAGAGCTACTTCCTGCCCCCTCGATGGGGGAAGGACACGGAGGCTTGGCCGCTTGCGGCCTAGCCGCAGTTGGATGGGGGTGAAAGGCGCTCAGGCGTCCTTCGCCAGCCAGTCTTCCAGGTACTTGATGGTGTAGCCGCCATCGAGCACGGTGGGGTCGTTGAGCAGGCGCTGGTGGAGGGGGATGGAGGTCTTGACGCCTTCGATCACCATTTCTTCCAGCGCGCGCTTCAGGCGCATGATGCAGCCTTCGCGGGTGCGGCCATAGACGATCAGCTTGGCGATCATCGAGTCATAGTACGGCGGGATGCGATAGCCGGCATAGAGGCCGGAATCGACGCGCACGTGCATGCCGCCGGCTGCGTGGTAGCTCGTCACCAGGCCGGGCGAGGGGGCAAAGGTGAACGGGTCTTCCGCGTTGATGCGGCATTCGATGGCGTGGCCCTTGAACTCGATCTCGTCCTGCTTGACCGAGAGCGGCTTGCCATCGGCGATGCGGATCTGTTCGCGCACCAGGTCGACACCGGTGATCGCCTCGGTCACCGGGTGTTCCACCTGCAGGCGGGTGTTCATCTCGATGAAGTAGAACTCGCCGTTTTCCCACAGGAACTCGATCGTGCCTGCGCCGCGATAGCCCATGTCGGCCATGGCCTTGGCCACGATGCCGCCCATGCGGTTGCGCTCTTCCGTCGAGATGACGGGCGAGGGCGCTTCCTCAAGCACCTTTTGATGCCGGCGCTGCAGCGAGCAGTCGCGCTCGCCCAGGTGGATGGCGTTGCCGTTGCCATCGCCGAAGATCTGGAATTCGATGTGGCGCGGGTTGCCGAGGTACTTCTCAATATAGACGGTCGCATCGCCAAAGGCGGCCTTGGCTTCGCTGCCGGCCTGCTGGATCAGCGTTTCGAGCTGTTCGGGGCCGGTGCACACCTTCATGCCGCGCCCGCCGCCGCCCGATGCGGCCTTGATGATCACCGGATAGCCGGCGGCTTCGGCGATGGCCTTGGCTTCGGCAATGTCGGACACCGCGCCATCCGATCCGGGCACAAGCGGCAGGCCCAGCGCACCGGCCGTGCGCTTGGCCTCGATCTTGTCACCCATCGTGCGGATGTGTTCGGGCTTGGGGCCGATCCAGATCAGGCCGTGCGCCTCAACGATCTCGGCAAACTTGGCGTTTTCCGAAAGGAAGCCATAGCCCGGATGGATTGCGTCGGACTGCGTGATCTCTGCCGCGGAAATGATCGCGGCCATGTTGAGATAGCTGTCCTTGGCGGCGGGCGGGCCGATGCACACGGCATGGTTGGCCAGCCGCACGTGCATCGCATCGGCATCGGCGGTGGAATGCACCGCCACCGTCTCTATGCCCATTTCGTGCGCGGCGCGGTGGATGCGCAGCGCGATCTCGCCCCGGTTGGCGATCAGCAGGCGCTTTATGGCCATCCGTGCGGCCTCAGGCGATGACGACGAGCGGCTGGTCGAATTCGACCGGCTGCGCGTTTTCGACCAGGATGGCCTTGACCGTGCCGGCGGAAGGCGCGGTGATCGCGTTCATCACCTTCATCGCTTCCACGATCAGCAGGGTTTCGCCCGCCTTCACGCTCTGGCCCACGCTGATGAAGTTATTGGCGCCGGGTTCGGGCGAAAGATAGGCGGTGCCGACCATGGGCGATTTGACCGCACCGGCGAGGTTATCGGCCGGAGCGGCAGGCGCGGCGGCGGCGGGCGCAGCGGCCGGAGCCGGAGCAGCCTGGGCAGGCGCGGCGGCATACGTGACCGGCGCGGCCGCAGCGGTGAGGGTGCGGGCCACGCGGATCTTGCGCGTGCCGTCCTCGACCTCGATCTCGCTGAGGCCGGTATCGGCCAGCAGTTCGGCCAGTTCGCGCACCAGTGCGCTGTCGATGGCCATTCCTTCGCTCTTCGCGCCGCGATCCTGCGTCATTCGTTATCCTCGCGCGGGGTAATTGGGGTTCAAGCAGCGGCCCATGCCCGCAAGGCGGCGCGCTTGCAAGGCTTTGCGGGCGCGGATGGTGGAAAACGGGGATTCCGGCCCCGCTCGATGGTTGAAATTGTTTCGCGCAAAGACGCGAAGAGAGAAATTGGTTCGCGCAGAGACCGCAGAGAGAAGAGAGAGTGAAGGCGGCTGCTCCGCAGGCTTTATCTCTCTCTCTCTGCGACCTTTGCGGTCTCTGCGCGAAACTATAGCCGCGCGGCCGCTTCGAGCGCGACGAGGTAGCTGGTCGCACCGAAGCCGGCCACGGTGCCCTTGGCGGCCATGCCGACATAGGAGTGGTGGCGGAAGTCTTCGCGCTTGTGCGGGTTGGAGAGGTGAACCTCGATCACCGGGGTGCGGATCGCCTTGATCGCGTCATGCAGCGCCACGCTTGTGTGGGTATAGGCGCCGGCGTTGAGCAGCACGGCCCTGACCCCTTCCGCCTGCGCCTCGTGCAGCCAGTCGACCAGATGGCCTTCGTGGTTGGACTGCCGCATGTCGATTTCCAGGCCAAGTTCGCGGGCGCGGTCTTCCAGCATACCGGCGATGTCGTCCAGCGTGTCGGCGCCATAGATCTCCGGCTCGCGCGTGCCGAGCAGGTTGAGGTTGGGTCCGTTGAGGACATAGACGGTCTCGGTCATGCAGGCTCCGGCGCGGGCGATGGATCTGCGCCCTGATAGGGCGGACCGGCGCAGATGGCCAGATTGGCGTGACCGGATCAGCCGTCGTTGCTGTGGACTTCCGGCGCGGGCGGGGGATCGAGATCGTTGTCGAACGAGGGATCGTTGGCGCTGTCGTCGGTGACGGAGGCGGCGTCCTGGTCCACTTCCGGTGGACCGACATTGGCATCTTCGGCGGGGAAGGGCTGCGGCGCCCCGCGCTGGGCAAAGGATTCGGCCGCCTTGGCGCGCTTTTCGGCAGAATCGGCCTTGGCCTCCACCGCAACGAGGCGCTGTTCCAGCTCCGCCGTCTTGCCGGAATCGCCACAACCGCCGAGCGCCAGCGCGGCGATGGCGAGAAGCGGGAGCCCGATCGTGCGGACGGGGCGGACGAGAGAGGTGGTCTTTTCCATGCCGTTCACGGGCATAGCAGGCAAAGATTACCCGAAACTAACCAAGCCGGTGCGCGAGAGCGAAATATTCGGTCGAAAGGTGTTGTAAGAATCCGGGAGCGTCGAACCCCCACCCCCAACCCCTCCCCGCGGGGGAGGGGAGCGAGACTTGCTGCGCTGTAGGCGCGGCCCAGTCGCAGCGGGGAGGGGGCTCGACGCTGGTCTGCGGTCACTTTTCCGGGCCGAAATCGGGAAGGGGGTGGTCCTTGTAATAGCCCGAGACCTTGGCGAGGTTCTCGCCGTGCGCTTCGCGATAGGCCCACCACAGGCTGACGGTCCCGTCCGCCAGTGCCTCGGGCAGGAAGCGTTCGATCGGCTGGGCCAGGATGTCGGCATCGCGCGCGTGTTCGGCCAGGCGACGGATATAGGTGCGGGTCATGTCGATCAGCGCCGGGGTGTATCCGCCCTTGGCGATCACGGCGGGATTGCCATGGTTGGGCAGGATATGGTCGAAGCCCCAGGTCTTCATCGCCGCCAGGTTGCGGTATTGTTCGCCCAGGCTTTCGGGCTCGGCCACGAAGGTCAGCGTGTCCTCCAGCGTGTCTCCCGCCAGCAGCAGGCGATCGCCGGGCAGGAACAGCACGAGGCCGTCGGCCGAATGGATATTCACCGGGCGCAGTTCCACGGTCACCTTGCCGATGGTGACGGTGGCGGGCGCGAGCAGGCCCACACCGGGCACCACAAGCGGCTTCACCGCCGGTGGGCCGGAATAGGCGCCGGATTCGATCGCGGCGCGATTGGCGATCAGGTTCTGCCGGGTCTTCTCGGTCGCCATGATCGTGCTGTCGGCATACACGGCGTTGCCGCCCACGTGATCGAGATGCCAGTGGCTGTTGGCCAGCACGAAGTGGCGCACGCCCTTGCGCGTCAGCCAGTCGCGCACCCATTGCGCCTGCGCGGTGCTGGGGAACGCATCATAGACCAGCGCGGCATCGCCGCTGAACACGGCATAGGTGGCGACGCCGACATAGTTCGCGCCGTGATCCGCCCAGGTCGCCTTCGACTGGTCCACGCTCGCTTCGGCGGGGCGCCCGTCATAGAAGGCGACGAGGTGATCGTTGATGGGCAGCACACGCATTTCGGCATGCGCGACCGGCCCGCAAAGGGCAGCGGCAAGCGCGGCAAATGACCTGATCAGGAATGAAAATCGCACGCGCCAATCCCTCCATCCGCAACCGGCATCAAGGCGGCTTGGGGCGCAGCGGACAGGCGGGCAATAAGCCGAATGGCGCAGGCGTCATCGCCCCCGCAGGGAAGGTGTGGCTTTGTGATCTGGGGATGCGGATCTTTCCGTCTGGTCTGCATCAGATCATCAATCTGCACCAGCACAGCAACTCGGGAATTTGATGGCATCGATTGCTACGATCGTATGCAATGAATTGGTCAGGCGCTCAAAAATCTGCGAACCGCAACAAGGCTCATCGCTTGATCCGGGTTAACCCGGGCGTCTGAGCCATTGCAGCGCGTGCTGCGGTGATCATTGGGGAGGCACAGCGCAGATATGGCGGTTCGCCGCATCCCCGATTGGCGGACCGGGACAGCCTTGCTGCTACCCATAACGCTGACAACCATGGCGATAGTTCTGTTGGCGCCAGTCGTGCCGCAGATGATGCAGGCATTCGCCGACGTGCCAGCACACGAATACTGGGTGCCGATGATCGTGACGGTGCCTTCGCTTTGCGTGGCGCTGCTGTGCCCGTTCGCCGGGATACTTGCAGATTGTTTCGGGAGGCGCACGCTGCTGCTCATCGCTCTTGCAGTTTATGCAGTGGTTGGGGTCGCGCCCGTCTTTCTCCATACACTGCCGGAAATCCTGGTCTCGCGTGTGGGTGTCGGCGTCGCCGAGGCTTTGATCTATGTGGTGTCCACAACGATGATCGGCGACTACTACGGCGGCGCAGCACGTGATCGCTGGCTTGCTGGCCAGACCGCGTTCGCCTCGATGTCGGCGCTTCTGTTCTTCAATATTGGCGGCTTTCTGGGCGAGGGCGGCTGGCGGGCACCATTCTGGGTTTACCTGTCCGCGTTGGCGATGTTCGGACTGGTACTGGCATACACGTGGGAACCGGCACCTGATGACGCGGCAGCACAGACAGAGCGAGCCGTGCCTTCCCGGAGTTGGCATGGCTTCCCTTGGGCGATGACAGCGCTGATCGCGGCGATCACCGTCTATGGCTCGGTATTCTTCTACACTGTGCAGATCCAGGCATCGAGCGGGCTGGTGGCGCTTGGCCTGACAAGCCCTTCGAGGATCGGCTTCCTCACCTCCATCGCCAGCATCGGCGTGCCGCTGGGCACCCTGCTCTATTCGCGCATTGGCGGTGCGCAGTTGGCCCGATTGCTGGTTGCGGAGTTCCTGATGCTGGCGGTGGGTTTTGCGCTGATGGGGCAAACCGCGTCGGTGAACGGTTTTCTGATGGGCTGCTTCATAAATCAGCTTGGTGCGGGAATGCTGCTTCCAACCTTGCTGGTATGGTCGATGAGCGTCCTGAGCTTCGAATATCGGGGACGCGGCACAGGCCTCTGGTAATCCGCATTCGCATTTGGACAATTCCTGAGCCCGATCGTCGTCACCACGGCGGGCAAGATCATGGGAGGGATCATGGGGGCATTCACATTTCTGGCGGCGGCCGCGGCTTTTGGAGCCTGCGCCGTGCTGATCGGGCCAATGCTGGGAGGCAGGCGGGCATGACCGGGCGGCTTGCGGGCAAGGTAGCGGTGGTCACCGGGGCCGGCAACGGCATCGGGCAGGCCTGTGCGGAACGGTTCGCCGAGGCAGGCGCGGTGGTCATCGCCCTTGATCTGGTGGGAACCGGGCACCCGTGTGACTTGCTTGATGAAGCGGCAGTGGCGGCAAGGTTTGCGGCCATCGGGGCAGAGCACGGCAGGATCGACGTGTTGGTGAATGCTGCTGCATTTGCGGTGTTCGACTGGATCGAGACCCTGTCCTACGCCGACTGGCGTCGGACCTTGCAGGGTGAGCTCGATATCGTGTTCCTGCCGACGCGGGCGGCATGGCCGTGGCTGAAGGCCAGCGCGAAGGCGAGCGTGATCAACTTCGCCTCGGCCAATGCGCGTCATGCGCTTGCGGGTTCGCCCGCACTGGCGCACTGCGCGGGCAAGGGCGGGGTGCTGGCGATGACGCGCCAGCTTGCGATGGAAGGCGCGCCCCACGGCATCCGCGCGAACACGATTGCGCCGGGCTTTATCCAGACTGCCGCGACGACGCGCCATCTGGAAGTGGACCCCGCGTTTGCCGGGCGGGTTCTGGAGAAGAACATGCTCAAGATGCTGGGCGATCCCGACGACATTGCCTGGTGCGCGGTGTGGCTTGCCTCGGACGAGGCACGCTTCGTCACGGGCGCTGATCTCGCGGTCGATGGCGGCGCTACAGCCTGGTGATCAGCTGCCGTCGGTGATCAGCGTCCCGCCATCGACGACCAGATTGTGTCCGGTGACGAATGCACCGGCACTGGACGCGAGGAACACGGCCGCACCCGCAACTTCGGCAGGCGTGCCGGGCCGGCGCAGCGGAGTCATTGCCATGCGGTGGGCCATGAAATCAGCGTTTTCGAGCAGTGGCTTTGATAGCTCGGTGGCTATGAAGCCGGGCGAGATCGCGTTGACACGCACATTCTGCGGGCCCCATTCGACTGCGAGATTGCGCGCCAGCTGCGCCACCCCCGCCTTGCTCAGCGCATAGGCATTGATCCGGCCATTGCCGCGCAGGCCCGACAGGCTGGAAATGAGCACCGCAGCGCCACCGCCTCGCCTTGCGATGCGTGGGAGGGCATGATTGCACAGCACGATCTGCGCGGTGAGGTTGATGGACATCACGCGCGCGTAGTCTGTCATGTCGAGATCGGCGAATGGGCCGGGCTGACCCGTGATCCCTGCATTGCCGACAAGCACGTCGAGCCCGCCGAGCGCTGCTTCGCCTTCGCCCACGAGTCGTTCAAGTGCGGCATGGTCAGTCACGTCGCAAGGCACGCCGGGCATACCGAGTTCGGCGGCGACGCGCGCCGTGTCAGCGGCATCCTCGCTCGAGATGACCACCTGTGCCCCGCTGGCGATCAGCGCCTCGGCGATGGCGCGGCCAATACCCCGGGTCGATCCGGTGACAATGGCCCCCTTGCCTGAAAGGTCGAACAGCCCGGTCATTTCAAGGGCAATGCCTTGGCGGGCGGCATTACCACAACGTCAGGGCCGAGTTTGAGGGCGTGACGCAATGCGTGCTGGAACATTCGACTGGCTCTCCGGATAGGCACGCCCCCGATGCTAGAGCTTGTGATCCGGCTTGTCTTCCGGAAGTGGCGCACCGTCGTGGAGATAGGCCGGGGCCTCGATCAGGATGAAAGCGATGCGGCAGACCTTGTCGGTGGTGTTGCGCCACAAGTGGTTGGTGCCGCGCTGAACGATAATGCCGCCCTGCCGCACGGTGCGCTTTGCGCCGTCATCCAGTTCCAGCTCGATTTCGCCTTCCAGCACAATGCCATAGTCGATCGAGTTGGTGCGGTGCATCGGGCTTTCCTTGCCCGGCAGCATGTCGACCACCCGGATCACCGAGCCGCCGTTGAGCGTGAGGCCCGCCTCGCGGTGGCGGCCGTCGGTCTCGTCGTTGTTGTCGGCAGGGACGGTCGCGGTGGTCCAGATCAGGAGAAATGCGGCATCGCCCGAAGGGATCATCCGGGTGGGGGTGACGTCCTCGGACCTGAACACGGCGCGGCCCTGCGCGTCATGGCCGGTGACGACACGCTGGACCGGCGGGAGACCGGAATCGGAAAAGATATCGCTCATGCCTTGACCACCTTCTGCTCGATCATGCCGAAGGGCGCACGGCCTGCGGCGTCCACCGCGACCATCCGCACCGTATCGCCGAAGCGCATGAATTCGGTGCGCGGGGCACCTTCGTCGATCACTTCGATCCCGCGCCGTTCGGCAATGCAGGAGGAGCCGACCTCCCGGAAATCGGCGTTGGAGACCGTGCCCGAGCCGATCACCGTGCCCGCCACCAGATCGCGCGTGCGCGCGGCATGGGCGACAAGTTCGTGGAAGCCGAAGCCCATCGGCTCACCGTTCGCAGCACCGAATTGCCGGTCGTTCCAATCGACTTTCAGCGTCAGACAGACTCGGCCATTGCGCCAGTCATTGCCCAGCTCGTCCGGCGTGATCGCAAAGGCGGCCATGCTGCACGGCGGCTTGGCCTGGATCCAGCCAAAGCCGGTTTTCATCTCCGGCCCCGCCAGCGTGCGCAGCGACCAGTCGTTGATCTGGACGATGAGCTTGATGTGGCCGAGCGCCTGTTCTGGCTTGACCCCCATGGGCACGGCATCGACGATCACCCCGAACTCGCCCTCGAAATCGATGCCGAGCGCCTCATCGGGAAACTTAACATCGTCGCCCGGGCCATAGAACTTGTCCGAGGTGCCCTGATACATCAGCGGCAGGTCGGTCTCGGGCTTGGCGATGCCCAGAACAGCATTCATCAGGTCGCCGTGGCTCTGGTAGGCCGAGCCATCGAGCCACTGCCACGCGCGCGGCAGGGGAGCGATGATCGCTTCGGGATCGAGTGCATCGGGAAACGTGGTGACTGCGGCAAGCTGCGGCGCGGCGTTTGCCCAGTTCTCCAGCGCGGACTGCAAGGTGGGATAGGGCGCGGGCGCGCACGAACCGCCGTCGGGCGATACAACCACGAGCCGGCCATCGGGCGACCCATCCCGAAGCGTTGCGAGACGCATGACTTCTTCTCTCTCCTTGCAATGCAAGCCGGTTTCCTACTGGGCTTGGCGGGGGCGGACAACGTGTTCGGATCGATAGGAAACCATCGACGCAATGCGTTGGTCCACCTGCGGCTCGGCTGGCAAGGAGCAGTTCAATCAGGGCAATCGTGGGAGAGTTCATGGCCATCTGGCTGAAGCGCGGCATGGCGGCGCAGGCGAAGGCCGATGCGGATCGCAAGGTGCGTGATATCGTCGAGGCGGCGCTCGTTGATATCCAGGCACGCGGCGATGCTGCGGTGCGTGAGATGAGCATCCGCTTCGATGGCTGGGACCGTGAGGACTACCGCCTTTCGCAGGGCGAGATCGACGCCGCGGTCGAGAGCCTGACCCCGCAAGAGCGCAAGGACATCGAATTCGCGCAGACGCAGGTGCGGAACTTTGCGCAGATCCAGCGTGCGAGCATGCAGGACGTGGAAGTCGAAACGATGCCTGGCGTCGTGCTGGGGCACAGGAACGTGCCGATCAACGCCGCTGGCTGCTATGTGCCGGGCGGCAAATACCCGCTGCTTGCCAGCGCGCACATGAGCGTGATCACCGCCAAGGTCGCGGGCGTGAAGCGCGTGATCACCTGCGCACCGCCGTTTCAGGGCAAGATCGCCCGCGCCATTGTTGCGGCGCAGGCGATGGCTGGCGCGGATGCAATCTATGCGCTGGGCGGGATTCAGGCGATCGGCGCGATGGCGCTCGGCACGCAGACGATCGACCCGGTCGATATCCTCGTGGGTCCGGGCAACGCCTATGTCGCGGAGGCGAAGCGCCAGCTTTTTGGCCGCGTCGGCATCGATCTGTTCGCCGGGCCGACCGAGACACTGATCATTGCCGATGAAGCGGGCTGCGATGCTGAACTCGCTGCGACCGACATTCTGGGCCAGGTCGAGCACGGGCCCGATAGCCCCGGCGTATTGCTCACCAATTCGGAGAAGCTCGCCCGCCAAACCATGGCCGAGATCGAGCGCCTGTTGCAGATCCTGCCCACCGCAGACCACGCGCGCAAGGCGTGGGATGCCTATGGCGAAGTCATCGTGGCGGAAAGCTACGAGGAAATGGTGCGCATCGCCGACGATATTGCCAGCGAACACGTGCAGGTGATGACCGGCGATCCCGATTACTTCCTTGAGAACATGACGAATTACGGTGCTCTGTTCCTTGGCGCGCGCACCAATGTCTCCTTTGGCGACAAGGTGATCGGCACCAACCATACCCTGCCGACGAAGAAAGCCGCGCGCTACACTGGCGGTCTCTGGGTCGGCAAATTCCTCAAGACCTGCACCTATCAGCGGGTGCTGACGAATGAGGCTTCAACGCTGGTCGGCGAATATTGCAGCCGCCTTTGCGCACTGGAAGGCTTTGCCGGACATGGCGAGCAGGCCAACATCCGCGTGCGGCGCTATGGCGGGCGCAATGTGCCCTATGCCGGGCAGGCCGAACCGAGCGAACTGACCCGCGCATGAGCCTGCCGCGCACGCCCGGCTTCCGGCTCGATGGCCGCCGTGCGCTGGTGACGGGCGCGGGACGGGGCATCGGCCTGGCCCTGGCTGCGGCGCTGGCCGAGGCGGGCGCGGAAGTGACACTGGCAGCGCGCACGGCAGCGGAAATCGAGGCCGGAGCAGAGTCGATCCGCGCGGCGGGCGGCAAGGCTCTGGCCGCGTTGCTCGACGTGTCGGACCTTGCAGCGGCCCAAGCCTTTTTCGCCGCGCGTCCGGCCTTTCACGTTCTGGTCAACAACGCAGGGACCAACCGGCCCAAGCCGCTCTGGGACGTAACCGAGGCGGATTTTGACGCGGTGTTCTGGCTCAATGTGAAATCGGCATTCTTCGTGGCGCAGGCCTGCGTGAAAGCCATGATCGCCGATGGGATATGCGGTAGCCTGATCCATATCGGCAGCCAGATGGGCCATGTCGGCGGGCCGAACCGCTCGCTCTATTGTGCCAGCAAGTGGGCGCTTGAGGGCATGAACAAGGCCTTTGCGCTCGATCTTGCACCCCATGGCATCCGCAGCAACACCATCGCGCCCACGTTCATCGAAACGCCGATGACCAGGCCGTTCTTCGAAGACCCGGACTTCAAGGCCAGCGTGCTTGCGAAAATCAAGCTCGGCCGGCTGGGCACGGTGGAAGATCTGATGGGCGCGGCGGTGTTCCTCGCCTCTGATGCCTCGCAATTGATGACCGGAACCAGCCTCATCGTTGATGGCGGCTGGACGGCGGAGTGATGTGATGATGATCTCGCTCGACTTTGATCCGTTCGATCCTGCAGTGCTTGCCGATCCTTTCGCCCATCACGCCGCTGTGCGAGATGCCGGGCCAGTGGTGTTCCTGCCACGCATCGGATGCTTCGCGATGGCGCGTCATGCTGAGGTTCAGGCCGCGCTCAAGGACTTCGAAACCTTCTTGTCCGGGCGGGGCGTGGGACTGGCCGATTTCAACCGCGAGGAACCATGGCGGCCGCCCTCGCTGCTTCTGGAAACCGATCCGCCGGTCCACGACCGCACCCGCGGCCTGATGAACCGCGTCGCCTCGCTGGCATCGCTGCGCAAGGTCATGCCGGAATGGCAGGCCAAGGCCGAGGACCTGGTGGCAGGCCTGGTGGGGTGCGGGCCGTTCGATGCCGTGCCAGCAGTGGCCGAGGCGTTTCCCCTTTCGGTGTTTCCCGATCTCATCGGCCTGCGCGAGGATGGGCGAGAACACCTCATTCCCTATGGCACGGTGGCCTTCAACGCCTTTGGCCCGCGCAACGCCCTGCTTGCCGAAGCCATGGACAGGGCGCAGGCGGCGACGGCCTGGGTGGCCGAAAGCTGCCGGCGCGAGCATTTGCGCCCCGGCGGGTGGGGGGCGCAGGTCTATGAAGCGGCGGACCGGGGTGAATGCAGCCATGCGGAGGCCGAACGGCTTGTCCGCTCGTTCCTGACCGCCGGGGTCGATACCACGGTCAACGGGATCGCCACCGCCATCCACGCGTTCGCGCGGTTTCCTGCCGAATGGCAGCGGCTGCGCGCCGATCCCACGCTGGTGAAGCGCGCCGTGGAGGAATCGCTGCGATGGGGCGGCACGGTGCAGACCTTCTTCCGCACCACCGCGCGCGATGTTGACGTGGCCGGGGTGGGCATACCCGAAGGCTCGAAGGTTCTGCTGTTCCTCGCCGCTGCCAACCGCGATCCACGCCACTGGAACGATCCGGACCGCTTTGACGTGACCCGCCAGGCAAGCGGCCACGTTGGCTTCGGTTTCGGCATTCACCAGTGCCTGGGTCAGATGGTCGCGCGAATGGAAGCCGAGGCCGTGATTGGCGCCATGATCCCGCGCGTCGCTGACATCCGCGAGGCCGCACCCGCGCGGCGTCGCCTCAACAACACGCTGCATGCGATCGACGCGTTGCCGGTTGAATTCATCCCTGCCTGAGGAAAGTCCTGCCGATGTTCGAACCGTTTCCCGGAAACTATGTCTGGAACCTCGCCACCAACCTCGCGCTGGTGTGCGGCGGCAACCACGGCGAGATCGATGCGGCCAATCGGCCGATCATCGAGGCAGCCAAGGCCGGGGCGGACGCCGGGTCTGCGCTGATGTTCGACAGCTGGGTGCGCGTTGCCGATCAGGTCGCGGCCAACGGCGCGGCGGACGAGGCCGCGGGCTATCGGCTCTCGGCCGGGACCAAGTACCTGCGCGCCTCGGGCTATTACCTTGCGGCCGAGCGGATGCAGAGCCGTGACTACGCACCGCGCTGGGAGGCCTATGCCAGGGGTCTGGAACTCTACCACAAGGGTTGCGCGCTGCGCGGTCTGCACGTCGAAAAGGTCGAGATCCCCTACGAAGGCAGCGCCTATACCGCGATCTTTGTCCACGACGGATCGGGCACGCCGCGCCCCACGCTGGTCTCGGTCAACGGGCTCGATTCGATGAAGGAGCAGGTCAACATGGCGGGCCATGGCCTCGCCAATCTGGAGCGCGGGATGAACACCTTGTTCCTCGACCAGCCGGGCACGGGCGAGGCGATCCGGCTGCGCAGCCTGCCGGCGGTCTATGATGCGGAGCGCTGGGGGAGTCCCGCGCTCGACTATCTGCTGACACGCGCCGACGTGATCCCCGGCAGGATCGGCATCTTCGGGCTTTCGTTCGGTGGCTACCACGCGCCGCGCATCGCCGCCAGCGATCCGCGCTATGCGCTCTGTGCCGTGATGGGCGCGAACCATGTGTGGGGACAGCGCCAGCGCCAGCGGGTGCTAAGCGAGGGTGAAAACCCGGTGCCGCATTATTGGGACCACGTGATGTGGGTGTTCGGTTTTGATGACCGCGATGCTTTCCTCAACTACGCGGACCAGATCACGCTTGATGGTCAGGTGGAGAAAATCCGCGTCCCGTTCCTGATCACCCACGGCGAGAACGACCGCCAGATCCCCGCGTTCAACGCGCAGATGAGCTACGATCAGGCGGTGAACAGCCCCAAGCGCACCCTGCGCATGTTCACGACGTCTGATTTCGAAGTGGAACATTGCGGCGCAGACAACGGCACCGGGATGCGCGACTACATCGCAGACTGGTGTGCCGAGACATTTGCAGAGATGGGGTGAGGGCGATGGATCGGTATCTGCGCACATGCTGGGGCAGGGCCGGTTGGGCGGACGAGACCGGCGAGGCTGGTCTGGTGCGCCGGGTCTTCGGGCCAAAGTCGGCGTTACTCCCCATGGAGTTGGCCGTAACGCGGGTTTTGAGGCCCCTCAGGCGCATATCCTTGTACCTGCGGAAGATCGAGGCTGCGTGTACCCATGCGCGGGGGGAAGACTTCTGGGCCGAAAAGCCTCTTTCGCCGGGTATCGACCATGGTGGCACCCGGGCAAGGCGATTGATGGAAAGCCTGATCGCGCGCGAGGCAGCTGCCAGTGGCTGACTTCTCGTTTCACCACGGCGGCGTCTCAGTGCCCAGCCTCGATGAAGCCATCACCTGGTATGGCGATGTGCTCGGCTTCGAGCTGGAGAAGCGCTTCTATATCGAGGCGGCGCGCAGCCACACCGCGATGGTGCGCAAGGGGCCGCTGCGCTTCGAACTGTTCGAGGTGGAAGGCGCGGCGTGCTTGCCCGAGGATCGCCGCCATCCCCCGCGCGATCTGCAGACCCACGGAAACAAGCATGTCGCCTTCCAGGTCGATGATCTGGAATCGTTTCTGACCGAGATGGAACAGAAGGGTGCGGATGTGGCCTTTGTGGTGCGGGAAGCGTTTGGCAATGGCTGCTTCATCCGCGACTGTGCCGGCAACCTGATCGAGTTTGTCGAGGAAGCGAACCCATGAATTTCACCGATCCTTGCGTCACCGCAGTGTTCGAGACGTATCGGCAACGCGAGGTGGCCGATCAGGCTCGGATGCGCGAATTGGGGCCTGCCGGTTTTGCCCTGCGTGATGAGTTCCTGCTCCCCATCGGCGAGGATGTTGGCGCAGTGCTCCATGCGCTGGTGCTGGCGCGCCGACCGCGGGTGATCCTCGAACTGGGTACGAGCTATGGCTATTCCACGATGATCCTTGCCGATGCGGCGCGCGCGGTTGGCGCGCGGGTGATTTCGATGGAACTGGCCGACTACAAGCAGGCCTTCGCGCGCGCCCGGCTGCAGGAAGCTGGTCTCGCCGATGTGGTGGACCTGCGCTGCGGCGATGCGCCAGCATTGCTTGCCGCGGAGACCGGGCCATTTGACTTCGTGCTGCTCGATATCTGGAAGGAGCTTTACCTTCCCTGCTTCGAGGCATTCTATCCCAAGCTCTCGGACGAAGGCGTGATTGCTGCTGACAACATGATCGAACCGGAGCACGACCGTCTCAAGGTACGAGCCTATCGCGAAGCCGTTCGCGCCAAGGCCGACCTGCAGACGGTTCTGCTTCCCATCGGCAGCGGCATCGAACTGACGATGCGATGGGACGCCGGCAATTCCAAGCTATGAGGAGATCTGCATGATCCAGGAGATCGCATCAATCACCATCGACCCGGCGCGCGCCGCCGAATTCGAGGCGGCTGTCGCCCGTGCCCGCCCGCATTTCGAAGCAGCAAAGGGCTTTGTCTCGTTCAGTCTGAAACGGGTGATAGAGCATCCGGCTTGCTATCAGCTGGTCGTCGGGTGGGAGAGCGTTGAAGCACACATGGTGGATTTTCGTGCGTCTCCCGGATTTCAGCAATGGCGCGCCCTGGCCGGCCCGTACTTTATCGAAGCGCCCACGGTGATCCACCTCCAGACGGTGATCTCGTAGGCCGGTCATCTCGGCTGCAGCCCCTATCAGAGGGCGTGTTCGTCGTCGGGTGTCAACTCGGCAAGCGCGCCGCTGAGCTGCTGCTTTCCCGGCGTGCTCTTTCGATACGGTTCAAAGCTCTGGCGGTCAGCATCGAAGGTCATGTCCCACGGAATGTTCGGTGCGCGGAAAATTGCCGGCGCGTTGTGGGACCACAGCAGCGAGCCGAATTTGAAATCCCACGCGCGGGGTACCCAGCTGTCGTCCACATAGTCGGTATCGGCGTGGTATTCCGCCTCGCCCGCGTGGCCGGGGATCTCGCAATAATAGTAGATCGCGCTGGAAATGCGGTGGCGTGAGATACCGCCGCTGGTGTTCATGGTGGTGTTTTTCCAGCCCTTGTTGTCCATGATGTTGGCGCCGAGCATGACTTCATCGATATCATCCATGCCGAAGGCGATGTGCATGAACTTGAAGTGATCGGGCGCGATCGGCAGGTCGCAGTTGACCCAGAAGATCGAGTGGTGCTCGTAAGTGCCGTCAGCGCGCGCGAAGATGCCGGTGCCCTTGGAGTGGTCGACGTAGCGGAAGCCCAGGTGCCGCTCGTAGAACTCGAAGCTGCCCACATAGTCGGGGCTGAAGAACACGACGTGGTTGATCGTTTTCGGGATCGCGCGTGCGCGCCAGATACGGTGTTGGTTGAAACGCGGCCATTGCGCTGGCGTGTTGACCGGGCTTGCTTCGGAAACGACTGGGCGCTTGTTCCACACGCGCAGCGCAATCGGCTGACCATCGGGGCAGACGCAGCGCACGGTGCCGTCTGCTGCCTGCGTGATGGCGACTTCCGTGGCGAGGCTGGCGGCGATCCTGTCCAGACTGGCCGCGGTATCGACGCCCCAGATGGTTTCCTTGACTCCGTCACCCGCGAAAGGATCGGGCGAGGGCAGGCGCTCGTCGCCGTGGCGCAGGAGGATCACCGTGCTGCCGGAGGGCAGGCGGAAGACGGACTCGCGCTCGTCGCCATGCTCCAGGGTCAGGCCGAAATCGGCCCAGAACCGGGTGTGCTCGGCCAGATCGGCCACGCCGAAAACAACGCTCTCAACGCCAAGAACGGACATGACTTCTCCCGAATTCCATTCAAACGAAGGTATGCCGCAGCGGACCGCCGGGCGGAAACCCATGTTTTCGGTCGTTACCTATCCATGGCAGCGATTGGGCCGGATCACTTGCGGAACGGCAACGTCAGCAGGAACAGGATCGTGCGCAAATCCAGCAACTTGAGCGCTGCACGGGCCTCGGCCGGGGTAAGCCGCGCAACCATCGGCATCGCGCCGAAGATCTTGCCGCGGATGACCAGCGTATTGCCATCCTGTTCGATCTTGCGCACGGCCATCAACTCATTGCCCTGCGCATCGAGGATCGTGGCGCTGGGCACTTTGCGTCGCTGGGTCATCACACAGCCCTCCCGCAGACCTTGTCGTAATCGAGGCCCATGTCATCCATCATCTGGATCGCCGTCGCGCGCCCGGCGCCGAATACGCCGCCGCCCGGATGCATGAACGGGCCGGTGAGGTAGAGTCCCTCCACCCCCGGAACGCGGAAGCTGCCGAGATCGGCGGTCGGGCGATGTCCTGCCGACTGGTAGAAGAACGGCGCACAGCCATGCGCATCGCCTTCCACCATGCTGTTGGGGCTCCCACGTTCATGATCGAGCGGCGAGCAGACCTTGCGACCGAGGATGTTGTCGTCACCCAGGTTGACGAAGAACTTGCGATATTGCTCCAGCGCGCGGTCGGCGTGCTCTTCCTTGGCGGCGTCCCAGCTGGAGGGACCATGCGGGTAGAGGTTGTAGGGCGCGAAATTGACCCCGTAGAACACGCCCGCGCCCTGGGGGGCGCGGCTGGGGTCGGAGATCGTGTTGTCGCCGCCCGCGATCAGCCGGTGCGAGACTTCGCCGCGGCGGAGCTTGTCGTACTCCAGGCACATGTCGCGCACGGTGTAGAAGTCCATCAGCTCGGTCATCATCGCGTTGCAATCATTGCCGGCCTTGAGCCGCAGCTGCTCCTTGAGCGCCAAATGCGTGAGATTGATCGAGAAGGTGGACTGGGTGACACGCTCGGCCCGCGCCAACACGGGTTCGGGTGTTTCGCCAACGAACTGGCGCAGCTTGTGCGGGTGGATCTGCCCGATCACGCCTTCCCGCGCCATGATCTGTTCGCCGTCCTCGAGTTCGAGGCCGACCGCCTTGCCTGAGGAAACCAGCACGCGCTTTACGGGCGCATTGACGCGCACTTCGCCACCGAAATGCTCGATCGCGCGAACGAGCGCGTGGCTAAGCTGTCCGGAACCGCCTTTTGGCATGGAGCAGCCGAACGTGTGCACGATCCCCGGCATCACGAACGCGCCCATGCCGGTGCCGAGCTCATCGGGCATCTGCAGGTTTTCGGTGACCATCCGCACGATGTGGACCTTGAGAAGGTCGCTGTCGAAATAGGCATCGACAATATCGAGCGCGGTGCGCTGCATCAGATCAAGCAGGAAGCGGCCTTCGTCGGACTGGTCCATCATCGCCACGAAGGCGCCAAGCGGGAAGGGCGGGCTGTACATCCCGCTCATCAGCATCGGCAACGCCGTCTGGCTCATCTTCACGAACTTGCGATAGGCCTCGGCGTCCTTCTCAGAGGTCACGCGTGCGAGTTCTTCGCAGGTCCGATCAAGGTCCTTGTAGCTGCGGATGACCGTGCCGTCCTCCCAGATGCTGACATGCACGAGATCGGGGTAGATGTATTCGAGCCCGAACTTGGAAAGGAGGCCCAGTTCGTCGTCACGCAGCAGGGGGTTGCCCTGGATCATGATGTGGACGTTCGAGTGTTCGTCGTGCCAGAAACCGGGCCGGATCAGCTCGCGCGTGGAAACGCCGCCGCCGTAGAAGGGCTTGGCTTCGAGCACGAGCACCTTCTTGCCCGCCTTGGCCATATAGGCGGCGGCGGTCAGGCCGTTATGGCCCGCGCCCATCACAACGACGTCGTATTGGCCCATGCTCAGTGTTCTCCGGAAACGAAAGCGCGGAAGCCGGTGAGGCCCGGCACGTGGCTGGCCGATCCGCCATCGCAGACAAGGACTTGGCCAGTCACGTTGCGCGCTGCGTCAGACGCGAGGAAGGCGGCAGCCTCTGCTATGTCTTCGGGATCGCCGAGCTGGTCGCGCAGCGTTTCATCCTCCACAACCTGCTGCAGCGCGGCCGGGAACGCTTCGCGTAGCGCCGGAGTCATCGTCATGCCGGGGGCCACGGCATTGCAGCGCACGCCCGCCTTGCCGTGGCTGGCGGCAATCGCGCGGGTCAGCTGGATGATCGCCGCCTTCGAACTGCTGTAGGCAGCCTGGATCAGGTGACCTTGAAGTGCGAGGTTGCTGACAGTGTTGACGATATTGCCGCGCGTGGCCTTGAGGTGCGGCAAGGCTGCGCGGCAGGCGATCATCGTGCCGCGCACGTTCACCGCGAACGTGCGGTCCCACAGCGCGGTGTCCATGTGCTCGATATCGCCGTCATGCTGCGCAATTTCCGGGGAGAGCAGCGCTGCGTTGTTGTGCAGCACATCGAGCCGCCCGAAATGCTGCACCGTCTGCGTGATCATCGCCTCGGTCGACGTCTCGCTTTCCAGATCGAGCGCGATGGCAATGGCACCGTGCAGTTCGGCGGCGAGCGCCTCGGCACGATCAAACGCGATATCGGCAATGGCAACGCGCCCGCCGCGTGCGGTGATGAGCCGCGCAGTGGCGGCCCCAATTCCGCCCGCGCCGCCGGTAATGATTGCCACTTTGCCATCGAAGCGGGTTGCGTCGCTGGTCATGCTGCGGCCGCACGTTCGGTGGCGATAAGCCGGTCAAGCGCGCGGCGCACCAGCACGTTGCCCTTGTCCGATGGCAGGAGCGCGGGGCGTAGCGACCAGAAGTCCTGTCCACCGATCCGTCCGGATTGGGCTTCAAGCATGGGCTTGTCCTCGTTGGCAAAGGCATGCAGCAAACTGCTGAGTACGAACGGCGCAATGCCGGGATCGGCGCTCACCGCATCCGAGGTGTGGCAGAAGAAGTAGTGGCTGCTTGTCGCCGTTTCGGGGGTCATGACGTGGCAGGTCATGCTGTCGACCGGCGCGGTCTCCATCTGTCCCGGCAGTGCCAGCATGATGCGTTGGACCATGTTTCCGGGGGCCTCCCACAGCACACGGTTGTAGAGATCCCCGCGTCCATCAGGCGTGCCGAGGGCCTGTGCGTGGAGCGGGGCCAGCATGTCATCCTCAGCGGTCCAAGTGATGGAAATGGCATCGCCCACCTGTTCGACCTCTGCCTTGGCGCGGGTGTTTATCCCACCGCCAAGCAGTTCCGCATGAAGATAGTCGGCGTGAGTCAGGTCCATGATGTTGTCTACCAGCAGGCGGTAGTCGCAGGCTGAATGCAGGTAGCCCTTGACCCGGGCCTCGGGTGCGGTGCGATCGATGAAGCTGTAGTCGGGGATGCGCGCCGGATCGGCAGGCTGCGTGCCAAGCCAGACCCACAGAGCAGCATGACGCTCGATGCAGGAAAACGTGCGGACATTGAGTGCGGAGGATAGGGGACCGTGGGGATTTTCGACGCACTGACCGTTCAGCGCGAAGCGCAGGCCGTGATAGCCGCAGGTCACCGTATCTTGAGCGCAGGTGCCGCGCGATAGCGGCACGAGCCTGTGCGGGCAGGTATCGGCCATGGCATGGACTTCGCCCGCAGCGGAGCGGACAAGAAGGAGATGTTCCCCGGCTATCCGGCGCGCAAGCATGCCGCCCGGGGCGACCTCGTCGGCCCAGGCTGCCAATTGCCAGCAGTTGCGCAGCATCACGTGTGAGTCTACCTGCATGTGTCCTGATTTCCCTAAAGGAGGTCGGCTCGCCTGGCCGGGTCGAACGCGACCACGGTCGGGGAGTTTTCGGTTTTCAGCCGCTCGTTGGATTCCGAGGCGACCAGCGCGATGCGCTCCATCACCCAACGCAGGCATGCATCATTGTTGCTGGCGATGTGCCACTGCACCGCTTCGCGGATCGGTGGCACGAAGAAAGGCAGTTCACGGATCACCAGCGGACCGAACCTGGCGAAATGGCGGGCAAGGCGGCGGTGCATCGTGGCGATGCGGTTGGTTCCCGCAACCAGACCCGGCACGGACAGGAACGACGGCGCGATGACGTCAACTTGCCGTTGCTGCTTCATCCGGCACATGAAGTTGTCTTCGAAAGCGGGAACGCGGGTCTTGCCGAAGCGTGAAGTGACATGGCTGAGGCTGAAGTAGAGATCGCGCGTCATCGGCTCGTGCATCGCCGGATTCTGATCCCAGCCTACAACGACGTGATCATCCTCGAACAGGATGCGCGAGGGGTGATCGGGGCCGAGCGAAGTGTCGATTGTCAGCAGCAGGTCGATCATGTTGCGATCAAGTGCCTCGACCGGCTGATCGAGCATCGGCTGGATCTCGAAGCGCATGAGGGGGGCCGCGGCCGTCATGTCACGCAGCACATCCGCCAGCAGGACTTCGGTGGCATAGTCCGAGGCCATGATCCGGATCTGGCGGTCCGAGGTGAGGGGATCGAAATCCGGTGCGACCGCGATCGTCGAACTGATCTGTGCGAGCACGGCCCGGACCGGTTCGATCAGTTCTTGCGCCCGCGCGGTCAGCACCATGTTGCGCCCGCGCACCACCATCAGCTCGTCACCGAAATAGTCGCGCAGGCGACCGAGCGCGCTCGACGTGGCAGACTGCGAAAGGCACAGCCGCTCCGCCGCCAGGCTCACGCTGCGTTCGGTCAGCAGCGCGTCAAGCGCCACGAGCAGATTGAGATCAAGCCTCTGAAATCGCATTGCCATCTCCCGCGTGCTGTTTTTGGGCCGCGATCAGATCGCCGCGAGCGCGCTGGTGACAAGACGGGCGACGTCCCCGTCATGTGAAAAACCGGCGCGAAACGCGGCGGGGGTTTCCAGCGGCGGCTGCGCTCCGAAGGCGGCTTCGAGCGCGGCATCGGGCGCGTAAGTCACAAGATCTGCCCTCATGCCGCACTGCCGGGCGATCTCAGCGGCGAGGTCGCCCATGGTCAGGCGAAGCGCAGGGAGCGTCACCGCCCGGGTGGGCGGCAGCAGCCCGCTATCGAGTGCCAGGGCATGGACGAAGTTGGCGGCACAGCGCGTCACCGATTGGGCCCAGATCGTCGCCCCAGCCGAAACCGGGCATGTAAACGATTGTCCAGCCTTCAGCGCGTGAAACAGATCGCTCATGAACGCCGATTTCATGCCTGAGGGCCCCTGGGGCCGCGCGAGAATGCCCGGCAGTCGCACCGTTACACCGTCGACAAGTCCGCGATTGGAGAACATCGCAACCACGTCCTCCATCATTGCCTTGTGTCCGCCATAAATCATCTTTGGCGAAAGCGGGGTCGCATCATCCACATGCGCTGGCAGGGGATCACCGAACACAGCGATCGAGCTGGCATAGACGACACGTGGCCGCTGGCCTGCTGCCGCAGCCTCCAGCAGCAGATCGTACATTGCATCGACGTTGATACGGCGCGATGCGGCCGGGTCGGCTTCTGCCGCCCCGCCTGGCACGGTTGCGAGATGGACGAGCGCATCGCACCCATCCGCCAGCGCGGCCGCGCGCACCGCCGGTTCGCCCAGATCCCCGACAACGGCGCGCGCCCCATCAGGAATGCCGCCCGCCGCCGTATCTATCCCCACCACGGTGTGACCGGCGCCAATCAATTGCCCGACGAGCATTCGCCCGATGAAGCCGCCAGCGCCAGTCACCACGATTGTCATCGCAAGCTGTCCCTCAGAACGTCGCGGAAAGACGCAGGCCATAGGTCTGCGGTGCGCTGTAGTGGCCCACCGCAACGCCCAGCGGCGAGGCCTGCGGCGCCAGGTTGCGGCGCTTGTTTTCGATGTTGCGGATATAGCCGGTCAGCGACCATTGCCCATCGGGTTGGCGCAAGGTTAGCGCTGCATCGGTAGTCCAATAAGCGGGGATCCTTTCGAAATCGAGGTACTCGAACGCGCCCCACTGGGTATCGCGCCAGGCTGTGTTGACGTTGGCCACCAGTTCCAGCTTGCTGCCGAGCGGCACAACTTGCTCGGCGCCAAGGTTCACCGTCCACTTCGGGCTGAACAGCAGCGGATTGCCCGAGCAGTTGAAATCCTTGACCGGCGCACCGCCTGCCGTCGCGCCGGTGAAAGTGAACGGGCAGCCGAAGTTGTCGCGCGGAGCAGCGGTGAAGAGGTGCAGGTCGTTGTACACAGCGTCGAGGTACTGCACCTTGCCGTTCAGCGTGGTGCCGGAGAAGGGCTTGGCGAGAATGTCGATGTCCGCCCCCTTGATCGTTGCGCGACCGGCGTTCTCGTTCGAGCTGATCAGCGTGCCGCTGGTGTCGACGGTGAAGTAGGTGATCTGCTGATCGCGATACTTCCACCAGAATGCTTCGACATTCACCTGCAGGCGATTGTTGAGGAAGCGGTTCTTTGAGCCGACCGTGTAGGCCGTGATGAACTCGGGCTTGTAGGTGGTCTTGCTCTCGGTCATCTGCAGACCGCCCGCGCGATAGCCCGATTCCGCCGTCGCATAGAGCAGGCTGGTCGGCGACAGGTCGAACTCGGCCGAAGCCTTCCACGTGACGCGCGAGAACGACTTGGTGTCCACCACCGGATTGTAGGTCTTGAGGATTGCGCCCACGCCGTTGACCAGCGGGAACACCTGATAGCCTGGCTGGTCACTGCTCGTCGGCGCGATCCAGCCGTTGGATTTGAGCCAACCGATCGTATCGCCTGTATTCAGGAAGTTCGGATAGTAGGGCATGTTTCCAGGGGTGGCGCAGCCGGCACCGAATGATGCAGGCGGCGTCAGCAGGAACGGCGGCGGCCCGCCGCAGAACGTGATGAAGTTGTTGATCAGGCCATCGATCGACTTCTTGTCGTGCGTGTAGCGCGCACCGCCAACAAGGCGGACCCGTTCACCCAGATGTGCGGTCAGCTGGCCGAAGGCGGCGTAGCTGTCGGTCTTGTGGCCATAGGCCACGATCGGGAGCACGAACTCCTGATTGTACTGGTTGTTGGCCTTGATCTTCTCACCAAAATAGAATCCGCCGACCACGTAGTCGAACATGCCGGCCTTACCCGCGAGCCGCGCCTCGAGGCTGGTCTGCTTGACCTTCTCGTTGGTGTTTGCGGTGTTGAACGCCGGGCCGTAAAAGAAGGTATGGTCCGTGCTCTCGCGGTAGGCCGGGATCACGGTCAGCGTGCCGAGGCCGGTCTTCCAGGTGAGTTCGGCGTTGACGCCCCAGTACGTCGTATCCAGCTTCTGCGAACGGTTCATGGCGCTCAGGAAGGCGAACGCAGGCGCGCCGAGGTTCTGCTTGCGAAACGCATTGCTCGCCGCGCTGTTGAAGCCTTCGCTCACATCGAGGCCGGAGGGAAAGAAGGTGTAGGTCGCGCCGGGGATGAACCCGCCAACGTAGTTCCCGCCAACCCCGTAGCCGCCCAGCTTGGTATAGTCCGCACCGATCCGCAGCGAGAAATCACTGGAGGGTTCGATCAGAAACTGCGCGCGCAGCGAATCGCGCTTGAGATCATCGGTGCCGTCCTTGTTGTAACCATCGCGCGATGCGTGGGCTGCTGACACGCGCAGGGCGGTCGTCGCACTGGTTGCAAGGTTGACATGCGCGTCCACATCGACGGCATCGTAGTTGCCATAGCCGAGGTTGAAACCCATCCCGTTCCTGCCGATTTCCGGCCGGGCAGGGATGATGTTGACCGCGCCGCCAGTGGCATTGCGGCCATAGAGAATGCCCTGCGGCCCCTTCAGTACCTCAACGCGTGCTAGATCATAGAACGCTGCGCCAAATACGCCCGCGCCCCGACCCAGCACAACGCCGTCATAACTCGGCGTTACTGCTGGATCATTGTAGCTGCTGGTGGTGATATTTCCGACGCCGCGGATGAAGATGGAGGCGGTGTTGCCGCCTGCAGCCGGAACGGACAGAGCCGGGACTGTCTTGGTGAGATCAGATGCATTGCCGATCCCGCGCTGGATCAGGTCATCACCTTTCACCGCATCGATGGCAATGGCTGCCTTCTGAGCCGATTCCACGCGGCGCTGCGCTGTAACAATGATCTCGGAGATGCCTTCTTCCGGACCAGATGCGCCCTCTGCCGCTGCGGCTTCGTCTGCGGCATGAGCCGGTTCGACCAACCAGAACGCGGCCATGGCGGTGGTGACAAGAAGTGCCGTGCGCATCGAAATCCTCCCCAACTGATTGGCGCTTCAGCCCATTGTTCTGGGCTTTCATCACCGCGGTCGATACTCCACGCGCTTCGCAAGGTCCCTCCGATTATATCAATAGCGTCCCATCCACGGTTCGGATTTGCGTCTGCAGAGGTGTCTCAGCAGGAAAGCGGAATGAGCACGCAGAGCATCAGCAACATGAATCGGGCGTTGGTCGTGGGCGGCGGCATCGCCGGCATGGCCAGCGCCATCAGCCTCGCGGAACGCGGCGTGGCGGTGGACCTTATTGATCTCGATCCGGAGTGGCGGGTCTATGGCGCCGGAATCACCATCACCGGCCCCACCTTGCGCGCCTATCACCGGCTCGGCCTGATCGATGCGATCAAGCAGCAAGGTGCGATCACCAACAAGACCCGCCTGTTCCGCTTTGATGGCACACACCTCCAGGATCTGGAGGAACCCGTGATCGAGGAAGGCCTGCCTGCCACCGGCGGGATCATGCGGCCTGTCCTGCACCGGATCATGCAGGCGCGGGTGCACGAGCTTGCCATTCCCGTGCGCCTCGGGCTGACGGTAGATGTGCTCGAAAACACCGGTACCGGAGTTGACGTCACCTTGTCAGACGGCACACGCGGTCACTACGATCTCGTGATCGGTGCCGACAGCGTGGCGTCGCGCGTTCGGGAGCTGGCGTTTCCGCATATGGCTCCTGCACGGCCCACCGGGCAGGGTTGCTGGCGCATTTCGATCGCCAGACCGCCGGGCTTCAATGCCGCGGAGTTCTTCCTTGGCCACGCCAACCCATGCGGGATCACCGCTTGTGCCGCCGACAAGGTCTACATGTGGCTGCTCACGCCGCACATCGAGCGTGATAGCTTCATGAATGATGAAGAGCTGTTTACAACGCTTCATGGGCTGCTGGCGGACTTCGGCGGGCATGCCGGCTGGATCCGCGAGACGATGACGAGCGGGGACTGGATCAACTATCGCCCCTTGGCTGCCGCCCTGCAGCCCGCTCCGTGGTCAAACGGTCGCATTGTTCTGGTGGGCGATGCCGTTCATGCCACGACGCCGCATCTCGCCTCAGGGGCAGGGATGGCCGTAGAAAGTGCGATTGCACTGGCAGAGGAAATTGCGAGAGCAGAGACGGTCGAAGGTGGCCTCGACGCCTATGAGGAACGCCGGTTCGAGCGCTGTCGCGATGTGATCGAAACCAGTGTGCGCATGGGCCAGCTCCAGCTTGAGCACGGGCCGCCTGAAGAGTTCGCCCGGCTGTTGCAAGGCGCTTTGGCAAGGCTCAACGAACCCTTCTGACAAGCCACCAAGCCGACCGGCACAGGCCGGGCAGCCTCGGATGAGGTGGCGCGCCATTGCGATGTCTGAATGGGTCAACTCTCGCCCCACGCGGCGGCATTGATACCGCAACATTGCGACCATGAGATCTTTTGCAGGTGATGCTCATCGGCAGCGGTCGACCATGGCTCTTCTGCCTATGCAGACAAGCCCTTGGCGATGGCTGAGGCTTTGCTCTCGACACATCTCACAACGCCAAAAGCGCTTCCCGACGGCGCAGGGTTTGGGTTGTCCGCAGGTCCCATGATGGACACTTGAGCTGGTCGGAAAATCAAGGGCCCGGGCCCAGCGCACCGACTCTGGCGTGAGCCCCCATTGCAATTGGGCGCAATGCGCTTCGCCTTGTTTCGAAGGCCTGCACCACCACCGCACCATCAGAGGCGATCTTTTTTCGCCTGTGGACTGGAGGATGAGGTGCTGAGTATCTGAAATTGTTGGTCGGGACGAGAGGATTCGAACCTCCGACCCCCACACCCCCAGTGTGATGCGCTACCAGGCTGCGCTACGTCCCGACCGGAGCGCGGGCCTATAACACCGGATTTTCGGATGGCAAGCCTTTCGCGCTCGGTGATTTCCACATCCGGTCGGCAGGGGCGCGAAACGCGGCGGTGAGGTTTGCTTAACCTCTCCCAAGGTGCTAGGCGCGCGGGCTTGAATTCCGTCCCCGGCGTTGCGGCGCGGCATTTATTGCCTCCGCGCCCGCCCGGCCCAACACGAGTCGCGTCGATCCCATGAACGGACCCGCCATGCTGAGCTTTCTCGCTTCCGCCGCCCCCGCCGCCGCAGAACCGCCCCAGTGGCTGAGCTTCCTGCCGCTGGTCGCCATGGCCGGCGTTTTCTATTTCCTGATCCTGCGCCCGCAGATGCGCCGGCAGAAGCAGCACCAGGAGAAGATCGCCGGGATCAAGAAGGGGGACCAGGTGGTGACCGCCGGTGGCCTGATCGCGCGCGTGATCAAGGTGGACGAAGGCACCGTGGATCTCGAGATCGCGCCCAACGTTCGGGTCAAGGCGGTCAAGTCCACGCTGGGCGATGTGGTGGCACCGGGCGCCACGCCCGCCGCCAACGATTGATCCCGCTTTCAAGATTCCCGCGCGAGGACTGACTCCGCCATGCTCGAATTTCCCCGCTGGAAGGTGATCTGGCTCTGGGCGGTGACGCTCCTGTTTGCCGCGGCCTCCCTTCCTTCGATCTTTTCCGTTGCCGGGCTGCCCTGGCCCAGCGCGCTGCCCGCGCCGCGCGTGAACCTGGGGCTCGACCTTGCCGGCGGCAGCCACATCCTGCTGGAGGCCGATCCTTCGCAGGTGCGCCAGCAGCGCATCGAAGGCATGGATGAATCGGTCCGAAGCAAGCTGAAGACCGCCGCGCCCGACGTCCGCATCAGCGACATTTCCAACCGCGACGGATCGCTGACCTTTCTGGTGGAAAACCCCACCAAGGTGGACGCGGTGCGTGAGGCGATCCTGCCGTTGACCAGCGGGGCGGGGCTGACCGGCCAGCGCGACTGGGATATCCAGGTTGTCGATGGCAACCGCTTCGTCCTTACCCCCACGCAGGCGGGCATCGACCAGGCGGTGACCCAGGCCATGGACACCGCGGTGGAAGTGGTGCGCAAGCGTATCGACGCGCTCGGCACCAAGGAGCCGACCATCATCCGATCCGGCGCACAGCGCATCGTGGTGCAGGTGCCGGGGCTGCAGGACCCGCAGCAGCTGAAGAACCTGCTGGGCCAGACCGCCAAGCTGGAATTCAAGCTGGTCGACCAAGCCGCGCTGCCGTCTGACATCGCCAAGGGCATCGCCCCTCCGGGCAGCGAGATCGTGCCCTATGCCAACCCGCGCGAAGGCTTTGCCGGGGCCATTGCGGTCAAGCGGCTGGGAGGCATCCGCGGTGACCAGCTGACCAACGCGCAGCAGACCAACAACCCGCAGACCAACGAAGCGACCGTCTCGATCACCTTCAACACCGAAGGCGGGGCCAAGTTCGCCAAGCTGACCACGCAGAATGTGGGCAAGCCCTTTGCCATCATCCTTGATGGCAAGGTGCTGTCCGCGCCCAACATCAACGAGCCGATCCTGGGCGGCAGCGCCGTGATCAGCGGCAGCTTCACCACCGAAAGCGCCAACGCGCTGGCCATCTCGCTGCGCTCGGGTGCGCTGCCGGTGGATCTGAAGGTGGTGGAAGAACGCACCGTGGGGCCTGACCTTGGCGCGGATTCGATCCGCAAGGGCATGATCGCGATGGGCGTCGGCACGCTCGCGCTGGTGACCTTCATCCTCATCACCTATGGCCGCTTCGGCGTCTATGCCACTGTCGCGCTGGTCTTCAACGTGATGATGATCCTGGGCGTGATGGGCATCATCGGCACCACGCTGACCCTGCCCGGCATCGCCGGCTTCGTGCTGACCATCGGCGCGGCGGTGGACGCCAACGTGCTGATCAACGAACGCATCCGCGAGGAGCGCCATCGCGGCCGCCGCGTCGTCGCCGCGGTGGAGATGGGCTACAAGGAAGCCAGTCGCGCGATCTTTGACGCCAACATCACCAACGTCATCGCGGCGGTGCTGATGTTCGCATTCGGATCGGGCCCGGTGAAGGGCTTTGCGGTGGTGCTGATGATCGGCATCGTCACGTCGGTGTTCACCGCGGTCACGCTCACCCGCATGTGGGTGGCCCAGTGGCTGCGCCGCGCGCGCCCGGCCGACCTGAACCTGTAAGGGGAGGACAGACCCATGAAGCTCCTCAAGCTCGTTCCCGATCACACCAACATCCACTTCCTCAAGTGGCGCGTGCCGTTCTATGTCGTCAGCATCATCCTGATGGCGGCAAGCTGGGGCCTGGTGCTGACCAAGGGCCTGAACCTGGGCGTCGATTTCATCGGCGGCCAGATGATCCGCGTCACCTTTGAACGCAGCGCCGAAGCCCCGGTGGGCGCGCTGCGCGAAGAGGTGAACAAGCTCGGCTATGGCGAGCCGATCATCCAGCGCTACGGCAAGCCCAACGAGATCTCGATCCGCATGAAGCTGCCCGCCGGCGCGGATCACGATGCCTCGCTGTCAGACAAGATGGCGCGCACGATCACCGCCGACGTCAAGAAGAACCACCCCGATGCGCGGATCGACGGCGTCGATTCGGTTTCGGGCAAGGTTTCGGGCGAACTGGGGCAGAGCGCCGCGCTGGCGCTGGGCCTCGCCGCGCTGGCCGTGGCGGCCTATATCTGGCTGCGCTTCGAATGGCAGTTCGGCGTGGGCGCGCTCTTCGCGCTGGTGCACGACGTGACGCTGACGCTCGGCCTCTTCGCGCTGACGCAGATGGAGTTCGACCTCAACATCGTGGCCGCGCTGCTGACGCTGATCGGCTATTCGCTGAACGACACGATCGTGGTCTATGACCGCATCCGCGAGAACATGAAGAAGTTCCGCAAGATGCCGATGCCCGAACTGCTCGATCTTTCGGTGAACGAGACGCTGGCCCGCACCATCGTGACCGCGCTCTCCATGCTGATCACGCTGGTGGCGCTGCTGCTGCTGGGGCCGGACGTGATCTTCGGCTTCACCGCCGCGATCACGCTGGGCATTTTCGTCGGCACCTACAGCTCGATCTACATGGCCTCGCCCATCCTGATCTGGCTGAAGGTGAACCCAAACAGCTTCGTGCCCACCGAAACCGCACAGGAAAAGCAGGAACGCCTGGCGCGCGAAGGCTACTGAGCGCGCGCATCAAGCGTGCCGCGCGAAGGGTTCTGAGGCGGGGCTTCATGGAATTGACGGGCGGGCCGGAGGGGTGACTTCCGGCCTGTTTCCGTCTGCCGGCGAGCTATTTGGGTTCTCGCAAAGGCGCAGAGGGAAAAGAGAGCGCAGAGAAGTCATGGGCGCCAAAGGCGCCAGCATGTCCGTTCCAAAGGTGCAGATCAGTGTCAGCTGCACACTTCTCTGCGCTCTTCCTTCTTTCTCTGCGTTCTCTGCGAGAAACGCTATGTGATGGCGTGGTAGATCCCGGCCAACGCATCCGCATTCGCCTCCCAGCTGAAGCGGGCTGCCGCCTGCGCCACATCGGCCTGTGCAGGCGGATTGGCCAGCAGGTCCTGCACCGCAGCGGCAATCGCGGCCGGCGTCCGCTCAGCAATGCGGCCCACGGCGGGGCGGTCCACCACTTCGCGCGCACCGCCGATGTCGGGGATCACCACCGGCGTGCCGCAGGCGAGCGCCTCGATCCAAGCGTTGGCCAGCCCCTCTCTTTCCGAAGGCAGGACCATCGCATCGGCTGCGCTGAGCAGCGCGGGCAGGGATTCGTGCCCCACCGCGCCAAGGAAGCACACGCGCGAAGACAGGCCAAGCCGCTTGGCCAGCGCTTCCAGCCGCGCCCGCTCCGCGCCTTCGCCGGCGATGGCGAGCACCACGCTGGCAGGCAGCAGGCCCAGCGCTTCGATGGCGAGTGCGGTGCCCTTCACCGGCACCAGCGCGCCCACGCTCAGCAGCAGGTGACCCTGCTGGGGCAGGTCGATGCCGGGCCGGGCGGACACCAGTTCCCGTGCGGCGGGGCGCGGCAGCACCTGGAAACGGGCACGGTCCAGCCCGGTGTAGTGGACGGCGATCTTGTCCTCGGGCAGGTCCAGCGCCGCCATGTCCCTGGCCAGCGCGCCAGACACCGCCAGCAGCGCATCGGCCTGTGCCGCGGCCTTGCGCATCTGCGCCAGCGCGGCGGGCTGATCGCCCCAGTAATGGATGTCCGATCCGCGCGCCTTGATCGCCAGCGGGAGGCCCAGCGCCTGCGCCACCCGCGCGGCGGCAGGACCATCGGGATAGAAGAACTGCGCGTCGACCAGATCGAACGGGGCCTGCGCATGCAGCCTGCGCGCCAGGGGCAGCACCGCGCGCGCCACCAGCCACGGGTTGTAGCGCCCGGAAAGCCCCGGCAGCAGCATGAAGCGCGGGTGATGCACCTCTACCGCGCCGGTTTCCTGCGGCGGGATCGCGGCCAGCGGGGCATAGCGCCTAGGCAGGATGGCCTTGGGCAGCGGGGGCAGGCCCACCGGGTTGATCACCGTCACCTGCCAGTCGCCACGCGCGGCCAGCGCCTGCATCTGCCTTTGCACGAAGCGGCCGAACCCCGGCCGGCCCGGCGCGGGATAAAGCGTGGACAGCGAGAGCAGGCGCTTCGTCAGAGCTTGCGCACCAGCATTTCGGCCACGCCGATCCAGGCCGGGCGGTCGATCACCACCTGGCGCTGGCCGATTCCGGGCGGCAGCAGGGCGACGCGGCCATCATCGCGGTCGATCATCCGGCCAAAGGCGAAGCGGCCGCCGGGGCGGGGGGCCAGTACGTCACGGTTCAGCGCCTTGCCAAAGTCCTCGGGCTCAAGCTGGCGCAGCCACACCTGATCACCGGATCGGTACTCGCCCGCACCGGTATCCACCGCCAGCACCACCAGCGGCGTATCGCCGTTCGTCGCAATGGGGATCACCGCTTCCATCGTGCGGGGCAGCGCCTCGGGCCCGTTGGGGCCAAGACGTGCGACCAGCGAAGGCTGTCCATCGCTTTCCGCCTTCACCAGCAGCTGGGGATCAACCTCCAGCGCGGCGGCGATGCGGTTCATCCAGGATAGCGAAAGCGAGCGCATGCCGGTTTCGAGACGGCCGATGGTCTGCGCTGTGGTGGGTGGCGAACAGCGTGCCGCCACGTCGGCAAGGGTCAGCCCCTTTTGCCGGCGGATATCCCGGATGCGGTTGATCATGGACTGCTTCTCGGACTTTGTGTGCGGCGCGCAATACGGTGAATACCTATATTAGACCCTTATGGGCAAGCGGCACGTAACACCCTTGTGAGCGCGGGGCCGCAGGTATGGCGCGTTTCATCGTTTGAAACGATCGGCACGCTTTGCCGCATCGGTGCTTGCCCTTCGTTGGATGCCGTGCCACCCCGGTTTCCAATGAAACCGGACCGGATCGCTAACTAAATGAACCGTAGAGAGATTATCGTCGGCGGCAGCGCTGCTGTTGCCGCCTGCCTGTTTGCCGGATTGGGTTGGCCGCTTCCGGCTCTGGCGCAGGATGGCGCGGCAAAGGATGGCCCCTTGCTGGCCGCCTTTGACCACATTTTTGCCGACATGCTGGCGGTGATGCCACAGACCGCCACCAGCATGGGGCTGGACAAGGGTGATCTTGCTGCACTGCGAAGCAAATTGAATCGCCGTGGTGCGGCAGGTGTTGCCGAACGCACCGCCTTCTATCGCCGCGCGCTGGCGATGGTGAAGGGGGTAAACCCGGCGGAATTGACCGAAGGCGGGGCGCGCCTGCGCGAGATTGCGCTCTATCGCTTTGCCGACGAAATCGCGGGCGCGCCCTTCGGCATCGAAGAGACGCAGCGCCCCTATCCGATCACGCAGCAACAGGGTGCCTACTTCGATATTCCCGATTTCCTCGACAGCCGCCACCCGGTGGAAACGGAGGCGGATGCGGAAGCCTATCTCGTGCGGTTGCAGGGCTTCGCCCGCGCGCTGGACGACGATACCCGCCTGCAGCGCGAGCTTGCCCCGCGCGGCCTCGTTGCACCGATCTGGTCCCTCGATCTGGCGCTGGGGCAGATGGAGAAGACGCGGAGCGTTGCGGCTGGCGAAAGTCCGCTGGTAACCTCTTTGGTGAAGCGTGCGGCGACCAAGGGCCTTGCCGGCAGCTGGCAGGCGCGGGCCGAAGCGATCGTGTCCCGGCAGGTCTATCCTGCGCTGTACCGGCAGATGGCGCTGCTGCGCAGCCTGCGCGCCGGCACGCCCAAGGGGGATGGCGCGTGGCGGCTGAAGAACGGCGCGGCGATCTATGCCGCTGCGCTGCGATCGGCCACCACCACCGACATGACGCCCGAGCAGGTCCACCAGACCGGGCTGGAGCAGGTTGCGGCAATCACTGCGCAGCTGGATCAGATCCTGCGCACGGCGGGTTACACCACCGGCAGCGTCGGCGCGCGGCTGGCGGAGCTCAACACCTCGTCCGATCAGCTCTATCCCGATAGCGCGGAAGGGCGTGCGGACCTGATCTCCGGGCTCAACGCCGGCATCGCCGCCATGGCGACCAAGCTGCCGCGCGCGTTCGACGATGTGCCGCAGGTGCCGCTGCAGATCCGCGCCGTGCCGGTGGAGATCCAGGACGGGGCCTCGAACGGCTATTACTACAGCGCCGCCATCGATGGCTCGCGCCCGGCGATCTACTGGATCAACCTGAAGCAGGTGGGGGACTGGCCGAAGTATTCACTGCCTGCGCTGACCTATCACGAAGGTGTTCCCGGCCATCATCTGCAGGGCAGCTATGCGCAGCAGGGTGGCGCGTTGCCGATGCTGATGCGCGACTACTTCATTTCCGCCTATGGTGAGGGCTGGGCCCTCTATGCCGAGCAGCTGGCCGATGAGCTGGGCGGCTACACCGGCATCGAGCGCGCCGGTTACCTGCAGTCGTTCCTGTTCCGCGCGGTGCGGCTGGTGGTCGATACTGGCATCCACCACTACCGCTGGAGCCGCGAGCAGGCGACCGCCTACATGGTCGAGCAGACCGGCTTCACCCAGGCGCGCAGCCAGCGCGAGGTGGAGCGGTACTGCACCATGATCGGGCAGGCCTGCAGCTACAAGATCGGCCACACCGCCTGGGTCAAGGCGCGCGAAAAGGCGCAGGCGGCGCTGGGTCCGAAATTCAGCCTGCCATGGTTCCACGCGATCTTAAAGGAAGGTGCAATGCCGCTTTCGATGCTGGAAAAGCGCATCGAACAGCGCACCGCACAGCGGCTGGCGCAAGGCTGAGGGAAGGACAGACCATGGACCGTCGTCAATTCGTGATCGGCAGCGGGGCCGCAGCTGCCGCCACTTTCACCATGCCCGCATGGGCGGCAACGCCTGCCAGCGGCGACGCCGCGCTCAACGCGCTGTTCGATCGCATCTTCAACGAAGGGCTCGATCTCTCGCCGGAATCGGTCAGCGGATATGGCCTGGACAAGGGCGCGCGTGCCGGGGCGAAGGCGCTGCTCGACGATCGCACTGCTGCCGGCAGGGCCCGATCCGCCGACGTTGCCCGCCGCGCGCTGGCAGACTTCGCCAAGGTGGACCGCAGCAGCCTTTCGGATTCGGCCAGGGTCAATCTCGACGTTGTCGCCTACCTGCAGCAGATGCGGCTCGACGGGCCACGGCTGAACGTGGATTCGGTGCAGCAGCCCTATCGCATTTACCAGCAGGGCGGGGCCTACTTCTCGCTGCCCGATTTCCTCGACAGCCGCCACACCATCGATACCGCCGCCGATGCCGAGGCCTACCTTGCGCGGCTCAGCCTGATGGGCACGGCGCTGGATCAGGATAGCGCCGAACAGCGCGCGCAGGCGGCGCGGGGCCTCGTGGCGCCGGGGTGGTCGCTCGATCTCGCGCTGGGCCAGATGCAGAAGCTGCGCGCCGTGGCCCCGGCGGACAACACCATGGTCCGCTCGCTGGTGCGCCGCACCGCGGCCAAGGGCATTGCGGGAGACTGGCAGGGCCGCGCGGCAGGGATCGTGGCGGACACGGTCTATCCCGCGCTCGACCGCCAGATCGCGCTGCTGCAGGACCTGCGTGGCAAGACCCGGCCCGGTGACGGCGCGTGGCGCATTCCCGGGGGTGACGCGATCTATGCCGCCGCCTTGCGGCAGGCGACCACCACCGAATTCAGCGCCGAGGAAATCCACCGCATCGGGCTGGAACAGGTGGCCGACATCACCGCCCGGCTCGATACCGTGCTCAAGGCGGCGGGCCTGACCACCGGCACCGTTGGCGAGCGGCTTGCCGCGCTCAACAAGCAGCCGGCGCAGTCCTATCCCGATACGCCCGAAGGTCGCGCCGCGCTGATCGCCAGCCTCAACGCCGGGGTGGCGAAGATGAACGCGCTGCTGCCGCGCGCCTTTGCCACGCTGCCGGGCCTGCCGCTTGAAATCCGCGCGGTGCCGGTGGAGATCCAGGACGGCGCCTCGAACGGCTATTACTACCGCGCCGCGCTGGATGGTTCGCGCCCCGCGATCTACTGGATCAACCTGAAGGAAGTGAGCGACTGGCCGAAGTATTCGCTGCCCGCGCTCACCTATCACGAAGGCGTGCCCGGCCATCATCACCAGCTCAGCGTGGCGCAGACCGCGCCCGACGTGCCTATGCTGCGCAGGACCGCCGGCCTTTCCGCCTATTCCGAAGGTTGGGCGCTCTATGCCGAGCAGGTGGCCGACGAGCTGGGCGGATATGACGGGATCGAGAAGGCGGGCTACCTGCAGTCGTTCCTGTTCCGCGCGGCGCGTCTTGTGGTCGATACGGGCCTGCACACCAAGCGCTGGAGCCGCGAGCAGGCGACCGACTATCTGGCCACCACCACCGGCTATGCCCGCCCGCGCTGCCAGCGCGAAGTGGAGCGCTACTGCACCCTGATCGGGCAGGCCTGCAGCTACAAGATGGGCCACATCGCCTGGACCCGCGCGCGCGAAAAGGCGCAGAAGACGCTGGGGCCGAAGTTCGACATCCGCGCGTTCCACGAAGTGCTGCGCGAAGGCGCGATGCCGCTGTCGATCCTGGAAAAGCGCATCGACGAACGCACGGCGGCGGCGCTGAAGGGATAAGCCCCACCCCCCGGCCCCTCCCGCAAGCGGGAGGGGAGCGATATGGCGCTGATTTCCCCCCTCCCGCTTGCGGGAGGCGTTGGGGGTGGGGCAGTCGAGCCTACCCCTCCACCATCTCCGCCAGCTCCAGCCAGCGCTCTTCGGCCGCGTCCTTCTCGCCGCGCACCTTTTCCAGCGCGGCCATCAGCGCGTCGAACTTCTTCGGGTCCTTGGCATAAAGGTCCGGATCGGCCAGCTGCGCCTCGCCCCGGGCGATCGCCGCGTCCAGCTCCTCTATACGCTTGGGCAGCAGCTCGTAGTCGCGCTGGTCCTTGTAGGAAAGCTTGCCCTTCTTCGCCGGCGGCGGGGGAGGGGGCGGTGGTGCAGCTTCGCCCTTGTCGCCACCATTCCTGGCAACCGGCCTGCCCGCCTCGCGCTGCTTCCTGATCTTTTCCCAATCGGCATAACCGCCGGCCACGATGTCCACCCGGCCGCTGCCGTCCATACCCAGCGTGATCGTCACCGTGCGGTCAAGGAAGTCACGGTCGTGGCTGACGATCAGCACCGTGCCATCATAGTCCGCGATCACTTCCTGCAGCAGGTCCAGCGTTTCCAGGTCGAGGTCGTTGGTCGGCTCGTCGAGCACCAGCAGGTTGGATTTGCGCGCGAATTCCCGCGCCAGCAGCAGGCGCGACCGCTCCCCGCCGGAAAGCGTGCCCACCCGCGCCTCGACCAGGCCGGGGTCGAACAGGAAGTCCTTCAGATATCCCTGGATGTGCTTGCGCACCCCGCGCACGTCTATCCAGTCGCCGCCGTCGGCCAGCACGTCGCGCACGCGCTTCTCGGGCGCCATCAGGCTGCGCTGCTGGTCGATCATCACGCCCTGCAGCGTCTTGGCCAGGGTCACCGTGCCGCTGTCGGGCGCCAGTTCGCCGGTCAGCAGCTTGAGCAGCGTGGTCTTGCCCGCGCCGTTCGACCCCACCACGCCGATGCGGTCCTTGCGCGTGATGCGCAGGGTAAAGTCCTTCACGATGGCCCGCTCGCCAAAGGACTTGAACACCTTGTCCGCCACGATCACGGCCTTGCTCTTGGCCTCGTCGTCGCTTGCCAGCGCCAGCTTGGCGGTGCCCTGCGGGCTGAGCATCGCCGCCCGCGCCGCGCGCATTTCATACAGCTTTTCCAGCCGGCCCATGTTGCGCTTGCGCCGCGCAGTCACCCCGCGTTCCAGCCAGTGCGCCTCGATCTTCAGCTTGGCGTCCATCTTTTCCGCCGCGCGCGCTTCCTCTGCATAGACCTGCTCCATCCACGCCTCGTACCCGCCAAAGCCGATGTCCTTGCGGCGCAGCGATCCCCGGTCGAGCCACAGCGTCGCCCTGGTCAGCCGTTCCAGGAACGTACGGTCGTGGCTGATCACCACGAAGGCGCCGCGATAGCGCTGCAGCCAGTCCTCCAGCCAGTCGATCGCAGCCAGGTCCAGATGGTTGGTCGGCTCGTCCAGCAGCAGCAGGTCCGGCTCGCTCGCCAGCGCGCGGGCCAGCGCCGCGCGCCGCCGCTCACCTCCGCTGGCGCTGTCCGCCTTGCGCGAAAGGTCGATGCCCAGCTGCCCGGCGATGGCCTCCACCTCGTGCTGCGGTGGCGCATCCTTGCCTGACAGGGCAAAGTCCATCAGCGTGTCGAATCCGGTGAAGAACGGATCCTGCTCCAGAGTCACGATCTTCGTGCCCGGCTGGATCGATCGCACGCCCTTGTCCGCGTCCACCTGCCCGCCCAGCAGCTTGAGCAGCGTGGTCTTGCCTGCGCCGTTGCGTCCGATCAGCGCCAGCCGGTCCCGCTGCTGGATGTTGATGTTCAGGTCCTGGAACAGCCAGCCATTGCCCTGGACAAGGCCGAGGCCTTCCCAGCTGAGTATCGGTGCGATTGCCATGGGCCAGCCCCTATACGTGCAAAAAGGCTGGGTCCAGCACTCCCGCGACCTTGCGCATACCCTCGGTGATCTGCCACAGCGGTTCGCGCAATGCGCAGCCTGAACTCGACCGGATGCCTGAATTCTGCCGGACGATAGCGTTCACAGCCTGTTCAATGCCGGGGGACTATCACGTTGCACATCATGCGTTGGACCCAAGCCATTCTCGCCCTTGGCCTTTTCTCGCTCGCCGCACCCGCGGCGGTGGCGCAGCAGCGCGCCGATGAGCAGAACGAGGTGCGGCGCGACCTGCGCCGCGGCAACGTGCAATCGCTGCGCGACATCGAACGCCGCGTGCTGCCCACCAAGCAGGGGATGCAGTACCTCGGCCCGGAATATGACCCCGACGCCATGGCCTACCGCCTGAAATTCATCCGCGATGGGCGGGTGGTGTTCGTCGACGTCGATGCGCGGACGGGCCAGGTCCGTGGGGAATCGCGTTAGGCTCAAGACGGTTTCTCGCCGAGTGCGCAGAGAAGAAGGGGAGACCGCAGAGACGTCGCTCCTGCAGCTAAGCTGCTTGCCTGATTTGACCGTGTGAATTGGCAATTCGTGCAATTTGGGGCCTTTTGGCACCGTTCGACCTCTGCGATCTCCTTTTCCCCTGCGCTCTCTGCGAGAAATATTAAGAGCCACCGAGCCTGAACGCCCGCCAACGCCCACGTTCCTTGACCGTTCAGGTTTGTCGCTCCATCTAGCCTGCAAGTGATCGCGCCGTGATGCGCGCAACAAGGGGCAAGCGATGCGTATCCTGATCGTCGAGGACGAACCCACCCTGGGCCGCCAGCTGAAGTCGACGCTCGAACAGAACGGCTATGCCGTCGATCTTTCCACCGATGGCGAGGACGGGCACTTCATGGGCTCGACCGAGGAATACGACGCCGTCATCCTCGACCTTGGCCTGCCGGAGATTGACGGCCTGACCGTGCTCGGCATGTGGCGCAAGGAAGGGCGCAAGTTCCCCGTGCTCGTGCTCACCGCGCGTGACAGCTGGTCCGACAAGGTCGCCGGCCTTGATGCCGGGGCCGACGATTACCTTGCCAAGCCGTTCCAGACCGAGGAGCTGATCGCCCGCCTGCGCGCGCTGATCCGCCGCGCCTCGGGCAATTCCAGCAGCGAACTGATCGCGGGCGATGTCCGCCTCGATACCCGCTCGGGCCGCGTGACGCTGAATGGCGAGCCGGTGAAGCTGACCGCGCAGGAATACAAGCTGCTGTCCTACCTGCTCCATCACAAGGGCAAGGTGGTCAGCCGCACCGAACTGATCGAGCATATCTATGATCAGGATTTCGATCGCGATTCCAACACGATCGAAGTCTTCGTCACGCGCATCCGCAAGAAGCTCGGTCCCGATGTGATCACCACGATCCGTGGCCTCGGTTACAGCCTCGACGATCCCGCACAGCCCGGTCGCGGCTGATCCGGCGGTGACGCGCGCACCGGCTGCGGCAGCGACGGCAGCCGCCGCGCCGGAAGAGCCCGTGCGTGCGCCGCATACGGGCTCGCTCACCCGGCGTATGCTGCTGATCGCGTTCGCGTGGATCACGCTGCTGTTGCTGGGCGGCGGGATCGCGCTCGATCGCACGCTGACGGGCCTTGTCACCCGCAACTTCGACGATCAGCTCACCAATATGCAGACCGCAATGGTCGCTGCGGCTGAAATCGGCCCGGATGGAGAGGTGTTCTTCAACCGCCCGCTGGGCGATCAGCGCTTCCTTGAGCCCAATTCGGGGCTTTACTGGCAGATATCGGGGCAGGGGCACGATGATTTCCCTTCGCGCTCGCTGTGGGATCGCACGCTGAAGCTGAAGGGCGATCATTTCGACAAGGCGCCGCATATCTATGACAGCGAACAGTTCGATGGCGAAGGCCTGCGCGTAATCGAACGCAGCATCATCCTGCCGGGCAGCAACACGCTTTGGCAGTTCGCCGTCGCCGCCAACCGGGGCGAGCTGGACGCGCAGATCCGCCGCATCCGTTCGATCCTGCTGTGGTCCTTCGCCGTGCTGGGCATCGGCCTTGCCGCCATGGCCAGCCTGCAGACGTGGTACGGCCTTGGCCCCCTGCGCCGGGTCCGCCGCGCCATTGCCGGGATGCGCGAAGGTGGCAAGCAACGGGTGGACGAGCCGCTGCCGCTGGAGGTCCAGCCGCTGGTGCAGGAAATCAACGGGTTGCTCGAACATTCCGAGCGGCAGGCGGAAGAGGCGCGCACCCATGCGGGCAACCTGGCCCATGCGCTGAAGACCCCGCTCACCGTGGTGATGAACGCGGCGACCGCCAAGGCGGATGACCTTGCCGACACCGTGATCCGTGAAGCCGCCGTCATGCGCCGGCAGGTCGATCACCATCTGGCCCGGGCCCGCGCCGTGGGCCGGCGCGCCATTGGCCTGTCACGCTCCAGCGTGTGGGAAAGCGCCGAGGCGGTGGAGCGCGCGGTGGTGCGGCTCTATCCGGCCGTGCGCTTCGACATGGACGGCAATCGTGACGCGCAGGTCGCCATCGAACGGCAGGATCTCGACGAGATCCTCGGCAACCTGATCGAGAACGCGGCCAAATATGGCGGCGGATCGGTGTTCATCACCATCGACGCCGCGCCGACTGACCCGAAGTTCTGCGACATCTGGATCGAGGATGACGGCATGGGCATCCCCGAAGACGCCCGCGAACGCCTGTTCACCCGTGGCGCCCGGCTCGATACCGGCAAGCCCGGCACCGGCCTGGGCCTGGCCATCGTGCGCGATGTGGCGGAGCTTTACGGAGGCTCGGTGCAGATCGCGGAAAGCGAAGACCTGGGCGGCCTGCTGGTAAACCTGCGCCTGCCACGGGCGGCGGTGGGGAAGTAGCACCAATCTGGATTGCAATCCCCGGTTGCCAATAGGGGTGGAAAAAGGAAGGTAGTCTTGCCGGGGGGCGGGATGAGCCACTCTCGGCTTGAGGGGGAATCCATCTTGAAGAAATCGGTTTTGATGGCCGCCGCTGCCCTTTGCCTGGTCCATGCAGGCAATGCCGCCGCGCAGGAACAGGCGGCGGCTGCCCCGCAGGACGCAGCAGCTGCGCCTGCAGCGGACGCACCGGGTTGTGAACTCCATGTGTTTCCGACTGAAAACTACATCGGCTTCAACAGCGGCCTTCTCAGCGGCTTGGGGCCGATCGGCGCCGTTGCCGATATGGACGCCCACAAGGGCCGCGTCGCCACGGTCAAGGAGCTGATGAAGGACTATCTTGGGCCGGAGATCCAGTTGCAGGAGCTCGAAAAGGTCAACTATCGCGCCAAGCTTGGCGTGGAGAACTACCGCGTGATCATTGAACCGCCCACGCCTTCGGCCGATGCGGTGAAGGCTGATCCGGCGCTCAAGGCGCGGGTCAAGGCGCTGAATGCGGACCTGAAGGCCGGAAAGCGGATCACGGCGTCCACCAATCCCTGCTACGCCGAATTCCTGCTGGTCAGCGTCTTCTACTTCAAAGCGATGATGTATGGCAGCAACCTGCTGGTCGGCACGCAGTTTCGCGATTTCAGCAAGGGCGGTGCCCCGATGATCTCGATCGGTGCGGTCAAGAACCCGCTGGAGAACTTCCCGCCCAAGACGCCGGAAATGGTCGAGGCGGCCAAGGCCGAACTGCGCGATGCCTTCGCCAAGGACTTTGTTGAGTGGACCGAGAAGAAGCTGAAGGTCGATCGCGCGGCGAAGTGACTGAGCGTCCTGCCCTGCTTGGCCTTCAAGCGCGCGGGTGTGCGTTGCGATAGACGTCGAGCAGGGTGGCGGCGTCCACCTTGGTGTAGATCTGGGTGGAGGACAGGCTGGCGTGGCCGAGCAGTTCCTGCAAGCTGCGCAGGTCCGCCCCCGCGCCCAGCAGGTGCGTGGCAAAGGAATGGCGCAGAGCGTGCGGCGTCGCGCTGGGCGGCAGACCCAGCACGGCGCGTGCGCGGGCCACGGCTTTCTGCACCACGCCCTGTGACAGCGGACCGCCCTTGGCACCGCGGAACAGCGGCTCATCCTTGGGCAGGGGCCAGCGGACCTTGGCGGCATAATCGGCCACTGCATCGCGCACGATCGGCAGGATCGGCACCACCCGCTGGCGCCCGCCCTTGCCGGTGATGACCAGTGTCTCTCCCAGTGGCAAGGCATTGGCGGGCAAGGACAAAGCCTCGGCAATGCGCAGCCCCGCGCCATACAGCAGCAGCAGCACGGCACGATCGCGTGATGCGATCCATTCCTCTGAGGCATCCTCCGCCACGGTGGCGGCCAGGTTCACGGCGTCGTCGGGGGTGACCGGGCGGGGCAGGCCCTTCTTGATGCGGGGGCCGCGCAGGCGGGGCGGGGCGGCAAGGGGATCGCCAGCCTGCGCCCGCGCGAACGCAAGAAAGGCTTTCAAGGCAGAGAGTTCGCGCGCGGCGGAAACGTTGCCGATGCCATCGGCGCGGCGTGCGGCGAGCTGCTGGCGCAGAGTTGCCGCGTCCAATCGGGCGAGCTGGCCCCAGCTGTGCAGGGCGGGATTGGCATCGAGCAGGCGCTGCGCCGCCTTGTGATAGGCGCGGACGGTGTGGGGGGAACGACGCCGGGCGAGGGCGAGGTGATCGTGCCAGGCGAGGAGGATATCGCCCTTATCCATCGCTTTCGACCAGCGCCGCGGGGATCAGGTCGGCCAGCAGGGCGTCGAGCAGCGGCATGCCCGTTTCAGTCACCGAAAAAACGGTCTCAATCGACTTCAACCCCGTCTCAGTCGATTTCAACCCCGTCTCAACCCGCCTCAAGTAACCTAACTTATGGTGAAAATTTGCCTTGTCAAAATCGAAGAGATCAGCCTCGGCAAGCCCGAACCGACTGGCCAGCCGGGTCACATTCACCCCTTCGGCCAGCCGCAGGCCCATCAGCATCGCCTCGGAGGCCTGCTCACGCTGACCCAGTGGCCTTTCCTCAACGATTCCATGGGCTTGTTCACCCACGGCGCGCAGGTAGTTCTCGGGCTTGCGGTGCCGCACAGTCGCCCGCCCCAGCCTGCGCCCATGTGCGCCCGGCCCGATTCCAGCATAATCGAGATAGCGCCAGTACGTCAGATTGTGGCGGCTCTGCTCCCCGGCGCGGGCATGGTTGCTGATCTCGTAGGCCGGCAGACCCGCTGATCCGGTCATTTCCTGTGTGATATCAAACAGTTCGGCCGCCGCGTCGTCGTCCAGCGGGGTGAACTTGCCCTCTCGTACCAGGGTGGCGAAGCGAGTACCCGGCTCGATGGTCAGCTGATAGAGCGAGAGGTGCCCGGTGCCATAGGCAAGCGCTTGGGAAAGCTCGTTTTTCCAGCTCTGCGGGGAGTGATCGGGACGGGCATAGATCAGATCGAAGCTGACCCGCGCGAAGTGCCGCTGTGCCACCTCCAGCGCGGCGATACCTTCCTTGGCGTCGTGCAATCTTCCAAGGAATTGCAAGGACTTGTCGTCCAGTGCCTGCAAGCCAAGCGAAGTCCGGTTGATCCCCGCATCGGCCAGCGCGGCGAAGTTTGCCGCTTCTACCGACGAGGGATTGGCCTCAAGCGTGATCTCGATATCCGGCGCGAAGGTCCAGTATTCGCGCGCTTTTTCAATCAGAGCGGCGACCAGATCGGGCGGCATCAGCGAAGGCGTGCCCCCGCCGAAAAAGATCGAAGTCAGCAGGCGTGGCCCAGTAACCGCCGCCTCATGCCCCATGTCCGCAAAAAGCGCGGCTTTCCATGCGCTTACGTCCGTCCGTTCGCGAACATGGCTGTTGAAGTCGCAATAGGGGCACTTCGCCAGGCAGAACGGCCAGTGGATGTAGAGCGCGAGCGGCTGCATCCGCGGTCTTTAGCCTGCAAACTGCTCCGCGACCAGCTTGGCGAAGGCGTCGGCGCGGTGGCTGATGGCGTGCTTTTCTTCCGGGTCCAGCTCGGCGAAAGTGCGGGTGTCACCCACCGGCACGAACACCGGGTCATAGCCGAACCCCATGGTGCCGCGCGGTGGCCAGGTGAGGGTGCCGTTGGCGCGGCCTTCATAGGTCGCTTCCGCGCCATCGGGCCAGGCGATGGCGAGGACGCAGGAGAACCAGCAATCGCGCGGGGCGGCGGGGCCCTGTTCGGCCAGCTTCCCTTCGACCTTGCCCATCGCCATGTACCAGTCACGCCCCGGACCGCCTTCAAAGGGCGCAGCCTCGGCCCAGTCGGCAGTATAGACACCCGGCGCGCCGCCAAGGGCGGCGACCGAGAGGCCGGAATCGTCGGCGAGGGCGGGCAGGTTGGCGGCCTTCGCGGCGGCATGGGCCTTGATCAGCGCGTTCTCGACAAAAGTGGTGCCAGTCTCGGCCGGTTCGGGCAGGCCGAGTTCGCCGGCTGACAGGCACTCCATGCCATAGGGGGCAAGGAGCGCCTGGATTTCGCGCAGTTTCCCGGTGTTGTGGGTGGCGATCACCAGCTTGCCGGGAAGCAGCTTCCTGCTCACCGGGCGACGGCCTTTTCCTGCGCGGCGAAGATCTGGTCGCAGCCCATGCGGGCGAGGCGGAGGAGGCGCAGCAGGCCTTCCTCGTCATAAGTCGCGCCTTCGGCAGTGGCCTGCACTTCGGCGATGTGGCCGCCCTGGATCAGCACGAAGTTGGCGTCGGCATCGGCGGAGCTGTCCTCGATATAATCGAGATCGAGCACCGGGGTGCCATTGTGGATGCCGCAGGAGACGGCGGCGACCTTGCGGGTCAGCGGGTCTTCCTTGATCGCGCCGCTGTCGATCAGCCCCTGCACAGCAAGGCGCAGGGCGACCCATGCGCCCGAGATCGAGGCGGTGCGGGTGCCGCCGTCTGCCTGGATCACATCGCAGTCCAGCGTGATCTGGCGTTCGCCAAGCTTCTTGAGATCGGTGACGGCGCGCAGGGAACGGCCGATCAAACGCTGGATTTCCTGCGTGCGGCCAGACTGCTTGCCCTTGGCCGCTTCACGGCTGCCACGGGTGTGGGTGGCGCGGGGGAGCATGGAATATTCCGCCGTGACCCAGCCTTCACCCTTGCCACGCATGAACGGGGGCACGCGTTCTTCGACAGAGGCGGTGACCAGCACCTTGGTATCGCCGAAGCCGATCAGCACCGAGCCTTCGGCATGCTTGGTGAAGCCGGTTTCGATGGTGATGGCGCGCATTTCGTCAGCGGCACGACCCGAAGGGCGCATGGGAATCCTTTCACTTGAGTTCGCCGCGCCCTATCTCGTAACCACGAGGCTGACAATGCGAGGCAAGACGGGCGAGGCAAGACGGGCGAGGCAAGACGGGCGAGGCAAAGCGAGCGAGATGGAGCAGTGATGCGCGTGGGGTTGGCGACGGTGTGGTTCTTGCTGGCGGGATGCGCCGCGCCGGCGGTGACGCCGGTGGCGAGCGTGACCCAGCCTGTGCCGGCGGCGTCCGAGCCTGCGGGCGAGAGCGGCGAGACCATCACGCTGAGGCTCAACACCTGGGGCCTGCCGCTGGCATGGTGGCAGGTGAAGGATGACGGAACGGGCGAAATCTGGCGGATTTCAACGCGGGACCCGCGCGGGAACTATGACGTTTCCCGATACCACTTCGTGCTGCCCGAGGAAGCCGGGGTGCCGTTCATCGCCGCGACCGAGGAAGTGCGCGAGGCGGCGGTGAAGGGGCTGGAGTGCCGGCGGACGATTGCCGACATGCCCTATGGCGCGATGACCTGGACCTATCCGGCGGCGGAGCGGAAGCTGGACTTCGACTTCGGCTGCACATCGGATTCCGCCGGCAAGGTCTATCAGGCGATCGGCCGCGCGACGCAGGTGATCGAGAAGATGGCCAGGATCGACAAGGAGCCCTTCGCGGTGGATCACTATGTGGGCGGACAGTTGCAGAGGCCGACGCCATGAGCGGATCGACACTTTCCGAACTGACCACCCGCGCGCGGGATATCTTCCGGCTGGTGGTGGAAGGCTATATCGCCAACGGGCAGCCGGTGGGATCGAAGACGCTGGCCGGGAGCGGCGGGGTGAACCTTTCACCCGCATCGATCCGGTCAGTGCTGCAGGAACTGCAGGATGCGGGCCTGCTGGCTGCGCCGCATACCAGCGCGGGGCGGATGCCGACCGAGGTGGGGCTGCGCCTGTTTGTGGACGGAATCATGCAGGTGGCGGAGCCTTCTGCCGCAGAGCGCGCGCAGATCGAGCGCGGGGTTTCCGCCGGTGGCACGATCGAGCAGGCGCTTGCGGCGGCAACATCGGCGCTGTCGGAGCTTTCCGCCGGAGCCGGCGTGGTGATGGTGCCACGGCGCGAACCGCGGCTGATGCAGATTTCGTTCGTGCCGCTGTCCCCGATCCGCGCGCTGGCGGTGCTGGTGGCCGAAGACGGTGCGGTGGAGAACCGGATCATCGACCTGCCGGTGCAGGTGATGCCATCGACGCTGGAGCAGGCAGGGAACTACCTGACATCGCGCCTGGCTGGGCGCACGCTGGGCGAGGCGGTGGCGGGCATCCGGCGCGAGATTGCCGAGGGCCATTCGGCTCTGGATTCGGCCAGTGCAGACCTGGTGCAGCGCGGCCTTGCGGTATGGTCAACCGACGCGGCGGCGCGGCCGGTGCTGGTGGTGCGCGGGCAGGCCAACCTGCTGGACGAGGCGGCGCTGCACGACCTTGAGCGGGTGCGGCAGCTGCTGGACGAACTGGAGAGCGCGGAGGCGATTGCCGGCGTGCTGGACGCCGCGCGCGAGGCGCAGGCGACGCGCATCTTCATTGGCAGCGAGAACCGGCTGTTCTCGCTTTCCGGCTCTTCGGTCATCGCCTCTCCATGGCGCGACGGAGAAGGGCGCGTGGTGGGCGTGGTGGGGGTTATCGGCCCGACGCGGTTGAATTATGCGCGGGTTGTCCCCATGGTGGACTTCACGGCTCAAAGCTTGAGCAAACTTATCGGACAGGACGGATTTTCCCGGAAATGATGGACAACGACACGCGCCCGACTGAACAGACCGCCGATGAAGCGGCGGCCGCCGAACTGGAAGGCGTGCCTGAGGAACTGCTGGAAAAGGGCGATGCGCAGGCCGAGCTGGTCGAGGCGCTGAAGGCGGACCTCGAAGCGGCGAAGCAGGATGTGCTCTATGCCAAGGCGGAGACGCAGAACGTGCGCCGCCGCATGGAAAAGGACATTGCCGACGCCCGTGCCTATTCCGCGACGGCCTTTGCGCGCGACATCCTTTCAGTGGCGGACAACCTTTCGCGCGCGCTGGAATCTATTCCGGCGGAGCTGCGCGAGGACGACAAGATGAAGAACCTTGTCGCCGGGCTGGAAGCCACGGGGCGCGAGATCGACAAGGTCTTCGCCAGCCACGGCATCAGCCGCATTGCCGCCAAGGGCCTGCCGCTGGACCCGCACCAGCACCAGGCGATGCTGGAAATCCCCTCTGCCGACGTGGAGCCGGGCACCGTGCTGCAGGAACTGCAGGCCGGCTACATGATCAAGGACCGCCTGCTGCGCGCGGCGATGGTGGCGGTGGCGAAGAAGCCGGATTGATCCTGGCTTGTCCCATTGGCGGATGAAGGCGCGCTCCCGGTTTGGGGGCGCGTTTTCGTTTGGGCGGAGGGAAGAAGTGGGTTTCGCGCGAAGACGCGAAGGATTTGGTTCGCGCAGAGTGCGCAGAGGGCGCGGAGAAAAAAGGGAAGAGGGAGAGAGGGCGGCTGCGCCGCAGGCTTTCCAACTCTTTGCGGGCTCTGCGCGAAACTCGACGGGGATGCCTCAGGCCAGCAGCCCGACCACTTCATCCGTGGAATAGATGTCCGCGAAGACCATGGCCATGATGTGGAGGGTGGCGGCGTGCTCCTCGTCAGACAGGGCGGCATTGGCGTCGGCGGCGATGAGGACGCGGTAGTTGAGCTGCATCGCATCGCGTGCGGTGCTTTCGCAGCAGCAGTTGGTGAGGGTGCCGGTGATCAGCAAGGTGTCGATGCCGTGCGCCCGCAGAACCGCGTCGAGCCCGCTGGTGCCGGGGGTGAAGCCGCTGAAGCGGTGCTTGTCGACTATGGCGTCGCCTTCGTCCACCCGCACGTCGAGCGTGGGCCAGAACTGGTGGTGGTGCGCGCCGGGGGTGAAGGCGGCGCGGTGCTTGGCGGCATCGGCGCCCATGCGGCGGGCGAAGTTGGACCAGCTTTCATCCCCCGGCGTGGTGAAGCGCAGGAACACATTGAGGCCGCCGGCGCTGCGCACCGCGGCGGATATGCGGTTGATGTTGTCGACGATGGTGCGCGCTTCGGGCACTTCCACCGGGGCACCCGGTTCCATGAAGCCGTTCTGCATGTCGACACAGATGTGGGCCAGCCGCCTGGGATCGATATCGGTGAAGATGTTGGCGGCGCCGCCGCGCGAGGCTGCGAAGCGGGCGAGGATGGCGTGGTGATCGACGGCGTGGGGCATGGCTGAAATCCTTCTCCTGCCGGCAAAAATGCCACGGTCAGGGGGCTTTGCGCCAGACCTGCCCAAAGGGGCTTTCGCGTGGCGGAACCGGAAGGGGGGCAGCGCCGTTTTTCGGATCAACGGGGCGAAGGACGGAGCCCCAGGAGATTGAGCCATGACCCGTAAATTCCTTCTTCCCGCAATCGCCGCTGCGGCGCTGCCGCTGGCCGGATGCGCCAGCAACTATGCCGGCGAAGGCGCGCTGGCCGGTGTCGCCGGTGGCGCGCTGATCGGCGCGGCGACTGGCGGCAATGTGGCGACCGGCGCGGCCATCGGCGCGGCGGCGGGCGCGGCTGGCGGTTCGCTGATCAAGAAGAACGGCCACTGCTATCGCCGTGACAACAACGGCTATGAGTACGAAGTGCGCTGCTGATCAGGCCGAAGGCACTGCCGGTTTGGGTTGAGGCGGCCTGGCAGCCGTCTCAATCCGTACGGCGATTTCGAGTGCGGTTCCGGCAAGCGCCTTGATTTCGCTTTGCGTCAGCAGGCGAGCCATCAGGCCGAAGCCGCCCTGTTCGCGCGGATTGGTGAAGCAGGCGACCGCCCCCGACCCCTGCAGCAGCTTCATCTCGGCATGGACCAGATCATTGCGGATAGACTGAAGCTTCTCGTACTCGTCGATGGCGAGATGCATTTCTACCCGGCTGGCCTTTGAATATCTGGGGCTGGCAGGGATGCTTCGCACTTTCTTGAGCCGTTGACCGCACTGTTCGGTCTGCTTGAACAGGTTGTGCCGGGAGAGAAACGCCGCAATCGCTGCTTCGGATCGGGCGAATGCGTCGATGCACTGGCTGCGGTAAAGGTGAAACAGCAGGTCCGGTTGGGGCGCGCTCATGGCGTGGCCTTAGCCGCCAACCGTCAACATTTTCCTAGCCGATCGGAAAGGGCAGGACCGCCTTGAGGTCTGCCAGCGGGGGCGCTGCCGGGTGCGGGGCGCCCCTTTCCGCGAGATAGGCGTGGGCGACGAGTTCGGCCTGTTGTTCGATGCCATAGGCGGTGAACGGCTTGCCGGGCACGAAGCGGTATTCGTAGCGGCAGAACGGGTGGCGCATCAGCGGCAGCCACCAGCGGCCGCGCACCTGCGCCTGCCACACATGCACCATTTCGTGCACGAAGAGCGCCTGCGCGCTTAAGGGGGCATGGGCGAAATCATCGCACCAGTGTGGACCGGCCGGATGGAAATGGATGTGGCCCATCGGCGCCATCACGGTGCCACGGGGCTGGAACGGAAAGAAGCGTCGGCGGATCAGGCGGACCGGCGCCGGATCGATGGCAGCGCCGAAGACGGCGCGCACCAGCGCGGTTTCACCGGGCGTGAGCGCGCGCCTGGGAGAGCCCTGGCCGCCGGCCAAGGCGATCACATGTGGTCCATGTGGCCCATCTCATCACCCCCGGGTGCCTCCACCTTGGCGCGGACGCTGGCCTTGTCGCCATTGTCGAGGGTGATGGTGAGTTCGGTGTCGCCGTCCGCCTTGAGCGAACCATCGGCATCGAACAGCATGACGTGATAGCCGCCGGGCTTGAACTCGATCGCCTTGCCCGCCTCGATCGGCACCTGCGTGACGGCTTTCATCGACATCACGCCGGCTTCATCGACGGTCTGGTGCATCTCGGCCCTGGCGAAGCCATCGACATGCACGGCGACGAGCTTACGCGGGGCGCCATCGCCTTGGCTGAGCGTGAAATAGGCGACGCCCGGATTGCCGGAAACGGCGGGCAGGCGGACCATGGCGTCGGACAGCATCATGCCCGGTGCGGCGCTGGGCGCATCGGCGGCGGGTGCGGCGGAACTGGCCCCGGCTGTGGGCGCATCGCCCTTGCCACATCCCGAAAGCGCCAGCACGGCAAGGGCGGCGGCGGGCAGCAGCAGGTGGCGCATCGGGGAGGTCTCCTCTTTTACAAACCTGTCTTCCGGTAACTTGGCCGGGGCCTTGTGCCAAGCGGAACCGCACCTATATCGCCCGGCGTCGGAGCCGCGAAACCTTGTTCGCCCGGCAGGGGAACAGACCCACGCGCGGCGTCCATTCTGGAAGGAAATGGGGAAACATGGCAAAAGTAATCGGTATCGACCTCGGCACGACGAACAGCTGCGTTGCGGTGATGGACGGCGGTACGCCGAAGGTCATCGAGAATTCGGAAGGCGCGCGCACGACGCCCTCGATCGTTGCATTCACCAAGGACGGTGAACGACTGATCGGGCAGCCGGCGAAGCGCCAGGCGGTGACGAACCCCGACAACACGATCTTTGCGGTGAAGCGCCTGATCGGCCGCCGCTTTGACGATCCGCTGACCCAGAAGGACACCGAGCTGGTTCCCTATTCGATCACGAAGGGGAAGAACGGCGACGCATGGGTGAAGGCGGGCGGGCAGGATTACAGCCCTTCGCAGATTTCCGCCTTCACGCTGCAGAAGATGAAGGAAACCGCCGAAAGCTATCTGGGCGAGACCGTGACGCAGGCGGTGATCACCGTTCCGGCATACTTCAACGACGCGCAGCGCCAGGCGACCAAGGACGCCGGGCAGATTGCCGGCCTGGAAGTGCTGCGCATCATCAACGAGCCGACTGCGGCGGCGCTGGCCTATGGCCTCGACAAGCAGGACGGCAAGACGATCGCGGTCTATGACCTTGGCGGCGGCACCTTCGACATCTCGATCCTGGAGATCGGCGATGGCGTGTTCGAGGTGAAGAGCACCAACGGCGACACCTTCCTGGGTGGCGAGGACTTCGACACCGCGCTGGTCGAGTACCTGGCGGACAAGTTCAAGTCCAAGGAGAACATGGACCTGCGCGGCGACAAGCTGGCGCTGCAGCGGCTGAAGGAAGCGGCGGAAAAGGCGAAGATCGAACTGTCTTCGGCCCAGACCACCGAGATCAACCTGCCGTTCATCACCGCGCGCATGGAAGGTGGCAGCACCACCCCGCTGCACCTTGTGGAAACGATCACCCGCGCCGACCTTGAAAAGCTGGTTGCGGGCCTGATCCAGCGCACGCTGGAGCCCTGCAAGAAGGCGCTGGCCGATGCGGGCGTATCCGCCAAGGACATCGACGACGTGGTGCTGGTGGGCGGCATGACCCGCATGCCCAAGGTGCGCGAAGTGGTGAAGGACTTCTTCGGCAAGGACCCGCACACCGGCGTGAACCCGGACGAAGTTGTCGCCATGGGCGCGGCGATCCAGGCCGGCGTGCTGCAGGGCGACGTGAAGGACGTGCTGCTGCTTGACGTGACCCCACTTTCGCTGGGCATCGAGACGCTGGGCGGCATCATGACCAAGATGATCGACCGCAACACCACGATCCCGACCAAGAAGAGCCAGGTCTATTCGACCGCCGAGGACAACCAGCAAGCGGTGACGATCCGGGTGTTCCAGGGCGAGCGCGAAATGGCGCAGGACAATAAGCTGCTGGGCCAGTTCGACCTTGTGGGCATTCCGCCCGCCCGCCGCGGCGTGCCGCAGATCGAGGTGACGTTCGACATCGACGCCAACGGCATCGTGAACGTGAGCGCCAAGGACAAGGGCACCGGCAAGGAGCAGCAGATCCGCATCCAGGCTTCGGGCGGGCTTTCCGACTCCGACATCGACCAGATGGTCAAGGATGCCGAACGCTTTGCCGAGGAAGACAAGAAGCGGCGTGAAGGGGCCGAGGCGAAGAACAACGCCGACAGCCTTGTCCACGCCACCGAGCGGCAGCTTGAAGAGAACGGCGACAAGATTGACGCCGGCCTCAAGAGCGAGATCGAGGCTGCCATCGCCGAGGCGAAGACCGCGATCGAGAGCGGCAATGTCGACGAGATGAACGCCAAGACCCAGGCCCTGACCGAAAAGGCCATGAAGATGGGCCAGGCGATCTACGAGAAGGAGCAGGCCGCCGCTGCCTCGCCGGGCGCGGAAGCGCCGAAGGGCGATGACGACGTGGTCGATGCCGAGTTCTCGGAAGTCGACGACAACAAGTGATGTTGCGATGAACCGGCCCGCCGCCTGCGAATCGACCGCAGGCGGCGGGCTGTCGTTCTTGGATGGGAAACGCAATGTCGGCTGAGATCGATTTCTACGAGCTGCTCGAGGTGGAGCGCACCGCGGACGACAAGGTGCTGAAGTCCGCCTACCGCAAGCTGGCCATGAAGTTCCACCCTGACAAGAATCCGGGGTGCAAGGACAGCGAGGCGAAGTTCAAGCAGATCAACGAGGCCTATGCCTGCCTCTCCGACCCGCAGAAGCGGGCGGCCTATGACCGTTATGGCCATGCCGCGTTCCAGCAGGGCGGGCCGGGCGGCGGTGGCGGCTTTGCCGGCGGCGGCGACTTCGGCGATCTGGGCGATATCTTCGAGACGATATTCGGCGGCGCGTTCGGTGGCGGCGGAGGCCGCCAGCAGGCGCGGCGTGGCGCGGACCTGCGCTATGACATGGAAATCACGCTGGAAGAGGCGTTCCACGGCAAGCAGGCCGAGGTTTCCGTGGAGGTTTCGGAGAAGTGCGAGCCCTGCGACGGATCGGGCGCGCAGCCCGGCACCGGTGCGCGGCGCTGCAACCTGTGCGGCGGGCACGGCAAGGTGCGCGCGCAGCAGGGTTTCTTCATGGTGGAGCGCACCTGCCCGACCTGCCACGGCCGGGGCGAGGTGATCGAGAAGCCGTGCCGCAGTTGCCGCGGCGAAGGCCGCATCGATGCCGAGCAGAAGCTGGAAGTGAACATTCCAGCAGGCGTGGACAATGGCACGCGCATCCGGCTGGCCGGCAAGGGCGAGGCGGGGCCGTTCGGGTCTCCGCCCGGGGACCTTTACATCTTCCTGCATGTGAAGCGGCACCGCGTGTTCGAACGCGAAGGCACGACGCTGCTGACGCGGGTGCCGATCAGCTTCACCACGGCGGCGCTGGGCGGTGAGATCGAGATTCCGGGGCTGGATGGCCAGCGCCATGCGATCGAGATTCCTGCCGGCATCCAGAGCGGAAAGCAGCTGCGCAAGCGCGGGGCGGGAATGCCGGTGCTGCAAGGGCGCGGTACGGGTGACCTGGTGGTTGAAGTGCAGGTGGAAACACCGACCAGGCTGAGCGCGCGGCAGAAGGAATTGCTGCGCGAGTTCCAGGCAACCGAAACCGGGGAAGAATGCCCGCAATCCAAGGGCTTCTTCGAGCGCATCAAGGATGTGTGGACCGATCTGACGGATTAGGTCTTCTGCCCGGTCTTTTGGCGGGACAGGTTCTCGCGAGGACGCCGGGCGAAGAAATTCTGTGGTTCGCGCAGAGTGCGCAGGGGGTGCGGAAGAATAGAAGAAGAGGATTTTGGCGGCTGCGCCGCAGGCCGATTTTTCCCCTTTTTACTTCGCGTTCTCCGCGCTCTCTGCGCGAAACATCCCTTTTCATTTCGCGCCCTGATGAGAGACTTTACTCCGCGAAGGCCGTGCGGACTTCCTCGATCACGCGATCGACCATGCCGGGTTCTGCCTTGAGGTTGTCCTTTTCCTCCTCCAGGATGGCGAGGAACGCGTCGCGCTTGAAGGCGTGGATCGTGGCTTCGTCCAATGGCGGCTGCACGGTGCTGCACAACAGATCAAGCGTGCGCTCCGCGCCGTGGAGGCGGCCCCAGAGGTAGTCGTTTTCGCGATAGGCGCGGCTGAAGAAGGCCCCGAAGTTGAAGAATTCCACCCCGCGCAGGCAGGCGAGGGTGCCCCCCTTGCGAATGGCGGTGGCATCATCGGGCGAGATTCGGTCGATGCGGATGGGATCGAATTCGCCCATGCCTTCACCCTGCAGGAGCGGCAGGGTGGCGATATCGTAGAACGGAAAGCCGAGGTAGGCATGGAGAAAGCGGCGGCGCAGCGGCTTGTCCATGCCGGCGAGCGCGCCCACGATCATCGCGTCCACTTCCAGATCGATGCCGGTGAGGTTGCGCGCGCTGGCGATGGCACCAAGCACGGCAGCGGGATCGGCACAGGCGACGGGCGCGCTGGTGGTGATCGATGGGCCAAGCCCGCCGGCGGTCTGTCGCCCCTGATAGAGCGCCTGCGCGCGATAGACCACGTCACGCGCGGCATCGCGGGCCTGATCGGTAATGCCTTCGGCCTCGTCCCAATCGTGGGTGAGCCGGCGGGCCAGCAGCTTCAGGCGGCGAATGCGGAAGGCGACATCATGCGTGCGGAAGAAGGCAATCGCTTCGGGCGAGGCGCCGCCGCCGGCATGGCTGAGGTGGTCAAGCCCGAGCGCGCGGACATGGTTCCACAGCGCGGCTTCGACCTGCGCGCGGGTTGCCGCCTGCGGCGCGGCATCGAAGATCACTTCGGCCAGATCGGCGACGATGCCGCCAAGCTTGACCTGCGCATAGCCATGGAAGGCGAAACCGGCCTGTTCGGCCGCGGCCTGCTGCGCCTTGTTGCGCCATGACGTCAACCGGCGTTGCGTGGGGGAATCGAAGAACAGCGTGTGGCCGAACAGCTTTTCCACCGCGTGTTCCACTTCGGGCCGCAGTGCATCGACGATGGCGCGCAGGCGGGCGCGTTCGCGCGATTGCTGCTCGATGGTTTCCAGGTTGTCGCGGATCGGCTGTTCACGCGGGATCGAGGACAGCGAGCCGAAGATGGCTGAGAAGAAGCCCACGCTCCTGGCGCCGCGCGGGCCGAGGCGCATGTGATCCGGGCTGGGGTCGATATAGACGAAGCGGCGGTCCACCTCGCGCTGGGCGGGGCGATCGCGCAGCACGGCCATGGCCTGTGCGAAGGGGCGGTTGACCAACACCGCGCCATCCACCAGCGCGGCATCGGCGATCTGCCCGCGCTTCCACCGGCTGGGCATGATGCGCTGCAGGAAGGCGTCGCGCCCCGGCCAGCCGATGCCGCGTTCGCGCGCCATGCGATCGATCTCGTCCACCATCAGCGGGGGAAAGGCACCCGGAAAGCTGGCCGTGGCGCGTGCGGCGAAGACGAGGTCGGCAGCGTGCGCGAGCGGTTGGTTGCGCGCCACGGCGTGCCGGAAGCCGATGGCGAGGCGGTGCTCGCTTTCTTCGACAACGGGCGGGCTGTTGAGGTGCAGCTCTTCCGGGTGGCCGTTGAAATCGGTGGCGGTCACCTGCAGATCAAGCGGGTGGGCCGGTGGCAACAACGGTTCGCCATCGCCATCGGATGCGGCCATCGCCTCGAGCGCCTCGGCGATCAGGTGGGAAAAGCCGATGCCGCTGAAGGGTGGGGCGAACCAGCGGGCGCGGATCAGGCGGGAGACCTTGCGGCGCACTTCGGCCCGCGTGCCCTGTGCCACGGTGCGTGAGACGACGCTGCCGGGAAAGCGCAGCGCAAGCCACACGATCGGCTGCGCCCATAGCTTGGCAAAGCGGCTCCACGGCTTGGCATCGGGATCGAGCAGGACGTCGATATCCGCCTTTTCCAGCCAGAGCCGGGTGAGCGGGGCAAGGCTCTGCCCCGTGGCCAGCGCCTGCGCCAGGAAAACGCCGTTGATGCCGCCGGCGCTGGCGCCCGAGACGATATCGGGCAGGAAGCGCAGCTTCAGCCCACGGGTCCGGACCACGGTTTCGAGCAGGCGGCGGTAGACGCCTTCGACGCCGGAGCAGCGCGGATCATTGGGAGGATCGGCACGATGCAGCGCGCGGCTGGCGCGGGTGGCGTGCCAGATCTCCCGCGTAACGCCATGCATGTAGACCGCGAGGCTGATGCCGCCAAAGCACACCAGGGCCACGCGCAGTTCCTTCTGCCGCATGGGCGCAGCATGGCACCGGGGCGGGCGGTGCGCCAGCGGGATTGTTGCGGAGGCCGTCAGGGAACGATCGGTCCGTTCCGGGCATTTTCACTCTGTAACGGGAGCCAGGAGAGGACCAGGCACATGGTTGAAGAACGTGTCGTAGAAGTGGAGCGCCCGGGCGGCGCGACCCATACCCACACCACCGTCTATGACGATGGCGCGCGCAGCAGCGGCGGGGCCGGCTGGCTGATCGCGGTCGTGCTGGTGGTGGCGGTACTGGTGGGGCTGTACATGTTCTCCAACATGTCGAGCAGCAGCGCGCGCAAGGACAACGCCATCGCCGCAGCGGCGGACGACGTGGGCAAGGCGGCCAGCAAGGTGGGTGATGCGGCGGAGACCGCCGCCAACAAGGCCACGTCGCAGTAACGCAATCCCTGTAAAACAGGCCGACAAAAATCGCGCCACTCCACCCGGAGAGGCGCGATTTTTCGTTGTTGGGCCCGAATTGCCCTGCATCGAAGGGTGTCAGATTTACCGACGGTTTACGCCTTGGCGCGTATGGCCACAGCATGTTCCGGCTGTTCAAGCACTATATCCCCAATGCGGTCCTGTTGCTGGGCCTGCTCGACTTCGTGCTGCTGCTCGCCTCGGGCGAACTGGGCTGGACGGTGCGCGCGCACCAGATCGGCATGGACAGCGGGGTGATTCACGATCGCTGGGTGCCGTTGCTGATGTTCGCCGGGCTGGTGCAGGTGGCGATGGTATCGGTCGGGGTCTATGGCTCGGACGCGCTGCGGTCGATGCGCTATGCCACGGCGCGGCTGATGGTGGCGATCAGCCTGGGGATCATCGCGCTGTCGGTGGTCTATTTCCTGCTGCCGGGGCGCACGCTGTGGCGGTCCAACCTGTTCTACGCGATGTTCATCGCCATGGCGCTGCTGGTGCTGATCCGGCTGCTGCTGTCAGGCCTGCTGGGCACGGCGGCGTTTCGCCGGCGCGTGCTGGTGCTGGGTGCGGGGCTGCGCGCGGACCGGCTGCGCAAGCTGGCCGAACGGCCGGAGGCGGGGTTCGCCATCGTCGGTTATGTCGGCATGAGCGACAGCACGCCGGTGGTGGAAGAGGCGATCAACCGCAACGCCATCCACAACCTGACCCGCCACGTGGAAAACCTGGGCGTGAGCGAGGTGGTGCTGGCGCTGGAAGAGCGGCGCAACGCGTTGCCGCTGAAGGACCTGCTGCGGATCAAGACAACGGGCGTCCACGTCAACGACTTCTCCACTTTCATGGAGCGCGAGACGGGGCGGGTGGATCTCGATACGGTGAACCCGAGCTGGCTGATCTTCTCGGACGGGTTCTCGTCGGGCCGCGCCATTTCCAGCGCGATGAAGCGCATCTTCGACATCGTGGCGAGCCTGGTGCTGCTGGCCATGACGGCACCGGTGATCGTGCTGTTTGCCCTGCTGGTGAAGCTGGACAGCAAGGGGCCGGCGTTCTTCCGCCAGACGCGGGTGGGGCTGTTCGGCCAGAACTTCGACCTGATCAAGCTGCGGTCCATGCGCGTGGATGCCGAGGTGAACGGCGCGCAGTTCGCGCAGGAGAACGATCCGCGGGTGACGCGGGTGGGCCGGGTGATCCGCAAGCTGCGCATCGACGAGCTGCCACAGGCGTGGACGGTGCTGAAGGGCGAGATGAGCTTCGTCGGCCCGCGTCCGGAACGGCCCGAATTCGTTTCGGACCTGGAAGAGCAGCTGCCCTATTACGCCGAGCGCCACATGGTGAAGCCGGGCATCACCGGCTGGGCGCAGATCAACTATCCTTATGGCGCGTCGATCGAGGATTCCCGGCACAAGCTGGAATACGATCTCTACTACGCCAAGAACTATACCCCATTCCTTGACCTGCTGATCCTGCTTCAGACGCTGCGGGTGGTGCTGTGGAACGAGGGGGCGCGGTGATCCGTGCGAGCGCGCCATGATCGCCAGCCCGCTCGGCTGGACCGGCTTCGGCCAGTGGATGTTCGTGCTTTCGGCATTCGCGGCGATGCTGCTGGCGGTGTGGCTGTGGGACCGCCGCCGCCGGGGCAAGCCCGCCAGCCGCGCGGAAATGTCTGCGCTGGCGCTGGGCGGGGTGTGGGCGCTGTTCGTAGCCGGGATCGGCGCGGGCACGTTCGTGGCGCAGCTGGCCGAAGTGGCGCGCAACCTGGGCTGGCTGTTCGTGCTCTACAGCCTGTTCGCACGCGACAACCGGCACAATACCGTTGGCCCGGTGCGACCGGTGCTGATCGTGCTGGCGATGGTGGAACTGCTGCAGCCGGTGCTGCTGCTGCTGAACCTGCGGGCACAGGGCATTCCGGCAGCGATCACCATGATCTTCCAGATCTCGGTGATGTTCCGCCTGCTGCTGGCCACGGGTGCGCTGGTGCTGGTGCACAACCTTTATGCCGGGGCGATGACGGCGCAGCGCGCGGTGGTACGCTGGACGTGCCTCGCGCTTGCGCTGATGTGGGGGTACGACCTCAATTACTACACCATCGCCTATCTGGGCGGGGCGGTGCCAGCCGAACTGGTGGCGCTGCGCGGGCTGGCGCAGGGGCTTTCGATCCTGCTGCTGGCGCTGGGCACGCTGCGCGGCGGATCGGCGCTGCGCTTTTCGCCCAGTCGCTCGGTGGCGTTCCAGTCGCTGAGCCTGCTGGTGATCGGCGCGTACCTGCTGGTGATGGTGGGGGCGGCGCAGTCGGTCTCGTGGCTGGGCGGCAATGTGAGCCAGCTGGCGCAGCTGGGCTTTGCCTTCGCCACCACGGTGGTGATCCTGGCGCTGGTGCCTTCGGGACGCCTGCGCAGCTATCTCAACGTGATGCTGGCCAAGCACTTCTTCCAGCACCGCTATGACTATCGCGCCGAATGGCAGCGCTTTACCCGCACGATCGGGCGCGGCGGGGCCAATGCCATGCCGCTGCATGCGCGCGTGGTGCAATCGCTGGCCGACATCACCGACAGCGCGCGCGGGCTGCTGCTGGTGCCGGGTGACAATGGTGACCTGACGCTGGCGGCGCGCTGGCAGTGGCACACGCTGGAAGTGCCGGCCGAGGCGATGGATGCCAAAGCCGCCGCCTTCTTCGAGAAGCGCGGCTTCATCGTCGATCTCGACGAGGTGCGCGCGGGCATAGACCACCAGGGTGAGGCAGAGGCGATGCCGCGCTGGCTGGTTGCGGAAGAGAGCGTGTGGGCGCTGGTGCCTTTGCTGCACTATGATCGGCTGGTCGGACTGGTGGTGCTGGGCCGGCCGGCGCTGGCGCGCAAGCTGGACTGGGAAGACTTCGACCTGCTGCGCGTGGTGGGGCAGCAGCTGGCAAGCTACCTGGCCGAACACAACGGGCAGGTGGCGCTGCTGGAGGCGAGCCGCTTCGACGAATTCAACCGGCGCATCGCCTTCGTGATGCATGACATCAAGAACCTGGCGAGCCAGCTTGCGCTGCTGTCTCGCAATGCGGAGCGGCATGCAGACAACCCGGAGTTCCGCAAGGACATGCTGGTGACGCTGCGCAATGCGGCGGACAAGTTGAACGGGCTGCTCGCCCGCCTTTCCCGCTATGGCGCGGGCAATGTGCAGGGGCTGGAGGAAGTGGACGCGGCGGGCGTGATCAATGCGATCGCCGCGCGCTATGCCGCCGGGACCAGCGGCAACATCGATATGCCGCAGGTCTATGTCACCGATGCGCAGCAGTGCCCTGTGCTGGCCAATCGCGAAACGTTGGAACAGGTGCTGCTCCACCTGCTGCAGAACGCCATCGATGCGAGCCCGCCGGGCATGGCGGTGTTCCTGCAGACGCGCGTGGACGGGCTGAACGGCGTTATCGAGGTGATCGATACCGGATGCGGGATGAGCGCCGACTTCGTGCGCAACCGGCTGTTCAAACCATTCGTTTCAACAAAGTCCGGCGGCTTCGGCATCGGCGCGTTCGAAGCGCGCGAGCTGGTGCGCGCGATGCGTGGACGGCTCGACGTGGAAAGCCGCGAAGGGCTGGGCAGCCGCTTCACCGTGCGCCTGCCGCTGGCCGCCGCCGCCAATCTTGCCCAATCACTTGAAAATGCCGGGGAAGCCGGCGCGCAGAAGGTTGCCTGACATGACCGATATCCGCCCCAAGCTGCTGATCGTTGAAGACGATCCCGGCCTGCAGGCCCAGCTGAAGTGGGCTTACGAGGATTTCGACGTGTTCATCGCCGGGGACCGGGCGACGGCGTTGACCCTGCTGCGTTCGGAAGACCCACCGGTGGTGACGCTGGACCTTGGCCTGCCGCCCGATCCCGACGGGACGAGCGAGGGCTTTGCCGTGCTCGACGAGATCATGGCATTGCGGCCAGAGACCAAGGTGATCGTGGCATCGGGCCATGGCGCACGCGAATCCGCCCTGAAGGCGATCCAGCGCGGCGCGTACGATTTCTATCAGAAGCCGGTGGACATCGACGCGCTGGGGCTGATCGTGCGGCGGGCACTGCACGTGCACAAGCTGGAGCTGGAAAACCGCCTGCTGGCCGAGCGTGCGCCCGAGGACAACCGGGTGCTGGGCCGCCTGATCACCGCCGCGCCCGAGATGGTGAAGGTGGCGCGCACGATCGAGCGCGTGGCCAATACCAGCGCATCGGTGATGCTGCTGGGCGCCAGCGGCACCGGCAAGGAACTGCTGGCCAAGGGCCTGCATGACGCATCCGGCCGCGCAAAGGGCGCCTTCGTGGCGATCAACTGCGCCGCGATCCCGGAAAGCCTGCTGGAAAGCGAACTGTTCGGACACGAAAAGGGTGCGTTCACCGGTGCGGTGAAGACCACCGAGGGCAAGATCGAGCTGGCCAACGGCGGCACGCTGTTTCTTGACGAAGTGGGCGACATTCCGCTGCAACTGCAGGTGAAGCTGCTGCGCTTCCTGCAGGAGCGGACGATCGAGCGCATCGGCGGCAGGCGGTCGATCGAGGTTGACACGCGCATCGTCTGCGCCACGCACCAGAACCTTGAAGCGATGATCGCCGACGGCCGGTTCCGCGAGGACCTGTTCTATCGCCTGGCCGAGATCGTGGTGAAGATCCCCGGCCTTGCCGACCGGCCCGGCGATCCGACGCTGCTGGCCAAGGCTTTCCTCACCCGGTTCGCGGCCGAGATGAACCCGCAGGTAAAGGGCTTTGCCCCCGATGCGCTGGCGGCGATCGATGGCTGGGCCTGGCCCGGCAACGTGCGCGAGCTGGAAAACCGGGTGAAGCGCGCGGTGATCATGGCCGATGGCAAGCTGGTGAGCGCGGTGGACCTTGATCTGGCCAACCCTGCGGATGGGGAGTCGAACCCGCTGAACCTGAAGAGCGCGCGCGAGGCGACCGACCGCAAGGTGATCCGCCATGCGCTGGCGCGCAGCGAGGGCAACATCTCCAGCACCGCAAGGCTGCTGGGGATCAGCCGGCCGACGCTGTATGACCTGCTCAAGCAATACGACCTCCAGCATTAGGCGCCGGCTTTCCGGCGCGCTGATGCTGGCAGTGCTGGCCACCGGGCCGGCGCTGGGCGGGGAATCGCGTCTGGATGCGGTGCGACGGCAGGCGGCGGCGGCGCTGGAACGGCGCGATCCGATTGCGGCCGAAGTCCCCCTGCGCGAGGCGATCCGCCAGGGTGTGCCCGCCGATGCCGTGCGCGCGCAGCTGGCGCAGGCGCTGCTGGCGCGCAATGACCGGCGCGAGGCGCGCAAGGTGCTGGGCGAAGGCGGTTTCGCGCCCGACACGGTCGAGCTTGGCTGGCGGATCAAGGGGCAGCTGGAACTGGCCGAGGGCAACCTTGGCGCTGCGGCGCAGGCCTTTGACGAGGCGCTGAAAATTGATCCGCAGGATTCGGACCTGTGGGTCCAGATCGCCTCGATGCGATTCACGGCGGGCGAACAGGCGCTGTCGATCGAAGCGGCCGAACAGGCGGTGCAGCTTGGCCCCCGCAACCCGCGCGCGCTGGCGCTGCGGGGGATGCTGATCCGCGAACAGTTCGGGCTGGCGGCGGCGCTGCCGTGGTTCGAGGCGGCGCTGGGCGTGCTGCCCGATGATCCCGCGCTGCTGGGCGAATATGCCGCCACGCTGGGCGACATGGGCAAGTATCGCGACATGCTGGTGGTGTGCCGCAAGCTGGCGCTGGTCGATCCCAAGAACCCGCGCCCGCTGTTCCAGCAGGCTGTGCTAGCGGCGCGGGCAGGCAAGACCGACCTGGCGCGCGCCATCCTGTTGCGGACAGGCAGCGCGTTTCGCGACATGCCGGCGGCGATCCTGCTGAACGGCATCCTGGAATACCGCGCAGGCAACACCAACCTGGCGGTGGAGCAGTTCGACCGGCTGGTGCGGCTGCAGCCCGACAATCTGCAGGCGCGTGCGCTCCTCGCCCGGGCGCTGGCGCGGCAGGGGGACTGGCGGCAACTGGCGCAGCGCTTCGATGCCGATGCGCAGTCAGCTTTCGCGCGGCCATATCTGAAGATGCTGGTGGGGCAGGCTTGGGTCCGGCTGGGGCAGAAGGAGCGCGGGCAGGCGCTGATCGCCGCAGCTGGCAGGGCTGGCCCGATGCCTTATACGCCGATCCGCGCCGATGCACCGCTGGCGGTTCTTGCGCTGCGCTATACCGATGCGCCCAACTTCGCGTCCAATGCGGTGCCCTATATCCGCGCGCTGCTGGCGGCGGGGCAGGGCGTGGAAGCACAGGTGGTGGCCGACAGGCTGCGCGATGCCAATCCCGGCGCAGCCGAGGCCAACCTGTTGGCGGGTGACGTGCGCATGATGCGTGGCGATGCGGCGCACGCGCTGGTGGATTACGGCAACGGCGCCGCGATCCGGTTCAACGAGCCGGTGCTGTGGCGCATGGATGCCGCGCTGCGCGCGCTGGGCCGCGCGGCCGACGCGGATTCGATGACATCGCGCTATCTGCTGCAGAACCCCAACAGCGTGTCCGCGATGAAGCTGCTGGCGGCAAGCTGGACGCAGGGCCCGCATCAAGCCGCGGGGCCAGCGATGAAGGCAGCACTGATGGCGCGCGGCATTCCCCTTTCCGCCACATCGCAATGAATTCCGCCGGTTGACGGCAACGCGCCGCTGCGCCAAACGGAATTCAATTGATCGATTAAATTTGGAGGATGGGATGCCTGGCGCGCTGGAAGGCCTTACCGTGATCGAATTCGCCGGCATCGGGCCCGGCCCCTTCGCCTGCATGATGCTGGCCGATCATGGCGCGCGCGTGATCCGTATCGAACGACCGTCGAAGGGTGACCGGGTGGGCGACGATGGCGAGCGGGATATCCTCAATCGCAACCGGGAGCGCCTTGAACTCGATCTCAAGGACCCGGCGGCGATTGCCCGTATCCGCGAGCTGGTGAAAGGGGCCGACGCCATTATCGAAGGCTATCGCCCCGGGGTGATGGAGCGGCTGGGGCTGGGGCCTGACGTGCTGCTGGCAGACAACCCGCGTCTCGTCTTTGGCCGCATGACCGGCTGGGGGCAGGACGGCCCGATGGCGCCGCTGGCCGGGCACGACATCAATTACATTTCCATCGCCGGTGCGCTGCACACCTATGGCCAGGCGGGCGGCAAGCCGCAGTTCCCCGTGAATGCGGTGGGCGACTTCGGCGGTGGTGGCATGCTGATGGCCTTCGCGGTGATGGCCGGCGTCTTTTCCGCGCAGCGCACGGGCAAGGGGCAGGTGATCGACTGCGCGATGGTGGATGGCGCGGCGATCCTTTCCGCGATGACATGGTCCTTCTTCGGCAATGGCACCTGGCAGGACGAACGCGGAGTGAACCTGCTCGATGGCGGGGCCCACTTCTATGACACCTATGAAACGGCGGATGGCAAGTGGATCTCCATCGGCTCGATCGAGCCGCAGTTCTATGCGCTGCTTATGGAAGCGACCGGTCTGAAGGATGATCCGGCGTTTGCCGCGCAGATGGACCCGCGCCAGTGGCCCGACCTGAAGCAGCGGCTGACCGCGCTGTTCAAGACAAAGAGCCGTGATGAATGGTGCGCGATCATGGATGGCACCGACATCTGTTTCGCTCCCGTGCTCAGCCTTGCCGAGGCGCCGGCCCACCCACACAATGCCGCGCGCGGTACTTTCGTTGAGGAAGGCGGCATGATCATGCCGGCCCCGGCGCCGCGCTTCACCGGCACGCCTGCACCCGCACCGAGGCTGGCGCCGCAACCGCTGGCTTGAGCGTCAGTCCGCCCGGACGGCGGCTTCGATCTCGGCGTCCGGGTACTTGCGCTTGTGGCGGACCGACCACCACAGCGAGAGGCCGATCAGTGCCGCGCCGATCAGGCCGGTGATGGTTTCCGGGATTTCCCACCGCGCCGATGCAAGCATGATGCCGCCAAGGGCGACGATCGCCCAGAAGGCGCCGTGCTCCAGATAGCGGTATTCCGCCAGCGTGCCCTGCTTCACCAGCAGCAGCGTGAGCGAACGCACGAACATCGCGCCGATCGAAAGGCCCAGCGCGATCACCACCATGTTGTTGGACAGGGCAAAGGCGCCGATCACGCCATCGAAGCTGAACGAGGCGTCGAGCACGTTGAGATACAGGAAGCCGCCAAGGCCCGACCGCACGACCATGCCCGCGGCCTTCTGTGCCTCCTCGCGCATTTCCAGCACGGTGCCGATGGCTTCCACCGCGATGAAAGACACGATGCCCAGCGTGCCGGCCACCATGAACACCAGCGCTTCATGCTGGGGCAGCAACAGCGAAACACCCCACAGCGCCAGCAGCAGCAGCGCGATTTCCGCCGCCTTGATGTTCGAGATCAGCGCCAGCTTTTCCTCGATCACGGTGATCCAGTGCACGTCCTTCTCCCCATCGAAGAAGAACGACAGGCCGACCATGGCAAGGAACGCGCCGCCAAAGCCGGCGATGCCGATGTGCGCGCCGCTGACGATTTCCTCGTAGCGCTTCGGTTCGGTCAGCGAGAGGTGCAGCGCGTCGACCGGGCCGATCCCGGCGGCGATCGCCACGATGGCCAGCGGGAACACGATGCGCATGCCGAACACGGCGATCAGCATGCCCCAGGTGAGGAAGCGCTTCTGCCAGACCTCGTCCATCTCATCGAGCACCGCGGCATTGACCACTGCGTTGTCGAACGAGAGCGAGATTTCCAGCACCGACAGGACGATGACGATCCACACCAGGCCGGCTGTGGCGCTGGCCGAGCCTGTCTGGAGCCAGCCGTAGGCCACCGCCGCCGCCAGGCAGACGAGGGTGAAGAGGATCGATCCCTTGAAGTTCTGAAGCAAGGCGCGTGTTCCTGCCATGACGGTCGCCCGCTCCTTTAACGGCGCAGGCGCTTCACGCAATCCTGCGCCGGGGGGAAAGGTCCCGGACTATTTGGGCTGGTAGGTCTGTTCCACGCCGGGGAATGTGCGGGCGCGCACCTCTTCGGCATAGGCGATGGCGGCGCGTTCGATCACATCGCCAACGTTTTCGTAGATCTTCACGAAGCGGGGCACGCGTTCGAACATGCCGATCATGTCGTCGATCACCAGCACCTGGCCATCGCACTGTGCGCTGGCGCCGATGCCGATGGTCGGGCACGGGATGGCCTGCGTGATGGCCACCGCGATGGGCTCCACCACGCCTTCCACCACCACCGCAAAAGCGCCGGCCTCGGCCAGAGCCTTGGCGTCGCCCACGATCTTGGCCGCTTCGGCCTCGCTGCGGCCGCGCGCGTTATAGCCGCCCAGAACGTTCACGGCCTGCGGTGTCAGGCCGACATGGCCCATCACCGGGATGCCACGGCGGGTGAGGAAGGCCACGGTTTCGGCCATGGCCTCTCCGCCTTCCAGCTTGATCGCGGCACAGCCGGTTTCCTTGAGCACGCGCGATGCGCTGGCGAAGGCCTGCTCGGGCGATGCTTCATAGGTGCCGAACGGCATGTCGACCACCACGGCCGAATGATACGATCCGCGCACCACGGCGGCCCCGTGGGCGATCATCATGTCGAGCGTGACCGGCACGCTGGAAGGCAGGCCATAGATCACCTGACCCAGCGAATCCCCCACCAGCAGCAGGTCACAATGCGGATCCAGCAGTTGGGCCTGCCGCGCGGTGTAGGCGGTCAGCATCACGATCGGCTGTTCGGTCACCCCGTCCTTCTTGCGCTGGCGCACGGCCGGAATGGTCAGCCGCTTCATCGGCGCAGGAGTCGGGTTCGCGCGGCTCGTCGATGTATCGAGCTGGAAGGTGGTGGACATGGGCTGGCTCCTTTTCCTGCAGACCTTCCCTGGGGGACCAGCCTTCTAGACGATAGCGCCTGCGGGGCAAGCGCAACGCGACTGGGGAAAAAGCGCTTTGCGTGCGCCATGGGTGCGGCTAGCGTTGGGGCCATGAACCTGGTTGCCGGTGCAACCGCTTGGCCACGGGGGCGTGGCCGATGTACCGGGCCGCAGGTGGGAGATCCTGATGTTTGGACGCGTCAAACCGCTCGACGCCATTCTAGCCACTGCCGAGAAAAAGTCGCTTCACCGCTCGCTCGGCGCCTTTCAATTGACCATGCTCGGGGTCGGCGCCGTGATCGGCACGGGCATCTTCGTGCTGACGGCAGAGGCCGCGCAGAAGGCGGGGCCGGGCATGATGCTCAGCTTCGTCATCGCCGGCTTCGTCTGCGCCGTGGCGGCGCTGTGCTATGCCGAAATGGCCTCGATGGTGCCGGTTTCCGGCTCCGCCTATACCTACAGCTATGCCGTGATGGGTGAACTGGTCGCCTGGATGGTCGGCTGGGCGCTGATCCTGGAATACGCGGTTGCCGCAGGGGCGGTCAGCGTCGGCTGGTCCGGCTATGTCGTCGGCCTGATCGAGAACATCTTTCATATCGACATACCCGATCTTCTGGTGCGCGGTCCGTATGATGGCGGTCTGGTGAACCTTCCGGCGATGCTGATTGCCGGCCTGGTCACCTGGCTGTTGGTGATCGGCACCAAGGAAAGCGCTTCGGTCAACGCCGTGCTCGTGGCGATCAAGGTGTCGGCGCTGACGCTTTTCGTCGCGCTGGCCCTGCCGGTCATGAAGATGCAGAATTTCGAGCCCTTCGCCCCGCTGGGCTTTGGCGGCATCGGTGCGGCGGCGGCTTCGATCTTCTTTGCCTATGTCGGCTTCGATGCGGTTTCCACTGCGGCGGAAGAGACCAAGAACCCCCAGCGCAACATGCCGATCGGCCTGATCGGCAGCCTTGGCATCTGCACGATCTTTTACCTGCTGGTTGCGGCGGGCGTGATCGGTTCGATTGGCGCTCAGCCTATGCTCGATGCATCGGGCGTGGGCATGGAGCCGGGCAGCCGTGAACTGGCGGCGCAGTGCGCAAGCATCAGCGATCAGGCCGTGGTCTGCTCCAAGGAAGCGCTGGCCTGGACCCTGCGCGAAATCGGCTGGCCGCAGATCGGCAACCTTGTCGGCCTCGCCGCCGGTCTGGCGCTGCCCTCGGTCATCCTGATGATGATGTTCGGGCAGACGCGCATCTTCTTCGTGATGAGCCGCGACGGGCTGTTGCCCGAATCGTTTTCCAGGATCCACCCGACCTACAACACGCCGCATGTGATCACGATCATCACCGGTGTGTTCGTGGCCCTGTTCGCCGCGTTCTTCCCGGTGGGGCTGCTGGCCAACATCTCCAACTCGGGCACTTTGTTCGCGTTTGCTGCGGTGTCGATCGCGGTGGTGGTGATCCGTCGGAATGAACCGAAACGGCATCGTCCGTTCCGCACGCCGGCAATCTATGTGACCGCGCCCCTGTCGCTGGCGGGTTGCCTCTACCTCTTCTACAAGCTCGATCCGAAGAGCCAGATGCTGTTCGTGATCTGGGCGGTGATCGGCCTGGTGGTCTATTTCGCCTACAGCCGCAGCCGCAGCCATGTGGGCCGTGGCTTGGTGGAAGTGCACGAGGAAGACGCCGACGTGCCGCCGCAGCCGGTACCGCCGATCGACTGATCGCAATCCGCCGGCACATACAGAAAGGGCCGCTTCCACCGGGAAGCGGCCCTTTTCGTTTGGCCAGAGGCTCTGGTCAGAGCGTGGTTTCGGTAAAGCCGCCCTTGATGGACTTGGTCACGTCCATGCCCAGCGCCATCTTCACGGTGTTCAACGCGCCCAGTTCACCCGCCCAGATTGACGCGTCGCCCAGGTTCATGCGCAGCATCAGCAGGTCGGGCGCATCCTTGCCGCCGGGAAACCACGCCTCCACGAAGTTGTTCCAGTGCTCGTCCAGCACTTCGCGGCTGGTTTCTTCCACCAGAACGCCGTGAAAGCGGGCGAAGACATCATGGCCCTTGCTGGCGAAGGTGGCGGTGGCCCCGCCCATCGCGGCAAAGCGGTTGGACCGGTTGGTGAAGAACCAGATTGCGCTGTTGGCGTCCTTGTCCAGCTGCGCGGTCATCGGCGCGGCCGAATCCGGATCGTCGTCCAGCTGCAGCATCACATAGGGGGAGGCGGCCATCGCCTTCCAGAACTTGTCCTTCAGCTCCTGCGGGTCGCCCTGGTCGTACTTCATCGGTTTGCCTTTCGTTTTCCGGATCTTGACCGGGCAACGGCAGGGCGCGGGGCTGGTTCCGATCCCCGCCTCTTGGGGCGATCTGTGGACAGCATGTGGACAAGGCCGTGGGTAAACCCGTGGGCAAGGCTGGGGAGAATGCACCCGGAATGGCGCGAGGGGTGGATTGCGTACTGATGAAAACGGAACATAATAAGAACAAACGAGTCGATTCGCCCATGGACCTTGCTTCTCTTCCTTCTTCGCTTGCCGGTGTCGTGCGCGGCCTTGGCGCTTCTGCGCATGTCGCGCGCTGGCAACCCGGCGTGCCCGCACCCTGCCGCCATGGAGAGATCTTCGCCTCCATGGGTGAGGCCAGCGGGGCCGGGCTGGCGCTCGCCTTGGCGCGCGATGCCCTGGCGCTCGGGCCGGATGACCAGCGCGCCTGGCTGTGGGTGCAGGACAAGGCGGCGCTGCGCCTTTCGGGCCGGCCCTATCGCCCCGGGCTGCCCACACCCTTGCGCCATCGCCTGATCCATGTGGCGGCGGAAAAGCCCGAGGACGCGCTGTTCGCGCTGGAGGAAGGGCTGCGCTGCCGCGATCTCGCCTTCGTGATCGGGGAGATTGCCGGCAATCCCCGCGCGCTGGATTTCACCGCTTCGCGCCGGCTCAGCCTCGCCGTCGAAAAGCACGGCGTGCCACTGTGGCTGGTGCGGCTCGATGCGCGGCGCGATCTCGGCTCGGCCCGCATGCGCTGGCAGGTGGAGGCGGCGCCTTCGCCCCCGCCGCGCTGGAACCCGCAGGCGCCCGGCGCCGCCAGCTGGCGCGCCGAACTCTTCCGTTCCCACACTTTCCAGCCCGGACAATGGACCCTGCGCGATGACGGCCTCTCTCTCGCAGCCGACCAGCCTGCCATCATTGACCCCACCCCCGGCACGCCGGATCATGGCGATCTGGTGCATGCACCTGGCGGTCGATCGCTGGCGGCTTCTTGAAGGCTGCGCGCCGGGGCAGGGGCCTGATGCCGCTCCGCTGGCGCTGATTGCCGAAACCGCGCACGGCCCGCGCATCGATGCCGCCAACGCTGCAGGCCTTGCCGCCGGGGCGCAGCCGGGTATGCGCCTCACCGATGCGCGTGCGCTCTGTCCCGATCTCGCCGTCCACCCCTCCGATCCGGCGGGCGATCTCGCCTTCCTTGAAAAGCTGGCGCTGTGGGCGCAGCGCTGGGGGCCGTGGAGCGCGCTCGATCCGCCCGATGGCCTGATCGTCGATGCCACCGGCGTCGCGCATCTGTTCGGCGGAGAGGCGGCGCTGCTGGCCGATGCCCGTGCCCGGCTGGCGGCGCGGGGCCTTGCCGCGCGGGTGGCACTGGGCCCCACCGCCGGTGCGGCCTGGGCGCTGGCGCACTTCGGCCGGGCCGATGATCCCAAGGGGGGCGCCATCCTCGAAGCCGGGCCCGACCTGTTCGATCACCTCTCGATGCTCCCCGTCGCGGCGCTGCGGCTGGATGACGATGTCCTGCTCCTGCTGCGCCGCCTTGGCCTCAAGCGGCTGGGCGACCTTTCGGGCATCGCGCGCGAAAGCCTTGCCCGCCGTTTTCGCAATCGCCGCGCGCCTGCCGCCAATCCGCTGGTGCGGCTGGATCAGCTGCTCGGCCTCGTGCCCGAACCGCTGCTGCCGGTGCTCGGCCGCCCGGTGCCGATGGTGCAGCGCCGCCTGATGGAGCCGATCCGCCACCGCCCGCTGCTCGATCGCGTGGTGGCTGACCTTGCCGCCGATATGGCGCGCCAGCTCGAAGGGCTGGGGCAGGGCGCCCGCCGTCTCGAACTCGCGCTGTGGAAGGTGGATGGCGATGTGCTGCTGCGCCGGCTGGAACTGGCCGCGCCCACGCGTGAGGCCGCCCACGTCTGTCGCCTCTTCGCCGCCCGGCTCGATGATCTCGACGTCGGCTTCGGCATCGAACTGGTGCGCATGGCCGCACCGTGGACCGAACCGCTCGCGCTGGCGCAGGCCGATCTCGATGCGGCGGCCGAACGCCATGGCACCAGCCTTGCCGCCTGTGTCGATCGGCTGTCGGTCCGCCTTGGCCCGCAGGCGGTGCGCCGCCCCGTGCCTCACGCCAGCCACCTGCCCGAACGCGCCCAACGCTGGGTGCCGCCGCTCGATCCGCCCGGTTCACAGGAAGAGTTCGCTTTCCATGCCAGGCCCTTGAAAATGCTGGACCGGCCCGAACAGATCGGCGTGATCTACGCCGCGCCTGATGGCCTGCCTCGCATGTTCCGCTGGCGGGGCAACATCCACGAAGTTGCCCGTGCCGAAGGGCCTGAACGCATTGCGCCCGAATGGTGGCGCGAACGCTCCACCACCCGGTTGCGCGATTACTACCGTATCGAGGACCAGGCCGGCCGCCGCTACTGGATCTATCGCCTCGGCCTGCCAGACGATGGGCGCGGCGGCATGCCGCAATGGTTCCTCCAGGGGCTATGTGCCTGATTTTCCCACTCACGTGGGCCGGTGCCGCCCCTGTTTCAGCCTGGCTGAAACCGCTTCAAAGCACCGGCGGCACCATTGCGCTGGCGGTCACCGCGTCGATCACCTCATGATCGCCCGCCTCGGGCGTGCGGCCGGAAAGGAAGGCCAGCAGGTCGCCGATCAGGCGGTCGGTCTGCGTGGCAAACACGCCATGCGGCTCGCCATCGTATTCCAGCAGCGTGGCATGGGGTACGGCGCGCACCACCGCATGGGCCGTCGCCTTGATCGGCACGGTGGCGTCTGCGGTGCCGTGGATCACCAGCGTCGGCACGGTGAACGCGGGCAGGTCGTCGCGGAAATCGGTGGTGGCGAAGGCCTGCGCTGCAGCCAGCGTCGGACGCAGCCCGGCCATCATCGCCATGGCCCACGAATGCTGCAGCACCTCTTCCGAAACCGGCTTGCTCAGCAGACCCACGCCATAGAAGTCGCGGAAGAACTGGCCCATGAACTTGGCCCGGTCCTCCAGCATGCCCTCGGTCATCTGCGCAAAGACCTGCGGGTCCACGCCGTCGGGATTGTCGTCCGTCTTCGGCATATAGGGCACCACCGAGGAGACCAGCGCCACCCGCGCCACGCCGCGGCCACCATGGCGCGAAAGATAGCGCGCCACTTCGCCGCCACCCATGGAAAAACCCACCAGCGCAGCGCCCTGGCTTACGCCGAATGCGGTCATGACGTCACTCAGGTCGTCGGCAAAGGTGTCATAGTCGTATCCGCCCGATGGCTGGTCGGAACGGCCGAAGCCCCGCCGGTCATAGGCGATGGCGCGAAAGCCGGCTTCGGCCAGCGCATGGCTCACCGGGTCCCACGAATCGCCCGAAAGCGGCCAGCCGTGGATCAGGATCACGGGCGGCCCGTCACCCCAGGCCTTGGCATAAAGGCGCGTCCCGTCACGGGTTTCGATCATCGGCATGGCAGTCTCCGTCTCGTCCCGTCCGTGGCCCCCAACCATGCGCATCCCGCCCGGTTCCGCACACCGCTTGTCCACAGGGGCACTGGTCATCGCAGAAACTGGAACGTATAAAGAACAAATGTCGCAACCCACTGTTCTGGAACGTCTCGAGATCCTGGCCGATGCCGCCAAGTACGACGCCTCCTGCGCCTCGTCCGGCACGTCCAAGCGCAACAGCAAGGGCGGAAAGGGCATCGGCTCCACCGAGGGCATGGGCATCTGCCACGCCTATGCGCCCGATGGTCGCTGCATCTCGCTGCTGAAGATACTGCTGACCAACCACTGCGTGTTCGATTGCCATTATTGCGTGAACCGCAAGAGCTCGAACGTGCGCCGCGCGCGCTTCACCCCGCAGGAAGTGGTGGACCTGACGCTGGCCTTCTACCGTCGCAACTACATCGAGGGGCTGTTCCTCTCCTCGGGCATCGTCAAGAGCGGCGATCATACGATGGAACAGCTGATAGAAGTCGCGCGCATCCTGCGGGAAGAGCACGATTTTCGTGGCTACATCCACCTCAAGACGATTCCCGAGGCCGACGCTGAACTGGTCGCCCGCGCCGGGCTCTATGCCGATCGCGTGTCGATCAACGTGGAACTGCCCACCGTGGCGGGCCTCACCCGCCTGGCGCCCGACAAGTCCGCGCCGCGCATCGAAGGCGCGATGACCACCATCCGCAGCGCCATCGTGGAATCGAAGGATGCCCGCAAGCGCTTCAGGAACGCGCCGAAATTCGCACCCGCGGGCCAGTCCACGCAGATGATCGTGGGTGCCGATGCCGCCAGCGATGCCGATATCGTCGGCCGCGCCGGCGCGCTCTATGATCGCTTCGGCCTGCGCCGCGTCTATTATTCGGCCTTCAGCCCCATCCCGGACGCCAGCGCGGTCCTGCCGCTGCAGCGTCCACCGCTGGTGCGCGAACACCGGCTGTACCAGTCCGACTGGCTGATCCGTTTCTATGGCTTCACCCCGGCCGAAGTGGGGCAGGCGGCCGATCCCGGCGGCATGCTGCCTCTGGATATCGATCCCAAGCTCGCCTGGGCGCTGAAGTTCCGTGATCGCTTTCCGGTTGACGTCAACCGCGCCCCGCGTGAGGCGCTGCTGCGCGTACCGGGGCTGGGGGTGAAGGCGGTCAACGCCATCATCGCGGCGAGGCGGCAGCGCACCCTGCGGCTGGACGATGTGGCGCGGCTGACCGTGTCGGTGGTCAAGCTGCGCCCCTTCATCGTCACCGCAGACTGGCGCCCGGTGCTGCTCACCGACCGGGCGGACCTGCGCCCGGTGGTCGCGCCCAAGGCGGCGCAGCAGCTTGAACTGTTTGCGGCATGAAGCCGTTTCGTGACATGCGCATTGCCGAAGGCTATCTGGCGTCGCTGGCCGAGCCGGACGATTTCGACGGCTGGCGCGATGTGGCGCGGCGGCTGGTGCAGGCAGACGTGCCGCCCGATCGCGTGGCGTGGGATGTTCCGGGCGGGCAGGGGGCGGATCTCTTCGCCACCGGCAGCCGCCGCCTGCCGGTTCCGCGCCCCGATGCACCGCAACCGCGCGCCTCGGTGCGATTCGTGCAGGTTGCCAAGAGCGCCATCCTTCATTCTGATCCTACACGCTTTTCGCTGCTTTATCGCCTGCTCTGGCGGCTGCAGGCCAACCCGCGCCTGATGGATGATGCCGCCGATGCCGATGTGCGTGTGGTGGAGGCGCTGGCCCGCACCGTGCGGCGCGATATTCACAAGATGCGCGCCTTCGTGCGCTTTCGCAGCATGGCCGAACCCGATGGCGGCGAACGTTTCGTCGCCTGGTTCGAACCCGAACACCACATCCTGCGCGCCAATGCCGGCTTCTTCGTCCGCCGCTTCACCACCATGCACTGGTCGATCCTGACACCGCAGGGCGCCTTGCACTGGGATGGAGAAACCCTGCTCGAAGGGCCGCCCGCCACGCGTGCCGATGCGCCCTCGGGGGATCCGGTGGAGGCGCTGTGGCGCGGCTACTATGCGTCGATCTTCAACCCTGCGCGTTTGAAGATCGGGGCCATGCTCAAGGAAATGCCCCGCAAGTACTGGAAAAACATGCCGGAGGCGGCGCTGATCCCGCAGCTTGTCGCCACGGCGCAGGCGCGCGAGGCGACGATGGTGGAAAAGGGTGCGATCGATTTCGGCGAAAGGCCGCACAGCCTTTCCGGCATTGCCGATGCCATCCAGGCCTGCCGCCGCTGCCCGATCGGTTGCAACGGCACCAATGCCGTGGCGGGAGAGGGGGCAGATCACGCGGCGCTGATGATCGTGGGCGAACAGCCGGGCGATACCGAGGAGCAGCAGGGGCGGCCCTTCGTCGGCCCCGCAGGCCGCCTGCTGCGCAGCCATCTGGAGCAGGTGGGGATATCGGATTCAAAAGCTTATGTGACCAATGCGGTAAAGCACTTCAAGTTCACCGATCGCGGAAAGCGGCGGTTGCACCAGTCACCCACCGCCAAGGAGATCGACACCTGCCGCTGGTGGCTGGATGGCGAACGCGCGCTGGTCCGCCCCCGGCTGATCCTTGCCCTGGGTGCCAGCGCTGCCCGCAGCCTTCTGGGCAAGACCGTGTCCGTCCAGAAGGAACGAGGTGTCGCGCATCCGCTGGACGATGGCGCGGAACTGTGGATCACCACGCACCCCAGCTACCTGCTGCGCCTGCAGGATGATGGCCGCACCACTGAAGAACGCCGCTTTTCCGAAGACCTGCAACGCGTTGCCGCGCGTATCGCAGAACTGGCGGGATGATCCGTGCCAGAGGGGCCGCTCACCCCGGACCGCCGCCGGCTTGAGCCTGAGGAGGGCGCACCGCTGCCACGTGCGCCCTTCGTCGAACTGGGCGTGGCAAGCTGCTTTTCCTTCCTGCGTGGCGCGTCGGACCCGGTTGACCTGGTGGTGGCAGCGCGGCGGCTGGGTTATGACGCCCTTGGCATTGCCGACGTCAATTCCATGGCGGGCGTGGTGCGCCTGCATACCGAAGCCACTGCACTGCGCCTGCGCACGGTGATCGGCTGCCGGATCGAGACGGTGGAAGGTCTCGCCTTCCTGGCCTATCCGGTCGATCGCGCCGCTTATGGCCGTCTCTGCCGGCTAATCTCGGCGGGGCGCATGGCCACGCTGGACGGCGAATGGCAGGCCAAGGGGCAGTGCCACATCGATCTGGCCATGTTGGCCGCCCATGCCGAGGGTGTGCAGTTGATCCTGTTGCCGCCAGGCCATCTGGATCAGGTGTTTACGATCGAAACCGCAGGCAATGTGGTAAGTCTGGAAGCGGGCGGGAAAGCCTTGCCCACAACCTTGTCCCGCCCTTTTGCCGAACTTGTCCCCGATCTTGTCCACAGGTTTTCCACACTGCGCCATCTTGGCGCCACGCTGGTCCACGGGGGTGACGACATGGCGCGGATCGCCGCGCTCGATGCGCTGGCGCGCGACAACGGCCTGTCGCTGCTCGCCACCAACGACGTGCTCTATCACGAACCCGCGCGCCGCCCATTGCATGACGTGATGACCGCGATCCGCCACAAGACCACCGTGGCGCGGGCCGGGCACCTGCTGCAGCCCAATGCCGAACGGCATCTCAAGTCGCCCGAGGAGATGCTCCGCCTGTTCGAACGCTGGCCCCATGCCATCGCTGCGGCGCGCACGGTCGCGGATGCGTGCTGCTTCAGCCTGGATGAACTGCGCTACGAATATCCCGAGGAAATCTGTCCTGAAGGCAAGCATCCTCAGGAATGGCTTGAAGAGCTGACCTGGGCGGGAGCGGCAGGGCGCTACCCCTCTGGCGTGCCTGAAAGCGTGCGCGATACGCTGGCGCGCGAACTGGCGCTGATCGGCAAGCTGAACCTCGCCACCTATTTCCTCACCATCAAGGACATCGTCGATTTTGCGCGGAATGCCGATCCGCCGATCCTGTGCCAGGGACGCGGTTCGGCGGCCAATTCGGCGGTGTGCTATTGCCTCGAGATCACGGCGGTCGATCCTGCCCGGCACGCCCTGCTGTTCGATCGCTTCATTTCCGAAGAGCGCAAGGAGCCGCCCGATATCGACGTCGATTTCGAGCACGAGCGGCGCGAGGAAGTGATCCAGTACATCTACCGCCGCTTCGGGCGCCAGCGCGCCGGGCTCTGCGCCACGGTGATCCATTATCGCCCGCGCATGGCCATCCGCGAGGTGGGCAAGGCGATGGGCCTGTCCGAGGACGTCACCAGCGCGCTCGCCCGCACCGTATGGGGCGGATGGGGGCGCGAAATCGGTGACCAGAACGTGGCTGAGACGGGGTTGAACGCGGCTGACCCGCACCTGAGACGGGTCCTGAAGCTGACCGAGCAGATGATCGGCATGCCCCGCCACCTGTCGCAGCACGTCGGCGGCTTCATCCTCACGCAGGGCCCGCTGACCGAGACCGTGCCCATCGGCAACGGCGCCATGGCGGACCGCAGCTTCATCGAATGGGACAAGGACGATATCGATGCGCTGGGCATCCTCAAGGTCGATGTCCTCGCGCTCGGCATGCTCACCTGCATCCGCAAGTGCCTGAACCTGCTGGAGGAACACCACGGGCGGGACCTGACGCTCGCCACTGTCCCGCGTGAGGACCCGGCCGTCTACGACATGCTGTGCAAGGGCGATTCGCTCGGTGTGTTTCAGGTGGAAAGCCGCGCGCAGATGAACATGCTGCCCCGCCTGCGCCCCCGGCAGTTCTATGATCTGGTGGTGCAGGTCGCCATCGTCCGCCCCGGCCCGATCCAGGGCGATATGGTCCACCCCTACCTGAAGCGGCGGCGGGGGGACGAGGCGGTGACCATCCCCGCGCCCCATCCCAGCCATGGCCCGCCCGATGAGCTGACCTCGATCCTCGGGCGCACCTATGGCGTGCCGATCTTCCAGGAACAGGCGATGAAGATCGCGCTCGATGCGGCGAAATTCAGCAGCCTTGAGGCCAACCGCCTGCGCAAGGCCATGGCCACCTTCCGCAGCCGGGGCATGGTCGACGAACTGCAGGACATGATGGTCGGCCGCATGATCGCGCGCGGCTACGATCCCGATTTCGCCGCGCGCTGCTTTGACCAGATCAAGGGCTTTGGCGAATACGGCTTTCCCGAAAGCCACGCCGCCAGCTTCGCCCACCTCGTCTATGTCTCGTCGTGGCTTAAGTGCCATTACCCGGCGGCCTTCGCCTGTGGCCTGCTCAATTCGCAGCCGATGGGCTTCTATGCCCCGGCGCAGATCGTGCGCGATGCGGCCGAGCACGGCGTGCGCGTGCTGCCGGTGGACGTGAACCATTCCGATTGGGACTGCACGCTTGAGCCGATGGCGAACGGCAGCATCGCGCTGCGGCTCGGCCTGCGCCAGATCGACGGATTGGCCGAACATCTTGCCGCCGCGCTCGTCTCCGCTCGGGCGGAGGGCGGGCCATTCCGCGAAGCCGCCGATCTCAAGCGCAGGGCCGGGCTGTCCCCCGCCGTGGTCGAACGGCTTGCCGCGGCCGATGCGCTCGGCTCGCTCGGCCTGTCCCGGCGGCAGGCCCTGTGGGAGGCGCGCAGCCTTGTCGCCGCGCGCGAACTGCCGCTGTTCGCCGCCATGGCGTCATCCAGCGAGGGCGCCGAGCCACGCAAGGCTGCGCTTCCGGCCATGCCGCTGTCGGAAGAGGTCGTGGCCGATTACCAGACGCAGCGCCTGTCGCTGAAGGCGCACCCCATGGCCTTCCTGCGTGCCGGTCTTGCCGAACGCGGCTTCGTGCGCGCGGTTGACCTGAAGGAGCGCAAGTTCCGATCCATGGTCAACGTGGCGGGCGTGGTGCTGGTGCGTCAGCAGCCCGGCAGCGCCAAGGGCGTGTGCTTCATCACGATCGAGGACGAGACCGGCGTGGTCAACCTCGTGATCTGGCCCGACCTGAAGGCGAAGCTGCGCAAGGTGGTGATGGGCGCACGGCTGATCGAGGTGCGCGGGCGGGTGGAGGCGGACGATGACGTGATCCACGTGATCGCCGCGCACCTCACCGACGCCAGCCACCACCTTTCCGCGCTGTCGGACGCTGACCTCATTCCCGCCATGGCCCGCGCGGACGAAGTCAACCGCCCGATCCCGGAGCGTACCGGCCCCGCCCCGCGCACCCACCCGCGCAACGTGCGCGTCATCCCCAGGTCGCGCGATTTTCACTGACCATCAGGCGCGGGGGCAGGTGGCACCTGCGCCGGCACCGGCTTGCGCCCGCTCCACCACACATGCGTTTCGCGCACCCAGTCGGGCGTCGGCCGGCCCGCCGCATCGCGCGCAGGGGAGAATACATAGCGTTCGCGCACCAGCTGGCAGGTCATGTCGTCAAGCCGGGGCACCCCGCTGCTGCGCACCACCTTGCAATCGTCCACCCGGCCCGAAATGCCGATGGTCACCGCGATCGAAACCTGCCCGCCGATCCCTGCCTTGCGCATATCGGATGGATAGTCCGAGCGGGACAGTTTGCCCCGGATCTGCCGCGCATGCACTGCAACGCCACCCCCGCCGGATCCAGCGCGATTGCCGCCCGTCCCGCTGCCGCTCCCGTTGCCCGCTCCACCTGCTCCGCTGCCCGCTCCCGTCGCTCCGTTCCCACCGCCTGTAACGGGCGCAGCCGGAACCAGCTCGGGCAGGGGAACCATGACCGGGGGCAAGACCGCCACCTCCGAAGCCTTGCGCCCCTCGGGTGCCGCCGCCGCGGCTGGCCGGGCTGCGTCGCGCAGCTTGGGCATCGGCTGCGGCGTGGCTGATGGCGTAGGAGTTGGCGAGGGGGAAGGGCGGTCCAGCGGCAGGTCCACCGCGTTCAGCTGCTGCACCACCTGCTGCACCGCGCGCCCGGCCAGGCCCGTCACCAGCGCCCAGATCGCCAGGGCATGGAGCGCGGCCACCGCAATGGCGATCACGCTGCGCTGAAAGGCATGCCGGCCGGGCGGGCGGTACAAGGCGATCTCCCACGAATGGGAGATTCAACGGCGCTGGCGGGTCAGGGTTTCACGCCTGCCCAACGCCCTCAGGTGCGCAGGCGTTCGATCCCCTGCGCCAGCGCGACATAGAGCTTGCCCATGTCTGACGAGAGCAGCGTGACGCCCAGCGCATTGCCGTCGCGGGTGGACAGCAGCTGCCGCAGCATCGCTTCGAAATCGTGGATGTAGCGGTTCACATGCTCGCGGAACTCGGCGTCGGTCTCATAGTGCTGCTGCACCGCCTTGGCCTCGGCATTGTCGAGCAGCGCCACCGCGCGCCGGGTGAAGATGCCACGGTCGCCCCGCAGATATGAAGCCCAGGCCGTTTCCGAAACGTCGGCAGACAGCACCTTGGCGATGTCGATCGCCGTGGAATTCAGCGATTCGGTGATCAGCGCGGTGCGCCGGGCCAGGTCGTTGTCGACCTGCTCTTCCGCGCGTTCGCGCGCCCGCGCCACGCGATTCTCCAGGTTCCCGGCCAGTTCGTCCACCTTGGCCAGCTGGTCGCGCATCTGGATCGCCGTGTCGCGCGCCGAAGCCGCCGTCGCGTCGATCGCCTGCTCCAGCCGCGCGATCAGTTCCGCGCCGCGGCCCTGCAGCACCCGGCCGATGGCGGCGCTGGTTTCCTCACCGATGCGGCCCGCCAGCGCCTCGATCTCGCCCGATGCGTTCTCGCCCAGCGCTTTGCCGGTCTCGTCTGCCGCCTGTGCCAGCTTGTCGATCGCGCCCGAAAGCCGCGCCTCTATGTCTGAGGAAAGGCCGTCGCTGTCTGCCCGCGCCGTTGCCAGGGCAGACCGAAGCGCCTGCAGCCGGGCTTCCTGCTCGGCGGCCTGTGCGGTGAACGCCTCGTGGATGCGCTTGATCTCGGCCAGCGCTTCGCCAAGCTCGCCACGGGTCGCACCCACGCTTTCGGACAGGCTGCGCCCGCTGTCGCCCGCTTCGCGCAGCGTGTCGCGCAGCGCCACTACGCGGTCTTCGATCTTGCCAAGGCCCGCCTCGGTGCTGCGCAGCGCTTCGGGGATCTGCGTGCGGGTATGTTCCCCACCCGCCTGGATCAGTTCGAGCAGGCGCACCGCCGAATCGGTGAGATCGGCCACCTGCCGGTCGGTGCCCGAAAGCGCGTCGCGCATGTCGACCAGCCGCTGGTTGAGCCCGGCAATGGCGCGATCCACCGTGGCCGATGTTTCCGCCCCCTGCGCGCCCGAAGCGTTGAGCGTGGCCGTGAACGCGGCCACCCTGTCGGCAATCGCGTCGCAGTGGTTGCCGAGCAGGCGCGCTTCCTCGCTCTGGCGGGCGCGCTGCTGTTCGATGGCGTTGTCCAGATCGGCCAGCTTGCGCGCCAGGTCCTCTGCCGCTTCCGCCCCGGCGGCGGCAATCGCCTGGCGCCGCTGCGAAATCGCCGCATCCAGTTCGCTGAACCGCTTGGCCAGCGCCGTGCGCTGTTCCGCCATTGCGGCTTCCAGCGACGTGCGCCGGCGCAGCACCTCGCCGTCCAGCGCGGTCGCTTCCTCCACCAGTCGGCGGGTGAGCGATGCCGCGCTTTCCTCGAATGCGGAAAGCCGCTCGCGCGATCCTGAAAGCAACCCGTCGTGATCGCGACCGATTTCCTCGATCGCGCGGCGCAGCGCCGCCACTTCGCCCTGGGCCCGTTCGCCAAAGGCGCGCAGCGCGGCCTGTTCGGACGCGGCGAGTTCCAGCCCCAGCGCGGCGCTTTCGCTCCGCAGCGATTCGAACCGGGCATGCAGCGCCGCCAGCGTGTCTTCCTCGGCCGTGGCGATCACGTCGCGCTGTCCGGCGATTTCCTGCGCCAGCGCATCGGCGCGGGCGTGCAGGGCCTGCAGCGCCTGCTCTTCCGAAGCGGAAGCCGCGCTGCGCAGGCTGGCCAGTTCCTCGCCCAGCGCCTGCGCGCGGGCGCGGATCGCAGCAAGCGCGGCCACTTCCTCGCCATCCAGGCGCGAACGGTGGGCCTCGGCCTCCTGCGCCATCGCTGCAAAACGCGCCTCGGCCAGGCTGGCAAGCTGCGTGGCGGACTGGTCGAAGGCGGTCATCGCCTCGTCCACCCGGCTGCGCACTTCAGCCACCTGTCGTTCGCTGGCAAGGCCGAATTCGTTGAGCCGCTGGAAGCCCGAGATCAGGTCTTCCAGCTGCAGGTGCGCGGTGCGCCCGGCGTTGCCGATGGAATTGGTCAGGTCCTTGGCCGAATTGGTCAGCACGGGCAGCTGGCCACGCAGCTTCTCCATGTTCTCCAGGGCGTTGGCAGACACTTCGCCAATGCGGTCGACTTGCGCGCCGTTGCCCGCGATCAGCTCCTGCAACCGGCCTGCATTGCTGCTCAGCCGCTCCACCGCCACGCGGCCCAATGATTCCAGATCGCGCGATTGCGCGGCGATGAAGTCGCGCGCCAGCGCCAATTCGGTGTTCGCGGCGGAAAGCCGCATTTCCAGCCGCTCTGATTCGACCGAAAGGCTGCGGGCGATATCGGTAAAGCGGTTGGCCTCGCGCTTGCTCGTGCGGATAGCAAGCAGCAGGCAGACCAGCACCACCAGCGTCGGGGCAGACCATGCCGCCACCAGTGCGCTCACTTGTGCCGGGGTGATCGCGCCCTGCATTTGCGGCACGTTCGCCACGATGAAAAAGCCGGTCCAGCTCAGGATCACCAGCGCGGCTGCACCGGGCGCAATCCAGTCGCGCAGCGTGGGCCGCATCGTCTCGCCAAACTCGGCATCCTCGATCTCGGCCCATTCCGTGGCGGCATCGCCCAGTTCGAGCACACTTTCGACCTCGGCCGGCTCGTTGGTTGCAGCGGCGCTCTTTTCGAGCGAGATTATCCTCGGTCCCCCGTTCATGCCCTTGTCATATCACGAAAAGGGCAAAGGGTTAAACCCCGCCTTAACTCCGATCGCGTCATAGCGGAAACATGGCTTATCTTGGCGATGCGATCGATGCTGCACTGGCGGCTGCTGCGGGTGATGATCCCGCCCTGTTCCGCGAACTGGCCCAAGCCTTTGTCGAAAGCGCAAATGCCTATCTCGATCTGCTGGAGCGTGCCCGCTGCGATGGCAACTGGTTGGTGGCTGCGCAGCGTCTGAAGAGCCTTGCCGCCAGCTTCCATGCCGCCGAATTGGTGGCATTGGCCGAGGATGCGCTGGCCGGTGCCCCGGGTGATCCCGTGGTGCTGCGGCGGTTGCGTCAACAGCTCGCCGCGCTCACCCCTGCCTCGGAATAGTCCACACCCGCGCAAGGCTGCGCTTGGCACGGGTAGATGGTTTCGCGTACCATGCGCGCAGGAGGCCTTCGCTTGCGGGTTGCATTGCTGTCGATGATGGAGCCCGCGGCCGGTGAGCCGCAGGGGTTGCGTGGTTACCTGCCCATTGGCGGGCGCTCGGTTGCGCGCCACCAGCTCGGCCTTGCCCTGGCCTTCGGCGCCACCCGCGTGGTCGTGCTGGCCGACAACCTGACCGGCGAACTCGTGGCGCTTCAGCACATGGCCGAAAATGCCGGTGCGCGCTTCCACGTCATCGCCACACAGCGCGCGCTGGTGCCGCTGGTATCCCCGGAAGATGAACTGCTCGTCTTCGCCGATGGCCTTCTGGCCATGCCTGATGACGCGCTCGGCCTGCTGGCCGATGGGCCGGCGGTGATCACCCTGCCGGTGGAAACCGGCCTGCCGCTCGGTTTCGAACGGATCGATCTCAACAATGCGCACGCGGGCGCCATGCGCCTGCCGGGCCGGCTCGTCGCCAGCCTCGGTGATCTGCCCTCGGAATGGAACCCGGTCTCGGCCCTGTTGCGTATTGCGGTGCAGGCCAAGGTCCCCCTGCGCCCGCTGCCCGCCGCCCTGCTTGATGAAGGCCGCTGGCGCCTGCTGCGTGACGAAGGGGAGGCCCTGCGTGCCGAACCGGCATGGCTGCGCCTTCACACCGCCAGCGCGCATGTCCGCTCGCCGGGTGAATGGATCGCGGCGCTGGGCATGCAGCGGCTCGGCCCGGCGTTCCTTCATGCCGGCACGCGGCCATGGGTCCTGGCGCTGGCCGCGCTGGTCAACGTCCTGCTCGCGCTGGGGGCAGGGTGGTTCGGTTGGCGCACGCCTGGCTTCGTGCTTTTGGCCATCGCGTGGCTGCTGCTCGTTTCTGCAGGGCTGCTGGCGCGGATCGAACGTGATTCGCTGCTCTCGCGCGGCAGCAAGGTCCCGGCCGAAAAGGCCGCCCTGCTCGGGCTCGATGGCGCGTTCCTCGCGCTGGCCGCCTGGCGCAGCGAGATCCCGGCCGTGGTCGGCGTGCCGCCGGCCCTGGCCTGGTTCGCGCCGCTGGTGCTGCTGATGCTGCTGCATCTCCTGCCCGATGTCCTGCCCGAAAGGCGCTGGAACTGGTGGCTGCGTGATCGTTTTGTTGCAGGAATGGTCTTCGCGCTCACCAGCATGGCCCTGCCTTTTGACAGCGCGATCCGTCTTTTCGTGGTCGGTTTGCTCGGGTTCGGACTGTTCACCGCCCGGGCAAGGACGTCTGCTCCTAACCGCGAATTAACCACCGAGGGTTAAGAGCCGGGGCATGGCACAACCTGCATCTTCCGGCAGCGCACAGGGCGCGATCGAGGCGTTGCTGCGGGAAGAACTGGCCGTGGCCGATCGCGCCGTGGCCAGCAATGGACCGATCCTGCGCCACCTCCTGCGCAATGACGACAACTCCATCTTCAGCGACGAGATCGTCGCGCGGGTGCGCGGCATGTTCCACGATGTGGCGCGCCAGCTCGTCGCCGCGCTGGGTGAGGCGGCAGGCCATGCCGATCCGCAGGAATGGTCGTTCAGTTCGACTGAAGGCCTTGCCCGGGTGCTGGCCGAAAATGGCGCGTTCCTTTCGCATTTCCACGCGCTGGCGCTGGAATGGCAGCTGACCGAGCGCCTGCAGTCGCGCCTCGGGCTTGATCCCGTGCTGCCGCCGCTGCTGCAGGCGCGCATTGCCGATGCCGATCCCGAAGTTTCCGCCACGGCGATGAACCTGCTCGCCGCGCAGGCCCGCTTCGGCCAGGCCGAACGGCGCATGCAGCTGCCGCTGGGTGAACTGCCGGGGGATCTGTTCCACATCGCGCTGGTCACCATGCGGACTTTCGTGGGCGATGATGCGGGCGGCGATGGCTATGCCCTTGTTGCCGAACGCACCCTGCGCGCCCGCTTTGATGAAGAGCGCGGTCGTCTTGGCCTGCTGCGCCGGGTGCTGCGCGCCACGGGCACGGAAGCGGTGCAGGCGCTCTCGGTCGAACAGGCCGGCGTCGCCCTGTTCCTCACCGCGCTCGCCACCGGTTCCGGCCAGACACGTGAGGCGGCTACTCTTTCCACCTGCGAAGTCCAGTTGCCGCGCCTCGCTCTTGGCCTCAGCGCCTGCGGCCTGCGCGCCGAAGCGATTGCCGCCCAGTTTCTCGCCCTCCATCCCGAAGTGTCCCTGCCGGATGGGTTCGCCGCACTCGGCCCCGATGGCGCCGCAGCCATCCTTGCGGCGGCCACTGGCCATTGAGATGACGGGCCGCACCCCCATCCGCGCGCGCTGTGATGCGTCAGACCGGCTGGTCAGCGCCGACGAGCCGCTGGCCGGGCTGCAGGAACGCTGCGGCGGGGCGTTGCCGGGGATCGTCGCGGTGCCGGCGCTGCTGGCGCTGGTGCGCAAGGCGCGGGTCAGCAACCTGCCGCTCGCCCGCCGCATCACCGCCATTGATGATGGCAAGCCCATTTCGGTCTGGGTCGCCGCCGCCCCTAAGCAGGATGGCGTCGATCTCGAACTGTCCGACTGGCGCCTCGCCGGGGATCGGGCCGAGGATGCCGGCGCCCCGGAAGACCTGCTGCGCCAGCTGGCCGAAGGTCACTTCCTGCTCGATGCCGATCAGCGCCTGCTCGCCGGGCACGTGCGCGCCCCCGATCTCGCCCAGCTGGGCAAGCAGATCCAGCACGGCCTCGGCCTTTCCGGCCCGCGCAAGCTGTGGACCGAATATGTCCGGCTGGAACAGGGGGCTGAAAGGCCTGGCCGCGCCCAGCCGCTGCACTGGCGCCTGCTTGATGATGCCCTGTTCACCGTGATCGGATCGCCCCGCCGCTGGCGCGCGCGTTTCCTGCCGCGCCCGGGCAACACCGGGTTCGAACTGCTGGCGATCCCTGAAAGCATCGAACGCCTGCCGCACGAACCCGTTGGCATCGAACAGGCGATGCCGGCGTGGAACAGCCTGCTCGGCCGTGATCTCGCCCCCGCGCTGCGCCAGCCGGTCAGCCGCATCATCGCCAATGCCGAAACCATCCGCACCCGGCTGGCGGGGCCCCTGGCAGAGGAATACGCCAACTACGCGGCCGACATTGCCGAGGCCGGGCGCCACCTGCTCGGGCTGGTGGAAGACCTTGCCGATCTCGAAGCCGTGGAAGCGCCTGATTTCTCGCCCGCGCCCGATCAGATCGACCTTGCCGATTGCGCCCGCCGCGCCGCCGGCATCCTGTCGGTCCGCGCGCAGGAGCGTGGCATTGCGGTCAAGGTGCCGGGTGATGACGTCCATGCCCCTGCCATCGGTGAATTCCGCCGCGTGCTGCAGGTCCTGCTCAACCTGCTCACCAACGCCATCCGCTACACCCCCGGCAACTCGACCGTCGTGCTCGCCTGCGGCACCGAAGGCGGCACCGCATGGATTTCCGTGGCGGACGAAGGCGAGGGGTTGAGCTTCGAACAGGCCGAGCGCGTGTTTGACAAGTTCGAGCGGCTCGGCCGCAGCGGCGATGGCGGATCGGGGCTGGGGCTCTATATTTCGCGGCGTCTGGCCCGCGCGATGGGCGGCGATCTCAACGTCGCCAGCACGCCGGGCGAAGGGGCCTGCTTTGTGCTCAGCCTGCCTGCCGATATCCAGGGCGGCATGGCCTTGAGGGGCTGATTTCCAAGTCCGGTCAGCCGCGTCGGCGGCCCGATCGCCAGATCAGCAGCGCACCCAGCGCCGCCAGCAGGCTTCCCCACAGCATCCATTGCTTCTGCGCCAGCATGAAGCTCGATGCGGGCCACATGATCAGGCCGGCTCCCTGGCCAACCCACAGCAGCCCCATAAGAAGAGCGGCCACGCCGATGATCCGCAGGAAAATCGTCATGGCCGCTGCCTCCTTGTTCTTTCAGCTCAGCGCTGTTCGACCGGGATGTAATCGCGCTGCGTCGGGCCGGTGTAGAGCTGGCGCGGTCGGCCGATCTTCTGGCCGGGATCGCTGATCATTTCGTTCCACTGCGCCACCCAGCCCACGGTGCGGGCAAGGGCGAACAGCACGGTGAACATCGTGGTGGGGAAGCCGATCGCCGAAAGGATGATGCCCGAATAGAAGTCCACGTTCGGGAACAGCTTCTTTTCCACGAAGTAGGGATCGTTCAGCGCGATCTCTTCCAGCCGCAGCGCGGTCTCGAACAGCGGATCGTTGACCTTCAGCGCGTCGAACACCTCGCGCACGGTCTTCTGCATCACCGTCGCGCGCGGGTCATAGTTCTTGTACACGCGGTGGCCGAAGCCCATCAGACGGAACGGATCGTTCTTGTCCTTGGCGCGCTCGATGTAGTGCGGGATCTTGTCGGGCGTGCCGATCTCGCGCAGCATGTTCAGCGCTGCTTCGTTCGCGCCGCCGTGCGCCGGGCCCCACAGGCAGGCGATGCCCGCCGCGATGCATGCAAACGGGTTCGCGCCCGAAGAACCGGCAAGGCGCACCGTGCTGGTCGATGCGTTCTGTTCGTGGTCCGCATGCAGGATGAAGATGCGATCCATTGCCTTTTCGACCGCGGGGATCACTTCATACTCTTCCGCCGGCACGCCAAAGGTCATGCGCAGGAAGTTGCCGGCATACGACAGGTCGTTGCGCGGATAGACGAAGGGCTGGCCCACCGAATACTTGTACGCCATCGCCGCGATCGTCGGCATCTTGGCGATCAGGCGGTGCGCCGAAATGCGCCGCTGTTCCTCGTCGGCGATATCGGTGCTGTCGTGATAGAACGCCGAAAGCGCGCCCACCACGCCGCACATCACCGCCATCGGGTGCGCATCGCGGCGGAAACCGCTGAAGAAGCTGCTCAGCTGTTCGTGCACCATGGTGTGGCGCGTGATCGTGGTGTTGAACTTGGTCAGCTCGTCCGCGCTCGGCAGTTCGCCGTTCAGCAGCAGGTAGCACACTTCCATGAAGCTGGAGTGCTCGGCCAGCTGGCCGATGGGATAGCCGCGGTGCAGCAGCACGCCTTCGTCACCATCGATATAGGTGATCGCGCTGTCGCAGCTCGCCGTGCTGGTGAAGCCGGGGTCATAGGTGAACAGCCCGGTCTGGCCATACAGCTTGCGGATGTCGACCACGTCGGGGCCAATCGTCCCGCTGCGCACCGGCATCTCGATGGTCTTGCCATCGGCGCTCAAGGTTGCCTGGTTTTCGCTCACGCTAAGCCCTCCTGTTGTTCGTCAAATGCCTATGTGCCGCCCGTCAGGCCGCCTGTTCCCGGATCCGGGCCAGCGACTCGTCCTTGCCGAGCAGCGTCAGTACGTCGAAAATTCCGGGGGAGGTAGTCTGTCCGGTCAGGCTGGCGCGCAATGGTTGGGCCAGCTTGCCCAGTCCCAACCCCAGCTCTTCGGCCATTGCCTTGAGATTTACCTCAAGTCCCTCGGTTGTCCAGCCGGATTCCCCTTCCAGCCGGTCCGCAATTCTGCCCAGCAGGGCCCGCGCCTCGTCGGTCAGCAGCCCCTGCGCCTTTTCTTCCAGGGTCAGCGGTCGCTGTGCGAACAGGAACGCTGCCCCCTTGGCAAGCTCGTTGACGTCCGCCGCCCGCACTTTCAGCACCGGCATCGCCTGTTCCAGCAGCGCCGATCCGCTCTCGGCGCTGAAGGCGGGGGCCAGCGCGGCCAGCTTCGGCGCCACCAGTGCGGCCAGCCGCGCATCGTCGGCCTCGCGGATGTAATGCCCGTTCAGGTTCAGCAGCTTCTTCAGGTCGAAACGCGATGCGCCCTTGTTCACATCGCCGATGTCAAACCATTCCACCGCCTGTTCGCGGCTGATGATTTCCTCGTCGCCATGGCCCCAGCCAAGCCGGAGCAGGTAGTTGAACACCGCTTCGGGCAGCAGGCCCATCTCGTCGCGATAGGCGTCCACGCCCAGCGCGCCGTGCCGCTTGGAAAGCTTGGCCCCGTCCGCGCCGTGGATCAGCGGGATATGGCCATATTCCGGGTCGGGCCATCCTTTGCCATCTTGGCCGCCCTCGATGGCATGCATCGCCCGGATGATCACGATCTGGCGGAACGCATTGTTGATGTGGTCGTCGCCGCGGATCACGTGGGTCACGCCCATGTCGTGGTCGTCCACCACCACCGCCAGCATATAGGTCGGCGTGCCGTCGCTGCGCAGGATCACGTAATCGTCGATCTCGGCGTTCTGCACCGTGATCGTGCCCTGCACCAGGTCGGGGATCGAGGTTTCGCCCTCGCGCGGAGCCTTCACCCGCACGACATAGGGCTTGTCCGCCGGCCAGCTGTCCGGCCCGGCATCGCGCCACGGGCTCTCGATGCGGAAGGGGCGGCGCTCGGCTTGCGCCTTCTCGCGCATCGCCGCCAGTTCTTCCTGCGTCAGGTAACAGCGATAGGCGTGCCCGGCGTCGAGCATCTTGTGCGCCACTTCGGCATGGCGGTCGCTGCGGGCAAACTGGAACACCGCCGGCTCGTCACCGCCCAGGCCCAGCCATTCCAGCCCGTCGAAGATCGCCTCGATTGCGGCATCGGTGCTGCGCGCACGGTCGGTATCCTCGATGCGCAGAAGATAGGTGCCGCCGTGGTGCCGTGCGAACAGCCAGTTGAACAGCGCGGTGCGTGCGCCGCCGATGTGCAGGTAGCCGGTGGGGGAAGGGGCAAAGCGGGTGACGACGCGCTTTCCGGCGTCCGATCTCGCAGAAACGGTACCAGTGGCGCTTGCCATCCCCTACGTATTCCTTCCTATGCGACGCATGGCGCACGAAGCTCCCGTTGCCCAGGATGCCCCTGCCTCCGGCAGTCCCCCAGGCGTTCCTGCGGGCCGCTCGGCGCGGCCTTGGGACAGTTTGCGCCGCTTGGCAAGGGTGCACTGCACCATCGAGCAATTCCTCGCCAACCGTCCTTTTGAACGGGGGCCATGGCTCGCAGTCGCCTTCGGCCTTGGAATTGCGGCATGGTTCGTGCTGCCGGGCCCCTGGCAATGGGCCATGTTCCTCGCCTTGTGCGGTGCGGCGGCAATCGCCGGCGTGCTGGTGGACCAGACCGGTGAACTGGACCGCGATCTTGGGCACCTGCGGCTGGCTATTCTGTCCACGGCGCTGATGGCGGCGGCGGGTTGCGTCACCGTCTGGGCCAAGTCCTCGCTCGTCGGCGTCCCCGGCATTGCCCGCCCGCAGGTCGCGTGGCTGGAAGGCCGCGTGATCGACCGGCAGGACGAAGCCGCCGACAACCGCGTGCGCCTCGTCCTCGTCGCCCGGGTGGAAGGCGCCGAAGCGCCCATGCGCCTGCGCGTCAACGTGCCGCTCGCCGATGACGCGCCCGGCGCGGTCGAAGGCGCGGTGGTCCGCATGCGCGCCCGCCTGATGCCGCCCGCACCGCCGATGCTCCCCGGCGGTTATGACTTCGCCCGCGCCGCCTGGTTTCAGGGGCTTTCCGCCACCGGTGCCGCGCTCGGTCCGGTGCAGGTGGCCACGCCTGCGCAGGGCGCCGGCTCGCTGCGCGCGGTGCAGCAGGCGCTGGCCGATCATGTCCGCGCCCGCCTGTCCGGCTCGCCCGGCGCCATCGCCGCCGCACTTGCCAGCGGCGATCGCGGCGCCATCGCCCAGGCTGATGAGGACGCGATGCGCGATGCCGGCCTCACCCATCTCCTGTCGATCAGCGGCCTGCATGTCAGCGCGGTGATCGCGGCGGTCTATTTCATCGCCCTGCGCCTGCTTGGCCTGTTCCCGTGGATCGTGCTCCGCCTGCGCCTGCCACTGGTCGCCGCGCTGGCCGGTGCGCTGGCTGGTGTGGCCTACACGCTGGTGACCGGGGCCGAAGTGCCGACCGTGCGCTCGGTGGTCGGTGCGCTGCTCGTGCTCACCGCGCTTGCCTTGGGCCGCGATCCGCTGTCGCTGCGGCTGCTGGCGGTGGCGGCGGTGTTCGTGATGCTGCTCTGGCCAGAGGCGGTGGTCGGCCCCAGCTTCCAGATGAGCTTCGCCTCGGTCATCGCCATCATCGCCTTCCACGCCTCGGCCCCGGCGCAGCGGTGGTTCGCCCGACGGGACGAGGGCTGGCTGGCAGGCGCGGGCCGCCACCTCGCCATGCTGCTGGCCACGGGCGTGGTCATCGAACTGGCGCTCACGCCCATCGCCCTGTTCCACTTCCACCGGGCCGGGCTGTATGGCGCGGCGGCCAACGTCGTCGCCATCCCGCTCACCACCTTCGGCACGATGCCCCTGATCGCGCTGGCGCTGCTGCTGGATGGCGCGGGCCTCGGCGCGCCGGCGTGGTGGCTCGCGGGCAAGTCGCTCGATCTGCTGCTCGCGCTCGCCCACTTCACCGCCGGCCTGCCGGGCGCGGTCACGATGATGCCCACGATGTCCTTCGCGGTCTTCGGCCTGTTCCTCGGCGGCCTGCTCTGGCTGGCGCTGTGGAGCGGGCGCGTGCGGCTCTGGGCCTTGGCCCCGTTTGCTCTGGCGACACTGGCCACCCTGCTGGCCCGCGCGCCCGATGTGCTGATCTCGGGCGATGGCCACCACGTGGGCATCGCCAATGAAGCGCCGAACCTGCTCATGCTCCGCGACGCCAAGGCCGATTTTGCCCGTGACAACCTGCTCGAAAGCGCCGGGATGCGCGGAGAAGCGGTGACCCTCGAAAGCTGGCCCGGCGCCCGCTGCAACCGCGACTTCTGCAGCCTGATGCTCACCCGGAACGGCCGCGCCTTCGTGCTGCTGATGGCGCGCGGGAAGGACCGCATCGACACCCTGGAACTCGCCGCCGCCTGCGAACGCGCCGACATCGTCGTGGCCGACCGCCGCCTGCCCATGGCTTGCCGTCCCCGCCTGCTCAAGGCCGACCGCGCCCTGCTCGACCGCACCGGCGGCATGACCCTGGACCTCACCACCGGCAAGATCCGCACCGTGGCCGAGACCCAGGGCAATCACGGCTGGTTTCGCATCCCGGAGCGCCCGGTCTATCCGCCCCGTCCTGCGGTTACGCCTTAAGCGCAAGCCAGGCAGCCGAACGGGACGCCGCCAGCGGCAGCGCCCCTTCCGGATCAGTGGTAGCGGCGGAGCAGGCCGGCGAGCTTGCCCTGCACCTGCACTTCGCTGGGCTGATAGTACTGCGGGTCATAGGCGGCGTTGGCAGGGTCTAGGCGGACCATGCCCTTTTCGTGGCGCAGGTACTTCAGCGTCGCTTCCTCGCCGCGGACCAGCGCGACCACAATCTCGCCGTCGCGGGCGGTCTCGGTGCGGCGCACCAGTGCGAAGTCGCCATCGAGGATGCCGGCCTCGATCATGGAATCGCCCGAGACTTCCAGCGCATAGTGCTCGCCCGCGCCGAGCAGCGCGGCGGGGACGGGCAGGGTGGAGGTGCCCTCAAGCGCCTCGATCGGCGCACCGGCGGCGATGCGGCCGTGCAGCGGCAGCTCGATCACGTCGTTCGCCGGTTCGGGCGCACGGGCGGCAGGGCGCAGCGGGGCGACGGTGTTGCTGGTCGCGGCTGCGGCGGCGCGCGCCGCAGTCTTGGTCGTAGCGGTGTCCGGCTCGCGGATCACTTCGAGCGCACGGGCGCGGTTGGGCAGGCGGCGGATGAAGCCGCGCTCCTCAAGCGCCGAGATCAGGCGGTGCACGCCGGACTTCGACTTGAGATCCAGCGCCTCCTTCATCTCCTCGAACGAGGGTGAAATGCCCGACTCTTCGAGCCGGGTCTGGATGAAGGTGAGCAACTCGTGTTGCTTGCGCGTCAGCATCGGCGCATCTCCCGCAGTGAACGAATGCGGAACGAATAGTAAACCAAAACGAACCCGTCAAGCAATTCCGCCGGTTTCGAGCAGATAGACCGGAACATCCGTTCCCGCCGGAACCGCAGGGGCGCGGGCGGCACGCACCACCAGCGCATTGGCCCGCGCCAACGGCGAAAGCGCACCCGAATCCTGGAGCGGATCGAGCGACACGGATGCCCCGTCCCAGTGGGCGCGCAGGAACTCGGTACGGCTGCCGCCGGCGGGCATGCCATGCGCAAGGCGGGCCGGGATCGTGCGGGGCAGGGGGCTTTCCGCGCCCAGCGCGGCGCGCAGCAGGGGCAGCAGGAAGAGAAATCCGGTGACGAAGGCCGAGGCAGGATTGCCGGGCAGGCCGAGGATGACCTGCGTGGCATTGTTGGGCCGGTTGCGCCGGGCAACCAGCAGCGGCTTGCCGGGCTTGATCGCCACGCGCCAGAAATCGATCGTGGCCCCTGCCGCTTCGAGCGCCGGGCGGACAAGATCGTGATCGCCCACCGATGCGCCGCCGCTGGTGACGACGATGTCTGCGCCGTGTGCGGCCTCCAGCGCGGTGGCAAGGCTTGGCAGGTCATCGGGCACGGGGCCGATGCGGGTGATCTTGACCGGCATCGTGGCGGCCATTGCGGCCAGCATGGGGCCGTTGCTGGCAGGGATCTGGTGCGGGGCCAGTGGCTGGCCGGGCCGCCCCAGTTCATCGCCACTGTCGATCACGGTCAGGTTCACCGGGCGGCGGACACGCAGGTACTGGTGGCCGCCGGCAATGGCCAGCGCGATCTGCGCCGCGCCGAGCCGGAGGCCTGCGGGCAGCAGCGGCGCGCCATCGGCAAAGTCCATCCCGGCAGGCCGGATGTGGCGGCCGGTGGGATCGGGCGGGGTGCCGGTGAGGGTGACGGTGTCATGCTGCCGGCCAGCATCTTCCTGCAGCAGCACCATGTCCGCCCCGGCGGGCAGGATCGCACCGGTTGAGATGCGCACTGCCTGCCCGGCCTCTACCGTGCCGGCGAAGGGATGGCCCGCCGCGCTTTCTCCCACAACCGTCCATGGGCCGGGCAGGTCGGCTGCGCGCAGGGCATATCCGTCCATCGCCGAAAGCGGGGCGGCGGGCTGGGCGCGGTGGGCGGAGATGGGGTGGGCGAGATAGAACCCGGCGCATTCCGCCGTGGCGCGGTGTTCCACCGGCAGTTGCGGAGCCAGCCACATCAGCCGCCGCTGCGCTTCTTCAAGGCTGAGCGGCGGGGACGTCACCCCGGTCATTCCGCTGCCGCCTTCCACGTGCCGGACTTGCCGCCCCGCTTTTCGATCAGGCGGACGGCTTCGATCACCATGCCCTTGTCGATCGCCTTGGCCATGTCATAGACCGTCAGCAGCGCCAGCGAGACGGCGGTGAGCGCTTCCATCTCCACCCCGGTGCGCCCGGTGAGCGAGGCGCTGGCGGTGCAGGACAGCCCGGTTTCAGTAAAGGCGAAGTCCACCGTCACCGCATCGAGCGCGAGCGGGTGGCACAGCGGGATCAGGTCCCCGGTCTTCTTGGCGGCCATGATCCCGGCGATGCGGGCGGCGGCGAGCACATCGCCCTTCGGCACGCCACCATCGCGGATGGCGGCGAGCGCCTGCGGACCCATGCGGATATGGCCCTGCGCGATGGCGACGCGGTGCGTTTCCGCCTTGCCGCCAACATCGACCATGCGCGCCTTTCCCGAATCGTCGAGGTGGGTGAGCGTTTTCATTTGCGGGCCTGTTTTGCGGTCGAGGTTGACACGGTTGACGGGGTTTGGCGCAAGTGGTGGCCGGTCGCCGGAGGGCCTTCAGGAAGGCTTTCCGAAAGGGGGGTAGGGTGGAGCGAAGCGCGGAAATGCATGGGGTTGCGCTTGTGCCAGATTGGCTGCGTGTAGGACAGCGGGAATTTGCGCAGCCGGAATAAATGACAGCTGTGTCTGTTATCGGCGCCTTTCGTGTCAACCTGGATTCCTGCGTCTCGACTTCGCTCGACGCGAACGGTTAGGGTGGGGAAAAGGAGAGAGCGGATGCGGAAGCGGTCAATCGTTCTGGGTGTTTTGGGAGCGCTCGCCCTTGCGGGGACCGGGTGGTTCTGTACCCAGGACAAGGAGACGCGCGGGCTGCTGCTGGCGATGCCGACGGATCGCGACGTTCTGTCATGGTCAATCAGCCAGCGCGACGCCGCGTTCCGGGCGATGGACCGGCTGCCGGTGCTGGCGAAAACGCGCATGATAGAACCGGCGGCCCAGCCGCTGCTGCTTCCCCAGGGCAGGCCGCTGACCATCCCCGGCGTGGAAAACTACATGGCAGGCCAGCGCACGGCCGGGCTGCTGGTGGTGCAGGATGGCAAGGTGCGGTTCGAACGCTATGGCCTGGGCTTTGACGCCAAGGGGCGTTGGACCAGCTTTTCGGTGGCCAAGTCGTTCACCTCCACGCTGGTGGGTGCGGCGATCAGGGATGGGAAGATCCACAGCCTTGAGGACAAGGTCAGCCAGTATATCCCCGGCCTGAAGGGCAGCGCCTATGACGACGTGAGCGTGCGGCAGCTGCTGACGATGAGTTCGGGCGTGAAGTGGAACGAGGACTATGAAGACCCGAACGCCGACGTGGCGCGGTTCAACAATGCCGAGCCCGAGCCGGGCATGGACGCGACCGTGAGCTATATGCGCAAGCTGCCGCGCGCGCACCCGCCGGGCGCGGTGTGGCATTACAACACCGGCGAGACCAACCTGATCGGCGTGCTGGTGTCATCGGCCACGGGCAAGACGCTGAGCGCGTACCTGCAGGAAAAGATCTGGCAGCCCGCAGGGATGGAAGCGCCCGCCACATGGCTGCTGAGCAAGACCGGGCACGAGATAGGCGGTTGCTGCCTGCAGGCGGCAACGCGCGACTATGCGCGGTTCGGCCTGTTCGTGCTGGCCAATGGCAAGGCGCGCGACGGGCGGCAGATCGTGCCCGAGGACTGGTTCGGGCAGGCCACGGTGAAGCAGAAGGACATCGGCCAAGGTTCAGACAAAGGACCGGGCAAGGGCTATGGCTTCCAATGGTGGACCTATGACGACGGATCGGTGGCGGCGCAGGGCATCTTTGGCCAGGGCATCTTCATCGATGCCAGGCGGCGGCTGGTGATCGCCAGCAACGCCGACTGGACCCGCGCCAGCAAGGGGCCAGAGCCCGAAGCGCGCGAGGCGTTCTACCGGCAGGTGCAGGGCTTGATCGACGCGGGTCGATAAAAGGACGTTGGCGGCGCTTTCACCCCCATCCAAGCTTCGCTAGCAGGCAGGCCTTGCAAGCCGCGCCATGCTTCCCCCCATCCTGCGACAGGACCAGGATGACATGGGGGCAAGTGGCCGGTGGGGGGACTTCTTGATGGCCGAGATCGTGGCGCGAAAGCTGGTTTATGACGGGTGGTACCGGTTTTGGCGGCTGGAGGTGCGGTTGCCCGATGGCGTGGTGGTGGAACGGCACCTGCTCGACAACGGGCAGGCGGTGGCGGTGCTGCCCTTTGACCCGGTGCGGAGGGTGTGCCTGCTGGTGAGCCAGCCGCGCGCGGCGGTGCTGGCGGCGGGAGAGGCGCCGCTGCTGGAAGCCATCGCAGGCGGGCTGGACGGCGTGGCCCCCGAGGACCGCATCCGCGAGGAAGCGCTGGAGGAAGGCGGGCTGCGGCTGGGCACGCTGGAACCGGTGGCCAACATCTGGCCGATCCCGCCGGTCTCCACCGAGCGCGTGGCGCTGTTCCTGGCGGAATACGAATCGGCGGACCGCGTGGGCGCAGGTGGCGGCGCGGAGGGCGAGTTCGAACACATCACCGTGCATGAGGTGCAACTCGACGCGCTGCGCGCAATGGCCATGGCGGGCGAGCTGACCGATGCAAAGACGCTGGTGCTGGCGCAGGCGCTGCAACTGCGAAGACCGGAGCTGTTTGGACGCTAGAGCTGCTCCAGTTCGGAGGGGAATTTCAGGGATTTTACCCTGCCTTATCATGCGTATAACCTAAGTGGTAAGGTGACTGCTCGTGAAATGGAGCAATGTGACCTGCTTATAGTTAGGTGGATCGGTATGCTGCGACGCAACATTCGTTGCAGAGAGATGACATGCCAAAGCGCATTCCGATCCACGGCCTGGACCTGCTTCGCATGGCGGCGGCAGCGATGGTCATGCTCTACCACCTGGCGTTCAAGGCGTTGGCCATGGGTGACAACACCCTGCTGATTGCAAGCGGCAAGGCGGCGATGAACCCGCCATGGACCGGCGCAACCTGGTTTGGCTGGATCGGCGTGCAGGTGTTTTTCGTGATATCGGGGGCGGTGATCGCCTATTCCTCCACCGGAGTTTCGGCACGCAGCTTTGCCGAACGGCGATTTGCCCGGCTCTGGCCCGCGCTGGCGATCTGTGCGACGCTGGCGCTGATCGTGCCGCTGGTGACCGACGAGATGTGGGATCGGCCGGCTCTTTCCGCCTATGCGAGGACGCTGACCTTCTTCCCCTTTGGTCCGTGGATCATGGGCCAGTTCTGGACGCTGCCGATCGAGGTGATGTTCTATGGCGTGATCTGGCTGTTGATCGCGGCAGGGCAGGGGCAACGGCTGGAAGAGCTGGCCTGGGCACTGGGCCTGGCCAGTGCGGCGTACTGGGTTGTGCATGTGCTTCTTCCAATACCGGACGGGCGCATCATGGCGCTGCTGCTGGTGCAGCACGGCTGCTTCTTCGCGCTTGGCATGATCGTGGCCAAGGGGGACGCCGATGGTTTCCATTATCGCCATGGCCTGCTGGGTGGCATCTGCGTGGCGGCGGCGGCGCTGCAGATCAGGACCGCAGCGGGATGGGAGCTTGAAGGCTTCCCCGTATTGCAGGCGCGCTGGATCGTCCCCTTCTTGGCATGGCTGGCGGTGTGCGTGGCTTTGGTGCTGTCGTTCCGCGCCAAGGAGGCGATTGCCAGGTTCGTGGGAAAGCAGGCCGCCGCGCTGCGGATGTGCGGGATGATGACCTATCCGCTCTACCTGATCCACATGCACACCGGCGGGCCGGTGCTGGTGCTGCTGCGCAAGGCGGGCTTTGGCGATGCCGTGGCGATCGCCGCGAGCCTGGGCGTGGCGGTGGTGGCGGCGTGGGTGGTGGCGCGGTGGATCGAGCCACCGCTGCACGGATTGGTGAAGGATGCGTTGGCGGCGCTGCCGGGGCGGCGTTCGGCCAGCCGCGCGGCGGCCTGAAGGGGGTCAACCCTCCAGAAGGGCCCTGGTTGCGGCGGTGACATCGGCCTGGCGCATGAGGCTTTCACCGACGAGGAAGGTGCGGGCGCCGCAGCGTTCCAGCCGCAGGATGTCTGCGTGGGTGTTGATGCCGCTTTCGGCCACCAGCAGCGTGCCTTCGGGGGCGAGCGGGGCGAGGCGTTCGGTGTTGGCGAGGTCTGTGACGAAGCGCTTCAGGTCACGGTTGTTCACCCCGATCAGGCGCGATTGCAGGCGCGCGGCGCGTTCCATTTCGGCCTCATCATGGACTTCGACCAGCACGTCCATGCCCTGTTCGCGGGCGGCGGCCTCGATCTCGGCCATCTGCGCGTCATCCAGCGCGGCGACAATGATCAGGATGGCGTCGGCGCCGATGGCGCGCGCTTCGGCGCACTGCCAGGGATCGATCATGAAGTCCTTGCGGATGACCGGCAGGGTGCAGGCGGCGCGCGCGGCGACGAGGTAGTCCTCGTGCCCCTGGAAATAGGGCGCGTCGGTAAGCACGGAGAGGCAGGCGGCGCCCCCGGCCTGATAGGCGCGGGCGTGGTCTGCGGGCTGGAAATCGGGGCGGATCAGGCCCTTGGACGGGCTGGCCTTCTTGATCTCGGCAATCAGGGCATAGCCGGTGGCGGCGCGGGCGCGCAGCGCGGCCTCGAACCCGCGCGGCGCAGTCTGCTCACTGGCGCGGGCGGCAAGCGTGGACAGGCCGGTGGCGGCCTTGCGCGCGGCGACTTCGCTGCGCTTGGTGTCGCAGATTTCGGTGAGCTTGTCGGTCATGGCAGGACGCGCAATGGCGCGCGGGGGGCGGTTTGTCGAGAGGGAGGTGGTGATGGTTTCTCGCAGAGACCGCAGAGGGAAAGGAGGGCGCGGAGAAGAAGAAGGGGTTTTCGCGCGAAGACGCGAAGACGCCAAGAGGTTGGCTCTTGGAGGTGATGCTTCTTCTTGCCTGTGAGGTTGGACGTTTGGGGGCCTGCGGCGCGACATCTTTGCGTCTTTGCGTCTTTGCGCGAAACCCTTCCAACCCCTACTTCAGCGCGGCGATCCAGCAGTTGAGGAGGGCGTTGGCGAGGCCCTTGTCGAGCGCCTCGGCGGCTTCTTCCACGCCTTCGTGCCAGCTTGCCACTTCGCCCGCGACGATCAGGGCGGCGGCGGCGTTGAAGAGGACGGCGTCGCGGTAGGGGCCGGGTTCGCCCAACAGCAGATCGCGCAGGGCCTTGGCGTTGTGCGCCGGATCGCCGCCACGGATGGCGTCGATGGGGGCGGGGGGCAGGCCCGCGTCTTCGGGCCGGGCGCGGCGCATCAGGACGCGGCCGTCCTTCACTTCGGCCAGTTCGTTGCCGCCGGCGAGGCTCAGTTCGTCGAGCCCCTCGTCGCCCGAAACGACAAGGCTGTGCTGCGTGCCGAGGCGGCGGATCGCTTCGGCATAGAGCGGCACATAACCCGGCCGGGCGATGCCGACGAGCTGGCGGGTGACCTGCGCCGGATTGGCCAGCGGGCCGAGCAGGTTGAGAATGGTGCGGCGGCCCAGCGCCTTGCGTAGGGGCATGAGCCGGCCCAGCGCGGGGTGGTACTTCGCCGCGAAGAGGAAGCCGATGCCAAGATCGCCCAGCGTCATCTCGGCGGTTTCGGTGGCGCGGTCGAGATTGAGGCCGAGCGCCTCGAGCGTGTCGGCCGCGCCGGCCTTGCTGCTGGCGGCGCGGTTGCCGTGCTTGGCCACGGGCACGCCGCAGGCCGCGACGACGAGGCTGACCGCGGTGGAAACGTTGAGCGTGTGGTGCCCGTCACCGCCGGTGCCGCAGACGTCGATGGCGCCCTCCGGCGCTTGGACCGGGATCATCCGCGCGCGCATGGCGCGGGCCGCGCCGGCGATCTCGCTGGCGGTCTCGCCCCGGTCAGACAGATCGGAAAGGAAGCGGGCGATGTCCTCGTCGGCCACGCCGCCATCGAACAATGCGGCGAAGGCGGCCTCCGCCTCGTCCTCTTCCAGCGGGGTCTGCGTGACCGGGGGCAGGCGGGTCATGCCGGCTGGACCGCGTTGATCCCGCAGACCTTCAGGAAATTGGCGATCATCGCGTGGCCGTGTTCGGTGGCGATGGATTCCGGGTGGAACTGCACGCCGTGGATCGGCAGCGAGGCATGGCGGAAGCCCATGACGTGGGTATCGTCAGACCGGGCGTTGACCACCAGGCAATCGGGAATGTCGGTGACGATCAGCGAGTGATAGCGCGTGGCGATGAAGGGGCTGGGCAGCCCTTCGAACACGCCGGTGCCATCATGCGTGACCGGGCTGGTCTTGCCATGCATCAGCCCCCCGCGCACGACCTTGCCACCGAAGTGCTGGCCGATCGACTGGTGGCCGAGGCACACGCCGAGCAGCGGCTTGCCTGCATCGGCGCATGCGGCGACGAGATCGAGGCTGATCCCCGCCTCGTTCGGCGTGCAGGGCCCCGGCGACAGCAGGAACCCCTGCGCGCCCGTCTCCAGCGCCTGTGCGGCGGTGAGCGCATCGTTGCGCACCACTTCGACCTCCGCGCCCATCTCCATCAGATAGTGGACGAGGTTCCAGGTGAAGCTGTCGTAGTTATCGATGACGAGGATCATGGGCGCGGCCTAGCGACTTGGTACGTTTGCGGCAACGAGAAGTGAGCGCAGGGATTCCAGAGTGCTACTATCGAGGTCAGCCTTGCGGACGATGAAGTAATTCGCTCTCGTAAGCATCAGCACGAAGACTTGTCCGTTCTCCAGCCAGCGCTCGAATTGTGACCAATTGACGGAGCTGGTGCTGATGGCATTGCGGCTCCGAATTCCGCTTTGATCGGCCTCATAGTCAGTCTGCGGTGCAAGGCGTTTCGTATCCTCGACGGCCTTGCGAACACGCCTTGGTGTTGCCGCGATCGTTATCAAAATGAGGACAGCGGAAACGGTCAACGAGTAGACCGCAGACATCCGAAGCCAGCTTGCTAGCCACTGAGGGTGCCAGCCCGCGTTCGCAATGTCGATCCCAGCCACAAGAGCAAAGTACGCAGTCCAGACAAACACAAACGCGATGCAGATTCGCTTCCACAGCCAACGATGACGAACTGTCAGCCAATAGGCGGAGAGCCAGTCCTTGAAGTCCGGATAGGTTGTGAAGGTCACGCTCTGGTCAGACATGCTACCTCACTGCCCGAACCTCGGTTCGCTCGCCACGCGCACCGCTTCCCGCGCCGCCGCAAACAACGCCCCGCTCTTGTGTTCGCATTCGCGCTGTTCGCTGGCCGGGTCGCTGTCGGCGACGATGCCGGCGCCGGCTTGCACGTGGAGGACGCCGTCCTTGAGGACGCCGGTGCGCAGGACGATGCAGCTGTCGACCGAGCCATCCGGGGCGAAGTAGCCGACGCCGCCGGCGTAGGCACCGCGGGTTTCGGGTTCGAGCTCGGCGATGATCTCGCAGGCGCGGACCTTAGGCGCGCCGGAAACGGTGCCGGCGGGGAAGCCGGCGAAGAGGGCGTCCACGCTGTCGGCCCGGGCGGTATCGAGCTGGCCGACCACGTTGGACACGATGTGCATCACGTGGCTGTAGCGTTCGATGGTGTAGCTTTCGGTGACCTTGACCGTGCCCGCGCGTGCCACGCGGCCCACATCGTTGCGGCCGAGATCGAGCAGCATCAGGTGCTCGGCGCGCTCCTTGGGATCGGCGAGCAGCGACTGTTCGTGGTCGAGGTCTTCCTGCGGCGTCTTTCCGCGGGGGCGGGTGCCCGCGATAGGCCGGATGGTGACTTCGCCATCGCGGATGCGCACGAGGATTTCAGGGGACGAGCCGACCAGCGCGAAGCCCGGCAGATCGAGGAAATAGAGGAAGGGCGAGGGGTTGATCCGCCGCAGCGAACGATAGAGCGCGGAGGCCGGCAGCGGGAACGGCGCGGTGAAGCGCTGCGCCAGCACGACCTGGAAGATGTCTCCCGCCTCGATATAGTCCTTCGCGCGGGCGACCATCGCGCCATAGGTCTCGGGCGCCATCACCGCCGTGCGCTCCACGTCGACCGGCGCATCGAGCCGCACATCGGCAGGCGCAGGGCCGGATAGGCGGGCGAGCGCGGCGTCGATGCGGTCTGCCGCCGCGTCAACCGCGTGTTCGGCATTGCCGCTTTCGGCCCAGACCGGCGCGACGGCAACGAGTTCGTCGCTCAGCCGATCGAACACCAGCACCACGGTGGGGCGCACGAACAGCATGTCTGGCAGCTGCAGGTCGCTTTCCGGCGCGCGGGGCAGCTTTTCCACCAGGCCGATGGTTTCGTAGCCGAAATAGCCGACGAGGCAGGCCAGCACCGGCGGCAGCCCTGCGGGCACATCGATGCGGCAGGCATTGACCAGCGCGCGCAGTTCATCGAGCGCATTGCCCGAAAGCGGGGCGAAGCTGGCGCGATCGTGCCGCCAGATGCGGTTGACCTCGGCCGAATGGCCCTGCGCGCGGAACACCAGATCGGGATCGAGCCCGAGCAGGCTGTAGCGCCCGCGCACTTCGCCGCCCTGAACGGATTCCAGCAGGAAATCGCCGCGTCCCGGCTCCATCAGCTTCATCGCTGCGCCGACCGGGGTTTCGGTATCGGCAATCAGGCGGCGCCAGACGAGCGCAGGCTTGCCCGCACGCAGCGCTTCAAGCGCCTGATCCCGGTTTTCCGGAGCGACCGCCGTCAAGGTATCGACCATGCTACTGGCCCCCGTTACTGGCCGGTAAGCTGCTTGCGCATGGTGGCGACGGCGGCGGGATAGGTCTTCACGCCGATTTCCGCCTTCATCGCCGCGCGCAGCTGGTCGCTGTATTCACGGGCGACGGCCTGCGACAGTTCCCGCGCGGCCTGCGCCACGACAGGATCGTTGGCGGGGATCACGCCCGGCACCACGTCCTGCAGCGAGACGACCAGCCAGCCGGCCTTGTTCGGCGCTTCGAGACGCTTGGTGGTGCCCTTGGCCATGGCGAACATCAGCGCCAGCGGGGCGGGGATGCGCGGCTGCATGGCGCTGAGTTGTTCGCGCGTCATGGTGATGGGCTGCACCTGCGGGCCGATGACGCCTGCGGCCTTGACCGCATCGGCGAGCGGGGTCTTCTTCGCGGTGGAGGCCAGCACCTTGTCAGCAGCGGCGCGGGCACCGGCCGAACCCTGGTCCAGCGCATAGTCGCGGGTGACCTGGTCCTTGATCTCGGCCAGCGGGGCGGCGGCGGCCGGCACGATCTGGCCTACGTCAAACAGCGCCACCTTGCCGGCGTCAGGGCCGGCGGCGGGCAGCTCCGTCACCTGTGGCTGGCCTTCACGCTCCATGCCGAACGCGGCCTGCACCAGCGCGAGCACGGCGGTGGGGGCCTTTGCTTCGGGCTTGCCGAACACGGTGCCATTGGCGATCAGCGGCTCGGTGGTGGCGATCGTGAGGTTGAGCGACTTGGCGACATCGGCGAGGCTGACGCCGTTCTCGAACTGCTCCTCGGCCTTGGCCGACAGGTCGGTCAGCGCGGCGCGGCGCTTTTCGGCGCTGATTTCCGCGACGATGGCGGGCTTGGCCTGTTCCAGCGTCTTGCCGGGGATCTTGGTGACCTTGTCGACATGGATCACGAACCAGCCGAGCGGCCCCTTGGTGGGGACGGCGAAGGAACCCGGCGCGGCGGCAAACGCGGCCTGCGCCACGGCCTTTGACGTCTGCGCGGCAAACGAGTCCTGCGACTGGTCCTTGAGCGCGCTGGTGGAAAGGCCGGCGGCCTGCGCGGCGGCGGCGAGCGGCTTGCCCGACCCGATCAGCGCCTTTGCCGCAGCCTCGGTCGGCACGACGACCTGCGTCACGTCGCGCGTTTCCTTGGCGGCATAGCTGGCGGCGTTGAGCTTGTAGCGCGTGGCGATCTCCGCATCCGAAGGCGCGGGCACGTTGGGCACCGAGGCGGCATCGAGCAGGGCATAGCGCACGGTGCGGCGTTCCGGGCGCAGGTAGGCGGATTCGTGCGCCTTGTAGAACGCAGCCAGCTGCTGATCCGACGGCGCAGACTTTGGCGCATAGGCGGCAGAGGGGATGAACAGGATCTGCCCGACGCGCTTTTCCTTGAGCATGGCGGCATAGCGCAGCGCCACGCCCTGCGGCATCTTGGCGCCGAAGCTGGCGGGCACGAGCACCTGGCGCGCCATCAGCCCCTTGCCGAGGTCATCGCGCACCAGCGCGTCGGTCAACCCGCGCTGGGTGAGCAGTGCCTGGTAGGCGGCCTGGCTGAACTTGCCATCGGGGCCCTGGAACGCATCGATCTTGGCGATTTCACTGTCGACCAGACGCTTTGACACGCCGAAGCCGTATTTGCGGCCCCATTCATCCATCGCGGCACGTTCCACCAGGCCATCAAGCACCTGATCGAGCCCGCCCTGTGCGAGCAGGTCCTTCATGGTGAGGGTGGGGTTCTGCTGGCGCTGGCTGTCGAGCGCGGACTTCACCGTCTTTTCAACATCGGCGGTGGAGATCGCGGTCTTGCCGACAACGGCCGCCTTGTCGGTGCCGGAGAGCGAGCCCGAGCGCATGCCGGTGACATCCGCCCCGGCAAAGGCGAGGCCCAGCAGCACGACGAAGGCCACGCCGATGAAAGCGCCGAAGCGGGATTTGGAAAGCTTGCGGATGAAATCGAGCATGAGGGCCGTGCCGGAATGGAAAGGGATTGCCGCGTGCCTTAGGAGCCAATCGCGTTTCCCGCAATGGGGCGAGGGGCGCGCTTCCCCCGCCAAGCGCGTTCAAGCGGGCGGTGTTACGTTGCGGTGTCCGCAAGTAATCGGTCCAAGCGTTTTGCAATCCGGGCAAGTGTTTGATAGCGGCGCTTGGAATTCAGGGATTCGTTCAAACAGAGGGACTCGTCGAAGCCAATGTCGCATCGACCTTACATCGTCGGAAACTGGAAGATGAACGGCAGCCGCGCCATGCTGGCCGAGGCACGCGCCATCGACCGGGCGGCCGCGCGCCATCCGCACGTGCAGATCGCGCTGGCGCCGCCGTTCCCGCTGATCGGCCTGCTGCGCGAGGCGGTGAGCGGCATCGGCGTGGGTGGGCAGGATTGCCACACCGAGGCCAAGGGCGCGCACACGGGCGACGTTTCCGCCGCGATGCTGGCCGATATCGGCGCGGACTTCGTGATCCTGGGCCACAGCGAGCGGCGCAAGGACCATGGCGAGAGTGACGCGCTGGTGCGCGCCAAGGCCGATGCGGCGCTGGCCGCAGGGCTGGGCGTGATCGTCTGCGTGGGTGAAACGCTGGACGAGCGCGACGCCGGCCGGGCCGAGGCGGTGGTTTCGGGCCAGATCGATGGATCGATCCCGCTGGGCGAGGCGGCGGCGGAAGCCGTGGCGCTGGGCAAGGTGGCGGTGGCCTATGAACCCGTATGGGCGATCGGCACCGGCCGCGTGGCGGCGGTGGAGGACGTGGTGGCGATGCACGCCGCGATCCGTGCGCGCCTGACCGAAGCCTATGGCGAGGCGGGCGCGAAGGTGCGCATCCTCTATGGCGGCTCGGTGAACGCCGGCAACGCGGCGGACCTGCTGGCGGCAGAGGGCGTGGGCGGCGCGCTGGTGGGTGGCGCGAGCCTTACCGCCGATGCGTTCCTGCCGATCGTGGCCGCGGCTCCGCAGCAGGACGATTGACACCAAATTGCGTTGATAGGGTCCATAAGCCCCTCCCCGGCGGGGAGGGGTGGGGGTGGGGGAGCAAGGCCGCAAGGCCGAGCGTCCCCGCTGGCGCAGGTGCCCACCCCGCTGCGACTAACCCCCGCTGATGCGGGGGAAGTCTCGCTGCCCCTCCCCGCCGGGGAGGGGTGAGTCCGTATGAACGCAGCTCGGTATGAGGCACTTTCAAGGGCAGGGTTGCGCGCGGGGCCTTGCGGCCCTAGATGGCGCGCAACAGTTTCAGGCGAGAACCGATGTCGCTCTTCATTTTCCTTACCGTCGTGCAGGCGCTGGTCGCAGCCGCACTGGTCGGCGTGATTTTGATCCAGAAGTCCGAAGGCGGTGGCCTTGGCGTGGGCGGCAGCCCTGCCGGCTTCATGTCTGCGCGCGGCGCGGCGGACTTCATGACCCGCGCCACGGCGATCCTCGCCACGGCATTCGTGGTGCTGTCGATCGCGCTGGCGGCCCTGGCCGTCAGCACCACCAGCGCCAGCAAGATCGACACGTCGCTGAATCGCACGGTTCCGGCGGCGCCCGCTGATCCGCTGGCGCAGCAGCAGGCTCCGGCCGCAGCGCCGGCTGCTCCGGCCCAGACCGCTCCGGCGGCTCCGGCCGATCCGCTGGCGGGTGCCGCGAAGAAGTAACCGCTTTTCCGCATCGAGATGCCGACCTGGCCTGCCGCATGGCGCGGCGGGTTGGGGCGGTGTTGTTTGCGTTTATCCGTTTGCGTCTGTGGATTGCCGGGCTCATTTCACCGGCAACCGCTTGCGCGTGTGCAACTTCTGACGCTAAGGCCCGACTCCCATGGCGCGGTACATTTTCATCACCGGCGGCGTGGTCTCCTCGCTCGGCAAAGGACTCATGGCGGCAAGCCTCGCGGCGCTGCTGCAGGCGCGCGGGTTCCGCGTGCGGATCCGCAAGTTCGACCCCTATCTGAACGTCGATCCGGGCACGATGAGCCCCTATCAGCACGGCGAGGTCTTCGTGACCGACGACGGCGCCGAGACGGACCTCGACCTGGGGCACTACGAGCGCTTCACCGGCGTTTCGGCCCGGCAGGCGGACAACATCACCTCGGGCCGCATCTATCGCGACATCATCGCCAAGGAGCGGCGGGGCGATTACCTGGGCGCGACAGTGCAGGTGATCCCGCACGTGACCGACGCGATCAAGGACTTCGCGCAGGCGGAGACCGAGGACCTTGACTTCGTGCTGTGCGAAATCGGCGGCACGGTGGGCGACATCGAGGGCCTGCCGTTCATCGAGGCGCTGCGCCAGCTGCACAACGAGCTGGACCGCGACCAGACCTGCTTCGTCCACGTGACTCTGGTGCCCTATATCGCGGCGGCGGGCGAGCTGAAGACCAAGCCCACCCAGCACAGCGTGCGCGAGCTGACTGGCCTGGGCATCCAGCCCGACATCCTGCTGTGCCGTTGTGAAAAGCCGCTGCCCGAGGGCGAGCGCGCCAAGATCGCGCAGTTCTGCAACGTGCGCAAATCGGCGGTGATCCCGGCGCTGGACGCATCGAGCATCTATGCCGTGCCGCTGCAGTACCATGCCGAGGGGCTGGACAACGAAGTGCTGCGCCACTTCGGCCTGACCGCGCCCGATCCGGACCTGGCGCGCTGGGACGACATTGTCGACCGCTACCAGAACCCCGAAGGCGAAGTGACTATCGGCGTGGTGGGCAAGTATGTCGGCCTGCAGGATGCGTACAAGAGCCTGAACGAGGCGCTGGCCCACGGTGGCATGGCCAACCGGGTGAAAGTCAACGTCAAGTGGATCGACGCCGAGATCTTCGAGAAGGGCGACAGCGAGATCGCGGCCTATCTTGAACCCATGCACGGCATCCTGGTGCCCGGCGGCTTTGGCGAACGCGGCACCGAGGGCAAGATTGCCAGCGTGCGCTTTGCCCGTGAACGCAAGGTGCCATTCTTCGGCATCTGCCTGGGCATGCAGATGGCCTGCATCGAAGGCGCACGGAACACTGCCGGGATCGCGGCGGCAAGCTCCACCGAATTCGGCCCGACCGAGGAGCCGGTGGTGGGCATCATCACCGAATGGATGACCGCGGAAGGCCTGGAAAAGCGGTCGGAAGGCGGGGACCTGGGTGGCACGATGCGCCTTGGCGCCTATGACGCGAAGCTGGGTGGCAACAGCCGCGTGGCCAGCGTCTATGGCAGCACCGAAATCAGCGAGCGCCACCGCCATCGCTATGAAGTGAACGTGGCGTACAAGGAACGGCTGGAACAGGGCGGGCTGGTGTTCTCCGGCATGTCGCCCGACGGGCTGCTGCCCGAGATCGTGGAGCGGCCTGACCATCCCTGGTTCATCGGCGTGCAGTTCCACCCCGAACTGAAAAGCCGCCCGTTCGATCCGCACCCGCTGTTCAAGGGCTTCATCGAAGCCGCGGTAAAGCAGGCTCGACTGGTTTAAATACCGCGTCAGGGCTTCTCAAGGCGTCTCAACCCCTGTTATGGCCGTCTCAACTTACGGGGCGTAAGGGTGCGGGGGATTGGCATGGACGCGGCGAAGCTGGCTGAGACACTGACATCGCACAGCCTTTTGACGGAGTGCGAGCCGGAAGAGCTTTCCGCCATCGTGGCGCGCGCGCAGGTGCGCAGCTTCAAGCCCGGCCAGGCGGTGATGACCCAGGGCGATCCCGGCGACACGCTGCACATCGTGATGAAGGGGCTGGCGCGGGTGAGCATGGTTTCGGCCAACGGGCGCGAGATCGTGCTCGATTATGCCGAGGCGGGCCATGTGCTGGGCGAGATCGCGTTCCTGGATGGCGGGGAGCGCACGGCGACGGTGGAAGCGATCGAGCCGGTGGAGACGCTGTGCCTTTCTCGCAAGGCGTTTGACGATATCCTGCAGGATTACAGCGGTTTGGCCATGCGCCTGCTGAAGGCGATGGCGCGCCGGCTGCGGCAGAACAACGCGGTGATCGAGGCCGACCGCGCCTATACCAGCGGGCCGCGCCTCGCGCGTTTCCTTCTGCGGCTGATGATGGGCGGCGGCGAGACCGAGAGCGGCGAGGCGCGGCTGAAGATCGCGCTGAGCCAGGGCGAACTGGGCAACTTCGCCGGCATGTCGCGCGAACAGATCAACCGCCAGCTTTCGGCCTGGGCCGACAGCGGCATCGTGGCGCTGAAGACCGGGCGGGTGACCGTGCTGGACCGCGAGGCGCTGGTGGATATCGCCGAGGCCTGGTGAGGTCCTGTCCGCTCGCTCAGTGCGAGGCGACCCAGTCCTTCAACACCTGATCGATCCGCGCCTGCCAGCCTTTGCCGGTGGCGCGGAAATGCGCGACGACATCGGGCGAGAGACGCAGCGTGGTGCTGACCTTGGTCGGCTTCTTCTGCGGCCCGCGCTTGCCGATGGTGGCGGCAAGGTGGGAAAAAACTTCGGCAAAAGGACGCGCGTTGCGGAAGTCCTCCTCTGTCCATTCGGGATTGTCTGAGACTTCGTCCCAATCGGCCTGGGTGAACTTCTGGTCCGTCATGATGCCCACATCCTCCGTTCAGCGAGGTATTTGAGTGATCAAGATAGCGGGACTTTTTGTAGTAACAATTAAAGGTAGTTCAACTGGCAGCAAAAAGGGGCGAGCCTTGCGGCCCGCCCCCGGTCGTTTGCTATCCCGTGTGCCGATCAGGCGACGTTGGCTTCGCCATCCACCACGGACAGCGCCTTCTGGCCACCGATGAGGACCTTCTTGGGCTTCATCGCTTCGGGCACTTCGCGCAGGAGATCGATGGTCAGCAGGCCATCGGCGAGATCGGCGGCTTCGACGCGGACAAAATCGGCCAGTTCGAAGCGGCGTTCGAAGCCGCGGTTGGCGATGCCGACGTGGAGGAAGTTCTTGTCTTCCAGTTCAGCCTTGCTTCCCTTGATCACCAGCAGGTTCTGCTGAGCGGTGATGTCGAGCTCTTCCGGCTTGAAGCCTGCAACCGCGAGGGTGATGCGGTAGCTGTCTTCGCCGCGGCGCTCGATGTTGAAGGGGGGATAGTTGTCACCGGCATTGGCGCGAGCCTGGCGTTCGAGCAGGTCGAACAGGCGATCAAAGCCCACGGTGGTGCGGCGATAGGGGGTGAAGTCGAAACGGTTCATGGCAATATCCTCCAATGAGCAATCTGCACTGTGATGGTCGTACTGGCCCGCCGATGGACCCGATTGGCATCCGGGCGGGTTGCTACGATGGCCATGCCCGACTTGCGGCGCATGACACGAAAAACCATGTGTGTTAGCGAACCGGAAATTCAAGAGGCGACGATGAGCGATCCCAACACCGTTCCCAAGGTCGAGATCTATACCAAGTGGGGCTGCCCATATTGCAGCAGGGCCAAGGCGCTGCTGGACCAGAAGGGCGTGGCCTATGAGGAATACGACGTGACCATGGGCGGGCCGAAGAAGGCCGAGATGATGGAGCGCGCGCCCAACCATTTCACCGTGCCTTCGATATTCATCGACAACATGCACGTGGGCGGATCGGACGACCTTGCCGCGCTGAACGCGCAGGGCAAGCTTGACATGATGCTGGGCAAGTGAGCGGGCATCGCCGGGCATGACGGTGAAGGTTGCGCTGCTGCAGATGACCAGCGGGATCGATCCGCTGGCCAACGCCGCGACAATGGCGGATGCGGTTGCGCGCGCGGCGGGCGAGGGCGCGGCGATGCTGTTCACGCCCGAGATGTCTGGCCTGATCGACCGTGATCGCAAGCGGGCGGCCGCCAGCGTGGTGGCCGAAGAGGAGAGCCCGGTGCTGGCCCGCGTGCGTGAGGCGGCGGCCAAGGCGGGGCTGTGGGTCCACATCGGATCGCTGGCGGTGCGTGCCGGTGGCGACCTGTGGGCCAACCGCGCCTTCGTGATCGACCCGGCGGGGGAAATCCGCGCGCGGTACGACAAGATCCACATGTTCGACGTGGACCTGGCGACGGGCGAGAGCTGGCGCGAATCCGCCGCCTATCGTCCCGGCGAGCAGGTGGTGACGGTGGAATGCCCGGTGGGCCGGCTGGGCCTTGCCATCTGCTATGACATCCGCTTTCCCGCCCTGTTTGAAGAGCTGGAGCGGCAGCGGTGCGATGCGATCGCCATTCCGGCGGCCTTCACCGTGCCCACGGGCCGGGCGCACTGGCACCTGATGCAGCGGGCGCGGGCGGTGGAGGCGAGCGCCTTCGTGATCAGCGCGGCGCAAGTGGGGCGGCACGAGGACGGGCGGGAGACCTATGGCCATTCGCTGGTGATCGACCCGTGGGGCGATGTGGTGCTGGACATGGGAGGCGACATGGGCGGCGGGCAGGCCGCGCTGGGCTTTGCCGAGATCGACCTTGCGCGCATCGGCGAAGTGCGGCGGCAGCTGCCGAGCCTTGCCAACAAGCGTGAAATCCCTAGATCGGCGGTCCTATGATTGTCTTCGATCTGGAATGCAGGAATGGCGGGCACCGCTTCGAGGGCTGGTTCGGCTCGTCTGACGATTTTGCCATTCAGCAGGAACGCGGGCTTCTGACGTGTCCGACGTGTGGCAGCGCCGACGTGGGCAAGGCGGTGATGGCGCCGAACGTGGGCCGCAAGGGCAACCAGATGCCGGCAATGCCGATGCCGGTTCCGGCCCAGGCGGACAAGCCGCAGGCAATGGCGACAACGCCGATGCCGCCCGAGGCGGTGGCCATGCTGAAAGCGGTGGCCGCGATGCAGGCCGAGGCGCTGAAATCATCGACCTGGGTGGGCGACAGCTTTGCCGAGGACGCCCGCGCCATGCATTATGGCGAGAAGGACGCCGCACCGATTCACGGGCAGGCCACGCCGGACGAGGCAATGGCCCTGGTGGAAGAGGGCATCGAGATTGCCCCCATCCTGTTTCCGGTGGTGCCCCCGGAAAAGGCGAACTGACAAGCCGTTAGTAGATGGCAACCCCGGTTGCCTGATCGGCCAGACCCCCCTATGGAAGCGGCGGGCGCCCGTAGCTCAGCAGGATAGAGCACCAGATTCCTAATCTGGGGGCCATGGGTTCGAATCCCGTCGGGCGCACCATTTTTCCGGCAAAAGCGGCAGCGTTGTGGCGACGGGACGCGGCGAATCAGCTGGCGCGGCGGGCCCAGGGGAACAGCGGCAGTGTTTCGTTGACCGGCAGCTTCTGCGGGACGACAGAGATCGGATCGATCAGGAACGGGCGCAGCACGTCCATCGGCAGAGCGGACTGTTTGTCCAGCACGTTGTTCTGCCAGGCCTTGAACAGCTTCACCACCCCTTCATCAGCCATGCCGAAGCGGATGCGCAGCGCGCGCAGGCGGCGGGCGACGCTGCCTTCGGTGGCGCCCTGGCGCACGGCGATTTCCGACAGGGTGCGGCCCTTCGCCATTTCGTTAAGCAAATCGTACTGCTTGCCGGTGAGGCGCGCGAAGTTCATCTTGATTTCGGAGACGTCCATGGAATACGCCCTTCTTTCAGAGGTTTGGCCATGGCACAGGTCGGCGGGAAGGGCATCCTGAGTTAGCCCGGAATCCGACCAATCCGGATCGGTAGCTTGTGACAGCCAAGGTTTGCGCTAAGTATTTCTGCGGTTAAAATCATCCGAATGCGGATCAATCCTGGCGGCGCTGCCCTTTGGCCCAGGGCTTTGCCGGCGGGCCACTGCACCGGGCACAGTTCGGGGATTGCCGTTGGCGAAGCTGCCTGTGCGAGACGAACGAGGGGCGACCGAAGCCGCCCCTTGAAAAAGGTGGAACAGGATATCAGAGGACGAGATCGGCCAGGTGCAGGCTGACCGCGCCATCGACGCGCAGGGCGAAGTCGGCAGTGCCATCACCGTTCTGGTCACCATAGATGATGGTGTTGCCGTTCACCACTTCGGCGCGCAGCTCGCCAACCGTGCTGGAGAAGGCGCTTGCGCCGATGAAGGTGAAGGACTGTGCGCCGACCGTGTTGAGATCGGCATCGACGCCGGTCATGTCGATCCGGTCACCCTCCAGCGCGCTGAAGTCCATGATGCGCGCCGCTGTGGTTGCGGTGGTGCCGGCAAGGCTGGCGTTGTCGAACGTGAAGGTGTCAGCGCCGGCGCCACCATAGATGACATCGCGCCCGCCGCCCGAATGGATCACGTCGTTGCCATCCATGCCGAAGATCTTGTCCACCCCGGTGCCACCATGGATGATGTTTGCCCCGGCGTTGCCGGTGAGGCGCGCGCCATTGTCGTTACCGGTGAGCATGAGATCGGCAGAACCGGTGAGCATCACGTTCTCGACATTGGAATCGGCGGCGAGCGTGTAGTTCACCGAGGCGCGGATGCTGTCATTGCCGCCGTTCGAACCTTCAACGATACGATCGCCTGCTTCGTCAATGATGTAGGTATCGTCGCCCGTGCCGCCGACCATCTTGTCGGCACCGACCCCGCCATCGAGGATGTCATTGCCCGAGCCACCGAGCAGGGTGTCATTGCCATCGCCACCCCAGAGGTGATCGTTGCCTTCATCGCCTGACAGACGATCGGCCCCGTCATTGCCATGGATACGGTCAGCGTCGGTGCCGCCATAGACAATGTCATCGCCCGCGCCGGCTGCGATCCTATCCTGCCCTCCATCACCAAGCAGCGTGTCGTTGCCAGCGCCGCCGTTGATACGGTCGTTGTCGTCCTCGCCCGAGGCATAATCATTGCCATCGCCGCCGAAGATCACGTCCGCGCCTGCATCGCCATAAAGCGAGTCATCGCCGATGCCGCCTTCAAGCCGGTCATCGCCGGAACCACCATCCACGCGGTCGTTGCCGGCGTCGCCAAGGATGCGGTCATTGCCGGCATCGCCATAAAGCGCATCGTCTCCGTCGCGGCCGATCAGCAGGTCATTGCCGGTGTTGCCATGGACGAGATCGGCGCCGAGCCCGCCATCGATCCGGTCATCACCCGCGCCGCCGTTCAGAACATCTGCGCCATCGCCACCAATGATGTTGTCGTTGCCATCGTTGCCATAGAGGTGGTCACTGCCCGCGCCGCCGACGATGCGATCGTTGCCATCACGACCATAGAGGAAATCGTCACCGTCATGCCCGCGCAGGGTGTCGTCACCCGCGGTGCCGCTCATCACGTCAGATGCGGGGGTGGCATCGCGGACGATGGCACTGCCAGAAAGGTCGGTGAAGCTTTCACCGGTCAGGCTGAAATAGCTGGGATCGTCGGTGGTGTCGGTGGTGGGCTGGAAGGTCTGGATACGGATGTAATCGTCATAGGTCGTGGTCAGGCTGTAGTACCCGGTCACCTGGTCCAGCGTGAGCTGCTGGTTGAGGGCGAGTTCCTGCGGCGAGAAGGTGCCGTCGTTCTGGAAATAGAGGCTGGTGGAACTGCCGTTCGGGACAATCTGGTAGGTCGTATCCATGGCACAAATCCTCTCTGGCCGGACGCGGGGGTGCGTCCGGGTGGTTGGGTGGCTTGGGTCCCCGTAAGGGTTGGCGGAAGTGGGGGCGGTCCCCGGAACACCTCTTGCTGCCAGTGCTGCGTGCAATGACGGCAGCGGTTCTTATTTCCTTTTGTATCCGCAAGTTAAGGTGAAATGCCCCGTGCGGGGGACGGGCCGTTGCGCAAATCGTGTGCCGGATTGGTTAAACTGGACGTTAACCATCTTCGTCAGGAAAGCGTTAACGTGCGGCGCGCATCGCTGCGGCATGGTACGCAGGGCGCTAACCGATACGGTCTTCCTTGCCGCGGCGCTGGGGCTGGCGCTGTTCATTGCGGCGGCGGGGGGAATTGGCATTGCCGTGGGCCGTGCCGGCGGCCTGCCGATGCCGTGGGCGGCGCTGTGGCTGCCGGCGCTCTATCTGCTGGCGCTGATGTCGTTCGCGATGCTGCGGCTGAAGATCGCCGGTGCGCAGGAGAAGGCCCGGTTCGCGGTGGAAGAGGCGCTGGCGGAGACGCAGGCGCTCTATCGGCTGCTGGCCGAGAACGCGACCGAGGTGGTGCTGCGGACCGATACCAGCGGGATGATCGCCTATGCTTCCCCCGCGATGGCGCGGCAGGGCGGCACGGTGCCCGAAAGCCTGATCGGGCGGCACCTGACCGATATTGTCCATCCGACGCACGCGGGGCAGGTGATGGGCCTGCACGAAGATGCGATCGTGGGGGGGGAAACGCAGGAGCGCTGGGCCGAATTCGTTGCCGGAGGGGCGCTGAAGCCGGTTGACCCCGAAGGGCGGGATCACTGGTTCGAAATCCAGATCCATCCCCTGTTGCAGGAAGACGGGCGGATCACCGGCGCGGTTGCGCTGATCCGCAACATCGACGAGCGCAAGGCCTTTGAGGAGCAGCTGTTCGAGGCGGGGCTGACCGATCCGCTGACCGGGCTTTCGAACCGGCGAGCCTTCGTGGCGATGCTGCAGCACCATCTGGACCAGGGCGCGCAAGGGTGCCTGGCGCTGTTCGACCTCGATCACTTCAAGGCGATCAACGACCAGTACGGGCACGAGGTGGGGGACAAGGTCCTGACCATCTTTGCCCAGCTGGCCCGGTCGCAGGTGCGGCAGGAGGACATGGTGGCGCGGATCGGCGGGGAGAAGTTTGCCGTGATCCTGCCGCGCAGCACGCCCGAACAGGCGGAGCAGGTGTGTGGTCGCATCCTGACCACGTTTTCGGGCACGACACGCGTGGTGGGTGAGGCGATCGTGCGGACCACGGCGAGCGCCGGGGTGGCGCACATTGCCGGCAGCGCCGACGAGACGATGAAGGTGGCCGACCTGGCGCTCTATACCGCCAAGGCCAAGGGACGCGACCGGCTTGAGGTAGCATCACGGACACGATCCGGCGGACGGCGCTGGTAATGTGCGATTTTTTCGGCGTACCCGCTTGAATCGCGAAGCCAACTGTGATTCTGTGACCAGACGATGAAAAACCGCCGTTCCCGCCTGAAACTGCCGCGCGAGAGCCTGACCCAGACGCTGGCGCTGATGGCGCTGCTGCTGATGGGGGCTGTAGCGATTGCCGGCCCCAGCGGGGTGCTGGCCTGGACCGAAAACGCCCGTCTGCTGGATCAGCGGCAGAAGGAAGTGGCGCAGCTGAGCGCCGAGCGGGACCGGCTGCAGAACCGCGTCAACCTGCTTGATCCGCGCCACGCCGATCCGGACCTGGTGGGTGAGCTGCTGCGCAAGGATTTGAATGTGGCGCACCCGGACGAGATGGTGATCCCGCGCGAGAAGTGAGCGGGAACCCGCATCGCAGGTGCCGCGTTGCAGGGCGTTCGCGGCAGGGGGTGCGATGAACGCCGAAATTGAAAAGCAGGCAGATACGGCAGACGCAGGCGATGGCCATTCGCCCTCGGTGTGGCGCTATGCCCGGGCGAGCCGCGCGCATCTGGTGATCGATGCGGCGGATTACTTCCTGCACATGCGCAACGCCATGCTGCGGGCGCGGCAGCGCATCCTTCTGATCGGCTGGGACTTTGACACCCGCATCCTGATCGGTGACGGGCGGCGGTGGTGGAACCTGCCGCGCAGAAGGGTGAGCCCGGCCCGGCTGGGATCGTTCATGGTCTGGCTGGCCAACCGTCGGCAAAGGCTGGAAGTGCGCGTGCTGAAATGGAATTTCGGCGCGTTGAAGGCCATTTTCCGGGGATCGATGGTGTTCGATCTGCTGCGCTGGGCGCGGCACCCGCGCATCACCTTCAAGCTGGACAGCGCGCACCCGCTGGGATGCAGCCATCACCAGAAGATCGTGGTGCTGGACGACAAGGTGGCGGCGTGTGGCGGCATCGACATGGCGGGCGAGCGCTGGGACACCAGCGAGCACCTGGAGAACGATCGGCGCCGCCGCCTGCCCGGCCATCGCCGGCTGTTTCCACCCTGGCATGATTGCACGATGATGATGGAGGGCGACATTGCCCGCGCGCTGGGCGAATATGGCCGGACGCGCTGGCAGCAGGCCGGTGGCAAGCCGTTTGGCCCGTGCGCGGATGAAGATGGCAGCCCGTGGCCCGTAGGGCTGGATGCCGAGTTCGAGGATGTGGAGATCGGCATTGCGCGCACGCGATCGCAATGGGGCGATTGCGCCGAGGTGCGGGAGGTGCAGGCCCTGTTCCTGGAGCAGATCGCCCGGGCGAGGCGGTTCATCTATGCCGAGAACCAGTATTTCGCCAGCCGCAAGGTGGCCGAGGCGATCGCGCTGAGGCTGGACGAGCCGGACCCGCCGGAGATCGTGCTGGTGATGCCGCAGGCTTCGCACGGCTGGCTTGAACAGCAGGCGATGGACGGGGCGCGGGCCCGGCTGCACCGGGCGATGAAGGCGCGGGACCATGGCGGGCGGTTCAGCATGTGGATCCCGCACAACGCGGCGGGAACGCCGATCTATGTCCATTCCAAGCTGATGATCGTGGACGACGAAATCCTGCGCGTAGGGTCGGCCAACATGAACAACCGGTCGATGGGCCTGGACAGCGAATGCGACGTGTTCATCGATGCGGCGCGCCCCGGCAACGACCACGCCCGCCCGGTGATCGGCCGCATACGGGAAAGGTTGCTGGCCGAGCATTGCGGATTGCGTATCGGGGATGTAGCGGAGCGCATTGCCGCCGCGGGATCGATGGCGGCGATGATCGCGCAGGCGGGCGCGGACGGCGGGCGCAGGCTTGAACCGTTCCGCCCGCGTGAGCTGACCGAGGCCGAAAAGGCGCTGGCCGATGCAGAGGTGCTCGATCCCGAGCGGCCGGAGCAGATGCTGGCGTTCTATCGCCGGGGCGGGCTGTTTCGCAGCAGGATCCTGCGGCGGCCCGGATGACGAGATGGGAGAGCAAGGTATGAGCAGCCTGGTGGGACCGGACGAGGACGATGGCAGCGGCAAGGTTCCCGTTCCGCAGGAGGTGCAGGACGCGATCCGCACGCTGATCCGCTGGGCCGGCGACGAACCCTTGCGCGAAGGGCTGCTCGATACGCCCAAGCGCGTGGCGCGGGCGTGGAAGGAATATTGCCAGGGCTATTCCGAGGACCCGGCGGTGCACCTTGCCCGGCAGTTCGAGGAAGTGGGCGGATACGACGAGATCGTACTGCTGAAGGACATTCCGTTCCAGTCACACTGCGAGCACCACATGGCGCCGATCATCGGCAAGGCGGCGATCGCCTATCTGCCGCGTGACAAGGTGGTGGGCATTTCCAAGCTCGCGCGGGTGCTGCACGGCTATGCCCGCCGCCTGCAGATCCAGGAGCGGCTGACCGCCGAAGTCGCGCAGTGCATCTGGGACAACCTGCGCCCGCACGGCGTGGCCGTGGTGATTGAGGCGAGCCATGCCTGCATGACCGCCCGTGGCGTGCGCACCCCCGGGGTGGGCATGGTGACGAGCCGGCTGATGGGCACCTTCCTGGAGGACAACCGCAGCCGCAAGGAAGTGCTGAGCCTGATGGGCTACTGACCAAGCCAGCAAAGAAACATTACAATTCCGTGCCTTGCCCGAACTGGTTAGCCTGACCTACCTAAGCGTGCGTCATCGGTGAAGTGAACACCGGGGCGAACATGTGGTTTGCAGGAGAAAGCTGGATGAAAGGCATGGCAAAGGCCTGGCTGGCGCTGGGCATCGCAGGTGGGGCAATGGTTGCCGGCACGGCGGCGGCCGAGGCTGCGACAGGATCATTGCGCCACAGCACGGTGGTGACGCACCGGGGGGTGCCGATTTCCGCCGACTATGAAGGCGTGAGCGAGATTGCCCTTCGGCAGATCGGAAGCACGGCGCCCGGCGGCAGGGCCAGCACGCTGCGTTGCGCATGGACGGTCTCGCTGGCGGTGGAGCGCACCGCGCGGGCGGGCAAGGCGGCATCCGCGCGCCACACCATGCGGCAGGAAAACGCCCTGGCCGGTGAAGCGGCAGGATGGTGCGCCGGCGCGCGCCAGGCCATCGAGCGGACGGTTGCCGCAAGGCAGGATCGCCTGCAGGCGACGATGATGGCGCTGGTGGCGCAGGATCGCGCCGCGATCCTGGCGGAGGCCGACCGATTGACAACGCATGGCGAGGGCTGACCCGCTGCGTCGCAACTGGACGTGGGCAGCGGTGATCGCTGCGGGCGCGCTTTCGGGCGCACCGGCCTGCGCCGGGGAGATAAGTGCCGCCGTGGAGGCCGGAACCGGCGAAGTGCGCCGGGGCCTCTACTGGTCGGGCGGGAAGGGCGTGATCGGTGCGGAGGTCTATGGCCCCATCGCCGGTATTGATGCGTCGGTCCGCGTGGTTACCCTGCGCGGATCGGCGCGCCATGGCGGGGCCGACGCAGTGGCGGACCTGCGCCTTGCCCGGGAATGGCCGGTCGGCCCGGCGTTTGTGTGGGTGGAGGCGGTGGGTCATGCCTTTGTGAACGCGCAGGGGCGGATGGACTATGCCGAGGCGGGCGCGGGCGTGCGCTATGCGCTGGGGCCGGTTGAGATCGACGGGCGAGCCTATTACGCGCCACCACAGGCGGCGATCGGCGGAAGCAACGTGCATGTGCGGGCATCGGCAACTGCCGGGCTGCCGGGTACGCCGCTGACCCTGGTGGCGGCGCTCGGGCGGTCTGCGGGTTCGCAAGCAGGGGGCAGCCGGCTGCGGCCCGGCGGTTCCTACACCGACTGGAAGCTTGGCGTGGAATACAGCCGCGGGCCACTGAGCGCCGGGATCGACTATACCGGGACGTCTGGCGGATCAGGCCTTATTGCTAGGGGTGATCTGGATGACCGCGTGGTGGCGCGCGCCGCCTTGCGGTTCTGAACCCGGCGTGGCGCTTCGAAGGCGTTGACAACCGGCGGGGTTGGCGGAAGTTTTACCCAGCAGGTGGGAAGGCCAGGCGATGCGCAATCCGGGACGGTTGATGGTGGCGTGCCTCATGCTGGGCGCAGGGGGGCAGGCGCAGGCGGCGGATCTCCCGCCCGCGATCTACACCGATCCTCCGGCGGACGCTGCGCATCCCGCGCGCATGGAAGTGCTGCACATCCTTTCGGGCGGCGTGGCGATCAACGGTGTCGCCTATCTGGCCGCGGGCGCGGGTCCGCATCCGACGGTGGTGGTGTGCCATGGCCTGCCGGGGAACGAAAAGAACCTTGATCTGGCACAGGCGCTGCGGCGGCAGGGATGGAACGCAATCACCTTCAACTATCGCGGATCATGGGGCAGCCCGGGGCAGTTCCGCTTTGGCCAGAACCCGCAGGATGCGCGCGCGGCGCTGGCATTCCTGCGCGATCCCGCCAACGCGACGCGGCTGGGCGTGGACACCGCGCGCATGGCGATGGTGGGGCATTCGATGGGCGGCTGGGTTACGGCCATGGCGGGATCCGAAGAGCCTGCGCTGCGCGGGCTGGTGATGATCTCCGCCGCCGATTTCGGCATGATCGGCACGATGCCGGATGCCGACCGGATCAAGCTGATGGACGAGAACCGGGAAACGCTGGCGGTTGCCGGGCCGGGCGAGATGGCTGCGGAAGTGGCCGCGCATGCCGCCACATGGGATTACGTGACGCGGGCAGAGGCGCTGAAGCAGACGCCGCTGCTGGTGCTGACATCGGACGATGGGCTGGCTACGCACGGTGACGTTCTGGTGGCAGCCGTGCGCAAGGCGGGCGGTGACAAGGTGCAGGCGGCCCATGTCGCCACGGACCATTCCTGGTCCGACCGGCGCATCGAGCTCGAGGCGCGGGTCATCCACTTCCTCGAGCCCTTGCTGGCGCGTTAGCGCTTCGTCGCGCTGTCATACCAGCTGGCGATGTCCTGGTGCAGCTGGGGCATGATCTGCTGGTTCAGGTAGAGCATGTGCCCGCTTTCGTAATACTTGCTGGTGATGTTGGCGCGCAGCGGCGCGGTGAGCATCAGGTGGTTGATGTCGTACTCGGTGGCATAGAACTGCGTTGCCGCATCGTAATAGCCGTTGAGGAACAGCACCTTGAGCGCGGGGTTGACGCGCATGACATAGGCGAGATCGATGCCCGTATCGGGCGAGATCTGCTTGTCCCACGCTCCGGGCGCCTTGTGGCTCCAGTCCCAGTCGAAGTCATCGGCGTTGTAGGCCGAAAGCAGGTAGGGCATGTCCGTCTTGAAGCCGAGCGTCTTGCTGACATAGGTCTTGAACGCGGCGACATAGGCGCCGGTGATGGCGGTGTCCGACGGGTCTTCGACCGGCGATGTTGCGTTCGCATCGGCAACATCGAGCAGGTAGCGGGTGTCGAGCCGGCCGGTGGCGACGCCCTTTTCACGCAGCAGCTCGGTCTGGAACTGGCCCAGCGGAATGCGCAGGTTGGCCCGGCGGACGAAGGCTTCTGACAGGCCGGTGTAGGCGGCAAGCTGGCGCGCGGTGGCGTCGAATTCGGCGGGTTCGATCGCGGTGCCCTTGGCCAGCGCGGCGGCATAGGGCCCGGCGACCCAGGCGCGCACTTCATCGAGGAAGACAGGCAGGCTGGCGGGGCGGTTGGCGATCTTGTTGTGATACCATGCGGTGGCCGCATAAGTCGGCACCAGCGTCATCGGCAGCATGTCGTAACCGGGCTGCTCGACGCCATAGTTGAGGATGGTGGAGAGCATCACGATGCCATCAAGGCTCAGTCCGTGGGCCTCAAGCTTGGCGGCGACCACGCCGTTGCGCAGCGTCCCATAGCTTTCGCCGAACAGCACCTTGGGGCTCTGCCAGCGGTCGTTCCGGTCGATGTAGCGAATGATAGCGCGGGCAAAGGCTTCGCCATCCTGGTCCACGCCCCAGAAGTCCTTGCCCGTCTTGTCACCCAGCGGGCGTGACCAGCCGGTGCCGACGGCATCGATGAACACGAGATCGGTGCGATCGAGCAGCGTGTCGGGATTGGGCTTGAGCGCATAGCTGGAGGGCGCGACATAGATCGGCGCATCGGTGGCGACGCGTACCGGGCCGAAGCTGCCCATGCGCAGCCATACGGTGGAGGAGCCGGGGCCACCGTTGTAGAAGAAGCTGACCGGGCGGTTGGGGCCGCCGCCATCCCTGGTATAGGCGGTGTAGAACAGGCTGGCGGTGGGTTTGCCGGTATCATCACGGATGGTCAGGGTACCGGCGGTTGCGGTGTAGGCAATGGTGCCGCTGCGCGTATCCACCTTGCCCTTGCTGACACTGGCCTGTTCTTCCACCGGCGGGCGGGGCCAGGCCTTTTCGGCGTCTTCCTTCAGCGCGTCCTTGTGGTCCTTGGCCTCCGAGGACTTTTCTACCGGCTTGGCGTCTTCGGCAATTGCCGGAACGGCGGCAACGGCGATCAGGCTGGCGGTAAGAAGGGTTTTGGGCAGCAGGGAGCGCATCCGGAGTCCTCAGGTCTGTCAGGGTCGACCGAGACTCAGGACGAGACCCGGGAATGCGCCCTGATTGGCGTCATCGGGTTTCGTTTGCAACCGCATTTGCCCGAAAGCGCCATGCGGTGGGCCACAGTTTTGACGTGGGCCGGGGCGCACGGCGTGCAGCCCCGGCAGAACTAGGATCAGAGGTTTTCGAGCATGTATTCGGCCGAGGAGACCTTGAAGTCGCCCGGCGCTTCGACATGGAGCTGTTCGACCACGCCATCCTTCACGACCATCGAGAAACGCTGACCACGGGTGCCGAGGCCGAAGCCCGAACCGTCCATGGTGAGGCCAAGCGCCTTGGCGAAATCGCCGTTGCCGTCAGCCAGCATGGTGACGTCGGCCGAACCCGAGGCGGCGCCCCAGGCCTTCATCACGAAGGGATCGTTCACCGCGGTGCAGGCGATCTCGTCGATGCCCTTGGCGCGGATATCGGCGGCCTTTTCCACGAAGCCGGGCAGGTGCTTAGCCGAGCAGGTGGGGGTGAAGGCGCCGGGCACCGAGAACAGAGCCACGCGCTTGCCCGCAAAGTAATCAGCCGACTGCACGGCTTCCGGCCCGTCCTGCGTGGCCTTGACCAGCTTCACGTCGGGCAGCTTGTCTCCAACCGAAATCGTCATTCCCCGTATCCTTTTCTGAAGGTTTGTGGCGTGGATATAGGCCACGAAGGTGACAGCGCAACTGCACATGCGGATATAAAGAGTTCTTTATATTCATCTGGCAAGCGGCTAAGGGCCAGGCAACAAGACATTCCAGGAGACCTCCCCGTGACGACCGCAACCGCCCAGCATGATTACGTGGTGGCCGATATCGGCCTTGCCGACTTCGGCCGGGCCGAGATCGCCATTGCCGAAACCGAAATGCCCGGCCTGATGGCGCTGCGCCAGGAATTCGGTGCGTCGCAGCCGCTCAAGGGCGCGCGCATCACCGGCTCGCTGCACATGACGATCCAGACCGCCGTGTTGATCGAGACGCTGGTGGCGCTGGGCGCGGATGTGCGCTGGGCCACGTGCAACATCTATTCCACGCAGGACCACGCCGCCGCCGCGATCGCCGCGCGGGGCATTCCCGTGTTCGCGGTGAAGGGCGAGAGCCTGGCCGAATACTGGGACTATGTCGGTTCGATCTTCGATTGGGATGACGGCACCGGCCGCACCGCCAACATGATCCTGGATGACGGCGGCGATGCCACGATGTTTGCACTGTGGGGCGCGCGCGTGGAAGCGGGCGAGCCGCTGTTCGAGCCGAGCAATGCCGAGGAGATCGAGTTCGTGCGCGCGCTGAAGGAATTCCTCAAGCGCAAGCCGGGCTACCTCACCATGTCGGTGGCGCACATCAAGGGCGTTTCGGAAGAAACCACCACGGGCGTGCATCGCCTTTACCAGATCGCCAAGGACGGCAAGCTGCCTTTCCCGGCGATCAACGTGAACGACAGCGTGACCAAGTCGAAGTTCGACAACCTTTATGGCTGCAAGGAATCGCTGGTCGACGCGATCCGTCGCGCCACCGACGTGATGCTGGCCGGCAAGGTCGCCTGCGTGGCGGGCTTTGGCGACGTGGGCAAGGGTTCGGCCGCTTCGCTGCGCAACGGCGGCGCGCGCGTGATGGTGACCGAGATCGACCCGATCTGCGCGCTGCAGGCGGCGATGGAAGGCTATGAAGTGGTGACGATGGAGGAGGCGGTGAGCCGCGCCGACATCTTCGTGACCGCCACCGGCAACGAGGACGTGATCACCGCCGAGCATATGAAGGCGATGAAGCCGATGAGCATCGTGTGCAACATCGGCCACTTCGACAGCGAGATCCAGATTGCCGCGCTGAACAACTACAAGTGGACCGAAGTGAAGCCGGGCACCGACCTGGTCGAGTTCCCCGACGGCAAGCAGATCATCATCCTGGCCAAGGGCCGCCTGGTGAACCTGGGCTGCGCCACCGGCCACCCCAGCTTCGTGATGAGCGCCAGCTTCACCAACCAGACGCTGGCGCAGATCGAGCTGTTCACAAAGAACGGCGAATACGAAAACAAGGTCTATGTGCTGCCCAAGCACCTGGACGAGAAGGTGGCGGCGCTGCATCTTGAAAAGCTGGGCGTGAAGCTGACCACGCTTTCCGACAAGCAGGCGGCCTATATCGGCGTGGCGGCGCAGGGGCCGTTCAAGCCGGATCACTACCGCTACTGAGCCCTTTGCAGGCTGATTAACGCCGGGCCACCCACAGGTTGCGGGTGGCCCGGCATTGTATTTCGGGCGGGCAGACCGTAGCGAACTGGCGATGCCGCTGCTCAACCAGACCGCGTTGGTGCTGATCGCCCTGCTGCTTGCCGCTTGGACCACGGCGGCGGCCTGGGCCGTGCTGGCCGCGCGCAGCCGCCTGCGCCGTGCCGAGGCGAGCCAGCGGCAGGCCCGCCGTCTTTCCCGCATGATCGAGGAATCGCCCGCACTGCCCCTGCTGGTGCGCGCCGACGGGCGGATCGAAGGGCCATCGCGCCTTGCCGGCTGGTTCGGCTTCGACGCCATGCCCGGCTACCTCTCGGAACTCGACGATGGCGAACGCGGCTTCGACGAAGTCCAGCTCTCGCAGCTCTCCGACGCCGTCCGGCGCGCGCAGAAGAGCGGCGCGCCGTTCCGCCTCGCGCTGCGCACGCGCGGATCGAACCGCAGTCTGGGCGTGCGCGGGCACCTGGCCGATCCGCAGGTCTCGGCCGGCGGCGCGGCGCTGGTTTGGTTCTTCGACTTTTCCGACAGCGACGACGAACTGCGCCGCCTGCGCGGGGAAGCGGCCGAGGCGCGGGCGGATTTCGCAGGACTCGCCGGGCTGATCGAAGCCGCACCCCTGCCGATGTGGTTCCGCGGGCCGGACATGAAGCTGCGGCTGGTCAACACCGCCTATGTCCGCGCGGTAGGGGCCAAGAGCGCCGAGGATGTGGTGGCGCGCGGGGTGGAACTGGTCGAACCTGTCGAGGGCGTCTCCGCCCAGCAGGCCGCGAGGCAGGCGCAGGCGCGCAAGAGCCAGCTGGAGCGCGTGGTTTCCGCCACCATTGACGGCCAGCGCCGCGCGGTGCGGGTGATCGACCTGCCGCTGGGCGAGGAAGGCGTGGCCGGATACGCGGTGGACATCGAGGAGATGGAGGAGCTGATCCGCCAGTTCCGCCGCTTCCGCGATGCGCAGCGGCAGATGCTGGACACGCTGTCCGCCGGCATCGCGCAGTTCGACGCCAAGCGGAACCTCGTCTTCGCCAACCAGCCGTTCCTGCGCATCTTTGCCATTCCGCAGGCCTGGGTGGTCGACACTCCGCCGTTTGACCGCGTGCTCGACCGGATGCGCGATGGCGGCCGCCTGCCAGAAGTGCGCGATTTCCCCGAATGGCGGCGCGAACGGCAGGGCTGGTTCCTCAGCCGCGAACCGCGCGACGAGCCCTGGCACCTGAACGACGGCACGCATTTGCGCGTGGTGGGCCAGCCGATGCCCGATGGCGGGCTGCTGATGATCTTCGAGGATCGCACCGAGCAGCTGCAGCTTTCCGCCACGCGTGACACGCTGCTGCGTACCCGCACCGCCACGTTCGACAACCTGTTCGAATCGCTCGCGGTGTTCGGGCCGGATGGCAAGTTGCAGCTGTGGAACCGGCGCTTTGCCGGGGACTGGGCGCTGGAGGAAACGTTCCTCGCCACCCACCCGCGCGCCGACGTGCTGCTCAAGCGCATTGCCGGACAGCTGAAGCGCCCCGCGCAGGTCGGCACGATCGGCCATGTGATCCAGGCCGCCACGCTGGAGCGCAAGCAGAAGACCGGACGGCTTGCGCTGGCCAACGGGCGGTACCTGGAATTCGCCGGCGTGCCGCTGCCCGATGGCAACGGGCTGTTGACCGTGCTCGATATAACCGATGCGCAGAAGGCCGAGGCCGCGCTGCGCGAACGCAATGCCGCGCTGGTGGAGGCGGACGCGGTGAAGACGCGCTTCATCGCCAACATGAGCTATGAATTCCGCACGCCGCTGACCTCCATCGGTGGCTTTGCCGAGCTGCTGCAGGCGGGTGTGGCGGGCGAATTGCCTGCGCAGGCCAAGGAATATGTCGCCGCGATCCTCGCCTCGGTGGAGCGGCTGGGCGAGCAGATCGAGAATGTGCTCGACCTTTCGCAGAGCGAAGCGGGCACCCTGCCATTGGCGCGGGAGCCGGTGGAGATCTTCGCGCTGCTGACCGCCGTGGTGCAGGAACGCGCCGAGCGCATCGCCACTGCGGGCCTGACGCTGGACCTGCGCGGCAGCGCCTCGGTCGGCACCGTTACCGGCGACGAACGCCGCCTGCGACGCGCGTTTGGCCAATTGGTGGACAACGCCATAGCCGCCACGCCCGAAGGAGGACGAATCTTGGTGGAATGCGTCCGTGCCAAGGGCGGGGCGCTGCAGATCGTCGTGTCTGACAACGGACGCGGGATGGATTCGTCGGCGCTGGCCCGCGCGATGGAGGGGCTCAAGATCGCCGCCGATGGCAAGACCGCCGAACGCCGCACCGGGCTGGGCCTGCCGCTGGTGCGCCAGCTGGTGGAGGCGCACGGCGGCACCATCGAGCTGATGAGCGAGCCGGGGCAGGGCACCGCCGCGGTGGTGACGCTGCCCTGATGGCGACGACCATCGACCTGCCCGACATCGCGGCGACCGGGGCGCTGGCGCAACGCATTGCCGAGGGGCTGCGGCCCGGAGATGTCGTGGCGCTGAGTGGCGGGCTGGGCGCAGGCAAGACCACGCTGGCCCGCGCGCTGATCGCCGCGCTGGGCCACGAAGGCGAAGTGCCGAGCCCGAGCTTTGCGATCATCGAGATGTACGAGCCGCCCGCCGTCCGCCTGCCGCTGGTCCACGCCGATTTCTACCGGCTTGAGCGACCCGAAGAGGTCGAGGAGATCGGGCTGGACGATTACCGGCAGGGCGCGGCGCTGATTGCCGAATGGCCCGAGCAGGCCGGTGGCTTCGCGCATGAGCCGGGTTGCCTTTCCATCCGGTTTGAAGTGCTGGAAAACACGCGGCGGGCCATTGTCGAGCCGGGGCGCGATTGGCTAGAGCGGGGACCATGGACCTGACCATTCCCCCCGGCGTCGAACCGTTCCTCAGCGACCATGGCTGGGCCGGCGCGACGATCGAGCCGCTGCCCGGCGATGCTTCGTTCCGCCGCTACTTCCGCGTGCGCCGCACTAGTGGCTCGGCCATGCTGATGCATGCACCGCCCCCGCATGAGGACCCGGAGCCGTTCCTGCGCGCCGCCAAGTGGCTGGATGCGAACGGGCTGCGCGCGCCACAGATCCTGGCCGAGGCGGCTCCGCAGGGGTTCATCCTGCTGCAGGATTTCGGCGAGGTGCGCATGCGCGAATACCTGGACGCATGGCCGCAGGACGAGATCGAGGTCTATCGCAACGCGGTGGAAACGCTGGTCCAGCTGCACCGCCTGCCGCCCGGCCCGTTCACGCAGTATTCGCTGGCGGAATACCAGCGCGAGGCCAAGCTGTTCATCGACTGGTTCTGCCCGGCACGCGCGCTCTATGTCGACAGCCGCCGCTGGGCCACGGCCTGGGAAGAGGTGATGAGCCACGTGCTGGTGCGCCAGCGGCCGGGCGTGACCGTGCTGCGCGATTACCATGCCGAAAACATCATGCTGGACGGCGGGCTGGAGCGGCAGGGCCTGCTGGACTTCCAGGATGCGCTGAACGGGCATCCGGCCTACGACCTCGTCTCGCTGCTGCAGGATGCGCGGCGCGATGTCTCGCCCGAACTGGAAGCGGCGATGTTCGACCATTATGTCGAGCGCGCGCGCCCGCATGCCGATTTCCTGGCTGACTATGCCCGTCTGGGGGCGCAGCGGAACGCCAAGATCATCGGCATCTTCGTGCGTTTGTGGAAGCGTGACGGAAAGCCGCGCTATCTCGATTACATCCCGCGCGTGTGGGCGCTGCTGGAGCGGGATCTGACGCACCCGGCGCTGGAGCCGGTGGCGCGCTGGTTCGATGAATTCATCCCCAGCGAACTGCGCGATCCGGCGGGCATCCTTGGCGGAGCCTTTGAACTGTGAAGCCACTGGCAAGCGATGTGGCGATGGTGCTGGCCGCAGGCCTTGGCAAGCGGATGCGCCCGTTGACGGCCAGCCGGCCCAAGCCTCTGGTGCGCGTGGCGGGCAAGCCGCTGATCGACTATGCGCTCGACAAGCTGGGTGAGGCGGGCGTTTCGCGCGCGGTGGTGAACGTGCATTATCTGGCGGACCAGATGGTGGCGCACCTGGCGCATCGCGATCACCCGCAGGTGGCCATCTCCGACGAGACCGACGCCCTGCTGGAAACCGGCGGCGGGCTGGTGCGGGCGCTGCCACTGATCGATGCCGATACGTTCTTCTGCCTCAACAGCGATGCGATCTGGCTGGATGGCCCGCGCAATGCCTTTGCGGCGCTCAGCGATGCGTGGGACGAGGACAAGATGGACGCGCTGCTGCTGCTGGTCAGCCATGCGCAGGCGTTCAACTACACCGGGCTGGGTGATTTCCACCTGGATCCGCTCGGCCGGATCAGCCGACGCCGGCAGCGCCACGTGGCGCCCTATGTCTTCACCGGCATCCAGATCGTTTCGCGCCGCCTGCTGCGCGATGCGCCCGATGGCGCGTTTTCAACCACCGTGCTGTGGAACCGGGCGATGGAGGAAGGGCGACTGTTCGGACTGGCCCACACCGGGCTGTGGTATGAAGTGGGCAGCCCCGAAATGATCGCGCCGACGGAAATGGCGCTGACGAAATCCACGTGAGCGGCGGCCGGGAGAGACCGGGCGTCTATTCGATCGCGGCGCACCGCGGCTTTGCCGACGCATTGGTTGCGGGCCTGATCCCGCGGTATCGCGAAGACGGACTGGGGCTGGCGCGGCTGACCCTGCTGCTGCCAAGCCGCCGTGCCGTGCGCACGGTGACCGAGGCTTTCGTGCGCGCCTCTGGCGGCGGGCTGCTGCTGCCGCGCATGGCCGTGGTGGGAGACCTGGACCTCGACGAGACGCTGGGGCCGCTGCTCGATCCGATCGGCATGGGCGCCGACATTCCGGCGGCGGTGGACCCGATCGTGCGCCTGCTGCGCGTGGCCGAACTGCTGCGCGAGGAACTGGGAGATCAGGCACCGGGCGAGGCCGGGTTGCTGCGGCAGGCGCGCTCGCTGGTCGGATCAATGGACCGCATGGCGGTGGAAGGCGTTGCGCCCGAAGCCTTGCTTTCCATAGACATGCTTCCCGAACTTGCGGACCATTGGCAGGAATCGCTGCGCCTGTTCGCCCGCGTGCAGGCGCGCTGGCGGTTCGAACTTGAAGGTATGGGGCTGGTCGATGCGCCGGAGCGGCGCAACCGCCTTCTGGAACATGCGGCACGGCGCTGGCGGGAAAGCCCGCCGGCGCATCCGGTGGTGGCGGCGGGCGTGACCTCAGCCTCACCCGCGGTGGCGCGTCTGCTGCGCGTGGTGGCGGACCTGCCCAACGGCGGGGTGATCCTGCCCGATCTAGACCTGTCGCTGTCGGACGAAGTGTGGGAAGCGCTGGGTTGCGCCGGTGCGCCGCAGGAAGCCGGCGGCCCAGTGTTCGCCAAGGGCGATGTGGTGACGCACCCGCAGTATCACCTGAAGCTGCTGCTGAACCGCATGGGCATCCGGCGGGACGAAGTGGCGCCCTGGCACCGCGCCGGCCTCGCCGCTGCGTCGCCGGAGCGCAGCCGGGCGATTTCCAACCTGTTCCTGCCGCCAGAGGCGAGCACGGCGTGGGCAACCCTGCCTGCCGAACAGCGGCGGCTGGCAGGCGTGAGGCTGATGGAAACGGCGCATCCCGAGGAGGAGGCGCAGGCCATCGCAGTTCTGGTGCGCGAAGCGCTGTCCGTGCCGGAAAAGCGCGTGGCCGTGATCACGCCCGATCGCATCCTGGCGCAGCGGGTTGTCGCCAATCTGGCGCGCTGGAACGTGGCGGCGGATGACACCGCCGGTCGCCCGCTGTCGCAGACCCCGGCAGGGCGCCTGTTCCTGCAACTGGCGGAATGCTGGGCGGAACGCGCCGCGCCGGTGCCGCTGCTGGCGGTGCTGGGGCATCCGCTGGTGCGCAGTGGCGAAGGCCGTGCGCGCTGGCTGGAGCAGGTGCGCGCGCTCGATCTGGTGCTGCGCGGCCCCCGACCCGGCGCAGGGCTCGACGGGGTGCGCCATGCCGTGGAAGCCGCTGGCCGGGACTATCCGCGGCTTGGCCACTGGTGGGATGAGGCGAGCGGCCTGCTGGCCTCGCTGCTGGCGCTCGATGAACCGCTGCCGCTGGGCATGGCGCTGGCCTTGCTTTCGGAAACGGCGGAGGCGCTTTGCGGCACGGCGGTGTGGGCGCAGGCCGATGGCCGCTGCCTTGCCGCCTTCGTTGAACAGTGGAGCGAGGCGGCGGAGACCGTGATCCTGCCGGTGCCGCCAGCGGAACTGCCCGCGCTTTTGCGCGATGCGATGGACGAGATCGCGGTGCGCCCGGCCTATGGCGCGCATCCCCGCCTTGCCATCTACGGCCTGCTGGAAGCGCGGATGAGCCGCGCCGACCTGGTGATCTGTGGCGGGCTGACCGAAGGATCATGGCCCGGCAGTCCGGCGCCCGATCCGCTGCTGGCGCCGCCGATCCTGCGCGCGCTGGGCATTCCCGGTGCGGATTTCCGCATCGGCCTTTCCGCGCACGATCTGGCCGCCGCGCTGGGGGCGCCCGAAGTGGTGCTGAGCCACGCCAACCGCGACAGCAGCGGGCCGGCGATCCCTTCGCGCTTCCTGCTGCGTATTCGCGCCATGCTGGGCGACAACGTGCGCGATGAGGCTGACGCGGTGCGTTATGCCCGCGCGCTCGACGATGCGCCGCCAGCGCCCCCCTATGCACGGCCCGAGCCGATGCCCTCGGCCGAGCAGCGGCAGGTGGACATTGCGGTTACCGCGCTCGACCGGCTGCGCGGCGATCCCTATCAGTTCTATGCACAGGCGATCATCGGCCTGCGCGCGCTCGATCCGCTGGATGCGGACCCCACGCCTGCATGGCGCGGCACCGCGGTCCACGCCATCCTCGAAGCCTGGCACAAGGCGGGCGCACCGCCGGGTGAGCTGGTGCCGCTGGCCGAGCGAGCGCTGGCGGAAATGAGCGCGCACCCCTTCATGCGGGCGTTGTGGCAGCCGAGGCTGGCGGCGGCGCTTTCGTGGATCGACAACGAGCAGCAGGAGCTGCTGGCCAAGGGGCGCGAAGTCGTCGCCTTCGAGGAACGCGGCGAAGCGCGGATCGACGGCGTTCGCATCCATGGCCGCGCCGACCGCATCGACCGCTGCGCCGATGGAACGCTGGCGATTGTCGACTACAAGACCGGCATGCCGCCATCGGGCAGCATGGTGGAGCAGGGCTTTGCGCTGCAGCTCGGTCTGATCGGGCTGATCGCGACTGAGAGGGGGTTCAAAGGGGTTGAAGGCACCCCTAACGCCTTTGAGTACTGGTCATTGGCGCGCAACAAGCAGGGCGGCTTCGGCTATCGCAGCGAGCCGGTGAAGGAGGGCCGAAAGCTAAGCGGACTGCCGCGCGAGGACTTCCTGCCCGAAACGACACGCTTCCTGAAAGAGGCCATCGCCCGCTGGATACTGGGGAATGACCCGTTCACTGCGCGGCTGAATCCCGATCTGCCGGGCTATTCCGATTATGACCAGCTGATGCGGCTGGATGAGTGGCAGGGCCGAGCCAGCCGGAGCGATGAGGCATGAGCGGCAAGGTTTTTCCTTTGCAGGACAACCAGATGCACGCGGTGCAGCCTGCGCGCACGGTGTGGCTTTCCGCCTCCGCAGGTACGGGCAAGACGCAGGTGCTGTCAGCCCGCGTGCTGCGCCTGCTGCTGCAGCCGGGGGTGGAACCCGAACAGCTGCTGTGCCTGACCTTCACCAAGGCCGGCGCGGCCGAGATGGCGACGCGCGTCAACGAAGTGCTCGCCAGCTGGGTGCGCATGGACGACGTGCGCCTTGCCGCAGACTTGCGTGCAATCGGCGCGGCCTATGGCCCCGATGCGCTGGCGCGGGCGCGGAGCCGGTTTGCCGCCGTGCTCGATTGCCCGGGTGGGGGCCTGCGGATCGAGACGATCCACGCGTTTTCGCAATGGCTGCTCTCCGCCTTTCCGGTGGAGGCGGGGCTGCTGCCGGGTACGCGGGCGATGGAGGATCGGGACCGTGACCTGCTGGTGCGGCAGGTGCTGGCCGACCTGCTGGTGCGCGCGGAAGAGACCGGGGATGAAAGCCTGCTCGACGCGCTGTCCGACCTGTCGCTGCGGATGAGCCAGGATGCGGTGGAGGCCTTCCTGCTGCGCTGCGCCGGCGCGCGGGACCTGTGGCTGGGGCGCGGCGCCTGGCAGCCGCCCCTGCGCCCCCGGATCAATCGGGTGCTGGGCCTGGACGCCGATGAGGACGGATCGAGCGTGGCCGCGCTGTGCGAAGACGCCGCCTTCGACAGTGCCTCCGTTCGCCGCTGCATGGAGGCCAATGCGCGCTGGGGCACGCAGACCGGCGTGGATGCGGCCAACATGATGGGCGACTGGCTTTCCGTGGCGGGGAAGGGCCGCCTGATCGGTCTGGACGAGTTCGCCAAGCTGTTCCTGACAGCCAAGGGCGAGCCGAAATCGGCCAAGAACCTGCTGAAGCACGATGCCGACTATGCCGAGTACCAGAACCGCGTGATCGCCTGCATCGAGACGGTGCGCGAGCGGCAGGCGCTGGTGCAGCTGGCCGAGACGCTCGACCCCGCGCTGTCGTTGGGTCGCCGCTTTGCCATCGCGTGGGACGAGGCCAAGACCCGCGAAGGCTTCATCGACTTTGACGATCAGATCCGCGCGGCGGCGAGCCTGCTGACCGAAAAGACCAGCGCCGAATGGATCCGCTTCAAGCTGGACCGGCGCTTTGACCATGTGCTGGTGGACGAGGCGCAGGATACGAACGAGGCGCAGTGGCGAATCGTGCTCGACGGGTTGGTGAGCGACTTCTTCAGTGGCGAAGGGCAGCGGCCCGATGCCATGCGCACGCTGTTCGTGGTGGGGGACTACAAGCAGGCGATCTTCCGCTTCCAGGGCACCAGCCCGGAGAACTTCGACAAGGCGCGCGACAAGGTGGCGCGCCAGCTGTTCGCGCTGGCCGAAGCGACCAATGACGAGGCGCGTCGGCTGCTCGACCTCGGGCTCGGGCGATCCTATCGCACATCGCGCCCGATCCTCGATTTCGTCGACAGGGCGATCCACCACATCGGCGTGGCGCGGTTTGGCCTGAAGGATGCGCCGGAACCGCACAAGGGCGACGAGCGCGCCGGCACGGTGGCGCTGTGGCAGGTCGTCGGCCTGAAGGACGGTGAGGCCGAGGACGCCGAGGATGGTGTGGGCGAGGGCGAGGAATCCTGGCTCTCCCGTCCTGACCGTACGCTGGCCGACCGCATCGCGCGGCAGGTGCGCGGCTGGATCGAGCGGGGCTTCCCGCTGGAAAAACACGGGCGCAATGCCGGGCCGGGCGACATCATGGTGCTGGTGCGCAAGCGCAAGGAGCTGGCCGGGCTGATCGTGGCGCGGCTGCATGCGCAGGGCGTGCCGGTGGCGGGCGTGGACCGTCTGCGGCTGGGCGCGCCATTGGCGGTGAAAGACCTGATGGCGGCGCTGCGGTTCTGCGCGCAGCCGCTGGACGACCTGAACCTTGCCAACCTGCTGGTCTCGCCGCTGATCGGCTGGACGCAGGATGATCTGCTGCGCTTCGGATACCGGGCGAAGCGGGTGCGGCTGTGGGACCACCTGCGCGAGAGCGAGGGGCCCGAGACCTTTGCCACGATGGAGCGGCTGCGCGCGTTGCTGGCGCGCGCGGATTACGAGCCGCCGGCCTCGCTGCTGCACTGGATGCTGGTGGGGCCCTGGCAGGGCCGGCGCAGGCTGGTGGCGCGGCTGGGGCGCGAGGCGAACGACCCGATCGATGAACTGCTGAACGCCGCGATGGCCTATGCCGGGGGCAAGGTGCCCAGCCTTGTCGGCTTCCTGCAGTGGTTCGACGCGGGCGAGGGCGACATCAAGCGCGAGGCTGGCAAGAACGAGGGGCTGGTGCGGGTGATGACCGTGCACGGTTCCAAGGGCCTGCAGGCGCCCATCGTGATCCTTGCCGATGCGGCGGACGATCCGGACAAGTCTCCGCCGCGCGGGCTGGAAGTGGTGGAGCACGTGCTGGACGAGAAGCGCGCGATTCCCCTGCCGCCGCTGAAGAAGGAAGAGCGCGCCGGGCCGGTCAAGGCGGCGGAGCTGCTGGCCTTGAAGGAAGAGCGCGAGGAGCACTGGCGCCTGCTGTATGTGGCGATGACCCGGGCGGAAGAGGCGCTGTTCATCGCCGGATCGCTGGGCAAGCGCCAGACCGAGCTGCCGCCGGACAGCTGGTATGCGCAGCTGGAGCCGCTGTTCGGCACCGAAGGCTGGACGGAGGACGCGCTGTGGGGCGGGCGCAAGCAATTGGGCGGGCCGCCGGTCCATTCAGGCCGCAAGGGCGAGGTGCAGGACGCCATGCCTGTTGTCCTGCCCGAGGTCTTGACCGCACCGATCGGACCGGAACCGCGCCCGCCGCGCCCGCTGGCCCCATCGTCGCTGGGCGAGGAAGACGCGCCCGATCCCCCGGTGCGGCCGGGTCCGGGTGCCCTGCTGGCGGCGCGGCGCGGCACGCTGCTGCACAAGCTGATCGAACGTCTGCCGGAATTGCCGCCCGAACAGCGGCGCGAGGCTGCGCTGGTCTGGCTGGCGAAATCGGCAGTGGGCTTTGAACCGCAGGACCATGCGGCCATGGCCGATGCGGCAATCGCCGTGCTCGATCACCCCGGCTGGCAGGACGTGTTCGGGCCGGGTTCGCTGGCCGAAGTGCCGATTGCCGCGCTGGTGGGGGAGCGCATCGTTTCGGGCACCATCGACCGTCTGCTGGTCACGCCGGGGCTTATCCGCATCGTCGATTTCAAGACCGGCCGCCGCCCGCCGCGCGCGCTGGAGGATATCCCGGCGGCCTATATCCGCCAGATGGCGGCCTATGTCGCGGCGCTGCGGGTGATCCATCCCGGCGCCACGGTGGAGGCGGCGCTGCTCTATACCCACGCGCCGGAACTGTTCGTGCTGCCCGATGCGCTGCTCGCGGCGCAGAAGCTGGACCTTGCCCCCCGCGAGGAATCCTTTAGCGGCTGAGCGCTTGCACCCGCCCGCGCCCTGCCTAGATTGCCATCCACACCTTCAGGAGTTGCATTCCATGTCGACCAAAGCCGTCACCGACGCCACTTTCGAAACCGAGGTCCTGCAGGCGGGCAAGCCCGTGCTGGTGGATTTCTGGGCGGACTGGTGCGGCCCGTGCAAGATGATCGCGCCCGCGCTGGAAGAGATTTCCGAGGAACTGGCGGACAAGATCGACATCGTGAAGATGGACATCATGGAGAACACCGGCGTTCCCGGCGAGATCGGCGTGCAGTCCATCCCGCTGCTGGTGCTGTTCAAGGACGGCAAGGCGGTCGCGCAGAAGCTTGGCGCTGCGCCCAAGAGCCAGCTGAAGGGCTGGATCGAAAGCGTGATCTGACTATACGCCAAATGCCGGTTGGCAAGCTTCGGGCAGGGTGCAAGACATGGGTCTGCACCCTTGCTCCGGAGCCTGCCTGCCATGCCGACCCCACTATCCCGCCGGTTCGCCCTCCTGCTTGCGCCCGGCCTGATTGCCGCCGCGCCCATGGCCGCGCTGGCGGCCGACGATAGCGCCGCGATCGCGCGGATCATCGACGAAGGCATGAACCGCAGCGAGGCGATGACCACCGCCTCCGCGCTGATGGACCGCATCGGCCCGCGCCTCACCAATTCCGAAAATCACCGCAAGGCGGAAGGCTGGGCGATAGACCTGCTGAAGCAGCGGGGCCTGGCCAATGTCCATGTCGAACCCTTCGACTTCGGCGTGGGCTGGAATCTCGACAGCTATTCAGTGGCGATGGTGACGCCTCGCGTGCTGCCGCTGACGGCCATCCCGGTCGCCTGGTCGCCGCCGACGGCCGGCACGCTGCAGGCGCCGGTGGTGATCGCGCCGATGTCTCGCGAGGAGCACTTTGCCGAATGGAAGGGCAAGCTGGCGGGCAAGATCGTGCTGGTTTCGCTGCCCGGCCAGACCAGCGAGAGCAAGGACCCGGTTTTCCAGCGTTATACCGATGCCGAGATCGCCGAACTCGATACCTATACCAAGCCGGTGTTCGATCCCGATGCCCCGGCACAGCAGGTGAAGACCCGGCGCTTTCAGGGCAAGCTGGCCGCTTTCCTCAAGGCCGAGGGCGCGGTGGCGATGGTCAAGATGAGCTATCGTGACGGCAAGCTGGTGCACGGCGAAGGCTATGACTTCCAGCCCGGCCAGACGCTGGCGCTGCCGGCCATCGAACTGGCGCAGGAGGACTATCGCCGGCTGGTGCGGCTGGCGAAGACCGGGGCCGCGCCGGAAATTGCGATCACCGTTGCCGCCCGCTTTGACGAAAGCAACCTGCGCGCCGAGAACGTGGTGGCCGAGATTCCGGGCAGCGATCCCAAGGCAGGCTATGTGATGGCCGGCGCGCATTTCGACAGCTGGATCGCCGGCGATGGCGCAAGCGACAACGGCGCAGGCAGCGTGACCGTGCTGGAAGCGGCGCGGCTGATCGCGAAGCTGGGCATCAAGCCCAGGCGCACCATCCGTTTCGTGCTGTGGAGCGGGGAAGAGCAGGGCCTGCTGGGCAGCCGCGCCTATATCGATCAGCACCTGGCGACGCGGCCGGTTGATCCTTCGCTGAAGGGCATCGATTCCTACGTGGCGTGGCGCAATGCCTTTCCGATCACGCCCAAGGCGGAATACGGGCAGCTGAAGGCCTATTTCAACATGGACAACGGATCAGGCCGGTTCCGCGGCATCTACAGCGAAGGCAACCTGGGTGCGGAAAAGCTGCTGAAAGACTGGCTGAGCCCGTTCAACATGCTGGGCGCGGACAAGCTGGTGGTGAGCAAGACCAGCGGGACCGATCACGTCTTCATGCAGGCGATCGGCCTGCCGGGATACCAGTTCATCCAGGACCCGCTGGATTACGATACCCGGGTCCACCACACCAACCTCGACACGGTGGACCACATGCGCGCCGACGACATGCGGCAGGCGGCGGTGATCATGGCGGGGATGCTGTGGCAGGCGGCCAACAGCGACAAGGAACTGCCCCGCGCCGTGCTGCCCACGCAGCCCGCACCGACCGACCCGTTCAAGGTGAAGGACCCTTCGCAGTGAGGATCACTGGGCGGTTGTGGTCGGCTCAGTTCCCCCACATCCGCTCACCCTGAGCTTTTCGAAGGGTGCCCGCGCTACGGTTGCGCGAGATTCTTCGACAAGCTCAGCATAAGCGGATCTTGGGCGGTCCGAGTCAGATCTAGGCGCTCACGCGCTTCACAAACTCTTCGAAGAGTGAGGGTGAAGAGGCTGCAAACAGGCCTTTTTGCCCGTGCTGGTCGGTGCGATAGGGCGATCCGTCGGGCCGCGCAGCCATGCCGCCGGCCTCGTTGACGAAGAGTACGCCTGCGGCATGGTCCCAGGGCAGGGTGCGTTCGAACACCGAGATGTCGTTCACGCCCAGGACGAGGCGCGGATACTGTTCGGCCGCGCAGCGCGGGATATCGACGAGAGAGTAGAAAGGCGCGATGCGGGCCTGTACCTGCGCGCGCTGCGCCGGATCGAGGAACACCGTGCTGATCGCGGCGATCGGCGGAGTCTGGCCGGTTGGCCGCGCCATGACGCGTTCGCCATTGACGAAGGCGCCCAGGCCCTTGTGCGCGATGCACAGGCGGTCCTGCAGCGGGTCATAGATCCAGCCCGACCGGATATCCCCGCCGTCGCTCAAGGACAGGATGATCCCGAAGGGCGGCTTGCCCGCGGCAAAGTTATTGGTGCCGTCCACGGGATCGATGATCCAGCACAGGCCATTGTCCAGCCGCGCGGACAGCGCGGGATCGGCGTGGACGGCTTCCTCGCCCACGATGGCAGCCTCCGGCAGGATCGCCGAAAGTCCTTCGGCCAGCAGGGCCTCGGCCTCAGTATCGGCAATGGTCACCATGTCGTTCGCCGCCTTGGCGATCACTTCATGGTCGGCCAGCGCCTGGTAACGCGGCAGGATGGCGGTTTCGGCCACCCGCCGCATCAGCGCGGCGATCTGGCGGTCGAGCGCGGAAAAGCTGGTCATGTCAGGGGAATCATCACGTTGTCGGCATAGCCGGGGCGGGTCTGCAGGCGGGCGTACCACTCTTCCAGCCGGGGCAGCGGGGCGCGCGCGACGGGGAGGGAGAAGTAGGTGTGCGCATAGACCCCCATCGGAATGTCGGCGATGCCGAAGTCCGGCCCGGAGAGCCAGTGGCTCGTTTCCAGTTCGGCCTCGAGAATCTGCATCATCTGCGTGGCGGCGGCGGCCGAGGCGGCAACCACTGGATCGGTGCCGTCCTTGCCGTGACGCACGCAGCCGAGGAAGGCGTCGCGCTGCGCATCGGCGAAGTGGAACTGCCGGTCCATCCATTTGTCCCCCGCGGCGCGGACGCGGGCATCCTCACTGCGGAACGCGGGGGCATAACGATCGGCAAGGTAGCGCAGGATCGCGTTCGATTCCCAGAGAGCGAAGCCATCGTCCTCGATGGTGGGGATCATCCGGTTGGGATTCATCGCCAGGTATTCGGGGGTGAAGCCGAACGGCCCGCCGATGTCGCGCCGCTCGAACGGCAGGCCCATTTCGACCAGCGCCCACGCCACCTTCTTGACGTTATGCGAATTGAGGCGGCCCCAGAGCGTGATCATCGGCGATCAGCTCCGGTAATCGGCGTTGATCGAGATGTATCCGTGGGTGAGGTCGCAGGTCCACACCGTGGCGCGGCCTTCGCCAAGGCCGAGATCGACCTCGATGGAGATTTCCCGGCCCCGCAGGTGCGCAGCGACCGGGGCCTCGTCGTAATCGGCGAGCGGCTGGCCTTCGCGCGCGGCCCACGTGCCGCCAAAGCCGATGGACAGCCGGTCGCGGTCTGCCGGTTCGCCGGCCTTTCCCACGGCCATGACCACGCGGCCCCAGTTGGCGTCCTCGCCCGCGATGGCGGTCTTCACCAAGGGCGAGTTGGCTATGGCGAGGCCAACCTTGCGCGCGCTTTCGTCGCTTACCGCGCCGGTGACCGAGACGGCGATGAACTTCTGCGCGCCTTCGCCATCCTTGACCACCAGGTGCGCCAGTTCGCGGCAGACCTGTTCCAGCGCGGCGGCAAAGGCGTCCGCGCCGGCGCTGTCGAACGAGGCAAGCACGGGATTGCCCGCCTTGCCCGTGGCGAAGGCGAGCACGGTGTCGCTGGTGGAGGTGTCGCTGTCGACCGTGATGCACGAGAAGGTGCGCAGATTCGCCTGCGACAGGCACTGCTGCAGGATTGCCGGATCGACCGCGGCATCGGTGAATATGTAGCCCAGCATCGTCGCCATGTCGGGCGCGATCATGCCGCTGCCCTTGATGATGGCGGAGAGGGTGACCTTGACCCCGCCGACCATGGCAGTGGCGGTGGCACCCTTTGCAAAGGTGTCGGTGGTGCCGATGGTCTGCGCGGCGTCTTCCCAGTTGCAGGGTTCGGCCAGCAGCGCCGCCTCGATTCCGGCGCGGGCCTTGTCCTTGGGCAGGGGCACGCCGATCACGCCGGTGGAGGAGACGAAGACCTGCTCGGCCGGGCAGGCGAGATGCGCGCTCACTTGTGCCATGATCGCCTCAACCGCCTCACGCCCGCGATAGCCGGTGAAGGCGTTGGAGTTGCCGGCATTGACCACCAGCGCCCGTGCTTGGCCCTGCGCCACGTTCTGCCTGCCAAGCTCTACTTCAGACGAGCAGCAGACGTTGCGGGTGAACACGCCGGCCACGACCGTGCCTTCGGCCAGCTCGACATAGGTCAGGTCGCAACGGCCCCAGTCCTTGTAGCCGGCGCGGGCGACGCGCGGGGTTACCCCGGCGATGGCCGGAAGCGGAGGAAACGGAACGGCGAGCGGGGAAACGGCGTCGGACATGGCCGAGCGCCTAGCGCGTCAGGCAGCGCCCTGCAATTGCTTCACGCGCGGGAGGGGCAGGGGAATGCCCCGGCTGAGCGGCGACTTTGCGATAAGGTGCGCGATCCACACGCAGGCTGCGAGCGCGCAGAGGAACAGGGGCGCGCGCAAGGCGAGGGGCAGGGTATCGCCGACCACGTGCGCGGCTTCCAGGATGGGGAAGTGCGTGGCGTAAAGCGGGAAGGAGATGCCGCCGAGCCAGCTGAAACGCTGGGCGATACCGGGCGGGACATTTGCCAGAGCCCCGGCCGCCAGCACCGCCGGAAACACCAGCAGCGCCAGCAAATCCATCAGCGCATCGGGCAGGCCGGGGAGCGATGGGAGAAGCAGGACGGCAAGCAGCAGGGCCGGAGCAACCAGCCAATGGGTTGCCCGGCGCGTTGCCGTGAAGCAATGCCGGCCCAGCACGACCCCCAGCGGATAGGCGAACCCGGCCCGGACGAACCCGTAGATCCAGTCGTCCCCCTGCGAGCCCAGCTGCATCGAGCCTTCGCGCAGCGAGACCGGCAGCAGGACGATCCAGCAGGAAGCAGAGATCAGCAGCAAGCCGGTGACCGAAAGCCTGCGCAGCAGCAGGAGATGAGCGGCATTGGCGGCCAGCTCCACTTCCAGCGACCACTGCGGCTGGTTGAGCGGGAAGGTCATGGCATTGCCATCAAGGCGCGGGACATGGAACAGCGCCATCGCGATCAGCGGCAGCACCGGCGCAAAGCCCCAGGCCGAGGCATGGGTGGCGATCCCCAGCAGCACGCCCAGCGCCATCAATGGCCACAAGCGGGCGACACGGGCCACCATGAACCGCAGGGCCGAATTCTGCCGCGGCGCCGCCTCGATCGGCGCAACCAGCACGAAGCCGCTGAGCATGTAGAAGAAATCGACCGCCAGATAACCGTGCGCAAACACCCCGCGCACGCCGGAAAGATCATCGAAATGGAGCATCAGCACAAAGATCGCGGCAATGCCACGCAACCCATCGAGCCCGACGAGACGCCCGCCTCCTGCGGTTCCGGATGCCCCCTCCCTTGCCATGGATAGGGCATGGCATGGCTTGGGATAAGGATTGGTGAACATCTCGCAAGAACGGGCCAAAAACGGGATTGCGGCAAAGGGGGCCGGCGGGAATAGTCGACCGATGCAGAAACACATCCGTCTTGTCTGGCCCGCGATTGCAGGCGTTGCCCTTGTCGCCGCTGATGCCGCCCGGGCGGCGGAGCCCACCGCCCCGGTCCCGGCAAGCAACCCGGGTTTCTGGGTCACGACGGAGGACTATCCGGCGCGGGCGCTGCGCGAGGAGCGCGAGGGTGTTGTCCGATTTGCGCTGACCGTTTCCGCAGAGGGTACGCCCACCGGTTGCGAAATCGTGCAGAGCACCGGTTCGCCCGATCTCGATACCCAATCCTGTGCCCTGATCATGGAACGCGCACGGTTTACTCCCGCCACGGACAAGAAGGGCCGGCCTGTGGAAGGAACCTATCGCAGTTCGGTGCGCTGGGTGATCCCGCGCACGGCCGAGCCACCCAAGGCCGGGACGCTTGAGTTCTCCTTCATCGTCCAGCCCGATGGCTCGATGACGGATTGCAAGGTCGTCCGCATGGAGGGCGAGGCGACGGAAGAAATGAAAAGGAAGGCCGATGGGGACGGCCCCTGCGACAAGCCCGCATCGTATGATCCCTATCGGGACGCGAACGGGCAACCGGTGGCGCGGCGGGTAAAGGTCATGTTCTCCACCGTGGTCGAGGCGCCCTGAGGACAGAGAGGAACTTGCGCGCAGAAAAATGCGCGTTCATGCATGGACGAGAAAGGATTGCTCGCCTATCTCGGCGCGCGATGCGCTTTCTGCTCGTCCTTCTTGCCATGCTCAGCGGGCTTTCGCTGCCGGGGAACGCGGTTGCGGCCTCGCGCGCGCAGGTTGTGGCGGCCAGCGTGGCCGGCGCGCAGGCGCAGGAACGCGCGGAATGCCCGGTGCGTGCGGCAGTCGCCAAGGCGGCGTTCCGGATCGAACGCGCGTTTCCGGCGTTTCCGCCTGCGCCCGTCGCGCGCTGTGGCGTAATCGTTTCGGTCGATCGCGCCCGCGAATAGCGCCTCGCGCATTCGCTTTTTTCCGATTTCCGCCTGCGCATGGCGTCGCGGGCTCTCGACCCATTTTGCAGACAGGATTCCGCCTATGTTCGGCGCAGTTGCCAAGGCCATTTTCGGCTCGTCCAATGATCGTTACGTCAAGTCGCTCGACAAGATCGTGCGCCGGATCGCGGCTTACGAACCGGCGATGCAGTCTCTTTCCGACGAGGAACTGACTGCGCAGACCCAGCTTTTCCGCAACCGGCTGGCGCAGGGCGAGACGCTGGACGATATCCTGCCCGAAGCCTTCGCCACCTGCCGCGAGGCATCGAAGCGCGTGCTGGGCATGCGCCACTTTGACGTGCAGATGATCGGCGGCATCGTGATGCACCGTGGCGAAATCGCCGAGATGCGCACCGGTGAAGGCAAGACGCTGGTGGCCACGCTGGCGACCTATCTCAACGCCATCGAAGGCAAGGGCGTCCACGTCGTGACCGTGAACGATTATCTGGCCAAGCGCGACGCGGAATGGATGGGCCAGCTCTACAAGTTCCTGGGCCTGAGCGTGGGCGTGATCGTGCCGAACCTGAGCGAGTACGAACGGCGCGAAGCGTACAACGCCGACATCACCTATGCCACCAACAACGAGCTCGGCTTCGACTACCTGCGCGACAACATGAAGCACGAGCGGGGCCAGATGGTGCACCGCCCGTTCAACTACGCCATCGTCGACGAGGTGGATTCCATCCTGATCGACGAGGCGCGCACGCCGTTGATCATTTCTGGCCCCACCGACGACAAGAGCGACCTCTACATCGCCGTCGATGCGGTGGTGAAGACCATCGATCCGTCGCTGTACGAGGCGGACGAGAAGACCAAGAACATCTCGCTGACCGAAGACGGCGTGGAATGGGTGGAGCGCGCGCTCGAAACCGCGGGGCTGCTGGTCGGCTCGAACCTCTATGACATCGAGAACACGATGGTGGTCCACCATCTCGACCAGGCGCTGAAGGCCAATGTCATGTTCAAGCGTGACATCGACTACATCGTCAAGGACGAGAAGGTGGTGATCATCGACGAGTTCACTGGCCGCATGATGGACGGCCGGCGCTGGTCGAACGGCCTGCACCAGGCGGTGGAAGCCAAGGAAGGCGTGCGGATCGAGCCCGAGAACCAGACGATGGCCTCGATCACCTTCCAGAATTATTTCCGCATGTATCCCAAGCTGGGCGGCATGACCGGCACCGCAGCGACCGAGGCTGCGGAATTCTTCGACATCTACAAGATGAACGTCGTCACCATTCCCACCAACGTGCCGGTGCAGCGCGTGGACGAGGAGGACGAGTTCTACAAGAACACCACCGACAAGTTCGGCGCCATCGCCAAGCTGATCCGCGAGAAGTACGAAAGCGGCCAGCCGGTGCTGGTTGGCACGGTTTCCATCGAAAAGTCGGAGATGCTGTCAGACTTCCTGCGCAAGGAAGGCGTGAAGCACGCCGTGCTGAACGCCCGCTTCCACGAGATGGAGGCGCATATCGTGGCGCAGGCGGGCCGGCTGGGCGCGGTGACCATCGCCACCAACATGGCGGGCCGTGGCACCGACATCAAGCTGGGTGGCAACCTGGAATTCCGCGTGGAAGACGAGTTGCGCGACGTGCCGGAAGGCCCCGAGCGCGAAGCAGCAATTGCGAAGATCGCCGCCGAGATCGAAGAGGAAAAGGCCAAGGTGCTGGCCGCCGGCGGCCTGTGCGTGATCGGCACCGAACGGCACGAAAGCCGCCGCATCGACAACCAGCTGCGCGGCCGTTCGGGCCGTCAGGGTGACCCGGGCCTGTCGAAGTTCTACCTGTGCCTTGAGGATGACCTGCTGCGCATCTTCGGGCCGGATACGCTGTTTGCCCGCATGATGAATTCGAACCTCGCCGATGGCGAGGCGATCGGTTCCAAGTGGCTATCAAAGGCGATCGAGACCGCGCAGAAGAAGGTCGAGGCGCGCAATTACGACATCCGCAAGCAGGTCGTCGAATACGACAACGTGATGAACGACCAGCGCAAGGTGATCTACGAACAGCGCGCCGACATCATGGATGCCGAAACGATCGGTGAAGTGGTGGAGGACATGCGTGCCGACACCATCAACGCCATCGTCGCCGATGCCTGCCCGCCGGGATCGTATCCCGAACAGTGGGATGTGGAACAGCTCAAGGCGCGCGTCGATGGCGTGCTCGGCATTCCCGCACCGATCGATGATTGGCTGCAGGAAGACCAGCTGGAGCCCGAGACGATCGAGGAACGCCTTGTCGCGCTGGCCGATGCGCACATGGCGGAGAAGATTTCGAACCTGGATGAAAGCTCATGGCGCGGGCTGGAAAAGTCTGTCCTGCTGGAGCGGCTCGACCACCACTGGAAGGAGCACCTCGCGACGCTTGATGCGCTGCGCCAGGTGGTGTTCCTGCGCGCCTATGCGCAGAAGACGCCGATCAATGAATACAAGCAGGAAGCGTTCGGCCTGTTCGAAAAGATGCTCGAAGTGATCCGCGAGGATGTGACGCGCATCCTGATGACCGCCGAATTCCGCATGCGTCCGCCCGAAGATTTCCAGCTGCCCGAGCTGCCTGATTTCCTGACCAGCCACATCGACCCCTTCACCGGCGATGACGATACCCAGTCGGTTCCGGGCGCAGCGGCGATGCTGGGCGCGCTTGGTGCCCAAGGTGCGGCGCAGGCCGCAGGACCGGGGCAGGGCGGGGCAGACCCTTATGCCGGCACGGGCATCAGCCGGAATTCGCCCTGTCCGTGCGGATCCGGGCAGAAGTACAAGCACTGCCACGGGGCGGCTGACTGACCTGCTGCCTGTGCCAGATTGAACCATTTCGGAGGGCGCGCGGGGAAACCTGCGCGCCTTTTGCGTGGAAGGTGCCAATGCGGTTTTGGAAATTCACGACAATTTTTGCTTCGTGACTGAAGCATATGATAATAATGGTTTTTCGTGATATCTCCAAAGTGGTTTGACAGTGATCGCGCGCACTTGCTAGGCCGCGGGCAACGATAAGAATACGGGCCGCGTCGCAGCACACGACGGCGGGGGCAGAAATGACGAATGTGGTACACCTTGGGGGGGGACGTCAGCCGGTTTCGGCGCTGGCGGTGTGCCTGCTTGCCTTGGCTTCGATGGCTAGTTCCGTTCACGCGCAGGTTGCGGCTCCGACGCGCGACGAATTGCGCGGTATCACGGCCCCTGCGCCTGAAGCGGCTGCGCCGCAGCTTAAGATCGAGGGCGGGATCGAGCGTTCGCCCTGTCCGCTGGCCGATCCGCGTTATGCCGATATCAAGGTCAACATTGCCGATGTGGTGTTCAACAACCTGAAGGGTGCGACGCCGCAGGACCTGGAGCAGGCGTGGAAGCCCTTGTCCGGTCAGCCGCAGCCAATTTCCGTGCTGTGCGACATTCGCGATGCTGCGGGCACGATCCTGCGCAACAAGGGCTATCTGGCGGCCGTTCAGGTGCCGGTGCAGCGCATCGAGAACGGCCACGTGCAGATGGAAGTGCTCTATGCCCGTGTCACGGCGGTGCGCGCGCGTGGCGAAACGCGAGGCGCGCAGCGCAAGCTGGAGCAGTACCTGCAGCATCTGGGCGGCGAGGAGATTTTCGACCGCAACAAGGCCGAGCGCTACCTGCTGCTTGCCCGTGACTTGCCGGGATACAATGTGCAGCTCACGCTGCGGCCCGCTGGGACCGCGCCGGGTGACCTGATCGGCGAAGTGACCGTGCTGCGGCAGCCCTATGCCGTGGATCTCAACGTCCAGAACCTCGCCAGCCGGGCAACGGGCCGCTGGGGCGGGCAGGTGCGTGCGCAGCTGTTCGGCATCACCGGCATGGGCGATGCGACGACGCTGTCCTACTATGCGACAGCCGACTTCAAGGAACAGCACATCCTGCAGGCGAGCCACGAGTTCCGCCCCGGCCGCGAAGGGTTGGTGGTGGGTGGCCAGTTCACCTACGCCTGGACGCAGCCCGACATCGGCCCCGTGGGGGGTGGCGCAAAGCTTGAGGCGCGCACCTCGTTCGGCAGTCTCTATGCGCGCTATCCCGTGATCCGGTCGCAGCGGCGCAACCTGTGGCTGTCCGCCGGGCTTGACCTGGTGACGCAGAACGTCCGGCTGATCGCGCCCTTGACCCGTGACAAGGTGCGAGTCGGCTGGCTGCGCTTGGATACCGATGCGGTGGATCTGGCGCATTCCCAGCCGCGCTGGCGCTATTCCTCGTCGCTGGAATTGCGGCAGGGGCTTGATATCCTCGATGCGACGCGGTCTTGCCTCAGCCTCGGCTGCCTGCTCGCCACGCCCACAGCGCGGCTTTCGGGATCGCCGACTTCCACCGTGGTGCGGGCCGAGATGGATCTGGAGCACGCCTTCGGCAACGTCGCCTTCGCGCTTCATCCGCGCGGCCAGATCGCCTTCGGTCCGGTGCAGAGCTTCGAGGAGTTCTCGGCGGGCAACTACACCGTTGGCCGCGGCTATGATCCGGGCGAGATTTCCGGTGACAGCGGCGTCGGCTTCTCCGCCGAACTGCGGGGCCCCCGCCTGCGCGCGGGCGAGGGCGTGCATCTGCAGCCCTATGGCTTCTTCGATGCGGCCTGGGCCTGGAACCGCGGGCGCAAGGTCACGCTTGACGGACGACCGTCAGATGACCGGCTCTATTCTGCCGGCGGCGGCGTTCGCGCCGAGCTGAGCGATCGCTTCCGGCTTGATGCCGCACTGGCCGTGCCGCTGCGCGCGGCGGGACTGCAGGCGCGCAAGAGCGATGCCCGTTTCCTGCTGACACTGACGACACGCCTGCTTCCGTGGAGGGCCCTGTGATGGCCGCGACTGGTTCCAACCTGCCCAAGCCGACCGTACGCAAGCGGAGCCGCAAGGAGACGTGGACGGCCTCTTCGCTGGCCATCGCCGCCACGCTGGCGGCAGGGGCCATTGCCGCACACGCGCAGTCCCTGCAAGGAACCGGCACTTTCACCAACCCGGCCAACGGCAGCATTTTCGCGACGTTGACGACCACCGACGTGACGCTGAACAGTCCGCAGTCGGTGATCAACTGGACACCCACCGATACCAGCGGCACCGGCACCATCCTGTTCCAGCCGAACGGAACGACCACCACGTTCCACAACAATGCCGGGTCCACCGCAGACTTCGCCGTGCTCAACCGAGTGATCCCGGTCGATGCTTCGGGCAATCCCGTGCTGAACCGGCCCATCCGTTTTGACGGGCGCACGGTTTCGGAAATCCAGTCAGCGGCCGGTGGGCCTGCCACGCGCGGCGGCACGGTGTTCTTCTACACGCCGGGCGGCATCATCATCGGGTCGACCTCGGTGTTCGACGTCGGCAACCTGGTCCTGACCACGTCCGACATCCCCTATGACGCGGCGACCGGAAACTTCGGGTCGGGCAGCACCTACCAGTTCCTTTCCGCGCAGGCGGGGACTTCGGTCACCGTCGAGGCGGGGGCGCAGATCAATTCGTCGGTAGGTTCGGCCGCCAACGCCTATGTCGCGCTGGTCGCGCCGCGGATCGTGCAGGATGGTGCGATCAGCGTGGATGGTTCGGCGGCGCTGGTGGCGGCCGATGCGGCGACGATCCAGTTCTCGCCCGACGGGCTTTACAACATTCAGGTCGACAGCGGCACCAGCGCGACCGGCAATGTCATCTCGAACAGCGGCACGATCACCAATGTCGCCAGCGCGGGCGGCACGGTGGTGCAGGGCATCTACATGGTTGCCGTGCCCAAGAATACCGCGATCACGATGGCCATTGCCGGGGGCAGCCAGCTTGGCTTTGCAGTGGCAGGCGGGGCCAACGTGGTGGGCAACACCGTGGTGCTGTCGGCCGGGCAGGACATCGTGGGCGGCGCTGTCGGAAACACGGCCTCTGCCGGAGGAGGCACCGGGCAGGCAGACATCCGCATCGGCGCGATCACGTCGAACTCGGCACTTGCGGCGGTGGCCAGTGGCAATGCCGTGGTCGGCGTCGGCCCCGGCGAGACGGCGACTTTCGGTTCAGATCTTTCGGTCGCGGGCGTGGTCCATCCCGGATCGCCCGATACCAATGCCGCGCATGTGCTGGTTTCCGGAGCCGGTTCCACGATGACGGTGGCGGGCAACCTGTCCGTGATCTCGCGCGACGCAGCGGCGGTTTTTACCGGCGCACCGTCTGACACATCGCAGGCCACGCTCGATCTCAACCAAGGGTCGCTGACTGTCGGTGGCAGCGTCTTCATCAGTGCAAACCGCAGCGGCCTTACCGAAGGTGCTTCGATCACCGGAGGGACGGCCTATCTCGGTCTGACCAACGGTTCCACGCTCGACGTTACGGGCGATCTGGCGTTTACCGCGCAAGGACAGGGTGGCCCAACTTCCGCCACGTCTGCAAACGCGGGTTCGGGCACCGGTGGCGCAGTGCTTCTGGCCTATGATGGCGGGTCCACCATCACGGTGGGCGGTGGAATAACCGCAAACGCCAGCGGCAGTGGTGGCAGCGCTTTCCCTGCCGGCTTTGCGGGCGGTGCGGGAACGGGCGGTAACGTGACCTTCTTCGGTCTTGCCGGGGCTGGCGCACTCGACGTTGGCGGCGGCGTGACGATGACGGCCGAGGGCATCGGCGGGTTCGGCAATGCTACACTGCCTACCGACCAGTCCGGCGGCGATGGTACGGGTGGCGCGGTCAACTTCTCGATCCAGGGCGCCACGGCGCAGACCATTACCATTGGCGGCGACGTGAACATGAGCGTCGTGGGTGCCGGCGCATCGGCCAACACCGGCCTGGCCGGCAATGGGCAGGGCGGGCAGGCGACGCTGTCGCTTTCCGGCGGCAAACATGGGCTGACGGTGGCGAATGTGTTCATGTCCGCTGCCGGTTCAGGCGGATCGGGCACCGACGTGACCGCGGGCAACGGACAGGGCGGGATCGCATTTGCCGCGCTGGATGATGGCGCGCAACTGACCACCGGTATCCTGTCTGTCACGGCAAATGCCCAAGGTGGCGATTACTTCAGCACGGGAGCGGGCGGAACCGGGATCGGCGGCAACGCGGCCATTTCGATCGGCGGCAACGGCGGCGGGATTTCGGCCTCCATCATCAACGTGGAAGCCAGCGGAACAGGCGGCTTGGCGGCCGACAGCTTCAGCGGTGACGGATCGCTCGGCCGGGGTGGCACCGCCACGGTCTCTGCTGGGGCAGGGACGCTATCGGGGCAGAGCATATTCGTGCTGGCTTCGGGCACTGGCGGGGACGGCATCGACAACGGTGGCGCGGGCCAGGGCGGTACGGCGCAACTGCTATCGACGGGCGGCACGATCCAGTCGTCCGCCGATTCCTCGGTAACGGCTGAGGGCAAGGGCGGTTTCGGAGAGGTGTTGGGCGGGGCAGGAACCGGTGGCAATGCCATCATTTCGGCCTTGACCGGCAACGTAACCCTTGGAGGGTCGTCACCCGTGTTCGTCAGCGCCGCCGGGTTTGGTGGTTCGGCGGCACCTTTCGGGGCAACGGGCGGCACCGGGCATGGCGGTCAGGTGCAGATCGTCGCCAACAACGGTTCGGTCAGCTTTACAGGTGGTGCCAACGTGGGCGCCAACGGGGCTGGTGGCGTCGGCTCCAATGGCGGTAACGGCGGTGGTGCCATTGGCGGCACCGTTTCGATCGACGCGCAGTCCAACGCGGCAGGCGGATCGCTGATCGCGCTGTTCGATTCGACGATCAATGTCAGCGGCGTCGGCGGAGCAGGCGGAGATGCGATCAGTCCCGACATCGCCGGTGGCAACGGCGGCAATGGGCAGGGCGGCACGCTCAACTTCAACGGTTCGACCTCGAACGGAACGCTTTCGGCCGGGACGCTGACCGTGAATGCCTTCGGGCGGGGCGGTGCGGGCGGCATCGGTGGGGTGGACGATGTTGGAAATGGCTTCAACGGCGGCAACGGCGGCAGAGGGCAGGGCGGCACGGCGAACTTCACCAGCAATGGACTGGTGGGTGGCGTTGCGCCCACGGGAACGACGACGCTCGGCGCGCTGACCGTTGATGCATCGGGCAACGGCGGCGCGGCGGGCGCGCCGGGCGTGGGACCGGGCGTGCCCGCCAATGGTGGTTCGGGCGGCAACGGCACGGGTGGCACCATCGGTATCCTGGCCGAGGTGGGCGGCTCCACCTTCCAGGTGACCAATGACGCTCAGCTGACGGCAGACGGGATCGGCGCAAGTGGCCTTGGATGCATCACCTGCGCGTTCGACGGTGGCGCGGGGCAGGGCGGTGCGATCTTCATCGGCTCGACGACAGCGACCACCGGGAACAGCATTTCTGCCGGAAACCTGACGCTGTCTGCCATCTCGCGCGGCGGCAACTCGCTGGTCGGCGTTGGCGGGGCCGGCTCGGGCGGCTCATTGGTGATCGCAGGATCGGGCTTTGCGCTGAACACCGGCACGCTCTCCATGGCGGCGGTTGCCTATGGCGGTGGTGCGTTCGGAACCAACATTGCCGGGGCCGCGCAAGGCGGCGATGCGCGCATCAACCTGGGCACGGGCGCAACGCTGGGCAGCACCTCGGCCGCCCTGATCACCTCTGCCTTTGGTGGTGGCAACGCCGATGCCGGGGGCAAGGGTGGCGTGGGCACCGGCGGCGTCAGCAGCTTCATCTCCACCGGCGGCGCAGCTTCGATCATCAATGGCATTTCGCTGCAGGCCGATGGCAACGGCGGCCTTGGAGACTTCGGGTCACCGCTCGGCATTGGCGGCGATGGCGCAGGCGGCTCGGTGTTTCTTTCCGCGGGCAGCGAAGGGGCTGGCAACAGCGGCAACGGCGGTTCGATCACCAACGGCGGCGCGACCAGCATCAGCGCATCGGGTTTCGGTGCGCTGGGCGGCACCGGTGGCAACGGGCTGGGCGGCGATGTCCTTGTCAGCGCCAGCAACGGATCGTTGGCGCTGCAGGATTTGACCGGTACAGCCAATGGCATCGGCGGCCAGGGATTGGTCGGCGGCGCGGGCGGCAACGGGCAAGGCGGCACTTTCGTGATCGCGGCGCTGAATGACCTTGGCGGCGCTGCAGTGATAAATGGCACGACCGTTCAGGTGGGCGCCAACGGCCTTGGCGGCGACGGTGGCAACGGCATCTCGGGCGATGGCGGCAAGGGCGGTGACGGACTTGGTGGGCTCGTCTCGATCCTCGGCGCTGCGGGCAATGGCGTGCTCAACCTCGGCGATGTGACCGCGCATGCCCGCGGCTTTGGCGGGCTCGGCGGTAACGGCGTATCGGTGATCAGCGTTGGCACCGGGGGCAACGGCGGCGCCGGTGGTTCCGCTGTAGGCGGCGGCGTCCAGGTGGGCACGCAAAGCCATGTCGATACCGGGGCCCTGAATACAGGGTCAGCCAGTTTTACCAGCGTGACTGTCATCGCGGACGGCAACGGTGGAACTGGCGGAAGCGGTGGTACTGGGCCTATCCAAGGTAATGGGGGCGCAGGCGGTGATGGCAGTGGCGGCGGAACCGTGCTCCTGGTGCGGGGATCGCCGGTAACGATCAACGGCGCAGGTGTATTCTTTGCCGACGGTGCGGCCGGGTTCGGTGGTGTCGGTCTGGTCGATGGAGCAGGGGGGGATGCCTTCGTCGGCGGACCTGTTCCCACGGGAACGTCGCTCGCCGCCGCGGCACTGGTGGTGACCAATCGTTCCGGGCAGCCGACGCAACGTGGGTCGCTCGTGGCGCAGGATCTCACCTTCTATGCGCGCGCGCTGGGTGGTCTTGGCAGCACCAATGGTACGCAGACCGATCTCGGCAATTCCGTCCGCTTCACCTTGAGCGGTGCGGATGTATCGGCGACAACTCTTTCCTTCACCTCGACCGGCACGCCAACGCTTACCGGACCGGCTTCTGCCATCCAGCTGCAGGACGGGCTGGCCACGATCAGCGGTGGCTTCTCGTTCGACACGCAGGGATCGCTTTCGCTGCAGAGCGCCAATGGCGGGCTGACGGCGGCGGCGGTCAACATCAGTGGCGGCAACTGGATCGATGCGGGGCCTCTGGCGGGAACACCCGGTGTCCTATTCGGCACGGGATCGGTCAACCTGGTCACCGGGCAGGACCTGATCGCCAATGCCTCGTTCCAATCGGGCGGCAACCTGTCCATCGGCGCAGCTGGCGCGGTGGCACTGGGCAATCTTGTTGCCGCCGGGCAGATAAACGGCTCGGCCGGCACGACGATGAACCTTGCCAACGTGACCGCTGGTGGTCTCGTCGGACTTGGCGCGACAGATGACCTCACCGTTGGCAATGTCTCAACGGGCTCGAACGCGTTCCTTTCGAGCGGCGGAGTGCTGACCACGGGAGCGATCGGCGCGGCGGACACGGCGACCATCTTTGGCGACGGTGGCGTGACGACGGGCAACGTGACGGTGGGCAATGCCATCGCCATCGGTTCGGTCACAAGCGTGACGACCGGGGCGCTTTCGGCGGGGCTTGTCAGCCCGCTGGGCAGCAGCCTTGCGACCTATGACATCACGGTCCAGTCCGACGGTGCGATTGCCCTGGGCGATGCGCAGGCCGCAGGTGACCTCGCGGTGTTCGGTGGTTCGTCGATATCGGCCGGGACGCTGGGCGGTCGCGACATTGCGGTGCTTTCCACCGGCAACCAGACGCTTGGCGGGATCGGTGCGACCGGTCGCGTTCTGCTGGCGGACCAATCAATGTCCAGCCTGGGCGGTGCGCCGTTTTCCAGCACGTATGATCTCAACGCGGTCTTTGCGGCGGCACCCGTTGGAACGGCCGGCAGCATAACGCTCAACGGTCCGGTCACGGCCGGGCAATTCACGGCGGTTACGCTGTCCGGATTCGGAGGTCAGTCCATCACCGCCGGAGACGCGATCAGGATCGATGCCGGGGCTGCAGGGCTTTCTGCCGGTGCGATCGGATCCGCTGCAGGTTCCGTCACGCTCACCTCTGGAGGGAATATCGCCGTCGACGATCTGGCGGCGGGGTCGGGATTGTCGGTCAACGCCACTGGTAATCTTGCGATGGGTGCGGGAACCAGTGCTGCGGGCGATGTCACGCTCTTCTCGATCGGCAATTTCGCGGCGTCCGGGCCGATTGATGCGGCAGGCGGCAATCTCTCGCTCATCTCGGCGGGGTCTGTCGTGGCGGGCGATCTGCACGCACAGGGCACGTTAGGGACGGTTGCGCTGAGGGTGCAGGGCGCGGCAACGACCGCGCTTGGCGCGCTGTCTGCGGATGCGGGCGACATCGAGGTTGGCAGCGTCCGCGCGCTTTCGCTTGGAAACCTGGTTGCGCAGAACGGCGCGGTTGCGCTTGCCTCGGTCGGCACGCTCGACGCTGGCTCGCTGACCGTCATCGGGGGCGATCTCCAGCTCACCAGCGGGGCTGACACGACGGTTGGCGCGGTTTCGCTGACAAATGGAACGCTTTCCACGACCATTGCGGGCGCGCTTACGGGGGCATCGCTGACGGTGACCGGTGGCAGCCTTGTAACGCTCGATCCAACGGGCAACCTGTCGCTGGGGACGGTGCAGACGGATGGCGATCTGGTTGCGACGGGCGTTGATGTCAGCCTGGGTGCGGTAAACGCGGCGAATGTCGTCCTGAATGCGGCGGGGACGCTGTCGACGCTTCAGATCAATGCCGTCAACGGCGTGGACGTGCGTGCCGCAGGCATCCTCAACACGGGCGTGCTCAGCGCTACGGGGGATGTCAGCGCCAGTGCGACAGGAAATGTGGCCATTGCGGGCATCGGCACTGATGGTCTGGTCACCGTTTCCGGCAACGCCCTTGCCCTTGGGAATCTGCGCGGATCGTCGGTTGCGCTGACATCGGCCGGAACGCTGGCTGCCGGGACGGTTACGGCCACCACGGGGGCAGTATCGATCACGGCTGGCAATGGCATTGCGCTGAACGGATCGCTGGATGGCGCGACAGGCGTGACCCTTGCCGCAGGCAGCGGCGGCATTGCCGCCGGTTTCATGCAGTCTGGCGGGGCGATCGTCGCAACATCGTCCGGCGATGTCTCGGCCGGCGCGATCCGGGCCACAGGCAACGTGGAAATCGCCTCGTCAGGCGGGTCCATCGGGACGGTCAACGTTGTCGCCGGCGGCAATGTCCTGCTTGCGGCGGGCAACAGTCTTTCGTCGAACCTGGTTGTGGGGCAAGACATCGCGCTCCTTGCCGGGCAGGACATCATCATCAATGGCCCGGTCCTTTCCGGGCATTTCAACGGCACGCTGTTCACGGCCGACAATGGTCGCGTGCTGATGGCAGGCAACCAGATGGCGGCCCTGGGCGGCAGCCCGGGCGCGTTCGATTACGACGCGGTGTTCGCGGTTGCGCCGCAAAGAGCCGGGGGAGCCATTCGGCTCACGGGCTTCAATGCCGGCGCTTTCACGGCGGCGTCACAGGGCAGTGTCCGCATCGGCAGGAGCACGGCAAGCCAGTCCGTCTACGTTGAAAGCGGTGGCCTGGTAACCGTGGCGCAGCAATGGCAGGCGCCGGACATTGCCATCAGTTCCGCCGACATCGATATCCTGGCGGCGCCGGTCGGGGCATCGCAGCCGGGCGGGCTTAATGCCGGAGTCAACGGCAAGATCGTGCTGCAGTCAGGGGCCGCAGGCCCAATGCTGATCGGCGATGGACTGACCGGAACGGGATACACCCTCGACAACGGTGAATGGAGCCTGATCAACAGCGGCTCGCTCACGGTCCAGGGTGGATCGATGCGCATCGGGAACCTTGACGTGACCGGCCCCGATGCGGGCAGCACGATCGACGATCCCAACGGCTTCGTCCGCTTCCGCACTGGGCCGACCGGATCGATCCGGATCACGGGCAACGTTGTCGCCACGGGCTTTCGTCCGACGAACGCCCTCGAGTTCCTGACCGGCCAGTTCGAACTCGATTCAAGCACCGGCAGCCTTGCCGTTCAGGGCATCAATGGCGCGCTGTCCGGCACACTGCGGATCAACGCGGACCACATCCACGTGGCATCGGGCACGGTTCTGGACAGGCTGGCCAACGATCCGTTCTACAGCGGTTTCGTCCAGGATCTCGACGCAGGATCGGGAAGTCCCCGTGACGGAGCCGTTCTGCGTGCGGGCGCCTTCGACATGCAGGTTGGCACAACCTTCTATGTCCAGAACACCGGCACCTTCATCGATCCGGCAGGCCTGCTTGTGCCGCTCGGTACGTTCGGCATCAGCGCCACCCGGTCCACGCCGATCACTGTGGTGCTGAACGGGCGCTTCGCTTCGTCGCCGACCGACCTGGCAGGGCGCGATGCGTTCAGGGCGTTCCGTGAAGGGCGCAACGATCTTGCGCTGTTCGGCGGCGAAAGCCGGCTCAACGATTGTCTGATCTCGTCGATCATTTGTGGCGAAACCTTCCCCGATCCTTCGTTCCGTGACAAGATCACGGTGCTGACTGATCCGGGCCTGGAAGACACGCCCGATCTCGTATCGGATGATGACGATGGCGAGGGACAGCCGCCCGCTGCAGGGGATGCAGGAGGCAGTGGCCCGATCGCGCCGCCTATGCCGTTGATCAACACCGGCCCGCTCGATCCGCTGGTGGAGATCGACGAGCCCGTTGCCGGCAGCGGCAACCCCGGCCTGATGGGGCTGGGCAAGGGCAAGGAAACGCCTTCGCAGGGAGAGCAGAAGTGACCCGTCGTCTGTCCTCGGGCGCAAGCCTGCTCTCCTTGGCCCTCCTTGCCGCTGCCACGGCATTCGCACCGGCATGGGCGCAGGGCCAGCCGCTTTCGGTCCGCAATTCGTTCCGCGTCGGCAATGCGGGCGTGCTGTGCACCGCGCAGAACGCGGCAGACGACAATCGGCTGTCCGGCATGTTCGACCGGTCCTATCGCCTGACCTGTCGCGACGCGGCGGGCGCGGTCGGTTCGCTTGTGGCCCTGCACCGCGAAGCACCACTGGGTGCCGTGCCGAACGGCATGGGCGTGAAGGAACTGGCCTGCGGCGAAGTCGCCCCGTTCAGACTTGAGCAGGTCGGTGCGGTGCTGGCGCAGGCCTGCCGTGACCAGCAGACGCGCGTGGACTATCGTCGCTACCTCGTCCGGCGCGATGGCGTGACCTGGGTGGTCGAGGGCCTCTCGGGCTACGATCCGGTGCTGCGCCTTGCGCTGGCGAGCGTTCTTGCGGACAAGCCCGTGCCGGGCGAAATCCATGTCGCCACCACCGAAGTTTCGGACCCTGCCGCGCTGGCCCGCATCCAGGCCGGTCAGCTTGACCGGCTTGGCGCGCGCAACGAAGGTTATCTGCGCAACAATGGCGGCCATTTTGCGGAAAGTGCCGAGTTCTTCCAGTCACTGGCAGCACGCAGCCGTGCGGCACAGGGCACGGCGCTGGCCGAGGCGTTGGCCAATGAGGGGCTCCAGCAATCGAACCTTGGCGCATTTGGCACGGCTGCACGCCTTTTCGAAGAGAGCAGCCGCGCACTCCGGCCGGGCGACGGCCTGACCCAGCGCCTGCTGCGCAACTATCGCGCCATCGACAAGCTGAACCAGCAGGACCCGCAAGGGGCCATTGCCGCGTTGGCCACGCCAGTGGAGCCAGTTGCCGCCAGCTTCGACCTGGCCAAGCTGGCCGTAGGCGAGATCGATCTGCCGCTGGCCGAGCAGATCAATCGCGAAAACGCGGCACTGAAGCGGTTGGGCGGAATCGATCCGGGGCTCACTTCGGCGGAACGCGCCGCCATTCTCGACGCGCAGGCGCTGGCGCTCACGGGGGCTGCCGCGCGGACGCAGGGCAGGCTCGATGACGCGCGCGGCGCGCTGACCACCGCAGATCGGCAGTTGCAGGCAATCCATGGCGGTCGTGTCATCTCCACCCGCTGGCTCCAGTCAGAGATCGCCATAGAACTGGCGCTCGCGGCGGAGGCGCAGGGGCACAAGGCCGATGCATCCGGATCGTTCGACCGGGCCATCGCGATCCTTGCCGAAGCCTTTCCGCAATCACCCGCGCTGTTGACGGCGCGGGCGCGCAAGGCGGCATTCCTTGCCCGCAATGGTGATGCCGCCGGAGCGCGCACCCTGTTTGCATCTGTCATCGATGAAAGTGCCGCGATCCCGGACAGTGGCGCTTCGCTGCGCGATCTGCTCGGTCCCTATTTCGCAGTCCTTTCGGCCGATACCGGTTCGGGAGCCGCCGCCGACCTGTTCACGGCGGCGCAGGTTCTGCAGCGGCCCGGCGTGGCGCAGACGCAGGCGGTTCTGGCGCGCGAGTTTTCCGAAGGGAATGACGACGCCTCCGCCATGTTCCGCCTGTCTGTCGCGCGCAGCCGCGAAATTGCGCGCACGGAGGTGGAAGTCGCCCGCCTGTCTGCGATTGCCGCGCCGACCGATCGCGAAGCGGATTCGTTGAAGCGCCAGCAGGAATTGCTGGATTCGCTGCGGCAGGACCAGACCGCGCTGGTCAGCACGCTTTCGGCCTATCCGCGCTACAAGGTGCTTGCCCCGCAGCGCGTGGCGCTCACCGAACTGCAGCAGGCGCTGCGTCCGGGCGAGGCCTACTACAAGCTGATCGCCGTCGATGAAGATCTCTACGCACTCTATGTCGATAGCGGTGCGGCACGGGCTTATAAGGTCGATCTGACGCGGAGCGAACTGGGCAGGCAGGTGCAGGCGCTGCGGGATTCGATCGTGAAGATCGAAAACGGGCGCCAGGTGAACTACCCGTTCGACGTCGAGCTTTCTCGCAAGCTCTATGTGAAGCTGTTCGGCCCGGTCGATGCGTCGCTGCCTCCGGTCAGGCACCTGATCTTCGAACCCGATGCGGCGATGCTGCAACTGCCCCCGTCGGTGCTGGTCACCGCAGACAAGGGCGTGGCGGATTACCTGAAGCGCAGCGAGGCGGCAGATGCCGACCCGTTCGACTTCACCGGGGTGGAGTGGCTGGGCCGCAACCGCGAGGTTTCGATCGCTGTCTCCCCACGCGGGTTCCTCGACATCCGCAAGCTGGCTCCCAGCCATGCCGCGCGTCCCTATCTGGGCGTTGGGCACAACGCCATTCCTCAGGCTCGCCCTGTGGCTGCGGTGGCGGACGAATGCGATTGGCCGCTGGCCACGTGGCAGCATCCGATCTCGTCCGACGAACTGCTGTTCGCGCAGAAGCGCATGGGGCCGGGCAGCATGGTGCTGACCGACAAGGCGTTTTCGGATTCCAACCTGCTTGGTGCGCCGCAACTCAATCAGTATCGCGTGCTGCACTTCGCCACGCACGGGCTGGTCACTGCCCCCCGCGCGGATTGCCCGGCGCGCCCGGCACTCGTCACCAGCTTCGGCGATCAGGGGTCAGACGGTCTGCTGTCGTTCCGCGAGATCTTCGACCTGAAGCTCGACGCCGATCTCGTCATCCTTTCCGCCTGCGATACCGCAGGCATGGCCAGCGTCTCTGCCAGCCTCGAGGCGGGGGTGGCCACGGGTGGCAACTATGCGCTCGATGGCCTTGTGCGTGCCTTTGTGGGCGCAGGGGCGCGGTCGGTGGTGGCGAGCCATTGGCCGGTGCCGGACGATTTCGACGCCACCAAGCGGCTGATCGCCGGGATGATCGACACCACCCCCGGAAAGCCGCTGGCGGGCGCGCTGATGGAGGCGGAGCAGAAGCTGATGGACGATCCGCGCACCTCGCACCCGTTCTATTGGGCCGCGTTCATCGTGCTGGGCGATGGGGCCAAGCCGCTGATGGCTGGCACGGCCACGGCAGTGGACGTCGGCGATGCTGCCAGGATGCCAACAGGTGCGGTCAATCTTTCCAACGCGCCTGCTAGGTAGGATTGCGCATCACCCTCCGCCTGCTGAAAGCGACGGTTAACGTGCCGTCCTCAAATCCGTGGCGATGATTGGTCGCCATCCCATCACGGGGCAGGAGGCGGATCGCCATGTTGCACAATCGCGGCTTTGAAAACGGCGAAAATGCTTGGGTTCCGGGGCAGCCTGCGCTGGCCATCCCCGCAGGCTATCGCCGCGGCATCCTGCGTGCAAAGGTTACCGTAAGTGACCTGACCTGCTGGTCTGCGCGGATGGATTCGATGGAACGGCTGAAGCCCGGAACGACCCTGTGGCTGGCGCTGCCCGGCCTTGAGCCCAAGCTGGCGACGGTGACCTGGTCAGAAGGTTTCAGCGCCGGCCTGCGCTTTGCCGAGCCGCTGCATCCGGCGGTGCTGGATGCCGTGATCGAAGGGCGCACGGTGCGCCTGCACTGATCCCGCGGCACGTCACTAAACGTGCGGGATTAGGTGTCTGATTGTTAAGGAAATAAATGGCTCCCTGAGTAGGACTATAACCGGGGTGCATGGGCGAAAACCCATGGCCATAGGAATGGCGGAAATGCTGGGGTGAATTGCAGCGATAGTGCAGGCAAGTGCATTGACCGACACTGAAAGCCACCGTAATGTGTGGGGAAAGGTGTGGGGAATCCATGGGCAAGCTTACGTCAACCAAGGTGAAAGCCGCCAAGCCGGGCAAGGGCGCAGACGGTCAGCCGACCAAGCAAATTCTGGTGGACGGCGAAGGCCTGATGCTGGTGGTCGCACCGACTGGTGCCCGCAATTGGATGTTGCGGATCAAGGTGGACGGCAAGCGCCGGGACATTGGCCTAGGCTCTGTCGATGATGGCGCTGGAGCGAACGCCTTTGCCGCTGGCGACAAGCGCCTTGATGATACCCCCTTGATGCTGCGCAAGCGCCTGACGCTGGCGGAGGCCCGCGAAAAGGCGGCGGCGCTGCGCAAGCTGGCGAAGGCTGGTGGCGATCCTGTAACAGAGCGCGACCGCGAACGGGTGAAGGTGCCGACCTTTGCGCAAGCCATGAAGGATGCGCACGAAGCCCTGAAGTCCGGCTGGAGCGACAAGACTGCCAAGGCCTTCCTTGCCTCACTGGAGGAATACGCGGTGCCCAAGCTGGGCGGGATGCGCGTTGACCTGATCGACGGCGCGAACGTGATTGCCGCCCTGGCCCCGATCTGGACGGATAAGCCGGTCATGGCGCGCAAGGTGCGGAGCCGGATCGGGCAGGTGCTGGCGTTCGCCAAGGCGCGCGGCTGGCGCAGGGATGCGCTGCCCGATGCCCGCGAGCTCCGCACCGGCCTCGCCAAGCAGGATCAAGGCAAGAACTTCGCCGCGATGCCCTTCGCAGAGGTGCCGGCCTTCCTCGCTGGCGAACTAGGCAAGGACGCGACGGCCAGCCGGTTCGCGGTGCTGTTCACGATCTTGACCGCTGCCCGTTCCGGTGAGGTGCGCAACGCCACTTGGGAGCAAATCGACTTGGAGGCGCGGACTTGGACCCGCCCCGCCTCCATGATGAAAATGGCGAAGGGGCACGTTGTCACCCTGTCGGACGCTGCCGTGGCGTTGCTGGAGCGTTGGAACCCGGACAAGGCCCTGCGCACCGGGCTGATGTTCGCTGGCGTGAAGGGAGGGCCGCTGTCAGATATGTCTCTGACCAAGGCCCTCCGGACGGCTGGCCGCGTCGAAACGGTGCACGGCTTCCGGTCTGCCTTCCGTGACTGGGCGGCCGAACGGATGCCGACCATTCCGGCCATGGTGGCCGAGATGGCGCTGGCCCACAAAGTCGGTACCGCGACCGAACAAGCTTACCTGCGGAGCGATCTGCGAGACATGCGCCGCGCGCTGATGGAGGCGTGGGGAAGGTTTGCTGCGCCTTCGCTGTCCGGCGTGGCCGAGAACGTCACCTCATTGCGAACTGCAGCCACTAGCTAAGGGGTGGCTTGAACCCGGGCCCGCCTGTCCCCTATCCCATGCGCTTGCCATTAAAGCAGGGGGAAGACCGGTGGACCATTTCAACTGGGCAATGCTTATCCCATTGGTAGGGGCAGTCTACGTCGGGGCGAAGGGGCTCGACGAACTGGCAAAGCTGAACAGGCAAATTGAGAACGTGAGATTCTGGCTAGGCGAGCTGGATAAGCGCCAGGAGAAAATCCAGAGCCACCTCTGGGACATTAAGCATTCGGTGAAGCGGGATCAGGGCGCGGACTACTAACGCATGCCGATAGTGCCCCACCCGGAGGAGATCCCGTCGCTGTCGTTCTTTGGGGACGCAAGCAGCCGAGACCGCTCGTACATGATCGCTGGTGGCTTTGCTGTCGCGGGCAATCGCATCAGAGAGATCGAAGACACCATCGCCACCTTGCGGGACGACGCCGGAATACGGTCTGAATTTCACTGGGCGGATTACCGTGGTGGCAGGCGAAAGGCCGGCTACGAGAGCCTGATCGACTATGCGTTTCAGCTAATCAACCAGCGCAATGCAGCGCTGCACGTGATTGTCGCAAAGTTCGACGCTTTTGACCACAAGGCCAAGGAGGGAGAGAACAAGGACACGTCAGTCAACAAGATGTACTTCCAGTTGCTCCTACACAGGGTGGCACGGTTCTACGGTCAGAAACGAGCAATCCACGTCCGCTTGGACCAAGGCAACGACTCGAGAGACATCTGCGCCATGAGAAACCAGCTCTGCGCGAAGGCCTACAACCACTACCACACCAAACCGAATTGTGTGCGGTCTATCGAGCCAGTTTGCTCAAAGCGCGTTGGCATAGTTCAGATGGCTGACGTGATCGTTGGCGCAATCGCGGCTAAGCGTAACGAGGTGCAACACACTTCGCCGAAAGGTGAACTTGCCGACTATGTTCTGAAAGCATCCGGTCGGGCATCGTGGCACACTGACACTTCGTTCAGTGCTCGGTTCTTAACCGTATGGCACCACAAATAGGTCCCCTGTAGCCCTATCCCGAGGGCTGGCCTCGGGCACGGCTGTCCTAGCCAGCGTATTCAGGCTACAGAGGCCTGATCCGGATATAGTCTGCGTGCGACGTGATCGCAACGACATAAGGATCGCTTTATGTCAGGCTCAGGCAGCCCCAGTTGAGCGGCTCGCGGCCTAGCTCTTTATCGCCTGAACCACCAGCCGCCGGATGGCCTCAGGCCTCGATAGCGCTCCGGGCTCGGTTTCTCGCCACCGGTCCAGCATATCCAACTCGTCGGCTGGCATCCGCACCAGAACGCCCACTTGCCTACCGCCGGCATAGGGGCGCCCCCTCTTTTTTGGGATATCCCGTATTGACTCATCCATGATTAACGGATATCCCCAAATGCGAAGCGGCGCAAGAGTACCAATCTCGCGCCGCTCCTGACCAATCCGATCACAGGAGATCGAAAATGGCTGAGTTCACCCATAATTTCTCTGGCGACGCGCGCCAGCCCGGTCTCAACAGTTTCGTCGTGCATACGAGCGCGCCAGCCGAGTGCATCGTCCACGAAGTCTTGGATGACGGAAGCGCACCTCATCTGCGCGCGGGTGACTTCGCTATCGTGGACCCGACAGATTGTGAGCCATTGAGCGGCGAGCTCTTCCTTGTGGAATGGAAAAGTCGTCGTGGTGCTCGCCGTGTTGTGGAGATCAAGGCGTGCGAGGGCCTATTCCGCTCGCCAGGCGAGTCAAAGGCCAGCCTGCGAAACAGTTGGGGGATGGAATGGCGCCAGCCGGTCTATGATCTTAACGGCGCTGTCGATCGGGTTCAGCGCTGGTTCGACGGGCCCTACAATGAGGCCGGAGCGCGTGACCGAATTGTGGGGCGCGTCGTTGGGATCCTTGCTCCAGACTTTCGCCTCGCTTTGGCGCCGGTCGGACAGGGGAGGGACGCGTGATGGATCGCCGAACCTTCATCGCCGCAACGTCCACAGCTTTGCTAGCTCCAGCTGCGGCCGCGGGCTCGCCTGCTGGTGAGACGGCATTTGCCACCGATCCCGACGCTGCCATCCTCAACGCATGGCAGCGCCGCGTTGCCGCCTACGCGGTGATCAACAGCGAAACGCTTGGGCCGAGTGACAAGGCTGCCGACCCACACTGGCATATTGTCGACGAGTGCGACAAGCTGATCCAGAGCACGGTGGCCAAGACGCCGCTCGGGATCGAAACGCAGATATGGGTCGCGCTCCACAACAGTGCCGCTTACGTGCTGGACGAGGAAAACGCGATCCTGCGCATGGACCTCGAATACGTCGCCCAGCACACCGACGACTTCGACTGGGCCGCCATGCCGATGGTGGCTGCTCTCCGCTCGCTGCGGGCTATGGGAGATGCGTGATGGCAAAGCACCGTTTGCCTAGACAGCGGGAGAGAGCCCCGGCGAACCTGTCGAGCGCCTGGGCGAAGTGCGACCGGGGCTCGAGTAGCCTTAGCGGTCGAAACTCACCGCTTGGCAGGTTCTGAAACAGGGGGGCAGGCCGGTTAAGGCCGGCATGCCTGCTCGAACGGCGATCGGACATCCCAATGGGGCAAATTCCGAAACCATCTCCATGGTCGCCACCACAGCCTGCGTTCAGGGCGAGTTCCGATGGCTCCCACAACTTTCGGGCTAGCCTCGCGTTATCGCAGAGCTTTTCCGAGGCTCCGTGGTGGCAAGAACTGTACTGCAGAGCTTTTCCCACGCTCGTTAGTGCTGTGAGCGTCCATGACGACGGCTGGGCCCAGCGCGGCGGAATTGATCGTGTCCTGACCTTGGCTTGCGGTCGAGTCTATACAGTCGACGAGAAGGTTAGAACGCACGACTGGCCGGACATCCTTCTTGAGCAATGGAGCGATGAGGCCAGGCGCTCTCCCGGCTGGGTCCAAAAGCCGATCGCATGTGACTTCATCGCGTATGCGTTTGCGCCCAGCCGACGCTGCTATTTGCTACCCGTGGGCCTGCTACAGCGGGCATGGCGAATGCATGGCCGAGCTTGGCTTTCATGCCATGGCCAACGCCGGGCACGAAACCTTGGCTACGTATCCACTAGCGTCCCAGTCCCGATCGACGAGCTGATGCAGGGCATGATTGACGCCATGTTGGTTGTGCCGGCTGGTGCGGATGGAACGAAGTGAGTACGGATGGGACGGGGATAGGCCGGCCAGCCGACAAGCACGACACTCCGACGCGCTTCCCCATTGCAATTCGGAGCCGCCAACGGAGGGCGGGGTGGTTGAAATGATCATGGCGCGTCAGGCGCTAGCTGAACTGGTGACGCCAGGTGGGACGCTCCGGGAAGCAGCCTCATTTCTTTGCGAACAATGCTACGAGTTACGGTTGCACGGATGGGCATTCATAAACGCCGATCATTTGACGCTCGTGCCTCATCACCTCTGGCCGATCTTAATGTGGGTGGCGCTTCCCGATGAAACCGGGGCGGTCCATTTCCAAAACGAGCATTCGACCATCGTCGGAAACTGGCCCGACGGGCGCCTTTCTTATGTCGGTAACTCTGGGAAGGCCGGGGCCGAACGACTCGACATCCAAGGGCTTCGGTTCGATCGAGAAGAGCTTGCATCACTGAAGGACATGGCGCGCAAATGGCACTCTGAGGTGCTTGATGCTAGTGTTAGTTGTCCCCCAGCGGACGGCTCCGCCAAGGTAACACCGGTACTTTCTGAAGCAGCGTTGAAAAGCTGGTGGAGAAAGCTTCCCGACCAGTTGAAGGTCCAGGACGTCGATCGGGTCCTTTGGCCATTGTGCCGGAAAGATCATCCTGACCACTTAGTCGCGAGGAGCCGCGTCCGGAAACTTGCCCCTAATAGAAAAACTGGACCTAGATCAAAGCCTTAGGGCCTATTGCGCCGCGAAATGACGGCGCAAATGCGGCGCAATTGGACGGCGCAATTCTGCCCAAACAACATAGCCCCATGTCCAATGATGGTCATGGAGTTACACCGATGCACATCCCAGCCGAGCCGTTGGCCTATAGCGTGGCAGACGCCTGCCGCGTTTCCACCCTCTGCAAATCGCAAATCTACAACATGATCCGTTCAGGAAAGCTGGAAGCTCGAAAGCTGGGCCGCCGCACCCTGATCCCCGCTGCCAGCCTGCGCGCTCTGATCGAGGGAGGGGCGGCATGAAAGTGGCGGCCCTTTACGACCAGCTTGACCGGCTGGAGAACGCAACGCGCTGCGCCGGCGATCTGGCGCAGGAAGCTCCAGCGCAATTCCAAATCGCGGTTGCCGAGGTCGTCTCTGTTTTGCTGGAGGTGACACGTTCCGCCAAGGCTTTGCTTGACAGGCAATTGCACGACGAAGTCTGTCGCGCAGTCGCTGCCGACCGGCTGGCTAACGATCGTGGGGTGTCGTGAACCATGCCCCGCATAAAGTGTCAATCGGCGTTCAAAGTTGACCCCCTGATCGGCGCGTAAAACTGACCCCCCTATCGGTCTGGCAGGCGGTTATCCCGGTAGTCCATGGGAGGGGCCCGCGCATGCCGTCGCGCGCCGTC
>NZ_JAROCY010000012.1 GCF_029436685.1 Novosphingobium cyanobacteriorum
CGGCCCGCTCCCCCGCCCGGCCACCCACAGCGTACGATTGCGTTGGGTGGCCGGGCGGGGGAGCGGGCCGGTGCCGCTGAAGGAAAGCCCGGAGGGGCTTTCCGCTCCGAACTATTGTTCCACCTGTTGCTGGCCCACGGCAAGCGTCACGTGCATCGCTTCGTCGTGATCGCCGTGGCGCACGCCGGTGGTCGGCGCCGCCTCGCGATAGTCCCGCCCGGTGGCAAGCCGGACGTACCGCGCATCGGGACAGATCGCGTTGGCGACATCGAAACCGACCCAGCCAAGCCCATCGACATGCGCCTCCGCCCAGGCATGGCCCGCCTCCTGCTGCACCCGGTCGTTCATCAGCAGATAGCCCGAGACATAGCGCGCCGGGATCTTCAGCGCCCGCGCCGCGGCAATGAACACATGGGCGTGGTCCTGGCACACCCCCCGCCCAGCAGCGAGCGCGCCCTCCGCACCCGTGGCTGAATCGGTGTGCCCGGCTTCATAGGCCATGGCCGCCAGCACGGCGGTGGACAGGCGATGCAGCGTGGCCAGCCGGTCGTCATCCGCGTCCAGCGAGGAGACAAGCGCACGCAGGCGCGGGCCCGGCTGGGTCAATGGCGTGGGCTGCAGGAAATGCCACAGCGGCAGGAACCCGGCATGGCGCCCGACGATGCCGGCCTGGTCGGCGGTTTCCACGGTGCCTTCGCTGCGGATGGTCACGTCGTGTACGCCCGGCTCCAGCGAGATCAGCGTCACGCGGTTGGCATTCTCGTCATCGTATTCCACCTGCACCCGCGCGCCGGAAAGGTGCAGTTGCCAGTCGAGGATCGAAAGACCCGGCCCGGACTTGGGTGTCAGCCGCAGCCGCTGCAGGCCATAGGTGGCGGGACCCGAGAACCGATAGTGCGTGGTGTGGTCGATCGACAGGCGCACGGCATTGCCCTTCCGGCTATTCGATGAAGCGGTAATCGCGCTGGATTTCCAGCGCCAGGCGGGTGTTGACGGCGATGAAATCGGCGATGAACTGGTGCAGACCCTGCTCCAGCACCGACTCGATGCTCAGCGTGTGCAGGCGAGTGCAGGTATCGCGCAGGATCTCGTGCGAGGCGGCCTCGTGCCCGTATTCCCGCGCCAGCTGCGCCATGTTGGACTGCAGCTTGGCATAGCAATAGGCCAGGCTGCGGGGGAAGCGGCCGTCAAGGATCAGGAACTCGGCAATGCCCTTGGCCTCCATGCGCCCGGCATTGAGCCAGCGATAGGCACGCTCTCCCGCAAGCGACCGCAGCACGTTTTCCCACTGCACGTTGTCCAGGCTGGACCCCACGTAGGAAAGCGAGGGCAGCAGCACGTAATACTTCACGTCGAGGATGCGCGCGGTGTTGTCGGCGCGTTCGATGAAGGTGCCGAGCCGCGCGAAGTTGTAGATCTCGTTGCGCAGCATCGTGCCTTCCAGCGCGCCGCGCAGCTGGGTTGATTGGCGGCGGATGGTATCGAGCACGTCACCCAGCCGGGTCTCGGTGATCGGCCGCGCCAGCATTTCGCGCAGGATCATCCAGGTGTCGTTGACCGTTTCCCACACTTCGCGCGTGATGCCGGTGCGCACGGATCGGGCGCTGCTGCGCGCCTGCTCCACCATCGCCAGCACCGCGCCGGGGTTGTCCTTGTCGCGCAGCACGAAGTTGAACACGTGAGGACCGGTGTAATCGGTGCCGTGCTTCGCCTCGAACGCGGCCTGCTGGCCCAGCGTGATCACCACCGATCGCCATTCGTCGCTGGCGTCCTTGCTGTCACGCGTCAATGCCATGCGGAATCCGGCCTCGATCAGGCGCGCGGTGTTCTCCGCGCGCTCGAGGTAGCGGAACAGCCAGAATATGCCGTTTGCCGATCTGCCTAGCATTTAGTCGTCCAGTACCCAGCTGTCCTTGGTGCCGCCACCCTGCGACGAATTGACCACCAGCGATCCCTTCTTCAGCGCCACCCGCGTCAGCCCGCCCGGCGTGATGTCGATGCCATTTGGGCTCACCAGCACAAAGGGGCGCAGGTCCACGTGGCGCGGGGCGAGGCCCGCCTTGGTGAAGATCGGCACGGTTGAGAGCGACAGCGTGGGCTGCGCGATATAGTTGTCGGGCCGCGCGCGCAGCTTCGCCTCGAACGCGGCGATCTCCTTCTTCGATGAAGTCGGCCCGATCAGCATGCCATAGCCGCCCGATCCGTGCACTTCCTTCACCACCAGCTCGGCCAGGTTGTCGAGCACGTACTTCAGCGCCTCCGGCTCGCTGCAGCGCCAGGTCGGCACGTTCTGCAGGATCGGCTTCTCGCCGGTGTAGAACTCCACGATCTCGGGCATGAAGCTGTAGATCGCCTTGTCGTCGGAAATGCCCGTGCCCGGGGCATTGGCGATGGTGACGCCCCCTGCGCGATACACGTCCATGATGCCCGATACGCCCAGCACGCTTTCGGGATTGAAGGTCAGCGGATCCAGGAAATCGTCGTCCACCCGGCGATAGATCACATCCACCGGCTTCCACCCGCGCGTGGTGCGCATGGCGATGCGCCCGTCCTCCACGCGCAGGTCGCTGCCTTCCACCAGTTCCGCGCCCATCTGGTCAGCCAGGAAGGCATGCTCGAAATAGGCGGAATTGTAGATGCCCGGTGTCAGCACCGCCACTGTCGGCTTGTGCCCCGAAAAGGCCGGCGGGGCGCAGGCCGCAAGGCTGCGCGCCAGCCGCCGGGGATAGTCCGAAACCTCGCGCACCCGCACCCGGGTGAACAGTTCCGGGAACATCGCCATCATCGTTTCGCGGTTTTCCAGCATGTAGGAAACGCCGCTGGGAGTGCGGGCATTGTCTTCCAGCACCATGAACTCGTCCTCGCCCGTGCGGACAAGGTCGATGCCGACGATGTGGGTATAGACGCCGCCCGGCGGGGTGAAGCCCGCCATCTGCGCAAGATAGGCCGCGTTGCCCTTCAGCAGCCGTTCCGGCAGCCGGCCCGACCGCACGATCTCCTGCCGGTGATACAGGTCATGCAGAAACGCGTTGAGCGCCCTCACCCGCTGCTCGATCCCGCGCGAAAGCCGCCGCCACTGGTGCGCAGTGATGATGCGCGGCACCGGGTCGAAAGGGATCAGCCGCTCCTCGGCATCCTCTGCGCCATAGACGTTGAAGGTGATCCCGGTGCGGCGGAAGAAGGCCTCGGCCTCCTGCCCCTTGCGCTTCAGCAGTCCCGGGGGTTGCTCCTCCAGCCACTTGCAATACCCGGCATATGCGGCGCGCACCGCGCCATCGGGTTCAAGCATCTCGTCATATGACGAGGCCGAGGAGTTGGTCATAGGCACATCCCGTCTTGAGCCACATTGCTTGCACACGAATCGGCGGGCCGCAAGCGGCAATGCTGCACCTGCGAAACAAAGGCACCAAGTTGGTAAAAAATCGGGCGAAAGTTCTGGCGGCCCCCGCGTGCGCGCTTGGCCGGTTCAGTCCTTCAGGTCGGCCACCAGCGCCGCCACGGTGCGCACCGCCTCGGGGTGGCCGGCAAAGCCGATGTGGGTGCAGCGCAGGGCAATCGCCCGGTCCCGCTCCCCCTTGCGCCCGCACGATGAACGCGGGGAGACGATCCCGTCGCGCGCGCTCCACAGTGCGATCGTGGGCACCGGCGGCTTCGTCGACATCTCGCGCCCCACCGGCGGATCGTCCACCGAATGCCCGGCGATCAGCTGATAGGCGCGCCACGCGTTGTTGGCCCTGCGGTTGCCCGAAAACGGCGTGCCCATGGTGATCACCAGCCGCACCGCTTCGGGGTGCAGCCGCGCCACTTCGCGTGCGAAGATGCCGCCCAGGCTCCAGCCAACCAGCACCAGCGGCTCGCCCTCGCGCCGCGCCATCGTCACCACGCGCTCGCACAGCCGGTCAAAGCGGTCCGCCGTGGGTCCGAAGTTGAACCCCAGCCCCCAATCCGAAACGCGATGCCCCGCCGCCTGCAGCGCGCGCGTATGAGCCTTCATCCGCGCCGGATGCGTGCCGAACCCCGGCAGCAGCATCACCGGCCGCGATTGCACCGGGGCGGGATGTTCGCGCCGCGGCGCCATCCAGTTTTCATAGGGCGTGCGCAGTTCCGCCAGCAGGCGCGGCAGGCGCGGCCCGCCCGCGCCCTGTGGCGCAGGTTCGAACGCCAGCGCATGCCGCCGCGCGATTTCCGCGCCCAGCCGCCGCAGCGTGTCATTTCCCGGAAGGGTGATTCCCTGTGCCATGCCCATTGCCTGCGCTTCGTGGGGACAACCCGCGATGAACACCAGACAAAATCGATTGTTTCATATTTGTGTCAAGAAGGACGCATCTGTTCGCTGTCTTCCTTGCCGGTGCACTCGCCGGTGCGCTTGGCCGCCATGTCCATGGTCATTTTCATGGCCTTGCCATTGGGGCCCTGCACCTGCATCTGCATCGATGCGGTATAGGTCTCGGGCGTATAGGTGCCCTTCATGGCGATTACGTTCGACCCTTGCGGCGCCTTGCACGTCAGCTTGGCGTCCAGCGTGCCGCCGCCCATGCTGAAATGGTCATAGGTGCAGTTCTCGTCCGCCTGGCCAAAGAACTTGCCGTTCGGCTTCTCCGCCTCTTCCTTGGTCATGCAACTGGAAACGGTGTGGCCCTGCCCCATCATCTTTTCCATCATCTGCTTCGCCTCGGGCGGCATGCCATCGGCATCCAGCTTCACCATCTTCACCGTGGTTTCCCACCGGCCGGGGTTGAAATGGACCGCACCCGCCGCATTGGCCGCGGCCACCTTGCTGGCCACGGCCGATGGCTTTTCGTTGTTGGCCTCCACGCTCTTTTCCCCGCAGCCGGAAAGGGCCAGCGCGGCGGAAAGAATGGCGGCGGGCAGGATGGCGTGTCGCATGGGCATTCCCCTCTTGGCCGCCGCATGGGGGCGGTTCAGGCAAACACTATCACCCCCGCGCCCACCCTCCAATGACGTGGATCACGAAAGCGCGCTTTCTATGCACCCGTACCAGCCCAGCCCGCGATAGGTTTCATATCCCGGCGTCAGGCCATAGCCGATCAGCCTTGCCCCGGCGATATAGTGGCCGATCGGCTGATCGGGCTTCAGTGGATAGACCTGTCCTTCGCGCTCGCGCCGGTTGCAGGCGATGATCCGCATCTGCGAATCCAGCAGCATGACCTGGCTCTTCTCCCGCTCTTCGGCAGAGAGGGAAACGCTGTCGACAATCGCGCGGGCCTGTGGCGCCCAGTCGAAGAAGATGCCCAGCACGCCGATCGGTGCCCCGTCCGCGCGCCCTCCGGCGCGGATCGCCGTGGAATAGGCGGCAACCGCCGCGTTGCCCAGGCGCGGCTCAACGGCAACGTCGCATACGGCAAAATCGTCGCCCGTGGCGGTGTGCCTGCCCCGCCGGAACCAGTCCGCGCCCGAAACGTCCGCCCCCGCCAACCCGCGATAGCGCTCGGGGCGGCCGGTCGCCACGATCCGCCCGTTCCGGTCCGCGATCCACAGGTCAAGATACACGGTGTAGGAGCGCAGGATCGTTCCCAGGCGCGAACTGGCATGGGCGCACGCCTCGGGCGTGGCCTGCTCCAGCGCGTCCACCACGGCACTGTCAGTCGCCCACCAGCGCACGTCGCACGATCGTTCGTAAAGATTGCGGTCGATAATCTCCACAGCATTGCGGGCCAGGTCCGAAAGGCGCGTACCCCGCAGCGCAATGGCCATGCCCTCGCCCGCTTCGCGGATGCGGCTGGCGTTTTGGGTCACGTTGGCCTGCAGCGCGGCGGAAAGGTCGTTCACCTCGCCCGCGATCGCGCCCATTTCCTGCGCCACCACGGCAAAGCTCTTGCCCGCTTCTCCCGCCCGCGCGGCCTCCAGCCTCGCGTTCATGGTGAGGATCTTGGTCTTCATCATGATCTGGTCGAGATCGGCAATCTTGCTCCGGGTGGATTCGCTCAGTTCCAGCGCAATTGCCAGGATATCGTCTTGCATCGTTGGGCCCCTGGGTCCGGGTTCGCCTGATGCCTCCGGCAATCTCCCCCGCCCGCATCTGTGATCGGGTCGGCTCATGGAACCTGCCGGACTATGGTCAAGATTCTGCTGGGAAAGGTTACGCAATTGACCCTAAGGGACGCGAAGCGCCCGTTGCATGGACGCGGTTTGTTCCCCATATCCCCTGCATGGCCGAACTCGTCATCCGCCGGGGACTCGAAGAACCCGATACCTCTGGCACCTTCGTGCCGCACAAACCGCAACGTCCTGACAAGATCGAGGGCGGCAAGCGGTTCAAGATCGTATCGGATTATCAGCCGGCAGGTGATCAGCCCACCGCGATCGCGGACCTGGTGGAAGGCATCAGGGCCGACGACAAGACGCAGGTGCTGCTCGGCGTCACCGGCTCGGGCAAGACCTTCACCATGGCCCAGGTGATAGAGGCGACGCAGCGCCCCGCGCTGATCCTCGCGCCCAACAAGATCCTCGCCGCGCAATTGTATGGCGAGATGAAAAGCTTCTTCCCCGAAAACGCGGTCGAATATTTCGTCTCGTACTACGACTACTACCAGCCTGAGGCCTACGTCCCCCGGTCGGACACCTACATCGAGAAGGAAAGCTCCACCAACGAGGCGATCGACCGCATGCGCCACTCGGCCACGCGCGCCCTGCTGGAACGCGATGACGTGATCATCGTCGCCTCGGTCTCCTGCATCTACGGCATCGGCTCGGTGGAAACCTACTCGGCGATGATCTTCGACCTGAAGACCGGCGCCAGCGTCGACCAGAGCGAGATAATCCGCAAGCTCGTCGCCCTGCAGTACAAGCGCAACGATGCCGCCTTCGCGCGCGGCAACTTCCGTGTGCGGGGTGATAATCTCGAAATCTTCCCTTCGCACTATGACGACACCGCCTGGCGCGTCAGCTTCTTCGGTGACGAGATCGAGCAGATCGTCGAGTTCGACCCCCTCACCGGCAAGGCCGGCACGAAGCTCGAGAACGTGCGCGTCTACGCCAATTCGCACTATGTCACCCCCGGTCCCACGATGAAGCAGGCGGCAGACGCGATCCGCTTCGAACTGACCGAACGGCTCAAGGAGCTTAACGCCGAGGGCCGCCTGCTCGAAGCGCAGCGGCTGGAACAGCGCACCAACTTCGATCTAGAGATGATCGCGGCCACCGGGTCGTGCGCGGGGATCGAAAACTACAGCCGCTTCCTCACCGGCCGCCTGCCGGGCGAGCCGCCGCCGACGCTGTTCGAATACCTGCCCGACAACTGCCTGCTGTTCATCGATGAAAGCCACCAGACCGTGCCGCAGGTCGGCGCGATGGCGCGCGGTGACCACCGGCGCAAGCTGACCCTGGCCGAATATGGCTTCCGCCTGCCCAGCTGCATCGACAACCGCCCGCTGCGCTTCAACGAATGGGACGCGATGCGCCCGCAGACTATCGCCGTCTCGGCCACGCCGGGCACGTGGGAGATGGAGCAGTCCGGCGGCGTCTTTGCCGAACAGGTGATCCGCCCCACCGGCCTGATCGACCCGCCGGTGCTGATCCGCCCGGTGGAAGACCAGGTGCAGGACTGCATCAACGAATGCCGCCTCACCGCGCAGAACGGCTATCGCACGCTTGTCACCACCCTCACCAAGCGCATGGCCGAGGATCTGACCGAGTTCATGCACGAAGCGGGGCTGCGCGTGCGCTACATGCACTCCGATGTGGAAACGCTGGAACGCATCGAGCTGATCCGTGACCTGCGCCTCGGCGTCTATGACGTGCTGGTGGGCATCAACCTGCTGCGCGAAGGGCTGGACATTCCCGAATGCGGCCTCGTCTGCATTCTGGATGCGGACAAGGAAGGCTTCCTGCGCAGCGAAACCTCGTTGATCCAGACCATCGGCCGCGCCGCGCGCAACGTGGATGGCCGCGTGATCCTCTATGCCGATCGCATGACCGGCAGCATGGAACGCGCCATTGCCGAAACCGACCGCCGCCGGGCGAAGCAGCAGGAATACAACGAACTCCACGGCATCACCCCGCAGACGATCAAGCGCAACATCCACGATATCGTGGCCGACACCGCCAGCCGCGATGGCGTGCTGGTGGATATTGACGCCGAAGGCAGCAACAACCTCGTCGGGCACAACCTGCGCGCCTACATCGAAGAGCTGGAACGCAAGATGCGCGCCGCCGCCGCCGACCTCGAATTCGAAGAAGCCGGCCGCCTGCGTGACGAGATCAGGAAGCTGGAAGCAACCGAACTGGGCCTGCCCGAAGACGACCGCAAGGCGCCGATCGTGGGCCGCAGCAACGAAGGCAAGCCGGGAACGCGCAAGACGCGGTTCGGGAAGAGCCAGAAGACGAAGTGGGGGCGGTGAATAAAATAAGATACTGTTAATTAAGAACTATCCCTCAAGACTGTGTATAAACTCCGATTACAGGTGTGGCGCGGCCTAGGACGCCGAACGTATCATGTTGGGTGAAAGGGCTATCCTAGCATGATCCGCACCTTTGCCGACCCTGAAACCGAGCGCATCTGGCACGGCGAGCGTAGCCGCAAGCTGCCGTCAGACATTCAGCAGACCGCCCGGCGCAAGCTGCGCGTGCTCAACCGGACAGCCAACCTTTATGATCTGCGCGTCCCGGCGGGAAACCGCTTCGAGCAGTTGAAAGGTTTTAACCCACTCCGATATAGTCTACGCATCAACGACCAGTGGCGTGTCACGTTCACCTGGGCTGACGGAGGCGCGGACGATGTCCGGATCGAAGACTATCACCGGGGCTGAGGATCGGCTGGACAATGTCCATCCGGGCGAAGTCCTGCGTGAAGACTTCCTGATCGGTTCGGACATTCCGCTGACCGATGTGGTCACTGGCACGGGCATAGCGGCAGTACGACTGGGTGAGATTCTCGCGGGCAAGCAGCCTGTTGATGCGGCCGTTGACCTGCGCCTCGCCCGCTATTTCGGCGTGTCGGAAGGCTTCTTTCTTGGCCTGCAGATTGATTACGATCTTGAGGAAGAACGCCGCAAGCACGGCGCTGAAATCGATCGCATCGCACGCCGCGCAGCCTGATTTCCCAATGATGCGCTGTATCGTTTCCGCAGCCCTGCTGCTCGCCCTCACCGCCTGTTCCAAAACCGCCGCACCCGCCCAGCGGGATGGGGCGCCGGTGGATGCGGTGCGGGTGGGCCTGCCTGCGGCTGAGGCGATGCCGGGTGCGCCGGCGCCCGATGCCAAGGCGGCCTGGGTCGGCAATGGCGATGCCGCGCGATTCGGATTTTCCGGCCAAGGTCCGCTACTTAGCGTCGAGTGCCGCTCGGGCGTGCTGCTCGTGACGCGGCATGTTCCGGCCGAAGTGGGGGCGCAGGCGCTGTTCGCGTTGCAGGGCGGCGGGCATATCCTGCGGCTGCCGGTGGATGCCACGTCGGTGCCGGGGGTGCGCGGCTATATCTGGCAGGGTTCGCTGCCCGCGGTCGATCCCGGCGCGGCGGTGTTCAACGGCGCGTTCCGGGGCACGCTGCCGGGCGGCGGGATGATCGAAGTGAGCGCGGGCGAACCCTTGCGCGCGGTGGTCCGCCGCTGCGGCGCGCATCCGGTTTCGGGGGCTGCGCCGGTGGCGGGAACGACAGACTAAGCCCTTACAACTTACCGAATTTTTCTTCGTAGGCGGCCGTATCTCCGGCAGCCAGCAGCTTGGCCTGCTCCACCCAGTTGTCACGCGTCGGACGGCCGGCGAAGGCGCCCAGCTTGGCGTCGATGGCGGCCACATCCGCCTCGCTCCAGCCCGCGATCTGCGCAAAACTGGTCACGCCCAGGCTGTTGAGCAGCGTGCGCAGTTTGGGGCCGAGGCCCTTGATGCGGGTGAGATCGTCGGTGGGGGCGGTTGCGGCCTGCTCCACCTCTTCCTCGGCCGCGTGGGCCACCACTTCGGCCACGCCAGCCATCAGTCCGGCGGCGGCCGGGGGGACGATCGCTGCGGCAGGCGGGGTGTCTATCAGCGCGGTGTTGCGCTGGGCCGGACCGGCGCCTTCAGACAGTACATCCTTGTATTCACGGCGAATTCTTTCGGGCTTGCGGCGGCCGAAGACCAGCCAGGCAACCAGCAGCACCAACACCAGCAGCGCACCGACGATCAGCGCGTGCGCCTGAATCCATTCTGCCATCGTACCATCCCGGGCTGAAAAACGGGGCCGCAATACCCCCCAAAACGCCCTCTGCCTAGCCGGACTGACAGGGGGTTGAGAACGACTGAGAGCGACTGAGAGGGGGGTGAAGTCGACTGAGACCGGTTGAGACGGGGTCTATGCAGGCTTCTGCTTGCGGAAAAGCATGCGGTCCTCAGGACCGAACCCGCGCTTCCAGATGACCAGGCAATAGACCCCGAGGATGGCCGGGATGCCGAGCGAGAGCTCCAGCCATTCGGGCAGGAACTTCACGCCATAACCCACCACCACTGCCGGTGCCGCTGCCCACACCAGCGCCCAGCGCCAGTTGTTGACCCGCGCCTTCAGGACGCGGGCGAGCAGGCGGGACTTGAGGACCGAGGACAGCGCCAGGGTGATCGCCAGCGCGAATGCGGCGGCCTCTGCCTGCAGCAGGGGCCCCGCCTGCGCGCGGTGGGCAAGGAGCATGAGGGCGACGGTGAGCAGGCCCTGCAGCGCAATGGTGCCAAGGCTGATCCACAGGTTACGCATCCGGGCGACGTAGATCAGCGCGGCTTCGCTGACCACGGCGGTGGCGGCGACGACTTCGGCCAGCAGCAGCAGCGCCAATGCGCCGGTGCCGGCCACGAAGTTTGGCCCGACAAGGCCCATCACGCCCTTGCCCGGCATGCCCAGCGCCAGCGCGATGCCGGCCTGCGCCGCGGTGATCCAGAAGCCGACCTGGCAGACCTGCCGCGCGATGGCGGCATGGTTGCCCTCTTTCAGGTTGCGGGTGATCACCGGGCCGAGGATCGGTTCGAAGCTGGTCTTGAGCTTCTGCGGCAGCGAGGCGACCTGCTGCGCGACATAGTAGATGCCCACCGCGGCGGGCGGGGCGAAGGTGCCGAGGATGAAGATATCGAGCTTGCGCGTGCCCCATTCCACCGCATCGGCACCGGCCAGCGGCAGGTTGCGGTTGGCAAGGCGGAGCAGGTCGATCGGGCGGGGCGACCACTGGCGCGGCAGGCCGTAACTGCGCAGCAGGGGGATGAAGGCGGTGACCATCGCCGCCAGCATCGACAGCACATAGGACAGGATCAGCCCGCTTTCCTGCAGCGGCGCATACCACCATTCCCCCGCAATCCACAGCACCCCTGCGGCGATCGACAGGGTCCACGGTTCCACCACCGCGCGCGCGCGCACCGTGGCGCCAACATCGAAGCGATAGGCCAGCGCCGAGAGCGCAATGTCCCCCAGCGCCAGAGGCAGGATGGTGAGCGGCAGCAGGCGCTGCAGCGCGGTGTATTCCCCACTGGGAAACATCGGCGCGGGAAAGAAATAGAGAAGCGCGGCAAATACCGCCGAAACAAGGCCCGAGAGCAAGAGCGCATCGGCAACGATGCAGGCGCCGGAGCGGTCCTCGCGGGCCAACTGCTGCGCCAGCCCGCGCTTCTGCCCCAGCGTGGCGAGCTGGGCGGCCAGTTCCACCGCGATGGTGGCCGAGGCGAAGCGGCCGAGATCGTCAGCGCCATAGAGGCGGCCGGCGATGAACAGGAAGGGGATGCGCGCGGCAAGGCGCAGCAGGAAGCCGAAGAAATTGGTGCGGCCGCCCTTGGCCAGCGCAGCGATATCCTGCTGCTCTGTGGAGGGCTGGCCGGGAATGGCGGCCGCGTCAGCCAAGCGGGTTTTCCGCGCGCAGCGGGCGCGACAGCAGGCTGGCGACGACCTTATGCGCCGGAGCCTGCCCTTCGAGCAGGGCGACGACCGCCTCGACAATGGGCATGGAAATGCCCCTGTCCCGCGCCAGCCCGGCCAGCACGGGCGCGGTGAACGCGCCTTCGGCCACGGTGGCGCGGTTGGACAGCACGGAAGCGGCGCTGGCGCCTTCGCCCAGGGCCTTGCCCAGGGAGAAGTTGCGGCTGGAAGTGGAGGAGCAGGTCAGCACAAGGTCCCCCAACCCCGAAAGGCCGGACAAGGTTTCCGCCTGCGCGCCCATGGCGAGGCCGAAGCGCTGCATTTCGGCAAATCCGCGGCTGATCAGCGCGGCGCGGGCGTTCTGCCCCAGCCGCAGCCCGTCCACCACGCCGCAGGCGATGGCCAGCACGTTCTTGACCGCACCACCGATTTCCGCGCCCGCCACGTCATCGGAATAATAGGGCCGGAACGCAGGGCGGGCGATGGCGGCTGACAGGCGCTGCCACTGCGCTTCGCCACCGGCGCAGGCGAGCGTGACCGCCGTGGGCAGGCCGGCGGCGACTTCATGCGCGAATGTGGGGCCCGAGAGCACGGCAAGGTCTGCGCCCGGCGCGGCATCGCGCGCCACATCGGCCATCAGGCGGCCGGTGCCGGCCTCGATCCCCTTGGCACAGAGCACGATATCCCCACCGCTGCGGGGGATCTGGCCGAGCACGCTGGCAAGGTGCTGGGCCGGGGTGACCAGCAGCAGGATGGGCAGCACGGCCATGTCTGCCAGACTGGCGGTGGCGCGGATGGTGGGGTGCAGATCCGCCGAAGGTAGGAACAGGCCGTTGCGGCGTTCGCGGTTGATCTGGTCGACCAGATCGGGCTCGCGCGCCCAGAGCAGGACCTCGCGCCCGTCGCTGGCCAGCATCTGCGCCAGTGCGGTGCCCCATGCGCCCGCGCCGACCACGCCAATCTGCATTCCTGCCCCCATGCGCCCGTTTCCGGTCATGCCTTTACGCCTGCTCCGCGCACGGGCGCGGCATCGGCATCAAGCGGCCAGCGCGGCCGCGCCGCCACGTCGAGGCTGTCGCTATAACCCATTGCGAAGCGTTCCGCGCCCGCCCAGCCGATCATCGCCGCATTATCTGTGCAAAGTTTGGGTGGCGGCGCGACCAGCGACAGTCCAGATTCGGCGGCGACGCCTTGCAGCGCGGCGCGGATCGCGGCGTTGGCGGCGACGCCACCGGCCACGACCAGTGCGGTGACCGGGCCGCATTGGGCCACGGCGCGGCGGGTGCGATCGACCACGCAATCAATCGCGGCCTGCTGAAACGAGGCGGCGATATCAGCCGCGGCGAACGTGCCCGCATCACGCGCGCGCATCACCGCGCTTTTCAGCCCGGCAAAGGAGAAATGTGGTTCCGCCGTGCCGAGCAGCGGACGCGGCAGGGGCACGGCGCGGGCATCACCTTCACGCGCGAGGCGTTCAACCGCCGGGCCACCGGGATAGCCGAGGCCAAGGATCTTGGCGGTCTTGTCGAACGCTTCACCCAGCGCATCGTCGATGGTGGTGGCAAGGCGGCAATAGGCGCCGAGGCCCTGCACCTCGATGATCTGGCAATGCCCGCCCGAGACCAGCAGCAGCAGATAGGGGTATTGCAGCGTTGGATCGGCCAGCCGGGGAGACAGCGCGTGCCCTTCGAGATGGTTGATCGCCAGCAGCGGCTTGCCCGCCGCCATGGCCAAAGCCTTTCCCGTGACGAGGCCGACCATGACGCCGCCAATCAGCCCAGGCCCGGCGGTGGCGGCGATTGCGTCCATGTCAGCCAGCGCCAACCCGGCATCGGCCAGCGTGGCGCCGACCATCGGCGCGATCACTTCGGCATGGGCGCGGGCGGCAATTTCGGGCACCACGCCGCCATATGGGCGGTGCGCTTCATCCTGCGAGGCGATGCGCTGCGCCACGATTCGGCGCTCCAGCGTGGGCGCAGCGCCATCGATCACCGCAACCGCGGTTTCATCGCACGAGGATTCTATGCCGAGGATCAGGGCCATGGGGAGCTTTCCCTTAGAGATAATCCGGTTTACGGCAAGCGGTGCATGAACACGCCCGTAACGCAGCAGCTGGCCCGCCCCCTTCGCCTTGGAACCCGGCGATCGCCGCTTGCCATGGCGCAGGCATACGAAACGCGTGAACGGCTTTGCGCCGCGCACGGTTGGGGCGAAGACGCCATCGAGCTGGTGCCGGTGACCGCAAGCGGTGACAAGGTGCAGGACCGCCCGCTCGCCGAGATCGGCGGCAAGGCCTTGTGGACCAAGGAACTGGACGCCTGGCTGCTGGGTGGCGAGATCGACTTTGCGGTCCATTCGATGAAGGACGTTGAGACGCTGCGCCCGGCGGAGCTGACCATCGCCGCCGTGCTGCCGCGTGCGGACGTGCGTGACGTGCTGGTGGGGGCGAGCAGCATCGCCGCGATCCCGCCCGGCGCGCGCGTGGGCACCAGCGCGCCGCGCCGTGCCGCGCAGATGCTGCACGCGCGGCCCGACCTGACGGTGGTATCCTTCCGTGGCAACGTGGCGACGCGGCTGGCCAAGCTGCAGGCGGACGAGGCGGACGTGACATTGCTGGCTGCCGCCGGTTTGCAGCGGCTGGGCGAGCACGGGGTGGGCCATCCCCTGCCGGAAACCGAATGGCTGCCCGCCCCGGCGCAGGGTGCGATCGGCATCGAATGCCTGGCTGCGCGGGACGATGTGCGCGCCATCCTGGCAGCGATAGACGACAGGCCGACGCATGACGCGATCCGCGCCGAGCGAGCGCTGCTGGCGGGGCTTGGCGGCACCTGCCACAGCCCGATCGCGGTGCTGACAAGCGCCGATGCCGGCACGTTGACCCTGCGCGCGGCGATCTACAGCCCCGATGGCACGATGCGGGTGGAAGCCACGGAAAGCTTTGCCGCAGGCGATGACCAAGGCCCTGCCCGCCTGGCGCACAGGCTGCTGGCCGAAGCGCCCGAGGCCATCCGCGTGCATTTCCACGGAAGCGCGTGACGCGCACCCTGCTGGTGCTTCGGCCCGAGCCGGGCAATGCCGCCACGGCGGCGGCGGCGCGCGGGCTGGGGCTGAACACGGTGGCGGCACCGCTGTTCCATAGCGAGGCGGTGCCATGGGACGCGCCGACGGACCCGACCGCCTATGCCGGGTTGCTGGCGGGGAGTGCGGCGCTGTTCCGGCTGGGCGGTGCGGAAATTCTGAAATTGCGCGGCGTGCCGGTGCATGCGGTGGGAGAGGCAACCGCAGCGGCGGCGCGGGAAGCCGGCTTTGCCGTGCGCCAGGTGGCGGGTGGCGGAATGCAGCTGCTGGTTTCCGCACTGCCGCCAGGGCTTTACCTGCGCCCGGCGGGCGAGGCGCATGTGGCGCTGGACCTGCCCGAAGGCGTGCGGGTGGACACGCGCGTGGTCTATGCCGCGCGGGCCCTGCCCCTGCCCGACAAGGCGACGGCGGCGATGCGCGGAGGCGCGGTGGTGCTGCTCCATTCGGGCGAGGCGGCGCGCCATCTGGCGCAGGAATCGCACCGGCTGGCGCTGGACCGGAGCGGCGTGACGCTGGCCTGCCTGGCCCCGCGAATCGCGGAGGCGGCGGGGACCGGCTGGCAAGCGGTTGAAATTGCGCCAGAGCGCACCGACCAAGCATTGCTGGCATTGGCCGCGCAAATGTGCCAGAACCTGTGACTTCGGGGTCACAGCAAAGCGAAAAACGCCTGACGATGCAGGATATGGCCAGCAGCCAATCTTATACGGGACAGCCCTTGCCCAGGCGCCGCAGCGGACGCGGCGTGGCCGTGGTGATGGCGGTGGTGGTTCTTGCCGGATTGGGCGGGGCAGCGTGGCTCGGCTGGCGCGAAGGCTGGGTTCAGGTCGGCTCGCTGATGCAGGCGCCCTCGCCCAGCGCCGAACCTTCTGCAGAAACCAGCGCGAGCGCCGCCGCGGTGAGCCTTGCCGCAACCGACGCCGCACTGGTGGCAGCCAACGGCAAGCTGGCCGCGCTGGAACAGCGGCTGGCCGAACTGAACCAGCAGGCCATTGCCGCTTCGGGCCAGGCGAGCCATGCCGAGGCGCTGCTGATCGCCTTTGCCGCGCGCCGTGCGATCGAACGCGGGCAGCCACTGGGCTATCTGGAAAACCAGCTGCGTGTGCGCTTTGGCAATACCCAGCCCAATGCGGTTGACCTGGTGGTGAAGGCCGCGCGCAAGCCGGTGACACTGGCCCAGCTGAACGAGGATTTCGCCACGCTGCAGCCACAGCTGGTGGGCGGCGCGCCTGACGAAGGCACGTGGGACTGGCTGACCCGGCAAGTGGGTGAACTGTTCGTGATCCGGCATGACGACATGCCGAGCCCGACGCCCGAAAGCCGCGCGGTGCGCACCCGGGCGGCGCTGGCCGGCGGGCGTGTGGCCGATGCGATCGCCGAAGTCGAGCGGATGCCGGGCAAGGATTTGGCGACCGAGTGGCTCGCGCGCGCGCGCGAATACGCCATGACGCAGAACGCGCTGGACCAGCTGGAAACCGCCGCGCTGGCCATGCCGGTAGCGCCGCCCGCGGTGGCGGCAACGAGCGCGCCGATTGCGCCCGGCGCGGGGCCGATGGCGATAATGACGCCAGAACCGGTTGAGTCAGCGGCGCCTTAGGCCTGAAGCAGCGACGGCAGCTTTCCGCTCATGCCGCGCGCCTCGTCCATGAAGAAGCGCTTGAGCGTGGGCAGGCGCTGCACGCCGGCCATGCCGAGCCGGCGGATCGCCGAAGGGATGCGGCCGGGGATGCCGAACAGGCGGGTGAGCACGTCTGTCGCGCCGGCGACCATGAAGGTATCGACCGCGCGCCAGCGTTCGTAGCGCGCCAGCAGCTGCGCATCGCCCGGATCAAGGCCCACGCGCATGCCATCGGCCAGCACTTCGACCAGCGCCGCGACATCGCGCAGACCGACGTTTAAGCCCTGGCCCGCGATGGGGTGCATGCCGTGCGCGGCATCGCCCACCAGCGCCAGCCGGTTATCGACCACGCGGGCGGTGTGGTGGAAATTGAGCGGGTAGGACGAGCGCGGGCTGGCCAGCTCGATGGCGCCGAAGATGCCCTGCATGCGCTGTTCCACCTCTGACAGGAAGGCGCGCGGCGGCAGGGCGAGCACGCCTGCGGCATCCTTTTCTGCCACGGTCCACACCAGCGCGGAGCGGTGGCGGCCGTTCTCGTCAAGCAGGGGCAGCAGGGCGAACGGACCGGCGGGGTAGAAGATTTCCCATGCCACATTGCCGTGCGGCTTTTCATGCAGCAGGCCGGTGATGATGGCGCGGTGGCCATAGTCCCAGCGGGCCGGGGTGAAGCCGGCTTCGTCACGCGTGGGGCTCTGGCGGCCTTCGGCGGCGACAAGCAGGCTGCCCTTGAGCACGCGGCCGTCTGCCAGGGTGACGGTGACGCCGTGGCTGTCACGCTCCCGCCCGGCCACGCGCGCGCCGGGAAGGAAGGCGATTTCGGGATGGCGCTCCGCCGCCGCGTACATGGCGATGCGCAGATCGCGGTTGGCGTACATGCGGCCGAGCGAGCCTTCGCCTTCCCCCGGGCGGAAATCGATGCGGCCGGGGCGCATGCCGTCCGTTACCGCGATGGATTCGATCGGACAGCCCAGCGGGGCGAGGTCATCCGCCATGCCGAGGTTGGTGTAGAGGTTCCAGCTGGCAGTGGAGATGGCCGAGGCGCGCCCGTCAAAGCCATCGGCGGTCAGCGTGGCGGGATCGGCGCTGTCGACGACGATGCTTTCGATCCCCTGCTGCGCCAGGCCGATGGCGAGCGTCATGCCGACGAGGCCACCGCCGATGATGACGACGTCTGCGCGGTGCGTGGCGGCGGCTGCTGCGTTCAAGGCTTTGCTCCACAAGTGGTGCCGGGGCCGGCATCGAGATCGAGGCACCTTCCGTCGAAAGTCCCGTCCGGCACATTGAGGCCGATCAATGCGGCGAGAGAGGGGGCGATGTCCACCGTTTCCACCGCGCTGGGCTGTTCAAACCCGGTCATCCCGCGCCGCCAGAACAGCATCGGCACGCGGCGGTCATAGTCCCAGGCGCTGCCATGGGTGGCGACGCCGCCCGGTGAGGGGTTGACGATGGGCACGACGCCGCGGTTGAGCAGCACGACGAAATCGCCCGAGCGCGGGGCGTAGAACGAGGCACGGGCGCGCTGCAGCAGGCTCCAGGTTTCGGGCGAGCCGGTGGGCATGGGCGCGGCGGCGAGTTCATCAGCCGAGAATACGGCGGCGACCTGCGGGTTGGTGGCGAGCTGCTGCTTCACCGCCGCGACGACGCGGGCCTTGTCTGCCGGGGCGAGCGCGCGGTTGACCCAGTAATCGCCGAAGGCGCCGTCTGACAGGACCAGGCCCTTGGCATCAAGGCCCAGCACAGGGGCAATGGCCTCTGACAGCTTTTCAGGCAGGAGCGCCTTGGCAGCGCGCTGCGCCTGCGGCAGGCCCTGCTGGTTGAGGCGTTCGGGCAGATCGAACCCGCCGTGGTCGGCGGTGAGCACAACGGCATAATCGATGCCGCGCTGATCGAGCGCAGTGAAGAAATCGCCCAGCGCGAGATCGAGCTGCTGCATCTGAATGCACATTTCCGCGCCTTCGGTGCCGGTGGCGTGGCCGATGTAGTCGGTGGCGGAGAGGCTGACGGAGAGGATGTCGGGCACCGCGCCCTTGCCCAGCTTGAGCGAATCGACCAGTTCGGTCGCCAGATCGATCGTGGCGCGATCGAGCCGGGGCGAGGCACGGAAGGCGCCGGCATCGCCCGGCGCCAGAGCGAAGCGGCCAGTGCCGACCGTGAAGCCCGATGCTTCGGACGTGCCGACGCTGATCGCACGATCGAGGCCCGCGCACCATTCTGGCAGCGGCATGGCGGGCGCCCCCTGTTTCAGCACTTCGGCCAGCGAGGCGTTCTCGGCCTCGGCCTGCGGCGAAAGGGTGCGGCCTTCCAGTGTGGCAAAGCCCTTGCCCTTCCACCAATAGACCTGATCGATGGTGTGCCCGCCCATCATCAGCGCGCCGCGATCCTTGCCGGATACGGCGACATTGCGGCTGGCGGGCCAGCGCTGCTTCATCCGTTCGCCCAGCGTTGGCACCAGCAGGTGCGCGACCGAAGCCACATAGTCCTTGGGATCCGCCGCTGCCTGCGTCTCGTCCTCGGCGCAATAGACGGCCTTCTTCCCCCGGGCGACGGACTGATCGATCCAGGTGTTGGCGATGATGCCGGTGTGCGCCGGGCGCATGCCGGTGAGGATGGTGGAATGGCCGGGGCAGGTCTCGGTGGCGGCGTGGCTCTGGTAGCCCGAGGGGAAGACGCCCCCGGTGGCGAGCCGGGCGAGGCCGCCGGTGTAGTGGCGACGGTACTGGGCAAAGAGATCTGCCGAGAACTGATCAACTGCGATGGCAACGATCAGGCGCGGCGCATCGGCGGGCACCGTGGCCGTGGCGGGTGCAGCCGCTTTCCTGGCCGGGGCTGCCACAGCCGGGGCGAGCGGCAGCGCGATGGTAGCCATAAGGGCGATGGCTTTGCGGCGGATCGACATGAAAGGCGTATGCTCCTTGGGGTCACGCGCTGGACTCGGCCTTGCCGCCCCTTTAATCGGCTGATGGCCCCACCGCACGCGAGGTGCAAGGGGTGCCAAAGGGTAGGCCATGCGCGTGGGCGTTGCTCAAGTTCCGGGAATTGCAGTGTTTCGCACCATAGCGGCAATTGTGACCGCCGCGTTTCTGGCGCTGCTTTTTTGCATCGCCAGCCCGGCGCAGGCAGCAACCAACCACATCCGCGCCAGCCTGCTGGCGGAAAAGCCCGCCAAGCCGGGCGAAACGGTGATGCTGGCGCTGCTGATGCAGCCGGACAAGGGCTGGCACGGTTACTGGCAGAACCCCGGCGATGCGGGCCTGCCGCCCGAGTTGGAATGGACCCTGCCCGCGGGGGCGAAGGTTGGCCCGATGCAGTTCCCGGTGCCGCAGACGCTGCTGGTCGCCGGACTGATGAACCATGTCTATGAACATGAATTTGCCGTCCTGATCCCGTTCACCCTGCCCGCCGACGCGACGCCCGGCACGACCCTGCCGCTGAGCGCCAAGGCATCGTGGCTGGCCTGCACCGACGCGGTCTGCGTGCCCGAAGATGCCGTGCTGGCCGGCACGGTAACCGTGGGTGATGGACCAGCCGATGCGCGCTTTGCCGGATGGCGCGCGGCGTTGCCCGCACCGCTGGACCGGACGGGCACTTTCACGGCGACCAAGGAAGGCTGGCGGCTGGCAATCCCCTTCCCCGCCGGGGCCAAGGTGGACAAGCCGCACTTCTTCGTCTCCGCCGAGGGCATTGTGGACTATGCCGCGCCGCAGGTTTTCCGGCGCAGGGACGACCTGCTGATCGTGGACCTGCCGCGCAGCAAGTCGGCTTCGGCCGAGCAGGCGACGACACTGGCTGGCGTGCTGGCGCTGGGCGGCGATGCCGGGGGCATATCGCTGGTGGCCAAGGCCGGGCCGGTGCCGGACGAAGGCACGCCGATCGAAGGCAGTGCCGCCCCTGCAGGCACGTTTACCTTTGCCGCGCTGTGGTTGGCGATACTGGGCGCGCTGGCCGGGGGGCTGGTTCTGAACGTGATGCCCTGCGTGTTCCCGATCCTGAGCCTGAAGGCGCTGGCGCTGGCGCGCGGCAATGCCGAAAAGGCGCATCACGAGGCGCTGGCCTATACTGCCGGGGTGGTGCTGGCGTGCCTGGGCCTTGGCGCAGCGATGCTGGGCTTGCGGGCCGCAGGCGAACAGGTCGGCTGGGCCTTCCAGTTGCAGGACCCCAGCGTGGTGGCGGTGCTGCTGCTGCTGGCGGTGGCGATCACCGCGAACTTTGCCGGGCTTTTTGAACTGCCGGGCCTGTCGCTGGAGCGCGGGGCGGGTTCGATGGGTGCGTTCGGCACCGGGCTGCTCGCCGCCTTCGTGGCAACGCCCTGCACCGGGCCATTCATGGCGGCGGCGATGGGGGCGGCGCTGGTGCTGCCCGCATGGGCCGCGCTGGCGGTGTTCGCCGCGCTGGGCGTGGGGCTGGCGCTGCCGTTCCTGCTTCTGGGCTTCATCCCGCCACTGCGCCGCCTGCTGCCCAGGCCGGGTGCGTGGATGAACACGTTCCGGCGGGTGATGGCGGTACCGATGGCGCTGACCGTGCTGGCGCTTGGCTGGCTGGCGTGGCGGCTTGGCGGCGCAAGCTATGCCCTGTTCGCACTGGCGCTGGCGATCGCGCTGGTGGCGGTGCTGGCGATTGCCGGGCGCATGCAGAAACAAGGCAAGCCGGTAGCGCGCTGGGCCGCCCCTGCCGGCGTGGCGCTGGCCGCGCTGGCGCTGGTGGTGACACCGCGCCTTGCGGCTGAAAGGGCGCGGGGTGAGGAAAGCCTGATCGGCGCGAAGCCCTTCTCTGCCGCCGCGCTGGCGCAGGCCAGGGCAACGGGCAAGCCGGTGTTCCTCTATTTCACCGCGGACTGGTGCCTTTCGTGCAAGGTGAACGAGGGCGTGGCGATCGAAACCGATGCGACGCATGACGCCTTTGCCAAGGCGGGGGTGCAGGTGCTGATGGGGGACTGGACGCGACGCGACCCGGCGATCACCGCGTTCCTGGAAACGCAGGGCGCGGCGGGCGTGCCGCTTTATCTTTGGTATCCGGCAGGCGCGGCTGCACCGCAGAAGCTGCCACAGGTGCTGGGGCCAGAGACGTTGGCGGGGTTGGCTTCGACCAAGTCCTGACCGGCAGCTGGATCAGGGCGATCCAACCTCGCGGAGCTGGAAGCCTTGCTTACAGACTCTGCCCGTCGTCCACCGAGATGAAGGTGCCGGTCACCTGGCGCGAGGCATCACTGGCGAAGAACAGCATCATGTCGTCCAGCGCCTCGATCTCGGTCAGGCGCTTGCGCGGCCAGCCCGCGATCTGCGCCTTGCCGCCATCGGTATCGAACCATTCGCCGTCGATTTCCGTGCGGATATAGCCCGGCTGGATCACGTTGACGTTGATGCCCAGCCGTGCCCATTCGCGCGCGAACTGGCGGCCAAGGTGCTGCACCGCGAGCTTGGTTGCGGCATAGGCGGAATCGCCCTGCGCGGTCATCTGCGCAGTGATCGATCCGGTGAGGATGATCCGGCCCTTCTCGCTTTCTTTCGATCCCGCCGCGATCATCCGCCGCGCCCCTTCACGCGCGGTGAGGTAGACCCCGTTGAAGTTCGTATCGACCACGCGGCGCATGGCGTCTGCGGGCAATTCAACCGAACGACCGGCCTCCACGATGCCGGCATTGGCGACCACCACGTCGGGCGTGCCAAGTTGCGCCTCTGCCGCATCGAACGCCGCGATGATCGAGGCTTCGTCGGTCACGTCAAGCGCCACGGCCAGCGCGCGACCGCCCGAGGCTTCGATCTCTGCAACAAGGCCGGACAGCCGGTCCACGCGCCGCGCGCCGATGACCACCGCCGCCCCGGCCGATGCATAAAGCCGGGCGAAATGCGCGCCGAGGCCGGAGGAAGCACCGGTGATGAGCGCGATGCGGCCGGCGAGCGAATAACGGGGCGTTTCCATTGACCTCTCCTGCTTTGGGCCGGGCTCAACCGGTCAGACCACTGGCGCAACAGGCCATTTGATCAGAACCTGTTGTCCCGGGGGAAACCCGTGGGTGGCAGGCGGCCTGCCGCGCCACGTGCAACCTTCCACAGCATCAGATCCTTTTCGGTGCGCGTGCGCCCAGTCTCCCCGCCCATGGCCCACGACAGGCCGTCTTCAAGCTTGAGCGTGATCGCATCGGACATGCCGCCGTCCTTGTAGCGCTGCAGGGTCACGCCCTGTCCCTTGGCGAGGACCGGCACTTCGTTGAGCGCGAAGATCACCAGCTTGCGGTTGTCGCCCACCACGGCAACGTGATCGTGCTCCGGCGCAATCTCGCGCACCACCTGCAGCTTCACGCCCGGCTTGGTGGAGACGACACCACGGCCCTTGCGGGTTTCGGCCAGCAGCTCGTCCATCTCAGCCGCAAAGCCGCGCCCGGTGTTGGCGGCGAGCAGCAACTGGCCCTTGGGCTTGTGCGTCACCACGGCGACAACCTGCGCATCGGGATCGATATCCACCATCGTGCGGATCGGTTCGCCAAAGCCGCGTGCGCCGGGCAGCTTGTCTGCCCCCAAGGTGTAGAACCGCCCGTTGTCGAGCGCGAACAGCAGCTTGTCGGTGGTCTGCGCGTGGAGCGCGAAGGCGGGGCCATCGCCTTCCTTGAACTTGAAATCGGAATCGAGCGGCAGGTGCCCCTTGGCCGCGCGGATCCAGCCGCGCTGCGACAGGATCACCGTGACCGGCTCCTTCTCGATCATCGCGTCCATGTTGAATTCACGCGTGGGCGCGGCTTCGGCCACGGTGGTGCGGCGGCGGCCGAGCAAGGTGTCCGGCCCGTATTCCTTGCGCAGCGTGGCAAGATCGCGCTTCAGCCTGGTGCGCTGCCGAGCCGGGCTGTCGAGCAGCTTTTCCAGCTCGTCCTTTTCGGCCAGCAGCTCGTCACGCTCCTTGCGCAGCTCCATTTCCTCAAGCTTGCGCAAGCTGCGCAGGCGCATGTTGAGGATCGCCTCTGCCTGCCGGTCGGTAAGGCCGAACTCGGCCATCATCAACGGCTTGGGCTCGTCCTCGGTGCGGATGATCTCGATGATCCGATCCAGGTTGAGGTAGGCGATGATATAGCCATCGAGCAGTTCGAGCCGCGCGGCGATCTTGTCCAGCCGGTGGCGGGCGCGGCGCAGCATGATGTCGATCTGCGCGATCACCCATTCCTGCAGCAGCAGCTTCAGCCCCAGCACGCCCGGCGTGCGATGCGCATCGAGCACGTTGAGGTTGAGCCCGAAGCGCGTTTCCAGGTCGGTCAGCCGATAGAGCGATTCCTTGAGCAGGTCGGGATCGACATTGCGGCTCTTGGGCACGAGCACGATGCGGATCTGTTCGTCGGATTCATCGCGCACGTCCTCAAGGATCGGCAGCTTCTTGTCCGCGATCAGGGCGGCGATCTGTTCGATCAGCTTGCCCTTGGGCACCATGTAGGGGATTTCGGAGACGACCAGCTGCCACTGGCCGCTGCCCAGCTTTTCGATGCCGCTGTCTTCCCACGCTCCGTCTTCGCCGCGCCCGGTGGAGAAGCGCCCGCGCACGCGGATGGCGCCCTTGCCGCTTTCATAGGCGGCGCTGATCGTGGCCGGGCTATCGACCACCACGCCGCCGGTGGGGAAGTCAGGCCCATGGAACACTTCCATCAGCTGCGCGTGCTCGACCGCGGGATTGTCGATCAGCAGCAGCGTGGCGTCCACGATCTCGGTCACATTGTGGCTGGGGATGTTGGTGGCCATGCCCACGGCAATCCCGCTGGAACCGTTGGCGAGCAGGTTGGGGAAAAGGCCGGGGAAGATCTCGGGCTCTTCCTCCTCACCATTGTAGGTGGGGTGGAAATCGACCGTGCCTTCTTCCAGCCCGGCCATCAGGCGGATCGCCGTCCTGGTCAGGCGCGCTTCGGTGTAGCGGTAGGCGGCAGCGTTATCGCCGTCGATGTTGCCGAAATTGCCCTGCCCCTCCACCAGCGGATAGCGCAGCGCGAAATCCTGCGCGAGGCGGACCATCGCGTCATAGACCGAAGAATCGCCATGCGGGTGGTATTTGCCGATCACGTCACCCACCACGCGGGCTGACTTCTTGAACGCGCCCGTGGGATCGAGCTTGAGCTGGCGCATCGCCCAGAGCAGGCGGCGGTGGACCGGCTTCAGCCCGTCGCGCAGATCGGGCAGCGAACGCGCGGTGATCGTGCTGAGCGCATAGACCAGATAGCGCTCAGACAGCGCGGAATCGAACGGGGCATCGACAATTGCGTCGAACGGATCGGGTTCTGTCGTGTCAGTCGCCATGGCTGGAACGTCCTAGCAACACGATGGCCTGTGGGGAACATGCGGAACTGCACCATCCACCACTCATTATGCCCGGGACCGAACCCTTTTGATCCGGAGTTTCCCATGGCCAAGCGCGTCCTCATCCTTGCTACCGACGGATTCGAGCAATCCGAACTGATCGAACCGAAGAAGGCGCTCGAAGCCGCCGGGATAGAAACCGTTGTCGCCAGCCCCAAGGCGGGCACGATCAAGGGGTGGAACCACGGCGAGTGGGGCGAACAGGTGAAGGTGGACGCCGCGCTCGACGATGTTTTCGCCAAGGACTTTGACGCGCTGCTGCTGCCCGGCGGGCAGATGAACCCCGATGCGCTGCGCATGGAAGAACGCGCGGTGGAACTGGTCGAGGAGTTCGACGAGGCGGGCAAGCCGATCGCCGCGATCTGCCACGGGCCGTGGCTGCTGGTGGAGGCCGACGTGATCGACGGCCGCACCGTGACCGGCTGGCCGTCGATCCGCACCGACCTGGAGAATGCCGGGGCCGACGTGGTGGACGAGGAAGTGGTGGTGGACGAGAACCTCATCACCAGCCGCAAGCCCGAAGACATCCCGGCCTTTTCCCAGGCGCTGATCGACGCGCTGGAAGAGCTTGAGGAAGAAGAGGACGAAGAGGAAGAGGACGAGGAAGGCGACGACGAAGTCGAAGAGCTCTAACCGTAGACCTGCTCGTAGAGCGCGACGATCTCTTCGGCTTCGGGCACGCGCGGATTGTTTCCGGGCGACCCCGAGGCGATGGCCTGTGCCGCCATCGTCGGCATCAGTTCACGCCAGCGCGCCTCGGCAATGCCGTGGCTGCGCGGCGTGGGCACCGCGAGATCGGCATTGAGCGCGGCAAGCTCCTCCAGCAGCCTTGCCACAGCGGACTGATCCCCCTCATCCGCCCCCGCGCACCCCATCGCCCGCGCACAATCGGCGTAGCGTGAGAGCGCCGCCGGGGCCGAAAAGGCGGTGATCGCGGGCAGCAGCATGGCGTTGGAAAGCCCGTGCGGCACGTGGAAGAAAGCGCCGATCGGCCGGCTCATGCCATGCACCAGCGCCACGCTGGCGTTGGAAAAGGCGATGCCGGCATGATGCGCCCCCACCATCATCGCTTCCCGCGCGGCATGGTTTCCGGGATCGGTGCAGGCGGTGCGGATGTTCGGCGCGATCAGCCGCATCGCCGAAAGCGCCATCGCATCACTGAAGGCATTGGCCTTCCTGCTGACATAGGCCTCAATCGCGTGGGTCAGCGAATCGATGCCGGTATCGGCCGTCAGGCGCGCCGGCTTGGCCAGCGTCAGTTCGTAATCCACCACAGCAATGGTAGGCAGGAAGGCGAGGCCGGCGCAGAGCATCTTCTCGCTGGTGGCCTCGTCGGTGATGATGGTGAAGCGCGTCGCCTCGCTGCCGGTGCCCGCCGTGGTCGGCACCGCCACGATCGGCAGGCCGGGCTCATCGGTGACGGCAGGCGCCTTCATCGCCTGCACCGGGCGCGGCGACACCGCGAGCACGGCAATCGCCTTGGCCGTATCGATCGGACTTCCGCCGCCGAAGCCAATCACGCAGTCGCAGCCCGACGCGGTCAGCTGCGCCACCGCAGCCTCCACCAGCGCCACGGTCGGGTCCGGCATCGTATCGGCAAACACGGTCGGCACCATGCCCCGCGCGGCAAGAATATCGGTCAGCCGCTCAACCATGCCGCTGGAAACGAGGAAGCCATCGGTCACCACGAAGGGGCGCGATAGGCCGCACTGCGCCAGCGCATCGGGCAGTTCGTTCAGCGCGCCACCGCCGATTCGGATGATGCGCGGCAGGTTGATCGTGGCCATGCGTTCTCTCCCGATGTGTGGATGCGCCTATGCTGCGGCGCGGGCAAGGCCGCGCCTGATCACAATGTCAGCGCTGCATGTCGCGCGCTTCTTCGGGGATGCGCACTTCCAGCCCATCGAGATCGGCAGTCAGTTCGATCTGGCACGAAAGGCGGCTGGTTCCGGTGACCCCGGCGGCGAGATCGAGCATGTCCTCCTCGTCGTCGCTGGCAGGCTTCAACTTGGCGAACCAGTCTGCGCTGACGATCACATGGCAGGTGGAACAGGCCATCTGCCCTTCGCAGGTGCCCTCAAGCGGCATGCCCGCGTTCTGGCCCACTTCCAGCAGGCGGTCGCCCGATTCAGCCTGCGCCGAAACCTTCTCTCCCTTGGCCGTGATGAAGGTAACGCGAACCATCGGTCAGACTCCCTGCGCCCGTGCCGCGGCGTTGATCGCCGCTGCCGCCGCCTCCAGTTCCTCTTCCCCCGTATAGCGCCCGAAGCCGATCCGGATCGCGGTTCTCGCATCCCTGTCCGAAAGTCCGATGGCGCGCAAGACATGGCTTGGCCTGCCAGACCCGCTGGCGCAGGCGGAACCGGCAGAAAAGGCAAGAGTGCGGCATTCCGACATCACCCGCGCCACATCCAACCCTTCGCGTCGGATGTTCAGGTTGCCGCGCCAGCGCCGCTCGTCGCTGCCGTTGATCGTCCAGCCTTCAAACAGCGTGCGCGCCCTGCTCCACAGCTTTTCCACATGGCTCCGGTCCTGTTCCCACCGGCTTGTGCACAGGGCCGCCGCCGCGCCGAACCCCGCGCACAGCGCCGGGCTGAGCGTGCCGGAGCGCAAGCCCCCTTCCTGCCCGCCCCCGTGGATCAGCGGCTGCAGTTCCAGCCCATCGCGCACCCACAGCGCGCCGATACCCTTCGGGCCGTAGAGCTTGTGCGCGGAGATCGCGATCATATCCGCGTTGGCGGGTGCAGCGATCTTGCCTGCGCCCTGCACCGCATCGCACAGGAACAGCGCGCCCGCCCGATGCGCGGCTTCGGCCAGGGCCTCGACCGGCTGCACCGTGCCGATCTCGTTGTTCACCTGCATCACCGCGACGAGGCCGATGCCCTGCGGCAACGCCAACGCCGGATCGACCAGCCCCGCGGCATCGACCGGCAGAATGGTGCAATCGGGATCGACGAACCGCGCCGTGTCCAGCACCGCCGCATGTTCGATGGCAGAGACGGCGAGCCGCCTTGCGCCCGAGCCGATGATCGCGAGGTTGATCGCCTCGGTCGCGCCTGATGTGACGATCACGCGCCCGCCCGGCGGCAGCAACGCCGCCACCTGCTGCCGCGCCACCTCGACTGCCGCCGCCGCCCCGCGCCCCGGACGATGCGGGCTGTGAGGATTGGCGAAGCCCGCCGCCTCGGGGCCGGACAGCCACGGCAGCATGGCTTCGCGCGCTTCGGGCGCGAGTGGCGTGGTCGCCTGGTAATCAAGGTAGATCATCCGGCAATCTCCCGCCATGCGGCGAGGAAGGCATCGATCTCCGCCTCGGTTGTTTCGCGCCCTATGGACACGCGGATCACTTCGCCCGCGCCCTCCACCGCCATCGCCGTCAGCACATGGCTGGCCTTGAGCGAGCCGGACGAGCAGGCACTGCCCGCCGAGACGGCAAAGCCCAGCCCGTCAAAGCGAATCAACTGCGCATTGGCCGATTTCCCCGGCATCCGGTACGCGCCGATTGTCGGCAACCGTGTCGCATTCCGGGCAATCACAGAACCGCCCGCCACCTCGATGCAGGCATCCAGTTTCTGCCGCAGCCTGTCGGCTTCCTCCAACCACGCATGGCCAGCCTCCAGCGCCGTCGCCATCGCCAGCGCACCGGGCAGGTTCTCGGTGCCGGGGCGATAGCCTCGTTCCTGACCGCCCGTCGGCCTCAGCATGGCCCAATCGCGCACCAGCAGCGCGCCGATCCCGATGGGGCCGCCAAACTTGTGCGCGGAAATCGCAATCAGGTCGGCATCCGGAAGTGCCAGCTTTCCGGCGCCCTGCGCACAATCGGCCAGCAGCCAGCCACCTGCCGCGCGCACATCGGCGGCCAGCTGATCAAGCGGCTGGATAACCCCGGTTTCATTGTTCACCTGCTGTACCGCGATCAGGCCGGACGCGGGTGCCGGCACAACGCGGCCCAGTGTGTCCACAGGCCAACGCGGCGCTTCAGCCGAAAGGCGCAAGATCGCTTCGTGCTCAACCACGGACACGGCCTGCAAAGGCTTTGCGCTGCGCCCGACCGCCAGAGCCAGCGCCTCGCTCGCCCCGCTGGTGAACACCACCTCACCCTGCCACCCCAGCACCGCCTTCACCCGCGCGCGGGCGTCCTCCAGCGCCGCTCGCGCGGCCCTTCCGGCCTTGTGCGGGCTGGACGGGTTGGCCCAGATGCGCAAGCCCTCCTCCATCGCGGCCAGCGCCTGTGGCAGGATCGGAGTGGTCGCGGCGTGGTCAAGATAGATCGGCAAAGGGCAAACGTCCGGAAAAGTTGCTTTTGAAGGCTTCGTTTCTATATAGCGCCAGTTCCATTTCCCAAGCCCCGGCTGTTTCGCCAGCGGCTTTTGCGCAAGGTTCATCAGGACACCCGATGCCAGCCGTCATCTTCCCCGGCCCCGAAGGCCGCCTCGAAGGCCGTTTCCAGCCTGCCACTCGCCCCCGCGCCCCCGTGGCGATGATCCTGCACCCGCACCCGCAGGCGGGCGGCACGATGAACGATCGCATCACGCAGGCGCTGTACAAGACCTTCGTCAACCGCGGCTTCGCCACGCTGCGCTTCAACTTCCGCGGCGTGGGCCGCAGCCAGGGCAGCTTCGACAACGGCATCGGTGAACTGTCCGACGCCGCCGCCGCGCTCGATTGGGTGCAGTCGATCCATCCCGAGGCCAGCAGCACATGGATTGCCGGCTATTCGTTCGGCGCGCTGATCGGCATGCAGTTGCTGATGCGCCGTCCTGAAATCCGCGGCTTCATCTCGATATCGCCGCCGGCCAACATGTATGACTTCAGCTTCCTTGCGCCCTGCCCCGCCAGCGGCATCATCGTGCAGGGCAACGCCGATACGGTGGTCACGCCCAACGCGGTGCAGAAGCTGGTCGACAAGCTGCGCACGCAGAAGCACATCACCATCCACCACGACGAAATTCCGCGCGCCAACCACTTCTATGAAAACGAACTGGACGAGATGATGCGCGCGGTGGACAACTACCTCGACATGCGCCTGTCGCCGGATTGCCCCATCAAATAAGGCCTCAGGAAGAGGCGATTACTTCTTCGCCTCTTCCGCCAGGGTGGTGCCCTGCTGGGTGGGCGCGGTCCAGATCACCAGGTTGACCGCCATGATCACGGCCAGCACCAGCATCAGCACCGGGCGCTGTCGCTCTCCCCAGCGGAACAGGAACAGCGCACCCGCCACAAGGGCAATGGCGGCAAGCATCATCAGGGATAGCGCAGCGTCCAACATCGCGCTGCGTTAATCCGCCCGCACCATCGGGCGCAAGGCGGAACCTGCCCATGATCCGCCGGTTGGGCTCCTGAACCTGTTTCAGGAGCCTGCGATGAGCCTGATTTCCAAGATCATGGACGCCATTTCCTTTGCCGGAACGCGCCCCACCCAGACCGGGCAGCACTCTGCCCCCGTGCCAGCCGCCGCACCGCCGATCCCCCAAACTGCGGCCCCCAGCCCCACCGCCGCCAATGCGCCCGCACCGCCCACGCCGCCCGCGATCAGCCAGCCCCGCCTGTTTGACGTGGACGTGGAAGCGCGCCTGACCGAGCTGGCGCAGGGGCGCCCGCTCGACTGGCGCCATTCGATCGTGGACCTGATGAAAGTGATCGGGCTCGATTCCAGCCTCGACAACCGCAAGGAACTGGCCCGCGAGCTTGGCTACACCGGCCCGCTCGACGGATCGGCCGAGATGAACCTGTGGCTGCACAAGGCGGTGATGCGCAAGCTGGCCGAAAACGGTGGCAAGGTCCCTCAGGACCTTACCGACTGACCAGCAGGACGATGCGCGGGGATCAGTTGCCGAAGATGCCCTTGGCGATTCCGGCGATGTCGTTCAGCGGGTTGCCGTCGCCGTCCCGGTCGAGGAAGCCGGTCACCTTCTGCAGCGCATCGGGATGCTGCCCCACGGCAGAGGCGAAGCTGGCCAGCGCATTTTCGCCGCCGATATGTTCCATGATCTGGCCAAGCACGCCGGCATCGAGCCCGGAATTGGCGGCGGCTGTCTGCAGCGTGTCGGTTGGTGCCTGATGCCCGGCGGCCAGTGCGGCAATCGCCGTTTCGGCCTGCGACGGATCGATGCCCACTTTTGCGGCCAGGTTCTTCACATCCACGTTGCTGCTGATCTGGCCAAGGATCTGATCGAAAATGCTCATGCTACCGACTCCCGCGCTAGGTTGATCGTAGCCTAGGCGCGATCGGGCGCGAGGTCACGCGGCTTCGGGCGCGGGAAACGGGCAAAGAAAATGGGGTGGATCAGCGGACCCACCCCATGTTCCTGTCAGACGTTCGCCGAAGCGATCAGACCACGATGGCGTCCGGGTGGATGCCGAGCAGGGTCAGGGCGGTGGTGCCGCCAGCCTTGTCGTTCAGCACGAAGGTGGTGCCGTCGTACTGGGTGCCGTGGATTTCCCAGTAGGTGCCCAGTTCGGGGTGCGCCGCGATGAAGGAAGCCATCTTGTTGATGTCGTTCTGGTCATCGATGAAGTACGAACCCGTGCCCTTGCGCGACATGTCCAGCGAGCTGAACACCGAATCGAACCCGGTCAGGCGCACTTCGTCGCTTTCACCGAAGTTCAGGTCGGTGACGATCACCCACTGGTTGACCTGGGTATACCCGTGGCCGCCGGTGAAAGCGAAAGCCGTGCCCGAAACGCTGTCAGCTTCGCGGAACACGAACTGGTCAGTACCCGAACCGCCGGTCAGCGAATCCTGGCCACCGCCGCCCTTGAGGATGTCGTTGCCGTCACCGCCATAGAGCCAGTCCTTGCCCGAGCTGCCGTACAGCTTGTCGTCGCCAGCCAGGCCGTAAATCTGGTCGCGTCCGCCACCGCCGTTGATCACGTCGTCGCCGCTGGTTCCCTTGACAACAGTCATATCTAAAACTCCTTGATCGCCTGATGCTTGCCGCCGCCGCCGCGCCGACTAGCTGTTAAATTCCCAAGTCGTTAACCGGGTCCGCCGTAGAACACCTACGTACTTTCCCGGTGCGAGCCGAATAGGATCAGTAAACTCTAAGCTCCGGGCCCTAGGTGCCCCACCGGAATCTCGGTTTACCTTCTTTTAACCATAGGGCTTTTGCGGCGCAGCACACCGCCAGACCCGTTCAAAACGGGCCTATCACGACGAATCGAGTTCAATCTGGAGCGGGTTGATCGAGCGTTACGGCACGGCAAACGTGCGTTACTTGATGGTGCTCAATGCAGAAGGATCTATCCGTTTTGGATAGGCGTCAAGATTCCGGCATTAACCATTTGCTGCGCCGCAACATGCAGCGAGGCGGACACCGTAATGGTTAACGCCCACGCAGTGCCCTGAACCGGGCGGCGCCTGCCTCGCCATAGATGGCCGGGATTTCGCGTCCCGGGTAAAACGCCTCGAACTGATGCGCCCCCGGCGGGATCTGCACCCAGGGCAGCTTGCTGCGGGTAAAGATGTGGACTGAGGGCGGGCAGGCTGCTGGCCGGTCAAGCGTGCCCACCCGGATGAAGGCGGCCTTGCTGCCCACGCCACCGTAATGGCTCCACACGGCGGTTCTGCAGGCCGGGCACCGCAGCACCTCCTGCCCGCGTCCACTGGCGCTGGGCAGGATCACGGCCTCGGGGCAGCCTGCGGTGATCTCCACCCGATCCGTCTCGATCACCGCATTCAGGGCAAAGGCGCTGCCGCACTCGCGCTGGCAATCGGTGCAGTGGCAGCAGTGCACCACATAGGGCGCATCGTGCAGGCGATAGGAAACCGCGCCACAGGCGCAGCGGCCTTCACCGAAAGGTTCGGATGTGTCAGCCATGGTCACGCAGGATGCGCGGAGGCATCCACCCGGTCAATCGCCGGATTCGCACAGCGCCTGAAGCTGGTCGGTGCAGGCGTTCCACCCTTGCGTGAAGCCCATCGCGTCATGCTGGCGCATCGCCTCCTCGGTCCAGTGCCGGGCGCTGGCGGTATAGCGCGTGCCATCGCCTTCCGGCGCAACCTCCCAGATGCCGATCATGAAGGGCCCGGCGGGAACGAAGCCTGCCGTCACCGCATCTGTCGCCACAAAGCGGCGCCCTTCCTCCCATGCCAGGAAGATGCCGTTGTTGGGCATGACCTCTCCATCGGGACCATACATGGTGATTTCGCTGCGCCCGCCGGCCCAGCGCTCCTGCGCCACCACCTCCGCCCGCCATGGCCTGGGACACCACCATTCGTTCTGCCGGTTGGCAAGGACGTCCCACACCTTTTCCGGCGGCGCGGCGATGAAGCGGGTGATCGATAGTTCGTGCATGGTCAGTCCTCTCTCAATCCCGGTCGGGGGCGCCCAAGGGGAAGAACGGGCGATAGGGCCGCGCGTCCTCCACGCAGCGGGCAACCGCAGGCAGGGCAAGCAATTGGGCCCGAAGCGCCTTCAGGCGCGGCTGATCCTCAGCAATGGGCTCGATCCAGTCGGCATAGAACAGGCTGGGCGCAGCAGCGCAGGTCACCAGCGAAACGTGCGGTGGCAGGCGGTTGACGCCAAGCCAGGTCTCCAGCCAGGCATAGGCCTGCCGCAACCGCGCCTTCGCCGCCGCGATCTCCGCCGCGTCGGGGCTCGCCCGCATCCCCAGTTCCGGCTTGTCCCGGCTGGCCAGGTGCGCGGCAACCACCCGCTGCATGTTGCCCATCACATAATTGTCGAACACGCGGTCGATCATCCTCGCCACCACCGCCTCGGCCGGATCCGCAGGGATCAGCGGCGCAGGGCCGGGATGATGGACTGCAAGGTGCTCGACGATCGACGTCGCCTCCACCACCACCGTATCGCCATCCTCCAGCACCGGGATATGCCCGCCCGGATGGACCTTGCCGGGAAACTGCTCGGACAGCGGCCTGTCGCTTTCCATCTGCACGAATGTGAATGGCGTCCCGTTGGCATAGAGCGCGATCAGCGCCTTCCAGCAGTAGGACGAGAACGGATGGCCATGCAGCTTCAGCATCGTCGTCATCCCTGCCGCGCGGCTTCGATGGCGGCGATGTCGATCCTGCGCATCGTCATCATTGCCTGGAACACGCGCTGCCGCACGCCCGGATCGGGATCGGCCATGCCGTCCGTCAGCTGGCGCGGGGTGATCTGCCAGCGCAGGCCCCACTTGTCGTGGCACCAGCCGCAGGCACTTTCTTCACCCCCGTTGCCCACGATGGCGTTCCAGTATCGGTCGGTTTCCTCCTGCGTCTCGGTCGCCACCTGGAACGAGAACGCTTCGGAATGCGGGAACTGCGGTCCACCGTTCAGGCCAATGCATTTCAGCCCCAGCACGGTGAATTCCACCGTCAGCACGGTTCCTGCCGCTCCGCCGGGGAAGTCGGTCGGCGCGCGGTGTACCGCATCCACGTGGCTGTCGGGAAACGTCTCGGCATAGAACTGCGCGGCGTCTTCCGCCGTGCCGTTGTACCACAGGCAAAGCGTGACCCCGGTCATTTCTGCATCTCCGCAATCAGCGCCATGTCGATGGCCTTGGCAGCCTGATAGGCCGGGCGCGCGCGGATCCGCTCGAGATAGGCGGTGAACTCCGGCCGATCGGGCAGCGATTTGAAACCAACGCCCCAATCGACATGGCTGCCGACATAGACGTCGGCCATGGTGAAGCGATCGCCGCAGACAAAGACGTTATGGCCAAGATGCCCGGCCAGCGCATCCACCGTGCGGGCATAGCTGCCCCAGCCCGCCATGCCCTGTTGCCGGGGCTCCTGCGGGTCAAAGCCAAAGCTCCTGGCCGTCACCGCCTGCTCTACCGGGCCGGCCGCGAAGAACGTCCAGCGCAGGTAATCGGCCCGCTCGTCATCGTCGGGCGCCAGCCCGCATTCTGGCAGCACATCGGCAAGATAAAGGCAGATCGCCGCGCATTCGGTCACCACCTTATCCCCGCCCGCACGGTGGTGGATCAGCGTGGGTACCTTGCCCATCGGGTTCGCATTCAGGAACGCCTGCGGCTTGGCCTCCCATTCAACAAGCACGGTTTCGTAATCGGCCCCGGCCTCGTGCAGCGCCCAGCGCGCGATCTGGCCGCGCGACATCGGATTGGTGAACAGCGTGAATTCAGCCATGCTCATTCTCCCTTTGGTCCAACGACGCCAAACACCGCGCCCTGCGGATCAGCCGCCACCACGATCCATTCGCCGCCCGGCACCTCGTGCGGGCCATGCATCACCATGCCGCCCGCCGCCTCGATCGCCGCCTTTGCCGCCACGGCGGAAGACACGCCGAAATAGGTCAGCCAGGCCGGCCGCCGCGCCGGGTCCATCAGCGGCATCACCGCGCCAACGCCCTGCCCGTCGAAATCCATGAAGGCGTATTCGCCCAGTTCGCCCATGGGCATCGCACTGTTGAATGCAAAGCCGAAGTGTTTGGCATAGAACGCCTTGGCCCCGGCGGGATCGCTCGTCGAAAGCTCATTCCAGCGGGCATGCTGCACCCCGTCGCGACGGAACACATGGCTCTGCGCATCGGGGCTGGCCGCCGGCGGCACTGGCTTCATTACATAGAACGGCGCCCCTTGCGGGTCGGTCACCATGGCAAAGCTGCCTTCGGGAATGTCCATCCGCCCCATCAGCACCCGCGCGCCATCGGCCTGCAATGCGGCCAGCGCAGCGTCGATGTCGTCCACCGCCAGATAGGGCACCCATGCCGGCCGCGCACCCTGCGCCTGCACGTCTGCCGTCAGCGGCAGCACGCCGCCCTGCCCGCCGCCATCGCTGCGGGTGATGTGCCGGTAATCCATCGCCGAGTTCGGATCGCGCCCGGAAAAGCGCCAGCCGATCACCGCGCCATAGAATGCCGCCGCCGCATCGGGATCGGTGGTCATCAGCTCGTACCACACGAAGGGAACCTGCCGGCTCATTGCATTCCTCCCATCCACAGGATCTGCTCGAACCCGCCCATGATCATGCGACGTGTGTTGAACATCTGCATGTCGCCCGCCTCGGCCATGCGCGGGTCCTCGAACACCGCCTTGTGCCCGGCATCGCGCACCTCGCGGTTTGGCCAGACGATCAGCGAAAAGACGATGCCCTCGCCCTCTTCTGCGGCCACCGCACGGTGAAAGTCGGTGATCTTGCCGTGCGGCACGTCCGCACCCCAGCTTTCCATCACCTGCGTCGCGCCGTGCTCCAGAAAGATCCGGCCCACCTTTTCCGCCATCGCCGCATAGTCGGCGCGGCGCGCCTCGGGCACCGGAATCACGAAGCCGTCGATCCATGTCATGATGCGATTTCCTCTCCAATGCGGTGGAACAGCATGGCGAAATAGCGCCGCAGGTGGCCCAGCTGCTCGCGCGCCAGGTCGGCGGCGCTGTCCTCCGGCTGGGTCTTGGCCAGGATGAAGGCTCCCTGGATCACCGCCTGAACATGGCGGGAAAGGCTGGCTGCCGTCGTGCCCGAAACGCCGCACCGGTCGATGGCTGCGGCAAGGTCCTCCTCAAGCGCGGCGGCATTGCCCATGATGCTGGCTTCGCAGGCCATGCGAATCGCCGCGCTCGATCGGAAGGCCTCCTGCACCATCGTGCCCGCCACGCAGCTGAACGCCTCGGCACGCCCGCCGATCAGCGCGATGCGCAGGTCGATGTACCCGAGCACGCGGTCCACCGGATCTGGAAAGCCATGGAATGGCGCATCGGCAAAGAACGCGCCCGTGCTGGCTGACCAGAATTCCGCCGCCGCCACGCCCAGCGCCTCCTTGGACGGGAAGTGGTGGAAGAACGCCCCCTTGGTCACGCCTGCTTCACCGCAGAGCTGGTCCACCGATGTCGCCGCAAACCCCTGTGCCCGCACCAGCCGCACCGCCGCTTCAAGCAGTTTCTCACGCGCCGTGGCTGCGGTTGGTCGGAAAGGGCGATTCGGGATCATGGACCAGGCATACCAACCGGTTGGTATGCCGCAAGCGCGCATAGACGGACTGCCCGCCCCGTAGGGCGGACAGAACCCGATGCCCCCGATCTCAGTCCTTCGGGCCGATCCGTTCCCACTGCTGGGCCTCGATGCCCGCCACCATCTGCCACGCAGGCCGCGCGCGCACCCGGTCATACCAGGCCGCCGTCCGGGGATAGCCATCGGTATCCGGCCCCTTGCCGACATAGGTCATCGTCCGCAGCATCGAAGCCACGGAAATGTCGGCCAGCGTAAACGCCTCGCCCAGCAGCCAGCCGCTTTCCGGCGCCACACTCTCGATATAGTCGAGGCATCGCGGCAGCTCCGCCTCGCCCTGCTGCGCCAGCGCTTCGTCGCCGCCAACCTTCAGCAGCTTCGGCCCCACCAGCCGGTTGAACAGGATCTTCAGCCCGGCCGCGCCATAGACGGTGTCGGCAAATTCATCGAACCACAGCGTCCGCCCGCGCCCTTGCGCATCGATCGGGATCAGCGCCGGATCGGGCGTGCGCGCATCCAGGTACACCGCAATCGCCGTCGAATCGGAAAGGGTGTAGCCATCGTCATCGATCGCCGGGATCTTGCCAAAGGGGCTGGCTGCCGCGAACTCCGGCGTAATGTTCCCCGGCCCGCCCGGCGCAAAGGAAAACTCGATTCCCTTCTCCGCCAGTACCAGCGCGACCTTGCGCGCAAAGGGTGAAATCAGCGCACCATAGACCTTCATCGTGCCTCTCCCCGCATCATCCGGCGGCAGCCTTCGCGAAACCACCCCAATTGCCACCTGAAACCAAAGCTTATTGCAGGCCGCCGCGCGCCCGTATAGGCGATCACGCGATGACCGAGACTCCGAACATGCATGGCACCACGCTGCTCTCCGCCCCCGACATCGAACTCGACGTCCGCGAGACGTTCGGCATCGATATCGACATGAAGGTTCCCGCGTTCAGCCAGGCGGATGATCGCGTGCCCGATCTCGATCCCAACTACGTGTTCGATCCGGACACCACGCTGGCGATCCTCGCAGGCTTCGCCTTCAACCGCCGCGTGATGGTGCAGGGCTACCACGGCACCGGCAAGTCCACGCATATCGAGCAGGTCGCCGCGCGGCTGAAGTGGCCGTGCATCCGCATCAACCTCGATGCGCACATCAGCCGTATCGACCTGATCGGGCGTGACGCGATCGTGCTGCGCGATGGCCTGCAGGTCACCGAATTCCGCGAAGGCCTGCTGCCGTGGGCGCTGCAGACCCCGACCGCGCTGGTCTTCGACGAATACGATGCGGGCCGCCCCGACGTGATGTTCGTGATCCAGCGCGTGCTGGAAACCGAAGGCAAGCTCACGCTGCTCGACCAGAACCGCGTGATCCGCCCCAATCCCTTCTTCCGCCTGTTCGCCACGGCCAACACCGTGGGTCTGGGCGATACCAGCGGGCTCTATCACGGCACACAGGCGATCAACCAGGGCCAGATGGACCGCTGGAACCTCGTCGTCGCGCTCAACTATCTGCCGCAGGCGACCGAGATCGACATCGTCACCAAGAAGGTGCCGGGCCTCGATGCGAAGACCGCCGGTGACATGGTCCGTGTGGCCGACCTCACCCGCAAGGGCTTCATCGGCGGGGACATCTCCACCGTGATGAGCCCGCGCACCGTGATCAGCTGGGCGCAGAACACCGCCATCTTCAACGATGTCGGCTTTGCCTTCCGCCTCACCTTCCTCAACAAGTGCGACGAGACCGAGCGCGTGCTGGTGGCCGAATACTTCCAGCGCGTCTTCGGCAAGGACCTGCCCGAAAGCGTGGCCCACAAGGCGTGAGGTCTATCCGCCGGTCGCCTGCCTCAGGGCGGGCACCGGCACCGCAGCCCGCGCGGTGCGCACCACCGGCAACTCGTCTGCCGGCATGGCCTTGCTGATCCAGTAGCCCTGCACCTGCTCGCACCCGCGGGCGCGCAGGGCGTGGAGCTGTGCCTCGTCCTCCACGCCTTCGGCAATGGTCTGCATGTTCAGCCGCGCCGCCAGGTCCAGCACCGATTCCACGATCGCGCCGCTCTCCCCGCCGTTGCACAGGTCCTCGATGAAGCAGCGGTCGATCTTGATCTTGTCGAAGGGGAAGCTGCGCAGGTAGTTGAGCGAGGAGTAGCCCGTGCCGAAATCGTCGAGCGCGATCCGCACGCCCAGCGCGCGCAGCCGGTGCAGCAGCGCCAGGCACGCCTCCTGATCCTGCATCAGCACCGTCTCGGTGATCTCCAGCTCCAGCCGGCGCGGGTCCAGCCCCGTGGCCGAAAGCGCCGAGATCACTTGGCGCAGCAAGTCCCCGTCGCGCATCTGCACGGCGGAAACGTTCACCGCCACGGTCAGGTTGCCTTCCCATGTCGCCGCCTCGGCCATCGCCTCGCGCAGCACCCATTCGCCGATCTGCACGATCAGCCCGCTCTGTTCGGCAATGCCGATGAACGATCCCGGCGCGATCGTGCCGCGCTCCGGATGCCGCCAGCGCAGCAGCGCCTCGAACCCGGCGATGCTGTCGGTCGAAAGCTGGTGCAGCGGCTGGTAATGCAGCTCGAACTCGCCATTGGCCAGCGCCGCCCGCAGTTCCAGCTCAAGGGCACGTTGCTCCATCAGCACGCGCTTCATGTCGGGATGATAGAGCGAGGCCATGCCGCGCCCTGCCGACTTGGCCTCGTAAAGCGCCATATCCGCCGCGCGCAGCAATTCGTCCGCGTTGTCGGCATGGTCGGGCGAAAGGGCGACGCCCACGCTCGCCCCGATGTGGATGGTCCGACCTTCCGCCTCCACCGGCTGGCCCAGATCGTCAACGATGCGGCGGGCCAGCGCCATCGCCGCCTCTGCCGATCGCACCCGGCCGAGCATCAGCGCGAACTCGTCTCCGCCCAGCCGCGCCACCACATCGTGCAGGCCCGCGCGGGCCGACAGCCGCCGCGCCACGGCCTCGAGCACTTGGTCTCCCGCCGCATGGCCCATCGAATCGTTGATCAGCTTGAACCGGTCCAGATCGACGAACAGGACGGCGATCGGCCCGCGCTGCTCCATCAGCCGCGCGGCCAGCTGGTCATGAAATTCCGTGCGGTTCGCCAGCCGCGTCAGCGGATCGTGCTGCGCCAGGAAGAGCACCTTGGTTTCCGCCTCGTGCCTGTCGGTCACATCGCGCAGGAACCCGCGAAATCCGTAATGCCGGCCCTGTGCGTCAAACAGCGGGCAGCCGGAAACCGCCAGCCATCGCGTCTTGCCGTCCACCTCGCGGCTCAGCGCCAGATCGTGGAACGCCTGCAGCCGGTGGGCTGCCTTGCGCAGCGTGTCGCGCCCGGATGAAGGCTCGAAAAGCGAAACCAGCTTGCGCCCGCAAAGGTCATCGAGATCCACGCCGCACAGCCGCGCCAGCCGGTCAGACGGATCGACGATCACCCCCGTCGCATCGGTCTCCACCAGGCAGTCGCTGCCATGCTCGCTGTATTGCCGCAGCAGCAGCTCGATCATGTCGTTGGCGGTCTTCAGTTCGCGCGTGCGCAGCCGCCGCGTGGCGAACATGTAGTGCAGGTTGAAGATCCGCGCATGGGCGCTGGCCATCTGCAGCACCATCAGGATCACCGTCGGCGTTGTCGCCACTTCCGGTCGCAGCATCAATGCCACCGTCATCCCGATCGTGGCGATCCATGATGATACCAGTCCCGTCACTGGCTGGGTGAACTGGCCGAAAATGTCCATCGCGTTCGCGGCCAGGATCAGGATCACCATGGGCACCAGCCGCTCTTCCGGCGTCAGCACCAGCGCCGTGCCGTTCACGATTGACCAAAGTGTGGCACGGACCACGATGAAGCGGCACCATGACCGCAGAAGGCTGGCCGGATCGACACCCGCACGGCGACGTCGCGTGATGCTCCTGATCCAGAAGATAAGCCCTACGACCAGCAGCACCGGCAAAGGCGCGAACCACCACGCGCATTGCCCCATCACCATCAGCAGCAGGATCGCGCGCGTCAGTTCATAGGGGCCGCCGGGCACGGCGTGAAGGTGGGTCAGCTTGCAGCCATCGAACCACGCACGATCGCGCTCATGCACCGTGTGGGTGATGAGGTGCAGCGCCACCATCGGATGACGCTCGAATTTTGCCCGCAACCCTGCGAACACCTCGCGCTCCCTGTTGCCGCAGGCGCCGCCAGGGCGCGCCTGCATGCAGCTTCAGACAGTGCGGGTTAGGGTACCGCCGGTTCGCAGGCCCTCTCGCGTCCCCTAGGTATGACTTCTTAGCTGGCCTCAGCCGTTGGGCACGATCAGGTACTTCTCGCCCGTCGCCTTGGCGTTGTAGGCCAGCGCCGCCTCCTTCGTCAGCGCCTGCTCCAGCGTCACCCGCGCCTTGTAGTGGCTGGCAAAGGTGGTGGTCAGTTCGGCCAGCACGCGCTGGCGCATCTTCTCCACGGTTTCGCCGCCCAGCTTGCCCATCCACGGCGTCAGCAGCCAGCCCGAAATGTCCCACACAAAGCCGAAATTGCGCGTCAGCACCGTCGGCGAAAGGTCCAGCGCGCCATAGATGAAGGCGCGCTTCTCCGCATTGGAGCCATAGCGGCTATAGGCCGCGCCCTTGTTCGAAACCTGCTCCATCACGCCCAGGATCTGGCTCACCAGCTTGCCCCCGCCGATGGCGTCGAACGCCATCATCGCGCCCGTCGCCTCGATCGCTTCGGCAAGATCGGCCAGGAAGCTGTCCTTGGAACTGTCGACCACGTGTTCCGCGCCGATTCCCTTCAGGATCGCCACCTGCGCCTCGTTGCGCACCACGTTGACCAGCGGAATGCCATCGGCCTGGCAGATCTTCACCAGCATCTGCCCCAGGTTCGATGCCGCCGCCGTGTGCACCAGCGCCTTGTGGCCATAGTGCCGCATCGTCTCGGTAAAGCTCAGCGCGGTCAGCGGGTTGACGAAGGCCGAAGCGCCCTGCTCCGATGTCACGCCTTCGGGCAGGACAAGGCACATCCGCGCATCGGCCAGTGCGTGGGTGGCATACATCCCGCCGGGGAAGCACGTCACCCGCTTGCCCAGCAGCGCCTGCGCCGCCGGGTCCTCGCCAGCGGCCACCACCAGCCCGGCGCCCTCGTTGCCCACCGGCATCGCCATGTCGTGCCGCGCCGCCATTGCGCGCACTGCCGGCTCCGGCATCTGCGCCACGATGCGGCCGGGGCTGAATTCGGCATTCGCGATATCCGCCGGGCCGAACAGCAGGCCCAGGTCCGATGGATTGATCGGCGCGGCTTCCACCTGCACCACCACCTGCGTGCCCGTGGGCACCGGCACCGCCATGTCCGCCAGTTCCACCACCAGCCGGCCACCGCTCTCCAATGTGGTCAGGATCTGCTTGCCAGCTTCGCTCATGGTCACTCTCCGGGATATGTTGCCCGGATGAAGTAGAGCCCTTCCGGCGGCGCGTTAAGTCCTAATTTGCCACGGTCTTTTGCCGCCAGCGCTTCGGCCACGCGGCCCACCGGCCATTCCCCCCGGCCCACCAGCGCCAGACATCCCACCATGGATCGCACCTGATGGTGCAGGAAGCTGCGCGCCGCTGCGCCGATCAGCACGCGGTCGCCCTCGCGCCGCACATCCAGCCGGTCCAGCGTCTTCACCGGGCTCGCCGCCTGGCAGTGGACCGACCGGAACGTGGTGAAGTCATGCTTGCCCACCAAGGCCTGCGCCGCCGCATGCATCGCCGCCTCGTCCAGCGGCCGCGCCACGCGCCACGCGCGCGCCGCTTCCAGCGTCAGTGGCGCCCGGCGGTTGATGATCACATATTCGTATTCGCGCCCGGTGCACGAAAAGCGCGCGTGCCAGTCCTCGCCCACTTCCACGCAATCCAGCACCGCCACCACATGCCCCGCCAGCCGCAGCCGCGCGTTCAACGCCTCCGACAGGCGGAACGGCGGCAGCGCCTTGTCGCTGTCAAAATGCGCCCGCATCGCCCGCGCATGCACCCCGGTATCGGTCCGCCCCGCGGCATGCAGCGTCACCGCATGGCCCACCACGCTCGCCGCCGCCTCTTCCACCGCCTGCTGCACCGAAGGCCCATGCGCCTGCCGCTGGAACCCCATGTAGGGCGTCCCATCCCACTCGAGCGTGAGGGCATAGCGGGTCATCGCGCGAAGCCTCGCGATAGCACGAATGAAAGCAGGGACGAGAGTCCAAGCGCAACCATCGGGAGGATGCCGAAATCGAAGTGGGAATAAGTAACAGAACAATCGCCAAACCGACACCACAGTCCCGGAAACAGGCGCCATATTTGCATCGGCAGGATCATCAGCAGGCCGACGACCGCAAGAAGTCTGGCCATTGCACGCCTTTCAAACAGGACAGATACTCCAGCAACAAGCAGCGTGATCGCACCCAGCGCGTTTAGGAAGTCCAGCCGGCCGGTCAGTATGCCTCCGATCTCCTCGCCAACCGCGCCACTGCTCAATGCAGCAAAGGCAGACGCTATGCCCAATCCAAGAGAAATCAGCTTTTGCCGGGATAGCCCTCGCCCCTTCAGGGGAGAGGGTTGGGAGAGGGGCTCGCCGCGCTCGTCAGCCAAGGACCGTCCCCGCCGCAATCGCCCGCCCGCGCAGCAGCGCCGCCGTGTCCATCGCCGGTCGGCCCGCGCGCTGCACCACCAGCGGGCGCATGGCCCCCTCGCCGCAAGCCACGGTCAGCCCCTCGTCCAGCACCACGCCCGGCGCGCCCGCCCCGGCCACGACTTCCGCCGCCAGCACGCGAAAGCGCTCGCCCTCCAGCTCGAAGAACGCCCCCGGCGCGGGTGCAAAGGCGCGCACCTGCCGCTCCACGTCCACTGCCGGCCGGGTGAAGTCCAGCCGGCTTTCGGCCTTGTCGATCTTGTGGGCATAGGTCACGCCCTCCTCCGGCTGCACCACCGGCGAATGGGCCGGCAGGTCTGCCAGCACCGCCACCATCAGGCTCGCGCCCTTTTCCGCCAGTTCCGCCGTCAGGTCGCCAGCCGTCTTGCCGTCAACGTCCGTTTCCACCTTGGCCAGCATCGGCCCGGTATCCAGCCCACGCTCCATCTGCATGATCGTCACGCCGGTCGTCGCGTCGCCCGCCAGGATCGCCCGCTGCACCGGCGCTGCGCCGCGCCAGCGCGGCAGGATCGATCCGTGCACGTTCAGGCACCCCAGCTTCGGCGCATCGAGCACCGCCTGTGGCAGGATCAGGCCATAGGCCGCCACCACCGCCACATCCGCGCCCCAAGCCGCAAACGCCGCCTGTTCCTCCGCGCCTTTCAGCGAAAGCGGGGTGCACACCGGGATGCCCAACCCCTCTGCCGCCAGGTGCACAGGCGAAGGCTGCAGCTTCTTGCCCCGCCCCGCCGGGCGCGGCGGCTGGCTGTATGCGGCCACCACATCGTGCCCCGCTGCCACCAGCGCGCGCAGCGTTGGCACCGCGAAGTCGGGCGTTCCCATGAAGACGATGCGCATAACCGGTCGAAAGGCCTTTCGTTTACCGGCAGCCGCCCTATCTGTGCGGCCATGGCATCGCAAGAGATCGAGGCGCTTTCCGGCGCGCTGGCCCGCCTGCCCGGCCTTGGCCCCCGTTCCGCCCGCCGCGCCGTGCTGTGGCTGATCAAGCGGCGTGAAACCGCGCTGGCGCAACTGGTCGATGCGCTCGCCACGGTGCGCGATCTGCTGGTGGAATGCGATACCTGCGGCAATGTCGATACCACCAACCCCTGCGGCATCTGCGCCGATCGCCGCCGCGATCCGCGCTCGATCTGCGTGGTTGAGGAAGTGGCCGACCTCTGGGCACTGGACCGCGCGCGCCTGTTCGCCGGCAAGTATCACGTCCTCGGCGGCCGCCTCTCTGCGCTGGAAGGCGTGCGGCCCGAAGACCTCACCATCGGCCAGCTGCTCGATCGCGTCCGCCAGGGCGGGGTGGACGAAGTGGTCCTCGCCATGAACGCCACGCTGGAAGGCCAGACCACCGCCCACTACATCGCCGAACGCCTCGAAGGCCTCCCCGTCCGCGTCACCCAGCTCGCCCACGGCCTGCCGGTGGGCGGCGAACTGGACTACCTGGATGAAGGCACGCTGGCGCAGGCATTGCGGGCGCGGAGGCCGATTGCGTGAGGCTGCGATACCAAGTGACCCTTGCGGGTCTGGTCGCGCTAATCCCGGCTTTTTTGTTCAGCCAGATGGCGATTGCAGACAACAACCAAGGCGAATTTGTCGATCTCGCAACCGACACCTACACCGCGTCGCTATATCAACTGTTTGCAATCAGTTGGATGGCTGCATTTGCGCCTCTCGCGCTTCTCCTGCTGCTCATTGCCCTAGCCTCGCGTAGCCGATCGCGCTGATCGCTAGCGCCTTCTTGCGACTCCCCTTCTTGTCACTTTGGCGCATCTTCCTTATCTGCGGCGCATGGCCATTCGCGAGATCATCGAAGTTCCGGACCCGCGCCTCAAGCAGGTTTCCGCCCCCGTCACCGCTTTCGACGAGGAGCTGAAGACGCTCGTCGCCGACATGTTCGAGACGATGTACGATGCCCCCGGCATCGGCCTCGCCGCGATCCAGGTGGGCGTGCCGCTGCGCGTTCTGGTGATCGACCTGCAGCCCGATGATCCCGATGCGGAGCCGGTGGCCTGCAACCATGATGGGCACCACCATCATCACCAGCCGACGAAGAAGGAACCGCGGGTCTTCATCAATCCCGAGATTCTCGATCCTTCCGAAGAGCATACGCTCTACCAGGAAGGCTGCCTCTCGGTGCCGGAAATCTATGCCGAGGTCGAACGTCCCGCCCGCATCCGCGCCCGCTGGCAGGATCTGGATGGCCAGACCCACGAAGAGGAAATGGACGGCCTGATGGCCACCTGCCTGCAGCACGAGATGGATCACCTCGAAGGGATCCTGTTCATCGACCACCTTTCGCGGCTGAAGCGGCAGATGGCGCTGAAGAAGCTGGAGAAGCTGCGCAAGGCAGCCTGATCAACCCCGGTTCAAGGGGGTTCAGCGGCGCTCAACCCCCGGTCAGTCGATCTCAACCCCCTCTCAGTCGCTCTCAACTTACGCCGATTCGACCCGTTCGGCCCCCGTCAGCATGGCCTCAGCCCCCTCGCTGGCCTGCCGCAAGGCCTGCAGCACAGCGCTCGACGCAACGCCCCGCGCCGTCACCCCGGCCAGCACGGCCCAAAGCTCCGCACAGTCCCGCAGCGCCGCCGCGCCGCCGGAAACCGCGCTGCCCGAAACCATGAAATGGAACTCCGCCGCATCCGCCCGCTCGCGCCAGAAGGCGGCGCGATCAGCGGCGGATGCGCCTGGCGGCGGGGCGGTGGGATCAACCATCACGTGCCGCCCTGCCCGCCCGACATAACTTTCGTCAAGGGTGGACCCGACGAACAGCATGTTAAAATCCACCAACGACATCAAGCACTTGCCAGTTCAGCTTGAACACCTTCCAGCGCCGCCTGGCAATCGTTCGCGCATTCCCGGCACATCCGCGCACAGCGCTGGCAATGCGCCGCATCGTGCCTTGCACACTCGGCTTCGCAGATCTCGCAGGCGCGGATGCAGGCCTGCAACTGCGCGACGATGACCTCGCGATTGCTGCCGGTGCGCCGCAGGGCGACCTTGGCCGTCGCCTCGCAGATGTCCGCGCAATCGAGGCAGGTGCGCACGCACTGGCTCATGTCCATCGCCTCGGCCAGGCAGGCGTCGGCGCAGCTCGCACAGATCGCCGAGCAGTACATCGCATGCTTCACCGCCCGCCCCAGCGCCTCGTTGTAGTTGCTCCCCACTTGCGGGTGCTCGCGGATCATCGCCTCGATCGACATGGCCAACTCCTTGAAATCCAATGCCGTCGCAGCGATTCACCGCAACGAACGTTCCTCTCCCCGCCCCGCCTGTGGAACACCCTGCCCCTTCGCCTTGCCCATCGCGGCGAACCTGCGTAAGTTCGCGCTTCGTTCCAGATCGGAGGCCCCGTGGATTCCCCTCTTCTCCTTGCGCTGTTCCTGCTTGCCGGCCTGGCCGTGGGCATTGCCATCGGCTGGTTCCTGGGCGGAAAGCCCGTGGCGGAATGGCGGGCGCGGCACGATGCGCGCGATGCGGAAGCGCGCAGCCACGAACAGACGGTGAAGGCGATGACCGTGGACCTTGCCGCGATGAGCGAGCGGACGCGGCAGCTGGACGCGCTGGCAGGCGAACTTGCCAGCGTGCGGCAGGACCGCGATACGCTGGCCCCGCTGCTGGCCGAGGCGCGCGCGCAGGCGGTGGAAGGCGCCGCGGCAAAGGCTGAACTGGCGGAAGTTCGGGCGGAACGCGATACTTTCCGCGCCGAGATTGCACGGCTGAAGGCCGATGCCGAAAACTTTGCCGAGCAGAAGCGCCTGCTGATCGAGGCACAGGAAGCGCTGCGCAAGGAATTCGAGAACGCCGGGCACAAGGTGCTGGAAAAGGCGCAGGAAGCCTTCCTGAACCGCGCCAACGCCCGCTTCGAAGAGAGCGAGAAGGCGCAGGCGGAAAAGCTGAAGGCGCTACTGGCCCCGGTGGGCAGCAAGCTGGACAGCTATGAAAAGCAGGTGCGCGAGCTGGAGGAAAAGCGCGTCGACGCCTTTGGCCAGCTGCTCGGCCAGATCGAGGGGCTGCGCACCGGGCAGGAAGCAGTGCGGCGCGAGGCGCAACGGCTGGGCAATTCGCTGACCAACGCGCCCAAGGCCCGCGGCCGCTGGGGTGAACGCGCGCTGCAGAACGTGCTGGAACAGTGCGGCCTTTCGGAACACACGGACTTCATCACCGAGCATTCGGTGGAGACCGAGGAAGGCCGCCTGCGCCCCGACGCGATCGTGCGCATCCCCGGCAACAAGCAGCTGGTGATCGACGCCAAGGTCTCGCTCAACGCCTATCAGGAGGCGTTCGAGGCCAATGACGACGACGTGCGCAAGGCCGCGCTGACGCAGCACGCGCGATCCATGCGCAACCATGTGCAGACGCTGGGCACCAAGAGCTACCAGAGCCAGTTCGAGCACGCGCCCGACTATGTGGTGATGTTCGTGCCGGGTGAACACTTCGTCGCGGCGGCGCTCGAACACGATCCGGAGCTGTGGGACTTCGCCTTTCGCAACAAGGTGTTGCTGGCCACGCCGACCAACCTTGTCGCCATTGCGCGCACGGTGGCCGAAGTGTGGCGGCAGGACACCATCGCGCGAGAGGCGGTGGAGATCGGCAAGGCCGGTGCCGAGCTTTACGACCGGCTGGCCACGGCGGCAGAGCACCTGAAGCGCGTGGGATCGGGCCTGGAAACGGCGGTCAGCAACTACAACAAGTTCGTCGGCAGCTTTGAACGCAACGTGCTTTCATCGGGCAAGCGGCTGCGCGACAAGGGCATTGCCATCGGCAAGCGCGAGATCGAGGATGTGGCGCAGGTGGAAACATCGCCCCGCCACGGTGAACTGCTGCTGGCCGACCTGCCGGAAATCCCGGCAGACGGGCCAATGGACGGAGCGCAGGAAAGCAACGCGGAACCAGGGGCGCGGCCCCCGGTTGAAGCGGCGGAGTGACAGGAAGGGGCAGCGTTTTGCACGGGACCAAGGCAGCACTGGCGATGATCGCACTGGCCGCGCTGGCAGGATGCGACGGCGCAGAGGAATCTGCGGCGACAGCTTCTGCCTCCGCCACGGCCGATGCCGCGCAGGCCCCGTCCGAAGCGGCATCGGCGGAAGCGAGCGCCGTGCCCGAGGCGAGCGCCACGCCCGAAGCACCGGCAATCACCGCTGCCAGCTATCCCCCGCGCGACGATTGCGCGAAACGGCCGGGCTGGCGGGATTTCCGCGCCAAGCTGGGTCTGGCCGTGGCGCGCCGCGATGCCGATGCGCTGGCGGCGCTGACATCGCCCGAGGTGCAACTGGACTATGGCGGCGGGCACGGGCTCGACACGCTGCGCAAGCGCCTGGACGACAAGGATTATCGCCTGTGGGACAAGCTGGCGGCGATCCTGCCGCTGGGCTGCGGGTTCCAGGGTGGGCTGGCGGCGATGCCATGGGTGTTCTGGAACACGCCGGAAAGCCTCGATCCCTATCAGGGCATGTGGGTGACCGGCACTGACGTTCCCCTGCTGGAAACCGCCTCCGCCACGGCCAAGCCGCTCGCCAGCCTCGACTGGGCGCTGGTGGAAGCCGCGCCACGCATGGAAGCGAGCCCGAAGTTCCTGAAAGTGACCCTGCCCGCCAGCAAGACCACCGGCTTTGTCGAGGCGAAGAAGCTGCGCAGCGTGATCGACTATCGCATGATCGCGGAACCCAAGGACGGGGGCTGGCACATCACGGCGGTGATTGCGGGGGATTGAACCGCCGATATCGCGAGCGCCATCTCGTGTTCCCGCGTCTTCTTTCAACGCGGCTGATGGTTTGGTGCTTGCCCGCCCGGTCAGTCTCATGCGCATGGTTGCGCTTGCCCGCAAGAAAGCGGGACCCCGGCTCGAAGGCCGGGGTGACGATGATTTTTTGATGATAGTTCTTGGTCTATTGCAGGGCGGTGCAGTGCAGGGCTACTTCTCTGGGGACCACGACGGTTCGCGCATGCCCTGATCCTGCTCGCCCCCGCCGTGCTGGGGCAGGCCGTGGCCGATGTCGCCTTCGCCGCCACCCGCTGGACCCACCGCATGCGCTACGAAGTGCTCGGTCGCGGGCGACGAGGACGCAAAGAGGCTTGCCCGTCCAAGTCGCAGCTTCTCTGTGCTCTCTGCGTGCTCTGCGCGAAACATTTTTGCAAGCTTTCGTGGCAACGTTCGAGACGAACGAAGTGGGTGCGAGAAGCGACCCGCTACTCCGGCTGCGATCAGCGCTTGGCCCTGGCTTCCAGCATGTGCCCGCCAGAGGTGAGCTTCAGCGTGTCGGCGGTGCGGGTGACTTCGGGAGCGCCGGCGAAGAGGGCGCTGACGGCGCGTTCCTGGTCCATCAGGCCATCGCACCACATCTGGGTGGAGACGACCGGGCCGACGATCAGGCGGCCACCTTCGAGCCGGTAATCCCCGCCAAGGCCGTTGCAGCCGACGCTGGCGGAGAGGCGGGTATCGTCGAAGGACATGCGCGCGCGATCGGGCGCGGCAGCGGGCTGGCCATCGATGGAGACGATCGCCCACTGCGTGCCGGCCAGACCGCCGGGCGTGCGGCCACCGGCGGTGGCGCATCCTGCGAGCGCGGCGGCGAGCGAGAGGGCGGCTGCTAGCGAGAGGACGGCGGGGGTCTTCATGCGGGCTTTATCGCATGGGGAAGCTGATCGGGTGCTTAACGAAGCGCTGGGGGGTTACCCCTCCACCACCCTTCGGGTGGCTTTCAGGGGAGGATCTTAGCCGTCCAGCTTGGCGAGGACTTCGTAGGCCAGCACGGCGGCGGCGACGGCGGCGTTGAGGCTGTCGGCGCGGCCTTTCATCGGCATGGTCACGCGCAGGTCGCAGGCCATCTCGTAGTCCTCGGGCAGGCCGCGGGATTCGTTGCCGACCATGACGAAGCAGGGTGCGGCATAGGGGGCGCCGCGATAGGGCTGGGCTTCACGCAGCGAGGCGGCGACAAGCTGGCCTTCACCCTGCCGCAGCCAGTGATCGAAATCGGCCCAGCGCGCCTGGGCGAGGCCGACGGTGAACAGCGCGCCCATGCTGGCGCGCACCGCTTCGACCGAGAAGGGATCGACGCAATCATCGAGCAGGATCAACCCGCCCGCGCCAACCGCATCGGCCGTGCGCAGCATGGTGCCAAGATTGCCGGGATCGCGCATGGCCTGCGCCACCAGCCAGAGCGGGGCGGCGTTGCGATCAAGCCGGGCAAGGCCGGTATCCCATTCGGCAAAGACGCCGGCGACCGCCTGGGGATTGTCCTTGCCGGTGACCTTGGCCAGCAGATCGAGCGGAAGTTCGATCACCTCGCCGCCCGCAGCTTCCACCGCGTGTTCCAGCTCGGTCAGCAGGGGGTGTTCCTCGCGCCCCTGCACCATCAGCAGCAGTTCGGGCAGGCGGCCGGATTCGCGCGCATCGGTGAGCAGGCGCAGGCCTTCGGCAAGAAAGCGCCGTTCCTGCCTGCGGTGCTTCTTTTCACGCAGGGAGCGGACGAACTTGACGGTGGGATTGGAAAACCCGGTGATGACCTTGCGCGGCATGGCGCGTCCATGCGGCATTGGCCCGCGCGGGGCAAGTGGGGCGCTGGTGTGTCTTATGTGTCTCGACTTCGCTCGACACGAACGGAGAGTGGGATGGCGTCAAAATTGTGCAGCCGCGCCCGAATGGCCGGATTTTGGCTCAGGCCGAGACGAAAATGCCGCATTTCGAGAACCGGCGCGCAGCGACCTGCTGATCGTGAGCACCGGACGCGCAGAAAGGTGGTGTTTGCAGGCCGGCATGGGACAAAAGCCGGCCATTCGGCCTAGTCTTCCCCGAAGCCGTCCTTGATCAGGCCGGTCAGCTTGGTGAGCACGGCGTCGGCTTCACCTTCCGCGCCCCTTACGGTCACGTCGACGCTGTCACCCTTGGCAGCGCCGAGCATCATCAGGCCGAGGATCGAGGCGCCGTTGGCATCCGTGCCGTCCTTGGCCACGGTCACGTCGAAGCCTTCGGGCAGCTTTGCCACGGCGTTGACGAACTTGGCGCTGGCGCGGGCATGGAGGCCACGCTGGTTGACAATGGTCACCGTTTCACGGGCGACGTAGGCCTGTTCCCCCATCAATCACGCATCCTGTCCCAGAAATTCCGAAGCGATCGTGATGTAGTTCCGCCCCGCATCGCGCGCGGCGGCTGTCGCTTCCTTGACACCCATGCAGCCGCGCGCCTTGGCGAGACGGATCAGCATGGGCAGGTTGATCCCGGCGATCACCTCGACCTTGCCCGCCTGCATCAGGGAAATGGCGAGGTTGGAAGGCGTGCCGCCGAAAAGGTCGGTGAGGATGATGACGCCATCGCCGCTGTCGACACGGCGGATCGCGTCGGCAATTTCCTTGCGGCGGCGCTCCATGTCGTCGTTGGGGCCGATGCACACGCCCACGACATCGGATTGCCGGCCGACGACGTGCTCCATCGCATGGATGAATTCGTCGGCGAGCGCGCCGTGGGTTACGAGGATGAGACCGATCATGAAGGAACGTGGCTCCGAAGTGCGGCCAGGCATCCTGCGCTGGGCATCCTTAACGGACGCTTGGCAGAGCCATCCGGCCCGCATGCATAATGCGAATCCTTGCTTTCCAGAGCCTGTCCCGTCCCGAAAACCGCGATTTTTCTTATCATTTCAATATCACACCTGGCTGCCTTCGAGCAGGTCTGCCGCCCGCGACGCCAAGTTGCGATGCAATAATGTGGGAGAAAATCCCGCCTCGCGCAAGGCCGAAGCGATGCATTCCGCCGTGAACACCGAGCGATGGCGTCCGCCGGTGCAGCCGAAGGCGATGGTGACATAGGCCTTGCCCTGCGCCTCGAACCGGGGAAGCAGCAGCAGGAGGAGATCGCGGATGCGGGTGAAAGCCTCGTCAAACGCGGGATCCTTGCGGATGTAATCGCCCACGGCGGCGTCCTGCCCGGTGAGGGGGCGCAGGCCATCATCCCAGTGCGGATTGGCGAGGAAGCGCATGTCGAACACCAGATCGGCCAGCGGCGGGGTGCCGCGCGAAAAGCCGAAGCTGGTGATGGTGACGGTGGAGCGGGTGGGGCTGGAATCGCGGAAGGTTTCGCGAATCGCCTGCTGCAGATCGTTGGTGGTGAAATCGGTGGTGGAGATGACGATGTCCGCCCAGCGGCGCAGCGGTTCCAGCAGCTCGCGCTCGGCCGCGATGCCGGCGGCGGCAGGCTTGTCCTCGCTCATCGGGTGGCGGCGGCGGGTTTCGTTGAAGCGGCGCTCCAGCTCAGCCCCGCCGCAATCGAGGAACAGCGTGGTGATGGTGAGATCGGGCCGGGCGGAAAGCTGCTTGATCCGCTCTATCATCCGGCGCGGATCAAAGCCGCGGGTGCGCGTATCAAACCCGATGGCGAGCGGGGAGCCGGTATCGAGCCGGGCGGTGCCGGGCTCGGTTTCCAGCAGGCGATCGAGCAGGCGGATGGGGAAGTTGTCGATCGCTTCCCAGCCCATGTCTTCAAGCGCGCGCATCGCGGTGGTCTTGCCCGCGCCGAGCACGCCGGTGACGAGCAGGATGCGTTGCGGGTTCTCTTCCGCGTTCGGGGCCGATTCGGATGGCATCCGCAGGGTTTGCGCCGAAGCGCGGGCAATTGGAAGATGGGTTGCAGGGCAGTGTGGGTCAGTCGATGGCGAGGCCATACTGGTTGAGCGCCAGTTCGGCCCGCAGCGCCAGCACCGGCGCATCGGGCCAGAGCCGGATGAGCGGCAGCGGCACGCCGCCGCGCACCGCCGTTTCCGCGCCCGAGACGAAGCGCGGCGCTTCGGGATCGAGCGCAAGGACCAGCGCCACGGGCGCGCCGGCGACCGAGGGCATGTCGACAATGCCAAGGTTGCGCACTTCCAGCTTGCCCGCGATGCGCGGGTGCGGGCTGGCGAGCAGGTTCATCCCGTCGGTTTCCAGCATCACGCCATCATCGCCCACCAGCACCGCGCCGCGATCGATCAGCGCGAGCGCGAGGCTGGACTTGCCCACGCCGGGTGCGCCTTCGATCAGCACGGCCCGCCCGCCGATCATCACGCACGTGGCCTGGTGCGGCGCTCCATCGAGTCCTGCAGTCATGCGTCCTCGTCGTCCTCTTCTTCGGCAAGCGGCAGGTCCAGTACGAGGCGCGCGCCGGATGCGCCATCGGGCCGGTCGGCAATGGTCAGCGTGCCATCGTGCGCTTCTGCAATGGTGCGTGCAATGGCGAGGCCGAGCCCGCTGTGCGCGCCGAAGGCTTCTTCGGCCGGGCGGACGGAGTGGAAGCGTTCGAACACCTTGTCCCGTTCCGGCAGCGGGATGCCGGGGCCGTCATCGGTGACCGACAGGATGACACGGCCATCCACGCCGGCGACGGTGACATAGACCGCCCCGCCCGGAGGCGAGAACGAGGCGGCATTGTCCAGCAGGTTGTCCAGCACGCGCTCCAGCCGCAGCGCATCGCCGCGGACCAGCGTGGGGCCATCGCCGCGCAGGAAGCGGATCGGGCAATCGCTGTGCTGGTCTGGCCGCGCGCCACGCGCCGCCACAGCCTGTGCCGCAAGGTCCGACAGGTCCAGCTCCACGAAGGTGGCGCGGCTGAGTTCGGCATCGATGCGGCTGGCGTCGGCGATTTCGGTGATCAGGCGGTCGATGCGCTGCACATCGTGCGCGGCGATGGCGTGAAGCTGGCGGCGCAGGTCGGCGTCTTCCACCCGGCCGAGCGTTTCGAGCGCGCTGGACAGGCTGGCGAGCGGGTTCTTGAGTTCGTGCGCCACGTCTGCGGCGAAGCTTTCCACCGCGTCGATGCGCTGGCGCAGGGCGGCGGTCATGTCGGAAAAGGCACGGGCGAGCAGGCCGATCTCGTCACCGCGATCGGGCAGGCGCGGCACGACCACGGCACGATCACGCCCCAGCCGCACCCGCACGGCAGCGCGGACCAGCTGGCGCAGCGGCTGGACGATGGTGCGGGCAAGGAACAGCGAGAGCTGGATCGACAGGATCAGCGCGGCGCCGATGATGATGACCAGCGTCTGGCGCGCATCGCGCACCGCCTGCGTGACATCGAGCGCATTGCGCATCGACAGCAGCATTTCGCCATCCTGGCCAACCGGTGTGGCTGCGGTGAGCACCGGCGTGCGATCGGGGGCATAGCGCAGATAGACCTCGGTACGACCGGCGGCGCGGGCGCGGGCGATCTCGGGCCAGTTGCCCGCGCCCGGCTGCGGCGGTTCGCGATAGCGTTCGATGGTCGGCGCGCCGACCACGAAATCCACGCCGCGATCCAGCACGCGGGCGGCCTTCTGGTACCACGGCTCGGATTCCGGATCGATGAAGGCGAAGGGCGGCGGGGCGAGACGGAAGCTGTCTTCAAGCAGCCGCCCTTTCGCATCGTAAAGCGTCAGACGCAGGTGCTGTTCGGTGCCGATGCGGACAAGGAGTTCGCGCCGCTGCCGCCGGCTGGCACCATCGAGCGCATCGGCTGCGATCTCGGCCTCGGCACGCGCCAGCTTGGATCGTTCACCGATCAGCTGGGTGCGATAGGAATCGAGATAGAAGAAACTGCCCGCCAGCAGCGCCAGCGCGATCACGTTGACCGCCAGGATACGGCTGGTGAGCGAAACGCCCCGGGTGCGCCAGCGCCTTCGCAGGCCCGAAGGCGGCTCTGCAACGTCAGGCATCGGCGAAACTGTAACCCGCGCCGTAGAGCGTCTCGATCGCCGAGAACTGCGGGTCCACCGCCCGGAACTTGCGCCGCAGCCGCTTGATGTGGCTGTCGATGGTGCGATCATCGACGAAGACATCATCGTGATAGGCCGCATCCATCAGCTGGTTGCGCGTCTTGACCACGCCGGGGCGCAGGGCGAGCGCCTCTAAGATCAAAAATTCGGTGACGGTGAGCGAGACCGGTTCGCCGCTCCACGCAACCTGGTGGCGCGCCGGGTCCATCGTCAGCCGCCCGCGCCGGATCGGTTCAGGCAAGGGGGCAGGCGCGGCTTCGGCATCGGGCGCGGCATCACGCCGCACGATCTCGCTGCGACGCAGGATCGCGCGGATGCGCGCGATCAGCAGGCGCTGGCTGAACGGCTTGGCGATATAATCGTCCGCCCCCATCGACAGGCCGAGCGCCTCGTCCGCCTCGTCATCCTTGCTGGTGAGGAAGATGACCGGCAGCTCGCTCTTCTCGCGCAGGCGGCGCAACAGCTCCAGCCCGTCCATGCGCGGCATCTTGATGTCGCACACCGCAAGATCGGGCGGATTGTCGAGCAGCGCCTTCAGCGCGGAAGCGCCGTCCGGGTAGAGCCGCGTGGCGAAGCCTTCGGTCTGGAGCGCAATCGAGACGGTGGTGAGAATGTTGCGATCATCATCGACCAGGGCGATGACCTGGGGACCTGCTGGCTCGGCACGCGGCGGATCGGCCCTGCCGGCCGGCTCGGTCTTGCTGGCGTCCGGATTGCTGGCCATTTCGATCGTCACCGGGTGCGTGGCAGGGCCTTGGGCTTAGCCTGCGGGGTCCACGCTGGCAACTGCGGGCCGGGAGATCCCGCATGAAGTGAGACAGTTGATTATCCTGCAACTTGGCGCGCAAAAAACTTCGTTGAACTGGGAGATTTGACGCCGCATGGGGCAATGACTATGCGCGGCTCTCGAGTCTGCGCATTCGTATTCAAGCTTTGCGTTGCGCAAACTGTCCAAATTCGCGCGGCCTGCTCCAAGGCCGTACCACGGGAGGTCTGAAGTGTCCGATACCCTGCTCAAAACCGGCCTTAACGTTTCGCTTTCGCAGCAGGGCTTTCCGGAACCGGCCGAGCTGTTCGCCAACTTGGGCACGGCCGCGCTGGTGGAACACGCACTGAAGCGCGGCGAAGGCAAGCTGACCCGCGACGGTGCGCTGCTGGTGGATACCGGCAAGTTCACCGGGCGTTCCGTGAAGGACAAGTTCGTGGTGCGCGACGCCACCACCGAAACCTCGATCAACTGGGGCAAGATCAACCAGCCGATGTCGCCCGATCACTGGGCGAACCTGAAGGCGGACTTCATCGAAGCGCTGAAGGGACGCGACGAGCTGTTTGTTGCCGACCTGTTCGGCGGAAGCCAGCCGGAATACCGCGTGAACGTGCGCGTCATCACCCAGATGGCCTGGCACAGCCTGTTCGTGCGGACGCTGCTGGTGCGGCCGACCGCTGAAGAACTCGCCACGTTCGCGCCCGAATACACCATCATCAACCTGCCCAGCTTCAAGGCGAACCCGGAACGCCACGGCTGCCGCAGCGACACGGTCATCGCGGTCAACTTTACCGAGAAGCTGATCCTGATCGGCAACACCGAGTATTCCGGCGAGATGAAGAAGGGCGTGTTCGGCCTGCTGAACTACCTGCTGCCGGCGCAGGGCGTGATGCCGATGCACTGTTCGGCCAATATCGGCGCGGACGGCACCAGCGCGATCTTCTTCGGCCTTTCCGGCACGGGCAAGACCACGCTTTCCGCCGACGCCAGCCGCACCCTGATCGGTGACGACGAACATGGCTGGTCGGACACGGCGGTCTTCAACTTCGAAGGCGGCTGCTATGCCAAGATGATCGACCTTTCGGCCGAGGGCGAGCCCGAGATCTACGCCACGACGAAGATGTTCGGCACGATCCTTGAAAACGTGGCTATGGACGAGAAGACCCGCGAGCTGGACTTCACCGACAAGAGCAAGACCGAGAACACGCGCGGCGCCTATCCCATCGAGTTCATCCCGAACACCAGCGAGAAGAACCTCGGTCCCCCGCCGTCGAACATCATCTTCCTGACCGCCGACGCGTTCGGCGTGCTGCCGCCGATCGCGCGGCTGACGCCGGAGCAGGCGATGTATCACTTCCTGTCGGGCTACACTGCCAAGGTCGCCGGCACGGAAATCGGCGTGACCGAACCCGAAGCCACGTTCTCGACCTGCTTTGGCGCAGCGTTCATGCCGCGTCACCCGTCGGTCTATGGCAACCTGCTGAAGGAACGCATCGCCAAGGGCGGCGCACAGTGCTGGCTGGTCAACACCGGCTGGTCCGGCGGCAAGGCGACCACGCCGGGGATCAAGCGCATGCCGATCAAGGCCACCCGCGCGCTGCTAAACGCCGCGCTCGACGGCAGCCTGAACAGCGTCGAATTCCGCGAAGATCCGAACTTCGGCTTCGAAGTGCCGGTGGCTGTGCCGGGTGTCGACACCGCGCTGCTCGATCCGCGCGGCGCATGGCCCGATGCGGCGGAATACGACAAGACCGCGCAGGAACTGGTGCGCAAGTTCATCGACAACTTCGAGCAATTCGCCGAGCATGTTGATGAATCCGTGCGCCAGGCCGCTCCGGTCGCCGCGTAACGCAACTGCCCTTCGCGTCCCCGCGTTGGCGGGGACCCTTGGCAAGACAGCAAGGAGGCTCCGCCCACCCGGCGGGGCCTCTTTCTTTTTCGCGCCCTTTTCTTTCAGGAATTGTCCATGACCGATCACCCGATCCGCCCCTTCCCCTCGGATGAGGCGGTGCGCCATGTGGGCGAAGGCCTGCTCGACCGCACGCTGCCGAAAGAGGATTGGACGCACGAGGCCCATCTGGCGTCCTGCCTGTGGCTGCTGCGCGAACGGTGCGATGTGGTGCCTGAGCGTGACCTGCCGGCGATCATCAGCAGCTACAACCTGGCGACGGGCGGCGAGAACACCGACAGTGCCGGCTATCACGAAACGCTGACGCAGCTTTACGCACGCGGGGTGCGCGCCTTCAACGCGACGTTGCCGGCCGACCTGCCACTGGTTGATGCGGTGAACGCGCTGCTGGCCAGCGAGATCGCCCCGCGCGACTGGCCGCTGTGCTTCTATTCGCGCGAGCGGCTGTTCAGCGTGGAAGCACGGCGCGGCTGGGTGGAGCCCGACCTCGCCCCGGCCGGCTGATCAGGCGAAGGCGCCGCTGCCACGCAGCAGGTTATAGGATTCGACCACCTGCTGCAGCCGCGCTTCGTGACTGCGATCGCCACCATTGCGATCGGGGTGGAAGCGGCGGACAAGCTCGGAATAGCGGCTGCGCAGGGCCTTGCGATCGGCATCGAAGCCGAGGCCGAGCACTTCGTAGGCGCGGCGCTGATCGGGGTTCAGCCCGCGCCGGGTGGCTTCCATCGCCGCTTCATGATCGGCGCGACGCATGCGGGCGCGCTGGGCGATGGCCTCCAGCGGGTCAGCAAAGTCGCTCCAGCGCGGGGCCTGATCGATGCCGGCATCGGGGCGGAAGGCGCGCGTGGTGGATTCCCAGCCGGCGGTGGGGGACTGCGCCTCCATGATCTCGTCCGGCGTCATCCCGGCGAAGAAATCGTAGCCTGCGTTGAACTGGCGCACATGATCGAGGCAGAACCAGCGGTAGTCACCCGGTCCGTCGAAGCCGGAGGGGCGCACGCCGGGCGCGCGGAACTCGCCCGGCAGGTCACAGCCGGGGGCATTGCAGATGCGGCCGGCGCCTTCCACCCGACCATGGAACCTATTCTGTTTCATCGCGCTTCCACATGGGGCGTTAGCGGGTAATATGGAAGCCATGACCGGACCGATCGCCCTTGAAATCGAACGAAAGCTGACCGACGCTTTCACCCCTTCCCGCCTTGCCGTGATCAACGACAGCGCCAGCCACGCGGGCCACTCCGGCCACGACGGGTCGGGCGAATCGCACTTTACCGTGGAGATCGAAAGCGCCGCCTTTGCCGGCGTATCGCGACTGCAGCGGCAGCGCATGGTCAACGCCGCGCTGGGCGACCTGCCGGGCCAGCGCGTGCATGCGCTGGCCATCAAGGCGCGGGCGCCCGGAGAATGACCGCGCCGCGCCGCATCCGCCGGGCGGCGCGCATCCTGCTGCTGGACGAAGCGGAACGGCTGCTGCTGTTCCGCTTTGCACCCGACGGCCGTCGCGCGTTCTGGTGCGGCGTTGGTGGGGAGTGTGACCCCGGCGAGGACTTTGCCCAGGCGGCGGTGCGCGAACTGTTCGAGGAAACCGGGCTGCAGGTGCCGCATTGCGGGCCTGAAATCGCGCGTCGGGCGGACGATTACCTGACGCTGGAGGGTGAACCTATCACTTCGGACGAGCGCTTCTTCCGCGTGATCACCACCACCTTCACCCCGGACACCAGAGGGCATACTCCGCTGGAGCAGGCAATGATCCGCGACCATCGCTGGTTTACGCGGGCAGAGCTGGCAGCCTGGCACGAGCCGATCTTCCCGGTGAACATCCTCGAACTGCTCGATCTTGAGGTGCAGGCATGACCGATCCCGTGATCCAGACCATCACGCCCTCCACCCATGATCTGGGCGCGTTCCAGGTGCGGCGGGCGATCCCTTCGCGCCAGCGGACGATGGTGGGTCCGTTCATCTTCGTGGACCAGTTCGGCCCGGCGCACCTGCCCGATGGCGCGGCGATGGACGTGCGCCCGCACCCGCACATCAACCTCGCCACGGTGACCTGGCTGTTCGAAGGGGCGATCGAACATCGCGACAGCCTCGGCTCCTTCGCCACGATCCGGCCGGGGCAGGTCAACCTGATGACCGCCGGGCGCGGCATCGTCCATTCCGAGCGCAGCCCGGCAAGCGAGCGACCGGGCGGCCCGCGGCTCTATGGCATGCAGACCTGGCTGGCCCTGCCGGATGGATGCGAGGAGATCGATCCCGCGTTCGAGCAGGTTACAGACCTGCCCTTGGTGGAAGACGGCTGCGCCAGCGCGCGGGTCATCATGGGCACGCTCTGGGGCGCCACCGCGCGAACCACGCAGCATGCCGCCACGATCTATGCCGAGATCGTGCTCGCGCCCGCCGGCGCGCTGCCGATCGAGGCGGAGGCGGATGAGCGGGCGGTGATGCTGGTGGGTGGCGAGGCGAGCATCGAAGGGCAGCCGCTGGGGCTGTACGATCTGGTCGTGCTGGCACCGGGCGCGGAACTGCGCCTTTCGAGCGACAGGGGCGGACGGGTGATGCTGATGGGCGGGGAGGCATTTACCACGCCGCGCCATGTCTGGTGGAACTTCGTCAGTTCCAGCCGCGACAGGATCAACCAGGCCAAGCACGATTGGGAGGGCGGCCGTTTTCCCAAGGTGCCGGGCGACGAGGAGGAGTTCATCCCCCTGCCCCGCATCGCCACCACGGTCAGCTATCCATAACAGATAAAGGGAGAGACGGCATGGAACAGCAGAGGGTCTCGCTCGCCAGCGGCATCGAGCTGGACATTGTGGACACCGGCCCGCGCGATGCGCCGGTGCTGATGTTCCTGCACGGCTTTCCGGAATCGCACCGCACCTGGCGGCACCAGATAGCGCACCTTTCCAACCGCTTCCGCTGCATCGCGCCCGACCAGCGCGGCTATCGTGGATCGTCCAAGCCGCTGGACGTGGCCAGCTATACCCCGGACAAGCTGATCGGAGACGTGTTCCAGCTGGCCGATGCGCTGGGCGTGGTGAAGTTTACGGTGATCGGCCATGATTGGGGCGGCGTGATCGCCTGGGGCGTGGCGATGATGGGCCAAGGCACGCGGGTATCGCGCGCGGTGATCGCCAATGCGCCGCACCCGGCGGTGTTCCAGCGGCTGCTTTACACGGACCCGGTGCAACGCGCCGCGAGCCAATACATGCGCGCCTTTCGCGATACCGCCAATGACGCGATGGTGCGCGAACACGGCCTTGCCGCATTGCTGGCCCAGGCGCTCAACTGGGAGCGGTCCCCAACGATCGAGGATGCGGAACGCGATGCGCTCTTCGCCGACTGGTCAAACCCCGATGCGGCCATCGCCATGCTCAACTGGTACCGTGCCAGCCCGATCGACGTGCCGCCGATGGATGCGCCATTCGCGCTGCCTGCGGGCTATGCCCCGCCACCGCTGCCGCAACTGCTGATCCCCACGCTGGTGATATGGGCGATGGACGACCTCGCCCTGCCGCCTGCTAACCTGGACGGGCTGGACGCGATGATCCCGCAGCTGGCGATCGAGGAAGTGAGCGATTGCGGGCACTTCGTGCCGTGGGAAGCGCCGGGCCGGGTCAACGCCGCGCTCGACGCGTTCCTTGATCGCACCGATGGCTGAACTGACCCCGCCGCACCGGTCGCTGCTGCGCAACCACGGCGGCGGCCACGCGCCGGTCAGCAATCTCGAGCTGTTCTTCGACCTGGTTTACGTCTTCGCGATCACGCAGGTTTCGCACACCCTGCTGATGCACCTCAGCTGGACCGGCTTTGCCGAGGCGACGGTGCTGTTCGGCGCCGTCTGGTGGGCGTGGATGTACACCACCTGGGCGGCGAACTGGGCCGAGCCCGAGCGCGTGCCGGTGCGGATCATGCTGCTGGTGGCGATGCTTGCCAGCATGGTGATGGCGGTCGCCATGCCCCGCGCTTTCGCCACCGCGCCCGACGATCGCGGCCTGTTGTTCGTGTGCAGCTATCTTGCGCTGCAGGTGGGCCGCAGCGTGTTCATGGCGCTGGCGATGTGGCGCGATGAACGGGTCGCGGCGATGACCATGGTCCGGATCGCGGCATGGTTCTCACTGTCCACCCCGTGCTGGATCGGCGGAGCGTTGACGCAGGAAGAGAGCCACCGGCTGGCGTTGTGGGCGGTTGCGCTTGTCGCCGAATATGCCGGGCCGATCCGTGGCTATCGCCTGCCTCTCCTTGGCCGGTCGCAGCCATCGGACTGGACCATATCGGGCAGCCACATGGCCGAACGCTGCGCGCTGTTCATCATCATCGCGCTGGGCGAAGGCGTGGTTGTGACCGGCGCCAACTTCGCCGCCGCCCCACCCATGGGTCCGCGCATCACCGCCTTCCTGCTCGCCTTCGTCGGCTCTGCGCTGATGTGGTGGATCTACTTCGATGTGGGCGCGGAACGCGGCGCCAAGCACATCGAAAACCACGCCGAGCCCGGCCGGGTGGCGCGCAACGCCTACACCTACCTGCACATGCCGATCGTAGCGGGCGTGGTGGTGAGCGCCGTAGCGGACGCATTAATTCTCGAGGAGCCACGCGGCCCGGTGACGGAGGGGCTGGTGCTGACCCAGTGCGGCGGCCTGCTGGTCTACCTGCTCGGCACGGCGGTGTTCAAACGCTTCGGCAACCGCCTTGGCAACACGCCGCTCAGCCACCTGGCAGGAATCGCCCTGCTGCTCGGCCTCGGCGGCTGGAGCCTGTGGCGCGGACCCTCGGCCATCGGCTTCTTCGGCTGCAGCGTCGTCGTATTGGCGGTGGTGGCGATGTGGGAATGGGGTTCCTACCACGGCGGGTGGGAGGAACGCATCGGCCGCCTGTTCAGGCGCCGGGCGGGCTGACACCGAGCCATTCCACCCACGCGCCATGGGCATGCGCGGTGCCGAGCAGGACCGGCTCGCCATCCCCCGGCCAGTGCCGCACGGTCAATTCATGGCGGAAGGTCTGCCGGTTTGTTTCCAGCATGATCCACGCCAGCCGCCGTTCCGGCGTGGCGCGTGCGCCCGCCGCGGCAATGGCCGCCTCGATCCGGGCGCGCGTTTCCTCTGGCAGGTATTGCCAGACGATCGAGTGATAGATCACGCGCGTGGTGTCATGCTCCTGCGGCGCAGCCAGCCGCGCCTCAACGAAATCTGCCGCGTCCATCGCCGAAACCAGCGGCGGCTTCTGGGCGGCAAAGCCAATGGCCGCGTCGATCCGCGCGATCCGCTCGGTCACTTCCGCCCAGACATAGCTCTTCAGCCGCAGCGCCTGTGCCGGGTCTGACAGGTCCACCGGCGTGCGGTCACAACCCTGGATGGCGGTGATTGCAATGTCTGCGGCGGGCGGCGGTGGCCCGCGCCATTCGGGCACGATCTGCATGGGCGAATCGGCAGGCCCCACGGTGGTGCCGCCCAGATCGAAGCGGAAGCGCTCCATCATCGTGTTAACGCCCGCGCTGGCGCCCAGTTCGTTCAGTTCGAAGCGGGAGCCCCAGCGCTGGGCCAGCCAGAGCAACCCGGCCATGATCGAGGCGGAGCGGCCCGCCTCGTTGGTCTGCGGTGGTCCGCCGAGCCACGGCAGCAGGGCTTCATCATGATCGCGCGTTACTGCAACGACCAACGCATCCACCGAGTCCTGATCGGCAACTTCGCCCCGATAGACCGGGGCAAGCCGCGAATCCGCGCCACTCAGCGCCAGGAAGTGGTGCCCGCCCGCCAGCCGCAGCGGCATCGCATCCTCCAGCGGCTTGCCCGGCCATGCCGCGATACGCCGACCCACCGCCGTTGCCCCATCGAGCAGCCGCAGCTGCGCCCGCACCACCCGCCCGGTGCATGGCGCGCCGTTGTTTGCGGCATGATCGGCCTGCCATCGGATAGCGTCAGCGATCCGTTCGATCTCCATGATCGGTTGCATGAGGTTGCCCTTTCCGGCCCTTTGCCATAGGGGCGGGCGGCTATGACCTCCGCCCAACCACTCGTTTTCGCCCTGCCCAAGGGCCGCATCCTCGACGAGGCGCTGCCGCTGCTCGAACAGGCGGGAGTGGTGCCCGATGCGGACTTCTTCAACAAGTCCTCGCGCGCCCTGTCGTTCGCCACGAACAGGCCGGACGTGAAGATCATCCGCGTGCGCGCTTTCGATGTCGCCACCTTCGTCGCCCACGGCGCGGCGCAGATCGGCGTGGTCGGCTCCGACGTGATCGACGAATTCGACTATGCCGACCTCTATGCCCCGGTCGATCTAGACATCGGACACTGCCGCCTTTCGGTGGCGGAGCCGGTGGAGATGGTGGAAAGCGGGGCCAATGCGCGCGAAAGCCATGCGCGCGTCGCCACCAAGTATCCCAACCTCACCCGCCGCCACTTCGAAAAGCTGGGCGTGCAGGCCGAAGTGGTGAAGCTGAATGGCGCGATGGAGCTGGCCCCCTCGCTGGGCCTTGCCAGCCGCATCGTCGATCTCGTTTCCACCGGCCGCACGCTCAAGGAAAACGGCCTGGTTGAAACCAGCCGCATCCTGCCCGTCTCGGCGCGGCTGATCGTCAACCGCGCCGCGCTGAAGACCGACAGCGCCCGGCTCGGCGCGCTGGTCGATGCGTTCCGCGAAATGGTCGCCAAGCGAAAGGCCGCCTGATGTTGCGCCTGAAAAGCTCCGACCCCGATTTCGCCCGCACCTTTGCCCGGCTGGTGAAGGACCGTCGCGAAAGCGATCCCGATATCGCGCGCGACGTGCAGACGATCATCGACGACGTGCGCCTGCGCGGTGACGAGGCGCTGGCCGAATACACCGAGCGGTTCGACGGCCACCTGCCCGCCGACGATGGCTGGCGCATCCCGGCCGAAGACTGCCGCGAGGCGTTCGAGAACCTGGCGCCCGATTTGCGCGCCGCGCTCGAACTCGCCGCCCAGCGCATCCGAGACTATCACCGCGCACAGTTGCCGGAGGACCGCGACTACACCGACGAGGCAGGGCTGCGGCTCGGCGCGAAGTGGCGCGCGGTCGACGGCGCGGGGCTCTATGTCCCCGGCGGCCGCGCGGCCTATCCCTCATCGCTGCTGATGAACGCTATCCCCGCCAAGGTCGCGGGCGTGGAGCGGCTGGTGGTGACGACCCCGACGCCCAAGGGCGTGGTCAACCCACTGGTGCTGGCAGCCGCGCATCTTGCCGGCGTGGACGAGATCTGGCGGGTCGGTGGGGCGCAGGCCGTGGCCGCGCTTGCCCATGGCACAAGGCGCATCCGCCCGGTGGACGTGATCACTGGCCCCGGCAACGCCTGGGTGGCCGAGGCCAAGCGCCAGCTTTATGGCGTGGTCGGCATCGACATGGTCGCCGGCCCTTCGGAAATCCTTGTGATTGCCGATGGCAAGAACGATCCCGTGTGGATCGCTGCCGACCTGCTCAGCCAGGCCGAGCATGACCCGCTGGCGCAATCGATCCTGATCACCGACGATGCCGCATTTGCCGATCAGGTCGCCGATGCGGTCGGCGTGGAAATCGCCATGCTGCCCACCGCAAAGGTGGCCAAGGCGAGCTGGGACGCCTATGGCACGATCATCGTGGTGGACTCGCTCGATGAGGCCCCTGCCCTCGCCAACGCGCTCGCCGCCGAACACGTCGAAATCGCCACCGACGATCCCGATGCAATCTTCGCCGGGATACGCCACGCCGGATCGGTGTTCCTTGGCCGCCACACGCCCGAGGCCATCGGCGATTACGTCGCTGGGCCCAACCATGTCCTTCCCACCGGGCGGCGCGCACGCTTCGCTTCCGGTCTTTCCGTCCTGGATTTCATGAAACGCACAAGCTTCATCGCCGTCCCCGAAAGCGCGCTCGGCGCCGTGGGCCCTGCCGCCATCGCGCTCGCCGATGCCGAAGGGCTTGCCGCCCACGCCCGCTCGATCGAACTGAGGCTCGGCCTGTGAGCGGGCGTCCGACCCGCGGCAACGCCCGCTCCGCCGCCCGGCTCGCCGCGGTGCAGGCGCTCTACCAGCTCGAGATGGAAAAGCAGCAGCTGCACCTGCTGCTCGATGAATTCCACCTCCACCGCCTGGGCGCGGAGATCGAGGACGTGGAGTACCTGAAGGCTGACGTCGCCTTTTTCGATGATATCGTGCGCGGCGTGGACGCCCGGCGCGAGGAGATTGACGACCTGCTGACGCAGAAGCTCGCCGACGGCTGGTCGCTGCCCCGGCTGGACAAGACGATGCTGCAGATCCTGCGCTCGGGTGTCTATGAACTGCTGGCGCGCAAGGACGTGGCTGTCGGCACCGTGATCAACGAATACCTCGACGTGACGCACGCCTTCTTCGATGCGCGCGAGGCCAAGTTCGTCAACGGACTGCTCGACAACGTGGCGAAGAGCGTCCGCTGACAACCCACCCCGCTGCGACTAAGCCTTGCTACGCAAGGCCAAGTCTCGCTCCCCTCCCGCACGCGGAAGGGGTTGGAGGTGGACTTCCAGGATCGCCTTATAGCCGCTCCGCATGCCAGCGGATATGGTCTTCCATGAAGGTGGATATGAAGTTGTAGCTGTGGTCATAGCCCGGCTGCAGCCGCACCGTGACGTCCACGCCCGCCTTTTCGCAGGCAGCAGCAAACAGCGCTGGCCGCAATTGCTCGGCCAGGAACCCGTCGGCATCGCCTTGGTCGATCAGGATCGCGCCCGCAGGCCGCTTGCCGTCTTCAACCAGCGCCGTTGCATCATGCGCGCGCCATGCAGCGCGATCTTCGCCCAGATAGCCGCCCAGCGCCTTGTGCCCCCACGGCACCTGCCCCGGCGCCACGATCGGCGCGAAGGCCGACAGCGACCTGAACCGTTCGGGATAGGTGAGGCCCAGCGTAAGGGCGCCGTGCCCGCCCATCGAATGGCCGGTGATGCCCATGCGCGATAGGTCCACGGGGAAGTTCGCGGCAACGAGCGCCGGCAGTTCTTCCGCCACATAATCCCACATGCGGTAATGCCGTGCGAACGGTTCCTGCGTGGCATTTACATAGAAACCGGCGCCAAGGCCGAAGTCATAGGCGCCAGCCGGATCATCGGCCACGCCTTCGCCGCGCGGGCTGGTGTCTGGCGCGATGAAGACGATACCGTGCTCCGCACAGGCCCGGCGGTATTCGCCCTTCTCGGTCACGTTGGCGTGGGTGCAGGTAAGCCCCGAAAGATAAAGCAGCACCGGCAGCTTCGCCCCGCTTTCAGCCTGCGGGGGCACGAAGACGGAAAACGTCATCTTCGTGCCCGTCGCGGCCGATTCGTGGGCATGGACGCTCAGCGTGCCGCCGTGCGCCTTGCTCGTCGAAACGGTCTCGATCGTCATCCGGTCAGCCCAGCACGTGCAGCGCGCACAGTTTGTTGCCGCTGGGATCCCGCAGGTAGGCGAGGTAGAACGGACTGCCGGCGCGCGGCCCCGGCGGATCTTCGCAAGTGGTGCCGCCATTTTCCTGCCCGGCCTTCCACCAGGCGTCGGCCTGTTCCGGCGTCATTGCAAAGCCGATGGTGCCGCCGTTGGCGCCGCAGGCGGGCTCGCCATTGATCGGCTTGGTCACCAGGAACATGCTGCCGTTGTGCTGGTAGATCAGCCGCCCCTTCTCGTCGGTCACCGCCGGCTTCCCGCCGAACGCCGCGAACGTGGCGTCATAGAACTTCCGGGCAGCGTCGATATCGTCGGCGCCAACCATCACGTGACTGAACATGTTTCAGGACTCCCCTCTACTAGGTGGCGCACGGTGTGCCTGCCTCTCCATACCGGGGTCAAGCCCTTGGCATGAAACAGATCACGCTGTGCGCCATCAGTGCCGGAAACCCTGCAAGACCGGTTGACCGTCCTGGGCCCCTGTGGCAATCGCACCGCAGCGCGGGCAGGCCCCGCGAGCGCCGGCGGATGCCGCAGGCGGGTGTAGCTCAATGGTAGAGCAGCAGCTTCCCAAGCTGAATACGAGGGTTCGATTCCCTTCACCCGCTCCATCGCTGCGATCCCGGCCATCGCCAGTCAGGCCGAGACGGGGACTTCCTGCAGGATCAGCGGGAGATCGTCGTAATCCGGCTTCATGCCCAGAAGCTCGTATATCTCACGCTTCAGATACGGGGCCGCGTCGCCCGCGTCTTCATGAACGCGGGCGCATTCGCCCAGGAAGCTGTCATAAGTCCGGTAAAGCCCGCGCCGCATGGTCTGTTCTTGCCGATTCGCCTTGCGGCTTTCTCGCATGCGGGTGCTGACGGGCACAGCCGGCAGGCAGGCCCGTCAAATACCGGTCAGAAAATCGGCAGGTTCACCAGGTGCCGGTGTTGGGCATGCTGGCCCATGGCTCCTGCGGCGGCAGGTGGCCATCCTGCAGCAGTTCCACAGAGATGCCGTCGGGCGATTTCACGAAAGCCATATGGCCATCGCGCGGCGGCCGGTGGACGATATGCCCGGCGGCCTGCAGGGCAGCACAGGTTTCGTAGATGTTGTCCACGCGATAGGCGAGATGACCGAAGTTGCGTCCGCCGCCATAGACTTCGGCTGCAGAACCATCTTCGGGCGGCCAATTGTAGGTCAGCTCCACCTCGGCCACTCCTTCTTCGCCCGGCGCGGCCAGGAAGATCAGCGTGAAGCGGCCCTGCTCGCTGGAGAAGCGGCGCACTTCCTTCAGCCCGATCAATTCGAAAAACGCGATGGTTGCATCCGGGTCAGTCACCCGGATCATCGAATGCAGGAACTTGGTCATCTACACCTCGCGTTCAAAAACGGTTCATCGATGAAAAGGCACATGTCGCCGCAGGGCTGATCGCCCCTCAGGGAGAGTGAGCATGGACCAGACAGATAGTGACCTTGGGCAAGAATCCCACCCCTCGCGTTTTCACGCGATGCAAACGGGGCGCGTGCCGCTGATCGCTGCGGGCATCCTTGCGGTGGGGGTGATTGCCGGCGGTTACTTGCTGGGCGACGGTTTGCGGCGCAGCCGTGAGGCGGATCGCGCCGTGACGGTGCGCGGCCTTGCCGAACGCGACGTGACGGCGGACCTCGCCACCTGGACCATCGCCTATTCCGCCACGGCGCCGGACCTGGCCACTGCGCAGGCGAGCGTGGACAACGACAGCAAGCAGATCCGCGCCTTCTTTGGCGAATTGGGCTTTCCCGCCGATGCGCTGCAGCCGACCGGCGTGAACGTCACGACCATGACCGACAACGGCGTGACCAGCTTCACCGTGCGCCAGCGCATGGCCTTGCGCACCACCGATATCCGCCGCGCCCAGGATGCGGTGCGGCGCCAGTTCGATCTGGTGCGGCGTGGGGTGATGCTGGAGGAAGGCTCGGGCATGGCCTATACCTTCACCGGACTGAACGCGATCAAGCCGCAGATGGTGGCCGAGGCGACCAAGGACGCGCGCCGCAGTGCTGAACAGTTTGCCAAGGACAGCGGCACCAGCGTTGGCGGGATCAAGAACGCCACGCAGGGCTATTTCGAGGTGACCGCGCGCGATGGCGACAGTGGCGGCGGCTGGGGCGTTTCGGATTCGCCCTACAAGAAGGTGCGGGTTGTCACGACGATCGACTTCTATCTGCGCTGAGAGCCAAGAAAGCCGGGACCCTAACCGATTGTTCGGTGCGGGTCCCTGCTGCCAGGGTCAGTCAACGCCGCCAAAGTGGCTGGTTACTCCCGGCCCTGCTTGCAGCGCAGGGGATGCTGCATTGCACAAGGATGATGGCGAGACTCAGCTTCGTTCCTGCGCGCGTCTGTGGCATTTACGCATCATCGCCTAACCGGTCCTTGCGCTCTTTCGTGCAACAGCCATATGCCGGTCATGACAACGAGTCGTTTTGCAACGCACCATGTTTAACAAGATTCGGACCCTTTTCGCCGCCAAGGCAGAACCAGAACCGGTGACTCGCATACCGGATGGTGAACGCGTCTATGCGATCGGGGATATTCACGGTCGGCTCGACCTGTTTCGCAGCTTGATCGCAATGATCGAAGCGGACGATGCTGGGCGCGACCCGGCCAGGACCACCGTTATCCTGCTGGGCGATCTGGTAGATCGTGGGCCGGACAGCGCAGGCGTGATCGCAACCGCGCGCGAATGGGCGAGGCAGCGCACTGTCCGCATGCTGGCCGGCAATCACGAGGAAATGTTCCTCGGCAGCTTCGAGCGCGAGGACACCCTGCGCCACTTCCTGCGCCACGGCGGCCGCGAAACGCTGCTGAGCTATCCCATCGATCCGGACGAATACAACCGGGTCACGCTGGAAGAGCTGCGCGCGCTCCTCCCCTCGCTGGTCCCTGCCGAGGACATCGCTTTCATGCAGGCGATGGAAGACCATATCCGCATCGGCGATTACTTGTTCGTCCACGCGGGCATCCGCCCGGGCGTGGCGCTGGAAAACCAGCAGACATCCGACCTGCGCTGGATCCGTGGGGAATTCATCGAGGACCGCAGCCATCGCGATTTCGCAGTGGTGCACGGCCACACCATCTTCGACGAACCCAGCATCACGCCCACCCGCATCGGCATCGACACCGGAGCCTTCGCCTCGGGCCGGCTGACAGCGGTCGGGCTTGAAGGCGCCGCCCGCTGGCTGATCGTTGCCGAGGACGAGGCTGCGCGCGCGGCGGCATGATGCTTTAAGTACCATTGCTGTGCGGTGCGACACACCGTCGCACACCAGATGCTGCCATCCAGCGTGCAAACCGGGGTTTACCGGTTACGCGCTCCGGCGGCAGGCGTACACGCCGGCGGGGCCGTTTGCCCCAAGGGCGGCGGCCCCAAATCCGGCCCTCCCAAATCCGGCCCTATTGATAGACGCAGGCGTCGTAATCCCCTCGCACCACCGCGATGCGACGGGCGATCGCATTGCCATGGCGGCGCACGAAGCCCGATGCGCCCACCACCTCGCGCTTCTTGGGTTGGGGAAAGGCTGCCGCGATCCGCGCCGCCTCTATCGATGACAGGTTCTGTGCGCCCTTGCCATAATAGCGCTGCGCCCCGGCCTCAACGCCATAGGTGCCGATGCCGGTCTCGGCCACGTTCAGGTACACTTCCATGATCCGGCGCTTGCCCCAGATCGCCTCGATCAACACGGTGTACCAGGCCTCCAGCGCCTTGCGCACATAGCCGCCGCCCTGCCACAGGAACACGTTCTTGGCGGTCTGCTGGCTGATCGTGGATCCGCCGCGGATGCGCCCGCCCTTCTGGTTGCGACGGAACGCCTGGAGGATCGCATCCTGATCGAAGCCATTGTGGCTGCAGAACTTGCCGTCTTCGCCAGAGATCGCCGCATCCACCATGCTGCGGTCAATCCGGGTCAGCGGCGTCCAGTCCTTGGTAAAGCCCTTGGGATCGCCCAGCATGGTGAAGGTGACCGGTACAGGCACGAACTTGTAGATCACCACCTGCGCCACGCTGAGGAACAGGAACGCCGCCACCAGCCGGGCAAGCAGCCACGCCACCTTGTGCACCCGGCCGGGCGCACGGGCGCGCGGGCGGGGCGGGTTCTTCAGCGCCTTGATCTCGTCTTCCATCGCCGTGACTATTACCGCGCCCGATTCCGCTGGCAACGCCTGCCATGAAAAAGGCCCCGCACGCCGCAGCGCCGGGGCCCTTTCAGTTCACTCGCTGCTCTTACGCCGCAGGCAGCAGCCTGCGCTCGCCCGCGATGCGCTGCATCGCCTTCTGCAGCTTTTCGAACGCGCGCACCTCGATCTGGCGCACCCGTTCGCGGCTGACGTTGTAGACTTGGCTGAGCTCTTCCAGCGTCTTGGGTTCGTCCACCAGGCGGCGGTCGACCAGGATGTGCTTCTCGCGCTCGTTCAGGCTTTCCATCGCCTCGACCAGCATGTCGTGGCGGAACTGCGCCTCTTCGGCGTCAGCCACCGTCTCGTCCTGCAGCGGACGGTCGTCGGCCAGCCAGTCCTGCCACGATCCCTCGCCATCCTCACGCATCGAGACGTTGAGCGACGCATCGCCACCCATCATCATGCGCCGGTTCATGTTCACCACTTCCTGCTCGGGCACGCCGAGGTCGGTTGCGATCTTGCGGACGTCGTCGGGATGCAGGTCGCTGTCCTCGAACGCCTCGAGGTTCTTCTTCATCCGGCGAAGGTTGAAGAACAGCTTCTTCTGCGCGGCGGTGGTGCCCATCTTAACAAGCGACCAGCTGCGCAGGATGAATTCCTGGATCGAGGCCTTGATCCACCACATGGCATAGGTGGCCAGGCGGAAGCCCCGGTCGGGCTCGAACTTCTTCACGCCCTGCATCAGGCCGATGTTGCCTTCGCTGATCAGCTCGGAAACCGGCAGGCCATAGCCGCGGTAACCCATGGCGATCTTGGCCACGAGCCGAAGATGGCTCGTCACCAGTTGCGCGGCGGCTTCGGGATCCCCATGTTCCTGATATCGCTTGGCAAGCATGTATTCCTGCTCGGCCGTCAGGATCGGAAACTTCCGGATTTCCGACAAATAACGGTTGAGGCTCGCTTCCCCACCCAGCGCGGGGACGGTCAACGCCTTGTTCTGTTCACTCACCTGAACACTTCCTTTCGTCGCGTCAGTGCCCAATGCTCATCCCCTACCGGGCGATGGACGGCGGGACCACACAGCAAATCTTTTCAGTTTCAAACGACAACTGAATGCCGAACGAGTGTCTGCCTCGACTCGGCAATTCGCAATAAGGACTTTAGTGTAGCACCCTCCCTTCTAACCATGCAGTTCATCGATGAGTTCCGCCATGTCGGCGGGAATCGGGCTGCAAAAATGGACCGCTTCACCGCTTGTGGGGTGCACGAAGCCGAGTTCGGCCGCGTGCAGGGCCTGGCGGCGGAAAGCGAGTCGGTTGAGGAGCGGCCGAAGGCGCGAGGGTGTGCGTCCATAGACAGGGTCACCCAATAGCGCATGGCCAATTGACGCAAGGTGAACGCGAACCTGGTGGGTTCTGCCTGTTTCCAGCCGGCACTCCACCAGCGCCGCATCGTTCAGGCTTTCCAGCGTGCGATAGTGCGTGACTGCATGCTTGCCACGGCCATCCTCGACCAGCGCCATCTTCTTGCGATCGTGATTGGACCGGGCGATCGCCCCCCGCACCGTGCCGGACGGCGGCACCGGGCGGCCCGCCGTGATCGCGCGATAGGCACGGTGGATCGAATGGTCGGCAAACTGTTTTGCCAGCCCCTCGTGCGCCGCGTCGGTCTTGGCCACCACCAGCAGGCCGCTGGTGTCCTTGTCGATGCGGTGCACGATGCCCGGCCGCGCCACGCCGCCAATGCCCGAAAGCTGCCCGGCGCAATGGTGCAGCAGCGCGTTGACCAAGGTGCCGTCGAGGTTCCCTGCAGCCGGATGCACCACCAGCCCTGCCGGCTTGTCCACCACGATCAGATCGGCATCTTCGAACACCACGTTCAGCGGGATGTCCTGCGCCACCGCTTCTGCCGGGGCGGCCTGCGGCACGCGGATGGCAAAGCGTGCACCCTCGGCGGGCTTCACCGAAGCCTGCGAGACAACCTTCTTGCCCAGCGTGATCCGCCCGTCATCGAGCAGCGCCTTGATCCGTTCGCGTGAAAGGCCCGAGGCATCGGCAAGCGCCCGGTCCAGCCGTTGGCCACCGGTCGCAATGATGCCTTCGATGATGCTCTCTTGTTCCCCCATGGCCGGAATATGGGGATTCTTTGCGCACCGGCAAGACTGCCCGGATCGGGCCTTTTCAGAACGGGCCGCCCTTCTTCAGAACGAGAATGTCACCCGCACCGTGCCCACCACCACATTGCGTGCACCCTTGTCGCCGCCGGGATCGCGGACCCACAGGATATCGGGCTGGATCGAAAACCAATCGGCAAGGGCATCGGAATAGGTCACTTCCACCATGCTCTCGCCATGCACGGGCCGGCCGCCTGATGCGACCACTTCATCGCGGAAGTGGGTGCTGATCCACGCATGGTTGACGCCCAGCGAGAACTGGCTGTCCTTGCGCCCTGCCAGCGCCGGCGCCACCAGCACGCCAGCCTGGAACCCGCCGGTATAGGGCGTGGTGTGCGGGTCAGACAGGCCAGCACGCAGAAACGCCGTTACCTGTCGCGCCGCGCCTTCGGGCATCAGGTTGTGCTCGATCACGGCATAGGCACCCTGCGAGACCCGGCGCAGCGGCTCACCACCTGGTCCGGTCTCGTAAATGTTCTGCGGGTTCTTGGTATAGCGCCAGCCGCCCACCGAAAGCTTCCAGCCGTTCCGGTCCCACCCCGCCTCGGCAATCGCCAGCAGGCCGTCACGAAAGCTGAAGTCCACGCCGCCGCTGTCGCCAATCGTGCTGGCACGGGCGTTCACCCCGGCCACGCGGACATAGCCCGCGCCATCGGCGAACGGCACGTTCAGCCTCGCCGAAAGCGCGCTCGACGGAAAGATCGAAGGACCGTTCGGCCCCGTCGCGGCCAGTTCCGATCCGATCCCGAATGGCGGGGCGATCAGCAGGCCAGCCGAATCATTGGCGTAGAATTCGCTGTTCACATCATAGAGGCCAAGCTTCAGCGAAGCGCCTCCGCGCAGATCCTGCTCAATCCATGCTTCAAACAGGCGGAGGCCCGCCTTGGGCACCTCGATGTTGTTCACACCCTGCAGCGTCGCCGCCGAATCGTTGGGCCGCGCCCCCCGGTTATCCAGCACGTCGAGATGGACCTTCGCACCCCGCCAGCCGACCAATGTGTCGAGGTCGAAATCGCCCGTCACATTCACGTTGGTCAGCGCACGCAGCTTGCGGTCACCATCGCCTGCCGCCACCGTGGCAAGATCAACGATCACTTCCGCCGCCAGGTCCACGCCGTCATCGTCATCCTCGGCACAGGCCGGTGCGGGCACCAACAGCGCCAAGGCCGCCAGCGAGGCTGTGCCCCTCCTCATGCCGCCAGCGCGCGGCGCGTCTCACGCGGCCGCGCCTCCCCGATCTCGAACCGCGCCAGTTCGCGGGCCACTTCGGAAATGGCCTGCGCCATCGTCCGGCTGGCGTTGCTCACCTGGTCGGCGACTGCCGCATTGCTCTGCGTGATCTTGCCGATCTGCCGCGATGTTTCATCCAGCGACTGGAGCGAGCCCTTCTGCTCGTTGGCACCAGCCTCCACCACTTCCATCATCCGGTTGATCTCGTCCATCCGCTCGGTGATCGATCGCAGGCTAGCACCGGCATCACGCACCAGCTTCACCCCGCCGCCGATCTCGTCGCTCGAATTTCCGATCAGATCCTTGATCTCGCGCGCGGCTTCGGCACTGCGCTGCGCCAGCGCACGCACTTCACTGGCCACCACGGCAAAGCCCTTGCCCGCGTCGCCGGCCCTTGCTGCTTCCACTCCGGCATTGAGCGCCAACAGGTTGGTCTGGAATGCGATGCCATCGATGACGCTGACGATCTTGCCGATTTCCTGCGATGCCGCTTCGATCCGATCCATCGCCTGCTCGGCCTCCTCGATCACCTGGCCACCACGAGCCACCTCACCGCCCACGCCATCCACCGCCGCGCGCGCACTGAATACCGCTTCCGATGATCCGGACACCCGCTGGTTCAGCCCGTTGATGGCCGTGGCGGTCTCCTCCAGTCCTGCGGCTTGGCGCACATTGCGCCCGGCAAGGTCGCTCGCCGCATCGCCGATGTCCGCAGCCACCCTCTCCAGTGCGATCGTGGAACCCTGCACCTTCGACATCGCCGCGCCCAATTCCCCGAGCGCGGCATTGAAATCGTGGCGCAGCCCTTCAAAGCGCCCGGCCAGCGGTTGCTCAAGCCGAAAGGCAAGGTTGCCTCTGGCCAGGTTGCTAAGGCCCGCACCGATCGACGTGACAATCGCCTCGGCCTGACGCTTGGTTTCGGCGCGTGCCTCTATCAGGCTGTCGCGCAGGGCGATTGCCGATCGGGAGAGGTCGCCGATCTCGTCGGACCGGCCTTCTCCACCCATCTCAACGTCCAGTTTGCCCGCCGCCATCTGACGCACGCTTTGCCCAAGCAGAAGCAACGGATGAATCATCTGGGTTCGACCGACGCGCGCGATCCATGCCAGCAGGATCAGGATGATCAGCATGCTGGCCAGCGCAATCCAGCGCGCCTGCGTCGCCGCCCAGGTGGCGCTGGTCGAGGTCAGTTCCGCATTGGCCTGAACCGCGTCGGATATGCTGGACATCTGGCCTTCAAGCTCTGCGAACAATCGCTGAAAATTCTGCAGTTCCTGATCGTCTGGCACCAATCCGGCCTTTGCCCGGCGGGCAATCTCCCGCCCGGTGGCGACATAGCTGCGAAATGCCGGATCGGCTGCTGCCCGCGCCCCCGCCACAGTTGGCGCAACGTCGCTTCGCGCGGTGGCGGCCATATGCTTTTCGAACTCGTCGATCCGCTGCTCAAGTTCTGCCGCGGCGGCAGCCCCATCGATGGCGGTGGTCTGGCGTGACGCGACAATGCTGACAACTTCGGCGCGGATGGCATCGTGCCCCATGTCCGCCTCCATGTGTTCGCGCAGCAGGCCGGTGGCGGTGTTCATCCGCCCCATGGCCACATCCTGCCGCGACATGCCGAGCACGCAGAGCGTGGTCGAGCCTGCGGCGCCAGTCGCCAGGATCAGACATCCTGCCAGAAGCTTGAACTTGATCGTCTTCACATCGATCATTGCATGAGGTCCCGACGACGACGGCCACATCCACCAAGTCGGATGCCCGGTCAGCCTCAGAATGCTGGAATCATGATGAAAATTCGGTCCGATGTGGTTAGGTACTGTTCACGGATAGGGTGATTACCGCGAAAATGGCAGAAATTCAGGGATTTGGCAGGTTCTTCCTTTCGAAGCAATTGGGCCTGACCCCACGTTGACTAGACAAAATTGTATTCTTGCAACCACTTGGCAATTCCGTCAGATATTGGCCATGGACATCGTGATTGACGCTGCGGCCCATGATGCAATCCTCCGTTCTGTTAAGGAAAGCCACCCTGACGAGGCTTGCGGACTGCTGCTCGGGTCATCGGGACTGATTCAGGTTGCGCTGAACGCTGCCAATGTCCATCCGGAACCTGCCCGGCACTTCGAGATTGATCCGGTCGCTCTGGTCGCGGCCCACCGCGATGCGCGCGCCGGCGGGCCCGAGGTACTTGGCTATTACCACTCCCACCCGAACGGCCTGGCCCGCCCATCAGAAACTGACTTGCGGGACGCCGCGCATGACGGCCGCATCTGGCTGATCGTGGCGCATGAAAGTGTTACCGCGTGGAAAGACACGCCATCAGGGTTCGAACCGCTTTCCTACACGCTGCAGGAAGGTTAAGGCGGGTGCAATGATGCGTTGCCTGCCTGCCCCCAGCCCCCGCTCCGGCATTTCGGAAAGGTTCGCGGGGGTCCCGGACTTTTTGGCCAGGACAGTGTCAACCGTGTCAACTTGGAAAGCATATGGGCGAGTTTCCTGAACAATGACCACGTCTTCCGTCGATCTCGCCAGCCTGCTCTGCTCGCGTCTCTGCCACGATCTGCTCAGCCCCGTGGGTGCGCTCACCAATGGCCTGGAGCTGCTGGCCGATGAAAAAGACCCCGGCATGCGGCAGAAGTGCTTCGAGCTTCTGGAACAGAGCGCCAAGACCTCGGCTGACAAGCTGCGCTTCTTCCGCCTGGCCTTCGGTGCCGCAGGTGGCTTTGGCGACAGCGTGCCCAACCAGGAACCGCGCGCGCTGGTCGATGCGCTGGTCGGCAACAACGGCCGCATCGCGGTCAACTGGGCGCTTGCGGGGGATTCCCTGCCCAAGCCGGCGGTCAAGGTCCTGCTCAACCTCGCACTCATCGCCATTGACGCGCTGGTGCGCGGCGGCACGCTCGATATCGCGGCAGAAGTGCGCGAAGGCGCCAGCGAGATCGTGGTCCGCGCGGCGGGCACGCGCATCGCCTTTGATGCCACCGTCGGCCAGGCGCTTGACGGATCGCTTCCGCCGGCGGACCTGAACAGCAAGACCGCGCCAGCGGCAATGGTGCAGCAGCTTGCCGCCTCGATCGGCGGGGGCATCCAGGTGCACCTCTCGCCCGAAGCGCTGGTGATGGGCGCGGTGCTGCCGGTCGCCTGACAGCCATGAACCGGTGGCTCGTTCACAAGGAGACGCCTTCTCCGAACTGGAACGAACGCAAGCTGCCGGTCTCCATGGTGGTGCTGCATTACACCGGGATGCAGACCGCAGCCGAGGCGCTGGAGCGCATGTGCGATCCCGCCGCCGAGGTGAGCGCGCACTACATGATAGACGAGGACGGCACCGTCACCCGCCTGGTGCCGGAGGGCAAGCGCGCATGGCATGCCGGTCGCTCCTACTGGCGAGGCGTCACCGACGTGAACTCGGCCAGCGTCGGCATCGAACTGGTCAACCCGGGGCACGAATGGGGATACCGCCCCTTTCCCGATGCGCAGATGGAGGCGCTGGTCCCGCTGCTGGCCGACATCGTCAAGCGCCACAACGTGCCCCGCGCCAACGTGGTCGGCCACAGCGACATCGCCCCTGCCCGCAAGACTGATCCGGGCGAGCTGTTCGATTGGGACCTGCTCGCCAGGCTGCGCCTCGCCCTCGCCAAGCCCAGACCATCGATGCGGCTTCTCTACGACAACGAGGGCGCATTCTACCTCGCGCTCGAACGCTTCGGCTATGACATCACCGATCCCGCCGCCGCAGTCCGCGCCTTTGAGCGTCGCTGGCGCCCGCACCGCATCACCGGAGAGATCGACGGGCAGATCGGTGCGCTGCTTTTCGAACTGCTGTTGGCCCGCGATCTCGGCCATGCTAGGTGACGCTCCGCGCCGGGGAGCCGGGCAGCCGCGGGCCCGCAAGGGGTCGAGGAAAGTCCGGGCTCCACGAAACGAGGGTGGCGGGTAACGCCCGCCGGGCCGGCGGCCGCAAGGCCAAGGGTCAAGGGAAAGTGCCACAGAGAGCAGACCGCTAATCCCGGATCACCGTTCGGGACAGCAAGGGTGAAAGGGTGCGGCAAGAGCGCACCGCGCGACTGGCGACAGGAGCGGCACGGCAAACCCCACCCGGAGCAAGATCGAATAGGGGCTGCGCGTCTTCGGACAGGCTTGTTTCGGGCCAGCAGCCCGGGTTGATTGCTAGAGCGGCCCGGCAACGGTCCGCCCAGAGGAATGGCTGCCAGCGGCGATACGGTCCACACGTGGGATACCGTCGGCGCTACAGAACCCGGCTTACAGGCTCCCCGGCGCATATTCAGGGAGTTGGCCTGCACCGCCTTGCCCGCTAAGGCCATGCCCATGTCCGGCGCGCACCACCACCATCATCACCATGACCACGGGCACGGGCACGGGCACGGGCACGATCATGGCCCGCAGGACTTCGGCCGCGCCTTCGCCATCGGCATCGCGCTCAACGCCGGGTTTGTGGCGGTGGAGGGCGTCTATGGCATACTTGCCGGATCGATGGCGCTGGTGGCCGATGCCGGGCACAACCTGTCCGACGTGCTCGGCCTGGTCATCGCATGGACAGCGGCCGTCCTCTCCAATCGCCCGCCCTCGGCCCGCTTCACCTATGGCTTCAAGTCCAGCTCGATCCTCGCCGCGCTGGGCAACGCCTCACTGCTGCTGATCGCGCTGGGGGCAATCCTGGTGGAAACGATCCGCCGGCTGTTCCATCCGGAACCGGTCGCGCCCGGCCCGGTGATGATCGTCGCGGCCATCGGCATCGTCATCAACACGATCACCGCGCTGATGTTCATGCGCGGCCGGCACCATGACCTGAACGTTCGCGGCGCCTACCTGCACATGGCAGCGGATGCGGCGGTCAGCGCGGGCGTGGTCCTGGCCGGGCTGCTGATCATGCTCACCGGCGCGCAATGGATCGATCCGGTGACCAGCCTTGTCATCGTGGCCGTGATCGCGCGCGGCACCTGGGGGCTGTTGAAGGATTCGCTGAAGCTTGGCCTGCATGGCGTCCCCGCCGGGATCGACATGGGCAAGGTGCGCGCGTTCCTTTCAAGCCAGCCGGGAGTGGCCGCCGTGCACGACCTGCACGTCTGGCCGATGAGCACCACCGAAACCGCGCTGACCGCGCACCTCGTGATCCCACAGGGCCATCCGGGCGACCCATTCCTGCACCATCTGGCGCACGAACTGGAACACGACTTCGGCATTGGCCATGCCACCCTGCAGGTGGAAACCAGCGCCGACGGCCACGATTGCCGACTGCACGCCGAAGGCACCGTTTAGATCCCTTGTTGGCCCTTCGGGGCACTTCCCTTCGGGACAGGTCGCGGCCGGCACAGGGCATCCCGATGTTGGATCGCGGAAGGGGTGGTGCGGAATTCATGTCCGCGGCCAGTGCCGGTCTTCGTCCCCTTCCGCCGGCAGCCGCAGACATCCGCGTCACCTCTTCCATGAACCCTGTTCAGGAGTGACCATCATGACTGCCCCCTTCCTCCGCCGCGCCGCTCTGGCGCTGGCCGCACTCGCCCTGCCTTTCGCCACGCCTGCCTTGGCGAACCACCACGAGGGACACGACAAGACCATTGTCGAAGCCGCTGTCGCCTCTCCCGATCACACCACGCTGGTCGCCGCAGTGAAGGCTGCCGGCCTGGTCGACACGCTGAATGGCGCCGGCCCCTTCACCGTCTTTGCCCCCACCAATGCCGCCTTTGCCAAGCTGCCCGCCGGCACCGTGGACACGTTGCTGAAGCCCGAGAACAAGGGCACGCTGACCAAGGTGCTGACCTATCACGTGGTGCCGGGCAAGATCACCGCCGCTGATGCGGTGGCCGCAATCAACGCCGGCGGTGGCAAGGCCGTGCTCACCACCGTCGCCGGTGCAAAGCTGACCGCCACGCTGGAAGGCGGCAAGGTTGTGCTGACCGACGAAAAGGGTGGCAAGGCCACCGTGATCGCCGCCGACATGATGGAGAAGAATGGCGTAATCCACGTCACCGACGCGGTTTCGCTGCCTGGCTGACCGGGAAAGCCCGCCCCATGGGAACATGGGCGGCAACAAGAAAAAGGGCGGGGCCGTTTCCGGTCCCGCCCTTTTGAAGTTTCAGCGCAATACGCGGATCAGGCCGCCTGTTCCTTGCCCTTGAGCACGCGGACGGGCTCCTTGCGGCCTTCAACCACATCCTTGTCGACCACCACTTCGGCAATGTCGCTTTCGGTCGGGACGTCGAACATGGTGTCGAGCAGCAGCCCTTCCACGATGGAGCGCAGGCCACGGGCGCCGGTCTTGCGTTCGATGGCCTTCTTGGCGATCGCTTCCAGCGCGTCGTCGGTGAAGGTCAGCGCCACGTCTTCCAGCTCGAACAGCTTGGCGTACTGCTTGACCAGCGCGTTCTTCGGTTCCTTGAGGATCTTCACCAGCGCTTCGATATCAAGATCGTTGAGCGTGGCGATCACCGGCAGGCGGCCGACGAATTCGGGGATCAGGCCGAACTTCAGCAGGTCTTCGGGTTCTGCCTTCTGCAGCAGTTCACCAACCTTGCGCTTGTCGGGATCGGCCACGTGCGCGCCAAAGCCGATCGAACGCTTCTGCAGGCGGTCCGCAATGATCTTTTCCAGGCCGGCAAACGCGCCGCCGCAGATGAACAGGATGTTGGTGGTGTCCACCTGCAGGAATTCCTGCTGCGGATGCTTGCGCCCGCCCTGCGGCGGGACGGAGGCGGTGGTGCCTTCCATCAGCTTGAGCAGCGCCTGCTGCACGCCTTCGCCCGAAACGTCGCGCGTGATCGAGGGGTTTTCGGCCTTGCGGCTGATCTTGTCGATCTCGTCGATGTAGACGATGCCGTGCTGCGCCTTTTCGACATTGTAGTCGCTGGCCTGAAGCAGCTTGAGGATGATGTTCTCCACGTCTTCGCCCACGTAACCGGCTTCGGTCAGCGTGGTGGCGTCGGCCATGGTGAACGGCACGTCGAAAGTCTTGGCGAGGGTCTGGGCCAGCAGCGTCTTGCCCGATCCGGTGGGGCCGACAAGCAGGATGTTGGACTTCGAAAGCTCCACATCGCCGCCCTTGCCGCTGTGCTTCAGGCGCTTGTAGTGGTTGTGCACGGCCACGGAGAGCACGCGCTTGGCGCGGTCCTGCCCGATCACATAGTCGTTCAGCGTCTCGAAGATGTCACGCGGGGTGGGGACGCCGCCATCCTTCTTGCCGGCAATGCCGGCCTTGGTTTCCTCACGGATGATGTCGTTGCACAGCTCGACGCATTCATCGCAGATGAACACGGTGGGGCCGGCGATCAGCTTGCGCACCTCGTGCTGAGACTTCCCGCAGAAGCTGCAGTAGAGGGTGCTCTTGGTATCCGATCCGGAAAGCTTGGTCATTCTTCGTTCCCAGACGCCCCTCCACGAGAGGCGGGTCCAGTTATCCTACTACCCCAAGGGCATTAATCAACCGGACTCAATTACAGTAAAAAGTCCCTAGCGGGCGGCACCTTTCGCGAAGCTTAAGATGCCGCCACGCAAGGATAAATCACGCGTCGGGCGAACCGCCCGAACCCTCTTCGACACCGGTCTGGTCCGTAACGGGACGCGATTCGAAAACCTTGTCCACCAGGCCGAAAGCCTTGGCTTCTTCGGCCTCGAGGAAGGTGTCGCGGTCCATCGCCTTCTCGATTTCCTCGAGGGAGCGCCCCGTGAACTTCACGTAGAGATCGTTCATCCGCTTGCGGATGCGCAGGATTTCGCGGGCCTGGATCTCGATGTCAGAGGCCATGCCGCGCGCGCCGCCCGAAGGCTGGTGCACCATGATGCGGGCGCTGGGCAGCGCGATGCGCATGCCAGGCTCGCCCGCCGCAAGCAGGAAGCTGCCCATCGAGGCGGCCTGGCCGATGCACACGGTGGAAACGCGGGGGCGGATGTACTGCATGGTGTCATAGATCGCCATGCCCGCCGTGACGACGCCGCCCGGCGAGTTGATGTACATCGAGATGTCCTTCGACGGATTTTCCGATTCGAGGAACAGCAGCTGCGCCACGATGACCGAGGCCATGTGGTCTTCCACTTCGCCGGTGACGAAGATGATGCGTTCACGCAGCAGGCGGGAATAGATGTCGAAGCTGCGTTCGCCGCGGCTCGACTGTTCGACCACGACCGGGATCAGCGCGCCGGTGACGGGGTCGGTGGTGAACTTTCCTTGGGCGCCACGGGCGCCGAACAGGTCGAGCATGGTCTTCCTCGTGTGGTTTTGCGTCGCCTATGTCGCGTGCCCCGGCAGGATGTTCAAGGGCATTAACCGTGGATGCGCATGGTTGCGGACGCCGCCGTGCACGTTCTCCACCCTTTTTGGGGGTGCTCTTGCCCGCAAGGCCCTGTTTGCGCGACTTTCGCGCCGGGCCAATCAGGGAGGCGATGGCTGTGAAGAAAATCCTTCGACGGGCGGCGGCGCTGATGGCCTGCCTCTCGTTCATGCCGCTGGCGATGGCGCAGGCCAACGAGCCGGACAGCGTCGCCACCTATCGCGCGCGGATCAGGGCCATCGACGATTCGGGGCCGATGCTGAACGCGGTGATCGCGCTCAATCCCGATGCGGCGAGGCAGGAAGCAGCAGCAAAGGCAAAAGGCGGGCCATTGGCCGGCCGGGCGCTGCTGGTGAAAGACAACATCGAAACCGCCGATCCGATGCCGACCACGGCCGGCAGCCTTGCGCTGAAAGGTAATGTTACCGGCCGCGATGCCCCGGTGGTGGCGCGGCTGCGCGCGGCGGGCGCGGTGATCCTGGGCAAGACCAACCTTTCCGAATGGGCCAACATCCGATCGGACTTTTCCAGCAGCGGCTGGAGCGGCGCGGGCGGGCAGACCAGGAACCCCCATGCGCTGGACCGCAGCCCCTGCGGCTCGTCCTCGGGCAGCGGTGCGGCGATTGCCGCAGGCCTTGCCTGGGCGGCCATCGGCACCGAGACCGACGGATCGGTCACCTGCCCCGCTTCGGTCAACGGCATCGTCGGGTTCAAGCCGACCGTGGGCCTTGTCAGCCGTACGAACATCGCGCCGATCAGCCACAGCCAGGACACCGCCGGGCCGATGACCACCAGCGTGGCCGATGCAGCGCTGCTGCTCAACGCCATGGCCGGAAGCGACCCCGCCGACGCGGCAACGGCGGAGGCCGATGCGCACAAGACCGATTTCACCGCGGCGCTGGCCGGTGCCAGCCTGAAAGGCGTGCGGCTGGGCGTGATGCGGCGCCAGGCAGGCGATGATCCCAAGGTGCAGGCGCTGTTTGCCCGCGCGCTGGATGACCTGAAGGCGGCAGGCGCGGTGCTGGTGGAGATCGACTATCAGCGCCCGCCCGAACTGGGGCGTGATGAAGGCACGGTGCTGTTCTACGAACTGCGCGAGGATCTGGGCGCATGGCTGCGATCGCTGCCGGGCAACCCAACGGTGCGCAGCCTGGCCGATGTGATCGCGTTCAACAAGGCGCATGCCGCCGAGGAACTGCGCTGGTTCGGGCAGGATACCTTTGAGCAGGCGGAGAAGATGACCGACGCCGAGGCCTGGCGAAAGGCGCGGGCAAACTCGTTGCGGCTGGCGGGCAAGGAAGGTATCGACCGGCTGCTGGCCGAGCACGCGGTCTCGTTCCTGATCGCGCCGACCAGCGGGCCGGCCTGGCCGATTGATCTGGTTTCCGGCGATCACGGGGTGAGCGCAGGCGCGGGCGGGCTGGCGGCTGTTGCGGGGTATCCGCACCTGACCGTGCCGATGGGCGCGATCGAAGGGCTGCCCGTGGGCCTCTCCTTCATCGGCGCGCAGTGGGACGATGCCCGCGTGCTGGCGGCCGGCGCCGCCTATGAACGCGCACGGACAGCTCCCCTGCCCAGGCCCCGGCTCAAGCGCTGGGGCGAATGATCCTGCACGCGTTTGCGCGTGTCAGGATCCGATGCGTCCTCTCAGGGCTTCCAGTGCCTCAAGCTGCGCCACCATGGCGCGATGTTTGGCAACGGCGGCGCGGATGCGCTTGCGCTCCACCTCGGCGCGGCGACGCCGGGCAGACCAGCGCGCCAGCCGCACCCCGGCCTCGATCAGCACGTGCGAGATCACGTCCGCAAATCCCTGCCGCCGCACCACCAGCGCGCGGTCCCGTGGAATCGGCATTTCCATGGACTCGGCAGGGGCATCTGGCTTCAGCGCCGGCTCCGGTGCCGGCGGCAGGGCGAGCGCGGGGGCGCGCTCGGGTTCGGGAATCTTCGGCAGGGGCGTGGGCTCGGGAACGGCCAGTGCCTTGGCCACTGGTTTTGCCGGCCGCTTCTTCGGCCGCGCCTTGGCCACTGGCGGCACCATCACCGCCGGCCATGCCGCCGCGGTAATCACCGCGCCACGATGCGCGGGGATGATCAGGTCAGCCGGAAATGCGGGTGGCGGGGGTGCGCCATGGCGCAGCATGAAGGTCAATTCCTCGCGTCCGGTCTTCACCGGCGGCGCAGGCTTCGCATTCCTTGCGCGCGGGCTGCTGGCCCGGCGGTTGCGCACCGTATGCATCGACTGATCCCCCCTCAGGGTTCGTCCTGCATGCAGTGTCTCACGGCGTGATTCGCTGGGGCAATCCGCACGAACGCTAGGGATCATGACTCAGGAAGGGGCACCCGTTGCCGAGCGCCCCTTCCGGATTTTCCAATGCTTTCAGCGAAGGGGCGATCAGGCCTCTTCGGCGGCAGCCTTCTTCTTTGGCGCGGCCTTCTTCTTCGGCGCAGCGGCGGCTTCCTCGGCCGGAGCCTCTTCCGCAGCGGCCTTCTTCTTGGGCGCAGCCTTCTTCTTCGGCGCTTCCTCGGCAGCCGGCTCGGCGGCGGCTTCGGCGGGAGCCTCTTCAGCCTCGGCCTTCTTCTTGGCCGGAGCCTTCTTCTTCGGGGCCGACTTCACTTCGGCGGCCTCGCCGTTCTCGTCCGCTTCGATCGCGGCCTGCAGCTCCTCGCGCGTCACTTCGCGCTCGGTCACTTCGGCCTTGTCGAACAGGAAGTCGACGACCTTGTCCTCATAGAGCGGCGCGCGCAGCTGCGCAGCGGCGAGCGGCTCCGAACGGACGTAGTCGACGAAGCGCTGGCGGTCCTGCTCGCGATACTGCTGCGCCGCCTGGCGGATCAGCATTTCCATTTCCTGCTGGGTCACCACCACGCCATTGGCCTGGCCGATTTCCGACAGCAGCAGGCCCAGACGCACGCGGCGCTCGGCGATCTTGCGGTAATCGTCCTTCTCGGCCTCGATTTCCTTCAGCGCGGCCTCGGTGTCTTCCTCGCGCTCGGCTTCCTGCAGCAGCTGCTGCCAGATCTGCTCGAATTCAGCGTCGACCATCGAGGGCGGCACGGCGAAGTCATGGCCGGCAGCCAGCACGTCGAGCAGCTGGCGCTTCATCTGCGTGCGGGTGAGACCGGCGGTTTCCTGCTCCAGCTGGCCGCGGATCAGGGTCTTGAGCATGTCGAGGCTTTCCAGCCCCAGCGCCTTGGCGAACTCGTCGTCCAGCGTGAACTCGCCGGGCACCTTCACCGCCTTCACGGTGATGTCGAAGGTCGCTTCCTTGCCCTTCAGGTTCTCGGCCGGATAGTCTTCGGGGAAGGTCACGGTGATGACCTTTTCCTCGCCCGCCTTCACGCCCACGAGCTGTTCCTCGAAGCCGGGGATGAAGCGGCCCGCGCCCAGTTCCAGCGGGGTGTCTTCGGCCGCGCCGCCTTCGAACGGCTCGCCATCCAGCTTGCCCAGGAAGTCGATCACGATCTGGTCGCCGTCCTTGGCCACCGCGCCTTCACCGGCGTCGGTGAAGCTCTTCTGGCCCGATGCGATGCGCTCGATCGCCTCGATCACCTGCTCGTCGGCCACGGGCACGGTCAGCTTTTCCAGCTTCAGCCCTTCCAGCGAAGGCGCTTCGATCACCGGCAGCACTTCCAGGCTCACGGTCAGCTCGGCGTCCTTGCCTTCCTCATAGCCTTCGCCCAGCGCCACGTCGGGCTGCATCGCGGGGCGCAGCGCGTGGTCGGCCACCAGCTTGTCCATCGCCTCGCGGATCGAGGTGTTCAGCGCTTCCTGGTGCAGGGCCGGGCCGTGCATCTTCTTGACGAGGTTCGCCGGAACCTTGCCGGGGCGGAAGCCGGGCATGCGCACCTGCGGCGCGATCTTCTTCACTTCGCCCTCGATTCGCGCGGCGATGTCGCCGGCTGCGATGGTGACGGTGTAGGCGCGCTTCAGGCCTTCGTTGCTGGTTTCGACGATCTGCATCCTGATCCAACTTTCTCGTACGACTCGGCCGTCGTGAAGGCCGTGAATTGGGGGCGGAGCCGGCCGGGGCGGCTCTGGTGCGGGCGAAGGGACTCGAACCCCCACATCTTGCGATGGCAGGACCTAAACCTGCTGCGTCTACCAGTTCCGCCACGCCCGCATCCGGCGAAAAGCGAGCGCCGCCCCTATCCCAGCGGGCGCAAAAGGGCAAGCCTCGGGAATCGGGCGGAACCGCCCCCTTCGCCGGGCCGTTGCGGCAGGACAATGACACGATGCGAACGCCGGTCCACGCGTATACGATCCAAGGGAAGAACCACCGCCATGGCCACGCAACCAGAGATCCCCCAGCCCGACACCATCGAGCCGCAATCCCCGCCCGAAGTGCCGGCCACGCCCTCGCCCGGCGAATACCCAGGCAGCGAACCGCCCGAGGTCAACCCGACCGGGCCGGACATCATCGAACCCGGCAGCCCCCAGGAAACCCCGCCCCCGCCGGATTGAGCGGCATTCTCACCCCCATCCATTCGTGTCGAGCGAAGTCGAGATACAGTGCGCGGTGTCTCGACTTCGCTCGACACGAACGAAGGGAAGGGTAATGGGGCCTTAGGCCGCGAAACTAATCCGGATGTCCCATTCGCGGCTAACGGATTTGGTCCCGAAGCTCATTCCCAAGATGCCAAGCTCTTCTGACCAAGGAAGCGAGATGATCGTTTTCCCATCCGAGCGGCGTGCCGTTACGATGTAGGAAGAGATCATTCAACGATCCCATGCCACCGAAGTAGCTAAGAAAACGCCGGAGTCCGTGGACATCGGAATTGGCAACTTCGTCGGCGGCTCGCCCGACGTTCCCCGCCCAAAACTCGTTTTTATCGCTCAAAAACAACTCTAACGCTCGCATAGCGTTGAGCAAAGCTTGAACCTCGGGGTGCAGTGCCACAGAAATGGCATAACACACAAATGGCAGCAATCCACCCCACTCCCGTGGTTCTGCTCCGCCAAACCCTTCCTGCCCCCTAAACCAGCAGCTTCAACAACGCCGCCAGCCACCCCTTGGCCGACGCACTCGGCGCAGCTGCCTCATCCAGCCCCGCGCATTCCATGCACCAGGCCTGCGCGCCCTGTCCGCTGGTCAGCCGGTCCAGATCGGCCGCAATCCGCCCCGCCAGCGCCGACTGCGCCAGCGCCACGCGGCCCGCCAGATCGTGCGCCGCCGGTTGCGCCTCGGTCGAGTCGGTACCCGCCATCTCTTCCAGCAGCGTGTTCCACGGATCGCTCGCCGCGCCGAGGTAGACCGGGTGCCAGGTTGCCGCCCCCGCCTTCTTCGCCGCCCAGGCCACGGCATCGTCCAGCCCGCCGAACTGGTCCACCAGCCCGATCTGCCGCGCGGTGCCGCCGTCCCAGATGCGCCCTTGGGCGATAAGGTTGATCTCCGCCGGGGTCTTGTGCCGCGATTTCGCCACCAGATCGAGGAAGCGGCGGTAGTTCGCCTCGATCTCGGTCTGGATCACCGCCTCCACCTGCGGTGAAAGCCCGCCGAACACATCGGGCTGGCCCGAAAGCGGCGTGGTGCGCACGCCATCGGTGCCTACGCCGATCTTGGCCAGCGCGCCTTCGAAGCTGGGGATCACCGCAAAGATGCCGATCGATCCGGTGATCGTGCCCGGTTCGGCAAAGATCCGCTCCGCCGGGGTGGAAACCCAGTATCCGCCGCTCGCCGCCAGGTTGCCCATCGAGACCACCACCGGCAGCCCCTTGGCCTTGGCGCGCGCGATGGCGCTGCGGATGCGCTCGGCCGCAGTCACCGATCCGCCGGGGGAATCCACCCGCACCACCAGCGCGGCATAGTCCCCACTGGCCGCGGCCTTGTCCACAAGGTCGGCAATGCGGTCCCCGCCGGCCACCCCCGGCCCGCCATTGCCGTCCACGATATCGCCCGCCACGGTCACCACCGCGATGGCCTTGCCCGCGCTGGAAGGCGCGCGGTCGGCCAGATAGGGCCCCAGCTTGGTCGCGCGGAATGCGCCCTCGGTCCCGGCCGGGTCCGCGCCGACGATTTCCGCCACGCGCTTGCCGAACGCGGCCTTGTCGCCCACGCGGTCCACCAGCCCGGCCTTCACCGCCGCCTGCGCCGCGTCTCCATTCGAGGCGGCCAGCCATTTCGCCGGATCCTGCGTCACCAGCGCGATGTCCGCCTTGGGCCGCGCCTTTTTCACCTCGTCCTGCCAGTCCTGCCACAGCGCGGCATAGACCGCGCCGGTCGCCTCCTTCGCCTCTGGCGAGGAATCCTGCCGCAGGAAGGGTTCGACCGCGCTTTTGAAGGTGCCGACCTTGAAGACGTGCGCCTTCACCTGCAGCTTGTCCAACAGCGCCTTGTAATAGAGGCCCGTGCCGCCCGGGCCGGTCACCGCCGCGCCGCCGATGGGATCGACCCAGGCCTCGCTGGCGTGCGCGGCCAGTTGCACCGCATCGTCGGTATAGAGCATCCCGCGAACCAGCACCGGCTTCTTCGCAGCGCGCACCTTGTCCATCGCCGCCCCCACCCGGCTCAGCGAAACCTGCCGCCCGCCGCCGAAGTCTTCCAGATCGAGCACCACCGCCTTGATCCGCGTGTCGGTCGCCGCCGCCTCGATCGCGCGGGTCAGGTCGCGTTCCTGGAACTCGCGGCGCGGCGCTTCGCCCGAAAGCAGGATGGCGCTCGGCTGCAGCCGCGCCTTCTCCTCCACCACCGGGCCGTTCAGCTCGATATAGAGCGCGCCATCGTGCACCATGCCCGGCGCGGGCCGCAGCGTGAGCACGGCATAGAGCGCCCAGAAGAACAGCAGCAGGAGCAACAGGACGAGACCGTCCTTGATGGCGACGAGGATCTTCCAGACCGAGCGGGCGAACGACATGGGGGATATCTAGGTCCGCGCAGGCCATTGCACCAGCGCAAAGGCTTGGCATCGAGGGGCGAGAGGCATAGGGGGTGGTCTTCGATGCAACCATCGATCAAGCCGCAAACTCATATGCCACGCCTCCGAGGTTTGAGGCAAAACGGCTCACTGCTAGGAGGGCGGACGCAGGAATATGTCGATATTTCAAGTCGGCCCGACGCCGCAGGGGGCCGTTTTGCGTCAAATCCCTATGGGACGTCAAAATGACTTCCATCTCGAACCAAGCCGCCCTTGGAAGGGCAACCAGCCCTCCCCGCGAGCGGCTTGGTCCGATATGTTCGTCATTTTGACGCCTCGGAGGCGTGGCATATGAGTTTGCGGCTTCAATATCCTGAAGGCGGCCTCGCCTTCCCCCACCGTGACCTCACCGGGATCGGGCGGCTCGCCCGTCACGAGATCCTTTACCTGCTCGATGAAGCCGAGCAATGGGTGGAACTGAACCGCCAGCCCAACAAGCGGGCGGAGGTCCTTTCCGGCCTGACCATCATCAATGCCTTCTTCGAAAACTCCACCCGCACGCTGCTCAGCTTCGAGATCGCGGGCAAGCGGCTGGGCGCCGACGTGGTCAACATGCACGCCGCCACCAGCAGCGTGAAGAAGGGCGAGACGCTGATCGACACCGCGATGACGCTCAACGCCATGCGCGCAGACGCCATCGTGATCCGCCACGGCAGCAGCGGCGCGGTGCGGCTGATCGCGGAAAAGGTCGATTGCCCGGTGCTCAACGCCGGTGACGGGCAGCATGAACACCCCACGCAGGCCCTGCTCGATGCGCTGACCATCCGCCATGCGCTCAAGCTCGCGCCGGGCAGCGACCTCAACGGGCTGAAGGTTACCATCTGCGGCGATATCCTGCACAGCCGCGTCGCCCGCTCCAACATCCTCAGCCTCACCGCGCTGGGCGCCGAGATCCGCGTCTGCGCCCCGCCCGCGCTGATGCCGGCGGAGATCGAGGCCATGGGCGTGCAGCCGTTTCACGATTTCGATGCGGCGCTGAAGGGGGCCAACATCGTGATGATGCTGCGCCTGCAGCAGGAACGCATGGAGGGCCAGTTCATCCCCTCGCCCCGCGAATACCGCCACCTCTATGGCCTGACGCTGGACCGGCTGGCCAAGGCCGAGCCCGACGCCTTCGTCATGCACCCCGGCCCGATGAACCGCGGCATAGAGATCGACAGCCAGGTGGCCGATCACCCCACCCGCAGCCTGATCACCGGGCAGGTGGAGCGCGGCGTCGCCATCCGCATGGCCTGCCTCGACGTGCTGACCCGCCGCGCGCGGCAGGTGCCCGGCTGGGATGCGCTGGCGAAGGGAGGCGCAGCATGATCCCCCGTCCGTTGACGATCACCGGCGGCCTGCTCGTGCTGCCCACCGGCGCGCCGCAACCGGGCAACCTGCGGTGCGAAGGCGGCCGCATCGTCGCGCTGGGCGATGTCGCCCCGAACGACGGTGACGAGGTGGTGGATGCCAGGGGCGCGCTGGTTGCGCCGGGCCTCGTCGACCTCGGCGTCTTCGCGGTGGACAAGCCGGCGTTCCACTTCGGCGGCATCACCCGCGCCGCGCTTATGCCCGATCAGGGCCCGCCGCTGGACCACCCGGCCCGCGTCCGCTTCGCCGCGCAGAGCGGCAAGCCCGACATGTGGGTCCACCCCCTCGCCGCCGCCACCCGCGGGCTGGAAGGGCGCGAACTCGCCGAACTAGCGCTGATGCGCGATGCCGGCGCGCGGGCGGTCGCCACCGGGCGGCGCTGGATCGGCGATTCGGGCGTGATGATGCGCCTGCTCTCCTATTGCGCCATGCTCGGCATGGTCGTGGTGACCCATGCCGAAGACGCCGGGATCGTTGGAAGCGCCGTAGCTACGGCGGGCGAGATGGCGACCCGGCTGGGCCTGCCCTCCGCCCCCGCCGAGGCCGAGGCGCTGGCCGTGGCGCGCGATATCGCGCTGGCCGAGATCACCGGCGCGCGCCTGCATTTCCGGCAGGTCACCACCGCCCGCGCGCTCGATCTGGTCCGCGCGGCCAAGGCACGCGGAGTAAAGGTGACAGCGGGCGTAACCCCGGCGCACTTCATGCTGTCCGACCTTGAACTGGCCAACTTCCGCACCTTCTGCCGCATGTCTCCGCCCTTGCGCCACGATGCGGATCGCAAGGCGGTGATCGCGGCGATCGCCGATGGCACGATCGACGTGATCGCATCCGGCCACGATCCGCGCGGGCCAGAGGACAAGCGCCTGCCCTTTGCCGATGCCGAACCCGGCATGGCGGGCGCGGAAACGCTGCTGCCGCTCACTCTCACGCTGGTGCGCGATGGCGCGATCGACTTGGCCCGCGCCTTTGCCCTGCTCGCCGGCAATCCCGCCGCGCTGCTCGGCGTGGCGGCGGGCAAGCTGGAAACGGGTGCCGAGGCGGACATCGCGCTGGTCGATCCCGACCGGCCGTGGGTGGTCAATTCCGACAAGATGGCCGCCGCTGCGGGCAACACCCCGTTCGACCGCCGCCCCGTTCAGGGCCGCGTCACCGCGCTGTTCAAGGGCGGAACCCGGATAGACTGAATGCGAAAAGGGCCGGTAAGCGTCTGCTTCCCGGCCCTCTCGGGCTAATCTGTTCCTGCCGGATCACCGGCGGGCGAAGCGCGCTTCCACCGGGCGTCCCTGTGGCGAGGTGGCCGTGGGCGATACCATCACCAGACATGCGCCGCCGCGCGATTTCACCGTGCCGCACATGCTGCGGGCAGAGGCGAAGCCGGTAAAGCCCGCCGCCTGCACCCGCCAGAACTCGCGTCCGCGCACCGTCACCCTGGCGATGATCGGCGCGTGGCCTTTCAGCGAAGGGTTGCGCGCGGCATAGTGCCGCCACGCGCGCCTGGCGCCTTCCTCGGTGGCGAACGCGCCCAGCTGCACCACGTGCGAACCGTTGCTCACCGCCACGGCCGGAGCGGGCGCTGCCTGAGGCCTGGCAACATGGCTGCCCACCACGCGATAAGGTTTGGCTGCAGCCGGAGCCGCCGCCTGCGAGGCCGGCAGGTCGATCCTGGCCAGCTGCGCCGCCTTGGGCTGCGAAGAAGCATCGGCCAGCGCTGGGGCGGGCGCGTCGCCCTGTGCCACGGCGGGCAGTTCCTCCACTGCCGCCTGCGCCAGCGCGGGCGCGTCGGCTGCGGTCGGGGCATCGGCCTGCCGCACCGGCGCGCTGCCATCGGCGGGGAAGTTCGCGAGCGCCAGCATCGCCGGCTGCCCTTCGTCGCCACGCAGCGGCGCACCGATCAGGCTCGCCACGCGCATGCGCTGGTCTTCGGGGGCGCCCATCGCCGCCCATTCCTGCATGCGCGCGCCCAACTGGTCGGCCGGCACGTCCTGCGCGGCCATGATCTTCGCCTCGGCCCAGCTGCCACCCAGCGCATAGGCGAAGGCCAGGTTCTGGCGGATCTTCGGCGTGTTCTCGCCCCGGCGCAGCGCGTCGGTCAGCACGTTGACGCCTTCCTGCACCCGCCCCGCCATGGCCATCGCCAGGCCATAATCGGCCGCGGGCAGCGCATCGCGATAGGTGTTCAGCGTGTCCACCGCCTCGGCGTTGTGGCCCATGCCGATCTGCGCCAGCGCCAGGCTCAGCGCGGTCTTGCCGCCGTCCTCGCCCAGTTCCATCGCGTCGTCATAGGTCTGCCGCGCGGATTCAAAGCGCCCGGCGCGCAAATAGGCGTTGGCCAGCAGCAGGCGGAGCGAGGCATTGCGCCCATCGGCCTGCACGGCCTGTTCGGCCAGCGCGATGGCCTTGTCGGTCTGCCCGTGGTTCAGCGCGGACTGCGCCCCTGCGGCAAACTTCGAAGGATGCGGCCCGGCGGCGGAACAGCCCGTCAGCAGCCCGGCCGCCAGTGCGGTCGAGATGGCGAAGCGGAAGGCCCGGTTGCCGGTTGCGGGGATCAGGCGAAAGGTCATGGCGCGGTTTCCGGTCTGGAGTTTGCGTTGCATCATCAGGCTTTGCGCGCGCTGCGCACCAGACCATCAAGGCCCGGCATCGCATCGAGCAGCTTGTCCAGCGCCTCGACCACCAGGGCCTGGGCGCTGCGGTTGTCCATCGCGCTGGCAAGGCGCAGGCGCAGGTGGCGCTCCGCATCCAGCCGCAGTGTGAAGGCGGCCTTGCGCCCTTCCTTCAGCGCGGTCCCGCGGCGGCGCGAAGGCGCTGCCACAGCCGCCACCGAAGCCACCGGCGCATTGATCTTCTCGGCCAGCGTCTCGATCCGGCGCAGCACTTCGGGCTGGTCGGGAACGGCGGGCGCCGCCTCCACCACGGGCTCGGGTGCAGCATCCTCGCCCATGTCATTCCAGCCCAGGTCTTCCTGGCCGGTGGGTGCAAAATCGGTCTGCTCGAACGCCGGCTCGGCCGCCGCGCCAAACATCACGCGGCGCTGTTCTTCATAGCTCATCGGCAGCTGGGGGCGCATGGCCGGGCGCGCGCCGCCCTTGCGGGCGAGCAGGCCACTGCTCAGCGAGGCGAGAGGCTTGGCTTCTCCCATGGCGACACCCCTCTTCACGATCCGGCCACCCTGCGGCCAAAGCCGCCGCCCATCGGGCGCGGCGCGCCGATCTGAGTCACCTGCGCCGGGGCCTGTGGCACCGCGAACACCGTGCGGCGGAAGTTCTTCTCGAGCCGCTCGGACACATAGTTCCACAGCGCTTCCACTTCCTGCGAGGACTTGCCGCGCGGGTCCACTTCCATCACCGTCCGCCCGTCGATCATCGATGCGGCAAAGTCGGTGCGGTGGTGCAGCGTCACCGGGGCCACCGTGCCATGCTGCGAAAGCGCGACCGCGGCTTCCGAAGTGATTCGCGCCTTGGGCGTCGCGGCGTTGACCACGAAGATCAGCGGCTTGCCCGCGCGTTCGCACAGGTCCACCGTCGCCCCCACGGCCCGCAGGTCATGCGGCGATGGCCGCGTCGGCACCACGATCAGCTCGGCAACCGAGATCACGCTCTGGATCGCCATGGTGATGGCAGGCGGCGTATCGATCACCGCCAGCTTGAAGCCCTGCTGGCGCAGAACCGCAAGGTCCGCGGCCAGCCGCGCCACCGTGGTCTGGGCAAAGGCCGGGAACTCCGCCTCGCGCTCGTTCCACCAGTCAGACAGCGACCCTTGCGGATCGATATCGATCAGCACCACCGGGCCCGCGCCCGCGCGCTGTGCCTGAACGGCCAGATGCCCTGACAGGGTCGTCTTGCCCGAACCGCCCTTTTGCGAAGCCAATGCCAGTACGCGCAACGTCCATTCCCCTTGGCACGAAGATGCTCTTGGGGGAAATGACTCGCAGAAGACCCTCAAATATTGGTTAACACCCGCCTTCGCCGCGCGGAAATCCTGCGCAAACGGCAATAACCATCCCGTGCATCCCCGCTAAGGCATTGCTAACGCCTTGTTGACTATCGTGTGCGGGAAAGGCCCTGCCACGCCCCGTCCTTTTGCAGGCGGGTGTAATGACCGGGCCCCGCGCATCGTTTACCATGCGCTGCAACACACCCGGCCGGATTCGCCTCCGCGCCACAGGAACACGGACCGACAATGCGCGCCTTTCGCCTGCTGTTTCCGATGCTTGCCGCCACCACGATGGGCGCAGCGCCCGCCTTTGCCGATGTGAAGGACGGAGTCGACGCCTGGACGCGCGGCGATTACCCCGCCGCCGTCAAGCAGTGGCAGGGCCCCGCCGCCAAGGGCGATGCCGACGCCATGTTCAACATGGGCCAGGCCTACAAGCTGGGCCGCGGCGTGCCGCGCGATCCGGCGAAGGCGGAGCAGATGTACCGCCTCGCCGCCGAAAAGGGCCACGCCCGCGCGGCAGACAACTATGGCATCCTGCTGTTCCAGACCGGGCGGCAGGCCGAAGCCATGCGCTGGATCAGCGCCTCGGCCGAACGGGGCGAACCGCGCGCCATGTATATCCTCGGCATCGCCGCCTATAATGGCGATTATGCGCAGAAGGATTGGGTCCGCGCCTATGCGCTGATGACCCGCGCCGCCGCCTCCGGCCTCACCCAGGCGGTCAGCGGCCTCGCCACGATGAACGAAACGATTGCCCTGGAAGACCGGCAGAAGGGCGCCGCCCTGGCGCAGGAGCTTGACCTGCGCACCGCCGAAGTGCGCGGCCGCCAGCTCGCCGCCGCCGATCTCGGCGCAAAGGCGCCACCTGTGCCAACCGCGCCCCTGCCGCCTGCCCCCACCGCCCCGCTGCGCCAGCAGGCCGCACCCGCCCCACTGCAGACCGTGCCCCTGCCCGCCGCCCGCACCGAAGATCCCGGCACCGCCCCCACCGGCCCGGTCATGGCAGGCGCCGATTATGCCAACCCGGTCGAAGTCCCCCGCATGGCCACCGCCACGCCAAAACCCGCGCCGCAGCCCAAACCGGCCCCCGCGCCCAAGCCCGCGCCCAAACCGGCAACGACTCCTGCCCCTGCCCCTGCTCCCGCGCCAGCCTCTGGCACCTACCGCATCCAGCTCGGCGCCTTCGGCCAGAAATCCAACGCCGACGCCCTCTGGACCCGCCTCCACACCCGCCCCGAACTCACCGGCCACTCCCGCCTGGACGTGGGCACGGGCGTCACCCGCCTCCAGGCAGGCGGATATACTCAGGCGGCAGCGGAAAAGGCCTGCGCCGGGCTGAAAGCTGCGGGTGAGGTTTGTCTGGTGGTGAAGCCTTGAAATAGCAGTGCCGGAGCGGAGTCCTTGCGCGCTCCGTTCAACGCTTGCCTGCTCAGGGAAACAGCGACAGGTCGATCCCGTCACCCATCGCACGATAGCCTTGGTCGCCGGGGTGGAGATGATCGCCCGAATCGAACTCGGCCCTGAACCCGTCCGGGTGCGACGGGTCCCGCACCATCGCCTCGAAATCGATCACCGCATCGGGTTCGCCCGAATGCCTGATCCATTGGTTTACCGCCTCGCGCAAGGCAACCTTGGCCGCGGTGTTGAGCTCACTCGCCGGGTTCGGCGTCAGCGTCGCGATATAGACCTTCACGCCGCGGGCATGTGCGCGGGCGATCACCTGCCGGTATCCGGCGATCAGTTCGTCAGCCGAAAGGTCGGGATTCGTGCCGAAGGGGCTTTGGCCCGAAAAGTTGATGTCGTTGATGCCTTCCAAGAGAACGAGATGCGAAATGCCTTCGATCCGCAGGGCATCGCGATCCAGACGGGCTAGGCCCGCCGCGCCCCAGCCGCTAGACAGCAGCCGGTTTCCGGCGATGCCGGCATTGACCACGGTGTAGGTGTGGCCTCCCTTGCGCGCAGCGAGCCGGTGCGCCAGCTGCTCGGGCCAGCCGTGCAGCATGCCCGGCGCCGTGCGGTTTCCGTCGGTGATGGAATCGCCGAAAGTCACGATCACCTTCGATGCTTCGGGGCGCAGAACGCTCACGCCAGTCAGCAGCGGCCGCCCCTTCATCGGCCTCGGCCTTTCCATCGCCGGGCTGCGTGCCTGATCACCTTCGGCCAGCAGGAATCCGGCACCGCCGCGGCCTTCGTTCAACATCTGCCCCGCCAACGCGGCGCTCACCAGCAGGTCGGTCCCCGCCTTCACCCGCACTGGAACCGGATCGCTGAGGACCGGCGCCCCGGCAGGAATGGTGACACCGGCGGAGCCGCCGAAGGTGACCGGCTGAAGCGAACCCGGCGCCGCGACGAAAGCGCCGCCGGCCAGCCCCACAGTCACCGCATTGAGCTTGATCGGGGACTTTCCTTCCTCGTTCGACAGCCGCAACCGGATCTGGTCTCCTTCCGCCTGAACGGTCACCTGATAACGCACCGTCCCACTGATGGGCTGGGGTGTCAGGTCGGCAAGCAATTGCTCAGTCGGAACGCGCCAGTGTTCCTTGGCGAAGGCGATGAATACGTCCGTAGGCGCTTCATACGTCGCGGGGCTAGACTGGAAGGCCTCGCGCCAGACCGGCTGCGCAATCGCCATGTTTCCGGCACACAACATCGCCATGCCGCCCATAAGAGCCTGCTTCACGCCAAAAGAATGCATCTCACCTCTCCGCCTCGACAGATATGACCGTCCCCTGCCGGATCGGCACCCTGCCTTGCCTCGTTCCTGCCAACAAAGCGCAATCAAGGCGGGTATGCAATGTATTAAAACCTATATTCTTGTTTCGCAACCAAGACCGGAAAATGGCCGCGCGGCGCTGCCAGCTGCTGCTTCTGCTCACCACGCCCTTTCACTTCAGACGTGATCCGAACCCCGCTTCATTCTTCTCCGCCGATCTGCCCCGGCCAAATCCCGTTTGACCGCTCCGCCAAGCTGCCCCATCCGCAGCGCATGACGCCTGCCGCCGCCACCCGCATCGCCGCGATCGACTTCGTACGCGGGGTGGCCGTGCTGGGGATTCTGGCGATCAACATCACCGGCTTCTGGGGCCCTACGCTCGCCAGCTTCTCCCCCCGCCTGCCGCATCCTGATCCCGGCGCGGAGGCGTGGTTCGCCTTCGCCTTCGTGGTGTTCGAGGGCAAGATGCGCGCGCTGTTCACGATGCTGTTCGGGGCGAGCATGGTGCTGTTTGCCGATGCGGCGGAGCGGCGCGGCGCCAGTGCCGATTGGGCGCAGGCGCGCCGCCTGCTGTGGCTCGCACTGTTCGGATACCTGCATTACCTGCTGCTGTGGTGGGGGGACATCCTGTTCCCCTATGCGCTGTGCGGGCTGATGGCGCTGGCGCTGCGGCGCATGGCTCCAGCCGGTCTGGTGATTGCGGGCCTCGCGCTGTTCGTCGTGCCCCATGCGCTGGATGCGGCGGGCGATGTCATGGGTATCGCCACAGAGCAAAGCGTGCTGGCGGGCCAAGGCGCGGCGGCGGAGGTGGCCGAGCAGGCCGCGATGATGCAGCGCATCGCCGCCTCGATGGCGGATGACACCCGCATCATCAACGCCGGGTTTCTCGCGGCGCTGCGGCTGCGCCTGTCCACCGCACCGTTCCTGCCGTTTGAAACCTTCCTCCACACCCTCACCGAAACGCTGCCGCTGATGCTGCTGGGCATGGCCATGCTGCGCACCGGCTTCTTCACTGGCGGCGGGTGGAGCCATGCTGCGCTGCGCCGCACCGCCGCGATCGGCATCGGCGCGGGCGGCCTGATGGCGCTGGGCCTGATCGGCTGGGCAGGAAGCCACGGCTTTCCCCCCCACGCCATGCTGGTGCTGGGCGGTGCGCTCTCCGCGCCGGAACACCTGCTGATGGCCATGGGCTATGCCGCCTTGCTGGTGCTGCTCTGGCCGCGCCTGCGCGATGGCGCAGCGGGGCAGGCGCTGGCCGCCGCCGGGCGGTGCGCCTTCACCAACTATCTCGGCACCACGGTGTTGATGGCCGCGATCTTTTCCGGTTGGGGCCTTGGCCTGGGGCCGGAAATGCCGCGCGCCCTGCTGCCGCTGTTCGTGCTGCTGGGCTGGGTGGCGATGCTGGCCTGGCCGCGCTGGTGGCTGGCGCGGCACCCATCCGGGCCGCTGGAGACGCTGTGGCGCCAGTTAACTTGGGGGCTTACGTGGCTGGGCTTTCGCTCGCCTCGGCCACCGGCTTCTTCGGTGTAAGCACCAGCACGCCGTCCTCCACGCGCCAGCCTTTCAGCCGCGTCAGGAAGTTCATGCCCAGCACGTTCAGCCCGCCGGTCGAAGGCGCGATCACCACGTCCATGTCGCTGGCCTCGATCGATCCGAAGCGCAGCTTTTCCGCGCGGCCCATGCGCGCCTGCACCTGCCCGTTGGCGGTGCGCATCACCACCGGCAGCGCCAGCGGATCGGCGCCGATCCCGGCCTCATCCGCAACGTCCTCGGAAAGCGTGGTCAGCGTCGCCCCGGTATCGACCATGAAGCGCTGCTTCGTGCCGTTCAGCCGCGCCTCGATCCAGTAATGCCCGTCGGCAGAAAGCGGCACGCGCGTTTCCGTACCCGAAACGGTCTGCGCCGGCAGGGCGATGCTTGATCCCAGCGAATCGAACGTGGGGTCCAGCCGCACGAAGCGCAGCGCGGCAAGGCAGAACACCACGATCAGCACCACGTTGCCCATAAAGCGCAGCGTGTTGCCGGTCATCGGCAGGCGCCGCGCAACCACCCCGCCGATCATCGTCAGCACGATCGCCGCCAGCGCCGCCACGATCAGCGGCGGCAGATGCGCCAGATAAGGGCTGGCGGCCTCGAGCGGCTGGTAGAACCTGTCCATCCGCGCCTGCATAGCCGCCCCAACCTTGCCCCCACCTGAAAGAAGCCCCACCCCTTCAGGGGAGGGGTTGGGGTGGGGGCGAGCCGACATACGCAACCCACCGCCTCTGTTAACCCTCTCCCTTAATCCCTGAAACCCCCGCCGTCCCGCGCCGGGACGCGCAATTTGCGCCCCTCGCATCCGCATGCGTTTACGCTATCTATCCACACATGGACTCGCCGCTCGACCTCATCCGCAACCGCTGGCTCCGTGCCGGGGCCGGCACGGTGGCGATGGCGCTCGCCTCGCTGCTGGCGTTCAATGTCGGCCACGATGCCGCGCAGATGCTGTTCGGCAAGAGCCAGGCCGAGGCTGCCCCGGCGGTGCACCAGGCCGCGCCCAAGCCGCTGGCAAAGGCGCCTGCCCCGGCCCCGGTCGACAGCCCCTTCGTGGTCAAGTCGATCCTCAAGATCGAAGAACCCATCAAGTTCGGCCAGTTCTTCTGGGACGAGAGCAAGAGCGAACCCGGTCCTCTAGTGGTGACGGTGGACCTCGAGGCGCGCACGCTTTCGGTGTTTCGCAACGGGCACGAGATCGGCGCGACCGCGATCCTCAAGGGCTATGGCGACAAGCCCACCCCGACCGGCGTGTTCCCGATCAGCGAGAAGGACGCCGACCACGTTTCCAACATCTATGACGCGCCGATGCCCTATATGCTGCGCCTGACCAACGATGGCGTTTCGATCCACGGCAGCAAGGTGGAAAAGGGGTACGCCACCAACGGCTGCATCGGCGTGCCCGACGAGTTCGCCCGCCGCCTCTTCGCGCAGGCCAAGCTGGGCGACAGGGTGATCATCACCGACGGCAAGCGCATTGGCGTGGGTGACCCGATCATGGCCGGAACGGACCACGCGCTCTAGGCCGTTTCAGGGGGGCTCAATCGACTTCAACCCCCTCTCAGTCCGTTTCAACCCCTTCTCAGTCGTTCTCAAAGTACGTCGAAATCGTCACCCAATGCGGCGCGCAATTTGTCCAGCGCCTGCGCCTTCAACTGGTGCACGCGCGGTACGCTGACGTCGAGAACCTGAGCGATTTCAGCGAGATTCAGCTCTTCCACGAAGTACAGCTGGATCACCATCTGCAGCCGTTCGGGCAATCCGGCGATGGCAGAGGCCACTTGCGCGCGGGATTCGTTGTCAGCCAGCAGCGCGAAGGAATCCGGCCGGTCATCGGCAAAGGCCATGTCGCTGTCGGAGTAGGTTTCGTCGATGGTTTCGAAGCGCAGCGGTTCGCTCGCCGCCCGCATGTCGGCCAGGTCGTTGCCGGAAATCCCCATGGATTCAGCCAGTTCCGCCTCGGTCGGATCGCGCCCCAGGGTGGTCGCCAGCGCCTGCGTATGTTCCCGGATGGACTTGCGCCGATCTGACGCGGCGCGCGACATCGGCGTGGTCCGGCGGACAAGGTCCACCATCGCCCCCCGCACCCGCAACTTGGCATAGGCGGCAAAGCCATCCTCGGTCGGCCCGGAATGCTTGCGGGAACATTCGGTCAGGGCGACGAGGCCGGCCTGCACAAGGTCTTCCAGCTCTATTCCGGCGCGGCCGGAGCCGTGGACGTGCCACGCCAGGCGACGGACCATGGGAAGGAAGCGGCGGATCCGGTCTGCCGCATCGTCGCGATAGGCGCGGGCGGCGGCGAAAGTGCGATGGTCGTGCTTCATGCGGCAAGGACCTCTGGCTGGTGGCCAAGCGCGGGGGCCGGTTGAGGCTCCCCGCCGATCACGGAAATGACCTCGATCGGCTGCGTCGGCGGCAGCTCGCTGATCGAGATGACGGTGCAGGTGGGCGCACGCATCCGCAGCAGGGCGGAGAGCGCACGACGGGCGCGCGGCTGGACGACGAGCACCGGCGGAACCGCGCCGGGGCCGCGTTCAGCCACGATATCGGCCACGCGCTCACCAATGGCGCGGGCAAGGTCTGGTTCGATCACCGGCTGGCCGGTGGTGGGATCGTGCATCCCGCCCACGATCATGTTTTCAAGCCCGCCTTCGAGGGTGAGAACGGGCAGGCGTTCATGCGGTGCACAGACGCGGCCTACGATCTGCGGACCGAGTTCGGCACGCACGAGATCGATCAGGCGATCGTGGTCGGTGGATTGCAGCACCCCCTGCCCCAGTGCGCGCAGGATCGGCACCGGATGGGCAATGGAGACGCCATCTTCCAGCAGGGCGTGGAACAGGCGGGTGATCATGCCGAGCGACAGCGGGTTGGGATGGATGGTTTCCACCAGGCCTGAGGCGCGTTCGCGCACGCTGTCGAGAATGGCGCGGACCTCGTCCGGGCCGAGCAGCATCTGCGGCCGTTCCCCCAACAACTGGTTGAGATGGGTGGCCACAACAGTGCCGGCATCCACGGTGAGAAAACCTTCGGCAATCGCCTGGTCACGCTTGGTCGGATCGATCCACAGCGCGGGGCAGCCGAAGCTGGGATCGCGGGTGGGTTCACCGATCAGATCATGATTTTCGCGCGCTTCACCCGCATCGATGGCGAGGATGCGTTCGGGGCGGAGCACCGCCGAGCCGACGTTCACGCCGCCGAGCAGGATGCGGTATTCACCCGGTGCAAGTTCCAGCGAATCCCGCACGCGGAACTGCGGCACCACGAAACCGAAGGCCTGGCTGAGCTGCTTGCGTACCCCGGTGAGGCGGGCAACCAGCGGCGCGCCGCGCTTTTCATCGACAAGGTGGACGAGGCCATAGCCGAGTTCGATGGTGACGAGGGTGTGATCGGAAACTTCCTCGAGCGTGATCCGGCCCGGATCGACGGCAGGCGGTTCCTCTTCCACCACGACCACCTTCTTCAGGCGTTCCGCGCGCTGCTTCAGGCTCCACCACAGCCAGCCGGCGAGACCGGCGGCGGGCAGGAAGATGGTCTGCGGCATCGCCGGGATCATGCCGATGGCGCCAAGGATTACGGCCACGGGCAGCCACGTGCGCGGATCGGCGAACTGGCCGCCGATCTGGCCGGCAAGATCGCGGCTGTCGGACACGCGGGTGACGATGACGGCGGCGGCGATCGAGAGCAGCAGCGAGGGCACCTGCGCCACGAGCGCATCGCCCACGGCCAGCGTGATGTATTTCTGCGCGGCATCGCCGGCCGAGAGGCCGTGGCTGATCATGCCGAGCGCGAAGCCGGCGATGATGTTGACGCCCAGGATCAGCAGCGCGGCGACGGCATCGCCCTTCACGAACTTGCTGGAGCCGTCCATCGAGCCGTAGAAATCGGCCTCGGTCGCGACTTCGCGGCGGCGGGCCTTGGCTTCTTCAGCGGTGAGCAGCCCGGCGGCGAGATCGGCATCGATGGCCATCTGCTTGCCCGGCAAGGCATCGAGGGTGAAGCGGGCGGACACTTCGGACACGCGGCCCGCGCCCTTGGTGACCACGACGAGGTTGATGATCATCAGGATCATGAAGACGAACAGGCCGACGGCGAAATTGCCGCCGATCAGGAATTCGCCGAAGGATTCGATCACGTGGCCCGCCGCCGCGCCGCCGGTGTGGCCATTGACCAGCACCACGCGCGTGGAAGCGACGTTGAGCGAGAGCCGCAGCAGCGTGGCGAACAGAAGCACGCTGGGGAACGAGGAGAAATCGAGCGGTTTTTCCGCATTCATCGCCGCCATCAGGATGGCGACCGAAAGCGCGATGTTGAGCACGAAGAACACATCGAGCAGAACCGACGGGATCGGCACGACCATCAGGACGATGAGCGTGAGGATACCCGCAGGCAACGCCAGCGTGCTGACCGAACCGAAGCGTTTCAGCATGGCCGGTTACATCCCCAGCGCGCGGAGCGCGGAATAGGCGGCCCGGACATGGCCCGGCGCGGAGGAGGAAGATGAGCCTGCGCCGCCATCGACGAGGCCGAAGGCATCGCGCAGGGTATCGGCCATCGAAGCGCCACCGGAGCCCTGGGCCGCGGCCTGGAATTCCTGCGCCACCGGCCCGCCGGTGAACTGCGGGCGATCTTCTGTGGCAGATGCGGCATAGCCCGAGGGGACGAAGGCGCCATAACCGGCCATTTCGAGCCCATCGATGCCGCCGCCGAACGCGGTGGCAGAGCCACCATTCATCGCGGCTTCGACCTTGCCCCGCAGCAGATCCATGACCTGCCCCACGGAACGCGGCCCGCCAGCGCCGAAGAAGATTGAGCGGTTGGCGGCGGCCGCCTTTGGCAGGAGTGCCGCGGCGCTTTGCGAGGGATCGGACGAGAGTGCGGTGAGGAAGCGCCCTGCCCCTTCCGATCCGAGGAAGTGGGCAAGGTAAAGCTCGGCATTGTCGGGCTGGCGACCGAGCACGCCGGCGAGATAATCGCGATTGTCGTTGGCGAGCTCGCCCGCCATCAGCGCCGAGACCTGCGGGTTGTTGCGAAGAGCGAGGATCTGCGAGCGCATGGCCGGATCACGCACCGCGCCGCCATCGATCACCTGGCTGGCCCAATCGAGGCCATAGGATGCGCCGTGCTTGTCCAGCGTGCGCAGCCAGGTGGAACCGGTGAACTGATAGAGCCCCCGCGCGCTGGACGTGGGCGCGCGCGCCGAAGGATCGAGCCCGGATTCCAGCCGGGCCTGCGCCAGCAGATAGCCGAAATCGACCCCGGTGGCCTGCGCCGCATTGGCAATGGCGGCATGCACTTCGCCCCCGGACGTTGCCGCCGCGGGTATGGCCTGCCCGGGAAATGCCTGGACTGAAGACACGAAAAACCCCTTCTTGCGCGCCCTGCAGCAGGCGCGGCAAAAAGGGGTTCAGCAAAGGGCGTGCCAATTGGCGGCCCTGCTGCCGAAAATCAGCGGACGAGGCCGATCCGGGCGGGCGCGGCATTGGCGCGATAGAGCGCGGGCTGGCCGGTCATGGCATCAAGCCGGGCCGCGACATTGGCGGCGATAAGGTTGCGAACGCGGCGGTTTGCCTCATTCAGCCGGCGCGCGGCATCCAGCAGGCCACGGCATTCTTCATCCACCAGGGCGTGGTCGGTGGTATCAAGCCGGCCGCACAGCGAATCCTTGCTGACGGCGCAGGCCATGATCGCGTCAATCTCGAGACCGGCAAGCGCATGCCGTTCATCTTCCAGCACGGCAAGCATCTGCCGCAGCGTATCACGCAGCTGCAGGGACTGCGTGATCGGAGCGGCATTGGTATCAACCGACGCGAGCGCATGAGCCATTATTGCGGGTTCCTCAGCAGCATGCCGGCCGCAATCATGGCGTCGGCGATCTTGGTCGGGATCACGGGGTAGGTGCCGGTTTCGATGGCGTGACGAATGGTCTTCACGCGCTCGACGTCGATGGGCGCGTCGCCCGCCTTTATGGCGTCGCTGGTCTCAACCTGCGCTGCCGACGACGAGGCTACCGGTGCCTGCACGGTGGCAGGCGTGGGGGTGGCCGGGGTTGGTGCGACGGTCTTGACCTGAATCGCGCCAACCGGGCGGGATGCTCCGATTTCAAACGATGACATGGTCCGCTCCTGTGCGATGCTCAGGAGGAAGAACGGAAGATGCAGGGGGGATTTAAGGGGATTTAAGACCGGGGCAGAAAAATTTTACAAATCGTTGCCACAACAGCGAAATCCCCGCAGCTTGCACTGCAGGGCTATCGCAGGAGGGGTTAAGATTGCCTCGCTATTCGATCGGCATCTCCACCAAGCCGGGGCGGATGATGCGGGCGCGCATCGGATCGGCCTTGGCCGCGGTGCGCACGCGGATCCAGCTGCCCACCGCGCCGCCTTCCAGCGCTTCTCCCGGTTGCGAGACGGAGAAGCCATCGCCGGTAAGCGCGATGGTGACCATATCCCCGCGCGAGACGACGGGGGTGGCAGCAGCCTGCCCGAAGCCCGGCTGGGAATTGCCGGTAACGGCAACGTACAGCCGCCAGCCGCCAACATCGGGGCATTGCACCAGAATGCTGTCATGCCGGTCTCCCCGCCATGACAGGGCCAGCGGCGCGTTGCAGCGGGCCAGGCGCAGACGGCGATCGACCGGGGTGGCAGCGCCGCCGGGCACGCCGATCGGCTGGCCGGTGAAGGCCGCGACCGCATTGTCCACGCTGGCGAGGTCGGTGAAAGGCGAAGGAGCAGCCTGGGCCGGCACCGCAAGCGCGGCGGCGGCAGGCAGGGCGAACGCGAGGAGAGCCTTGTGGGTCATGCCCCCAACAAAGCAAGCAGCGTGCCAGACTAGTTGATCGCATCTTCGGAATCATAGCCGACCGAGACGCTGGCGCCATCGGCCCTGCCCGGTTCAACCACCATGCGCGCGGTGGCGGCGCGGGGCCCGGCGGCTTCGCTGAGGCGCGCGGCGTGGCCTAGCGCGATCTCGCGGCTGTCCCGCGCATAGCGCACGGCGATGGTGACGCGCAGGCGAGGATCGGCGGCCTGTGTCTGCAGCCATTGCGCCAGCGGGGGCGCGCCCGGGCCATCGGTCCACACGCCGACCGGTTCGGCGCGGATGGAAGGCTGGATGGGGGGCGGTGGCGGCGGCGGTGGCGCCTTGGCGACCGCGCGCGAGGGTTCGGGCGCGTCGGGTTCGAGCGGGGCGTCAGGCGCGTTGGCCAAGGCCGAGGCGGTGACCATGAACAGGATCAGGCAGAGGTCCGCAAGGATGGTCTGCCACGAGGAAGCCGGGGCGCGGACCTGGCCCCCGATACCATTGGCGAAGCCATGTGCAAGACGGGCGCGGATGATGCCCTGCGCGGTCATGCCGCCTCGCGCGGATCAACGGCGTGCGGGGTCTGCGCGAAATGGCCCTGCAGGTGCTGCTGCTGTGCGTGGGCGTGGAACGAGACCGGGCCGGGATGCGGCAGCACGCGCTGAACCTGCGCGGCGAGCCATTCGGTGATCTCCTGCCGCTCCGCCTCCTCGCGCTCGCACCGGCGCTCGACCGCGCGGCCAAGCGGGGCGAGGACGAGGTTGGCGAAGAGCAGGCCGTAGAGCGTGGTGAGCACCGACATCGAGATGGCGCCCATGAACATCGAGCGGGCAATGCCCTGAGACGGAAGGTTGCTGAGCGAGACGAGCGTGCCGGCGAGGCCGAACACGGGGCCGAGATCGGCCGCCATGGTCAGCGTGCGGACAGCGGCGACGGCGGCATCGATGCGGGCGCGGGCGTGGAAGGCGTGGCGTTCGAACAGTGCCTCGGTGCTGCGCTGTTCGATCATCGCATCGGTCGCCTCGTCAAAGGCAATGTCGCCCAGGTGACGCGGGCGCGCGCGGAACATGCCGTCAACGCGGATCTGCGAGGCGAGCGTGGCGACTTCACCACGCACGGTATCGGCATCGAAGGCGGGGCGAAACAGTTCCGACAGGGCGCGCAGGGTCTGGGCGCAATCCTGCACCCCCGCGCGCAGCACGGTGGCGACAAGCGTGCCGCCGACAACGATCGCGGCGGCAGCCGGATCGACCAGGTGACCAAGGTTCATGTGCGCTGCGCGGAGCCTCCTCAGCACCAAAGAACGGCGGCAGGCTTTTCGCTTTCAGGGGCGGACGAACTTTGCCGCACCCGGCAAGCGCTTGCCGCCTGGCTGCCGGAACGGAGGCAAAACCGGCCCTGTGCGGCAATTGGCACGGTGCTTGCTGATATACGGGCAGGAAAAACCGTATGGAGCATTCGGCACCATGAGCGACAGCCTTTTCGGCATCCACGGCATGGCCCTGGAACTGCGTTCGCAGCGCATGGGCTTGCTGACTTCGAACATCGCCAATGCGGCGACGCCCGGCTACAAGGCCAAGGACATCGACTTCGCCAGCGCGCTGAAGGCGATGAGCGGCGGCGCGGGCGAGGACAAGGCGGTGGCCGCCTCCACCCGATACCGCATGCCGGTGATGCCCAGCATGGACGGCAACACGGTGGAAATGGCCACCGAGCAGACCGCATTCGCCGAGAACGCGGTGGGATATTCCGCGACGCTTTCCTTCCTGCAGGGCCGGATCGAAACCGTGACCCGCGCGATCAAGGGCGAATAAACGATGGCAGGCCCCAACCCCATGAGCCTGTTCGACGTGGCCGGCCGCGCGATGAGCGCGCAGTTGGTGCGGATGAACGCATCGGCATCGAACCTTGCCAACGCGGGCACCGTCTCCGCCACCGAGCAGGAAGCCTATCGCCCGCTGCGCCCCGTCTTCGCGCAGGAGCTGGACCAGGCCACCGGCCTTTCAACGGTGAAGGTGCAGGGCGTCTATCGCACGACGGCCACGCCGATCCGCACCCACGATCCCGACAATCCCATGGCCGACGCCAACGGCGACACCTGGGGCGCTCCCGTCGATGAGAACGCCGAGATGGTCGAGATGCTGGAGGCGAGCCGCCAGTACCAGAACGTGGTGGAAGCCATGCAGACCGCCAAGCAGCTGATGCTTGAAACGATGAGGATGAAGTGATGACCACCGCCGTAACCAACACCACCTCGACCACGCTGAACGGCATGCCCAACCACAAGAGCTGGGGCACAATGGGCGCGGGCGATTTCCTGAAGCTGCTGACCGCGCAGCTGAACAACCAAGACCCCACCGCCCCGGTCGACAACGCGCAGATGGTGGCGCAGCTGGCGCAGTTCTCCAGCCTCTCCGCCGCGCAATCGACCAACGACAAGCTCCAGACGATCTCCGACCAGATCGGCAAGCTCGTCGCCAAGACCGCCTGATCCCACTTTACCTGAAAGGCAGCCGCAATGTCCTTCTATACCTCGCTCAACGGCCTCAAGAACGCGCAGACCGACCTTGGCGTGATCAGCCACAACATCGCCAACTCGGAAACCAACGGCTTCAAGAAGAGCCGCACCGAATTTGCCGACATCGTGGCCGGCAGCGCCTTCACCAACCCCAAGCTGATCCAGGGGATCGGCGCGACGGTTGAGGCGATCAACCAGAACTTCTCGCAGGGCGCGATCGAGCAGACCGGTTCGGCACTGGACGTGGCGGTGAACGGCGACGGCTTCTTCACCACCAAATCGAGCCTGACCGGCGACACGTTCTATACCCGCAATGGCTCGTTCTCGGTCGATGGCGGCGGGTTCATCCAGGACGGATCGGAAAACCGCCTGCAGGTATTCCCCACCGACGCCACCGGCAACGTCACCGGCACAACGCTGCAGGATGCCCAGATTCCCGCAACCAACGCGGGAGGCGCCGAGTTTGCCGGCGTGACCGTGGCGGAGAACGGCAACGTGACCGCCTCCTATGCCGACGGCACCAACACGGTGATCGGCAAAGTGGCGATCGGCACGTTCATTTCGCCCGGCGGCCTGCGCCAGGAAGGATCCTCCAACTGGAGCGCGACCGGCCTTTCGGGCGCGGCGACCTATGGCCAGCCCGGCAACGGCCAGTACGGCAGCCTGCTTTCGGGCGCGCTGGAGCGATCGAACGTGGACATCGCCGAGGAACTGGTCGGCCTGATCACCGCGCAACGCAATTTCCAGGCGAACGCCAAGGCGATCGATACCGCCACGCAGATTTCGCAGACGATCATCAATCTCCGGACGTAATCGCCGGACGGCATCAACCTGCGGACTTAACTGAGGCCACCTGACATGGACCGCCTGATCTACACCGCCTATTCGGGCATGACCGGATCGACCACGCGCCAGCGCGTGATCGCTTCGAACATGGCGAACGCCCAGACCGTGGGCTTCCGCGCCGAAATGCTGAACGCCGTGCCGATGACGCTGAAGGGGCCGAGCCTGGAGGCGCGGTCGATGACCGAAGGCGAAGTGCGCGGCGCCAGCATGAAGCAGGGGGCGATGGTCCAGACCGGTAACCCGCTGGATATCGCGATGACCGGGCGGGACATGCTGGCGGTGCAGGCCGAGGACGGAACCGAGGTCTATACCCGCCGGGGCGACCTTTCGATCGATCCGACCGGCGTGCTCGTGAACGGTGACAGGCGGCCGGTGGTGGGCGACGGCGGCCCGGTGACGGTGCCGCTGGGATCGAAGGTCAACATCGGGCCCGATGGCGCCGTGCTGGTCAGCAACCCGGACCAGCCCGACGCCCCGGCGCAGCAGGTGGCGAAACTGAAGATCGCCTCGGCCGAAGGCAGCCAGATCGAGAAGGGCCTGGATGGCCTGTTCCGCGTGGTCGGGGGCGGCGTGCTGCCCAACAACGACGACGCCCGGATCCAGGTCGGCACGCTGGAACAGTCCAACGTCGATCCCACCGCCATTCTGGTCGAGATGGTCGAGGCGCAGCGCCTGTTCGACATCCGCACCAAGCTCGTATCAACCGCGCGCGAAGTCGACGAAGGCTCCGCGCAGCTCATGCGCCTTTCGTAAAGGACTGAACACCCATGCCTTCATCCGCTCTTCACGTCGCCCGCACCGGGCTTGAGGCGCAGGACACGCGCATGCGCGTGATCGCCAACAACCTGGCCAACGTGGGCACCACCGGTTTCAAGCGCGACCGCGCCAACTTCGCCACGCTGGCCTATCAGGACGCGCGCGTGGCCGGGCAGCAGTCCTCGGGCGAAACCGCCTATGCCACCGGGCTGAACCTGGGCACCGGCGTGGGCATTCAGGCAACGACCCGCATCGACAGCCAGGGTTCGCTGCAGACCACCGGCGCGGCGCTGGACCTTGCGCTGGACGGGGACGGTTACTTCCAGGTGAGCCTGCCCGGCGGGCAGCTGGCCTATACCCGCGCCGGCAACTTCAGCCGATCGGCCGAAGGGCAGCTGGTGACGGCGCAGGGCTATATCGTGCAGCCGCCGATCACCATCCCGGAGGGCGCCAGTTCCATCACCGTGGCGCAGGACGGCACGGTTTCCGCCGTGGTGGCCGGCAATGCCGAGCCGACCCAGCTGGGCCAGCTGACGATCGCCAGCTTCGCCAATCCCGGCGGCCTGCAATCGGCCGGCGACAACTTCCTGAAGGAAACCGCCGCCAGTGGGCAGGCGCAGATCGGCGCGCCGGGCGAAGCCGGGCGCGGCCACATCCGCCAGGGCTTTCTGGAAGCATCGAACGTGAACGTGGTGGAAGAGCTGGTCGACATGATCGAGTGCCAGCGCGCCTACGAGATCAACTCGAAGATGGTCTCCGCCGTCGACGAGATGCTCAAGAACGCCAACCAGACACTTTAATCCAAGCCAGTCAGGACGATGATGCATTCTCCCTTCGACTCCCGCTTCGACCTGCCGATGGTGGTGCCGGTGCAGCCGCAGGAGCGGCCGCTGGGCCTGCGCGTGCTGGCGGTGATCGTGGTGCCCGCAGCGATTGCGCTGGCGGTCGCCTATCCGGCGCTGGCCCATGCCCGGGTGAAGCCATCGGAAGGCTTTGCCCCCACCATGCCTCAGGCCGCACCGGTCCGCCCGGCAGACGGATCGATCTTCAACGTCAACAACGGCTATGCCGCGCTGGTGGAAGGGCGCCGCGCCCACGCGGTGGGCGATCCGCTGACCATCGTTCTGGTGGAAAGCCTGACCACATCGAAGTCCGCCGCGGGCAAGAAGCAGAAGAACGGATCGTTCAGCTTTACCCCCCCGAGCGCGGGGCCGCTTTCGTTCATCAACCCCAACGCCCTTAATCCTTCGGGTTCCGCGTCGTTCAACGGGCAGGGCAATGCGTCGCAGACCAGCACGCTCGGCGGCCAGGTTTCGGTGACGATCGCCGAAGTCAGGCCGAACGGCACGGCCCTCGTCAAAGGGGAAAAGCGCTTGCTGTTGAGCCAGGGCCAGGAATGGGTGCAGTTTTCGGGGATCGTGCGCCTTGGCGACATCGATGCCGACAACTCCATCGTATCCACCCGCGTGGCCGATGCGCGGATCGAATATGCCGGCAACGGCACGATCACCAGCGCGAGCCGCGAAGGCTGGCTGGGCCGCTTCTTCAACGCGATCAACCCGTTCTGAGGAGGCTGACGATGACCGACCGCCTTCTTCGCTCCTGCGTCACCCTGCTGGGCCTTGTGCTCGCGGCGGCGATGGCCCCCCTCGCCCACGCCGACCGCGTGCGTGACCTTGGCGCCTATCAGGGCGTGCGTACCAACCAGCTGACCGGATATGGCATCGTTGTTGGTCTGCCCGGCACGGGCGACGACAACCTGGATTACGTGACGCAGGCGATGCGCGGCGTTTCGGGCCGGCTTGGCCTGCAGCTGCCGCCGGGCGTTTCGCCGGGGCTGAAGAATGCGGCAGCGGTGATGATCACTGCCGACCTGCCCGCGTTTGCCAAACCCGGCCAGCGCATCGACGTGACCGTTTCCACCATCGGCAAGGCCAAGAGCCTGCGCGGTGGCGCGCTGATCATGGCGCCGCTTTATGGCGCGGATGGCCAGATCTATGCCATGGCGCAGGGCAACCTGGCCGTGGGCGGCCTTGGCATCACCGCCAAGGACGGATCATCGCTGACCGTGAACGTGCCAACCGTGGGCCGCATCGCCGACGGTGCCAGCGTGGAACGTGCGGTGCAGACCGGGTTCGACAGCGGCGAAGTGCTGCGCTGGAACCTTTTCCAGGCCGATTTCATGACCGCCGCGCGCGTGCGCGATGCGATCAACACCCGCTTTCCCCAGACCGCCTCTGTCGAGGACGGGGTGACGCTGGCGCTGCGCCTGCCCGACGGCGCGGACCGTCGCGCGAGCATGATGGCCGCGATCGAGATGATCGACGTGACCCCGGCGGAAACCCCGGCCAAGGTCATCGTCAACAGCCGCACCGGCACGGTGGTGATCAACAGCGCGGTGCGCCTTTCGCCCGCAGCGATCAGCCACGGCAAGCTGGTGGTGAAGATCGACGAAAAACCCACCGTTTCGCAGCCCGGGCCGTTCAGCCGCGGCCAGACCGCGATCACGCCGAACAGCCAGATCAACGCCGAGGAACAGGCCGCGCACGTGGCGCTGTTCAAGCCGGGCGCTTCGCTGTCCTCACTGGTCGATGCGCTCAACAAGCTGGGCGTCTCTCCGTCGGACCTCGTGGCGATCCTTGAGGCGCTGAAGGAAGCCGGCTCGCTCAAGGCGGAGATGGAGGTGATATGAGCACCGTTTCCACCACGGCATCGGTTCTGGCGACCGGCGCAAGCGCCGGCCAGCCGCAGTCCCCCGAACGCGCCAAGCTGCGCGAGGCGGCGCAGGCGTTCGAAGCGATCTTCGTTCGCCAGATGCTGTCGAGCGCGCGGGCGGACAATTTCGGCGGGAACGATCTGCTCGGCAACGATCAGGGGCACGACACCTTCACCCAGATGCGTGACGAACGCTTTGCCGAGATCGCCTCGCAATCAGGTGCGTTCGGCCTTGCCAGGCAGATCGAGGCGCAGCTTGCGCGCATGATCGCGCCGCCGGCCGCAACCGCTCCGGCAAACCCGGCCAAGGAAGGCTGAAGCCATGTCCAGCGACCTCCTCTCCATCGGCGCCAGCGGGGCCAAGGCGGCGCGCATCGCGCTTGACGTGACCGGCCAGAACATCGCCAACGCGTCGTCGGAAGGCTATATCCGCCGCACCGCCAAGATGACCGAGGTCGCCTCCACCGGATACCAGGGTGCGGTGCGCGACGTCTCGCTTTCGGGCGTGCGCATTTCAGGCGTGATCCGCAACGCCGACGCATTCCGCCAGGCGGAAGTGCGCCGCACCGGATCGGACACCGCGCGCGCCAGCACCGAAGTGACCGGGCTGAGCAGCGTGGAGGCGGCGCTGGAGAATTCCAACGTCTATTCCGCGATCACCGGCTTTGAAGGTGCGCTGCAGAAGCTGAAGGAAGACACCACCAGCCCCAGCCTGCGCGCTTCGGTGATCGAAGCCGCGCGGACGATGACCGACACGTTCCAGATCGCCTCGCAGCAGATCGACGCAGTAGGCACCGGGCTGCGCTTCAACGCCGCCGACGGGGTGGACCAGATCAACCGCATCGCTGGCGAACTGGCGCGCACCAACCTGCGCCTTTCCCGCGCGGCCGACGCCAGCAGCGACCAGACTGCCCTGCTCGACCAGCGCGACAAGCTGCTGAACGACCTGAGCCAGTATGCCGACATCACCACCACGTTTGCCAGCGATGGCACGGTGGCGGTGACGATCGGCGGCGGATCGGCGCCAACGCTTGTGCAGGGTGGCGACACCTATGCACTGGCGATGACCACTTCCAGCTCCACCGATCCGACGCTGGACGGCATGGTGACCTTTGACGTTGGCGGGGCACCGGTGACGCTTTCGGGCGGTTCGCTGGCCGGCGAACAGCAGACGCTGACCAAGCTCGGTTCGGTGAAGGGGGATCTCGACCAGCTGGCGCGCGACATCGCCAAGACGGTGAACGACGCGCAGAAGAACGGCGTTGACCTAAACGCCGCCACTGGCGCCAACCTGTTTACCGCCAACAACGCTGCCGATTTTGCGCTCGCCACCAGTGATGGCAGCAAGATCGCCACGGCAGCCGCGGGATCGCTGCAGAACAGCCGCGACACCACCAACTTCGACGCGATGCTGAGCGACCTGGCCACGACCAATCCGGCGGGCCGGATGGACGCGATCCTGTTCGACGTTTCGGCCACGGTTTCGGGCCGCACGGTGACGCGCGATGCGCTGAAGACCATTTCCGACGCGGCAGCGACCGCGCTTTCCGCCCAATCGGGCGTGGATCTGAATACCGAGGCGGTCAACCTCGTGCGTTTCCAGCAGGCCTTCCAGGCCTCGGGGCGCGTGATGCAGGTGGCTGCAGACCTTTTCGACACCCTGCTCCAGATCAGATGAGCGGAAACAGGTAGAAGCCCATGAGCAGCATCTTCTCCACCAGCACCAGCGCCTTCTACGATCGGGCGACGCTCGACCTGAAAAGCCTGCGCACCCAGGCGGAGAAGCTGCAGACGCAGATCAGCTCGGGCAACCGGCTGACCACCTCGTCCGACGATCCGCTCGCCGCCTCGCGCTTGCGCGCGCTGCAGCGCTCGGACGCCCTGGGACAAGTCGATGTCGCCGCAGCCAACCGCGCCACGTCGGACCTGAACCTTGCGGATTCGGCGCTGACCCAGTTCAGCAATTACATCGTGCGGATCAAGGAGCTGGCGACGCAGGCGGCCACCGGCACCCTGCCCGACACCCAGCGCGCCGCGATCGGCTCGGAACTCGGGCAGATCCAGAAGGACCTCGTCAACCTTGCCAACACGCGGGACAGCAACGGACACGCGCTGTTCGGCGGCGACGTGGCGGGCGATGCCTACACCGTCGATGCGACCACCGGCGTGACCAGCTATGCCGGAAACGGCGCGGCGGGCGAGCTTTCGCTGGGCGACGGCCAGACGGTGACGCGCAGCCTGACCGGGCCGGAGTTCATCGAGTTCAAGGACAAGGCGGGCAACAACACCGACCTGATGTCGCTGGTCAAGAACCTGGCCGACGCGCTCAAGGCCGGTGGCCCTGCGTCGCAGGCGCTGGCCAGCACCTCGCTCGATACGCTGTCGAACGCGCTGGACTCCGTCACCACCGCGCAGACCGTGGTCGGTTCCCGACTGACGTGGATCGACATGACGGTGGAGCGGCAGACCGCGATGGCGCAGACCCGCGCCAGCGAACAATCCGACATAGGCGGAACCGACACCACCGAGGCCGTGGTGCGGATGCAGGAACTCGCCACCGTGCTGCAGGCCAGCCAGGCCAGCTTCGCCAAGCTCGCCGGCCTTTCGCTCTTCGACGTTCTGCGCTGACCCGCCAGACCGACTTTAACCAGGATACCCAGACACCATGTTCGCAGGCATCGGCATCGTCGTCCTTCTCGCGATGGTCTTCGGCGGCTTCGCCATCACCGGCGGTGCGCTCGGCCCCGTGATGCATGCCATCCCACACGAAATGCTCATCATCGGCGGCGCCGCGCTGGGCGCCACGATCACCGGCAACTCGATGCACGAGCTGAAGGGCATCGGCGCCGGGCTGGGCAAGGTGTTCAAGGGGCCCAAGCACAACAAGCAGGACCACATCGACGCCATCGTGCTGTGCACCCGGCTGATGAAGATCCTGCGCAGCGATGGCCCGGTGGCGCTGGAAAGCCACGTGACCGATCCCAAGAACTCGCCGATCTTCGCCGAATTCCCGCGCCTGCTCACCAACAAGGAACTGGTCGCGCTGATCTGCGACACGCTTACCCTGATCGTCGTCTCGTCGGGCACGCTGGAAGTGCACGCGGTGGAAGACGTGATGGATCACGCGATGAAGACCCATTTCCACGAACAGGCCGAAGCGCAGCACGCGCTGCAGGGCCTGGCCGACGCGCTGCCCGCGCTGGGCATCGTGGCCGCGGTGCTCGGCGTGGTGAAGACCATGGGCTCGATCGACAAGCCGCCTTCAATCCTGGGCGCGATGATCGGCTCGGCGCTGGTCGGCACGTTCATGGGCGTGCTCCTTGCCTATGGCATGGTCGCGCCGCTGGCGGGACGGCTGAAGCAGGTGCTGGACCAGGACGAGATGATCTTCCACGCGGTGAAGCAGGTGATCATCGCCTCACTGCACGGCTGGCCGCAGCCGCTGGTGGTGGAAAGCGCGCGTTCGGGCCTTGGCCACGCGTTCCGTCCCGGCCTGTCCGAACTGCTCGACGCGCTGCGCGGGCGTTGATTGTGCGTTTCAGTTTCACAGAAACGCAGGCGGCACCGGCCCACTCCCCCGCCCGGCCACCCGTTCAGGGTGCTCTCGCGGATGGCCGGGCGGGGGAGCGGGCTGGTGCCGCTTCCGCGAACGCGGAAAGGAATTAAGCCGTGGCAAAGCCGCCCAAGGGCAAGAACGAGCCGCCACCGCCGATCATCGTCAAGAAGATCACGGTCGTCGCTGGCGGGCACCATGGCGGTGCATGGAAGGTCGCCTATGCGGACTTCGTGACCGCGATGATGGCATTTTTCCTGCTGATGTGGCTGCTGGGCGCCACCACCGAAAAGCAGCGCAAGGGCATTGCCGACTACTTCACGCCCACCCTGGTCAAGACCAAGGAAGGCAGCGCCGGCGGCTATGGCGTGCTCGGCGGATCGTCGCTGACCGATGTCGACAGCTATCCCCATGCCGCCGGGCAGACCGGCAGCAAGACGTTGACCGTGCCGCGTGATGCCACCGGCGGGCCGAAGGATGGCGGATCGAAGGTGAAACGCACCGCCACGCTGCAGGAACGGCTGAAGAAGACGCTGGAAAAGAGCGAAAAGCTGCGCCAGCTGGCCAAGCAGGTGAAGCTGACGATGACGCCCGACGGCATCCGGCTGGACCTGATGGACGACGCCAACTTCTCGATGTTCCGGCTGGGCACCACCATCCTGACGCCCGACGCGATGCAGCTGATGCAGGCCATCGGCGAGGCCATTGCGCCCGAACCTGGCGGTGTGACCGTGCGCGGCCACACCGATGCGCTGCCGTGGAAGGCGGATGCCGGCCTCAACAACTGGTCGCTTTCGGCAGGCCGCGCCGAAGCCACCCGCCAGGCGCTGATGCGCTTCGGGGTGACCGACAAGCGCTTCCGCCGGATCGAGGGCGTGGCCGATCAGGAACCGCTGATCTCGGAAAACCCGAGCGATCCCCGCAACCGCCGCATGAGCATCCTGCTGCTGGATTGAAGCAAAGCGTCACCAAGCTGCGGTTCTTCCAGCAAGCGATGCTTGGCTGGAGGGACTGTCGGCTTGACCGCCTTAACCAGACGGTTAACCTGATACCGGGATTGAGCGCTTGCGCCAAACACACCGGAGATCAGTGAATGAACGTTGCCGAAGCCGTTGCCACCCGCCGATCGGTGCGGGCTTTCCTTGACCAGACCGTTCCGCTCGAGACGATCGAACGCGTTCTCGACCGGGCGCGAATGGCTCCTTCGGGGTGCAACTTCCAGCCTTGGGAAGCGCACGTACTCACCGGCTCGGCCCTGAAGGACCTTCAGGCGAAGCTGCTCGCCAGCGCGCCTGACGATCCGCTGGAATACGATTTTTCCGCCCCCGGGCAGGTCGAGAAATACCAGAACCGCCTCCGTGCGGTGGGTGCGGCGATGTATGGCGCCATGGGCATCCTGCGCGACGATGCGGAGGCGCGCCACAAGTTCATGACCTCCAACCTCACCTCGTTTGGTGCACCCGTGCTGCTGCTGTGCCATTTCCCCAAGCTGATGAAGGAACCGCAGTGGTCGGACGTCGGCATGTGGCTGCAGACGATCATGCTCTTGCTGCGCGAAGAAGGGCTGGACTCCTGCCCGCAGGAATTCATGGGCATGTTCGGCCGCACAATCAAGGCGCACCTGGGCCTGGGCGATGATGTGCTGCTGTTCTGCGGGCTGGCCATTGGCTGGCGCGATGAATCAAGCCCGGTCAACGCTTTCCCGCGCGAGCGCGTGGCGCTGGCCGATCACGTTCGTTTCGTGGGTTTCGACTGAGCTGATCGGGGCGCGCGGTTCCGGGGTAGCGCGAAACGCACAACAGGTCTAAGGGGCGCGCAAGAGGATAACCGAAGCGTGCCCCTTGGGATTCAATGGGACGCGCCGCCTCGCCCGATGCGCCTGCAGTGGCGCCCATGCATTTCACTGGTCCGCCAGCCTTTCGATCGCGATACACCATGCCATTTACCCGTCTCCCCACACCCATTGCCGAAGCTCTTGCCGAAAAGGGTTATGCCGAACCGACCGCCGTGCAGGGTGCGGTTCTGCAGGATGAGGCGCGCGGCCGGGACCTGATCGTTTCGGCGCAGACAGGCTCCGGCAAGACGGTGGCCTTTGGCGTGGCCATGGCGGAAGAGCTTCTGACGCTTTCGCCCATGACCAAGCATGGCGATGGCCCGCTGGCGCTGATCATTGCGCCCACGCGCGAACTGGCGCTGCAGGTGGCCAAGGAGCTTGTCTGGCTGTTCGAGAAGGCCGGCCTGCGCATCGCCACTTGTGTTGGCGGGATGGACCCCATCCGCGAACGCCGCCAGCTGTCGCAAGGCGTGGACATTGTGGTAGGCACCCCTGGTCGCCTGCGCGACCATCTGGAACGCGGTGCGCTCGACCTGTCGCGCCTGGCCTTCGCCGTGCTCGACGAAGCGGATGAAATGCTCGACATGGGCTTCCGCGAGGATCTCGAGGAACTACTCGATGCCACGCCGGGCGGCCGGCGCACGCTGCTGTTTTCGGCCACGATGCCCAAGCCGATCCTCGCACTGGCCAAGCGCTATCAGCGCGATGCGCTGCAGATCTCGACGATCGAGGCCGGGCGTGGCCATGGCGACATCACCTATCATGCGGTAACCGTCGCTCCGGCCGATATCGAGCACGCGGTTGTCAACCTGCTGCGCTATCATGAATCGCACACCGCAATGCTGTTCTGCGCCACGCGCGAAAACGTGCGCCGGCTGCACGGCGTGCTGGCGGAACGCGGCTTTGCAGCCGTGGCGCTTTCGGGCGAACACAGCCAGAACGAGCGCAACCATGCCTTGCAGGCGCTGCGCGACGGGCGTGCCCGCGTCTGCGTGGCAACCGACGTCGCCGCGCGCGGCATCGACATCGCCACGCTCGATCTGGTCATCCATGTGGAACTGCCGCGCGATGCGGAAACGCTGCAGCACCGGTCAGGCCGCACCGGCCGCGCCGGGCGCAAGGGCACGGCCGTGCTGGTCGTCCCCTACCCGCGCCGTCGCCGGGTCGAGATGATGCTGCGCAGCGCGAAGATCGCGGTGGAATGGCGCGAAGTGCCGGGCGCCGCGGCAATCCGCGAGCAGGACCGGGCGCGCCTGGTGGAGCGCCTTTCGCAGCCCACCGAAGTGGCCGAGGACGAACAGGCCGTCGCCGATCACCTTCTCGAACTGCTCGGCCCGCAGGCCGTGGCCCTGGCGCTGGTGCGTGCAGAGCTGCAGGCCCTGCCCCAGCCCGAAGACCTGATCGACATTTCCGAACGCACCGCCGATCCGCGCAAGGCGCATCATCGCGAAGGGTTTGACGACACGCTGTGGTTCCGCATGGACGTGGGCCGCCGGCAGAACGCCGATCCGCGCTGGATCCTGCCGCTGCTGTGCCGTCGCGGCCATGTGACCAAGGGCGAGATCGGCGCGATCCGCATCCTGCCGAACGAAACCTGGTTCCAGGTGCCGCGCGCCATCGAGGCCAAGTTCAAGGCCGCGCTGAAGCGCACTGGGCGCGAAGGGGCCGAGGACGAAAGCGGCATCGCCATCGAACAGGCGCACGGAACGCCGCCGGAATTGCAGCGTGGCCCGCGCGGTGGAAGGCCCAACGGCTCCATGCAGCGTCGCGATTTCAGGGAAGGTCAGGGAGACCGGGGGCACCGCAAGGGACCACGCGGTCCCGGCAAGCCCCCCCGGGCCTGAATCTGGATCAGGCGACGATCATCGTCGCCTTGTCCGCCTCACGCTTTTCGCGGGCGGTGCGCGTCGCCACTTCGCGACGGGCGAGCACTTCCCACGCGGCCTGCGAGCGCAGGTATTTGTCGCGAAGGTTGGGAAGATCTGTTTCGGAAGCCGAACGGGCGCTGAGCGCGGCCTGTTGGAGGTAGAATTCCTCGGGTACGGCCATTGTCGGTCTCCGTCTGGTGCCGGCACGGCCGTTGGGCCATGCCGGAATGGGGTCAGTCCACCATATCCATGACGATGGCCTGAAGTTCCTGGCGCGTCAGGCCCGGCGAAACCGGACGAAGCGCCGAAGACATCGCGCGCAAGCGCTCGCCGTTGGAACGATGGATAGGGTGATTGCGAGTTGAAACGTTCAAAGTACGAAAAAGTTGCATTGTTATCCTGGGGCGCGCCGCAGCGCGCCCGTTAGTCAGTGATTGCTGGGCGCTAGCGCCGCTTGCGGAAGTTGCCGCCGCCTCCGCCTCCCGCGATCTTCTCGCGGAAGACGATCCGACCCTTGGTGAGGTCGTACGGCGTCATCTCTACTTTGACCCGGTCACCCACGATCGAGCGGATGCGGAATTTGCGCATCTTGCCCGCAGTGTAGGCGATGATCCGGTGATCGTTTTCGAGCATGACGCCGAACCGGCCATCGGGAAGGATTTCGTCGATCTGGCCATCCAGCGTCAGGAGATCCTCCTTGGCCATGGAATCAGACCGTTTCCAGGTTCACGGCTGCGGTCTTGCCGCGGCGGTCGGTTTCCAGCTCGTACTTGACGCGCTGGTCCTTGTTCAGCGTGCCCATTCCGGACCGCTCGACCGCGCTGATGTGCACGAAGTTGTCGGGCGAACCGTCCTCGGGTGCGATGAAGCCATAACCCTTGTCGGAATTGAAGAACTTTACGGTGCCGATCGGCATGGGTGTTTCCTTTCACGAAAACAGGTTTTCCGCCGGCAAGTGCGCCGGGCAGAGCTGGTAGCGTGAGAGGGGAAGTATCCGCCGCTTGAGGGGCGTCAAATTCCGTCGCAGGCGACGATAGCAAGCACCATGTGGGCGCAAACCTGCGAAAAGTCAAGAAGAAGGGCGCAGGAGGGCGGTTAACCTCCTGCGCCCCGATTAACTCACTGGAGCATTTCAGATACGACCGAAGCCCGGCGATCCGTAGATCGCCGGGCCGACGCGCCCGGTGGAGGCGGGCACTCGCCTGGTGGAGACTCCCGGAGGAGACAGGCGACTTGCCTGGTGGAGGCAGGCAATGGTCATTCGGTCGTCACGCTATTCTTAGCGGAGCAGCGACAGCACGTTCTGCTGGCTCTGGTTCGCCTGGGCGATCATCGCGGTCGAGGCCTGCGACAGGATCTGGGCCTTCGCCATCTGCGTGGTTTCTGCAGAATAGTCGGTGTCCTGGATTCGCGAACGGGCGTCCGACAGGTTGGTGATGTTGTCGTTCAGGTTGTTGACCACCGATTCCAGACGGTTCTGGCCGGCACCGAGCGTTGCACGGGCGCTGGAGATCGAGTCGAGTTCGGTGTCGATCGCGGTCAGCTGGCCGTTGGCAGCCGTGGCGGTCGAAACGTCATAGGAACCGGCAGCACCGCCGCTGGCGGCCAGCGTGGTCAGGTCGGCCATGGCAAGGTCAACGGTATCGGTCGCGTTGGCGCCGGTCTGCACCGTCACGGTGGCGGTCGAACCGTCGAACAGGGCAACGCCGTTGAACTTGGTGTTGCTGACGACCTGGTCGATCTGAGCGGTCAGTTCGTCAACTTCCGTCTGCATGTAAGCGCGGTCGGTGGCGTCCTGGTAGGTGCCCGAAGCGGACTGGGTGGCCAGTTCGCGGATGCGCTGCATCATGTTGGTCACTTCGTTCAGCGCACCGTCCGCGGTCTGCGACAGCGAGATGCCGTCGTTGGCGTTGCGGACCGCCTGGCTCATGCCCTTGATCTGCGCCGTCATCGAGGTGGCGATGGCGAGACCCGCGGCGTCGTCCTTGGCGCTGTTGATGCGCTTGCCGGTCGACAGGCGTTCCATCGCCGTCTGGGCCATCTTGCCGGCCGAGTTCGAAGCGTTGGCAGCGCGGATCGCGCTGATGTTGGTGTTGATAACCGCCATTGTGTTTCTCCAGTGAGTGGGTCGTTCCCAAGGTGGCCCCGGGGTCGAATTGGGATCGACGCGGCTGCCACGGCAAAGACCGGCAGGATCTTGCCGGGTTTAAGCCCCCCACCGGCGGCGATTTGCCGGATATAAGTTGATTCACTTAGTAACTCTGTCCCCCTTAAATTACCGGGGTGTTTGACGTTTTCGCGCGAAAAAGCCCCCAACGGGATGGTTAAGACGGGGCAAGATTTCATGATTCGGGGCAAACAGGGTGTGCGTTTTTCTGAGAGCGCAGCGGCAAATCACGCCGCCCTGACGCAGCGCGCGATGGCCGTGACCGGCAGTTTCGGCGCGAAGGATCCGGTCTTCGTGGGCGACGGGCAGGAATTTGCCGCCCCCGGACACTTCACCCGCAGCGTCTCGCTGGCCCGCGGTTCAGTTAACGCCATCGTGCGCAGCCACGGTGACCGCTTCGAGCTCACCTATAATGACGCGATGTCGGAAGCGACGCTCGCCGCCCTGCTCGCCTGCGCCGCCCCGGCCGGCAGCCCCGTTGCCGCCGACCCGGAAAGCCTTTCGATCCTGGCGCTGTCCGAACGCATCGCCGCCAGCGACATCCCCGTGCTGATCAACGGCCCGACCGGCACCGGCAAGGAAGTGCTCAGCCGCTTCATCCACGATCGCTCGGCCCGCAAGGACAAGCCGTTCATCGCCATCAATTGCGCCGCGATGCCTGAAACGATGCTGGAAGCCATGCTGTTCGGCCACCAGAAGGGCTCGTTCACCGGCGCCAACGCCGCCAGCGAAGGCTTCTTCCGTGCGGCCGATGGTGGCACGCTGCTGCTCGACGAAATCGCCGAGATGCCGCTGTCGCTGCAGGCCAAGCTGCTGCGCGCGCTGCAGGAAGGCGAAGTCACCCCGATCGGCGCGACCCAGCCGGTGAAGGTGGACGTACGCGTGATCGCCTGCGCCAACCGCGATCTGCCGCTGGAAGTTGAGGAAGGCCGCTTCCGCGCCGACCTTTACTATCGCCTCAATGTTTTCCCGCTGGCCCTGCGCCCGCTGCGCGAACGGCCGGACGACATCGCCCCGCTCGCCTTCGCCATGATGCTGCGCCATGTGCCCGCCGGCCATGCCGTGCCGTGGCTGGGTGAACCGGCACTGGCCATGCTGTCGACCCATTCGTGGCCCGGCAATGTGCGCGAGCTTGAAAACGTGGTCCGCCGCGCGCTGCTGCTGGCAGGCGACTCCACCGAGATCGGCCCCCAGCACATCGCCTTCGATCGCGCGGTGCGCCCGGCGGGCGAACCTGTCGCCGCGCCTGCCGAAACGAACCTGGGCGGCGGCAATGCCAAGCTGTCCAACATCGTGCAGCTGCACGAGGCCCGCGCCATTCTCGCCACGCTTGAGGCTTGCGGCGGCAGCCGTGTCGCTGCGGCGCGCCAGCTCGGCATTTCGGAACGCACGCTGCGCTATCGCCTCGCCTCGTTCCGTGAGGCCGGCATCGCGGTGGCCGGAGGCCGGCGATGAGCGGCATCGGCGGCATCGGCGGCGGCGCTGCCGGGATCCAGCAGATCCTGGCCATGCGCCAGCAGATCATCGACCGTTCGCAGCTGCTGCAGCAGGTCAAGGACACCAAGGGCGCCGATGCGCCCGTCGCCACCACGCCTGCCGGCAACTTCACCGATGCGCTCAAGTCCGCGCTCGACAATGTGAACCAGACCCAGATGAAGGCCGAAAGCCTGACCGAGGGTTACGAAAAGGGCGAAGTGACCGACATCGCCAAGGTCATGCTCGCCCGCCAGGAATCCGGCGTCGCCTTCGAAGCGACGCTGCAGGTCCGCAACAAGCTGCTGTCCGCATATCAGGACATCATGCGCATGGGGGTTTGACGTAAATGGCCGACCTGGTCCCAGCCGGCGACGTGCCTGCACAAGGTTCGCTGTTCGCACCGCTGACCGACCCGATGGGCGGCAGCGTGCTGACGCGCACCGGCCGTTTCCTCTCCCAGCCCCCGGTGCGCAAGTCGCTGCCGTGGTTCGGCGGCGTTGCTGCGGCGGGCCTCACCGGCCTGCTGTGGCTGACGATGGCCCCTGCCCCGCAGCGCGTGCTCTATTCCCAGCTGTCCGACAGCGAGCGTGCCGAAGTGGCCGCCTCGCTCGACAAGGCGGCGATCAAGTATACCATCGACAACGCCACCGGTGCGATCACCGTGGGCGAGGACGATCTCTACAAGGCGCGCATGGTTGCCGCCTCCGACGGCGCGCTCGCCACGCCAGAAACCGGCGAGCAGATGATTGACAAGCTGCCGATGGGCGCCAGCCGCACGGTGGAGGGCGAACGCCTCCAGGCCGCGCGCGAGCGAGAGCTGGAACTCACCGTCATGCAGATCGACGGGGTGGAGGCGGTGCGCGTCCACCTTGCCCAGCCGGAAAAGTCGGTCTTCGTGCGTGACAGTTCGCCGCCGACTGCCTCGGTCATGGTCAAGCTCGCCCGCGGGCGACAGCTGTCCGACAGCCAGGTATCGGCCATCGTCAACCTCGTCGCCGGATCGGTTCCGGGGCTCTCGGTCGATGCGGTGAAGGTGATCGACCAGCACGGCCGCCTGCTCTCCGCCGGCCAGAATGGCGACAACGACCGCTTCGACCTGCAGGGTCGCATGGAAGAGAAACTGCGCCAGCAGGTCTCCACCTTGCTCACCCCCATGCTCGGCGAAGGCAATTTCTCCAGCGAGATCCAGATCGATCTCGACATGGACCAGCTGACCAGCGCGCGCGAATCCTATGACAAGCAGGGCGTGGTGCGCAGCGAGACGCAATCGGCTTCGCAGACCGCCGGCGGTGCCGGTGCGGTCGGCGTGCCGGGCGTGCTGTCCAACACCCCGCCCCCGCAGACACAGGTGCAGCAGGGCGCACCCGGCGCGCAGCCGGCACCCGCGCCCGGTGCCCCGGGCGCTCCCGGTGCAGTGCCAACCCCCACCAACACCGACAGCTCCTCCACCCGCACCTATGAACTGGGTCGTGAAGTGGCCGTCACCAACGCCGCACCCGGCAAGATCAAGCGCCTGTCCGTCGCCGTGGCGCTCAGCGCCGAAGCTATGGCCAAGGCCAAGCCGCAGGAGATCGAACAGATCAAGCAGCTGGTCGGCGCCGCCGTGGGCGCAGACCCGGCGCGCGGCGATCAGGTGGTGGTCACCGTTCGCAGCTTCCAGCCTTCCAGCGTGGACCAGCCCAAGTTCTGGGAAACGCCGTGGTTCGCCACACTTGTGCGCAATGGCGTGGCACTGCTTGCCGTGCTGCTCACCTTGCTGCTCGGTGTGCGCCCCCTGATCCGCGCGCTGAAGGGTGACAAGGCCGAGGGCGCAGCGGCCGCGAAGAAAAAGAAGAAGGGCAAGAAGGGCGCGGCCGACGACGAGGACGAAGCCGAAGGCGCCGAAGGCGAGGACGGCGCGATCGAATCGATCGAAAGCGCGCCGGCCAATCGCCTGCCCCCGCCACGGGATCGCGAGGAGCTGCGCATCGCGCAGGACCCTGAAACCGGGGTGATCGACGCCCAGCAGCTTGGCCGCCAGGTCGAACTGGCCCAGCGCCTCGTCGCCGAAAAACCCGATAACGCCGTCGCTGCCCTGCGACAGATGCTCAGCACGCCCGAAGCGGAACCCACTGCATGACCGATATGCCTCTTGCGATCAGCGACCCCGAACGCGCGGCGGTGATGGTCATGCTGCTCGAGGAAGACCAGGCCGCGACGATCCTCTCGCAGCTCGAACCTTCGGAACTGCGCCTTCTTGGTGAAAAGATGTGCGCGCTGGGCGAGATCAGCCCGGTCGCCATTGCCGAAGCCATCGCCGGCTTCGTGGAACGCACCGAACGGCTCGGCCTGATCGCGCATGATCGCGTTGGCCAGGTGCGCGATCTGATGACCCGCGCCGTGGGTGAGGTGAAGGCCGACAGCCTGATGCAGCGCATCGCGCCACAGGCCGCGCGCACCTCCTCATTGGAACTCGCCCGGTGGCTGACACCGTCGGTGCTCGTGCCGCTGGTGCGAAACGAACATCCGCAAGCGATCGCCGTACTGCTGGTCCAGCTCGATCCAGAGGTCGCCGCCGCGATCCTGCACGCCCTGCCGGATGAAGTGCAGCCTCAGGTGGTGCACCGCATCGCCTCGCTCGGCCCCGTCTCCAGCGAAGCCATCGCCATGCTGGAGGACATGCTCTCGCGCCGCATCGAGGAATGCCACGGCACCGCCGCGCTCACCATGGGCGGGCCCAAGGAAGCCGCCGACATCATCAACGCATCGGCCCGCGTGGTCGAAAAGCGGGTCATGCCGGAAATCGCCAAGCAGGACAAACAGCTCGCCAAGGCGATCGAGAACGAGATGTTCAAGTTCGAGCACCTCTTCGTGCTCGACGACAAGTCGATGGGCTCGCTGCTGCGCGAGGTCGATTCCGACACGCTCATCGCCGCGCTCAAGGGTACGGCCGAGGAAAACCGCGAATGCTTCTTCCGCGCCATGTCCAGCCGTGCCGCCGATGGCGTGCGCGATGAAATCGCCCAGCGTGGCCGCATGAAGATGGCCGAGGTGATCGAGGCGCAGAAGGCCATCGTCACCGCTGCCCGTCGCCTCGCCGCCGAAGGCGTGATCGTATTCGGCGCGGGCGATGACGACTATGTCTGAACAGCCGCGCTCGGATTTCTCGCCCATTCGCCTGCCGCTCAGCGCACTCGGTGGCGGCACGCGCGGCTTCCTGCAGGACAGCCGCTTCACCCGCGGCATCGTGCCCGCCGCCACCGTGCCGGAGCCGATGCACGAGGAAGAGGACCCGGTAGCCCGCGCCTTTGCCGATGGCTATGCCCAGGGGGCAGACGATGCACGCACCGCACTGATGGCCGAAATGGCAGAGGCCGATGCTGCCCGCCACCAGATCGAGACCACGCTCGCCCGCATGGACGAAGACGCATCACGCCTGTTCGAGGAACGGTTGCGTGAAACGGTGAAGGCCCTGTGCGAAGCGGTGATCGCGCCCGCCGCCATCGATGCCGAAGGGCTCGCCCGTCGTGTTGCCACTGCCGCGGGCATGTTCGCCCGTGCCTCAGACGAACGCGTGATCCGCCTTCACCCTGAAGACCTCGCACTGGTCCATGCCCGCCTGCCCGAAGAGTGGCACTGCGAACCCGACCCGTCGCTCGAGCGCGGCTCCGTCCGCGTCGAAGGCCCGCAGGGCGGCGTGGAAGACGGCCCCGTGCAATGGCGCGCCGCCATCGAGGAAGCCCTGCGCGCATGCTGAACTCAGCCCTGCCGCTGCTCGATCGGATGGACGATGCACGGCTCGATTTTGCGCCCAGGCGCTATGGCCTTGTCTCTGCCTGCGATGGCGGGTTGCTGGAAGTCAGCGGCCTGTCGGTGCCCATCGGTGGCCAGTGCCGCATCGCCCATGGCAGCGGTTCGCTCGCGGCCGAAGCCATCGGCTTTCGCAATGGCCACATGCTGATGATGCTGCTCGGCGATCCGGTCCTGCTGCGCCCCGGTGCGCGCGTGCGGCCCGAAGGTCGCCCCGGCATGTTGCCGGTGGGAGAAGCCTTTCTCGGCCGCGCGGTGGACGGCGAAGGCAAGCCGATCGACGGCGGTGGCCCGATCTCTTCGAAACACGAATGGCCCGCAGGTGGCGTCCGTGCGGGCGCGCTCGATCGTTCCCCCGTGCGCGAAAGCTTCGACGTCGGCGTGCGCGCGCTCAATGCGCTGACCACGTTCGGCGTGGGCCAGCGCATCGGCATCATGGCAGGGTCCGGCGTCGGCAAATCGGTGCTGCTTGATATGATCGCCCACGGCGCCGAGGCCGAGATCGTCATTGTCGGCCTGATCGGTGAACGCGCGCGTGAAGTCTCGGACTTCGTCGAGCGCCACATGGCGGGTTCGAAGCGCAGCCGAAGCGTGGTCGTCGCGGTGCCTGCCGACCATGCGCCCAACCTGCGCATTCGCGGCGCGATGCTGGCCACCAGCCTAGCCGAATATTTCCGCGCGCAGGGGCGCAAGGTCCTGCTGATCATGGACAGCCTCACCCGCGTCGCCCACGCCGGGCGCGAAATCGCGCTGCTGCTGGGTGAACCCGGCGCGGCGCGCGGATACCCGCCATCGGCCCTCGCCACCATCACCAAGCTGGTCGAACGTGCGGGCAATTCCGCCGAAAGCGGCGGTTCGGTGACCGGGCTCTACACCGTGCTCGCCGATGGCGACAACCAGGACGATCCGGTGGTCGACACCGCCCGCTCGATTTTGGATGGCCACGTCGTGCTCTCGCGCGATCTGGCCCAGCGCGGGCAATATCCGGCGATTGACATCGCTGCCTCGCTAAGTCGCGTGATGAACGATATCGTCGCGCCCGATCACCAGGTGCTTGCCCGCCAGTTCCGCGCCCTGATCGCGTCCTATGAAGCCAATCGCGATCTCGTGCTGATGGGCGCCTATCGCGCCGGGGCCGATCCGCAGCTCGATCGCGCCATCGCCATGCACGATGCACTGGTCCAGTTCCTCGGCCAGTCACAGCGTGAGGTCGTGCCGCTGGATGACAGCATCGCCGCGTTGACCATGCTGCTGGGCGGGCAATGAAGGCCGAACGCGCCCGTCTCGCCCGCCTGCAAAGGCTTGAACGCATTCGTGACATCGCACGGCGCACCGCGCTTGCCGAGGCCGGCCGCGCCGAAGGCACGCTGGCGCAGTTGCAGGCTCTGGCCCAGCGGACTGACAGCCTTGCCGCCGGCTACTCCGCCCGCGCCGATGCGCAGGACGCGGCATCGCTGCAGCAGTTGCACAAGTTCGTGCGCGGTCTGGAAAGCATCAGCCGCACCACCGCCGGCGATATCGACCGCGCCCGCATCCATGCAGACCAACGCGCAGCAGAAGCCGCCGCTGCCGAACGCCGCCGCGCTGCGGCAGAAGAACGTGCGCAGGCGCAGGCCAGGGAAATCGAACGAAAACAGGCGGCGAACACCCTGCCGCTTGGCGCGCGCAAGGTTTGGCACGGCTCTTGAATAGTTAACGGCGAGGACCCTTTGGAGACCCCGCCGCCATGATCGAGATTGCCGCACAGACTGCCCGCACCGCTGCTCCTGCAGTCGCCGGCAATCCTGTGGCCAGCCCGGAAAGCGACGGAACTCCGGGGTTTGACGCCATGCTGGCGGCCCAGACCGGAGTGGAGCCGGTCCGGGCCGCCACGCTAGTCCTGCCCGTGATCGCCACGGCGCTTGCCGGCCAACCGGCAAAGGCGGAAGAAGCGTTGCCGGAAACCGGCAAGGATTTGCCGGATGCGGCAACCCGCCTGATTGCCGCCATGCCCGCCATGGCCCGCACCACCGCGCGCATCGCCGCAACGCCGGTGCAGACAAAGGGCAAGGCCGCCGAACCGGAAAAGCGGAATGAAGAAACGCCTGACGCGGCAGCCGAAGCCGCTCCGCAGGCTGCGCCCGCCACCGCTGTCCAGGCCATAGCCTTCGCGACCGTGCTGGTGCAGGCTCCCACAACGAAGTCTGCCGCCTCCGAAGCTGCGCCGATCCCTGCAGCCAAGACCGGGAAGCCGGAAGCCGCCGCCGTCGCCAAGCCGGCCGTGCAGGCTCCCGCCACTCCGGCGCGCGCTGTCCCCGCCGCCGTCCTCAACGCAGTGATCGAACGCAACATCGCCACGCCTGCAGAAGCCCAGCCTGACCTCGCTCCGGCAACCGCCGCACCTGCATCGGCCAAGACGACCGTAGCGTCACTGCTCAAGCCGGAAACGGCGCCCGCTCCCCTGTCGGCTTTCATCGCCCCCGCTCCGCAGATCGCTGGGGTTCAAGCGAAGCAGTCCACGCAGCTCACCTCTGTGGCCGCAGCAGCAACCCGCATCGCGCCCCAGGGCATGGCGCAGGCCCTGCCGGTCACCGCCGCCGCCGCGCCAGCCGCCATTCCGGCTGCAGCGACGCCCGCCATCGCACCGGCAATCGCCTCGCCGGCCCCTGCGGATGAAGCTCTCGCCGCAGCGCCAACGCCTGCGCCGGTCGTAACCGACACCACCACCCTGACCACCCGTCGCGCCGAAGTGCGCCTTGCCGGATCGGAAGGCTTCGCCGCCACGCCTGCCCAGCGCCAGGCCGGCGCAAGCGAACTCCGCGCAGCTGCCGCAAAGGCACCCACCGAAGCCAAGACCCTTGCCGCCGCGCCCGCGCGTGACGAGGCGATCGGTACGGTCCAGCCCACGATTGCCGACACCTCGTCCACCGCCGCCACGTCCGGCCCGGCCCCCTCGGCCCCGGCCCAGCACACCCGCGAACGCATCGACTTCGCCACGCTGGTCGATTCCATCGCCCGCGCGCGTGACGAAGCCGCCGGCCCGGTTGCCGTCTCGCTCACCCACGGTGAATTCGGCAAGGTGTCGCTGCGCTTCAACCAGCGCGACGATGGCCTGTCCGTGACGATGGCAAGCGCCGACCCCGGCTTCGCCCCTGCCGTCGCCGCCGCGCGCGAAGCGACCCAGACCGCCACCAACCAGGACGCCCCGCGCAACGACAGCCAGCAGCAGCAGCGCAGCGCTTCCGCCAACACATCCGGTAACACCACCAATGGCGGCGAAACCGGGCGGCAGGACGGTTCGGCGCAGAATGGCGGCCGCCAGTCCGGCCCAGCCCATAACCCCAATGGCAACCCCGGCCCGGCCCGTTCGCCCCGCGCCCGCGATGACGCGGCCGACGGCGGCATCTTCGCCTGAGCCCGCCTGAACAGATTTCCGGAAGGACCACGATGAGCGACAAGAAGGACAAGGAAGCCAAGGCCAAGAAGAAGGGCGGCGGCATGGTCGTGAAGATCGGCGCGGCAGTCGCCCTGCTCGGCGCGGGTGCCGGCGGCGCCTATGGCCTTGTCGCCGCGGGCGTGATCGGCGGTGGCGGCGAGCACGAGGAAAAGAAGGAAGACAACCGCCCCAAGCTGATCAAGAAGGGTGAGGAAGATCCCTTTGCGCCCCCTGCCAAGGAAGGCGAGGGCGAAGGCGGCGGCAAGGAAGTGGAAGGCGATGGCGGCAGCGAATACCGCACGCTCTACTTCACTTTCGCCGACGAGTTCACCTCGAACCTCAAGGACAGCGACGCGCTCGTCCAGCTCTCCATCGCCTGCTCCACCCGCCGCGATTACCGCGTGATGATGTGGCTGAAGAAGCATGAGCTGGCGATCCGTTCCGCCGTGCTCACCGTGCTGGCCGATACGCTCGAGGCCGACGTCCAGACCGGCGAAGGCAAGGACCGCCTGCAGAAGCGGATGACCGCTGCGATCAACAAGGTGCTGACCGATACCGAAGGGTTCGGCGGCGTCGACGCTGTCTACTTCAAGACCTTCATCGTCCAGTAAGCGCGCGGAACACCGATCCCATGAAGCCCGAACGCCAGATGATCGCCCAACGGCCGCTGGCCCAGCATTGCCCGCAGCTGCTGCGCCCGGCGCCCGCCGCGGCGGAGCTTTCGCCCGCGCTGGCCGGTGCGGCAGAGCGCCTGTCGCGCTCGCTGCGCGCTGCGCTGGCCCCGCTGCTGGGTGGCGAACCGCCGATGGTGGAATGCCGCACCGACAGCGACATCGGCATCGAGGAGTTCGGCAACGCCCAGGGGCTCAACGCCTGGTCGGTCTACAGCGTCGACCTCGGCATGGACAAGCTGCTCTCGTGCATCGATGCCGAAGCAATCCTGCGCCTGGTTGATCGCGCCTTTGGCGGCCCCGGCGAACCGCCCCGCCCCCTTCCCCGCGAACTGCCGCTCTCGGCAGACCTGATGGTGCAGCGCCTCGAAGCCGTGCTCGCCGTCCGCGTGGGTGAAGCGCTTGGCGGCCGCCCCGCCGTGCGCCCCCTGCGGCGTGACAGCACGCTGGCGCAGGTTCAGCCCTATGCCCCCGGCACCCGCCTCTGCGTGGTGACCATGGAGATCAGCGAAGGCAGCCGCGCGCCATGGACCATGCGCATGGCCCTTCCGTCTGCCGCCCTGCCCACGCTCACCGGCCTCACGCCGCAGTCGTCCACTCCCGCCCGCGCCGCCAAGGCCGATCCGCTGGCCCAGCCCTTTGCCGATCTGCCGCTGCAGGTTTCCGCCCTGCTGGTGGATGTGCCGCTGCCGCTTTCGGTGATTTCCACGCTTCAGGTCGGCCAGGTGCTCAACCTGCCGATCGCCCGCAACGTGCCGCTTCGTGCCGGTACGCGCACCCTTGCCCACGGCGCAATCGGCGCGGTCGATGATCGCGTCGCCCTGCAGCTGACCCAGCTTTCCTGAAAGACGAGGATCCTGATGACCTTCCAGACCCGCGGCTTCGATCTCCTCAAGGATGTCGACGTTCGCCTTACCGTCGAACTCGGCCGCACCGAGATGAAGCTGAAGGACGTGCTCTCGCTGACCGAGGAAAGCGTCGTGATGCTCGATCGGCTGACCGACGAACTGCTCGACGTGATGGTCAACGGCAAGCTGATCGCGCGCGGCGAAGTCGTCGCGCAGGGTGATCGCTTCGGCCTGCGCATTGTCGAGATGCTGGGCAGCGATGGCACCGTCGGCGGCCAGGGCGAGTCGCTCTGATGCTCTGGTACCTGCTCAAGCTGGTCATCCTGCTGCCGCTGATCGGCGGCCTCGCCTGGGCCAGCCTCAAGTTCGCCAAGCGCATGGAAGGCCGCTTCGGCACCCAGCAGGGTGATCGCGCGGTGAAGATCATCGAAACGCAGATGCTTTCGCCCACGCTGCGCCTTGCCGTTCTGGAATTCCACGGGCGCGAGATCCTCGTCTCCGCGTCCAAGACCGGCCTGGTCCGCCTTGCCGAAGCGCCCGCCCGGGCCCGTCCTGCGGCGATCGAAAGCGAAGACTGAGCCCCATGCCCCGCTTCTTCCTGCCCCGCTTCGCCGTTCCTTCGCTGCCGTTCCTGCTGCGCTTCATCGTGCTGTTCGCGGTGTTGAGCGCGCTGGCCATGGCGCTGCCCGCCCATGCCCAGGCCGTCGCGGCCCCGACTGCGCCCGCCGCGCCTTCGGCCATTCCCGGCGCGCTTGATCGCGCCTTCGGCCAGCTTTCCGGCGCGCAGAGCGGCGGCTCGCTCTCGCTGTCGCTGCAGCTCCTGCTCATCATGGGCCTGCTCACGCTGCTGCCCAGCCTGATCCTGATGATGACCAGCTTCACCCGCATCCTGGTGGTGCTGTCCATCCTGCGCCAGGCGCTGGGCCTGCAGCAGTCGCCGCCCAACCAGGTGCTGATCGGCCTGTCGCTGTTCCTTTCGCTGTTCGTGATGGCCCCCACGCTTGACCGGGTGAACGCCAACGCGATCCAGCCCTATTCCGCCGGCACCATCAACGCCGAACAGGCGATGGCCGCAGGCGGGCGTGAATTCCACGCCTTCATGATCCGCCAGACCCGCGAACACGATCTGCAGATGTTTGCCGACATGGCCAAGGCGCCCAAGTTCCAGACCACTGCCGATGTGCCGTTCTCCATCCTGCTGCCGGCCTTCGTCACCAGCGAACTGAAGACCGCGTTCCAGATCGGCTTCATGCTGTTCCTGCCCTTCCTCGTCATCGATCTCGTCGTCTCGTCCGTGCTGATGAGCCTGGGCATGATGATGATGAGCCCGACCATCGTCTCCCTGCCGTTCAAGCTGCTGCTGTTCGTGCTGGTGGATGGCTGGGCGCTGCTGATGGGCAGCCTGGCGTCGAGCTTCACCTGATCATGGAAGACACCGCTTCCCTGCTCGCGCTGGCGGACCGCATGCTGTGGGTCACCGCGCTCGTCGCCGCGCCGATCCTGCTCGCCAGCCTCGCCGTCGGCCTTGTCGTCGGCGTCATCCAGGCGGCCACTTCGGTCAACGAACAGACGCTCACCTTCGTGCCCAAGCTGGCGGTGATCGCGCTGGTCCTCGTCCTGCTCGGCGGCGCGATGCTGGGCCTCGTCGGAGATTTCATGAAGGAAATCTTCGCCCAGATCGCCGTGATCGGTCGCTGACCGATGATCGCGATGCACTTCGGCTTTGGCGCGCTCGAGGCCGAATTCTGGCGCCTGCTTTTCGTGATGACGCGCATCGGCGCCGCGCTGTTCGCCGCGCCGCTGTTCGGCGCCACCACCGTGCCTTCGCAGGTCCGCGTCGTGTCCACCGGCGCCATCGCCGTGCTGGTCTGCGCCTGGACCCCGGTCGCCGCGCCGCCCGCGCTGTTCTCGCTGCCGGGCATCCTCTCGATCGCCAATGAAGTGCTGATCGGCCTTGCCATGGGCTTCGTGCTGCAGTTCTCGTTCTCCGCACCGATCATGGCCGCGGAAATCATCGGTGGCGGCATGGGCATGTCCATCGCCACCGCCGCCGATCCGGTCAGCGGCGCGCACTCGCCCTCGCTCGGCCAGTATTTCTCCGTCCTGCTCACCGTGCTGTTCCTGGGTCTTGGCGCGCATCTCAACTGGATCGCCCTGCTGGTTGACAGCTACCGCACCTTCCCGCCGGGCACGGTGTGGATGTCGCCCGAACGGCTCGAAGTGCTGACCTCGTTCGCTTCGCAGATGTTCCTTACCGCGCTGGTCATCGCCCTGCCGGTCACGCTGCTTCTGCTCATGGTCCAGCTCGTCACCGGCATCATCGGGCGCTCCGCTCCCAGCCTCAACCTGTTCTCGCTCGGCCTGCCCGCCGGCGTCCTTGCCGGCTTCGCCGCGCTCATCGCCTCGGCCCCGCTGCTCACCGACCGGCTGACCGACCTCACCACCACCGCCGTCGAGCAGGCGGGCACGATCGTGGCGAAGTAACCCATGGCCGAGGAAACCAGCGGCGAAAAGACATTCGCTCCAACCGAAAAGCGCCGGAAGGACGCCGCCAAGAATGGCGATGTCCTGCGCTCCAAGGATCTCGCCACCGCCGTCGGCGTGCTCACCGGCGCGGTCTGGCTCAAGTTCGCCGGCCCGTGGACGCTTGGCCTGATCGCCGGCGTGGCGCGGGCGGGCATGACCTTTGACCGCAGCGGGATTGAACACTTCGCCCCGCAGCAGGCAATGATGCTGGCGCTGGTCGCCCTTCTGCCGCCCGTGCTCGTGCTGGGCGGCATGATCATGTTCACCGGCGTCGTCTCGCAGCTGGGTTTCAGCGATGGTCGCTGGCTGCCGTCAAACCTTGCGCCCAAGGCCCACCGCATCAATCCCGCCTCGGGGCTCAAGCGCATGTTCGGCCCGCAGGGCTGGATCGAGCTGGCCAAGGGGCTGGCCAAGCTGGCGCTGCTCGGGCTGATCGCGTGGGTGTGGATCAAGGGCCGCGTTACCGGGCTCGTCGGCATCGGCGCGGGCAACCTGCACAGCCAGCTTACCTATGGCTGGGATGCGCTCATTTCGCTGCTTTTCGCGTTGGGCGCCGGTCTCACCATCATCGCGCTGGTCGATTTCCCGATCCAGTGGGTGCGCCGTTACCTGCGCCTGCAAATGTCGCTGCAGGAAATCAAGGATGAACAGAAAGAGGCCGAAGGCAGCCCAGAACGCAAGGGCATGATCCGCAACCGCCAGCGCCAGATCGCCATGGGCGGGATGCAGAAGGCCATGCGTGAGGCGCAGTTCGTGGTCACCAACCCGACCCACTTCTCGGTGGCCATGGCCTATGATCCGGAAAAGGCCTCGGCCCCGATCGTGCTGGCCAAGGGCCGCGGAGACAAGGCACTGGCAATGCGGGAACTGGCCGCGGAACTGAAGGTGCCGACGCTGGAATTCCCGGCCCTGGCGCGCTCGGTCTACTACACCACGCGTGAAAACCAGGTGATCCGTGAAGAGCTTTACGCGCCGGTTGCGGCCGTGCTCGCGTTTGTCCTTTCGCTGAAGCGTGGCGAGACGCCGCCCACCCCGCGCATCGAGGTTCCGATCGAGCTGCGCTTCGACACCGAAGGGCGTCCCGAACGCCTTCAAAAGTCTTAATTTGCTTCAGCAAGGGTCGTTCTACAGGTCATGGCAAGCTCCCCCACCAGTTCGACTTCCGCCACGTCGACCAGTTCGGTCACGTCGAGCATCATTTCGACACTCGGTGCTGGCAGCGGCATCAACATGGCCGGGCTGGCGGAACAGCTCGCCACCGCGCAGTTCGCGGCGCGGATCGATCAGCTCAACGCCAAGAATGACAAGCTGACAACGCAGATTTCGGCGGCTTCGACGCTGAAGGGCATGATGAACTCGATCGCCACCTCGCTGGGCGATCGCGTCCGCGCGGGCGATCTCGCCGCCACGCCGGTCATCGCCAACAGCTCGGTCGCCACGGTCAGCAAGGGCACGCTCAGCGGCAAGGGCACGATGACGCTGGAAGTCTCGGCCATCGCCAAGGGCCAGACCATCGTCTCCCCCGCCCTCGCCTCGGCCACTACCCCGGTCGGCTCGGGCACGCTGACCATCCGCTTCGGCACGATCGCCAGCGGAACGTTCAACCCCGATGCCAGCCGCGCGCAGGTCGATGTCACCGTCGCCGCGGGCGCAACGCTGGCCGATGTGGCCAACGCCATCAATGCCAAGGGCTCGGGCGTCACCGCCTATGTCGCCACCGGCACCGCCGGGCCGCAGCTGGTGTTCAAGGGCGCCGATGGCGCGGCCAACGCCTTCCAGATCGAAACCACGCCCGATGCCTCGGACCCCGGTGATCCCGGCCTTGCCCAGCTTGCCTGGACACCGGCCAACACCACCCGGTTGAAGGCATCGGCCAGCGATGCCGCCTTCACGCTGGACGGGGTGGAGCGCACCTCCACCTCGAACACGATCAAGGATGCCGCGCCGGGCGTCACGCTCAACCTGACCGGCACCAATGTCGGCAACCCGACCACGATCAGCTTCAACAAGCCGGACGCCGCCATCACCACCGCGATGGACGACCTGACCAGCGCGCTGAACACTGTCGTGGCCGAGCTGAATACCGACACCGCGCCGCAGTCCGGCCCGCTCAACAACAACCCTGGCGCCCGCGCGCTGCGCACGGCGCTGGCCACGTTGACCAGCACCGTGGTGATGCCCAACGCCGCCCCCGGTGAACCGCGCACGCTGGCGGACCTGGGGCTCAAGACCAATCGCGACGGCACCTTCGCCATCGATGCCGACAAGCTGAAGAAGACGCTGGCAGACAGCCCCGCCGCCACGGCGGCGATGTTCACCACCGGCATCTATGGCGTCTACGCCACGTTCGACAAGATCAACCGCGCGGTCACCTCGGTCAGCAACGCCAACGCGCTTGGCGGCTCGATCCTTTCGATGACGGCGCAGCAGACCGCGATCAAGAAGCAGCTGACGACCATTGCTGACAAGCAGGAAACCCTGCGAAATCAGTTGGTAAGCCGCTTTGCCAAGCTGGATGGACGGGTGTCGGATTCAAAGTCGACGCTGTCGTTCCTGCAGAACCAGATCGACGCCTGGAACGCGAAGGGTAACTGATATGCTGCTCCGCCGCGATCCGGGTGAAGCCTACCGCCGTGTCGATTTCGACGCCCGCGTGAAAGGCGCGGATTCGCGCCAGCTGGTCGATCTCTGCCTTGAACAGGTGGCCGGTTCGCTGGGCCGCGCGATCTATGCCGACGCGAAAGAGGACAACGCCGCCAAGAGCGCGGCGCTGACCCGGGCGGTCGCCGCGCTCACCGCGCTGCAGCTGGGCGTGAACCCCGATCATCCGACCGGCCCTGCCCTGCTCCAGCTCTACAGTTCGGCGCGCACTGCGGCGCTGGACAGCGTTTTGCGCTTCGATGCGCCCAAGCTGGACGAAATCCGCAAGGATTTCATCGAGATACGCCAAGCCATGATCGGCGGCGGGCTGCCGAATTGACCATGGGTTGAAAACGACTGAGAGGGGGTTGAGATCGACTGACCCCCTGTTGAGAGCGACAGAAAGGCCGGCAAAGCGCACTGCTTCGCCGGCCTTTTCCATATCCGCCGCAGGCAATGAAAAACCCGGAGCCGCGGGGGGGCGTGCGGCTCCGGGCTGAGGCCTGCCCGGGGGCGGGCCAGGCCTAAGTTCGTGGCTTGGGGCGCCTCAACCGATGGCGCAGCACCCCAGCATCGCGGCGAGATCGGACAGCGGCACTTCGCGCGAGGCGGCATCGAGCGCGATCGCGGCTTCGGGCGCTTCGCTCACCAGCGCGGTCTTGCGATCCTGCACCAGCGTGTCACAGCCAGTATCCTTCAGCAATTTCAGGCCCTTGGCCCCATCAGCACCCATCCCGGTCAGGATCGCGCCGGCGGCCGGCACCTGGCCGCGGGCGATCGAGCCGAACAGCAGGTTGGCCGAAGGACGCGCTCCGTCCACCGGTTCGCGCGCCATCAGGCGGATCTTGGGCGGCTGGCCCGGTTCAACCACCACGTGGCGTTCCGGATCGGCGGCGATGTGGATCGTCCCCTGCACCAGCGGCGCACCGTCGGCTGCTGCTTTCACATTGCATTTCAGCAGCTTGCCAAGGTGCGTGATGAAGGTTTCAGCCAGCATCGGCTCAGTCTGCAGGCAGACCACGGTGGGCGGGCAATTCGCCGGGAAGCCGGAGAGAATCGTGGTCAGCGCATCGATTCCGCCCATCGAGGCCGAGAATGCGGCAATGCGGCCGTTCCATTCGAAGGCGACTTCGCTGACCTTGTGCTCGCGCACATGCTTGCGGTCCTTCACGTTGGAATTGGCCGCCGCCAGCACGATCTTGCCGAGCTTGCCGACCGACTTGCTGAACTGTTCGGGAGTCGCCTTCAGCGGCTTGGGAAAGCATTCCACCGCGCCGAGCTCGAACGCCTTGAGCGAGGTTTCGGTGCCCGCCTGGGTCAACGAGGAGAGCATGACCACCGGCAAGGGGTTGGTTTCCATGATTTCTTCCAGGAACTCGATCCCGCTCATGCCCGGCATTTCGACGTCGAGCGTGATCACGTTGGGCCGCAGCGCCTCGATCTGGTCACGCGCGTCGGCGGCGTTGGTGGCGGTGCCGACGACGCGGACGTTCTTGGCCTGCTCGAGGATGTCCGAGAACAGCGCGCGCATCGCCGCTGAATCATCGACCACCAGAACGCGTGCATCGTGCATGAAAAGGGTTGCCCTTCGTAAAATCCAGAGTGCCATAAGGACGGCACTTCTTGGGCTGGGATTAACCCTTCGACGCCAAGCAATTCCTGTGCGGCGGGATAAGTATCTCACCCTAAGGTCCAAGCAAGCCGACCTTTGTCCCTTCACGGCTAACCAGCAGAAGTTGCGGCAGGCCTCTCCGCCGCGGCGAGCGATTGATTGTGCGAAAGGGATTCCTGCACGATGCCGACGATCACCCTGCCATCCCGGTGCGACCGCGCCGCTGCCGAAGCGCTGTTGCCAGAGATGGTTGCCGCGCTGGGCTCTGGCGTGCTGCACATCGACGCCCGGGAATGCACCCAGATCGGCCAGGTCATGCTGCAGCTGCTGGTCAGCGCACGGCGCACCGGCGACGGCGCGAACATCCAGGCTTCCCCCGTGCTGCGAGACACCGCCCGCCAGTTCGGGCTCGACGCAGAGCTGTTTGACGAGGTGGCGGCATGAACGCCGAAGAAATCCAGGCCATCTTCTTTGCCGAGTGCGAAGAATCGCTGGCAGCAGCCGAGGCCGGTCTTGCCGCGTGCAAGGCCGGGACCCATGACGCCGATACCGTCAACGCCGTGTTCCGCGGCGTCCATTCGATCAAGGGTGGCGCGGGTGCGTTTGGATACGTGGCGCTGCAGGCCTTTACCCACACCTTCGAAACGCTGCTGTCCGACGTTCGCGACGAGACCGTGGCGATCACCGAGCCGCTGGTGGACCTGCTGCTGCGCGCGCTGGATACACTGAGCGACCATGTGGCCGCCGCGCGCGGACTGGGTGAAACGCCCGACGACGCCGCGCTGCAGGCCGAACTGACCGCCGCGATGGCCGCCAACGCAGGCGCCGCGCCTGCCGCAGCGCCCGCAGCCGCCGCAGCGCCGGAACCACAACCGACGGCGACATCATCAGCCAGCGATGACGACGATTTCGGCATCGACTTCGATTCGATGATGGATTCGATCGCCGGCGAACTGACCGGCGGTGATGCGGCATCCGACGATGACAAGCCCGTTTCCAAGGGCTGGGTGCTGAAGGTCCGCCCCCATACCGGCGCGATGCGCAACGGCAGCGAGCCGCTGCTGATGCTGCGCGAAGTGCTGGAACTGGGCGGCCGCTGCGTGGAATGCGATGTGGGCCAGGTGCCTCCGCTCGACACGCTTGACCCTGTCACCGGCTACCTTGGCTGGACCTTTGTGTTCCCCGACGATGTCAGCGAAGCATCAGTGCGCGATGTCTTCGACTTCGTGGGCGACGATTGCGGCCTTTCATTCGGCGAAGATGCGCCGATGGCCGATGTGCGGCTGCCAGCGCCCGCCACCCCGGCGAGTGCGCCTGCGGCCCCTGCGGCTGCGCCCATCGCCAGCACGAGCACGAGCGCGCCTGCGCCGACCGAGGCAGCACCTGCACCGTCGGGTGGCGCCGCGCCACCGGCCCCGCCTGCGCCGCCGGTGCCGGGCCAATCGATCCGTATCGAACTGGGCAAGTTGGACAAGCTGATCGACGCGGTGGGCGAACTGGTGATCGCGCAGGCGATGATGGCACAGCGGCTTGCCGGTGACGGCCTGGCCGTGACCGAAGAGCTGGCCATGCTGGAAGGCCTGACCCGCGACATCCAGGAATCGGCGATGGCCATCCGCGCCCAGCCGATCGGATCGGTGTTCAGCCGCGTTCCGCGAATCCTGCGCGAACTGACCGCCAGCACCGGCAAGCACGTGCGGCTGGACGTTTCGGGCGAAAGCACCGAGCTGGACAAGACGGTGATCGAACGCCTGGGCGAACCGTTGACCCACCTGATCCGCAATGCCGTGGACCACGGCATCGAATCGGCAGAAGAGCGCCTTGCCGCCGGCAAATCCGCCGAAGGCACGCTGACGCTTTCCGCCGAGCACCGGTCTGGACGGATCCTGATCCGCATTGCCGACGACGGCCGTGGCATCAACCGCGAACGCGTGCTGCAGAAGGCGATCGAAAAGGGCCTTGTCGCCCCGGACGCGCAGCTTTCCAAGGAAGAGATCGACCTGCTGATCTTTGCGCCCGGTTTCTCGACCGCGCAGCAGATCTCCAACATTTCCGGCCGCGGCGTTGGCATGGACGTGGTGCGCCAGAACGTGAAGGACCTGGGCGGCCGCATCACCATCGAATCGGAACCCGGTTCGGGCACGACCTTTACCCTTACCCTGCCGCTGACGCTGGCGATCAGCGACGGCATGGTGGTGAACGTGGGCGACCAGACGCTGGTGGTGCCGCTGGCCAACGTGGTGGAAAGCCTGCGTCCTGCCCCCAACGAAGTGCAGGGCCTGGGATCACGCCGCGCGATGATCAACGTCCGTGGCCGCTTCATCCCGGTGGTGCCGCTGCACGAGGCCGTGGGCGCACTGGGCGCGGTGGAAAAGGCGCAGGACGGCGTGCTGATCGTGGTCGAGACCGAAGGAGCCGGCCGTGCCGCGCTGCTGGTCGATGCCATCTGCGACCAGCGCCAGGTGGTGATCAAGAGCCTCGACACGCATTACCGATCGGTTGAAGGCGTGGCCGGCGCGACCATCCTGGGCGACGGGCGCGTGGCGCTGATCGTCGACGTGGACGGGCTGGTTTCACGCAGCCTTTCCGGCATGTCGCTGGCAGAAGCAGCGTGAGCGTGCAGGAAGCCTTTGCCGAAAGCATGCCGGGGGTCAGCCCCGGTGTGTACAGCGCGGACGATTTCCGCGCGATCAGCGAGATCGCGCACAAGGAAGCAGGCATCGTGCTGCCCCAGGGCAAGGCGATGCTGGTCTATTCGCGCCTTTCGCCGCTGGTGCGCAATTCCGGCTGCACCACGTTCGGATCCTATGTCCTGCGCATTCGCGAGGATGCCGCCGAGCGCAAGAAGGCGATCTGCGCGCTGACCACCAACCACACCTTCTTCTATCGCGAATCGCACCACTTCGATCACTTTCGCGACGAGGTGCGCCCCGGCCTGATCGAGCGGCTGAACCGCGGCGGCAAGGTGCGCATGTGGTCGGCCGGATGTTCATCGGGCGAGGAGACCTGGTCGCTTGCCATGACCCTGCTGGGCCCGAACACGGCCGAAGGATCGGCGATCGCCCGGCGCGACATCCGCATTCTGGCCAGCGACATCGCCACGCACGCGCTGGCCAAGGCCGAAGCCGCCCGATATCGCGAGGAAGATCTCAAGGCCGTGCCCGAACCGCTGCGCCGCGCGTGGACCCAGGCGCAGGGCGGCGATGCGGTGATCGCACATGACGTGCAGCAGATGGTGCGGTTCAGGCAGCTGAACCTGCTGGGCGAATGGCCCATGCAGGGCCGGTTCGATGTGATCTTCTGCCGCAACGTTATGATCTATTTCGACAATCCGACCAAGGAGCGGCTGGTTGCGCGGTTTGCGCAGATGCTGGCGCCGGAAGGCACGCTTTATGTCGGCCACAGCGAACGGGTTACCGGCCCGGCGCTCGATGAACTCGCCCCCACCGGGCCAACAGTATACCGCAGGAGGGCCGCATGATCCGTGTTGTCGTAGTCGAAGATTCGCCCACGATGCGCGCCATCCTCAAGACCCGGCTGGAGCGTGAAGGCGACATTACCGTGGTCGGCGCCGCCGCCAATGCCGCGGAAGGCCGCCAGATGATTCGCGAGCTGGACCCCGACGTGATCACGCTCGACGTGGAAATGCCGGGCATGAACGGTCTCGATTTCCTTGAGAAGATCATGCAGCTGCGCCCCACGCCGGTGATCATCGTTTCCGGATCGACGCAGAAGGGCACCGACACTACGGCCCGCGCGCTCGCGCTGGGTGCGGTGGACTGCTATGCCAAGAACGAAAGTTCGGGCGGCCTGCCGATGGAAGACATGGGCCGGCTGGCCGGCCTGATCCGTGAAGCGGCGAAGGTGCAGTTCCCGACCCGCGCCCCTTCGACCCAGCGCGTGGCGACCGAGGCGCGCAGTTCACTTTCGGAACGGCCGCGGCTGATCGCCATCGGATCGTCCACCGGCGGCGTGGAAGCGCTGCAGGTGCTGCTGGGCGGCTTTCCGGTGGATTGCCCGCCGACGCTGGTGGTGCAGCACATTTCGCCGCGCTTTGCCGGGGCCGTGGCCAAGACGCTGGACCAGCATTGCCCGCCACGGATCCTGCTGGCCGAGCCGGACCTGCCGCTGAAGGCCGGGCACGTCTATATCGCGCCGGGCGACGACCGCCACCTGACGGTGGGCGGATCGATGAGCTATCACGCGCGGCTGCGCCGTGGGGAGCCGGTTTCCGGCCACCTGCCCAGCGTGGACATGCTGTTCCATTCCGTGGCCGAAACGGTGGGCGCACATGCCGTGGGCATCCTGCTGACCGGCATGGGCGCAGATGGCGCGCAGGGCCTGCTGGCCATGGCGCAGCGCGGGGCGCACACGATCTGCCAGGACGAGGCGACCTGCACCGTCTTCGGCATGCCGCGCGCCGCCATTTCGCTGGGCGCGGCAGGCGTGGTTGCGCCGATCGACCACATTGCGCGCCACGCGTTCAGCAAGGCGGCCTGACACGATGTTTGAAAGCCGCATCTTTCCTGCAGCAGACGTTGCCCGCGCGCCCGAACGCATCACCGTGATGCAGGGGCAGGCGCTGGTGAGCGCCGAGCCGCAGGTGGAGCTCACGACCGTGCTGGGCAGCTGCGTGGCGCTGTGCCTGTTCGATCCCGATGCGCGGGTCGGTGGCATGAACCACTTCCTGCTGGCCGAGCCGCCGGCAGGCATGCCGACCAGCGCGGTGGACGAACACTATGGCACCTACCTGATGGAGCTTCTGGTCAACCAGATGCTGGGCAAGGGCGCACGCAAGATGCGGCTGAAGGCGCATCTTTACGGCGGGGCCAACGTGAACCGCAACATGATGAAGATCGGCACCGCCAACGCGGAGTTCGCGCGCGGCTTCCTGCAGCGCGAAGGCATCGATCTCGTCCGCTCCGATCTCGGCGGGACGGCTGCCCGCCGCGTCGATTTCCGCCCGGCCTCTGGCCAGGTGCGTTGCCGTACGGTCGAGGATCGCCTCGCACCGCCTGTCCAACCCATCGCGCGCCCGGCCATGTCGACCGGCGATGTCGAGCTGTTCTGACTTTCCGAAAGAAGCGAGCCCCGAGCATGAGCAACAACACCAGGATCCTTACCGTAGACGACAGCCCGTCCATGCGGGCCCTGTTGAACCACGCCCTCACGTCGCAAGGCTTCGACGTCTCCCAGGCCGAGGACGGCATCGCCGCGCTCGACTGGCTGGCGCTGAACGAGGTCGACGTGGTGATCACCGACATCAACATGCCGCGCCTTGACGGTTTTGGCCTGATCGAACGCCTGCGCGAAGGCAGCCGCCATCGCGACCGCCCGATCCTGGTGCTGACCACGGAAAGCAGCGAGGAAAAGAAGGCCCGCGCCCGCGAAGCCGGGGCCACGGGCTGGATCGTCAAGCCGTTCGATCCGCAGAAGCTTGTCGCCGCGGTCCGCCGCGTCGCCCACTGATCCGCAAGGGAGGGTTAAAGCCATGATCCGCGAACTCATCACCTTCGAAGTGGAAGGGCAGGTCTTCGGGCTCGACATCATGTCGATCCGCGAAATCCGCGCCTGGTCGCCCACCACGCGACTGCCGCGCGTGCCGCATTACGTGGCCGGCGTGGTCAACCTGCGCGGCACCGTGCTGCCGGTGATCGACCTGGCCGCCCGCCTGGGCTGGCGCGCCACCGAGGCAACGCCGCGCCACGCCATCATCGTGACCCAGATCGGCGCCCAGGTGAGCGGCTGGATCGTCGATTCGGTGAGCGATATCGTCACCGTGCCCGACGACGCACTGCAGCCGCCGCCACCCAGCGCCGGCAACGACACCGTCGTGCCGTTCCTTGAAGGCCTTGCCGCCATCGAGGACCGCATGGTGATGGTGCTCAATCTCGCCGCGCTGGCTGACAGCGCCAAGATGGAAGAAGCCGCCTGACGAGCGCGCGTCCAATGGAGATACCGCCCATGGCCAACCAGGCCACCCATCGCCAGATCGCGGTGGTGCTCGAGGAACTTTCGCAGGAAGTCGAGGCGCTCGGCTCGGCCCTGTGCCTCGACATGGACGTGGCCGTGAAGCACATGGACACGCTCCAGGCGATCGACCTCATAGCACAGAAGCAGCGCTCGCTGGCGACGCTGCTCGAATCCGACTGCCCGGAAAAGAGCGTCGAGCAGATCGCCATAGACACCTTGCGCGACAGGATGCGGCTCTTGCGGCACTGACGCGCCAGGCGCGGGGCGGCGCGCGCAATCGGGGCGTGCGCGCCGACCCGCGCGTACCCATTTCGCATTGTCCCTTTCCGGTACTGCGCAGCCTGCAACAAGGCTGCAGCCAACGATTGCCATTTACCATTCCCTGCCGCAGGATTGCGCAGGGTCTCGGGGTCAGCAACGACAATGGCGGTCATCGGCGTTTACAGCGTCAAAGGCGGCGTGGGCAAAACCACGCTGGCAGTGGACATGGCCTGGCGCGCGGCCGTGCTTTCGCGCCATTCCACGCTGCTGTGGGACCTTGATCCGCAGGGCGGCGCGGCCTTTCTGCTGGGCATGGAGGAACGGCCGGGCAAGCGGGCCGCCTCGGTTTTTCAACGTGATGGCCGGCCGCGAGACCTGATCTCGCCCTCCCCCTATCCCGGCCTTTCCCTGCTGCAATCGGACGAAAGCCTGCGATCGCTGTCGGTGGCGCTGGCGCGCATCGGCCATCGCAAGCGGCTGGCCAATCTCACCGCAGCCCTATCGGCCGAGTATCCGCGAATCATCGTCGATTGCCCGCCGGTGCTGAACGAGATCAGCGACCAGATCATGGCGGCGGCCGACGTGCTGATCGTGCCGCTGCCGCCCTCGCCGCTTTCGGTCCGCGCGCTCGATGCGATCCGGCAGGAGATGCTGCGCAGCCACCACCGCCACCCGCCGATCCTGCCGGTGCTGTCGATGGTCGACACCCGGCGCAAGCTGCACCGCGAAGTGGTTTCGGGCTTTGCCGCAGGCTGGCCGGTGATCCCGATGGCCAGCGCGATCGAGCAGATGGCGGTGCGGCGCAAGCCCATTGGCGCCTTTGCCGGCTGGACCGAGGCGGATTACCGGCTGGGCAAGCTGTGGGACGCGATCGAGGCGAAGCTGCGCATGCGCGAGGCGATCCCAGCTTAAACCTCCGGCAGGCGCTGTTCGGCAAAGCCCCAGCCGGCCAGCCCCTTTCCCTTGGCGCGGCGCAGGACCTGGTCGGCATCGCGGATCGAGAAGGGGTGCGCGTCCTCGAACCCGTCGAGCTCTCCCCACGTGATCGGCACCGCCACAGGAGCCGCCGCACGGGCGCGGGCGGAATAGGGCAGCACGGCGGTGGCCCCGCGCTGGTTGCGCAGGTAATCGATGAAGATGCGCCCCACGCGTTTGGCCTTGCTCATGTTCGCCACGAAGCGATCAGGCTCCGCCATGCTCAGCGCCTCGGCAAAGCGGCGGGCGAAATCCTTGTGCGCTTCCCACGTGTGGCCCGGCGTCAACGGCACGACCACGTGCACGCCCTTGCCGCCCGAGAGCATGGGAAAGCTGGCGAGGCCAATGTCCGCCAGCCGGTCATGGATGAAATGCGCCGCCTTCTTCACTTCGGCAAAGCCCAGCCCCTCGTCGGGATCCAGATCGAAGACCATGCGGTTGGGCGCTTCCACGTCGCCCGCCATCGAGCCCCAGCCGTGGAATTCGATCGTGCCCATCTGCACGCAGGAAAGCAGACCCGCCGTGTCATCGACGAAGATGTATTCCTCGGCGTTTCCATCCTTTTCGGCGATGGGCACGTGGTGGACCGAAGGGCCGAACGTGCCGCTGTCATGCTTTTGGAAAAAGCACTTCTTGCCCCGACCCTGCGGGCAGCGGACCAGGCTGATCGGCCTGCCGGCAGCGAAGGGCAGCATCAGCGGTGCGACCTGCGTGTACCAATCGGCCAGATCGCCCTTGGTCTCGCCACTTTCGGGAAAGATCACCCGATCGCGGTTGCTGATCTTCACCTGTTCCACGGCGGCAACCTCCGCGATTGGCTCGGCCCGTTCGGGCACCACATCGGCCGCCTTCTTGTCGTTGCGCAGCCCGACGAAGCTGGCGTGGCGCACCGATCCTTCGGCGGTAAACTCGGCAAAGGCGATTTCAGCCACCAGCTTAGGCTCAAGCCAGGTCACGCCTCGCCCGTGCTCACGCGGCACTTCGGCCGCCGCCTCGTCCACCGCCAGCGGCTTCATCGCCTTGGCCAGATCCTCCAGCAGGCCGCCGCCGAAACCGGTGCCGACATTGCCCTTGTAGACCAGCCTGCCGCCTTCGTTCTGCGCCAGCAGCAACGAGGAGAACGGCCGCCCCTTGGCGCTGGATTTCTTCCAGCCGATGATCACGAATTCCTGGCGCAGGATGCACTTCACTTTCACCCAGCTGCGCCCGCGTGCGCCGCGATAGGGCGCATCGATGCGCTTGGCGATGATGCCTTCCTGCCCTGCGGCGCACATCGCCTGGAACAGCTTTTCCCCCGAACCGACCACGTGTTGGGCCACGTGCAAGGGCGGCTGCACGCCGGCCATCAGCCCTTCCAGCCGCTCCTTGCGCTCGATGTTGGGGCGATCGGCCAAGTCCTCGCCGTCCACCTCCAGCAGGTCAAAGGCGAAGAATTCCAGCGGCGTCCGGTCCGTCTGCGCGCCATGCCCGCGCTTCAACACCTTCTGCAGGCTGCTGAAGTCCGGGTTGCCCTCCTTGTCATAGGCGACGATCTCGCCATCGATCAGCGCAGGCGGCAGGTCCAGCGCGGCAATCGCCTGCACCAGCGGGCCGAACTTGTCGGTCCAATCCAGCCCGTTACGGGTATAGACGCGGACGTCTGCACCGTTGACCGCCACCAGCGCGCGATAGCCGTCGAACTTGATCTCGTGCATCCAGCCATTGCCCGCCGGCACCGCATCCACCAGCGTGGCCAGTTGCGGCGGTCGGAAGGCGGGCAATCCCGCGTTGGCCTGCTTGCGCACGGGCTTACGCGCAGGCTTGGCATTGCGCTTCGCTGCCTGATCCATCTCGGCGGCAAAGGCTTTTCCCTTCTTGCCTTTAAGCGAATGCGCGCCCTGTTTATCCCCTGCGATCTCCGCCATCGTGCGGCCAGTCAAAACCGATGTCAGGCCCCGTTCCACCAGCTTGTCGCCCTCTTCGGCAAACGCATCGTCCACCTTGCGCAGCAGCCAGTTCTCGCGCTTCTCCCTGGGCCGAGGCTTCAGGCGAAGGATGATCCATTCGCCTTTCATCCGCTCGCCCTCCAGCGTGAAGTGCAGGTGTCCCTTTGCAAGGTCCTTGGCCGATTTGCCCGGAACGGGCGCCCAGGTGCCGCGATCCCACAGCATCACCGTGCCGCCGCCATACTCGCCTTCGGGGATCGTCCCTTCGAAGTCGGCGTAGGACAGGGGGTGATCCTCGGTATGCACAGCCAGCCGCTTGTCGTCCGGGTCCGGACTGGGGCCGCGCGTAACCGCCCAGGACTTCAGCACGCCGTCCACTTCCAGCCGGAAATCCCAGTGCAGCCTCGTGGCGTCATGCTTCTGCACGATGAAGCGGTTGCCGCTTCCCTGCGCCACCTTGCCTTCCGGCTCGGCCGTGCGGGCGAAATCGCGCCTGGCGTTGTAGGCTTCCAGCGGGTCCTTGCGCTTCGCCATGGCTCAGGCCCGCTTGCGTGAGCGTGTGGGCTTGGCTTTTGCGGCTGCTTTGGCAGGTGCCTTGCGCTTCGCCGTGGGCATATCGCCCGAACCGACCGAGCGCTTCAGCGCGGCCATCAGGTCTATCACATTGCCACTGCGCGGCGCGCTCTCCTCCACATCCTCCAGGATGCGCTTCCCGCGCGCCTTCACCTTCTTCTCGACCAGCCGGTGTAGCGCATCGACATAGCGGTCGTGGTACTCCTCGGGCTTGAACGGCCCGGCACGCTTTTCGATCAGCGTGGTCGCCAGTTCCAGCAGGTCCTCTCCGGGCGCCTCGTTGCCGATCTCGCCAAAGAAGCCCCGCGCCTTGTTCACTTCGTCGGCATAGCGCAGCACTTCCAGAATGATGCCGCGCCCGCATGGCTTCAGACTGACCAATTGTTCGCGCCCGCGCACCGAGATCTGCCCCAGCGCCACCTTGCCCGTGGCTTTCAGCGCCTCGCGCAGCACGACATAGGCTTCTTCCGCCAGATCATCTGCGGGCACGACATAGAACGGCTTTTCATACCACAGCACGTCGATCTCGCCGGCATCGACGAACTGGACCAGTTCCAGCGTCTTGCGACTCTCGATCTTCACCGCCTCGATCTCTGCATCTTCCAGCAGCACGTATTCGCCGCGGCTGACCTCGTAACCCTTGATGATCTCGTCCCGATCCACCGGACCAACGCCCTGCACCACCTTTTCATAGTGGATCGGCTTGCCGGTGGGTTGGTGGATCTGGCGAAAGCTGATGGCCGCGCCACTGCGCGTGGCGGGATAGACCTCAACCGGAATCGAGACCAGCGCCAGCCGGATCTGCCCCTGCCACCATGCCCTTGCCGCCATGCCACACCTGCCTTTCGCAGATAGAGTCGTGGGAGCATACGCAGGTTCCCATCGCGTCAGATCCGTCCATCATTACGGAGAGTTAACGCACCGGACCGATTGCGGGCCGGTGGGCAAGCCTAGGGCGGCAGAAAGTCAACACAATCTGCAACGGATCTGCAATGCCCGCCCCGCTCAGCAAAGACCTGTCCAGCGTCCAGCCCTTGGCGGCGGCCGCAGCACGCTCGCGCCCCTCGCTCGAAGTCGCCCGCCACCTGCCCTCGGGTCGCACCACGCAGGATATCCCGGACGCGGACGACGAGCCCTTCGACTTCGAAAGCCTCTGCATCGATCCCGCGATCGATCCCTTTGCCGACGAGGATCTTTCCGGCGAGGAACTCGACGAAGTGCGCGCGGCTGCGGAAGACAATCGCGACCTGATCTGACGACACGGCGCAGATCATGCGCCCAGATCGAGAAATCCACGTATCGCGTTCTTCCCGTGCTGGACTTGAGGGCCGCGCCTCGTCCATGGAGAACGGATATGTGGCAACTCTATCAGTTCCCCCTCTGCCCGTTCAGCCGCAAGGTGCGCCTGCTGCTCAGCGAAAAGGGCATCGCCTATGACCTGATCCGCGAGAACCCGTGGGAGGCGCGGCCCGAATTCCAGAACCTGAGCCATGCGTTGCAGACGCCGGTGATCGTGAATCCGGAGCGCAACATCGCCATCGCCGACAGCCGCGCGATCTGCGAATACTTCGAGGAAACGGTCGACAAGGCGCCGATGATCAACGGCACCGCGATCAACCGCGCGGAAATCCGCCGGCTCGTCGCCATGTTCGATGAAAACTTCTTCGCCTCGGTCACCGGGCCGCTGCTCGAGGAAAAGATGAAGAAGCGCCTGTTCCTGCGCCAGCCGCCCGACAGCCGCACGCTGCGCGAGACGATCAAGCTCGCCAACCAGTATCTCGATTATGTCGACTACCTGATCGACAACCGCCCTTGGCTGGCCGGATCGACCATGAGCCTGGCCGACCTTGCCGCCGCGGCGCAGATTTCCGTGGCGGATTACCTTGGCGGGATCGACTGGGCGCAGCACGAACAGGCGCGCGGGTGGTATTCCGTGTTCAAGAGCCGGCCCAGCTTCCGCCCGCTGCTGTCGGAACGGATGGACGTGATCCACCCACCTTCGCACTACGCCGACGTGAACGCCTGAGCATCTGCCTGCGCGCCCCGCCTGCGCTGGGCGGCGAATCAGGCCGCGCGGGTCTTGGTGCCGAAGCGGCCGTACTTGCGGTAGCGCACCATCCAGCGATCGATGAACAGCTCAAGCGGCCGCGCGCGCACGCCCAGTTCGGCCAGGCCCGGCAGCGTGCCGCTGGCCACGTTGCCCTTCTGCAGCAGCGCCCACTGGTCGCGGCTGAGCGGTGCGCCCGGCAGCCAGCCGGTGAGGCCGGCGATCGCGCCCGAAACCGCATCGGGCAGTTCCAGGAACGTGCGCTTGCGGCATTGGGCGGCGGCGATGCGGCGGTTGAGTTCGCCCATTGAAACCTGCTCCGGCCCGGCAACCTCGAAGGTCTTGCCCGCGAACGCCGCCGGGGAAGCAAGCACGTTGCCCACCGCCTCGGCCGCATCGTCCACGAAAGCGGGCTGGAACTTCGCCTCGGGCGCGAACACCGGCAGCACGGGGAACGTGGCGATCAGGCCTGCAAACATGTTCACGAACTTGTCGTCCTCGCCGAACAGGATCGACGGGCGCAGGATCGTGGCGGCGGGGAATGCCGCAAGCACCGCCTGCTCGCCTGCGGCCTTGGTGCGGGCATAGGCCACCGGCGATTCGGCATCGGCGCCGATGGCCGAGACATGCACCAGCGCGGTGGCACCAGCATCACGCGCCGCCGCGGCAACGTTGCCCGCGCCCTTGGCCTGCACCGCGTTCAGGTCACCATCGAATGCGCCGACGAGGTTGACCACCGCGTCCACGCCCGTCAGCGCCACGGCCAGGGTGTGCGGCTTGGTCACGTCCACGGCCACGGCCTGCACCTGCCCCAGCACGCCCAGCGGCTTCACGCGGAAGCAGCGTTCCGGATGACGGCTGCACACGCGCAGGCGCGCACCGCGCTCCAGCAGCTCCTGCGCCAGATGCGTGCCGAAGAACCCGGTGCCGCCGACCAGCGCCACCAGCCTGCCTTCCAGATCGCGCGCCCTGCCCTTTGCCATTGCCTGCACACCCGTGTTGAATCGCGCCGGCCCCGCTGGCTGGCTTCGTCAGCGCGCCTTTGGCACAGCCCCGCCCCCGCGTTCAATGGCGAAGAGCGCCTATTTGCATTCTTTCGCCAAACCCTTGTTGACAGGCCCCGCCGCCTGCCTTAGTGGCGCGCTCCTACCCGGCGGACAGGCGCTTTTGCCCATCCGCTCCGTGCCCAGATGGCGGAATTGGTAGACGCACCGTCTTCAGGTGGCGGCGCTGGAAACGGCGTGGAGGTTCGAGTCCTCTTCTGGGCACCAGTCAACCACTTTATCGTGTTGTTTTTACACGATAAAGTGGACTTCCTGAAAAAGTGTTCCCACATCGATTCCCACATTTAGCGTGGGCCGTGGTGATCCTCGTCGGCCCTGTCTGGGACGCCAACCCGACCTCGTTGATAACATCATCTGCTCTTTGGCTGCGACACAGGACGAATCTTGACGCTGCATCGCACTGGCTGCTGCGATGTAGCAGCGGCCTTCCGGCAAGCGTCAATGGCATCGCGGTTGTCGCCCTGGATGTCAGCGGCCTGCACCAGTGCGTTCCATGCCTCTGGGCTGTCGCTCTGCATCAGGCGCGCGCCTGCGTCCCACCGGGAGGATGCGCCCACCAGCCGCGCTGCCATGCGCTCGGGCCAGTGCCAGCTTTCTGGCATGGCGCGGGCAATTGTGCCGGGGAGGAATGACCATAGCAGGATACCGGCCAGCATTGCTCCGCCTGCCACCTGGTAGAGCTGCTGCCGCTGCTCGGCGGCAGTGCGCGCTTGAGCCGTGACGTTGCGCATTTCCTGCGTAGCTTGGTGCAAGTCACTCCGGGCCTCGCTGATCCTTTCCTCGTCGGTGCGCCGTGCTGCCTCGGCTGCGGCTGCAATCCGATTGCCGATGCTGTCAGGCGTCATCTGCATCGCCGGATGACTGGCCATGGTCTTCAGGTTGTCACTGATCGCGCCCATCCGCTTGGCCATGTCGGTCAGGGTCGCGCCGTAGTCGGGAATGACAATGTCTGCACGCTCGGCGGCCAGATGCTGCACCGCTCGGCGCATCAGGGCCAGCTCGCCTTCAAGGCGGGTAAAAGCCTCGGCGGCGGGATCGCCTGCGTCCTCCGGAGTGGGCGGGTCAGGGTCGGGTTCCGGCTCAACGTCCAGCGTCAGTTCCACGTCATCCGTATCGGTATCCATTACGCTTCTCCTACAGGCCCATGCCGATTGACCGGCTCCGCTCCATCGAGATGGAAGCGGCAAGGTCGCGGGCCAGATCGCGACCGAGTTCTGTCTTGATGCCAAGCTCGCGTGTGCGGCTGCGCAGCAGGGATTCAACCTGCGCGTCGCGCTCCAGCCCCTTCGCCATGTCCGTCATGCGGTTGGTAAGCCTCTGCGCGCCCTTGCTGTCGCCATCGCGCTGCATCGCTTGCCGTGCCTGCCCAAGCCGTTGCCAGTCGCTGACAAAGCGGTCGGCGCGCTGCGCGGGATCGACGCGGATTTCGGCTTCAAGCTGCATGGCGCGGATCGCGCCCTGGCTGCGGCCATCGGCGGCCTCGCGGGCCAGCGAAGGCTGGCGCTGCAAGGCGCTGGCGAGGTCGGCGGCGGCATGGGGACGGATGGCATCAAGCGCCCTCCTGGCCTTCTCCAGCGCGTCGCGCTGGTGGGGCAGGACGGGCAATCCCTGTTCGCGCATCTGCCCGATGTCGGCGGCGGCACGGGCATAGCGCTCGACCGCCCGGCGCTGATCGGACAGACCAGCCTGATCGGTCGGCAGTGCTTCGAGCTTCTGGGCCTGCGGACGGAAGCCAGCGAAGATCGACTTCGCTCGTTCCGGCAACTGCCGTGCAATCTCGACAATGCGTTCGCGGAAGGTGATGCCGCGCCGTTCGGCAAACTGATGCTCGGGCTTGTAATCGCTTGCCATGTCCTTGCCGCGCTCGCGGCTGAGCGTGCGGACAAGTTTGGACTGATCGGCGAAGTCGTCGCGCCCATAGTACAGGGCAAGGCCGTGACGGTGGCGAGACATCGCGACATAGGCACCATGGCTGTCCATTCCCGGCGTCGCCAGCACATCGGCGCGGTCCACGGTCATGCCCTGCGCCTTGTGGATCGTTGCGGCGTAGCCGTGATCGATGTTCGCATAATCCTTGGTGTCGAAGGCGACACTGCGGCCATCGTCAGTGCGCACGGCCATGCGTTGCGGCGTCACCTGTCCGACGGTGCCGAGTGTGCCATTCTTGACGCCCAGACCCCGCTCATTGCGCAGGAACATGATGCGGTCGCCGCTGGCGAACTGCCGCTCGCCCCGTTCGGCGCGGATGGTCACGTCGTTGCCCAACTCGCCACTGGTGCGCAGCTTTTCTCGTGCCGCGCTATTGAGCTCCCGCACCTCGTCATTGGTGTGGGTGAGGATGATGCGCCTATCGTCAGGGTTGGCCTGCCGGTCGCGATCCCAGCGCTCGATCAGCTCGCCACGCGCTGCCGCCCGCGTCTCGGCAACATGCACCATGCCGCGTTCGTCATAGGCCTGAATCGCAAGTCCGGTGCGCCCGGTGGCAAGGTGCCGCGTTGCGTCCTGCTGCCAGCCTTCATGCTGGCGACGCACTTCGCTGATTTCGACGCTGCCGTGCCGTTCATGGATCGCGCGGAAGGCGGCTCCGGCTTCGATGGCCTGGAGCTGTTGCGGATCGCCGACCAGGACAACTTTCGCGCCTGCATCGGCGGCATGGGAGAGGACGCGCTCCATCTGGCGCGTGCCGACCATGCCCGCTTCATCGATCACGAGCACGTCGCGCGAGGTGAGCATTTCGCGGCCTTGGCCCCACTGATGTTCAAGGCTCGCGATGGTGCGCGATGCAATGCCTGAACCGTGCTCCAGCCCCTCGGCGGCAATCCCGGACAGCGCCGCACCGCGAACGGTATAGCCCGCGCTTTCCCAAGCCTCGCGGGCAACGCCCAGCATCGCGCTTTTGCCGGTCCCGGCATAGCCGACAACGGCGCAGAGGCCGCGCCCATCGGTCACATGCTCGAACGCCGCGCGCTGCTCGCCGGATAGCACCAGTCCGCGCTCGATCGCGCGCTCTAGTGCTTCTTCCCGGCCTGAGCCTTGGACCGGATGCCGTTGGCGTTCCGCCAGCAATACCGACGCGCGCTGCAACTGCTGCTCGGTTTCGATCATCTGCCGCGATGTAAACCGCTCTTCACCGCGTCCGTCCTTGCCCAGCGCGATCAGATCGGACGAACCGCGCACCGCGCTCATCGCCAAATCGAACTGTTCCTTGCCGTCGCTGTGCCGGTGCACGAACATGGCAAGGTCGCGGTTCGTGAAAGTGGCCTGACTGTGCGTAATCGCGTCGAGGGCGACAGCGGGATTGGCGATAATCCGCTCGCCATTTCGCTGCGCGACAGCGCGGTGTTCCTCGATCCGTTCGGCCTCCAGCCCGCGCTCGCCCATGCGCGAAGCGGCGGGGCCGATCTTGTCCTGCGGCTCCAGCGCAATGCCCTGCGCCTCCAGGCTGCGGTGATCGATCCGTGCATCGATGTCGAGTTCGGCAAGGCGCTGGTTGACATGCTCGGCCCAGCGCTCGCGCCATTGCTCGACCAGTTCGGCCTTGTTCCACTCGCGCACCTTCGGGCCGAAGTCATTTTTGCTGTAGCGCGACGATTACGGTGTCCGGTCGGCGTCAATTTTGATGGCCGATAGGTGGCCGCGCCGGTTGGTGAATTCTGGCTACCATTTGCTGTTGCGAGGAGCAACCGTCGAGCGACAATTAC
>NZ_JAROCY010000013.1 GCF_029436685.1 Novosphingobium cyanobacteriorum
TGACGGCGCGCGACGGCATGCGCGGGCCCCTCCCATGGACTACCGGGATAACCGCCTGCCAGACCGATAGGGGGGTCAGTTTTACGCGCCGATCAGGGGGTCAACTTTGAACGCCGATTGACAACGCCTCGGCTTTGGCGATGGCTGCTTCCATGCCTTCCTGTTCGGGCTCAGGCCGCATCGCGGCATCGGTTGCAAGACTGCGAAGCCCGATGGGTCTGGCCATGAGGGCTGGATCGCGCGTCGCCATCAGCATGGCCATGATCGCCCGGCCTTCGGGCGTAATCGTGGCGTCGCCGAGCCAGTCTCCTTCGTCTGACTGCGATTGGGTCTTTGGCTGATTCCAAGACCCGTTATCAGCCTTAGGCAATCGCGCTCACCAAGCGGATTGTAAGAGGCCTTCCATCATCGGGGCGGCCGTCTCGATCGATGGCTGCAGCCCGGCTTCGATCCATGCCAGCAAAAATCCGCTGATCGCGCTGGCGATAAGAGCGATGCGCAGAGGTTCGGGTGCTCTCCGGGCGTTGTCCGATGGCGCCGGTAGCAGCGTTATAAGGCGAGAGATCTGGGCTCGGAAGATCGTTACAGCGTTCGTGCCGCCCGAACCGTCCAGCAGTGCGGCATAGAGCTTAGGCCGCGCCGCAATCGCTTCCAGCGAGTAGATCGTTGCTGCGCGCATCACGCCAATACTCGGTCCGTGGATGCGCCAGTGCGCCTCGGCGAGTTCGAACTGCCGATCGAAATCGATCGCCATGCGATCGGCGAGCAGACCAGACACATCGTCATAAAGACGATAGAATACCGGTCGTCCGACACCCGCCTCGCGAGCGATCTCACTGACGGTGATATCCTGTAGCCGGGTCGTTTCGAGCAGCCTTTCGAGTGCGGCATGGAGCGCATCGCGGCTACGCGATTGCCGTAGATCGAGGGTGTCTGCGTCGACGGCCATACTCTGTTCTTAGTCGACGCGGACGCGCGCCGACAAGCCGCATCGTCACGCGACCGACGCGAAGGAGCAGCGCACCGGCAGGCCGCGCAGGCCTGTGACGAATGTCGCCTGCGTGTAGGCTGGCGCGCCATCTGCCTCAATCCGATCGACCCGCCGGACGAGTGCGCGGAAGAACGCTTCGATCTCCATCTTGGCGAGAAACTGGCCGAGGCATTGGTGCGGGCCATAGCCGAAGGCGAGATGATTGTTCGGCGTACGATCAATACGGAACGTCTGCGCATCGGGGAACACGGCTTCATCGCGGGTCGCCGCGCCATAATGCAGCATGATGTGGTCGCCCGGCCGGAACGTCACGTCGCCCAGAGTGTACTCGGCGGTGACGTTGCGGAAAAAGTGCTTCACCGGTGCGCAAAAGCGGATCGCCTCGTTGGCGAAGCTCTTTACCAGCGCCGGGTCCTCGCGCAGCGCAGCGATGAAATCCGGCTGATCGATGAGCGCCTGGATGCCGGCGGCTATGGAGGCGGCGGTGGTATCATGGCCGGCGGTCGCGACGATGACGTAATAGCCGAGCCGCTCTTCCGGACTGAGGTCATGCTCGTTGGGCAGCCCGCGGGCGATGATCGTCGAGACGTCGTCGCGCGGGTTGGCACGGCGGTCCTGCGTGATTTCGTCGAAGAAGGCGATATAATCACGTTTTACAGCAATCGAATGCTCGACAAGCGACATGCCGGGACGGCGCACTGCGGGATCGGACGCGCCGAACAACTCGTGCGTAAGCTTGAGCATCCGCGCTTCGTTGGCTTCGTCGATCCCGAGCACCGTCATCGCGACGCGCAGCGGATACCAGAAGACGATGTCGGCGGCGATGTCGCACCGGCCGCCCGTGGCCATGAGCCGATCGACGAACGCGGCTGCGAGATTGTCCACCATCCCTTCGAGCCGGCGGACGTTCTTCGGCAGGAAATAGTCCTGCGTCATCTGCCGGAGTTCGTAGTGTCGCTCGCCATCGAGCACTACCAGCGTCTCGAAGCCGGCTTCCACGCCGAACAGCGCCATGTTCGCCTCCTCGGCGGCGATCGGCAATAGGGTGTTGCGCGGGCCAGCGTTGAAAATGGCCGGCTGACGTTCGATCTCGCGGATGTCCGCGTGGCGGGTCACGACCCAGAACGGCCGATATCCCTCGGCTTCCACACGTGCAATCGGATGCTCGGCGCGCAGCCAAGTGAAGAACGCCTGCATCTGTGCCTGATCGCCGTAGAGAGTTGGGTCAACGATCTGTTCGGCGCGAAAATCGGACATGGGCAATGCTCTACATGATGGGAGGGGGCACCGATCTCGGCTGCCCCCAGTTCGATCAGAAAGTGGCGCGAAGGCGCAGGCCGTAAGTCCGCGGCGCGCCAAGATAGCCGTTCTCGTCGCCCGTCTGGAGCGGGGTGGCGAACGTCTGGGTGAAGTACGTTCTGTTGAACAAGTTCTGCACCCACCCCTCGACTGTCAGGTTCGACGATGGCACCTTAAAGCCGAGGTTGGCATTGACAAGGCTAACCGCTCCCTGCCGAGAGGTGGTGGCGGTGTTGATCAGCTGGGTGCTGGTGTATTGATATTGCACGCGTCCGGTAAGGTTCACATCGGGTGACACCGATTTATCGAGATTCAGCGCGATGTTGCCGCTCAGCTTCGGCGCGAAGCGAAAGCGTGAGCCGGACAAGGCTGCGTCGATGTTTGGATCGGCGGCGTATTTGGCGTGCGGAATGTAGGTGCCGTCAATCGCCAGCGTCAGTCCATCAGTCAGCTCGAACAGGTTTTCTATCTCGACGCCGTAGTCCTTCGCCGCCCGCGCGTTGAGCACTGTGAAGCGCAGCCCAACGAACTGCGCGATCTGAAGGTTCGACAGATCGTAATAGAAGAAGGCAATGTTGGTGCGTGCGCGGCGACCCAGATATTGGAACTTGCCGCCAAGCTCGAACGCATTGACCGTTTCCGGCTTATAGATCGGGCTGAGTGGCGCCTGTGCGGTAGCGTTGCCGAAGAAGCCAGCCCGGATCGCCGCGGGCAGTGCGTTGTAAGCCGCAGCATTATTGATCAGCGTACCAGCGCCGTTCGCGTCGATGTTGACGCCGCCTGCCTTGAAGCCGCGGTTGTATGTCGCATACAGCATCACGTCATCGACCGGGCGGAACTGCAGGCCAAAGGTGCCCGATAGTGCCTTGTCAGTGGTGCTGCGATTATAGGCCGGGCCGGGCTGGGCACCGAGCAGCTTGAACACTGCGAGCGGGTTGGGATCGAAATAGGGGTTGCTGAAGCTGCCGCGCTTCTTCTCCATTGAATAACGCAGTCCGGCGATGACGTTGGCGCGCGAGCCAATCGCAAAATCCATGTGCGCGAAGGCGGCATAGGATTTAGCCGAGCCGCGCATGTCTTCGGTTGCCCATGGGCCGACCGGCGCCTGCGCTGTGCCTGCGGGAATGCCGGCCGCGCCGAGCAGGATATCCCAATAGGTCTGTGCCTGGACAGCCCATGGTAGGACGCGGCTCATGCGCAGCTTCTCGTCTGAGAAGAAGCCTCCAAGCACCAAGTCGGCGTTAAGCGCCTCGATCTTGGAATTCAGCGTCAGTTCTTGTGAGAAGAAGCGGCTCTGGAAGGTTTCGTAATAGCGGAAGATATCCGCACCGCTGAAATCCGGATCCATGTCGCGCTGATCGAGGCTGAAGCGGCGCAGCGCCGTCACCGACTTCAGCGAGCTGTTGCCGAGGTTGATGTCGATCAGTGCGGTGCCGCCGTAATCTTTGATCGTTTGGCGACCGTTGCCGTTCAACGTCTGCTGAAAATCGGAAAGCCGTGCGGACGGCAATTTGAGGCCAAGCGCCTGGGTCAGGGCATTGACCAGCGGCTGCGTCGGCCCATCCGTGAAGCCTGACGTAGCATAGCAACAATTGCCGCCACCGCGGGAGTAATCAGCGATCAGCCGAATCGAGACGTCGCTCGACGGCTTGAAGAGCAATTGCCCCTTCACCGCCTGCGTCTTGTCACCGTTCAGGTCGCGGCCAGTCTGCGCGTCGGTGTAGAAGCCCTTGCGGGTCGAGGCGAGGCCGGCGATGCGTACCGCCAGCGTATCGGATAGTGGCACGGCCGCAGCGGCGCGAACGAGCACCGTTTCGTAAGTCCCCACCGTCATATCGACAAGCATCTGGCTCCGGTCGGTTGATGGCGCGGCGGAGGAGAGCAGCAGCGCGCCCGCGGTGGTGTTCTTCCCGAACAAGGTGCCCTGCGGGCCGCGCAGTATCTGGAGATTGTCGATGTCTAGGAAGTTCTGCAACGCGGCGGCGGCGCGTGTGCGGTAGACGCCGTCGATGAAAACGCCGACCGAACCTTCGAAACTGCGGCTGTTACCGGTGGTCCCAAGGCCACGGATGATCACGTTGGCGGTCGACGAGGCAATGTTGGTCGCGCGGAAGGTGATCGACGGGCTGATCGCTTGGATATTCGCAATGTTGTCTACCCTCGCGGTCGCCAACGTGTCGGCATTGGCAGCGGTGATCGCGATCGGCACGTTCTGAAGGTTTTCGGCACGGCGCTGGGCTGTGACAATGATTTCGGCGAGGCCTTGGTCTTCGGTTGCCGTGTCGGCGGCGTTTGCGGGGGCAACCGCTCCCTGAGCATGAGCAGCGGTCGAGAGACAGATGCCGGCGACTGCTGCCAGCAGATAAGCGCGTGAGATCGACATGGTTAAACCTCCCCTTCCGTTGATCCGATCGACGCCGGAATTCAGTCACCTTGTAGCGTCATTCCCGATGCGTTACAAGTGTAACGTAAACTGGGGCGGTGGGAGGTTTGTGTCAGCCAGCCAGCTTGGCGGGCACGTGCCAGTGCAGCACCGCGGCGATAACGCGCTATTCAGCGAGACAAGCAGATCGCGATTGGGATGTGTTGGGTATCGTGTCGATCGCCTTCTTGATCAGCACCAGATGCGCTTTCGAGTAGCGGCCTTCGGTCTCTGATTCGAGGTGATGGCCCGCGAAATCCGCACGAAGTTCGGAGTCAATTCCGGCAAGCTTCATGCTGTCGATTGCCGTGTGCCGCATGGAGTGAATACCTTGGCCCTCCGCCAGATCAGACATGGCCTTGGCGACTTTCGTCCAGCACCGTTTGTAAAAGGCGTCGCCCATCGTGCCTTTGCCGCTCTCACGACCCGTGCCTGGCTGACGACCTTGCGCGCAATCGCCGTGCGAATTGCAGATGGTGCCAGCCCGAGGTCATTCAGCCGGGCGTTAGCTGCCTGACCGGTGTCTTCGCTCTCCAGAGTCTTGGCAAGGTCGGACCATGCCAGGAGAAGGATGGGCGCGTCATCGTCGGCCGGGTCGATCAGAGCCGTGATAAAGTCGTCGACCTTCTTCCCTGCCACGCCATCGCGGCTGGCAATTTCGTCGGCATTCAGGCGCACGGCGAGCGCCTGTTCAATGTCCTCATGATCATCCGGTGGAAAGACCTGCAGCTTTGCGTGCATCAGCTCCAGCCGGTCCCGCTCGACCAGGATCTGGCGCAGATAGATTTCGGCGCGTGTGGGAGGTGAGGCTGTCTCCAGCCATGTTCGCCTTCATGTTCATTGCCAGCCTTTCGCATGCCAGTGCCATCATTGGTGCGAGGACCTTGGCCACTTTGGGGCTGGTCGTGCGCAACGGAAGGCGAAGCCGGAAGGGCTTGTCGGACCCTAAACGTACCTGTCGGCGAAAGTAGTACAGGCCGTCCTTGCGAAGTACGTTCTGTATGCGGCTCATGATTGTGGCACCCTGCCATGGACATGCCCGGCAGGGAAAATACAAGAATCCTAATAAATCAGAGACTTAAGCTATATACTGGCTGGGGCGGCAGGATTCGAACCTGCGAATGCCGGTACCAAAAACCGGTGCCTTACCACTTGGCGACGCCCCAGCGGGAAGGCGCGCTTATAGCGGGCGAGATGGGGATGGGAAGGGGGCACTTGCCCCCTTCGCACCATTTTACAGGGGCATCAGAATCCCTTGACGATGCCCTGCAGCAACTCGGGCGGAAGGGCGTCGAAATCGGCGGCGCTGTGCCGTTCGGCGATCCCTTTCTGGCTGTTGACCAGCCGCCCGCGACGAACCGCGGGGCGCGCGTCGATCTCCGCCACCCAGCGGCCTACCGCTTCGTATTCGTGCATCGAGAGGAAGGTCGCCGCCTCCCCATAGGCTTCGCCGCGATAGATGTTGCCAAGCCAGGTGTAGGCGGCGATGTCTGCGATGGTGTAGTCCTCGCCGGCGAGGAAGCGCGTCTTCTGAAGCTGCTGGTCGGCCACGTCGAACAGGCGCTTGGTCTCCATCGCATAGCGGTCGATGGCGTACTGGATCTTCATCGGCGCATACTGGTAGAAATGGCCGAACCCGCCGCCCATGAACGGGCCGGAGCCGACCTGCCAGAACAGCCACGACAGGCACTCCGCCCGCGCTGCGCCGGATGCCGGCAGGAACATGCCGAACTTTTCCGCCAGATGCACCAGGATCGCCCCGGATTCGAAGATGCGGAACGGTTCGGGACCAGAGCGGTCAACCATCGCCGGAATCTTGGAATTGGGATTGATGTCGACAAAGCCGCTTGTGAACTGGTCGCCTTCGAAGATCTTGATCAGCCAGGCATCGTATTCCGCCTCGGCCACCCCGGCGGCGAGCAGTTCCTCCAGCAGGATCGTCACCTTCTGGCCATTGGGCGTGCCCAGCGAATAGAGCTGGAAGGGATGCTGGCCCACCGGCAGTTCGCGTTCGCTCTGCGCGCCGGCGGTCGGTCGGTTGACGCCGGCAAAGGCGCCGCCGTTCGCACCCTCCCAGGTCCAGACCTTGGGTACTTCATATCCTTCGGGAAGGTTGCCCGACATGCCGATTCCCTTTCGTGAATTTTGTTAGCGTTGCATACAATCTGGACGGACCGCGCAGGAACCGCAAGAGGCCGCGCGTCGTTCGCCGTGCATGCAGACAAAAGCGCCTTCCATCCGATCCCGCAAGCCCGCACTGGTCCATGTGGACGATACGGTGCCCGGCATCCGCAGGATGAAGCGCGGGCGAGGGTGGTGCTATTGGGATGCAGACGGGCAGCGCATCACCGATCGGGAGGAGATCGCGCGGCTGAACCGCATTGCGCTGCCGCCTGCCTATGCCGATGCGTGGTTCTGCCCGCACCCGCACGGGCACATCCAGGCGACCGGGATCGATGCCAAGGGGCGCAAGCAATACCGCTATCACGGCGATTTCCGCACCGCGCGCGAGGCGGAGAAATTTGATGGCTGCGCCGCATTCGGCCGCCTGCTGCCCAAGCTGCGCGCGCGGGTGGAGGCGGACCTTCGCAAGCCGCCGCTAACGCGCGAACGGTGCCTCGCCACCGTGGTCAGCCTGCTGGATACCGGCGCGATCCGCGTCGGGAACGAGGCCTATGCCCGCACCAACAAGAGCTTTGGCGCAACCACGCTGCGCAGGCGCCACGCCCGGCTGGAGGGCGGCACGCTGACGCTGAAATTCCGCGCCAAGAGCGGCAAGATGCGCGAGATGCGGCTGGGCGACCGGCGGCTGGTGCGCTTCGTACGGCGGATGCAGGACCTGCCGGGCCAGCACCTGTTCCAGTATATGGACACCGATGGCGCACCCTGTCCGGTCGGCTCGGGCGACGTCAACGCCTGGCTGCGGGAAACGACACGGGCCGAGGTCAGCGCCAAGCATTTCCGCACCTGGCACGCCAGCGTGCTGGCGTTCGGGATGCTGGCCCGCGCGCAGGAGAAGGTGCGGCTGAAGGACCTTCTGAGCGAAGTGTCCGAACGGCTGGGCAACACGCCCGCCATTGCGCGCAAGAGCTATATCCACCCCGCCGTGCTGGCGCTGGTAGAGCGGCAGGAGGAATGGCGCGCGCAGTTGAAGCTGCCGCGCCCCACGCGCTGGTTGTCGTCCGCCGAACGCGGCCTGATCGCGCTGCTGGAGGAAGGGCCCCGGGCGGAGGAATTGCTGCGCGCGGGCTAGGCCAGCAGGTGCAGCGCGGGGATCAGCTCGTCGTAATGCTCGATCACCGCATCCGCGCCCAGCTGATGCACCGGAATATCGTTGAACCCGAAGGCGCAGGCCACCACCGGCAGGCCTGCCGCCTTTGCCGCGCCCACATCGAACGTGGTGTCACCCACGAAAGCGGCGCGGCCGCCGCCGCAGCGCGAGACCATTTCGTGCAGCATGTCCGGCTTCGGCTTGGCGCGCCCGGGGCCGAGCGTGTCCCCGCCGATCACGGTGGCAAAGCGATGGGTCATGCCCAGCGCATCGAACAGGCGCAGCGCCATGTCCTCGCGCTTGTTGGTGGCGATGGCGATCTTCGCGCCGGCCGCGTTGAGCGCGTCGAGCATCTCGGCCCCGCCCGGGAACAGTGCGGTATGGTCCGCGATGTTCGCCGCATAGAATTCCAGCAGGCTCGCCTGCAGCCCGGCGAAAGCGCTTTCGTCCACGCCGCCGCTTTCGCTCAGTGCGCTGCGAAGCATCTGCGCCGCGCCGCCGCCGATATGGCGCGTCACCTCGTCCAGCGGAACCGGGGGGCGCCCGGCCAGTCCCAGCGCATGGTTGAGCGCGTTGCCAAGGTCGCGCGAGGTGTCGAGCAGCGTGCCGTCGAGGTCGAAACCGACGATGTCGAAAGGAATCTGTGCCATTGGCCCGGCAAGTGGCGTCCCGTTCTGGAAACTGCAAGCTTTTGCTGGCAATGACGCGCGCATGACTGCTTCCTCCCCGGCTGAAACCGCCCCGCTCGCCACCGTTGTCCTCGCCGCGGGCAAGGGCACCCGCATGAAGAGCGACCTGCACAAGGTGCTGCATCCCATCGCCGGAAGGCCGATGGTGGAGCATCTGATGGCCAGCGCCGCCGAACTGGCCCCTGCACGGCAGGTGGTCGTTGCTGGGCATGGGCGCGAACAGCTGGAAAAGGCGCTGGGTGACCGCGCCACGATTGCCGTGCAGGACCCGCAGCTCGGCACCGGCCATGCCGTGCAGCAGGCCGAAGGCGCGCTGCAGGGCTTCGATGGCGATGTGCTGATCCTCTATGGCGATGTGCCCTTCGTCAGCGCCGCAACGATGCGTGCGATGATTGATCGGCTGCATGGCGCTGACAGTCCCGCCGTGGTGGTGCTGGCGTTCGAACCTGCCGATGCCCTGCAGTATGGCCGGGTGATTGCCGAAGACGGCGTCGTGAAGAAGATGGTCGAGCACAAGGACGCGACCGAGGCCGAGCGTGCCTGCACCCTGTGCAACTCCGGCCTGATGGCGGTGCGGTCGGTCGAACTGTTCGGCCTGCTGGCCCGAGTGGGCAATGCCAATGCCCAGGGCGAATACTACCTGACCGACATCGTCAACATCGCCAACGCCGATGGTCGCACCTGCGCCGTGGTGGTCACGCCCGATGCCGATGAGGTGGCCGGGATCAACAGCCGTGGAGAGCTGGCCGAGGCCGAGCGCCGCTGGCAGGAACGCCGCCGTATCCGTGCCATGGCAGAGGGCGCCACGCTGGTCGCCCCGGAAACGGTGTGGTTCGCGTGGGATACCGTGCTGGGCCGCGATGTGACCGTTGAACAGAACGTGGTGTTCGGCCCGGGCGTGAGCGTGGCGGATGGCGCGGTGATCCACGCCTTCTGCCATCTGGAAGGCGCACGCGTGGAAAGCGGCGTTTCGATCGGCCCCTTTGCCCGCCTGCGCCCCGGCGCGGTGCTGGAGGAGAAGAGCCGCGTGGGCAACTTCGTGGAAGTGAAGAATGCCGTGCTGCACAAGGGTGCCAAGGCCAATCACCTCACCTACCTTGGCGATGCCGATGTGGGTGAGGGCGCGAACATCGGCGCCGGCACCATCACCTGCAACTATGACGGCTATTTCAAGCACAAGACCGTGATCGGCCCGCGCGCCTTCATCGGCTCCAACTCCGCCCTGATCGCCCCGGTGAAGATCGGCGCCGATGCCATCGTCGCCGCCGGCAGCGCGGTCAGCCGCGACGTCGCCGATGGCGAACTGCGGCTGGTCCGCGCCGAACAGCTGATCAAGCCCGGCTGGGCCGATGCCTTTCACGATGCGATGAAGCGGAAGAAGGCCGAGAAGAAATGATAGCGATCCTCCCGGCTGGTGTGGAGCACCTCGACCAGTGGGCGCAGTTGCGCCATCAGCTGTGGGACGAGGATCCGGTTGCTGCACACCGGGACGAAGCGGCTGAACAACTGGCCGACGCAGAACGCTTCCTGAACCTTGTGGCGGTGGACGATGGCACTGTTGTCGGGTTTGCCGAAGCGTCGATCCGGCATGAATACGTCAACGGCTGCGAAGGGTCGCCGGTCGTCTTTCTTGAAGGCATTTTCGTGGCGCCCTCGGCGCGGCGTACCGGGCTTGCCCGGCAACTGTGCGCCAGGGTGGCCGAGTGGGGCAGGGCACGCGGGTGCGCCGAATTCGCTTCGGACGCCTGGCACGATGACGTCGAAAGCCACGCGTTCCACGTGGCGGCGGGGTTCGTCGAGACCGAACGCGTCGTCTATTTCCGGCAGGAGCTGTAGAACCGTGGCCATTGCCCAGATCAATGTGGCGCGGTTCCGCGTGGCCAAAAATGATCCCGCCAATGCCGCGTTCATGGCGGCGCTCGATCATGTGAACGCCATGGCTGATGTGGCGGACGGTTTCATCTGGCGGCTGGTGGGCGATGGCAACGACGCCACCGATATCGCCGCCATTCCCGATGATCCCGATTTCGTCGTCAACATGTCGGTCTGGCGTGACGTGCCCGCGCTCGAGGCGTTCGCCTATAGGCAGGCGGACCACCGCGCGGTGCTGACGCGGCGGGCGGAATGGTTCGATCCGATGGAGCCCTCCATGGCGCTGTGGCCGGTGGCCGATGGACACATCCCCAGCGTGGCCGAAGGCATGGCCATGCTGCGCCGGCTTGGCCAGAACGGGCCGGGGCCCGAGGCATTCACGTTCCGCTGGTGGCGCGAAGCCCAGCGCGGCAGCTGACCACTTGGGTCAGCTGGTGCTGCGTGCGGCCTTGCGGCGCAGGCTTTCGATATACTCCAGCTCGTGCCGCGCGGCGTTGCTGTCCGGCTCGTACTTCTGCGATTGCTTCATGTGGCGCTCGGCCTCGTCCAGCTTGCCCAGTTCGATCTCGGTATAGCCCATGCCGCGCAGCGCCCGGGCCAGATAGGCATCGTGCACGGCCTTGTCGGCCATTTCGGCCAGGCCTGCCGCCTTGGCAAACAGGTCGTGCGCCTGCTGCCAATGGCCCATCGACTTGTGCCATTCGGCATATTCATTGAGATACTGCGCGTTGAACGGTGCGGTTTCGTGCGCGCGGCGCAGGAAGGCTTCGGCCTCGGTCGGCCTGCCCAGGTCGATCAGGACGAAACCCTTAAAGAACAGCGCCATGCAATAGGTGCCGTCCACCACAATGGCGCTCCGCGCATCCTTGCTCATGGCATGCTGGCTCAGGATGAGCAGGGTCTGCGCCTGATTGTCTGCGCAATAGACGCCTTGCGTCTTCTGCATCTCTTCCATCGCGGCGATCACCGGGTCGAGTTGCGGGATCACGCCCGGCACGTTTCCACGATCGCGTTCCGACAGCGCGCGCTGGAAGGCGGCGCTCGCCTCCTCGTTCGTCATCGCCCCGGCGGGCGTTGCCAAGCTGGAAAGCGCCGCGGCCGCAACCCATCCCGCAATCCACCGCATCGCCTGCCTCCCCGTTCACCGTCCCGAAAGATGTTGCATGCACAAGCGCGTCTGCAAAGCGCGATCGCAGCCGATTTGCAGGTTGCAATGATATCGCGATATGATATCACGATATCACCATGACCCGCATTCTTGCAGACCTGCCCGAAGAGGACATCGAGAAGCTCGACGCCAGGGCTGCTGCGCAAGGCAAATCGCGCGCGGCCCTCGTGCGCGAAGCAGTCGCCCTCTATCTCGTGCAGAGCGAAAGCGGGAACGACTGGATTCACCGCTATGCGGGGCTGTGGGCTGACCGGGACGATATTCCCGATGGCGTCGAGTACCAGCGCGCCATGCGTGAAGACCGTCGGCCCTACGAAGACATCTAGTGTCAGCGCCGTTCTTCGACACCAATATCGTCATCGACTGGCTGAAGCGTTTGCCTCAGGCCACCAACGAGCTTGCCCGTTACCGCGGGCAACGGATCAGCCGCATCGTGTGGACCGAGGTCATGGCGGGCGAGGCCCTCGAACGGCGGGACCTGGTGCGCGAGGCGCTCAGTCATTTCGATACCGTGGAAATCGACGCCCGCATCGCCATGGCTGCCGCCGATATCCGCTATCGCAGCCGGATGAAGCTCATGGATGCCTACATTCTCGCCACGGCGCAGATCAACGGTTCGATCCTCGTCACCCGCAATACCAAGGATTTCCCGGCCAACCTGCCCGGCATCCGCGTACCTTACACCCTCTAGCGAAAGCGCCTGAACACCATGTGCGGAATTATCGGAATCGTCGGCAAGGAACAGGTCGCGGATCGGCTGGTCGATGGCCTGCGGCGCATGGAATATCGCGGCTATGACAGCGCCGGCGTCTGCACCGTGGAAGGCGGCCAGCTGATCCGCCGCCGGGCGGAGGGCAAGCTCAACAACCTCGTGATCGAACTGGCGCGCAACCCGGCGCCGGGCCTGATCGGCATCGCCCACACCCGCTGGGCCACCCACGGCGCGCCCACCACCAGCAATGCCCATCCGCACGCCACCGGCGAAGTGGCGCTGGTCCACAACGGGATCATCGAGAACTTCAAGCCGCTGCGCGAGGCCCTGATCGCGCGCGGCCGCAAGTTCGAAAGCGAGACCGATACCGAAGTGGTGGCGCACCTCGTGTCCGAACAAGTCGAAGCCGGGCTTTCACCGCAGGACGCGGTCAAGGCGGTGCTGCCCACGCTGCGGGGCGCCTTCGCGCTGGCCATCGCGTTCCGCACGCATGACGACATGCTGATCGGCGCGCGTCTCGGCTCGCCGCTGGTGGTAGGGTATGGGGAAGGGGAGACCTATCTCGGCTCGGACGCGCTGGCGCTTGCGCCGTTGACGCAGAAGATCACCTATCTCGAAGAGGGCGACTGGGTCGTGATCACGCGCGATGGTGCGCAGATCTTCGATGCGGCCAACAACCCCGTCACCCGCGCCATCGTCGCGTCGGGCGCCACCGCCGCCGCGATCGAGAAGGGCAATTACCGCCACTTCATGCAGAAGGAGATCTTCGAGCAGCCGGTCGTCGTCGCCCAGACGCTGCGCAGCTACCTGCGCCGGGTGGACCAGTCGGTCGCCCTTCCGCAGATCGATTTCGACCTTTCCACGATCAACCGCGTCACCATCGTCGCCTGCGGCACCAGCTATTACGCCGGCATGGTGGCGAAATACTGGTTCGAACAGTTCGCCCGTCTGCCGGTGGACATCGATGTTGCCAGCGAGTTCCGCTATCGTGACCCCGTGCTGGAGCCGGGCGGCCTCGCCCTGTTCATCTCGCAGAGCGGCGAGACCGCCGACACGCTCGCCGCGCTGCGCCATTGCAAGGCTGCGGGCCAGACCATCGCCGTGGTCGTCAATGTGCCCACCAGCTCCATGGCGCGCGAGGCAGACCTGCTGCTGCCCACCCACGCCGGGCCGGAAATCGGCGTGGCCAGCACCAAGGCCTTCACCTGCCAGCTTGCCGTGCTGGCGGCGCTGGCCGCCCACCTTGCAGTCAAGCGCGGGCAGGTGAGCCGCGAGGAAGAGGCCGCGATCGTCAACCACCTCGTCGAAACGCCCGCCGCGCTCAACGCCGCGCTTTCGCATGACGAGGAGATCGCCGCGATGGCGCATCTGATCGCCCCGGCGCGCGACGTGCTCTACCTCGGGCGCGGCCCGGACTATCCGCTGGCGCTGGAAGGCGCGCTGAAGCTCAAGGAAATCAGCTATATCCACGCCGAAGGCTATGCCAGCGGCGAAATGAAGCACGGCCCCATCGCCCTGATCGACGAGGCGGTGCCGGTCATCGTCCTTGCGCCGAGCGGCCCGCTGTTCGAAAAGACCGTGTCGAACATGCAGGAAGTCCGCGCGCGCGGCGGCAAGGTCGTGCTGATCTCGGATGCGGAGGGCATCGCCGAAGCGGGCGAAGGCTGCCTCGCCACCATCGAGATGCCCAAGGTCCACCCGCTGATCGCGCCGCTGGTCTACGCCGTGCCGGTGCAACTGCTCGCCTACCACGTCGCCGTGGCCAAGGGCACCGACGTCGACCAGCCGCGCAACCTGGCCAAGAGCGTCACCGTGGAGTGATGGTCCGGACGGGGAAGGATCGCTCCTCCCCCGTCCTTCCCCCCCAATCAGATCAGCACGAAGTCGGTGGCGTCCAGCACCGGCTTGGTCGTCAGCTGCGCGATCTGCACCTGCGCCCCGGCGCCGTTGCCGTCGGCGTCGTAGAACAGGTTGCCGGTCGACTGGTCGTAGATCAGCCGGTGCGCCGCTGTCGTAGCCGCAGTGCCGAGCGTGAACGCCGCCGCATCCAGCGCGCCGGCCGGGCTGCCGGAAAACGCGGTGAAGGCCGAACGCACGATCTCGATATCGTCCACCAGGTGCTCGAAATCGCTGATCGTGTCGCGGTTGGCGCTCGCCTCGTTCACGTCGAAGCGGAAGCGGTCCGCTCCCGTGCCGCCGGTCATGGCGTTGATGCCGCTGCCGCCGATCAGCACGTCGTTGCCCGCGCCGCCCGTCAGCGTGTCGTTGCCTGCCGCACCGTTGATGGTGTTGTCCGCACCGTCGCCGGTCAGCGTATCGGCAAAGCCCGATCCGGTCAGGTTCTCGAACCCGCTGAGGGTGTCCGATCCGCTGCCCCCGGTCGCCTGCGCCGTCGCGATGGCCAGGCTCACCGTCACCCCCGCCGTCGCGCTGGCATAGCTGATGGTGTCCACGCCAGCACCGCCGACCATCACGTTGTTGCCCACGCTGGTGGTCAGCGTGTCGTTGAAGGCTGATCCCGTCACGTTCTCGATCGCGGACAGCGTATCCAGCCCCGCGCCCACCGTGTTCTGTGCCAGCGTGCTGCCCAGGTTCACGGTCACGCCCGCCGTCGCATTGGCATACGTCGCGGTGTCGGTGCCGTTGCCGCCCTGCAGGCTGTCGTCGCCCGCCCCGCCATCCAGCAGGTCATTGCCGTCGCCACCCGCAATCACGTTGTTGCCGGCATCGCCGGTCAGCGTGTCGGCAGAGCCCGATCCGGTCAGGTTCTCGATTCCCGTCAGCGTATCCAGCCCCGCGCCCACCGTGTTCTGCGCGCCTGCGATCGCCAGGCTCACCGTCACCGCCGTGGCGTTGGTGGCATAGCTGGCGGTGTCGATGCCCAGCCCACCGTCGAGCAGGTCATCCCCCGCACCACCGATCAGCACGTCCGCTCCATCCAGCCCATAGATCAGGTCGTTGCCGCTCGCGCCATTCAGCGTGTTGGCCGTGGTGTTCGCGCCGGTGATCGTGTCGTTGAACGCCGATCCGGTGATGTTCTCGATGCCCAGGAACTGGTCGTTGCCGCCCGCGCCGGTGTTCTGGAAGCCGGTGATGGCCATGTTCACCGTCACCGCACCGGTTGAGGCGACATAGGTCACCGTGTCCACGCCGTTGCCGCCGTTGAAGCGGTTCTGCCCCGCCGTGCCGAAGAAGGTGTCGTTGAACGCCGATCCGATCACGTTCTCGAACCCGCTGATCGTGTCGGTGCCGCCGCCGCCAGTGTTCTGCGCGGAAACCTGGCCGAGGTTCACCGTCACCGCCGCCGTCGCATTGGCGTAGCTGACGTAGTCCTCGCCCAGCCCGCCGGCCAGCGTGTCATTGCCGTCGCCGCCCTGGATCGTGTCGTTGCCATCGCCGCCGTTGATCACGTTCACCCCGGCATCGCCGGTCAGCGTGTCGTTGAAGGCCGACCCGGTCAGGTTCTCCACGCCGGTCAATGTATCGCTGCCCGCGCCGCCGGTCGCCTGCGCGCCGGACAGCGCAAGGCTCACCGTCACTGCCGCCGCCGCCGCGGCATAGGTCACCGTGTCGATGCCCAGCCCGCCGTTCAGCGTATCGTCGCCAAGGCCACCCTGCAGCGTGTCCGCGCCATCGCCGCCACTGATCACGTTGTTGCCGGCATCGCCGGTCAGCGTGTCGGCAAAGCCCGATCCGGTCAGGTTTTCAATCGAAACGAGCGTGTCCGTTCCGGCTGATCCGGTCGCCTGCGCCCCGCTGCCCAGCGTCACGCTCACGCCGGTGGCCGATCCGGCATAGCTTGCCGTGTCGCTGCCGATCCCGCCATCCAGCGTATCGTCGCCCAGCCCGCCTTCCAGCACATCGTTGCCATCGCCGCCGGTCAGCACGTTGGCCCCGCCATTGCCGGTCAGCGTGTCGTTGAAGGCTGATCCGGTCAGGTTCTCCACGTTGCCGATCGTGTCCAGCCCCGCGCCGATGGTGTCCTGCGCCGTGGTCAGGGCGAGGGTCACCGTCACGCCCGCTGCGGCAAGGGCATAGGTCACAGTGTCGGTGCCCGCGCTGCCGTCGATCTGGTCATCGCCCGCGCCGCCATCCAGCGAATCGTCGTTCTCGCCGCCAAACAGCTGGTCGTTGCCGTCACCGCCTTCCAGCGTGTCGTTGCCCGCTTCGCCATAGAGCTTGTCGGCTTCGGCATCGCCGCGCAGCGTGTCGTTGCCGGTGCCGCCATACAGGATGTCGAGCCCCGCACCGCCGTTCACCACGTCGTTGTCGGCATCGCCAAGGATCGTGTCGTCGCCGCCTTCGCCCGAAAGCGTGTCCGCCCCGGCATCGCCGCGCACCTCGTCTGCGCCGTCGCCCGCCAGCACGGTGTCCGCGCCCAGCCCGGCCAGGATCACGTTGTTCACCGCCGATCCGGTCAGCGTGTCGGCATAGGCGGAGCCGGTCAGGTTCTCGAAGTTGGCGATCGTGTCGGTGCCCGCCGCGCCGGTGTTCTGCGCGGTGGTCACCGCCAGGCTCACCGTCACCCCGGCCGTGGCGCGGGAATAGCTCAGCGTGTCCAGCCCGCCCAGGCCGTTCATCGTGTCATCGCCCAGTCCGCCTTCGAACACGTTGTCGTTGTCGGTGCCGGTCAGCGTGTCGTTGAAGGCGGTGCCGATCGCACCTTCGATGTTCACCAGCGTGTCGGTGCCCAGGTTCCCGCCAAAGGCGATGGTCTGCGAACTGGCGCTCACGGTAAAGTTCACGGCTGCGTTCGATGCAGAGAAATCCACCTGGTCGAGCCCGTTCTGCCCGTCCAGCGTGTCGTTGCCTTCGCCACCCGCCAGCGCATCGTTGCCTTCACCGCCATAGAGCAGGTCGGTGCCCGCGCCGCCGTTCAGCGTGTCGTTCTCGCCTTCGCCCTGCAGGTTGTCGTCGCCATCGCCCCCGTTCACCGAATCCGCGCCGCTGCCGCCATAGACGGTGTCGTTGTCCGCACCGCCATCGATGGTGTCGTTGCCGCCTTCGCCATAGAGGATGTCGTTGCCGAACTGCCCCTGCAGGTTGTCGTCATCCGCGCCGCCATAGATCTGGTCGGCATCGTCACCGCCCTGGATCGTATCGTTGCCGGCCTCGCCATAGATCGTGTCGGTGCCCGCATCGCCGCCGATGATGTCGTTGCCGGTGCCGCCTGCAAGGTAGTCGTTGCCTTGGCCGCCGGAAATCGTGTCGATCCCGTTGCCGCCGTAAAGCGTGTCGTTCCCGCCGTTGCCGCTGATCGTGTCGTCGCCGTCCAGGCCGTAGTACAGGTTCGCGCTGTCGCTGCCGAAATAGACGTTGGCCTGCGCCGTTCCCACTTCGGTCCGGAAGGGATTGCCGACAAAGTCGGAGATCTGCACGTCGGCGATGGTGCCGGGTGCGAATTCGACGACGAAGTCTGCGGCGGTGAGGGTGAGGTCGCGGTCGAGGTCGACGATCAGCACGGTCTTGGCTGTGCCGCCTGTGCCGATGCGGCTCCACCACACCTGGGTGAAGCCGGTGCCGAGGTCCGATCCGGGCAGGGCCGCGCCATCGAAGTACTGGGTGGAGGCGAGCTCGCCGCGGAATACCAGCGGGGGACCGTTGAAGCCGTAGGTGCCGCTGTTGTAGTAATCGACGAAGAGCTGGAGTTTGTCGCCTTCGGCCCGGTTGAAGTCGGTAATCACATGGGGCGCGGCAAGGCTGCCAAAGGTCTGGTAGCTGTTGCCGATGCGGAACGTGTCCGCTCCGGTACCGCCGGTCGCGGTGTCGCGGGCGTTGGCGTCCGTGCCGAGATAGACGAGGTCGTCACCGGCCCCACCGTTGAGGGTGTTGATGCCCGCGTTGCCGGCGATGTCGTCGTTGCCGTCGCCGCCGTTGACGGTGTCGTTGCCGTTTTCGCCACGCACGTAGTCTGAACCAAGGGCGCCATCGAGGGTGTCGGTGCCTTCGCCGCCATAGACGTTATCGTTGCCGTCGCCTGCGGTAAGGCTGTCGTCGCCGCCGTCGCCATAGAGGGTATCGTTGGCCGCAAGGCCGGTGACCGTGTCGTTGCCGTTACCACCGGCGATATATGTACCGGCGCTGCCGCCGATCAGGATGTCGTTGCCATCCTCGCCATAGATCGTGCCGCCGCCAGCGCCAGCGTTGATGGTGTCATCGCCCGTGCCGCCGGCAAGATAGTCGTCGCCCGCATCGCCGAAGATCGCGTCGTTGCCCGCCTCGCCATAAATCGTGTCGTTGTCGTTGCCGCCGCGCAGCGTGTCCACTCCGTCACCGCCATAAAGCGTGTCGTTGCCGTCATCGCCGTTCAGCGTGTCGAGCCCTGCGGCGCCATAAAGGGTATCGTTGCCGCCTGCGCCCGAAAGCGTGTCGTCGCCCAGCAGGCCATACATCGAGTTGGCGTCGACATTGCCGGTGGCGGTGTCGTTGCCTGCGGTGCCGACATAGGTCCGGAAGGGATTGCCGACAAAGTCGGAGATCTGCACGTCGGCGATGGTGCCGGGTGCGAACTCAACGACGAGGTCGGCGGCGGTGAGGGTGAGGTCGCGGTCGATGTCCATGATCAGCACGGTCTTGGCTGTGCCGCCGGTGCCGATGCGGCTCCACCACACCTGGGTGAAGCCGGTGCCGAGGTCCGATCCGGGCAGGGCCGCGCCATCGAAGTACTGGGTGGAGGCGAGCTCGCCGCGGAATACCAGCGGGGGACCGTTGAAGCCGTAGGTGCCGCTGTTGTAGTAATCGACGAAGAGCTGGAGTTTGTCGCCTTCGGCCCGGTTGAAGTCGGTAATCACATGGGGCGCGGCAAGGCTGCCAAAGGTCTGGTAGCTGTTGCCGATGCGGAACGTGTCCGCTCCGGTACCGCCGGTCGCGGTGTCGCGGGCGTTGGCGTCCGTGCCGAGATAGACGAGGTCGTCACCGGCCCCACCGTTGAGGGTGTTGATGCCCGCGTTGCCGGCGATGTCGTCGTTGCCGTCGCCGCCGTTGACGGTGTCGTTGCCGTTTTCGCCACGCACGTAGTCTGAACCAAGGGCGCCATCGAGGGTGTCGGTGCCTTCGCCGCCATAGACGTTGTCGTTGCCGTCGCCTGCGGTAAGGCTGTCGTCGCCGCCGTCGCCATAGAGGGTATCGTTGGCCGCAAGGCCTGTGACCGTGTCGTTGCCGTTACCACCGGCGATATATGTACCGGCGCTGCCGCCGATCAGGATGTCGTTGCCATCCTCGCCATAGATCGTGCCGCCGCCAGCGCCAGCGTTGATGGTGTCATCGCCCGTGCCGCCGGCAAGATAGTCGTCGCCCGCATCGCCGAAGATCGCGTCGTTGCCCGCCTCGCCATAGATCGTGTCGTTGTCGTTGCCGCCGCGCAGCGTGTCCACCCCGTCGCCGCCATAGAGCTGGTCGTTGCCGTCGCCCCCGCGCATGGTGTCGTCGCCGGCCAGACCATAGGCGGTGATGTTGCCCGCGCTCGCTGCCAGCGTGTCGTTGCCCAGCGTGCCGCGCCACACCGGGAAGGTGTCGGTGAAATCGTCCTGCGTCAGAACGTTGATGCCGTTGATGTAGGTGTAGATGTCCAGTTCCGAGAACTGGCCGTTGTCGTCCACGTCCACCCACAGCTCAACGCGGTTGTTCGCCGCGTCGTACCTCCACGAAACGTCGGCAAAGCCGTCGCCGACAAGCGCGGTGGGCAGCTGGACGCCGGATGATCCATTGGCGCTGAAGGTGAAGTTGATCGCCGTCGCGTTGAACGCGATGCCGCGGCCATAGGCGTAGGATGGCAGGTCGATCCGGTCCCCGCCGATCACGCCCGCGCCTTGGAAATCGGTGATCGTGTCGATCGTCGAAGGCGAGGAATCCGAACGCGGCGAATTGTAGCTAAGGCGGAAGATGTCGTCGCCCAGGCCCCCGGTCAGCGTGTCGCCGTCCAGCCCGCCCACGATGATATCGTTGCCGCCGCCGCCATTCAGCACGTCCTGCCCCGCGCCGCCGGTGATGGTGTCCGCGCCGCTGCCGCCGGTGATGGTGTCGGTGCCCGCGCCGCCCGTGATGGTCATGGCGTTGGTTGCGGCCGAACCGTTCAGGAACAGCAGGTCGGTCTGCCCCTGCCCGCCAGCGTCGATCACGCTGACATTGGTCGCGGCGTTCAGGATCAGCCGCACTTGCCCTGCGCCGATCGCGAACTTCTCAACGTTCAGCACGGTTGCCGCATCGAACGTGATCGCGCTCGCGTAAGTACCGGAAATCGAAAGGATGTCGTAATCCGTGCTGCCGTCGATGCGGTCCAGCGTGTTCAGGTTGGCGCCCACCGTGATGTAGTCCGCGCCGGCCCCGCCGTTCACTGTGTCGTTGCCGGTGCCGGTGATGATCTCGTCATCCCCGTCGTTGCCGTTCAGCGTGTCATTCCCGGCGCCCCCGTCGATCAGGTCGCTCCCGGTGCCGCCGTTGATGGTATCGTCGCCGTCCAGGCCTGAAAGGATATCGTCCCCACCGTTGCCCGAGATGGTGTCGGCGCTCGCCGTTCCGGTGAAGGTATTGGCCAGTTCGTCGCCAACGTAATCAACCATGGGTGCTCTCCCGCTACGTCCGTGGGTCCCGAACGAGAACTTTGCAAAGGCGGGAGACTATTCACCACACTGGATAAGTGAAAATACTTATTGGTCCGATGTGGTTTACATTCTTCTATGCATAATCAATCACATAGACCGTTCGGCCGGATCAATTCGGGACAAGCCTGCAAACCCGCCTGCCGCATCTGGCACAATTCCGCGTCAGTTCCGGACCGTGACGTCACGATTCCGCGCAGTAGCCGACAAGTCATGATGCAGCGAATGTCCGAAAATTTGTTCGGGGTGAGAGTCATTGCATCAGCCCCGGCAGGATGTTCAGGCAATGTTGCTGTCGACGTTCGCCTGACCCGCGCATCGGCTCGTTCAGGCGTTTTCAGCCGCCCTCAATCCGCTTCAACCCGCCCTCAGTCGATTTCAACCCCGTGTCAGTCCTTCTCAACCTATGCCGCGCGGCAGGCGGCGGAGGCAAGCCTGATATCGCATCAAGGCATTGATATAAAAAGGAAAATGGTCGGGGAGACAGGAGCCGACCTTTTGTCCTAAAATTTTGTAATAAAACCAAAAATAGAAATCGAAATTTTGCAGTTACCTTCCCGGTTACCAACAGAAAAATTGGCTGGAAATGGTTCCTTGCTTGCCAATCGAGTCAATTTTTCTGACGGCTCAGCCGTACCATCAATTACGGCACCCTTGCAATTCTGCGAGGCAGTTGGACGCCCTGCGCGCGCAACAGTGCGCCAGCGGGCGTCTGGCAACGAGCGAGGCAAGAGTGCCAGCGGGTCAGCAACAAAGACTCCGCACCCTCAGGAGCGCGCAGCGCGGGACAGAGTGCGTCAACCCAATTTCCCGCTCAATTTCATCAGACCAAATTGAGGGAGCGAGAACCTGAGGGCGGGCTCTACGGACCAACGCGCACTATGCAGTTTGTCGGTGACTTGGCCTTCTGTGCTTGCAACCGGCAGCGATCGATCGCGTTGCGATTGTCGAACGACAGCGTGGCTGCTTGGACTACTTCTTCCCAACGAGCAGGATCAGCAGACTGGAGGAGTTTCGCTCCGGCATCAACGAGAGTTGGCGCGCCGAGCGCGCGTTTCGCCATGCGTTCAGGCAATTGCCAATTGTCTGGCAGCGATCTGGCAATGGGACCTGCCAAGCCAACCCACAACACTACGCCGGTCAGAACGCCGATCCCGACTGCCTTGACTGTCTGCTGGCGCTGAACGGCGGCGGTGCGGACCGTGCCCACGGTCCGTCGCAAGTCTTCACCAGCGGCTCTCAGCTCTGACTGCGCCTGGATCAAGCGGTCGTGATCCGATCGCCGAGCCGCTTCCGCGGCCTGGGCGATGCGCTCGGCCATTGTCAGCGGGGTATGCTTGAGGGCAGGCTCTGCCGCAATCTGCGCAACCGCTTGAGTGACTTTGGCGAGATCGCCAGCGAGCTTGCCAAGTGTAGCACTGTAGTCTGGTGCAGCCATCTCGACGCGCTCGGTGGACAGATGTTCGACAGCGTGGCGCATCAAGGCCATCTGGCGTTCGAGTCGGACAAAGGCCTGGGTGGCGGGGTCAGCTCGCCCATCGACTGGTGCGCTTGATCGCACCCCCGGCTCCGGCTCGTCTTCCGGCTCGAGATCAAGGTCAACGTCATCTGTGTCTTGCATCTCACTTCTCCTTAAAGCCCGATGTCGAACGGGCGGGTACGTTCCTTGCCGAGGGTGTCCGCAAGCTCGAGGTGCAGGCTGCGTTCCGGGCGCTGCTCGAGCCCAAGTTCCTTGGCCTTGCTGCGCAGCTGGATCTCGAGCTCGGGATCGCGCTCAAGCCCCTTGGTCATGCCGCGCATCTGCGCGGCGAGCTTGCGCGCACCAGCCTCATCGCCTTGCTCGCGCAGCTGGGTACGCTGCGCCTCGAGCTGCTTCCAGTCGCCAACGAACCGCTCGGCGCGCAGCACCGGGTCAGGGCGTATCGCGGCCTCGTGATCCATCGCCCGGATCGCGTCCCGGCTGCGGCCAGCAGCGGCATCGCCAACGAGATCCGGACGGCGCGTGAAGGCAGCAGCGAGATCGCGAGTCGCCTCAGGTCGCAGCGCATCGAGCGCCTGCGCTGCGTGGTCCAAGGCTTCATTTTGGTGGGGCAGCACGGGTAGCCCTTGCTCGTGCATCCGGGCGATGTCCTGGAAGCTGCGCGCATAGCGCTCGACCGCGCGGCTCTCGGGGGTTCCGGCCGGCTTCTGGGCAGGCAGGATTTCGAGCCCGTTCTGCCTAGGCCGGAACCCGTCAAAGATGCCGCGTACCTTCTCGGGAACCTTGCGCGCCAGTTCGGCAATGCGTTCGCGGAAGGTGATCCCGCGCCGCTCGGCAAAGGCCTTGACCGGGTCCTGCTCGGCGTGATCGCTGGCCAAGTCCTTGGCGCGCTCGCGCCCCAACAGGCGGACCAGCTTCGACTGGTCGGCAAAATCGTCCTTGCCGTAATGAAGGTCCGTTCCATCGCGATGCCGCGAGAGCGCGACGTAGCTCGCGTGGCTGTCCATGCCGGGCGTGGCCAGCACATGGCTGCGATCGACCGTTACCCCTTGTGCCTTGTGAATTGTTGCGGCGTAGCCGTGGTCGATATGGGCATATTCGCGGGTCTCGAAGGCGACCTTGCGGCCATCGTCAGTGTGCACGGCCATTCGGGAAGATTGCGCTGCCTCGACTGTGCCCAGCGTCCCGTTCTTGATGCAGAGGCCGCGCTCATTGCGGAGGAACATGATCCGGTCGCCGGACGCGAACTGGCGCTCGCCGCGCGCGGTCTCGACAGTGGCATCACCGCCCAGATCGCCCGCCCGCCGCATCCGGTCGCGTGCCATCAGGTTGAGCTCGCGCACCTCGTCGTTGGTGTGGGTCAGGATGATCCGGCTGGCCGATGGATCGGCTTGGCGTGCGCTATCCCATCGTGCGATCAGCGCCTCACGCGCGGCTTCGCGCGTATCGACCGCATGGACCGTGCCATGCTCGTCATAAGCCCTGATCGCTTCACGAGTACGGCCGGTCGCAAGGTGCCGCGTAGCATCGCGCTGCCAGTCGGCATGCTGGCGCCTGATCTCGGTGATCTCGACCCCGCCGTGGCGCTCGTGGAGCGCGCGGAAGGCCGCCCCGGCTTCGATCGCCTGGAGCTGCTGCGGATCGCCGACCAGCACCACTTTGGCGCCTGCGTCGGCAGCGCGGGAGAGCACGCGTTCCATCTGCCGGGTCCCGACCATTCCGGCCTCGTCGATCACCAGCACATCGCGCGCGGTGAGGAGCTCGTTGCTCTTGCTCCACGCATGTTCGAGACTGGCGATGGTGCGCGAGGCGATCCCCGATCCGGCCTCAAGGTTCTCGGCGGCGATGCCCGACAAGGTAGCACCGCGCACCGCGTATCCTGCACCCTCCCAGGCCTCGCGCGCGACCCCGAGCATGGCACTTTTGCCGGTGCCAGCATAGCCTACCACCAACGCCAGGCCGAGTCGGCCGGTGACATGTTCGAAGGCCGCGTGCTGCTCGCCAGAGAGCGTCAAGCCACGCGCCGCGGAGCGCTCCAAGGCACGAACTTGCTGCTCGGGACTGACCACGTGGGCCGCTCGGCTTGAAAGATTATCCGCAGCACTTTGCAACCGCTGCTCGGTGTCGATCATCGCCCGCGAGGTGAACCGCTCCTGCCCGCGTCCATCGATGCCAAGCGCGACGAGTTCGGCGGATTTACGCACCGCGCTCAGCACTGCATCGAACTGTTCCTTGCCGTCGCTGTGGCGGTGGACGAACGCAGCGAGATCGCGCCGGGTGAATGTCGCCAGGTGATGCGTGATGGCGTCAAGGGCAAGGGCCGGATTGGCGATGATCCGCTCCCCATTGCGCTGGGCAATTGCGCGGTGTTCCTCGATCCTTTCGGCTTCGAGTCCGCGCCCGCCGATGCGCGAAGCGGTGGGACCGATCTTGTCCTGTGGTTCAAGCGCAATGCCCTGGTCGGCAAGGCTGCGGTGATCGATCCGCGCGTCGATATCGCGTGTCGCAAGCGCCAGATTGACGTGCTCGGCCCAGTGCTCGCGCCATTGTTCGATGAGCTCGCTGCGGTTCCACTCGCGGACCTTGGCACCGAACTTGTCGCCAACGACTTCGCGCATGGTCAGCATGACGTGAGCATGGGGTTTGGCCTGGCCGTCCTTGCCCACATCCCAGTGCACATTGAGATCGGCAACCATGCCTTCGGCGACGAACTCGGCCTCAACGAACTCGCGGGCGAGCTCGATCGCGTCCTCCTGGCTGAGCTCACGGGGGAGGGCGAACTCGACCTCGCGGGCGAGCTGTGCGTCCTTGCGCTTCTCGGCCTTCTCGACCGCGTTCCACAGCTTCGCGCGGTCGGCGAGCTCGGGGCTGGCGCCCTCGGGGAGCAGCACTTCGGAATGCACGACGCCAGCCTTGCTGGTGAAGTCGTGATCGCGATCGATCCGCTCGTCGTGTAGCCGCTCGCCGGCACGATAGGCGGCGGCGGCCACGCTGCTGCGCCCGCTTGAGCGACCGATCACTTTCGCGCTGAAGTGGAAGATTGCCATAACGGCAATCCAGTTACGCCATCAAAGCCGCGTCGGCACGACGTATAAGCGCGCCCTCTCTCGAAAATTTCTCGCTCGGGACTCAGCCGTATCAGACTGTCCCATTGACCTTGCTGCATTGGGATCAGGCCAGCCGTACAATCGGCACATCACCTCTCAATGGAGCCAAAGGAATGCGCAAACCCCGCGATATTGATTCGGAACTGAAGGCGCTCGCCGACAAGGCGAGGCAGCTCAAGGAGCGCCGCGTGCGCCAGCTGGGCGAGCTAGTCATCACCACAGGTGCTGACGCGCTCGATCCCGACGAGCTCGCCGGTGCGCTGCTCGATGCAGCGGGCAGCGACGCGGCACGCAAGGAGGGCTGGCGCAGACGCGGCGCGACGTTCTTTCAAGGGAAGGGGAGCAAGCCTGCGCGCCGAGCTCAAGACAAGCAGGACGGCGCTGCTGCGCGCGACAGCGGCGCGGCATCGGCTTGAGGCGAGGAAGGCGAGGACCGACATGCGCGACTGGCAAGTCCAACGCCGCGAACGCACCCGCCAGCTGATCGAGCTTGGCGGGCTGGTCGTGAAGGCGGGCCTGGTCGAACTCGCCGACGATGACCGTGCCGCGCTCTACGGAGCGTTCCTCACGGTCGCGGCCAAGCTGCGCGGGGAGGAGGGTGCCAATGCCCTGGTGCTGTTCCGCCGCAAGGGCAGGCGTTCTTTCGGTGCCGAGGCGGAGGAAGCGGAGACAAAGGCAAAGCGCCCCGGCGGACACACCGCCGGGGCGTGAAACGGCGCTACTTGGCGCGCCGCTTTTTGGGTTCTTCCTTGCCGGCTTCCTTGGCCTTGGCGAGGAAGTCGACCTGCTCGGCGATGATCTCGCAGCCATAGCGGATCTGGCCTTCGCTGTCGGTCCAGCGCGAGTAGTGGATCCGGCCAGTGACCATGACCATCGCGCCCTTGGTGACGTGTTCGGCGACGCACTTGCCGACGCCGTTGAAGCAGGTGATCCGGTGCCATTCGGTCTCGGTCTGGCGGTTGCCTTCGCTATCCTTGAAGCTGCGGGTGGTGGCGAGCGAGAGGTTGGTAATTGCGGCGCCCGACGGGGCGGTGCGGACCTCGGGATTGTTGCCGACGAAGCCGACGAGGGTGACGGTGTTCTTCATGAGACTGATCTTTCGAAGCTGATCTTCCGTCCAAGGGACCATCCCTTTGACTGAGCCCCGATGAGGCTGGGCACGGACAGGTCTGCACCGAGCGGAGCGAGGGAAACGTCGCTCGAAGGAGTGGTGCGGGCAGGCATGCGAAGCATGACCACACGGTCCGCATGAGCGCGCGTTGCATGGCCTGGCAGAGTTCGGTCAGGGGTGCGGATTAGTCATTAAAGGGGATGGCGCATTGGGCGGTGGTTGATAACGGTTACGTGTCATTGACACCATCAACACGACCGACGTCGTTCAAAAATGGGATGTCGAATTACAACAAACTCAGGTGACAGCGTTCATTCATAGTCGGTTCCACTGTTAAGCGAAGTGGAATCCCCCTCAGCCACAAAATACGTAGGACGTCTTGATCTGGCTGTAGAACTCGGCGGCGTGGCGGCCCTGTTCGCGCGAACCGAACGATGAGGCATTTCGTCCGCCGAAAGGCACATGATAGTCAACTCCGGCGGTCGGCAGGTTAACCATCACCATCCCGGCCTTGACGCTCTTCCGGAAAGCGCTGGCTGCCTTCAGGCTGGTTGTGCAGATGCCCGCCGAGAGACCGAATTCAGTATCGTTGGCCAACGTGAGCGCGTGATCGAAATCATCAGCGATGATGACCGCGGCGCAGGGGCCGAAAATTTCCTCTCTGGCAACGCGCATGGTGTTCCTGGCATCGAGAAACAGCGCGGGGAAGAGGTAATAGCCGCGATCAGGCCGGTCGAGCAGTTCGCCGCCCCAGACCGCGGCACCTTCCTCGCGGGCAAGCGCGATATAGTCGAGATCGGACTGTAGCTGGCTCGATGAAGCCACTGGCCCGATCGTGGTTGCCGGATCAAGCGCATTGCCGACAAACTGCCGCGACAGATCAGCCTTCATGCGCGCAACGAAAGCATCATATATCCCTCGGGTCACAATGAACCGCGAGGCGGCGGTGCAGCGTTGACCGGTGGAGAAGAATGCGGCGTTGATGCAGGCGGGCACCGCGACGTCGAGATCGGCGTCATCAAGCACAACCATCGGGTTCTTTCCGCCCATTTCTGCCTGCACGCGCTTGAGGCCCGCGCCGCAGGCCGCAATCAGCCGCCGGCCCACGCCTTCCGATCCGGTGAACGAGATCGCTGAAACTGCGGGGTGGTCGACCAGCGCCTGACCGACCTCGCTGCCGCGCCCCATCACCAGATTGACCACGCCGGGCGGGCACCCTTCCTCATGCAGAATTCTCACCAGCGCATGGACGCATCCGGGGACGATGTCGGCCGGCTTGATTACCACGCAGTTGCCCCAGGCGAGCGCGGGCGCCAGCTTCCATGCGGGAATGGCGATGGGGAAGTTCCACGGCGTGATAAGGCCGATAACGCCGACCGGCTCGCGCGTGATCTCGATATCGACACTGGGCCGCACGGACGGCAACAGCTGGCCGCCCGGCCTCAGGCACTCGCCCGCGAAGAATTGGAAAATCTGCCCGGCGCGGCTGACCTCGGCCAGCCCTTCGGCAAGGGTCTTTCCTTCTTCGCGGCTGAGCAGACGGCCGATCTCCTCGCGTTCGGCCAGAAGCCGTGCGCCAACGCGCAGCAGCAAATCGTGACGGATCTGCGGGCTGGCAGTCGACCATGACGGCAAGGCGCGCTGCGCCGCATCGACGGCTGCCGCCACATCCTCGGCACCGCCCTGGGTGTAGCAGCCCACAACCTCGTCAAGGTTGGACGGATTGTAGGTCACGCGTTGCCCCTGGCCGGGCGTGGCAACACCATCGACGATATTGGAGAGTGGAGTCATGCGCGCGATTCCCGGTTCAGCGTTGTCCATTTCTTGCCAGCACGGATCGCGGTGTCATGTTCGCCAAGCTGCGGCGCCGGAACGTCGTTGGCTGCCATCGCGCCGCTCATCACGATCGGTGTCCGGACACCGCGCAGCCCTTCGCCGAGCTCGACGCACATGCCGCGCGCCTGCACTTGCGGATCGGCGAACACCTCGTCGACGCGGTTGATCGGTCCGGCCGGGATTCCGGTCTTGTCACAAGCGGCAAGCAAATCGGCCTTGCGCCACGCGCGCACTGACGCGCCGATCAGTTCTGCCAGCTCGCTGCGATGGGCAACGCGCTCGGCATTACCGATGAAGCGGGGGTCCGCGGGCATGGCCTGCCTGCCGATGATCGTGCAGAACCGGCGGAATTGCTCGTCATTGCCCACCGCAAGGATGAACGGGCCATCGCTGGCCTCGAATACCTGGTAAGGCGCGATATTGGGGTGGGCATTGCCCAGCCGACGAGGGGCCACTCCCGATGCGAGGAAGTTGAGTGCCTGATTGGCGAGCACGCCAACCATCGAATCAAGCAGCGCCATGTCGATGTTCTGCCCGCTGCCCGTCGCATTCCGTTCGATCAGGGCGGCTTCGATTGCGACCGTTGCATAGAGCCCGGTGATGATGTCGGCCAGCGCCACACCGATCTTTTGCGGCTCAGCCTCGGGCGCGCCGGTAAGGTCCATCATCCCGCTCAGGCCCTGAACGACAAAGTCATACCCCGCGCGCGGCGCATAGGGGCCGGTTTGGCCAAACCCGGTGATCGAACAATAGATCAGCCTCGGATTGCTTTCAGCCAGCGCAGCATAGTCAAGTCCGTAGCGCGTCAGCCCGCCAAGCTTGAAATTCTCCACCACCACGTCAGCTTCGGCAATCAGCGCGCGGATGAACTCAAGATCTTCGGCCTTGCGGAAATCGGCGATCACACTGCGCTTGCCGCGGTTGCAGGCATGGAAATAGGCCGCCTCGCGCGTGCCATCGCTTCGGGTGACGAAAGGCGGCCCCCAGGTGCGGGTATCGTCACCGGCGGGGCTTTCCACCTTGATAACATCGGCGCCAAGGTCAGCCAGCGTCTGTCCGACCCATGGGCCGGCGAGGATCCGCGCCAGTTCGACGACGCGAACCCCCTGCAATGGTCTGGCGTGACCGGCCATCAGGAGAATGCCTGAATGCCGGTGATCGCCCGTCCAAGGATCAGCGCGTGGACATCGTGCGTCCCCTCGTAAGTGTTGACCGTTTCAAGGTTCAGTGCGTGGCGCAGGATCTGGAATTCCTCGGAAATGCCGTTGCCGCCGTGCATGTCGCGGGCCATGCGCGCGATATCGAGCGCCTTGCCGCAGTTATTGCGCTTGATCATGCTGATCATTTCGGGCGCCGCCGCATCGCTGTCCAGCAACCGGCCAACCTGCAACGCCGCCTGAAGCCCGAGCGCGATCTCAGTGCTCATGTCGGCCAGCTTCTTCTGGAACAACTGCGTCGCGGCCAGGGGTTTGTTGAACTGGTGACGGTCAAGGCCGTATTGCCGCGCCGCGTGAAGGCAGAACTCCGCAGCCCCAAGCGCACCCCAGGCGATGCCGAAGCGTGCGCGGTTGAGGCACCCGAACGGTCCCTTCAATCCGGCAACGCCCGGCAGGAGCGCGTCTTCGCCCACCTCGACATTGTCCATGACGATCTCGCCGGTAATCGAGGCGCGCAGTGAGAGTTTGCCGCCGATCTTGGGGGCGGAAAGCCCCTTCAGGCCCTTGTCGAGCACAAATCCCCGGATCGCGCCGCCATGCGCCTGGGACTTGGCCCAGACCACGAACACATCGGCAATCGGCGCGTTGGAAATCCACATCTTGCTGCCGTTGAGGACATAGCCGCCCTCGCTCTTGCGCGCAGTCGTGGTCATGCCGCTGGGGTCCGAGCCTGCCCCCGGTTCGGTCAGGCCAAAACAGCCGATCGCTTCGCCGCGCGCAAGCAGGGGAAGGTATTTGCGCCTTTGCTCGTCCGAACCATAAGCATGGATCGGATACATCACGAGCGAGCTTTGCACGCTCATCATCGAACGGTAGCCGGAGTCGACCCGCTCAACCTCGCGCGCGATCAGCCCGTAGGACACATAGCCCGCGCCAAGCCCGCCAAACTCTTCGGGGATGGTTACACCCAGCATCCCGAGCTCGCCCATCTCGGCAAAGATGGCCGGATCGGTGGTTTCGTTGCGGAAAGCCTCGATCACCCGCGGTTGCAGCCGCTCCTGGGCGTAGGCACGCGCGGTATCGCGGATCATCCGCTCTTCCTCGCTCAGTTGCGCTTCGAGGCGCAGCGGATCCGCCCAGTCGAAGGGACCTAGCTCAGGCTTGGAATGGTGGGCCACGATCAGTCTCCTTGGCGTGTTCAGGCAGCGGCGAGCGCGTCCTCGAGCGAGGCCTCAAGCAGATCGAGCGCCTCCTCGACGATGGCGTCAGGCATGGTGAGAGCGGGCAGCAGGCGGATCACGTTCTGGCGGGTGCCGCAGCTCAGCAGCAGCAGGCCACGCGCTTCCGCAGCCGCGACAACCGCACTTGTCATCGCGGGATCGGGCGCATTGCTGGTGCGATCGGTAACGAACTCGATCGCGATCATCGCGCCGCAATGGCGGACCTGCCCGATCCGCTCCATCCCCTGCCGCGCGGCTATCTCGGCAATGCGCCCAGCCATGCGTTCGCCGATCATCTGCGCACGTGAGCACAGATTATCTTCGGCAATCACGTCGAGCACGGCATTGGCCGCTGCCACAGCGACGGGGTTGCCCGCATAAGTTCCGCCAAGGCCACCCGAGTTCACCGCATTCATTACCTCGGCACGGCCAACAACCGCGGCAAGCGGGAAACCGCCGGCCAGCCCCTTGGCCATGGTGACAAGGTCGGCCTTGACCCCCGAATGCTCCATGCAGAACATCTTGCCGGTGCGGGCCATGCCGGTCTGGATTTCGTCCGCAATGAGCAGGATACCGTGCTTGTCGGCAATCTCGCGCAAGGCTTTGAGGAAATCGGTCGGCGCGGGGTTGAAGCCGCCTTCTCCCTGAACCGGTTCGACGATGAACGCCGCGACCCGCGCCGGATCAACGTCGGCTGCAAACAGGTTGTTAAGCCCCGCCAGAGCCTGTTCGACACTGACGCCGTGGAACGCGTTGGGGAAGGGGGCGTGATAGACTTCCGACGGGAACGGCCCGAACCCGGCCTTGTACGGCACGACCTTCCCGGTCAGCGCCATGCCCATCATAGTGCGACCATGAAACGCACCGGTGAAGGCGATGACCGCGCTCCGGCCGGTCGCCGCGCGCGCGATCTTGATCGCGTTTTCGACCGCTTCCGCCCCGGTCGTGACCAGCATGGTTCGCGCCGGACCGCTGACGGGTGCGATGGCATTGAGACGCTCGGCCAGCCGGATGTAGCCCTCGAAGGGGGTGACGTGAAAGCAGGTGTGGGTGAACTGGCCAGCCTGTGCCTGCGCCGCTGCCATGATTTTGGGGTGGCAATGGCCGGTATTTGTCACGGCGATCCCTGCCGCGCAATCGACGTAACGCTTGCCGTCAACGTCCCACAGTTCGGCATTGAGCGCGTGCGCCGCATAGATCTGGCGGGTTCCCACCCCCTGGCTCACGGCGTCGAGATGCCTCGCACGTAGTTGCTCGCTGATCGTCATTGTCTCGCACTCCCGCTCCGTGTCGGTGGACCGACCGAAGCTCAGGGCTAGAATTGCACAATATTCTGTGCAATGAGCTTGGTTGCAGGATCGCTTGGCATAGCGCGCAACACAGCCGCAGCCCGGCCTGCGAGAGGGAGCACTGGCGTGGCGGAAGACCGCTTCGAAGTTGGCAAGAGATTGGCGGAATTGCGTCGATCTGCGGGAATGAGTCAGCGTGAGCTGGCTGCCCGTGCGGGTGTGCCTAATGCCCTCATTTCAATGGTAGAGCGTGACCGATCGAGTCCCTCGGTCGCGTCCTTGCGCAAGATTTTGGGCGAATTCCCGATTTCGATGGCAGAGTTCTTCTCGCCCGAACCAGAGCATGATGAGCGCATTTTCTTCGGCCCCGGCGATCTGGTCGACCTGACCGGCAAGATCTTCTTGCAGCGTGACGACGGTGCCGCTGCGGTAAAGTTGCAGCAGGTCGGGGATGCCCGACAGCACAACCTCCAGATCATGCAGGAACTCTACGCCCCCGGCGCTGACACCGGGGAGCAGATGCTCGAACATGTCGACACGAAGGCGGCGTGGTTCTGTCTGGTGAGCTTGAAATAACGGTCGGCAATCAAAGCAAGGTGTTGCGGGCAGGCGATTCCTACCTGTTCGACAGTGCCACACCGCATCGCTTCAGAAATTGCGGAACGACGGAAGCGCGGGTCATATCGGCCTGCACGCCGCCCTACCTTTAGGCGGGCGCGGCACGATGGAGGGAGTCTAATGGCTACAGCGTTTTTGAACGGTATCGCCCCGGCATGGCCGCTTCCCGAATTGCCCGATGCGCTCCCGGCTTGCTGGGAGCAGCAGCAGATCGCGCGGATCGAGGACTGGCACAGCAAGGTTGGCGATTGCTACTTCCCGCTCGCCGTCGATCGCTACGACCAGTCGGGCGACGATCTGGATGGCTCGATCGTCAACGGCCAGTTGGGCCATTTGCACATTTCTCGGCTGCGCTCATCCCCTGTCATATACCGGCGCGAGCGTCATCACTTCCGGCGGCAGAGCGATCACAGCTTTCTTGTCACGCTGCCGCACGAAGCGCCGGTGCGCTTTAACCAGTTCGGCCGCGAAGTGATCTGCGCGCCCGACGAATTCATTCTTGAAACCAGCAATTCGCCTTACGTCTTCGAATACGATCGCTCTAATGCGATGACGGTGATCAAGGTCCCCGCCAACCTGCTGTCCGATCGCGTGCCAACGCCCGAGGATTTTTGCGCCATGCGCTACAGCGGGCGCGAGGGCACCGGCGCGATGTTTCTCAACATGATCCAGTCGATGATTGCCCAGGTCGACTACCTCAGCGACTCGGTTGCCTTGCGCTGTTCGGAACACGCCATAGATCTCCTGGCGCTAGCCCTGACGAGCAGCACGCCGAACCGCGCGCAGTTTTCCAGCTCGGTCAGGCGGTGCCACCTCGACCGGGTATCGCTCTACGTCATGCATAACCTGGCGGACACGGACCTCTCACCGCAGTCGATCAGCGAAGCCTGCGGACTGTCGGTGCGCTATCTCCACCTGCTGTTCGAACCCACCGGCTGGACGTGCTGGCAGTGGATTAGGGAGTGCCGCCTCAGCCGCTGCTTCAACGCCTTGCTTGAGCCATGTAACGATGCGCGATCGATCGCGGAGGTGTGCTATCGCTGGGGGTTTTCGGACCAGACGACATTCTCACGCGCGTTCAAGAGCCGCTTTGCAATGACCCCCGGTGACGTGCGCCGCCATCGCCTGACACTCCGCCCGCTGCGTGATCCGCGCTTCGAGCTGATTGTGCGCGCGGCAGAGGGATAAGCTGCTGCGGCAACTGCGCGCGTTGTCAAAAGCGAGTGCGCTGCTGCTCATTGAGATAACCGGCTTGGTGGCCAATACTTCGCTCCAATAATTGCCCGCTAGTCTCGCGGGCTTGTTGGAGAGGTTTTGGCAATGGCGGTTGATCCCATCACGCTGGCTGTGGTGCGCGGCGCTCTGGAAACGACCCAGCGCGAAATGACGCTGACGCTGGAAAAGGCTGGGCGTTCGACGGTGTTCACTCTGGCGCACGACTATTCGAACGCACTGTTCGATCATCTCCCGGAAATGATCCTGCAAGGGCAGGACATTCCGATCCACCTCGGCTCGCTGATCCCGGCGATGAAGGCCGTGGCGGCGTTCTATGGCGCCGATATCGCCGAGGGTGACGTGATCTATCACAACGATCCGGCTCATGCGGGAAGCCACATCCTCGATTGCTGCATGTACAAACCAGTTTTCTATAAGGGCGAGCTGGTGTTCTGGACGGTGTGCAAGGGGCACCTGACCGACATCGGCGGTCCGGTTCCGGCCGGCTACAATCCCGACGCCAAAGAAATCTACGCCGAGGGACTGCGCATCCCGCCGGTCAAGTTATGGGAAAAAGGCAAGCGACGCGAGGATGTCATTAACCTGCTGATGACCAACATGCGCGCGCGCCGCGATCAGGAAGGCGACATGAACGCCCAGTACGGCGCGTGCAGTGTGGGCGAGCGCAACCTCATCCGTCTGCTCGACAAGTACGGGGTGGAAACCGTTCGCGCCGCGATCGCCGAGCTAAAGAACATGGCGGACCGCCAGATGCGCGAGATCATCTCCTCGCTGCCTGACGGTGAATATCATGGAAGCTCGGTGCTTGAGGACAGCGGTCACGGGTTCGGCGAGCTGACCATCGAGGCCAAGGTGACGATCAAGGGCGACGAGCTGGCGATTGCCATCAATTCCCCGCCGCAACTGCCCTATTTCATCAACTCTTACCCCGGCAATTCAATCTCGGGTGTCTATCTCGGGCTGATGATGTTTGCCGAGGTGCCGCCGCCCTACAATGAAGGGTTGTACCGCTGCGTCACGGTCGATCTTGGCCCGCCGGGAACGCTGTGCAACGCCGTTGAGCCGGCACCGCATGTCAATTGCACCACCACGCCGATGGAATCGCTGACGGACTCGGTCCGCTGCGCTCTGGAAAAAGCCGCGCCGGATCGGGTTTCGGCAAGCTGGGGCCATACCAGCGGGATCAATATCGCCGGCATGGACGGACGTGGCAAGGTGCCGTCCGAATATGTGACCATGGTGCTTGCCTCGATCATTTCGGGCGCGGGGGCAACCAAGCACATGGACGGCTGGCACTCGTGCGGTCCGCTCTGCTGCTTTGGTGCGCTAAGTTCGGGCGACGTCGAACTGCTGGAGCATTCCTACCCGATCGTCGTCCATCGCTACGGCCTTGCCACCGACAGCGCCGGTGCGGGCGAGTTCCGCGGTGGGTGCGGCACCGTCTGGGAAGTAGAGCCGCTGGGGCATACCATGAGCGTGATCGGCTTCGGCGAAGGGCGGCAGAACCCGACCCTGTCGGCTGCGGGCGCTTACAACGCCATGCCGGAACGCAAGCTTGGCCGACTTGAGGTTGAGCGCGGCGGCGAAGTCGAAAAGCACTTCGTCAACGTCATGGTTGACATCAAACCCGGAGAACGCGCGCGCAACATCAACCCCGGCGGCGGCGGCTATGGCGATCCGCGGCGGCGCCCGCTCGACAAGGTTGCCGACGATGTCCGCAACGGTCTGGTCAGCGTCGAAGCGGCTCGGGCTGAATACGGTGCCGTGATCCACCCGGCCAGCTTTGCCGTCGATCGTGCCGCCAGCGAAGCGCTCCGCGCCGCAGCCATTCCTCAATCTTGAACAGAAGAACCATCGCCATGGACCGCAAATATCGCCTGGGCATCGACGCCGGGGGCACCTTCACCGATTTCGTAATATCCGAGCTTGGCGGGGAAACCCGCCTGTTCAAAGCGCCTTCGACGCCGCACGACGGTACAATTGCAATCCGCGACGGGCTTGGCCAGATTGCCGCCGCGCTGGGCGTAACCCCGGCCGATATCGTCAGTCAGGCCGACCTATGCGTCAACGGTACCACCGTCGCACTCAACGCGCTGATTACCCGCAATGGCGTCAAGACCGGGTTGCTGTGCACCACAGGCCATGAGGATTCGCTGGAAATCCGCTTGGGCCACAAGGAGGAAGGGCACCGTTACGATACCACATACCCGCAAGCGGAAATGTTGGTGGAGCGCCACCTTCGCCAGCCGATCGATGGGCGGATTCTTGCAGACGGGTCGGAATATGCTCCGCTTGACGAACATGCGGTAAGAGCGGCCTGTGAATACTTCCGGGCGCAGGACGTCAAGAGTGTTGCGATCTCGTTCCTTTGGGCGGCGGTCAACCCGGGTCACGAGCAGCGCGCCAAGGAAATCGTCGAAGAGATGCTGCCCGGTATTCCAGCGTGCTGCGGGCACGAGGTCTATCCGCAGATCCGCGAGTACACCCGCACCTCGACCACAGTGGTCAACGCTTACCTCACTCCGGTGATGGACAGCTATGTCGCGCGCATCGACGACCTGTTCCGCGAGCTCGGCGCCACCCGTCCTGTGCGCTATTTCCAATCCAACGGTGGGTTGGCTCTGGGCGAATCGATGCGTAAACGCGCTGTCGCCGCGATCAATTCGGGCCCGGCTTCCGCTCCGCAGGCCGCACTTTACGTCGCCGCGCCATTCGGGATCGACAACTGCATTACAGTCGACATGGGCGGAACCAGTTTCGACATCACCCTGACCCGCGACGGGCAGACCAACGTCAGTAAGGATATCGACTTTCTACGCTACCGCATCGGCTTGCCGATGATCCAAGTCGAGACGCTGGGCGCGGGCGGCGGGTCAATTGCCCACATCAACGCCCAGGGACTGCTCGAAGTGGGACCGCAGAGCGCCGGGGCCAGCCCCGGTCCGGCCTGCTTTGGCAAAGGCGGAACGCTGCCGACGGTAACCGATGCCAACCTGGTCCTTGGGTACCTTGACCCGGACTCGGTCCTCGGCGGCACGATCAACCTCGACATGACGCGTGCGCGCGAGGCGATCCGGGTCCACCTTGCCGAGCCGCTGGGAATTACTGTCGAGCGCGCCGCTTACGGCATCTTCCAGATCGTCAACCTCAACATGGTCAATGGCATCCGCCGTGTATCGACCGAACGCGGCTACGATCCGCGTGACTTTGCGCTGGTTTGTGCAGGCGGCGCGGCGGCTATGCACATCACCGCGCTGGCCGAAGATATGGGCATCAACGATGTGCTGATCCCCAAACTCGCCTCGGGGCTTTGCGCTTTCGGGCAGGTCATTTCCGACGTCAAATACAACCAGATGACGACCCATCTGGCACTGGTCGACAGCGCGATGGATGTCGATGCGCTTAACGCAGCCTACTACCGGCTGGAGGAGCAGGGGCGGACAATGCTGGCGCGCGACGGGTTTACAAGCGCCGCGATTCGGTTCGAGCGCAGCGCCGATATGCGCTATGTCGGCCAGATCCATGAATGTTCGGTGCCTGTGCCCGATGGTACGCTGGGAAGCTCCGAAATTGCTGCGCTGATCGATGCCTTCCACACCCGGCACGAACAGCTTTTCACCTATTCGGAACGGCAGAACCCGGTCGAGCTGGTCAACATCGAGTCCATCTCTGTCGGCCCCGTCGAAAAGATTCGCCGTGCCGACCTCGTCACCGACGGTTCGGACGCAGCGCAGGCACGCAAGGGGCAACGCCAGGCGATGGTCGATGATGAGATGACTTTGATAGCGGTGCCGGTCTTCGACGGCACCACGCTTCCCGTCGATGCTGCCATCGTCGGCCCGGCTCTCGTCGAGGAGCCGACCACAACGATTGTGGTGCGGACCGGATGGACTCTGCGCCTCGACAAGAGCGGCTGTTACCATGTGCAGCGCTGATAGCGCGCTGCACTGGCTGTCAAGTCCTTGTGCGCTGGCAACCGATGAGTTTCGCCAGGAAGTCGCTACTCAATTGCTTGGGAAATACATCAACCTTTGGGAGGGGAATAATGGGCAGGCAACCTAATTGCAGCCGCTGTGCGCGGATGGGACTTTTCGCGACGGCTGCGGCACTTGCCCTAGGCTGGGCTAACCCTGCATTGGCCCAGGACAGCAGTGCAGCCGAGCAGGCCCAGCAGGGCGATCAGACTTTCGGCGAAATTACCGTGACGGCCAACAAACGCGAGGAAAGCTCGCAACGAGTTCCAATCGCCATCACCGCGCTGAGCGGTACACAGCTTACCACCCTTGGCGTCACCAGCAGCGTCGATGTCGCCAAGCTGGCGCCCAGTGTATCGGTTGCAGGCAGCTTTGCCGGGCAGAGTTCGCAGTTTTCGATCCGGTCGGTCACGCAAAACGACTTCAACGACCACGTCGAAGCGCCGGTCGCGGTCTATATCGACGAAGGCTACGTTGCGTTGCAGCAAGGCCAAACTTTCGCGCTCTTCGACGTCGATCGGGTGGAAATCCTGAAAGGGCCGCAGGGTACGCTGTTCGGGCGGAACGCCACCGGCGGTCTGGTTCATTTTGTTACCAAGAAGCCGACCGACACGCTCGATGGTTTCATCTCCGCGGAATACGGCTCGTACAACACCGTGCGGTTCGAAGGCGCGGTGGGCGGACCGCTCTCCAGCGGGATGTCAGCGCGGGCTTCAGGGTATTTTCATCGCAACGATGGCTGGATCAAAAATCAGTATCCCCAGCAAACCTTTGTGCCTGCTGCGTTTCAGCCCAACCTCAACAACGCGCTTGGACTGACCACCAGTCTTCCCGGCCTGCAGAACAGCGGCGCGGACATGGGTGATGACAGCACCTGGGCACTGCGCGGACAACTCAAGTTTGATCTCGGCGAAGGCAACCTGCTGCTGACCGCCTTTGGCGGCGAGACAAAGTCGGCAACCGGTGCCTATCAGTCAGTGGCGACCATTGCCGTGCTTGATGCTGCAGGCAACCAAATCAATACGCTGGGCGTGTCGCCGACCAATGCCTACGGCAATTTTCAGATGATCGGCCCCGGCAACGTCAACGTCGCCAGTCCCTCGGCCCCGGCAGTCTATGGTGGTTTGCGCCCTGTCGCAGGTGGCGACTTCTATGGCTATATCGACCCTGATGGTCGCGGCCCGATCACGTCGTCGGATTTTTCTGTTCCCGACGCCAACGTGGTGAAGACCTGGGGGGCTAACGCTAACCTCAAGCTGCCGCTCGGCGCGGTCAACTTCACTGCGATCAGCGACTTCAAGAAGTTCGACAAGAATTTCACCCTCGACCTTGAAGCCAGTCCTGCCAGCCAATTCACCTACCTTGCCGAGGCACATGCCAAAAGCTTCACGCAGGAGCTTCGCCTCGACGGCGAAAGCGATGCAGTGAAGTGGGTAGCAGGCGCCTATTACCTGCACATCGACAACCGTTCGATCAACGGGCTGGCAGCGATCGCCAACAGCGCGACCGGGTCCTATTTCAATCAGCCGCGCATCGTTGACCTGACCACCAACAGCTACTCGTTGTTCGGTCAGGCCGATATCAAGCTGGCCCAGGACCTTACCCTTACCGCTGGGCTGCGTGGGACGCGCGAGAACAAGGATTTCGACTTCGAAGTTCGTTTCACGCCGAATATCGACCCGATCCACTGGAATCTCAACAATGCGGTCTTCGTGCCGGGCTTTACCCGCGCCCCCTACAGAAAATCGACCGGCGAAACGCTTTGGACCGGCAAGCTCGGGCTGAGCTGGCAGGCCAACCCGGGAACGCTGGTTTACGCCAGCATCAACCGCGGGGTGAAAGCCGGCAGTTTCAACTCGGGTGATGCGACCATAGCCGACGCGGTCATCCCCTACAAGGCCGAGGTCCTGTGGGCCTATGAGGCCGGTATCAAGACCGAGTTGCTCGACCGCAAGTTGCGCCTAAATCTCGGCGCTTACCACTACGACTACCAGGACTATCAGGCATCGCGCTGGCTCGGGCTGGCGAACCTTATCACCAACAATGATGCCGTGATCAATGGGGTCGAGGCCGAACTGACGCTCACCCCGACCCGCAACTTCACCATGAGGGTTGCAGCCGGCTATAACGATGCGACGGTAAAGGGCGTCGTCGTTGGCGGCGTACCACGCAATGTCCGGCCAACCTTTGCGCCGAAGTTCAATTTGTCAGCCTTTGCCCGTTACACCGTGCCCGAAGTTGCGGGCGGTGATCTTTCATTCCAGCTCAGCCTGACCCACCAGTCATCGGCGTACCACAACCTTGCCAACTTCGATGCCGACCTGATGTCGGGCTACTCTCTTCTCGACGGGCGCGTCACCTGGGTGTCCACCGCCAGCGGATGGAAGATCGACGCCTTCGTCAACAACATCGCCAACAAGCACTACACCGTGGTCGGGTTCGACCTGGCGCAACTGTGCGGTTGCAATGAAGAGGCGCAGGGTAAGCCGCGCTGGTTCGGGGTAAGCCTGCGCAAGGATTTCTAAGCCGATTTCCACCCACTCGGCCGCGCGTCATCTGGCGCGCGGCCAATTTTTTTGCGCTTGACCCGTGATACGCCGCCTTTTTCTCGCTGATGCCACGGACAACTTTTCCGAAGGCAGGGTGTGTGAGAACTGCAACACAAGAATCGAAATAGGGCGTGTGAATCATAATGTCTTGCACCGGCGCGGTCAGTCCAATTGCCTCCCCAGGCTTCCATGGAGGTCCCATATCTTGCCAGCTTCGTAGGGACGCTGGTGTGGCATTGCCATTGAACAGAATTTTTCGGTCTTGCATCGCCACTAATTGTTCCTATTATGTTCTTACAGGAGGGGTTGAGCTGCCAATAGTGGAACTACCCCATGTCGAATACCGAACGCATCATCCGCCTGAAAACTGTGCTGGCTCGCACGGGGCTTTCGCGCTCCACGCTTTATCGAAAGATCGCCGAGGGGACATTCCCCGCGCAGGTCAGGATCAGCATCCACGGTGCCGGTTGGCATGAGTCAGCTGTCAGCAGCTGGATTGCCGATCCGGTTAGCTACGGCCGCATCCAACGTCACGCTGAGCGGATCAATCAGCCTGCGCTCTGATTGCCTTGGTGGGTCCGGCCAGTTCAGCACTATCGAGATAGCTGGACCACCAGGCCATCATTTCCCGGCGCTGCTTGAGATAGCGTGCCGAGTTGTAGGCTGCGCGAACGCCTCGCTGGACGTGGGCAAGCTGCATCTCGATCCAGTCGGGCTCGAAGAGGCCCGACTCGTTGAGGACAGTGCTGGCCAAGGCTCGGAAGCCATGAACGGTGGCCTTTCCGCGCAAGCCGATGCGGTACATGACATCGAGCATCCTGTTCTCGCTGATCGTGCAGCTCTTGCTGCTTGCGACCGGGAACAGGTACTTGCCCAGCCGCTCGTTGCCGGCAGCGCGGAACGGATTGGCCTTCTCAATCTGGTGTAGCAGCTGCACGGCCTGCGGGGAGAGCGGGACGACGTGCTCGGTGCGCATCTTCATACGGTTGGGTGGCAGGCGCCAGATCGGCTCTGTCGTGTCGAGACCTTCGAATTCGCTCCACTCCGCAAAGCGGGTTTCCTGCGTGCGCACCATGGTATGTATGGTCCAGCGCAGTGCTAGGTGGCTCATATCCTCGCCCTGATCCTGGTTCAGCCTCGCGAAGAACGCGGGAAGGTCCTTGGCCTCAACCTTGGTCCGGTGTTGGACCGGAGGCGGCTTCTTCATTGCCGGAGCAATGTCGCGGCTCGGATCGCTGCGACACTTGTCCATCGCGATCGCAAAGCGAAATACCTCGCTGCAATAGTTGCGCACCCGGTGAGCCATCTCGATCGCCCCGCGTGCCTCGATCTTGCGAAGCGCGACCAGCAGCATCTGCGGATCAATCTCGGCAATCGCTTCGTGACCGAGCGTAGGGAAGATGTCCTCGCGCAGGCGGGTTTCGATGATTTTTGCATAACGAGGCGACCAGGCGCAGCGGCGTGCCTCGATCCATTCCATAGCGATGGTCTCGAAGGAGTTCTCGGACGCCGCTTTCAGTGCCTGCTTCGCAGCCTTCCTCACCGCTGAGGGATCGCGACCGGCAAGAAGATCGAGCTTGGCCTCATCGCGCCATTTGCGGGCATCGGCGAGTTTGACGAGAGGGTAGGGGCCTCCAGAGAGGAGCTTCTGCTTGCCATGGAATCGGTAGGCCAGCCGCCAGTGCTTGCTACCCTCCGGCGTGACGAGAATGAAAAGTCCGCCCCCATCCGACTTCTTGATCGGGCGAGGGCCAGGTTTCAGGGCGCGGATCGCTGTGTCGGTGAGCATGTTGGTAACTGAAAAGACAGTACCACCTTACCAAGACGATTACCAGCTTACCAACGGGCTGGCTTGGGATTGGATGAAGCTGGATGGGATCAATAACTGGCCATAAATTGCTGTAAATTAGCCATTTATGGGAAGAATAGAGATTTATCGGGAATGGCTGAAATCAGGTTTTTGGTCGGGGAGACAGGATTCGAACCTGCGACATCCTGCTCCCAAAGCAGGCGCGCTACCGGACTGCGCCACTCCCCGACCGGGGGCGTCCGGAGTGGTCCGGAGCGAGGCCGCGCATGGCACCGTGCGCGCGGCAAGTCAATCGGACCGTGCGCTGCACCGGCTGGTTATCGCCGGACCAGCGTCCTGGTCGACGTGACGTGCCCCGCCAGCTCCTCGGGATAGAACCACACCGGGCGCAGGTCTCCCGCGGCATAGCGGGCGGTCTGATCGGCAAAGTGGGGGGAGGCGGGATCGCCGCTTTCGCCGCCGGCGCTGACCGCCACGGCGCGCAGGCGCGGCCCGAACTCCACCGCCGCGACAAAGGAATTGCCCCGGCTGCCGTAATAGCGCTTCGTGCCGGGATAGCGCTGCGCGCCGAAGGCGGCGAGCGAGCCCCATGTCGCGGCGGTGAAGGGGATCGCCGTGCTCGGCTTCGCATCGTCATAGGTGAGGTCGATCGCGCCCGAGAGGCGCTGGAAGCGGTTGATCTCGCCCCACGGCACCTGCCAGCTGCCGAAGTCCGCCTGCAGCCGGTCCACCGCGGCGCGCAGGGCGGCGAGCTGCTGTTCGTCGCTCGCACGCGCGGTCAGCCAGTCCCATTGTCCGATCTCGGCCGCTTCGGCCTCCTCCGCACCGACTTTCCACAGCGCTTCGCCCCAGAACACGGCGAGACTGGTGGCGGTGGACTGCGCGGACCAGCGCTTGTCCCAATCGCGCAGCAGCGCCACTGGGGCGTCAAGCGCCGGATCGGGATGGCGGGCATGGGCCGCCACCAGCCCCGGCACCATCTTGTCGAACGCCGGCAACCACGGGTCATAGGCTGCCTTGACCAGGCTATCGAGCGTAAAGGGGCTGCCTTCGGCCAGCACGCGTTCGGCATGCGGCCCGCGCGCGGTTTCGCCCACCTGGTCCATGTAGATGGGAAAGGCGCCGCGCACCGGGCTGTCGGCCCCCGCTGCGCGCCACGGCCAGTTGTTGACGTTGAAGGCCCAGCCGTTCTTCGGGTTCAGCACCTGCGGCAGTTGGGAAAGCGGGTGCAGCCCCTGCCAGTCGGTGCGCGGGTCGCTGCCATCCACCGGCCTGCGGTAATCGAAGCGCTGGTCACGCACCGGCATGAACTGCGGGTGGAGATAGGCGGTCTCGCCCTTGCTGTCGGCGAACAGGGTGTTGTTGCTGCTGTTCGCCTGCAGCGCGGCCACTTTCAGGAAATCGGCAAGATCGCGCGCCTTGGTGCGCAGGAAGCTTTGCTGCAGGGCCGGGATCGGCCGGTTCATCAGCGCGAAGGCGATCCACTTGCCCTCGCTTGCGCGCACGATCGGGCCGTGGTGGGTGGCATAAGTGGTGAAGGTCCGTTCGGCCAGCGTGCCATCGGCACCCCGCACCTTCAGCGTCACCTGTTTGGCCGTAACCGGGCGCAGCGCCTTGCCATAGCGATAGGCGGGCTCGCCGTTCGGCCCGGTCTCGATCGTCTCGGCAAATTCATCGACATTGTCGACGGTGCTCGATGTGTGCATCCACCCGGCCTGCGCATTGAAGCCCTGGTAGATGAAGAACTGCCCCCACGTGGCCGCGCCATAGACGTTGAGCCCTTCGTCGCTGGTCACCTGCTGTTCGGACCGGAAATAGAACGAGGTGTGCGGGTTGATCAGCAGCAGCGCGTGCCCATCCTTGCTGTGCGAAGGGGCAATGGCGATGCCGTTGGACCCTTGCGGATCGCGATAGTCGATGCCGCGCTCCAGATCGGTCATCGCCACCTTCCGCCCGCCATAGAACGCTTCGAGCTGGCTCAGCGGCACGCGCTCGATATCGCCGCCGATCGATCCTTCGGTGAAGCTCAGCGCCATCCACGGCTCCCACCGCGTGATCACCTTGGGCTTCACCTGCGGATGATCGGCGAGATAGGCGTTGAGCCCAGCCGCCCAGGCATCCATCAGCCGCTTCAGCCATGCCGGGCTGCGCGCATAATCGGCCTGCAACTGCGCGGGATCGACCCACAGCCGCTGGCGCAGATCCTGCCACAGCGCGCTTTCGCCCTCAGCCTCGGCCAGCCGGCCCAGGCTGACAAGGTAATTGCGCTCTATGCGGGGAAAGTCGTCCTCTGCCTGCGCATAGATCATGCCATAGACGGCATCGGCATCGGTGCGCCCGTGGACATGGGCGATGCCCCAGGTGTCCCGCCTGATCGTGACGGTGCCGGCATGGGCCGGAACCGTCGCCGCCATTGCAATCAACGCAATTCCCACCGCCAGACCCGGCCGCATCGCACTCTCCATCACGCTTTGATCGCCATGCTACGCCCGGCCATGATCAAGGCAAGACGGGGCGCGTGCGCCCGCAACAAAAAAGGCGCCGGGCGCTCTGTTCCAGCGCGGTTATGTTGCAATCGGAAGTGGAACCGAAAGCGCATTGCGTTCTCTCGGTTTCTGGTATGCTGCCTGCCGGGGGAACGTTTCCGGGGGCTTTATGGATCGCTTGCCATGCGGGTTGGCCGATTGGCGTGCGCTGTTCGCCTGCGCCTGTGCGTCCCTGTGGCTGGCGGCGAACCCGGCCCATGCCGCCGAACCTTCAACCACGCCAATCGCCTTTTGCGGGGCTGCGGCGTCGAGCGAGGGCCTGGCGGGCCAGCCTGCGATCCCGGCCGATCTCCTGGCGCAAACAACCTCCACGGTCGAGGCGAACCTCGCCATGGCGGGCGACCCGATCGTCGCGGCAGACCATGCCATCGCCCTGATCGCTTCGGCGCTGCGCCCCTATCCGGCAAGCGCCGGCGGTCTTTCGCCGGATGTCATGGCCGCCTTCTGCACCGCCGCAGGCGAGGCCTATCGCCTGGGCAAGGGGGGCAGCCCGCTGCAGGCGCGGCTGCTGCTCGGTCTGGCCTATCGGCTGGCTGGCAACGCCCATCGCGATGATCTTGCCGCGCTGGCCGCCTATCGTCTCGGGCTGGTGGCGATGGACGGAGCGACGGCAGGCAGCCGGGGCGCACGCCGCGCCATGTTGCGCAGTCCCGATGCGCCACAACAGCAAGAAGGCGAAAAGACCGGCAGTTGCGGCCTGATCAGTGGCCCCGCCGCGCTGATGCCGCAGGGCGCTCTTGCCTCGGTCAATGCGCTATCATGCGCCATTGCCACGGCCCGGTCGGCGCAGGCGCTTGAAACCGGGGCGAAGGCGAGCCTGCGGCTTGCCCGCTACTGGCTGGATCACGGGCGCCGCACGCCTGCGGACCAGCAGCACTCCCTTCGCGAGGCGGCCAAAGTCTCGCTGAATGCGCTGGGCGACGCGGCCCGCATTTCCCAGCCCGTCCTGCGCGCTGAAATGGTTGGCCGTCTGGCCGAGGCCGCGCTCGATACCGGCCTCGCCACGCAGGACCCGCGGCTGCGCGCGGCCATCGCGCAGCTGGACCGCGATGGCGCCGATGGCCCTTCGCGCGCGCAGGCCGGCGCCCTCAAGGCCCGGCTCACCCTGGCCGATGGCGATGCCGTGACGGCGCGTACGCTGTTGCGGCAGGCGATCATGCTGGAAAGCGGATCGGCCCTGCCGATGCGCCTGCCCGATTGGTACCTGTTGCTGGCCCAGGCCGATCCAGTGGGCCGCAGTGCGCATCTCACCGCCGCGTTCCGCGCGCTCAACGCCGTGCGCCCGCTGCTGCCCCGCTTTGATGCGGCGACGGCGCAATCCAATTTTACCCTGCGCGTGCAGCCGGTGTTTGAAGCTTTGCTGGCGGATCGGCTGGCGGATGGCGCGGGCGATCCCGACGATCCCCTGCGTATCGCCGAGGCGCAGGGGCTGGTGGAAGAGTACCGTCAGGCCGAACTGCAGAGCGTGTTCGGCAGCGAATGCGTGGCCGCGCGCGCGCCGATCCGCCCCGCCGAACTACATGAGCACGAAGTTCTGCTCTATCCGGTGCTGCTGCCCGATCGCGTCCTTCTGATCTATGCGGTCGGCGGGGTGAGTGGCGATGGCGCGGCTCCCCGCTATCACCTTTTGGCGCAGAAGCCGGGCGTCGGTCGGTCCGACGTGATCGGGCTGGCCAATGCGATGACCGACTCCGTCAGCTATGGCGGCGACGACAGCTGGCGCGCTCCTGCGCGGCGGCTTTATGACATTCTCGTCGCACCCGTCGCCGATAAGCTGGGGCCCGATGGCACGCTGGTTGTCATCCCCGATGGTCCGCTCAGCGCCCTGCCGTTCGCCGCGCTGCTGGATGAAAGGCAGCACTTCCTGATTGAACGGGCCACGGTCGGCACGGTGCCTTCGCTTGCCTATTCGCAGCCAGGCGCGCCATTGCGCGCGCAGCAGGCGGGCGTTGTCGCGGCGTCGCTGGCCAAGGAAGTCATCCTGCCGGTCGGCACGTTCCCCGCGCTCGCCGGCACGGGCGAGGAAGCCCGCTTTGCCGTGGTGGGGCTGAAGCACGGCCAGCTGATCGAGAATTTCCATCGCGCCGATCTGGTCCATGCGCTGGCCGCGCGGCAGACCGACGTGCTGCATCTTGCCACTCACGCCAGCTTCAATGGCCGTTCGGACCGGTCCTATATCGTGGCCGATGGCGAACAGATCCCGATAGCGGACCTGCGCAACCTGATCGCGCAGAACCAGGCACGGGGTGAACAGCTCGATCTGCTGGTGCTCAGCGCCTGCGAGACTGCCGTCGGGGACGATCAGGCCAGCCTCGGGCTGGCGGGCGCGGCGGTGCAATCGGGCGCGCGCAGCGTGCTGGCCTCGCTGTGGCAGGTGAACGATGCGGGCACCGCGCAGCTGATGAAGGCGTTCTATCAGGGCCTTGCCGCCGGCAAGGGCAAGGCCGCAGCGCTGCGCGACGCCCAGCGCCAGCTGATCGCGCAGGGGTTTGAACTGGCCGATCCCGGCGTGTGGTCGGCCTTCATCCTGCTCGGGGCGTGGCGGTGATGGTGCGCCCGCCCTGCATCGCGCTGGCCGCCACGATGCTCGCGGCCAGCCCTGCCTGTGCGCAGGTGGTGGCCAGACCTGACCGCGCCGTGCCGCCGCTGCAGACGCCGGCCTATCCCGTCGCGCCCTCGGCTCCCGTCGCCGCGCAACCTTCCGCCGCCGCGCCGGAAGCGGGAGGCAGCATGTTGCTGAAAGACGTGGGCGTGGCGCAATCCGGCGGTGGCATCGCCATGCCCGCCGCAGACTGGCAGCCAACCACCGATGGCCCCAGCGGCCTCGCGCTGTTGCACACGCCGGGCGCGCCGCTCGATGCCGCATGGATCCGCCGCCAGTTTGCGGCCAACGGCATGCTGGGCGCACAGGCGGGGTTTGATCGCATCGTCGCGCTCGTCCAGCTGATCAATCTTGCCTATCTCAACAACGGCTTCGCCAATTCCGGCGTGCTGATCGAAGGTCGTACCGAGGACGGGGTGCTCAACCTGCGCCTCGTGCTGGGGCGGCTGGTCGCGCCTGCCGGGGCAGACGCCATTGCCGTCACCTTCCGCAGTGGCCGCGCCAAAGGGCTCGACGCCGGCTATATCCGCCATCGCATGGCCTCGGCATTGGCCGAACCGCTTGACGTTCGCGCCATCGAGCGTGATTTCCGCCTGCTGTCGGATGATCCCGCGATCCGTACGGTCAACGCCAGCATCGTGCCCGGCGCCCGTCCAGGCGAAGCCTCGCTCGCCATTGAAGTCGATCCGCAGCCGCGCTTCGACCTGTTCATGACATATGCCAACAACCGTTCGCCCAGCGTCGGCGGGCAGCGGCTTGGCGTGGGTGGCTCGATGCGATCATGGCACCAGCCGGGCGATGTGCTGGGGGTGCAGTATGGCAGCACCCGCGGGCTCACTGATTTCACCGCCAGCTATACCACGCCGTTGTTCGGCCAGGGCTGGTCGCTGTCGGTGCGGGGCGGCTTCAACAACGCCTCGGTCGTCGATGCGGCGCTGGCCCCGCTCGATATCCATTCCCGCGAATACTATGTCGAAGGCGGTCTGTCCCGCACCGTCCTGTCGCGCCCGCTGATGCCGGGGAAGGTGGCTGGAATGTGGCACCCCGCGCTGGCCGCCTCGGTCGGCATGGTTCTCGTCCATCGCCGGGTAAGGAGCACGCTGCTCGGCCAGCCATTCTCGTTCAGTCCCGGTTCGCGGGACGGGCGTACCGAATACGATGCGCTGCGGCTGAACTTCGATTTCACCCGCCGCTCGCTCGGCACGGTGTTTGCGGCCTCGCTCACAGGCTCGCTCGGTCTTGGCGGCACACGCTCCACCCCGCCGGGGGCATTTACGCCAAGCCCGCATTTCACCGCGGCGCTGCTCCAGCTCAACTACGCGCGCCGCCTCACGCCCAAGCTGCTCGAACTGCGGTTGCGCTTCGCCGGGCAGGTGGCGGGTGGGCTGCTCTATGCGCCGGAACGCTTTTCGGTGGGCGGGGCCGATACGGTGCGCGGCTATCGCGAAAGCCTGCTGCTGGGCGATCAGGCGGCGGTCGCCTCGGTCGAACTCGCCCGGCCGTTCGATCTGGCAGGCATGCGCGGGGGCCGCTCCGCGTTCCGCTGGGGCGCATTCACCGCCTCGGTCTTTGCCGATGGCGCGGCCATGCACAACCGCGCCGGGCCCCAGCCACTGCCGCGCGCGGTGGCCAGCGCAGGGGCGCGGCTGGTGTGGGCCCCGGCGGACTGGCTCACGGCCAGCGGCACCTTCGGCCAGCCGCTGCGCCATGTCGAAACCACCGGCAGCCGCAACCTGCAGGATCGCGGCTTCGCCTTCCAGATCGTGCTGCACCCGTTGGGCCTTGCCCGCGCGTTCCGCAGGGAGAATTGAGCGATGCAGAGCCTGCCCGCCCGCGCCGCGCTTGCCCTGGTCGCGTTCCATGCCTTGCCCGTCATGGCCCAGACCGCCACCGTCATCGTGCCCGACGCCGCCGCCAGCGCGCTTTCCACCGGCACCACCGCCCTCCGCACGGGCAGGGTCACCACCATCGACGGAGGCACCCTTTCGGGCGGCAACCTGTTCCACAGCTTCACCAGCTTCAACCTTGCGCAGGGCGATACCGCGCGCTGGACCACCACCCTTGTCGATCCCGCGCGCGTCACCACCGTGGTCAACCGCGTGACCGGTGGCGACGTCTCGCGCATTGATGGCAGGATCGATTCCAACGCGCTGCCCAATGCGGCATTCTTCTTCATCAACCCGGCGGGCGTGGTGCTCGGCCCCTCAGCCCGGATTGACGTGCCTGCCGCAGCACACTTCTCCACCGCGCAGTCGCTGAAGTTCGCCGACGGTTCGGAATTCGCCATCGCCACGCCAGGCGGCTCGCGCCTCAGCCTCGCCAGCCCGCAAAGCTTCGGCTTCCTGGGCGGGCAGGGCAACATCACCATCCTCACCCGATCGCAAACCTCAATGCCGGCCAGCCTCGATCTGTCCGCCGCCAACGTCAGGATCGCCGACGCGAGGGTTTCGGCTCCATCGCTGCGCATCGCGGCTGTGGGGCAGGGCACCGCCGAAGTGCCCCTCACGGGCGTGCCCGCTCAGCTCTCCGGCCATGTCACCATCACCGATTCCCGCCTGACCGCCGGGGCAGGGGGGCTGCAGATTGCGGGCGGCACGATCTCCACCGTGTTCACCACGCTGGCGATGCGGACCACCGATGCCGTGCCCACCGCCAACCTCACCCTGAAGGCGGACCGCATTGCCTTGCAGGCGAGCGAGGTCAGCACGCTTTCGACTGGCGCGGCTCCATCCGCCGCCATCCGCATTGATGGGCGACGCGTCATCATCGCCGACGGAACCATGATCCGCACCCGTGCCACGCGCGGAGGCAGCGCTGGTTCGATTGCGGTCGATGCGGCATCGCTTCTGGTCGATACGGCGGCGATCACATCCTCTACCGCGCGTTCCGGCCACGCCGGGGCCATCGACATCGGCGTGTCGGGCAATGCCGACCTGCGCAACACCGAGGTCAGCTCCACCGCGCTCACGGGCTCCACCGGCAATGCCGGCGCGGTCACGCTGCGCACCGGCACGATGACCGTGTTCGGCAGCGCGATCGCCTCCAACGTGTTTGATCGCACGCTGGGCCGTGCCGGGCTCGTCTCGGTAACCGCCGATGCGCTGCGGCTCGATGGTGGCACCCTGATCGGGTCGTCCACACTGGGCAGCGGCGCGGGCGGCTCGATCGCCGTGACCGTGAAGGGCGGGCTGCGGCTCTATACCCAGTCCGCCATATCCGCCGATACGCAAGGCGGCGGCGCGGGCGGCAACGTGCAGGTCGATGCTGGCACCGTCACCGTCGATGATGCGCTGATCTCCGCCGATGCCTATGCACAAGGCAATGCGGGCGCGCTTTCCGTCATTGCCGACAGCGTTACCATCAGCAATGGTGGCAATATCAGCTCCGATGCGCGCGGGCAGGGGGCAGGTGGCGCAGTGGGCGTCAACGCCCGCCGCGTTACCGTCGACAGCGCCTTCATCTCGGCCGACAGCTATGACAGCGGCAACGGCGGCACGATCACCCTGTCTGCGGGCAAGCTGGTGGTGGAAAACGAAGGCAAGGTCCGCTCCGCTTCGTTCGGCGCCGGCTCGGCGGGCGGCATCGTGGTGGCTGCGCAAAGCCTGCTGGTCAACAACACCGGCTCGATCTCGTCAGATTCCTTTGACACCGGCTCTTCGGGCACCGTTGCGGTCGAAGCGGAACGACTCACCGTGGCCAACAACAGCTACATCACGTCCGACGGAGTCAGCGCCGGTGGCGCAGGCGCGGTTTCGGTCAAGGCGGGCCAGCTGCTGCTGATGGGCAGCTTCGTCGGCGCGGAAACCTATCAGGACGGCGCCAGCGGCGAAGTGGCGGTCGTGGCGGACAGCATCGTGCTCGATGATGGCAGCATCGCCAGCCGCGCCCGCCCTGGCTCATCCGGCAATGCCGGAACCATCCGCATCACTGCCGGATCGGTTTCGGCGCGCAATCTGGGCTTCATCACGTCCGAAACCTTTGGCCCTGGCCAGGCTGGCGATATCGTGCTCACTGCAGATCGCCTGCTGTTGCAGGACGACAGCTTCATCGCATCCAATTCCAACGGTGCGGGCACGGCCGGATCAGTCTCCGTCACCGCCGGGCGCGCCAGCCTCGCTTCGGGTGCAGAAATCACCTCGAGTGCGAACGATGCCGGCTCGGGCGGCGATGTCTCCGTCACCGCCGACCTGCTCACTCTCGCCAATGGCCAGATCGGCACCAGCGCCGCCCGCACATCCACGGGCGATGCGGGCGACGTTTCCGTCAACGCCGGCCGGCTGGACATCGTGCACGGCGCCATCACGTCTGACGGGCTGGGCCGGGGCGGGGCGGGAACGATTGCGGTCAATGCCGGTGCGCTCGCCATGGATGGCGGTGCGATTTCGGGCTTTTCGGCCGCGCGCGCCCGCGGTTCTGGTTCGGTCCTGCTGACGGTCGATGGCGCGCTGTCGATGGCCAATGGCGCCACGATCACCGCCTCTTCCGCCAATGCCGGCACCAGCGGCACGGTGAACGTGACGGCCGATGTCCTCACCGCCACCGGTGAAGGCACCGCCATCACCACGTCCAACACCTGGCCCGGCGTGGCAGGCCAACCGGCGGGCGCGGCGGGCGCGGCCGGCATGATCGACCTTGCCGCGCGGCGCATCACCATCGCCGATGGCGCGGTCCTTTCCAGCAATTCGCTGTCCGGCCCGGCGGGAGACATTGCCGTTGCCATGCCCCGGACCGGCATCTTCCTCCTCGTCGGCAGCAAAGCACCGGGGGTGGTCACCACCTCTTCGGGCCCCGGCACAGGCGGGCGCATCATCATCCGCAACCCGCTCGCGCTCGTTTCCAACGGCGGCAGCATCCTTGCCCAAGGCCAGCTTGGCGGCGCGCTGCTCGAACTCGGCTCGCGCTATTTCATCCAATCGGCCGACCGGGCAAACCTGATCGCGGTGGACGGCGCCATCCGCATCGATGCCAATGTCTACGATGTCAGCGCCGGCACCGCGCCGTCCTCGCTCGATTATCTCGATGCGTCCAAGGTCCTGCTCGGCCAATGCGCCTCGGCCCGCGCCACTGGCGAGACCAGCCGCATCGGCTGGCGCAACACCGGCCCTTATGCCGCCCGCCCCATCCGCACCCGCATCACCCTGCAAGGCCTGCCCGCCACGCAGGCACCGATGTGCTGATCATCCAAGGAAAGAGGAGTGCGGCAGGATTTTCTGCCAAGCGCGCCAGGCCAAGGGTTTCCCGAGGCTCAAGCCGTCTCTGGTCGATCCACAGTCTCACATCCTTGTCACCGGCGACCCCCGCGGAGCGCGTGAAGATCAAGCGTGGTCTTCAGGCCCGTACGATGCCTTCAAACCGCGCCTTGAGCTGGAGACCGAGCAGTTTGCAGTAGAACCTCACTTGCGCGAGGTTGCCGCCCATGAACCACAAGCCGTCCTGTGCAGTCGGCTTCCACATGTTGCGCAATTCGCCTTCCCATGGCCCCGGATCGCCTTTGAAGCCCGAGCCATAGCCCCAGCATCTGCCGATCTTCGCTGCGACATCCTCGCCGATAAGCCGCGCGACCCATTCCTCCATTGCGCCGAAGCCGGTGGCGTAGACGATGACATCCGCCTCGATATGACTGCCATCGGCGAAGGCCATTCCGGTTTTGGTCAGATGCGTGATCTCGCTGCCGGATTTCAGCGCTATGCGGCCGTTGGCGACCATTTCGCATGCGCCGACATCGATATAGTAACCTGACGCCGAACGCAGGTACTTGCCGGAGATGCCTGCGCCGTCCTCGGCAAAGTCGAGCTTGAACCCGGCCTTCTCAAGCCGGTCATAGAAAGGAGCCTCGGCCTTCCGGATCTCGGCCCAGGCCTGGCGGTGGACCTGCTCCTGCAAACGGATCGGCACCGAGGCCGTCAGAAGGTCGGCCCGATCCGTGGTGATGCCGGCTTCGACTGCTTCCTGGGAAAAGACCGGCTTGAGCAGAACGTCGGTCATGGTCGACTGGCGAACGATGTGAGTGGACGAGCGCTGGACCATGGTGGCCTGCGCGCCATGTTCGACAAGATCCGCGCAGATGTCGTGCGCGCTGTTGTTCGCGCCGACCACAATTACCCGCTTGCCTGCCATCCCCGCGCCGCCGGGGTGGGCGCTGGAATGGTATTGCTGGCCCTGGAAGAGGTCTTGTCCGGCAATTTCGGGCTGCCGGGCAAAGCCGGCATTGCCAAGTGCCATCACCAGCTGGGTCGGTTGCAGCACTATGTCTTCGCCGTTGCGGCGCACAGTGGCATGCCATGTTCCAGCAGCGGCATCGTGGCGTGCGGAAACCAGTTCGGTTTCTGTCCAGACATTGAGCTCCATTGCATTGGCATAGAACTCCAGCCAATCGCCCATCTTGTCCTTGGGGGTGTAGACCGGCCAATGATCGGGAAACGGCAGATACGGCATGTGATCGTACCAGACCGGATCGTGCAGGGTCAGCGACTTGTAGCGCGAGCGCCACTGGTCACCCACCCGGGGATGCTTGTCGATCAGCAGGTGCGGCACGCCAAGCAGTTGCAGAGTGGCGCCGATGGCGAGGCCCGACTGCCCGGCGCCGACAACGAGCACATACGGCTGGCGCGTGACGCCCATCTCGGCGCGTTCTGCCGTGCGGAGGTCTGCCCAGTTGCGGCCCTGCGCATCGCCCACCATGCCGGTATGGCGCCGGCTGCGCACGGGAAATTCATGGCCACGAAGGTCATCCAGCACGGTGAAGAATGACAACGCCTTGCCATCCACCAGTCTGAGGTAGCCTTGGCACGTTCCTGCCGCAGTCTCGAACGAGATGAAGCCTTCGCTTGCTCCGGCGTCGGCAGAGGTCACCCAGTTTCGCGCTCTGGTCAGTGCAACCTGCCTGCCGGCGAATGCCGCTATTGCGGCGGTGCCCTCGTGTGTGGCGAGCGTCCAGTCGAACGCCAGAAAATCTCGCCATAACCCGGTTGGCAGGAACAGATCGGCAACCGCCGCGCCATCCTCTCGCCCAAGGGCCAAATCCAGGCTCGAAAGCCAGCCTGCCACGTCCGACACCGCTATTCTCCCCGTTCAACTGCCTGTGTAACCAACACGCGCCCGTACCGTCAGAAATGCGCGCTGAGCTGAACGCCGTAGGTGCGCGGTTCGTTGTAATTGACCTGGTCCTGCGTGATGACCGGGAAGATCGCGGTGATGTATCTGGTTTTGGTGAGGTTCTTGCCGAACACCGCGATGTCATAGCGCCCGCCCGGCGCACTCCAGGCGAGGCGTGCGTTGAGCAGGCCATAGCCCTTGACCTTGGTCGCTGTGGCGTTGTCGGGATAAAGGAATATCGGAGAGGTGTAGGTGCCATCCACGTTGGCACGAACTTCGCTGCCGTTCGCCAATGGCACGGTCAGGCGCACGCCCCCTGATGCGGCGAAAGCAGGTGCATTGACCAGACGGTTGCCGGCAAGGCTGGCGCCGCCAAGGGCCGTGAACGTCTTGTACTTGCTGTCCATCAGTGTGAAGGCGCTGAACAGTTCGAGATTGCGCACGGGCCGCGCGGTTACTTCGGCCTCGAGCCCGTAGATTCGCGCATTGCCGGCATTGAGCTTGCGCTGGACCGGCACTGGCCCGCTGAGATCGAACACGAACACCTGAAGGTCGCGGTAGTCGTAGTAGAAGGCCGAGGCATTGAACCGCAGGCGCCGGTCGAGGAGGTCGGTCTTCACGCCAACTTCATAGGCGTAGAGTTTCTCGGACCGGAACGGTGCAAGCTGTGCGATATCCGTTGATGCGCCACCGGCAAAGCCGCCGCTGTTGTATCCCTTTGAGAACGAGGCGTAGACGAGCGTATCATCGACCTTGTAGTTGAGTGCTGCACGCCAGCTCAGGTCATTGAAGCTCTTGCGCCCGTCAAAGCTGACCAGCGGGACGGTCACGTCGGAGTAGGCCGTCACCGGGACGATCGTGCCCAACGCATCGAACAGGCTTTCGAACTTCATGCGGATGCGATCGTGCGAATAGCGCAGCCCCAGCGTGGCGGTGAGGCTGTCGGTAAGCTTGTAGTCGCCCTGGCCAAAAACCGCATAGCTGTCTGTCTTCTGGGTATAGGGATAGCGCAGCAGCCCAAGCGAGTTGACGGGGTCGAAACCACCCAGCGGCGCGCTGGGATCGCGCAGGCCCCGCAGCAGATCGAATGAACTGTCGGTCTTCAGGTTGTCATGGAAGTAGAAGCCGCCAACAATCCAGTTGAACGTGTTCTCGCCCACTGATTGCAGTCGCAGTTCCTGGCTGAACTGGCGGGGGCGATCTTCGGAATAGGAGCTGATGACCTGGTTGGGACTGGCGTCAGTATCCTCCAGTGTGGCACGGTTGACCTGCTCGTAGGCGGTGATCGTGGTCAGTTGGACATTGCCCAGCGTGAACTGGCCGGTAAGCGACGCGCCAAACACGTTGATGCGCTCCTTGCCTTCAACATCGTAGTCGCCAGCGTAAGGATCACCATCGGTGTCGGCATAGCCGAAGCCATCGGTCGGGGTGCCATCGGGCAGGAAGGCGGGATTGCCGAAGAAGTCCACACCCTGGCCGCGATGCTGGAACTGGCGCGCACCGCCACTGTTGCGGCCGGTGTGGACGGTGATCCTGATCAGGGCATCCCCCGATGGCGTGAAGTCGACAATGCCCCGTGCCGCCCACAGGTCAAGATTGTTGACCCGGTGGCCGGTGAAGCGATTGAAGGTGGTGCCATCGTTGCGGTGATAAAGGCCTGAAATGCGTGCCTTCAGCTTGTCACCAGCAATTGGCCCGCCAATCCCACCTTCAAGCCGAACTTCGTTGAACCGACCGTAGAGCGCCGAAAAATCGCCGCTCAACGTATCGGTTGGCTTGCGTGAATTGAAGCGGATCGCGCCTGCCGTGGTGTTCCGGCCATAAAGCGTGCCCTGCGGCCCCTTCAGCACTTCGATACCGTCGGAATCAAACACGTTGAACAGCTTGCCGGCGTTGGCTCCGATGAACACGTCATCGACATAAATGCCCACCGCGCCAGTCGTGTTCGAATTGAAATCGCCGATGCCGACGCCGCGAATGAACAGCGAAGTGGTTGATGCGGCTGTGCCGGCCTGCATCGAAAGGCTGGGCACCAGCATGGTCAGGTCACGCGGGTCACGCACTCCGGATTCTCGCAGCGCTGCTCCGCTGACCGCGGTGATTGCGATCGGCACGTCCTGCACGTTCTGTTGCCGCCGTTGTGCGGTGACAACGATCTCATCAATGGCCCCGCCGTCCTTCGCCCGTTCAACTCCCTGGGCCATTGCAACGTGCGGACATGCTGCAAGGAGGGTGGATGAGGTCAAAAGCGAGAGCGCCGTGCGACGACGAAAAAATTTGACCATTATATGGATTACTCCCCTGCAGCCCATGAGGCGCATCTCAAAGAACGCACCATACCGCCGATACTTCCAATGACTCTCGGGAGCGGTCAAGCAAAAATTTTATAAAAATCCGGTTTAGGCCCAAGACGCACCTTGCGCGGCGTGGCGTGATTGATACAATCGCCGAATGATTGAAGCCTTGACCATTACCCCTCCGGCAGAGCGCAAGCAGGAAATCCGCCGGCCGCGCCAGGAGCGCAGCCGTCAGCGCGTGGAGGCGATTCTTGATGCGGCGGAGCGGCTGCTCGAAAGGTTGGAGCCTGCCGATATCAGCATTTACACCCTGGCAGAGGAGGCGGGGATTTCGGCTCCTTCGATCTACCACTTCTTTCCGGATGCAAGTCAGGTCTTCCTTGCCCTGTCGGAGCGCATCCAAGGCCTTTTCGTTGACAGGCTCGCACGTCAGCCACTGGGGCCTTTCACGTCGTGGCAGGAGCTGTTGGGTGCTCGCTTCGGAGAGGCGCGGGACTACTACAACACGCATCCCGCGGCGCGCAGGCTGCTTCTCGGCTCGGGCCTGTCAGCAACCATCAGGGCCCGCGACCTCGATGTCGATCGGCAACTCGCGATGCACAGCATCGAAGACTTCCGACGTCATTTCCACATGCCCGATCAGCCCGAGCTGGTTGAGAGGTTCACGGAATTGCTGGTGATCAACGATGCGATGTGGACGCTGTCCGTCCATCGCCATGATTGCATAACCGACGCTTACGACGAACAGGCAAGGCGCGCGCGCGAAGCTTATACGCGCACATTCTTGCCTGAATATCTGCTTCCGAGGGACCGCGCCTCGCAGGCTGCCTGATCGGCCAGACACGCACATCAATCACACTAATGGCAGGAATTACAAGATGGTGGCGAACGTAAAGGATTTGGCGCTCCGTGAGCGCGCCGCAAAGGTTATTCCCAACGGAATGTACGGGCACGAGGCCACGCATCTCCTGCCGGCATCCTTTCCGCAATACTTCAGCCGCGCCAAGGGCGCCTACATCTGGGATGCAGATGGCAACCGCTATCTCGATTTCATGTGCGCCTACGGCCCAAACCTGCTGGGCTATGGCGATGAACTGATTGACTCGGCGGCCGTGCGCCAACTGGCCGAAGGCGATACCATGACCGGTCCGGGTCCGGTTCTGGTCGATCTTTGTGAAAAGCTGGTTGGCATGGTCAGTCATGCCGATTGGGTCATGGTCTGCAAGAATGGCACCGATGCCACGACGATGGCCATGACAGCCGCCCGTGCGCAAACGGGCATGCGCCGCATTCTCGTGGCGGATGGGGCCTATCACGGGGCGGCGCCCTGGTGCACGCCAATGCCAGGTGGGATCGTGCCCGAAGAGCGGGCCTTCATTTCGAAGTACAAATACAACGACGCTGCCAGCCTGGAAGCGGCCGTGGCCGAGGTCGGAGATGATCTTGCCGCGATCTTTGCCTCCCCGTTCAAGCATGATGCCTTCGAGGACCAGGTTCTGCCAGATCCCACTTATGCACGCCGGGCACGCGAACTGTGCGACCAGACCGGTGCCATGCTGATAGTCGACGACGTGCGTGCCGGTTTCAGGCTGGTGCGCGATTGCAGCTGGGAATTGGTCGGCGTGCGCCCGGATCTTAGTTGCTGGGGCAAGTCATTTGCCAATGGTCACCCAATTTCGGCGCTTCTGGGCTCGGATCGTTGCCGGGCCGGGGCCGAGGCAATCTATGCCACGGGGTCTTTCTGGTTCTCGGCCGTGCCGATGGCCGCCGCGATCGAGACGTTGCGCATTCTGGCCGAAAGCGACTACCTTGAGCGGACCATACGACTTGGTGAGAAACTGCGCGCAGGGCTTGCGATAGTGGCTGAACGGCATGGTTTTACACTGCGTCAGACAGGCCCGGTGCAGATGCCGCAGATACTGTTCGATGGAGATCCGGATTTCCGCATCGGCTTCGCCTGGGCAGAGGCCATGCTGGAGCGTGGGGTCTATGTGCACCCTTGGCACAACATGTTCCTCAATGGCGCCATGACCGATGCCGACATCGATTTCGCCCTCGAGGCGGCCGACGGCGCCCTGTCGCAGGTGCGTAGCTCCATAGCCAGTCTAGAGCCGCATCCGATGCTGATGGCGCTGATGGGGGCGCATTGACGGGGGGGCACCATGTTCGGGTTTCGAGTATTCCAACTGGCAGTCGGTGCGGCCCTGCTTTTCCTGGCGGAGCCGTTCAATTCAGCGCGCGCGGCTACCGAAGAATCCGCAGAGTTGCAGTGGATTGGCAGTTGGGCGGCCGCGCCCAGCGATGAATTGGCGATGCTCCCAACTGTCAATCCAATCCCTTTCTTCGATCAGACACTTCGCACGGTGATTACGCTTTCTGCGGGCGGGGAAGCTGTTCGGGTCAGGATTTCGAACGAGTTGGGAACGGCCAGGCTGAAGATCGGCGCTGTCACCGTAGGCCGTTGGCGTGATGGCGCGATCGTTCCGGGTTCCATCAAGACCGTCCTTTTTCGGCAGCATGGCGACGCAGTCATTCCTGGAGGAGCGGGCATCGATAGCGACCCGCTCGACCTGAAAACTGCACGTGGCGAGAAACTTGCGATCAGCATCTATGTGCCTGGACCGGTGCAGAGGCTGACCGGCCATCTTCTGGGCCTTGATCAAAGCTGGTCAATTCAAGGCAATGCCACAGGCACGGAACAGTTGCCTGCAGCACTCCCTGGCTTTGCGCGGTTGTTGTTGAGCAGGGTCGATGTCGGTTCGAAAATGCGCCACGCAAGCACTATCGTTGCATTGGGCGATTCAATCACCGATGGCTACCAATCCAGCTTCGGTGCCGAAAAGCGCTGGCCCGACGTTCTCGCCCGGTTGCTCAAGGACAGGCCCGGCTGCACGGTCGGAATCGTCAACCAGGGCATATCGAGCAATCAGATGCTGACCAGCGGTGACGGGCTATCGGCAGTTGCGCGGGTGGGACGGGACGTTTTTGCCGTGCCCAACGCCCGGACGTTGATTTTGCTGGAAGGCATAAACGATCTTGGCATGCCTCCGCTGAAAGGGGAGCCCGTCGCGTCGGCAGCCGATCTCAAGGCCGCATTCCAGCAGATTGCGGATGAGGCGCATGCAAGGGGATTGCGAATTGTTGTCGCGACGATCCTGCCTTTCAAAGGCGCGGGAGCACCCTATTTTTCAACAGAAGGGGAGCGCGTCCGGCAAGAAATGAATGATTGGATGCGTGGATCCAGCGTGTTCGACCATGTCATAGATCTGGATCGCAGGATGGCTGACAGGAAAGACGCCGACAGGCTTGCTGCTGACTTTGACAGTGGTGATGGATTGCACCCATCGGACAACGGCTATGAGGCTATAGGACAGGAGATGTTTGCATACCTCGATAAGGATTTATGCCATTGAATCTCCGTTGGGGAACGCCCGGCCCAGCTGCACCAGCAGCTTGCCGATATCGAGCGTTTCCTGCTGTTCGCGCGCCAGGCGCTGCGCTTCCTCGTCGGTGTCGGCCAGCACCGGGAACAGGCCTGGCAGCACCTTGATGTGATCGGGATTGCGCCCGAGCGTGGCGGCGCGTGACTTGAGATCGGCGTAGTAGCGGCGGCCGGAGTCGAAATCCTGTGCCGCGGCAAAGGTGCCGTCGGCGATCGAGGCGTCCAGCGTGCGGCCTTCGCTGCTGTCGCCCGCCTGGAAGATCACCGGCTGGCCCTGGCGTGACCGGGTGAGCGCGAGGGGGCCCGCCACCGAGAAATAGTCCCCCTTGTGATCGAGCCGGTGCTGCTTCGCCTTGTCGAGGAAAACACCCGAGGCCTTGTCGCGCGGGAAGGCGTCGTCTTCGTAACTGTCCCACAGTCCGCGCACCACATCGACGAACTCCTGCGCACGGGCATAGCGGTCGGCATGGAGGAAGTGCTCCTCCCGGCCATAGTTCTGCGCCGCGCCTTCAAGCCCGGTGGTCACGACGTTCCACCCGGCGCGGCCGCGGCTGATATGGTCCAGCGATCCGAACTGCCGCGCAACGTTGTAGGGCTCCCAGTACGAGGTGGTGAGCGTGCCGACGAGGCCGATGCGGCTGGTATGCGTCGCCACGGCGGACAGCAGAGTCAAAGGCTCCAGCCGATTGAGGAAGTGCGGCGCGGTATCGGGCGTGATGAAGGGGGAATCGACGATGAAGACGAGATCGAACTTCGCCTCTTCCGCCAGCTTCGCGTTGCGGATGTACCAGTCGATGTCCACGCTGGCGTCGCCCGGCAGATCGGGATCGCGCCACGAATGCTGATCGGTGCCGACGCCTTCGAGAATGGCGCCGAGGTGAAGCTGGCGTTGCACGGTCATCGTTGTCTCCTGTGTCAGGAGAGCTTTAGACCCGTCCGGTCGCCGGAATGAGCGACCATTGCTGATAGCTTCATGAAGAGTGCCAATGTGGGCTAGATCCGCCCCCCGGCGGCATGGTGTGGTGGGCCCGGCAGGATTTTGCGCCAAGGCGCCAGAACGCTTGGTTTTCTGGGGTTCTAGCCCCCTCTGACCCGTCAGCTGTGTCACACCTCGTTGTCACAGGCAACCGATGATGTGGGTCAAAGCATTCAGGCCAGGTAGCGGCGGTTAGGAAGAGGTCTGTCAGCAGTACGATCTCTTTCGCAAACAGCAGCTCGGTGGTGTTCCAGCGCGGCATTCCAGCTTTGTCCAATCGATCACAGCAGATGGCAGCGGTTCGCCATGCCCTTTTCGACAGACTTCCAGCGAGCAGCCAAGGTGACATTCTTGTCCAACCGGACGTGCCGGACTTCAACGGGTCCATCAGTCACCAGTGGGTCGAGACGCATCTGCAGCTCGAGCCAGTACTCGTGCAGAGAACCATCCATGCGGGGGGGAATGCACTTCAAGATCTACAGGCGGACGGCCACCGTCTGTGTGAGGATGCCCACGGATCTGCAACAGAGACTGGCCCGCGCGGTTTGCCAGAGGGATCTGCAGCCACTTCCATTGTTGCCGAGCTTCCCTACGGCAGATGTTTTGCAAGTGCGCTGTCTTCGCCCAGAATTGGTTCATAGTCTGATCGAACAATCTCACGGTCATTGTGCATGCCATGCTACGCGACGGCACATTGTTTCAGACATACACACTGGTCATTAGATCGAAATGTACCCGCACTAAGCGATTCGGCAGTCCCGCGTCGTGTTTGACGTTTGGGGCGAGGGGGCGTTCCAAATTTCCATGTTACGCAAGCCGGTACTCCTGCTGCAGGAGCCCGACGTTACGCGGCGTCGGATGATGAAATTCAATCTGGAGCTGGAAGGCTTCCAGATTGTTGCGCCGGACTCGCTGCGGGATTTGCAGGAAGATGCCAATCCCATCGACCTTGCGGTTCTTTATTGGGACGGTGCCGGACGGGCGCCGTTGGCCGATTGGGGCGCGTTGCGGGTGCGGAATGGCATCAAGTACATGCCGATCCTGGTCATCACCGAAGCAGACCGCGAGGAAGACCGCCTGGCTGCGTACGAAGCCGGCGCCGATGACATCCTGGTCAAGCCATTCTCAGTGCCCGAGTTCCTCGCCCGCATTCGCGCCATCCTGCGTCGCACTTCACCCGAACTGGGTGGCCGGGTGATCCGCGCCGGCGGGCTGAGCATGGACGTGGGCAGCGGCAAGGTCATGCGTGACGGCGTGGAAGTCCGGCTAAGCCAGACCGAGTTCCGCATCCTGCAATACCTGATGGAGCATGCCGGCAAGGTCCGCTCGCGCGAGCAGATCCGGCATGCCGTTTGGGAATCACCTGACCGGGTGGAGATTCGTGCCATCGACGTGCGGATCACGCGCCTGCGTCGGCAACTGCGCCTTGCCGGGGGCGGGGAGACGATCCGCACCGTCCGCACCGCGGGGTATGTGCTGTCGGAAGAGCAGCCGCGCGTGCGCAGCGAAATTCAGCCGGTCACCGAGGAATTGGTTGGACGAATCTGAACGCGCCGATTGCGGGCGCCGGATGGGTTCAGGACAGCAGCCGGCCGATGGTGTCGCGGTCGAGATTGCCGGTCGGCGCGATGCCGGTCGCAACCTGGAACGCGCGCAAGGCATCAAGCAGCAGCGCCGGGTCCTGCGCATCTTCTGCCCGACCCAATAGGTTCAGCGAGACAAGGCGTTCGGCAATGCGTCGCAGGGTGGCGCTATCCACCGCGCCGGTGGTCGGCTGGGGCGCTTGGGGATCGACCGTGGCGAAACGCTGTCCACCATTGATCGGAGCGGAGGATGGGGGTGTCGACGATGCATCGGGCGGCGTGGAATTGCGCGCCGGCACGGGCTTGGCAGTTACACTGTCGCCGTTGTCGTCGAGCTGTGGCGGCAATTCGAAACCGACGCTTGAATTGGCGGGCCCGACCGGTCCCTTGCCCCCTGCTTGCGCCGGGGCATGATCCGTCTGAGGAATGCTGCTTTCGAGCGAGACGCTTGCCGTGCTGGGGACGCCCCGCGTACTGGCCCTGCCGCGCGGTGCCGGGTCGGGCGGTGCAGCGGGCAGATCCGACAGCCGATAGGGATCGGCAGGCGGTTGCGGCGCCTGATCTGCGGTGGTGCGTGCCGCATCGCCCAGCAGCGGCGAGGCGACCTGCGCCTCCGCCGCACTGCCGATCACGAGCCACGCGGTCAGCGCGACGAGCGCAGGTAGGGCTTCGGGCCTTCGAACCATGACCGGCGCGCCGATCAGTTGGTGAAGGTGCCGGTGGAGCTGGTCTTGCCGCTGTTGTTGCCGGTGATCGTGTTGCCGTTGATCGAGTTGTTGTCACCGGTGATCTGGTTGTAGACGCAGTTGCCGCACGAGCTGATCGAACGGTACATCGTGGTGACCGCGTTGCCGATAGTGGCGGTCTGTGCGTTCTGGCCTTCCACCTGATGCAGCTGGGCCGATGCCAGGGCGTGGGCTGCGCCGCCGTTGTAACCCATGGTGCCCCACGCAGCGGCGGATTCGCCCGCCGAGGCCGGGGTGGCGGCCGCGAAGAACATGCCGAGAGCGGCGAGAGCGGCGGTGGTCTTGTTCAGGATCATGGTGTCCTCCGTGAGTTATCCGCCAGTCGAGGCGCGCGGTTTGGTTGCGATGGAAAAGCCGGATTGCAGGCCGATGGCGGAAATTGTCACGCTGCCGGTGGCGCTCGACTGTTCGCCGTTGATCGAACCGGTGGAACTGACCGTGCCACTGTTGGTGGCGCTGGCCTTGATGTTCGAGATCGAGACGTTGACCGTGCCGGTGCCGCTCGGGCTGATGGTGGTGGCGGCTTCGCTGGTCAGGTTCGACTGGGGGTCATAGTTGACGACCGCGCCCTGCGAGACCAGGCTGATGGCATTGCCCGACCCGCCCAGGATCTGCGGGTTGTTGATGCTGCCGTTCAGCGTCACGTCGCCGCTGTTGATCGCGGTGAGGATCGCCGGATCGTCTGCTGCGATCTGGGCTCCGGCAGGCACGGCGGCCAGCGTTAGCGCAAGTGCGGCGGTGCAGGCGGCGAATCGGGTTTGCAGCATCGCGAACTCCTGAAACTTGCCGGGCGGTTTTATCCGAGGCCCGGAACGCCGAAAAGGAGGGGCGCAGCGCCCCTCCTTCCCGTTTTGCTACGAATGGCGGATTTCCCGCATTCGATGGGCTTACTTGGTGAACAGCGAGAACGACTGCGAGGCGGAAGCGCCGATCGCAGCGGCCGAAACGCTGTTCTGCAGACCGCCGGCGATTTCCGCGCCGGTGATGGTCGAACCTACATAGACCGCCGAGCCGTTGAGCGCGGTGATCGTCGGGGCAGCGGCATAGAGCACGTTCGAGATCGCGCTGTCGCCGCCCGAGTAGTCGTTGACCGCGAACGACATCGAGGCAGAGGCGCCGATGCCGGCAACGCTGATCGAGTTGTTCGAGCTATCGGCACCGATCGAGGCTGCAGTGATGTCGGTGGCGTTGATCAGCGTGGTCGGGGTGTCGAGCGCGGCGAGGCCGGTCACGTCGTTGCTGAAGTCGGCCGTGGTGTCGCCCGCCAGGCCGTTGGCCGACAGGATGGTCACGCCGTCACCCGGGGTGATCACGCCCGTGCCATCGTCGAACGCACCGATCAGCGCGGTGTTGGTCACGTCACCGCCGAAGACGTTGGCGGCGTAGGACACGCTGGCCGACGAACCGATGGCCGAGCTGGAGACTGAACTGGCGTTGGCGCCATCCTGGATGTTGGCAGACAGTTCAGCCGGTTCGATCGCGGTCGGATCGCTGAGGTCGGCGAAGTCGTTCGACGAGTTGCCGACACCGACGTTGGCCTGGTTCAGCGAAGCCACCGAGATCACGCCGGCCCCGGCAGCCGTGTCGGGAGCGGTCGGGTCGATCGCCACGCCGAGGTTGAACACGCCGGTTTCCGAACCCGCCAGGATGGTGGTGGAGGCGCCGACGCTGGCCGAGGCACCGATGGCGGCGGCGCTGATCGAGTTGTTGTTGCCGCCGACGTCAGCGTCGGTGATGTTCACGCCGTTGGACACGGTCATGATGCCGTCGGTGTCAGGCGTCAGGGCTTCCATCGCCAGGCTGTTGCTGGCCGAAACCGTGCTCGAAGGTACGGTGTAGGTCGAAGCCTGTTCCCCATCGACAACGAAGACCGAAGCCGAGTTCGAGGCCGAAGCGCCCAGCGCGACGCGCGAGATCGAGTTGCCCGCGCCGTCGGCGCCGATGGCGGCGCCCGAGATGTCACCCCAGTTGGAAACGTTGCCGCCGTTGAAGGAGCTGGCGATCACGCCATTGGCGCCGTCGGCAGCCAGGATGTTGCCGGTCAGCGACGAATCGGTGGCGCTGGTGACGGTGAACGAGGACGAGGCGCTGGCACCGATGGCGGTGGCGCTGACCGAGTTCTTCTGGCCTTCCACGATCGAAGCCCCGACGGTGCCATCAGCCGCGTCGGACGAGTTCATGGTGACGTTGCCGATATTGCCCGAGGTTACAGTGGTGGGCGTGTTGGTGCCGTCGATGCTCCAGGTGTCAGCAACCTGGGCGTGGGCGGAAGTGCTCGCGAACAGAGCCGTCGCGCCAAGCAGCGCGATCTTGATCTTGTTGATGTTGGTCACGGTATACCCCTATGAATTCGTTAATACCCCGTTTCTAGCCCCGCAGGTACTAGCCCGTGCGCCTTGGGCCTGTTCCTTGAAACAATGGCGACTCTTTGGAGAATCTCGGGTACTTTTTGCTTAACCATACTGTCATTTAGAGATGCCACTTCAGCACAAGTGCTTGAAAAGGTGTGTTTCAATCGCATTGTGTCGATAGAGGGCGGGCAGATGCGGATGGTTAGCGTGCGGTTCGGGGTGTTGCGGGCGAAAGTGGATCGAACCACTGCTCTGCGCCCATGCAGGGGCACGCCCCGGATCGGAGCAGCAATCTGGTCTACGGCAGAAAGCGGTCAGTTCTCGGGAGTGCCAGGCTGCGGCGAGGCCTGGATCGCACCCGGGCGCTGAAGCAGCGAGGGTTGCTGGACCAGCGGTACGGGCTGCGGCAGCTGCGCCGGTTGCGGCTGCGGTCCTGATGGGCGAGTCGCCAAGGGAACGGGCAGTGGCAGCGCGGCGACCTTCTTGCCGTGCTTTTCCTTGCGCGATGCCTTGCCAAGCTGTTCCGCCTCATCACGGTTCAGCTTTTCGTGGTAACCCTTCAGGTCTTCCACCATGCGACGGCAGTTCTCGGGCACTATCGGCATGGCCGCGAGGACATCGGCGACAGACATCGCCACCACGTCACGCGTGGCTTCCTGCAGGCGCTGCTGGTCGTTGAAGCCCATCGTGCCGGTAACCAGCGTACCCTTGCCGTCGCCAAAGATCCGGGCAATGCCGACACCGCCCGACCTGTAATAGACCTGACGGTTGAGTGAGCTGATCGCCATCGTCATGCGGTCGCCCGGCCGGTACATTTCAGCCGAAACCTCGAGAGAGGCGCCGCGCACATCGTAATAGGGGCCGATGCCGGCCACCCGCATGTCAAGCGACGGGCCGCCGATGAAATCGAGCGCGGTGAAGGCGGTCGAGATGATGAAGTTCGGCGCCCGGCTCTGCTGCTGCGAGGCGAGCGACTGTTCGAGCCCTGGCCCGCCAAACTGGCGCAGCGCGCGTTCGGTGTTTAGCTCGTAGTAGTTCATCGCCAGCCCGCCGGCGCGGATCACGGTTTCCGAGGCCCAGATCGCTGCGGTGCCCTGTGGCAGGAAGGATCCGGTGGCGCCTTCGTAGCCATAGGACGTCTTGCCCGTGCCATCCGAATGAACTGCGATGCCGAAGCGGATCTTGTTGAGCACGTGGCTTTCCCGCATGCAGGTCAGCGCCTTGATGATGCCTTCGTTGGGCAGGCTCTGCTGGGGCGGCGGGGCTTCGTTCAGCGTAATGCGATGCTTGGTGCTGATCGGGATGCCGCACCCGGCAAGCGGCAGGCAGGCCAGCGCAGCGCCGAGCCAAAGGCGCTTGGCGCATGCGGCGCGCAAGCGACGGCCTTCGGCAGGGCGGCCATTGGGGCCGTCTTGGTCAATGCTTTGCTTCATAAATCCGGTTGTCTTGCCTGCCGCCATCGCCCTTGCGGGCTGCGCGGGGATTAGATGAGCAATTGTGCAATCAAATTGCAGTTATGTTTCGGTTCGGCGTCAAACATGTACGGGGCCATGCCCTGAACACTGCAATTTAGCTTCCGTTGGTGGCCGCCGCAGTCATCAAGACCTTGCAATCGCCCAGAAAAGTCCGGTTGAAGTCGAACGTGGCAAGATCCTGGGCGTCTGTCATGAACAGTTGCACCGTGTTCGCCTGTGCATCAAAATCGGACACGATCAGCAACTTGGACACGCCACCTGCCATCGGCATGGTCAGTTCGACTCGATCCGGCCAGAGATCGATTACCCGGTTGAACGATCCGACGGCATCCTTGGTCAGGTGGTCCGGATCGGCAAGTACGCGCGTTCCCGGATCAACGGGTTCGGCGGGGTCGGTGGCATCGGGCGGCGGCGTGGTCCGTGCAGGGATCGAAGGCAGCGCCAGCGCCAGATCGTGCCAGGCATCGTACTGGATCTCGTCACGCGATTGTTCGCGCGTCGCGTCGAGATTGGTCGCGTGGCCAAGATGGCAGCGCAGTTCGCGCGAGGGCAGGTGCATCGGTTCGGCCGGCGCACTGGCGGGCGCCGCAGCCAACGTTGCAAAGACAAGGGCAAGGGTCGGACGAAGTGCGACCCGGACTGTGTGCGTGATCGACTGGTATGCCATGATCGCGCGGCTAGGGCGCTTGCATGACTCGGATATGACGTCTGTGACGGCTTGTCCGGAAAATGTCGCAAACGCGGCCTAGCGCACCGGCATGATCCAGGCCGGTTACAGGTTGCTTCGGGCTGTTGCCGCGGTTGCGGCGATCTCGGCGTGTGCGACAGGCGCAATGCCCGCTTCCGCGCAGGATGGGCCGATCGCGCCGCTCTCATGGTCGGAACAGGATCGGCGCTGCCTGTCGCTGGCGATTGCCTATGAGGCGGCGCGCGAACCGGTGGCCGGACAGCAGGCCGTGGCCGAAGTGGTGTTGAACCGGCTTGCGCACCCGTCCTTTCCCAAGAGCGTGTGCGGCGTGGTGTTTCAGGGATGGCGGCGCAGCACCGGGTGCCAGTTCACGTTCACGTGTGACGGTTCGCTGCGCCGCAGGCTTTCGATCGCGACAATGGCCGAGGCGCGGACAGTTGCGGATGCGGTGCTGGATGGCGCGGCTCCAAGGAGAGTGCCCGGCGCACTGAACTATCACGCCGACTACGTCCGCCCGGTCTGGGCCGCATCGCTGCTGCGCGTTAACAAGCTGGGGGCGCATATCTTCTACCGTCCGCTGCCGGGCGGAGTGGCGGAAGGCGCGCGCCAGGTGGAGCGCGACTGGACTGCCGAAGAGCCCGATGGTGCGGTCATCGACCGGGCCTATGCAAGCGGCGGGGCACTGCCGGCGGCAATGCCCGCCGTTCATTCTGCGGCAGTTTCATCGACGACCAGGTCCGACGGACCGTTCGCCCCATGGGGCCTGCCCCTTACACGCTAGTCAGTTCGTCCAGCGCACGATGTAACGGGGGCGCTGCAGCCCGGTGAGTTCCACAACCATGCGCCGCGTTGCATTGGCGCCGTCCGCCATGCGGGCGGTGGCGAGGATCGTCACCGGCCGGTTCTTCCAGATATCCGGATCGTCCAGCGCGATTGCCACGCGCTGGCCGTTGATCTCGCGCTTGCGTTCAAGGATCTGCGGGGAATCGTCGCGTCCATCGACCATGGCGCGGATGGCGAGCGGGCTGGCGAACCGCGCTTCGAATGCGTCGGAACCGGCGTCGGTGGTGACGGCATCCTTCAATCGCGCAACCAGATCGGGGGTGAAACCGCGCACGTCCGCCAGTTCCTCTACCGACCGGAGCGCGTCGTTGCGGGGTAAAGTGCCGCGCGGCAGGTAATAGTCCATCTCGCCGCCGCGGGGCAGGGCGTCATCGTCCTGGTCGATCCAGTCCTGCAGGGAATCGGCCGCCACTTCGAGACGTTCGCCCTGCAGGCCAACACCTTCGAGCAGCCAGACGATGTTCTCACGGTCGATGCTGCCGAGCGGGACCTTGCCGCGTTCGTCCTGTACCGTGATCTCCAGCGTCAAGCCGTCGAAGCTGCGGCGTTCGACTCGCCCGTCGATCGCCCACTTCTTTCCAGCGCCTTCTGCCAGCAGCCCCTGCAGCGCGATCTGTACCCCCGCGTCAGCGGCTGCGGAAACGCGCGCGGCGTCCGCTTCGGCCCCGGCGGTGTCGATCCGGCTGGCCGTGCCCTGCACCAGCGTTGCGGCGATCACCGCCATCGCGCCAATCCCGGCGATCACCGCGACCATGGCGTAGCCGCCTTCCCGCTGTGGGCATGCCTTCAAGGAATGCGGCCCTTGGTGCGGAACGGTTCGAGCGTGCTGATCTTGGCACGCATCTCCTCGGTGATGGCGCTCAGGTCGTCTGGCGTTCTCAGCACGTGCGGCTTGATCAGCACGATCAGCTCGGTCTTGCGCTCGGTGTTGCTGCTGTTGCCGAACAGCAGCGATCCCAGCACCGGGATGCGCGACAGGATCGGCAGCCCGTTCTTGTCGAAGCTTTTCGAATTGCGGAACAGCCCGCCCAGCGCGATCACCTGGCCATCCTGCACCGCTACGGTGGTGGAAACCTTGCGCGTGGAGATGGTCGGCGAATTGAGCGAGGACGACTTGGTGGTCGAAACGTCGCTCACCTCCTGTGCCACGTCAAGCAGCACCATGCCGCTGGCGTTGACGCGCGGGGTGATCTTCAGGATCACGCCGGTATCGCGATATTCGATGGCGTTGATCACCGGTGAATTGGGGCTGATCGTGCTTTGCGAGCTCTGCGTCTGAACCGGAACCTGGTCACCCACCTGGAGCGAGGCGGTCTGGTTGTTGAGCACCATCAGCTTGGGCGCGGAAACAACCTTCACGTTGGTTCGCTGCTCCAGCGCGTTGAGCGCGCCGCGGATGTCGTCGCGGTTCGAATAGAAGTACGAGAAGCCGGGGAAGCTGCGGGCCGGGTTGGCCCCGGTTCCCTCGCTCAGGGCGAAGTTGGAATTGCCGGTCTGGAAATTCCACTGCACGCCATAGCGCAGGTCGTCGTTGAGGCCGACTTCGGTGATCGCGGCCTCGATCATCACCTGCACCGGCGGCACGTCGAGCTTGCGCAGCGCGTCCTCGACGATGCTGTAGTCATGTGCCGAGCCATAGACGACCACGGCATTGTTCACTTCGTCCGTTGATACCCGCACCTTGAGCGCGCCTGCCGTTCCGCCCGCGTTGCCGGAGCCGTCCATGGTGCTGCGCGGTGCAGGGGAGGGCGCGCGTGCGCCCTGCTGGCCATCGATCCCGTCGCCGCTGGCGCGGGCAGCGCCCGGCTGACCGTCCGCCGATTGCGAGGAATCGACGCCATCGCCGCCGCCGATGCCGAAGGTCGTGTTCAACGTCCTGACCAGGTCACGAGCGCGGCTGTTCTGCACGCGATAGACGAAAAGTCGCGCTTCGTTGTTGGTGCCTTCGCGGTCGAGCACTTCCACCCAGCGGCGCACATCTTCCAGGTATTGCTTCTGCGCGCTGATCGCGATCACGCCGTTCAACTTGTCCATCGCGATCAGGCGCACCATGCCGCGCGTGGGCGCATCGGGCGCGTTTATCAGCCGCTCCAGCTCGGGCACGATCAGCCGGCTGTCGGTGCGCTGCGGCACATAGAGGGCGAAGGACATCGAGCGCAGCCAGTTGACGTCGAACTGCGCGATAACGTCATGCGCACCCTTGCGCTGCGCCTCGGTGCCGGCCAGCACCAACGTGTTGCGCGCCGGATCGACCGATTGCACTGCGCCCGGCACCACGCTGTCCAGCAGCTTGCGCAGTTCCTCGGCATTGGCGAACTGCAGCGTCACGGTTTCGGTGGCAAAGCCGCGATCGGGCAGGAAGCCGGTTCCTTCGGCCTTGGCATCGGCCACGGTCATGATGCGATAGCCCTTGCCGGTCCAGACCATGGCAAGGTCGGCTTTCTTCAACGAGGCCTCGAACAGGTCGAGCAACTCGCTGCGGTTGACCGGGCCGGGCGTGGCCAGCGAGACGTCGACATCGCCGGGCACGGTGACGGCATAGGCAATGCCCAGCGTATCGCCCAGCACGATGCGGGCGAGCGTGCGCACGTCGGCACTGGGGATGTTGAACTCGATTGCGCCCCTGGGGCCCTTGCGCTGCCCGGTGCGGGGTGCAGAAGGTGGCGGGGTTTCGCCCCCGATCACGGTGGACTGCACCCCGTCAGGCCCAAGGGTCGGCGCGGCCATGGGTGGCTGCGGCCTGGCACGTTCGACCGGTTCGACCGGAGGGCGGGCCGCCATGGCCGTGGTGGAAAGCAGCAGCAGCGCGAGCATGCCGGTACGGGTCTGGGTCTGCATCATCACTCTTCGCTTTCGCTGCTTTCGTCTTCCTGCGCCGCAGCCGGAGCGGCGGCGCCGAAAGGGATGCGCACGCTTGCCGCGCCCTTGCGGAAACGGGCGTCGTCGTCGGTAATCGCGATAAGGCGCCAGCCCTTGAAGGCGGCGCCGGGGGGCAGGCGCAGCACGCGCCCATCGCCATCGCGCAGCAGCACCGCACTGGTGCGGCCCACCCGCATCGCGCCCAGCACGAACGCGCCGTCCAGCGGCCCGACGGGCGCCGGGGTGCCGTCTGCGGCTGTCGCTGCGCCCGCGGCCACGCGCAGGGGAGAAAACAGCGAGGCGCGATCCGCTCCCGCCAGCCCCGGCAGCGGTGCGACATCGGGCAGGCGCCAGTTGGGCGCGCGCCCGGGCGTAACCTCATCGGCCAGGGGAGGCGGCGGCAGCATCAGCTGCACCACCGCCGTCGCCGTCAGCAGCAGCGCAAGCGCCGCAGGCAACGCGGCGCCCTCAGCGCGCGCGGGCGACAATGAAAGGAGCCGCTGCTTCAAGTCTGACATCGAGAAGATCCGATTTGTAGTTGGTCAGGGCATCGTCGGCGATCACGGTCACAGCATCGACCGACAGCGCCGGGCGCGCCGCGTTCAGCCGCGCGATGATGTCGGACAGCTGCGCATGCCCCATTCGCGCTTCCACCGCGGCGTGGGCCCAGCCGTCATCAGACGCCACGGCTTCCGACGACTTGATCTGTGCGCCCCCGGCCTGGGCTTCCGCCTCCACCCGCGCGCGCAGGGCTTCGCCCGCCTCGTCGACGTTGGCTGCGGCGAGGAAGCGCGTCTGCAGCAGCGTCTGCTGGCTTTCCGCCTCCTTCTGCAGGCTGTCCAGCGCGTCGATCCGGCGTTCGTTGGCGTGGAAGGTCTGCGCCAGCATCAGCTTCTGTTCGCGCCGTGCGGAAAAGCCATCGACGATCGGCCCGATCAGCAGCAAGAGCAGGGCCGCCACCACCGCAACCAACAGCAGCACCGCCACCAGGCGCCGTTCGCGAAGGGACATCGGCCTCATCGCGGGCCCCCCGGCAATGCGGCGGTCAGGTCAAAGGGGCGGCCGGTGCGTTCCTGCCCCATCGCTTCGGCGCGATTGGAGCGCACGGTCACGAACCGTCCCGACTGCTTGAAGGCGGCCACGACGTTGACGTCATCCGCGGCAAAGCCGGACAGGCGCAAGCGCTGGCCATCCCATTCCAGACGCTGCACCCAGGCATTGGCAGGCAGCGCGGCATCCACGGCGGCCAGCAGGCGCAGTGGCTGGCGTTCACGGCGGCGATTGTCCAGCGCCGTTATCCGGCGTGCATTGTCCTGCAACCTGTCCTCTATGCGGCGGACGGCGTTGATCGCGGGGGCCTGCGCATCAACCAGGTCCTGCACGTGCTGCACCTGCTGTCGGTCCTGCAGGATGGCGGTGCCAAGATTGACCAGCACCAGCACCGCCACTGCGCTCCACCAGAACCGGCGCGCCTGCGAAAGCGGCGGCAGAAGCCCAGCCGCGCGCATTGCGGGCGCGAGATCGAACGCCAGCGCCGCACCATCGGGATCAAGCGGCCCCACATGGCGCGGCGCGATGCCCGCTTCGCCCAGCGCGGCGGCGAGCGCCACCGCATCGCGCCGCGCCATTGCGCCCACGCGCACCGTCTGCAAATCGCCTTCGCCCGCCGCGCCCACCACCGAAATCCCGGTCACGATCGAATCCGGCGCAACCGGCATGATCCGGTCCATGTCCAACGCCACCAGCGCGGCAAGATCGGCATGGCCCATGCGCGGCAGGGACAGCGTGCGGACGAGACACAGTTCCTGAGGGAGCACCACGGTATCCGCGCTGCCATCGTTGGCGACCAGCACCGCGCCCCGTTCATAACGGTGCCATGATCGCAGCGCCGAACCACGAACCAACCGTTCGGGCAGCATGGCGCGCAGTTCGCCGATCCACCAATCGAACCCGGCGCGGGCATGCCGCGCCAGCGTGGTCATGTCGGAATTGAGCAGTTCGGTCAGGTTCACGATGCGGCTCCGCATTGCGGGCGGCGGTCGTTTTCGCGGCAGGGGACCTGCAGCGCGCTGCCCGGGCGGACCAGGAACAGCGGCCAGCGTTCCGGCGCACCACGGGCCAGGCCAAGGCGGATACGCACCAGTTGTGGCGGTTCGCTCCGATCCAGCCATGATTGCTGCCAGGTCGGCCGCGCGGTCAGCCGGTCGGGCCCGAAATAGGCGATCTCCAACCAGTCCACCGGGCCCAGCAGGGGCAGGCTGGTCCAGCCTTCGGTAGAAGCAAGACGGGGATCGGCTCCGCCCAACGTGGTGCTGGCATAAAGCGTCAGGTTTCTTTGCGGGGACAGGGCGATGCGCAGATGCTGAAGCGCGTGCGGCCCGTTTGCCTCTATGCCCGGCGCCACGAACGTGAAGGACGTGCCGGTGCCGATGATGTCCAGCGTGCTGCCATCGCCCTGCGTGGAAGGCAGGCTGCGCAGCGCCTCGATCCGGTGGCGCAGCAGGCCCTGCGCGGTCACCACCCGATCGGCGGCGGCATCGCTGCGGTCTGTCCGCAGCGCCAGGCGTGACTGCATGTCCACCACCGACAGCAGCAGGCTGGCCACCAGACCAAACACGAACAGCGCAACCAGCGCTTCGGTCAGGGTGAAGCCGCGCTCGTGCGGGGCAGGGCTTTCCCTCACGGCGCGCTCCGCAGCGATGTCAGCCGCGCCAGTTCGCGGCCGCCAACGGCGTCGGTGATCACCACGCGCACTTGTTGCAGGGCCAGGCTGTCACTTTCCGAACCGCTCCACGGTTCGCTCCGCCACGACCAGGCGAGATCGCCGTCGCTGCCCTGCGCGGGGATCGGCGCGGATTGGCCCACCTGCGCTGCGGAAAGCACCGAGCGCGCCAGCAGGATCGCCTCGCGATGTCGCGCGGCATGCTGGCGGGTGTGAGCAGACTGCCAGACCGTGGAGAAGACCATCCCGGCCATGATGGCAGTGATGGCAAGGGCCACCAGCGCCTCGACCAGCAGGTAGCCGGCTTCGGCCTGATCAGCGCGACGTTGCACCCTGGCCCTCCAGCGAAGTCACGGTCCCGGTGCCCGGTGCGATGGCAAAGGTGGTGCTGCCATTGGCGGCGATCAGCGTCACGCGCCCACCGGTTACGCTGCCATCGGGAAGGAAGCGGATGTCGGCGGGCGCGATTTCGATCCTGACGGGAGAAACGGCTTCGGGCCGGGCAACCCGCCCGTTCAGTGCCAGACCTTGCCGCCCCGCAGAAAGGTCCACCGGCGCCCCCGTCCGCAACGCCCGCGCGCGGGCGCTGGCCAGCGTCGCCTCGGCCGCGCCACGGGCCTCGCGCAGGGCAAGCCCCGCCTGTGCGCGCTCGATCGCCGGATAGGCAAGGCCGGCGATCAGCCCGACCACGGCGAGCACGACCAGCGCCTCGATCAACGTGAAGCCCCTATCACGGGCGCAAGAGGTGAAGGCTGCCGGCACGGTATCACCAGTTGCCAAGGTCCTTGGACTCGCCGTCGCCGCCTTCGGCATTGTCGGATCCATAGGTGTAGATGTCGATCTCGCCATGCTTGCCCGGCGCGCCATAGCGATAGGGCTGGCCCCACGGGTCGGTCAGCGCTGCCGCATTGGGCAGGTACGGTCCGCGCCAGCTGGTCATGCCCTGCGGCTGGGTGACCAGCGCGTTCAGCCCTTCCTGCGTGGTGGGATACCGCCCCACGTCGAGCCGCAGCAGCTTGGCCGCAGCGTCGATGTTTTTCACCTGCACTTGTGCGGTCTGGCTCTTCGAGCTGGACAGGTACCGGATCACCTGCGGCCCGACGATGGCATAGAGCAGGCCGAGTATGGCCAGCACCACCAGCAGTTCCAGCAGGGTGAAGCCGTTGCGCTGAGGGCTTTCGGTTCTGTTTTTCATTGCGATACTGCCAGGTCGTTGAAGCCGAGGATGGCGGCCATGATCGAGGCGACCATCACCGCCACCATCACGCCGAGAGAGACCACGATGGCCGGGGTAACCACGGCGATGGTGCGTTCAATGCGCACGCCCACCTCGCGATCGATCACCGTTGCAAGGCGGCCAAGCATCGGGCCGAGCTGCGAGGTTTCCTCACCGGTGCGGATGAAGCTGAGCGCCATGGCGGGCAGGATGCCGCGTTCCGAAAGGGGAGCAGTGAGGCCGCCGCCCTGCCGCACGATATCCACCACTTCGCCGATGGCAGCATTCATGTGCCGGTTGCCCACAGTGCGGCGGGCCAGCGCCAGCGCCACCGGCAGCGGCACCCCGCCATCGATCAACGCGCCCAGTGTGCGGGAAAAGCGCACCGTTTCGATCGAACGGACCAGTGGGCCGATCTGCGGCACCTGCAACAGCAAGCGGTCGCGCACCAGCGCTGTCGCCGGCTGGGCCAGCGCCTGCCTCGCCGCGAATACCGCCACCGCGATCACGCCTGCCAGCACCAGCCCATTGGCGCGCACGAACCGGCTGATCTCCATCACCACGCGCGATGCGGCGGGCAGCTTGCCCGGCGGGGCGGAGGCGAAAAGCGGCTCGAATTGCGGCACCACGAACAGCAGCATCAGCAGCATCACGCCCAGCGCGATGGCTGAAAGCGCGATGGGGTACGTCATGGCCGAGGAAACCTGCCGGCGTTGCTGCTCGGCCTGTTCCAGCATCTGCGCCAGCCGCGCCAGCGCTTCGCCCAGCTTGCCGTTGGCCTCGCCCGCCTCGGCCATCGCCGGGGCAAGTCCGGGAAACAGCTCGCCCTGCGCCATCAGCGCGGCCGAAAGCGGCGCGCCCTCGCGCACGGCGGCGACTATTTCGCCCAGGCGCGTGGCGAGCGCGGGGTCCGTAACATTGTCGACGGCGATCGCCAGCGCGCGGTCGAGCGGCAGGCCCGCCTGAAGCAGCACGCCCAGCTCGGCGAAGAAGTTGCCTGAAAGGCGGCGCAGGCGCGCATCGCTGCGCTTGCCGGCCTTTGCCGCCGCCTTGCCGCGCGCTTCCTCCACCGAGATCGGCCGCAGGCCTGCTTTGCGCAGCGCCTGCACGGCGGCATCGCGCAGCGCCGCCTCGGTCCGCCCGCTCACCTGCGCGCCGGTGCGATCCAGCGCCCTATATTCGAATGTGGCCACGGCCTCAGTCCTCGGCCGATACGCGGAGGACTTCCTCCAGCGTGGTCAGGCCCTGCCGCGCCTTGGCGATGCCGTTGGCGCGAAGGGTGGCGAAGCCCGCCGCCGCAGCCGCTTCCGCCACCTGCCGTGTATCGGCGCGGCGCAGGATCAGGCTGGCGATGGCGTGGTCGATGCGGATGAATTCGAAGATCGCCATGCGCCCGGCATAGCCGCTGCCCTTGCATTCGCCGCAGCCGACCGGGCGGTGGAAGGTGCGCCAGTGGTCCTGGCTTTCCTCCTTGCCCACGCCCATCCGCGCGAGCAGCGCCTTGTCCGCCTTGTAGGGCTCGCTGCAATGGGGGCACAGCCTGCGCACAAGGCGCTGGGCGAGCACGGCGGTCAGCACGCTGGAGAGCAGGAACGGTTCCACCCCCATGTCGAGCAGGCGGGTCACCGCGCCGGCGGCGGTGTTGGTGTGCAACGTGGACAGGATCATGTGCCCGGTCAGCGCCGCCTGCACCGCCACTTGCGCGGTCTCGTTGTCGCGGATTTCGCCCACCATCATCACGTCGGGGTCCTGCCGCAGGAACGACCGCAGGGCGGTGGAAAAGGTGTAGCCGATGCCCGGGTTGATCTGGCTCTGCACCACGCCGGGCAGGCGGTATTCGATCGGGTCCTCGATCGTGGTCAGCTTGCGTTCGGTGGAATTGAGATGCGCCAGCGCGGCATAGAGAGTGGTGGTCTTGCCCGAACCGGTCGGCCCGGTAACCAGCAGGATGCCGTGCGGCTCTTCCAGCGCGGAAAGGAACTGCGCCTCCAGCACCGGGTCAAAGCCCAGCGCACGCGGATCAAGCGAGAGGCGCGACTTGTCGAGGATGCGCATCACCACGCTTTCGCCGTGGATGGACGGCGCGGTGGCCACGCGCAGGTCGATCTCGTGCCCGCGCACGGTAAGGCGCAGGCGCCCGTCCTGCGGCAGGCGGCGCTCTGCGATGTTGAGGTTGGCCATCACTTTGATGCGGCTCACGATCGAGGATCGCATCGCTGCCGGGCGCGGCGGCATCTCGCGCAGCACGCCGTCGATGCGGAAGCGCACGATCAGCCGGTCGTCGGCCGGTTCCAGGTGGATGTCCGACGCGCGCTGGTCCACCGCATCGGCGATCAGGCGGTTGACCGCGCGGATCGCGGGTGCATCGCTGACCAGGTCGCGCAGTTGCTCGAGGTCGGCTTCGTCTACCTCGTCCTCAACCGCGGCTTCCTGTTCCGCGCGATAGAGCCGGTCGATCGCGGCGTCGATGTCGCCGCCCCGTGCCACCACTGGCTGCGTCGCCAGGCCAGTGGCGAACGCGATGCCGGCGATGGCATCGGCATCCAGCGGGTTGGCCAGCGCAACCCGCACCGTGCCGCCCGCCACCTGCAGCGGCACCACGCGGTGATCGCGCAGGAACGGGATTGAAAGATCGGCGATCTCGAGAGCCTGTTCGGGGAAATCCCCCGCCTCGGCCAACGGCAGGTTGCATTCCTGCGCAAGCACCGCGGCCAGCGCATCCTCAGACATCAGGCCCAGGCGCGTGACGATCTTGTCGAGCGGCTCCCCCGTCTCGGCCCGTGCCAGCATCGCGCGGGAAAGCGCTTCGTCACCCAGCGCGCCTGCGCGCTGCAGCACCGCCGCCAGCGGGTCCGCTCCGGCCTCGCCCGCAGGCGGGTTCGCGGCAATGGCAACGGACGATTGCATGAAGGCAAAACCTGGCGCGCTGACGGATGGACACGATGGGGCCACCGCCTCGCAGCACCCCCTGTCGCGAGCATTTATGCGCATGATGTGACAGAATCATTTCTGTTCTGCTTATCGTGTCGAAAGTACACGTAACCTAAATATATCGAAACAAAATTGTAATAGTAATATATCGGGTTTAATAACAGGAACTTCCTGCAATTGATGGAAGTGTACGTAAACCCGTCTCAAAAATTTCATAATGCAGGGCCAATGTCGCCGGGAATGAATCGGAAGCGGTTCTTCCTCAGGCGGGGCAATGATTAACAATACTTCGATCCTTTCACGGCGAATCGCGCCGTCGGCACTGGCGTGTGCCCTTGCCGCTGCCGCCCTTCCGGCGGCGGCGCAGGATGCGCCTGCGCCCGGTGCCAACCCCGCCATGACGATCGATTCGATCGAGGTCACCGGCGCCACCGTGCTTACCGCCAACGACATCGAGGCGATCGTCTATCCCTACGTGGGCGAGAACAAGTCGGCGGCAGACGTCGACGCCGCACGCAAGGCGCTGCAGGACGCCTATGCCGCGCGCGGATATGAAGCCGTGGTGGTGGACGTGCCGCCGCAGGACGAAGCCTACGCCCGCAACAACATCGTGCAGATCCGCGTGTCCGAAGCCCCCGTGGGCGAGGTCCGCGTCGCAGGGGCGAAGCACCACTCTGCCGATACCGTGCGCGAACAGCTGCCCGCGGTGCAGCCCGGCAAGCCACTGAACCTCAAGGACCTGCAGACCCAGCTGGCGCAGGCCAACCGCATCCCCGATCGCACCGTCCAGCCCTCGTTCCGTCCCAGCAAGACCGAAGGCGCGATCGACGTGGAGCTGAAGGTCAAGGACAGCCTGCCGCTCCATGGCAGCCTCGAACTTGGCAACGACAACAGCCCCAACACGCGCCCGCTGCGCCTCGCCGCCTCGCTGCGCTACACCAACCTGTGGGGCGCGGGGCACACCGTCTCGGGCTCGTACATCGTCACCCCGCAGGATCGCCGCCAGACCGAGGTTTTCTCCGGCTCCTACAATGCGCCCATCCTCGGTTCGCCATGGTCGCTGGTCGTGTTCGGCTACAAGTCCAACAGCAACATTGCCGCGCTCGGCGGTACGCAGGTGCTGGGCAACGGCTGGCAGGTCGGCGGCCGCGCGATCTATCGCATCGCCGGCGAACACGGCGACCAGTCCTTCTCGGTCGGCGTGGACTACAAGGACTTCAAGCAGGACATCCTGATCGCGGGCAAGGTCGCCAGCCAGGCCCCGATCCGCTACCTGCCGGCGGTCCTCGGCTATTCGTGGTCGAATTTCACCGATCGGACGCAGATCGACCTCAACGTCAACGCCACCCTCGGCCTTCGCGTGATGAAGCACCTGTCCTGCGCGGACCTCATCAGCAGCACTTGCACGCCCGAGGACCAGTTCGCGCTCAAGGACTTCAACGCGCGGGAAAACTTCGCGCACCTCAATGTCGACGCCACGGTCACCGAACTGATCGCCGACGACATCAGCCTGATCGCGCGCGTTGCCGGCCAGTATGCGGACAGCCACCTCGTTTCCAACGAACAGTTCGCCATCGGCGGCGAGTCCACGGTGCGCGGCTACTACCAGTCCGAGTCCGTGGGCGATCGCGGCTTTGCCGCCACGCTGCAGCTCGATGGCCCGTCGCTGGCAACCAGCCTGCCCGATTTCGTGGGCGAACTGCGCCCCTTCATCTTCGTGGACTCCGGCATCGTCGGGATCATCGATCCGCTGGCGGACCAGCAGTCCACTTTCCGGCTTGCCGGCGTTGGCGGTGGCCTGCGGTGGCGGCTGTTCAAGCGCCTTTCCGGCGGCGTCACCGTGGGCGTGCCGCTGATTTCCCGACCCGACACCCGCCGCGGGGATGCCCGCATCACGTTTACAGCCAAGGGCGAATTCTGATGTCGTACACGCTTTTCCGGCGCAGCCGCCGGGTTCTGAAGAGCCTTGCAGTGCTCGCGTGCCTGGTGGCCACCGGCATCGCCACGCCGGCTTCGGCGTGGTGGAACAAGGACTGGACCTATCGCAAGGCGGTGACGGTGGATACCACCACCACCGGTGCGAACGTCAGTGGCCCGATCGGTCGGTCGCTGGTCCTGGTGCGCCTGCACAACGGCAACTTCACCTTTACCGATTCACTGGAAAACGGCGCGGACCTGCGCTTCGTCGATGCCGACGACAAGACGCCGCTCGCCTATCATATCGAAAGCTTCGATCCGAAGGCGGGCGTGGCCACGGTGTGGGTTTCGGTGCCGGTGCTGAACGGCGGCGAAAAGAAGCAGATCTGGATCTACTTCGGCAATCAGAACTCGCCAGTGGGTGAAGATGCCAAGGGCAGCTTCGATCCCGATTACACTGCGGTGTACCATTTCAACGAAAAGCCGGGCGAGCCGAGCAAGGACAGCACGGCCAACGGCGCCAACGCCACCAATGCTCCGGCTGGTATCGAAGACAGCGCCATCGTCGGCCATGGCGCGCACTTCGTCGGCCAGGGCGGCGTGACCGTGGATGCCACGCCGGCGCTCGCAATGACTGCGGGCGCGCCTTTCACCTTCACCGCGTGGATCAAGCCGGAACAGCTTTCGGGTGATCAGCAGGTGTTCAGCCGCGGGTCGATGGTGATCGGCATTGCCAACGGCATGCCCTTCGTCGCCATCGGCTCTGCCCGCGCCGCCGCCACCGCGCCGGTCAAGCAGGGAGACTGGACCCACGTTGGCGTCGTCGCCGATGGCCAGACCATCAAGATCTACGTCAACGGCGTGGAAGCGGGCGCCGCCTCGGCCGCGCTGCCGGCTGTCGATGGCCCGATCGTGCTGGGTGGCAACTTCATCGGCGCGATCGATGAAGCGCGCCTGTCCAAGACCGCACGCCCCGCCACCATGATGATGGCCATGGCCAATTCCGAAGGCCCTTCGAACAAGATGGTGGTCGTGGCCGACAGCGCCGAAAAGGCCGGCGGCAGCGCCAACGTGATCGGCTTCATCGTCTCGAAGCTCGAACCGGTCGATGCCGTGATCATCGCGCTGTGCATGGTCCTGCTCAGCCTTGCCATCTGGCTGATGGTCGCCAAGGTGCGCTATCTGAACGCTGCGGAGAAGGGCAATCGCCAGTTCTTCAAGCGCTTTGCCGAAATGCACGAAAACCTCGTGCCCGTGGCCGATCTTGCTGGCGTCACCCCGGCCGAGGCTTCCTTCATCGCCAAGGCGTCGCCCATCGCGCGGCTTTACAACATCGGCATCGATGAACTCGACGTGCGCCGCAAGACGCTGGGCGCGCGCCCGCTCTCGGGCGAGGCCGTGGAAGCCATGCGTGCCGCGGTCGATGCGCAGTTCGTGGAAGAGAACCAGAAGCTCGACAAGATGATGGTGATCCTCACCATCGCGATCTCGGGCGGTCCGTTCATTGGCCTGCTCGGCACCGTGATCGGCGTGATGACCGTGTTCGGCGGCGTTGCCATGGCGGGCGACGTGAACGTGAACGCGATCGCACCGGGCATCGCGGCGGCGCTGCTTGCCACCATTGCCGGCCTTGCCTGCGCCATCCCGGCTCTGTTCGGGTACAACTACCTGAACGGGCGGATCAGCGCGCTGGCAGACCAGATGCGCGTGTTCATCGATCGCCTGATCACCCGCCTCGCCGAAATGCAGGCCGATGCCGCCGAGCTTCGGCAGGCTGCTGAATAATCGACTGGCTATAAGGAGCCCATGCCATGCAGGTAGGCGGCGGCCGCAAGGCCTATGACGATATCAACATCACCCCGATGCTCGACCTCGCATACGTGCTGCTGGTCATCTTCATCCTGATGGCCACCGCCTCGGTGCAGGGCATCAAGGTGGACTTGCCCAAGGCCAGCTCGGCCAAGAGCCTGGTCCAGCCCAAGACCATCGCCCTGACCGTCAACGATCAGGGCCAGGTATTCATGGACGCCTTCCCGGTCACCCTGCCGGACCTGGAAACGCGCCTGCGCAACGCCAAGGCCTCAAACCCTGACGTACCGATCGTGCTGAAGGGCGATACCACGACCCAGTATGGCAAAGTCATGGAAGTGCTGGACCTGTGCCGCCGGCTTGATCTCAGCAAGGTCGGCCTCGTCACCGGCAAGCCCGGCGCCTGACGCGGATTGCTGCGGTGGCCACTGTTCCTGCCTCTTCCGGTTCTCCGCCTTCGGGCGGTGACGGGTTCGATCCCGATGCAAAGCCGCCGCTGCTCAACCGGCTGCTGCCGATCGTCGCGATCGTCCTTGTCGCTGCGGCGGCGTGGTGGCTCTATGGCCAGATCACGGCCACCGGCACGGTGAAGGTGGATAATGAACCGCCCGCGATCAAGGCGGAGATGCTGCCGCCTCCGCCGCCGCCACCGCCTCCGCCACCACCGCCGGACCAGCCTCCGCCCGACAAGCTGCCCGATCCCAACCCGGCCCCCGCGCCGGAACCCGCCCCAGCGCCCGATCAGCCCGCGCCGATGAAGATCGACGGGCCGGCGCAGGCTGGCACCGACGCCTTCGGCATGAGCGCGGGCAAGGGTGGCGGCATGGGCGCCGTGGGCGGCAACGGCACCTGCACCGGCCTGAACTGTGGCGGCGGCGCGCCGATCGCGACGGGATTCTACACGCGTTACCTTTCGGGCGCGCTGCAGGATCGCATTCAGGACAACGACAAGATCAACCGCCAGATCTTCACTGCTGATTTCTCGGTGTGGATCAGCGCCTCGGGCCAGGTCACCCGCGCCGAACTGCTGCGCTCCAGCGGCAATGGAAAGCGGGACCAGATGCTGCTCGCCATTCTCCAGTCGGTGCGCGGGCTCGATGCCCCGCCCGCAGCCTTCCGCTTTCCCCAGAAGATCACCGTGAGGGGCAGCCGTGGTTTCTGACCGCGCCCGCCTGGCCGCCTGCGGCCCTACGACGAACCGGAGTTTCCCGATGCGCAGTTCGCTTTCCCGTTCCACCCTCCGCGCCGCCCTGATCGCGTCGGCGCTTTGCGGAACATGCCTCGGCGGCCCGGCCATGGCGCAGGATGCGGCTGCGGCGGCCGCAGCACCGGCTGCGCAGACGGCTGCGCCTTCGCCCGATGCGATGACCAACCTGATCCGCCTGCTGGTGGCCAAGGGCACGCTGACCCAGGCCGATGGCGATGCGCTGCTGGCGCAGGCCCAGTCTGAAGCCGCCGCCGCGCGTGCCGCAGTGCCGCCCCCGCCGCCGCCGGTTCCCGAAGGCGCGGTCCGCGTGGCGCGCGTGCCCGAAGCGGTGCGTCAGCAGATCCGTGACGAGATCCGCCAGGACGTGATGGCCCAGGCCGCCTCTGAAGGCTGGGTAACGAAGAACCAGGCCGCACCGGATTGGACGCGCAAGGTCCGCGTTTTCGGCGATGTTCGCGTGCGCACGCAGAGCGAGCTTTATGCGCGCACCAACTCCGACCAGATCATCGATATCGGCTCGCTGGTGGAACGCGGCCCGGTGGATCTCAGCCGCCTCGCCAACTACGATTTCCTCAACACCCGGCAGGACCGCATCAACCGCCTGCGCATGCGCGTGCGTCTGGGATTCGAAGCGGAAGTGTCAAAGGGCGTTGTCGCCGGGATCAAGCTGGGCACGGGTGACGACAACAGCCCGATTTCGGAAAACGTCAGCCTCGGCGGCGGCTTTGCCAAGCGCAACTTCTGGCTCGATGCCGCCTATATCAAGCTGCAGCCGAAATCGTGGGCCAACCTCACCTTCGGCCGCTTCGAAACGCCGTTCAACAACACCGAACTGCTTTACGACAATGACCTGCGCTTCGATGGCGTGGCGGCGAAGCTGACCTTGGGTGGCAAGGAATCGGCTTTCAGCCTCACCGGCGGGGCCTTCCCGATCGACTTCGGCAACCCGGCCTATCCCGGCAATTCCACCACCAAGCTCGACTATCCCAGCAAGTGGCTGTTCGCGGGCGAACTCGCGTGGAAGGGCGATGTGACCGACGGCCTCAAGCTGTGGGGCAGCGTCGGCTATCACAGCTTCCAGAACGTGCAGGGCAAGCTGTCCGATCCGTGCAACATGGACCTCGGCAACTTCTGCTCTACCGACGGTCTCGTGCCGCTCAGCCTGCGCAAGGGCAACACCGTGTTCACCATGCGCAACCACGTGGCGAACTCCACCGGCATCTTCCCGCAGGTCTTCGGCCTCAAATTCGGGTACGACATCCTCGACGTGAACCTGGGCGCGCGGATTGCCGTGGACGACCATGTGGGAGCCCGGCTTTCCGGCAACTACATCCGCAACCTCGGCTTCAAGCGAGGTGATATCTGCTCGGGCCTGTTCGACAGCGCCAGCGCCTTCCTCGTCGAACCCTATAACAACTATGGCACTGACGGGAACGCGGACCGCCATGTCTGCACCAAGACCAATCCCACCAGCTTCGTCGGCGGCAACACCGCATGGATGGCCAATGCCGGTCTGGGCTATGACCGCGTGGACAAGCGCGGATCGTGGCGGGTCTGGGCGGAATACCGCTATGTGCAGAGCGATGCGCTGCTCGACGCCTTTACCGACAGCGATTTCCACCTCGGTGGCACCAACGCCAAGGGTTACGTGCTGGGCGGCGAATATGGCGTGCGCGATGGCCTTTCGATCGGCGCGCGCTGGCTGAGCTCCAACGAAATCTCGGGCGAGGCCTTCGCCATCGACGTGCTCCAAGTGGACCTCCAGGCGCGATTCTGACCGTGGGTTGAGACGGGTTGAGACCGGGTTGAAACCGACTGAAGCCGACTGAACCGGCATTGAAGACGACAGAGACAGGGACAAGAGCCATGATTTCTCGCCAGGGAGCGATGCGCCGGAGGCTCCTCGCCAGCGCTAGTGCAACCGTGCTCGGCCTGTCCGTTTCGGTCGCTCCGGCGGATGCCCAGATGGCCCGCCTGCGCGGCGCGGTGGGGGCTGCGCCGGTCGTCACGGCTCCGCCCACGTCGACCGCCACCCCCCTGCGCGGGCAGCGGATGCAGGATGCCCTGGCGGCGCAGATTGCCAACCGTGCCACGATTGCGTCGATGCGCACGATCGTTACCGAAGCGCGCAATGCCGCGCTGGCGGCAGTGCGGACGAAGCCGAGCGACGGGCTTTCCGCCAATGGCCTGAACCCTGCGGTGACCGCACCGGTGCTGGCGGCAAACGATGCCACCGGCCTTGGCACCTGGCAGGGCGCGCTGATGCCGACGCAGGTGCAGTCGGGCGATTCCTATACCGTCACGATCAAGCAGACCGACAGCAGGGCCTTGCTTTCGTGGAACAATTTCGACGTGGGCCAGAACACCACGCTGAAGTTCGACCAGACGCTGAACGGCAAGGCGCAGGCTGACTGGGTGGTGCTGAACCGCGTGGTCGATCCCAATGCGCGGCCCACCACGATCCTCGGCAAGATCGAGGCGGCGGGCACGGTGCTGGTGCTCAACCGCAACGGCGTGATCTTTGGCAAGGGCGCGCAGGTCAGCACGCATTCGCTGCTGGCCAGCACGCTCGAGATTGGCAACTATGCCAAGGACGCCACCGGTGCGGCGGACCCGGGCAACAGCTTCACCGGGCTTACGCTGAAGGAGCGCAACGCCGCATACCTGGAAAACGGCCTGCTTGGCCCTTCGGCCACGCCGACCAAGTTCGTGCCGATGATCACCTCGGCGCTGGCCGGGCAGGGCACCTATTCGATCAACAACGCCCAGGCCGCGTTCTCCGACACACCCGAGGGCCAGGTGGTGGTGGACCGGGGGGCGACGATCACCGCCGGCAAGGGCGGGTTCGTGATCCTGACCGGGCCGAACGTGAGCAACGACGGCACGCTGACCGCGCCCGAAGGACAGGTGAGCCTGCAGGCGGGCCGCGCGATCAGCTATACCGTGTCAACCGGCGACGCCAATGGCGTGGACCCGGACATCCGCGGCCTGATCCTGCGTTCCACCACCGAAACCGGCGGCAATGCGGTCAATAGCGGGCTGATCGAGGTTCCGCGCGGCTACATCTCGCTGGGCGCGGACCTGACCGGCACGGTGATCAACAGCGGGCTGCTGGCATCGACCACCAGCGTATCGCGCAATGGCGCGATCTCGCTGACCGCGGGGCACGTGGTGATCAGCGCGGGTGCCGATCCGGCACATGCGGGTGGCATCGCCATCCTGGAGGACAAAAACGGCGAGACGGTGCCACAGGGGACGGCCGACAGCCCGCCCAACTTCAAGGCATCGCGCATCGAAATCGGCGGCATGTATGTTGCCGCCACCACGCTGGGCGCGCAGGTGGGCCTGCTCGGCCCGGCGCAGGTGGACTTTGGCGCGAACGCGATGCTGCTGGCTCCTGGAGCAACTGTCTCCATCGGTGGCCGTGCTTCGCAGACGTGGGACCCGCAAGACTACCTGGCGCAGACGCATGCCCCGCTGGAAGGCAGCATCAACGTGGCCGATGGCGCGGTGATCGACGTTTCCGGCATCAAGGACGTGGCGCTTTCGGCCGGGCGCAATACCGTGCAGATCTCGCCGCTGAAGGGCAACGAGCTGCGCGATACGCCCAACTATCGCGACGTGACGACCGACGGTTCGTTCACGCTGAACGGCAAGACCGTGTACATCGATCCGCGCAAGAGCGGCGTGCGCGCCGACGGCGTGAAGTGGATCGGTTCGCCGCTGATCGAGGCGGGCAGCGCGGCCAGCCAGATCGGCGTGACCGCCGCCGAGCTGATGACCAAGGGCGGCAACGTGACCTTCGCGGTGAAGATCGTGGAAGGCGCCGCTGATGCCGCCAGCGCGCCGAACGTGAATATCGCCAAGGGCGCGACGGTGGACTTTTCGGGCGGCTGGGTCCGCTATGACGCTGGATGGGTGCGCGAATCCCGCCTGATCCGCGCCGATGGCACGCTGGTGCCGATCTCGCAGGCAGATCCGAACGGCGACTATATCGGCCTGGCCGACACCTATGACGAAACGCAATCGCGCTTTGGCGTGAGCGAGACCTATTCCAGCAAGGCGCTGAACGGCGCGCAGTACGAAGCAGCCTATGACGAGGGCCGCGATGCGGGCGCGATGGTGGTGCGGGCCTCGACCGGAACGGTTGACGCAACGCTGCATGGCGATGCCTTTGCCGGCAAGAACCAGATCGCCGCCGGCACGCCGGGCACCGCCGGATCGGCCATCGCGCGCGATCCGCGCAAGCTGCAGTCGAGTGGCCAGCAGATGCCCTCGGGCGGCTTCCTGCGCATCGGTTCGTTCAGCGGCAGCAGCGGCGTGGGGCTGGGTGGAGACATCTTCGTCCATGCCGATGGCGCGGCCGACCTGCCGGTGGGGCAGGGGGCATTCCTGCTTTCAGACAGGCAGCTGAGCGCTGCCGGGCTTTCCGCGCTGACGTTGCAGAGCAGCGGCAGGGTGACATTCGGCACGGGCAGCAAGCTGACGCTGGCCGATGGCGGCGCGCTGACCGTGGATGCGGGCCGCACCATCACCTTTGGCGGGGACGTGACCGCGCATGGCGGCAGCATCGCCGCGCGCACCTATGAATTGAACGGCATCGTGCTGCGATCCTCCATCGCGACGACCGGATCGGCCTTCACCACGGCCGACGACGTGAAGCACGTCTATGCCGAGGGCGAGGCGCTGCCCAACCTGTTCGACGTGGTGGTTGACGGGACGCTGGACGTTTCTGGCAAGTGGAGCAACGACCTGCTGGCGGCAGGCGGCTTCACCACCGGCAAGGCCTTCACCAACGGTGGCTCGATCAGCCTCGCGGTGGCGCCCAAGGTGCTGGTGGGCCTGGGCGAAAGCATCGATACTGCGACGGACGCGGCAGACCTGACCGGGGATCTGCTGATCCGTCCCGGCGCGTTGCTCAACGTATCCTCGGGCGGCTATGTCGACGCCACGGGCGCGCTGCAGCTGACGGCGCGGGGCGGCAACGTGACCCTGCTGAACGAGACGGTCTACGCCTCGCTATCACGCACCGATCCGCTGCTCGACAATACATCGACCACCGACCTGCCGATCGGAGGCGAGAACCAGTCGGTCACTTTCACACCTTACTTCCTTGAAGACGCAAGCAAGGGTGTGCGTTCGGCGCTGGTGCCTTCGGTACAGCGCTCGGTGATCCAGTTCGACGCATCGAACTTCAAGGGCTTCAGCTTTGGCGGGGGTGGCGCGTTCACGCTGGTGGCGCCCGAAATTTCCCTTGGCGGAACGAAGGTGGACGGCAAGGCGTGGCTGGCGCTGGACTTCCTGCAGCAGACCGGGTTCGGCGCACTGAACCTGACAGCGTGGAAGAGCCGCACGTTCAAGGACCTGTTCGACAACGGCATCGCCGGCAATTCCGCCTTCCTCGACACCACGCAGTTCGTGATCCGCGACGGCGAGACGCTGAACCTGTCGCAGGCCCTGCTGCCGAGCGTGCTGGATCCGGCGGCTGCGTCAAAGCTGATCGGCCTGCAGACTGGTGGCGACGTGACCACGCTGGTCAGCGCGTCGATCCCGGTGGATGCCTGGGACCGGCGGGCGGCGACGCTTTCGATCGGCGGCCTTTCCGAACTGGTGGTCGAACAGGGCGGTTCGATCACTGGCGCGGCGGGCGCGGGCATCACCGCATCGAAGCTGTTCAACCAGGGCACCATCCGCATCATGGGCGGATCAATCCTGCAGCGCAGCGCGCTGCCCGAAGTGTTGCTGAGCCGAGCGATCGGGGTGCGTGATGAAAGCCTGGGCGGCACCGGGCTGGATTCCGTGCTGGGCGGGCATGCCGTGGTGGATGGCCACGTGCAGTATGCCGAAGACGCAACCTCGCTGGTCGATCCCACGCTGACCAACGGTCAGTTGTTCTCGATCTCGGGCAAGGACCGGACGGTGTTCTTCCTTGGCGCGCTGGATGCCGGGACGGGCATCCGGCTGGCGGAGGGCAGCGTGACCGACCTTTCGGGCGGGCTGGTGGTGAACCCGCGCGCGCCGGTGCTGGCCGATGGCCGGCGCATGGTGGCGGGAACGCTCTATGCCGGTGGCAGCCTGCGCACCAGCGCGGCCTTCTTCGATCCTTCGTCGCTGCTGCTTTCCAGCCCCGCCTATGGCGCCGGGCGAGCGCAGGTGATCAAGGGCGGCACGACGATCGATTATGCACGGGCGCAGGTGGGCATGGCGCTGCAGGCCGATGCCGGATCGACCATCGATATCTCCGGCGCTGCGGCCAGCCTGGATGTGCAGACCGGCATCGACAGCTTTGCGCTGACCCCGCAATGGTCCAATGGCGGCACGATCTCTGCGCTGTCGGGCGGCTCGCTGGCGGGCGCAACGATCCGCGCGGCGGGCGGTGCGGCGCAGGCCGAAGGCGGCGTGCTGGAATGGCTGGCGCCGACCTTGACCCAGTCCTACGCCGGGCTTGTATCGACCAGCAACGTGCTGTCGGCCGACCAGATCGAGGATTCCGGCTTTTCCACGCTGTCTGTCCGCAAGAGCCTGGGCCTTTCGGGCGACGTATCGCTTAAGCTGTCAAAGGCGCTTATCCTGTCTTCGGCGGATTCAGCCAGCTCCAGCCCGCAGGAGCGCGATTTCCAGGTGGGGGTGACGCTGCTGAGCAGTGGCGCGGCGCGGATCGAAGCGCCCTATATCCGCCTGTCCAGCCGCGCCCAGACCGCGCCGAGCAGCCTGACCAGTGCAGCAACCGAAGGATCGATCACCTTTGCCGCCAACACCATCGACCTTGTTGGCGGCATCGGCTTTGCCGTGCCCGGCGCGGGCAAGGGATCGGTGAACTTCGATGCCGCAGGCGACATTCGCCTGACCGGGGTGGCACCGGCGGTGGTGGACGTGACGCGGCAGGTGGGCCTGACCGGGGGGGTGATCGCCACTGGCGACCTCTCGTTCAAGGCGAACCAGGTCTATGCCACGACCGGCACCGGCAACCTGCAGCAATTGATCGAGGACCGCCGCAACGGCACCACCAACTCGGCGGCGCTGCCTTTCCTCGTCGCCTCGGTGGCGGAAGGCGGCACGGTCTCGTTCGCGTCGAACGGTGGCGTGGTTCCGGATTCGCCGCTTTCGGCGGGAAGCTGGCTGCGGGTACTGGGCGCGCACATCCGGCAGGACGGGGTGCTGCGCGCACCGCTCGGCCTGCTCGAGATCGGCTCATCCTCCCGCCAGCGCATCCCGGGCTCGCTGACCTTCGCGCCTGCCACGCAGGACGTGACATTCGGCGCGGGCAGCGTGACTTCGGTGAGTGGCAAGGGGCTGAACGTGCCCTATGGCCAGACGACCGACTTGACCGAGTACTACTTCACGCCGAACACCAACGGCGCGCTGACCACAGCGCCCAGCGGGCAGCTGGTGCTGAGCGGGGGGACGATCGATGTCGCCACCGGGGCGACCATCGACGGGCAGGGCGGCGGTGACGTCTTCGCCTATGAATTCGTTTCCGGCACGGGCGGTTCGCGTGACGTGCTGTCCCGCTTCAACAGCGACAGCTTCAGCGCCAACAACGGCCTGCAATATGCCGACGGGCGGCAGGTCTATGCGATCCTGCCAGTGGCAAAGGCGGGCGAAATCGCGGCCGATGACCCGCTCTATTCGGCGGACTATGGCGTTGGTGGCGGGGACCTTTATGGCCTGTCTGCCGGGCGCACGGTGTGGCTGGATGCCGCGCCGGGGATCGCGGCGGGCGAATACCTGCTGCTGCCGGCGCATTATGCGCTGGTGCCGGGGACGCTGCGGCTGGTGGAGAACACCGCGGCGGTCGCGCCCTATGCCGGGGCGGCGGCGAAGCTGCGCGATGGCAGCGTGGTTGTGGGCGGCAGCTTCGGCACGGCGGGCACCGATTTCCGCGAATCCGAGCGCAGGTCGTTCACCGTGCAGGACGCCGACAGCTTCCTGAAATACGCGCGGATCAGGCTGACTTCGGCCACCGACAACTTCGACAAGCTGGCCGACAAGAAGGACCTGGCCAAGCCGCGCGCTCCGCGCGATGCGGCGCGCTTCGTGATCAATCCCGGCACGGCGTTCACCGCCGATGGCGCGTTCCTTGCAGGCGCTGCTGCGGGCGGGCGCGGGGCGCAGTTCGACATTGCCGCATCGGCGATAGAGATCCGCGCGGCGGCAGGTGGTGCGGAAACACCGGGCGTCCTGTCGCTGACCACCGGCACGCTGGCCAACCTGCATGCCGAAAGCCTGTTGATCGGCGGCGTGCGACAGGACAGTGCCGACGGCACGACGCGGCTGGACGTGGTGGCGCGCGACCTGAGCGTGGCGCGCGACGTTTCGTTGGCGCTGCCTGAGCTTATCCTGGCGGTGGGCGGGCAGGATTCCTCGCTGAAGGTTGCAGCCGGCGCTTCACTGGTGGCGACGGGGACGCTGTCGGGCAGTGACGATGGCGCCTATGTCGTCGGCTATGCCGAAGGGCCGCGGCTGCGGCAGGATGCGGACAACACCGGCGTCGGCGCGCTGCTGCGCGTGTCCAGCGGGGCGGACCGGCAGGTGGAGCGGACGATCGATCCATCGCTCGGTTTCTCGGACGGCGCCCAGACCGCGCTGCGCTTCGGTGCCGGGGCAAAGGTGGCTGGCAACGCGTTGATGCTGAATTCCACCGGGGTGGTCGGCTTTGGCGAAGGGGTTTCGATCAGCGGCAAGGCGATCGATTACAGCAGCGCCAAGATCTCGTTCGCCGACAATGGGATGGATCCGGCCATTGCCAGCCAGTTGGCGGCGGCGGACAAGCTGAGCCTGCATTCGCGCCGGGTGATCACGCTGGGCGATGCCCTGCCGGCAAAATTCAACGCGCTGACGATTGATGCACCGGGCCTTGCGGCGGGGGCGGGGGACGCCACGATCTCGGCCAAGACGCTCACGCTCGGCAATTCGGGCGACGAACGTGCCACTTGTTCGGCAAGCGGGCAGGCGGGCTGCGGCAGCGGCGCCAGCCTGACTCTGCAGGCGGACCAGATCACGCTCGGCTCGGGCATGGTCCGCACCTTCGGCTTCGAAGGCGGGGTGACGCTGCAAGCGGCAAAGGGCCTGCTGGTGGAAGGCACCGGTACGCTGGCGATCGACGATGCGGGCGATCCGCAGCGGGTGAGCCTGACCATCCGCACGCCTTTCATCGCCGACCACGCCAGCGGCAAGCAGGCGGACCTTGCCAATGGCGGTGCGGACTATGCCTTCCTCACGACCGGCAAGGTGACCGTGGACGGCACCGGGCTGACCGGCGATCTGGCGGGTGTGAAGCAGGCGCCGGGTTCGATCGTCTCGTTCGGGGCGCTGGATGCCGAAGTCGCCAGCCTGACGGTCAACAACGCCACGATCCGCGCCACGGCAGGCCTCGTCAACGGCTGGGCACGGCGCGATATCGCGGTGACGGGCAGCAGCGCGATCCTGGCGCCCGGGTACCAGACGCGGATCGGCACGGCGGCAGATGGCCTGCTGGCCACGGCGGGCGGCGGCACGATCAACCTGCGCTCGCTCGATGGATCGATCACGCTGGCGTCCACCGCCGCGCTGACCGTGGACAACGGACTGGGCGATGCCGGCAAGCTGATCCTGGCCTCCTCACACGGGGACATCCGCCTGGGCGCGGCGCTGAATGGCGGGATCGCGGCGACGGCGAAGCGCAAGGCCTCGATCACGCTGGACGCGGATCGCATCCTGACCGGAAATGGCGAGGCGTTCGGGCTGGCCGGTTTCGTCAGCGACTATGGCAACCACTTCCGCGGCGACATGGCCATCCATACGGGTGAAGGCGATCTCACGCTCAACGCCGGGCAAAGTCTTGTCGCGTCCAGCGTCAGGCTGGTGACGGACAGCGGGCGGATCACTATCGCAGGCACAATTGACACTTCGGGTGATGATGTCTCGGCCCTGAAGATGAGCGATCCGGCCTATGCCGCCGCGCGCGTGAACGGCGGCGACATTGCGCTCTATGGCGCGGACGGCGTCAGTCTGGCGGCTACGGCGCGGCTCGATACCGGGACCAGCGGCTACAGCGCGCTTGACAGCAGGCAGGCCAGCGCGGGCGATGTGACCATCGGCATTTCCGCGCAGGGTGCGGGGATCTCGATTGTCCAGGGTGCGGTCATCGACGTTTCGGCCGCGCGCACGCAGGACCGGTTGGTCGCGGTTACGGTGAAGGACCCGACGACGCTGAACCAGTCCACCGCATACCGCCTCGCGGCCGGTGACCTTGGTGGCAGCGTGGTGTTCCGCGCGCCGCTGGTGAACGGCGCGGTGGATATCGACCCCAAGGGCACGATCAAGGGCGCCGCGTCGCTGCAGATCGAGGCGTTCAAGCGCTTCGACCTCGATGCGATCGCCGATGCCGGAAAGTTCTCGGGCGTTACGCGCAGCCGTGGTGCGATCCATCTGGATGCCGGCGCAACCGGGCTGCCCAACTTCCTGGCAGACACCGGCAGCAAGGGCGCGATGGCCGAATTCATCCGCAACTTCTCGGTGCGGCTGAAGCATGGCGGCGATCTGACCGGCTATCGCCTGCGGCCGGAGGCGGAGCTGGTTTCCGCCAGCAACGTGGTGATCGACAGCAATATCAACCTGGGCGCCGGGCAGATCACCGACTACGCCGGCGCCCTGCAGGATGGCCTGATCAAGGTCTCGCCGCTTGGCCCCGATGCCACCGGCAACCCGCGTTATGAAGTGGTGGCGGGCAAGGAAGGCGAGCTTTTCGCCAAATACGTGGACATGACGTTCCGCGTCGGCGGCGCGGTGACGGGCGAGGCCGGCGTGCTGACGGTGCGCACGGCCAAGGACCTGCAGGTATCGGGCAGCATCAGCGACGGATATTTCGCGTTCCACGACCGGACCGATCCGGCCTACATCAATTACCAGCTGGGCGGCGGCGACCGTACCTATCACCCCGGGGTGGTGGTCGACTGCGCATCGGGCAGCATCTGCGACTTTGGCCTGCCCTCCTACAGCGAGCTGATCGCGCTGGGGCGCAGGCCCTCGGACGACGATATCGTCAAGATCGACCTGACCTCCGGGCTTCAGGGCGGGCAGGCGACGCCGATCTTCGTCCATTCGCCCTACAGCGCATCAGCCAACAGCGCCGCCGCCAATGGCACGGGCAATAGCATCGGCATCGGCGAACTGTTCCCGCTGGTGGATGGCAAGGCGGTCAACTCCTCGGACATCCGGCTGACGGCGGGAGCCGATCTTGCTTCGGCCGATCCGCTGGCCTTCGATCGCTCTTCGAAGGGATCGGTCACGGTTTCGGGCGAGAAGTCCTATCGCGTCGTGGCGCGTGATGGCGGGGCTTCGATTGGCGATACGCTGCAGCTTGGGTTCGACGATGGCTCGGGCACCTATCTGTTCGACAATGCCTCAAGCTTCCTGAACGGCCGCTTTGCCGACTACGTGGATGCGCAGACGGCGGGCGATTACTACACCCGGCTTGACTGGGGCAGCGATAGCGACCTGTCGGACGCGGCCAAGGCCGCAGCGGCCACGTTCTTCACCGGGCACCGGTTCATTCGCGAAGGTGGCGAAGTCGTAGGCGTCTATGCCTCGCTGGCAGAAGTGGCGCAGTTCCTGTCGGGCGACTTCGGCAAGAACTACGGCAACCTCAACCCGGATCTGAGCGCCGAGGCAAGCTCGGCCGTGACCTTCGACCAGTCGGTTGCGACCTATCGCCCGGTGATCCGCACGGGCAATGGCAACATCTCCATCGCGGCGGCGGGCGACATCGATCTCGTCGGCAGCAGCAAGGTGGTTTACCGCGACGCGTCGGGCTCGTCCCGCGATGCGGGGGGGGCGCCATACGAGGCGGAGTTCAGCTCTGCACAAGTTGGTGGCGCTGCCATCTACACTGCGGGCACGCGCCTGCCGACCATCGGCCTTTCGGGCCGGATCGTGGCCGATCCCGCCAGCCCCGAGAAACTGGATTACATTCCCTCGCCGCAGGGCCTGCTCGATTTCGCGCCCGTCCTGGCGGGCAACGGTGGCGACGTTTCGCTCGAGGCCGGACGCGACGTGATCGGACGGCGCGATATCTGGAGCGAGGCGTTCCTGGGCGAAGGGACCGAGATCGATACCGAGATGCCGGGCTATGAAGCCGGCACCTCTACCTTCGATCCTGCGCATATCGGCGGGTCGAGCCAGCGCTGGCGCGTCGGCGCGGTAGGCCTCGACACGCGGATCGGTGTTGTTTCGCAGCTGTTCGGTTCGGGTGTGGGGGCGCTGGCCGGTGGCGACGTGATGGTGCGGGCCGCGCGCGACGTGGCGGACCTGACGATCGCGCTGGACAATTCGATCGTGACCGACCGGACCGCAGCCGGAGCGAGGACACTGGCAAGCACCGGATCGGGCAACCTGACGCTGCAGGCCGGCCGCGACATGCTGGGTGGCCAGGTTGACATTGCTTCGGGTGTCGGGCGGCTGGATATCGGCCGCGCCGTGGGCTCGGCCGGGGAGACGCTGACGGGCGGGTCGTACGACGACCAGATCCCGAATGCCGACATCCGCAACCTGCTGCGCATCCGGGTCGCGGATTCGAACGTTTCGCTTGCCGCGCGTGGTTCCGTGGTGATCGGCGGCATCGGGGCGCTGGGCGCTGAGCAGGCCGGTGCAGGGCTCAACAGCCAGCTGAACAGCGCCGGCTTCTTCAGCCCGGTGGCCGGCGTTTCCGCATCGACGGTGGGCAAGCTTTCGCTGGTGCAGAACCGCAAGGAAATGCGCGTGGCGTTCATGGATGTCGATACCTCGATCTCCAGCGCCTCGTTCCTGCGCGGCTATGTCCTGCCGCCGTCGCTGGCACTGTCCTCGCTTTCGTCTGACCTCGCCTTTGGCAACGGGATCGCTTCGCTCCAGTATCCCAGCCGCTATGGCCAGCTTTCGCTGGTCGCAGGTGGGAACATGGGATCATTCGCCCTTTCGATGAGCGACGCCAATCCTTCGGACCTGCCGGGCGCCTTCACGGTGGCGAGCTTCGACGGTTTTGCCGGCAACGCCTTCCGCCTCGGCGGGCTGGGCTTCACGTTCGGTTCCGTGGTCGGGCCAACCGATGACGTGACGCTGCGCCTCTACCATGATCGCAACGTGACCCATGCAGACGATACCACTCCGGCGCAGATCTATGCCGGTGGTTCGATCAGCAGCGTGCAACTGGCGCTGCCCAAGGCGGCGCGGGTGAACGCCGGGCGAGACATCGTCGACTTCTATTTCGAAGGGCAGAACGTCCGCAGTTCCGATGTGACCAGCATCGTCGCCGGTCGCGACATCACCGCCACATCGAACCTGCCGCCGCTTGGCTCTTCGGCCAGCGGGCGTCCCTTTGTAAACGTCACGAACATCGTATTGGGCGGGCCGGGTTCGCTTCTGGTGCAGGCTGGGCGTGACCTGGGTCCGTTCCTGAACTCGGTGACCGTGGGTGGCGTCAGCTATGGCGGCGGTATCCGCACCATTGGCAACGAGGCCAACCCCTGGCTCGGCGGACAGGGCGCAGACATCTATGCGCTGTTCGGTGTGGCCAACGGTGCAGACTACGATGCGCTGTCGTCGACATACCTGGACCCGGCCAACCTGGCCAAGCTGGATGGCGACCTGTTCGTGCAGGTGAGCGACAGCGCCGGCAACAAGAGCCCGGACCGGGCCAAGCCGATCTACGCCGCCAAGCTGGCACTGTGGTTGAAGGACAACGCGCCCGACCTGTTCGCAAGCGCCCTGCCGGGCGCGACGGGCAAGAGCGACAGTGCGATCGCGAACCTGGCCTATGGCAGCTATGACAAGCTCTATGCCGCCTTTACCACAGGTCTTTCGCAGGAGCGGCAGCGGCAGTTCCTGATCAAGGAAGTGTACTTTGGCGAACTGACCGCGCCGGCCGATCCCAACGGGCCTTCCTACCAGCAATACGTACGCGGCTATCGCGCGATCCAGACGCTGTTCCCGGCAAGTGCCGGCTATACCGACAACCTGGCGACGTTCGAAACCGACCCCTCAACGGTCAGCGAAGCTCATCCACTGGGCGAAGCGACCAAGAAACTGGTGGATGGCCAGCCGGCGGTGGCGACGCGGGTGATTACCGGCAATGTCGACCTTCGGCTTGCCACGATCCAGACCTCGCGCGGGGGCACGATCGACATTCTCGGGCCGGGGGGCGATTTCATTGCCGGTTCCGTTGTGCGCACGTCGCAGCAGGCTGCATCGAAGTCCACGCCGTTGGGCTCGACCGGGCTGTTCAACATCCGCAACGGTGCGGCGCTCAGCGTATCGCCGGTGCGGATCTCGTCGATCCCGATTGGCTATGAAGGCGTGCTTTCGCTGCGCGGTGGCGAAATCCAGAGCTTCACCGACGGTGACTTCCGCCTGAACCAGAGCCGACTGTTCACTCTGAGCGGGGGTGATGTCACCATGTGGTCATCCAACGGCGATCTCAACGCGGGGCAGGGGCCGAAGACGGCCTCGAACTTCCCGCCGGTGGTGCTGCGCTTTGATCCCAACGCCTTTGCCGAGGTGGACAGCGCGGGCAGCGTTTCCGGCGCGGGCATCGCGGCGTTCCGGCCATCGCTCGATGTCGAACCTTCGAGCGTGATCCTGCTTGCCCCGGTGGGCACGGTGGATGCGGGCGATGCCGGCGTGCGCGCATCGGGCGACGTTTTCGTGGCCGCGGCGCGGGTGGCGAACGCCGATAACTTCAAGGTTGGCGGCACTTCGGTGGGCGTGCCGACGACGGCTGTGGTTGCGGCGCCGGCAGTGCCGGCCAGCGCCACGGCAGCCGTTGCCGCCACCGCCGCGCAGGCAGGCGCGCAGCAGAAGAACGACGCCGGCGATCGCCAGTCGATCATCCGTGTCGACGTGCTCGGCTATGTCGGCCCGGACAGCGACACCTGCCCCAGTGGCAAGCGGGATGCCGACGGCAGGTGCGCGAACTGATCAGCATGAGAGAGTGCAGGACATGACCGTTTCAACCGTTCTTCGCAGCAGCATGGCTTGTGCCCTGGCCACGATGATGGCCTCCGGTCCCGCTATGGCGCAGGCCCCCGCGGCCGTCGATGCCGGGCAGGGTCTTGGCGGTCCGGTGGTGCCTGGGGTCTGCCTGATCTCGCGCGAGGCGGTGCTGGCCAACAGCAAGGTGGGCATCGCGGCGGCGGCGCGGGTTCGGCAGCTGGCACAGGAAGCGCAGGCTGAGGTCGATGCCGAGCGCAAGCCGCTCGAGGCCCAGGCTGCAGCCTTGCAGGCACAGGCCGCGACGCTGACGGCGGACCAGCGCCGCGCGCAGGAGAAGGCGCTTTCCGAGAGGTTCGCGCCGATTCAGGCGAAGGCGGAACTGCGTTCGCGCGAAATCGACCGCACCCGGGCCAAGGCGATCGACACCATTGCCGCCCAGACCCAGCCGGTCATCGCGGCGGTCTATAAACAGCACAATTGCGGGCTGCTGTTTGACCGCGCCGTCGCTCTCGGTGGCAACTTCGGCAACGATCTGACGGTCGAAGTGGTGCGGGCGCTGGATGCGCGGGTGACCACGATAGACTTCAAGCGCGAGGACCTTTCCGGGCAGCCCGCACCCAAGCGCTGAACCAAGGGAATCAACCACGGGAAGGGCGGTTCGGGCCGTCCTTCCCGTTTTATTTTCGGCAGTTGTGACACGTGTTCGTGCCGTAACGGGGCGTGGCCAACGGACTTCCTTGCCAATTCCTTCGCGGCCCCTGCGGGATGCGACATATTCCTCACAAAACTGTCACCGCCAAAAAATAGAGGGGACCCCAGGGACGAATCGGACCCCGAATGCGCAACGCGGTCTACATCGCGCAGTGCAGTCAAAGTTCGTGAATCCCGTGCTGTATGTCCGAATAAGTTCATGCAGCGGAAGAGTTTTTCTTCATGAAGTGCTCGTCCTACCATCGCAGGGGGATGGGAATAAGAGCCGATCTTGAAAAGGGGTAAGTAATGAACACTTTCCAGAAGTCGCAGCTGCTTGCGGCGTCGGCAGTTGCCGCGCTCGTCGGTGGCACCGCCCAGGCCCAGGTCACCTATCCGACCGCTGAACTGCACGCCATGGGCGCCTCGTCGGTGGCCGTTGTGCTTCCGCGCGAACTGAACTGCGTCGGCCCGGCCGGTACCAAGAACAACGTCGGCAAGAACGACGGCACTTCGGCGCCGATCACCGAAGGCGCCTACACCGGCACCGACGCTCCGTTCGACTGCGCCACGCAGGCGATCCAGCCCAACGTCGGCGGCAAGTACATCTCGACCGGTTCGGGTGGCGGCAAGACCGCGTGGAAGAACATCGATGCTTCGGCGTTCTTCACCGGCGCGGCTGGCGCGATCTTCCCGTCGGCCTTCGGCACGACCTGGTCGAACCCGCACTTCGTGATGTCGGACTCGCCGCTGTCGACGTCTGAACTGTCCTCGTTCGCCGCGGCTTCAACCGCGAAGAAGGCCGGCGCCGCGATCCAGTTCCCGCTCTACGTCCTGCCGGTGGCGCTCGCCTACAACCCGGTCTACGGCGTGAAGACGAACCCCGACAGCTCCACCACCAACCTGTCGTTCAACATCGGTCAGCCGGTGTCGGTCGCCGGAAACGTGGTTGGCGGCCTGCGCCTGTCGAAGAAGGTCTACTGCGGCATCTTCAACGGCTACATCACCAACTGGAACGACGCCAAGATCACCGCGCTGAACCTGAAGATCGTCAACAAGAAGTCGGTTGCCGTCTCGCTCAAGGACGCCAACGACACCGACGCCCGCTGGAATGCGGACGGCGTTCCCATCCGTCTCGTCGGCCGTCTCGACAAGTCCGGCACCACCGACATCTTCACGCGCCACATGGCTGCCACCTGCGGCGCCTCGCTCGACGTGGGCCAGGCCAACAAGTACCTGAACGCGGCCGAAACCCTGCCGTACTCGGCTGCTTCGGGCATCGACCTGACCAAGGAACGTTCGGACACGAACTACAAGCCTTCGGTTTCAACCGCTTCGCTGGCCGGCACCGCCGACATGATCTCGGGCGTCATCTTTGACGGCACCGTGATCCGGAGCGGCCGCCTGCCCGATGGTTCGGCCGGTTCGTACACCGAAACGCCGGGCAAGTTCATCGTGGCCGACGGTTCGGGCAAGGTCGCCGGTGCGATCAACCTGGCGGCTGACAAGGCTTCGGCCAGCGACGCCACCGTGCTGCTGAACGGCAAGATCGGCTACATCGGTGCCGACTTCGTCCGTCCGGCCGCCAGCCAGACGCTGCACGCGGCTGCTCTGGAACAGGGGACTTCGAACGCCACCAAGAAGCCGGTCTTCCTGCTGCCGACCGCTCTGAACGCCCAGGCAGCGTTCGGTACGAAGATCCTGCCGCCGCAGTCCGACAAGGGCGGCAAGTACGTGAAGACCGGCACCCTGCTGCGTTCGAACCCGGCTGACTGGTACAACGCGCTCTACAACGGTGACTCGACCCTGGCGAACGCCCCGGTCGGCTACCCGATCACGGGCACGACCCAGTTTGTCACCGGCACCTGCTTCGCCGACCCGAAGGTCCGCAACGCTCTGGTCGCCTTCCTCAACGCCTCGCTCGGCAACCTCAAGTTCACGTCTGCCAACGCGAAGCTTTCGGCTGACACCTTCACCGGCGTGAAGGCTGCGAAGCAGGGCATCAAGGCTTCGATGGGCATCGCTCCGCTGCCCAAGGCCTGGAAGGTCGCGATCACGCAAACCTTCCTTGAGAAGTCGAAGAACAAGGCTGCCGACGGTGCGCTGCTTGGCGATGCCAACCTGTACATCCAGGCCGGCCTGCCCACCAAGGGTGGCCTCGGCAAGGTGAACGTCGACCTGAACGCTGTTGGCGCAACTCCGCTGCCGACCAGCAACCCGTACGTGCTGAACGGCAAGTCGGGCAAGACCGAAGCCGCTCCGAACCCGGGCTGCACCGCCGGTCTGGGCCTCTGATCGACTTCTCGATCACCTGAATGCGAACGGCCCCGGAGCAATCCGGGGCCGTTTTGCATTGCCGTCCTGAATTCAGCGGCGCGACCAGCCGACGTGGTTGGGGTTCTTCAGCGCATTGGCGAGCAATTCCGCCATCGACATGCCCTTCGGCGCTTCGCCCGGCAGGGACGGCGCACCCTCGATCAGATCATGCAGTTCCTTCTTGGTCAGCAATCCGCCGCGGACAGGCCCCATCGGTGGGGCAATGATGCTCAGCAACAGGGAGCGGCGGAGCGGGAAGACCTGGGCCGGTTGTTCGGTCTCGCCATCGACCGGCGTGATCATGCTCGCCTGCCCGAAGCCGGCGCCGATTGACGTCAGGGCGTCACTGTCTTCGCCCGCGATGCTGACGAGGGGCATGGTCATCGTGGCCGGCAGAAAGGCAGGCTGCGGCGCGTTGAAAGGTGAGGCTTCGGTGGGCCCGATCATGACAGCCCGCGTCCAGCTGGCCGGTTGCGAGCGTGATGGCGCCGGAGCGATCGGGCGTGCTGGCGGGGCAGGCTGGCACCAAGCCACCGATGCCGTTTCGAGGATCGAATCCTCGCAGGCGCTGGATGCCTCTCCAAAGTCCACTTCGGCAGCCATCGCCCAGGCTGACGGAGGCCCCGCGTGCGCATCGGGTGCACAAATGGTGGAAGCAGCCATCGCCAGGAGCAGCTGGGCAGCAGTGGAAGCAGCCGGCGCACCGGGCCGGAGCGATCGCAGGGTAAAGCGCACGATTGAGCCGCCTTTGCAAAGCCTTGAGCCCTGCGAGGCTTAAGCGCTGCCCGATTTCGGGCCGGCCAAGACGGAATAAGGGCGAATACGATGCGCGGCGGGAGGTACGGTCTTCAACCTGTAACCTCGCGTCGGCACCGGCATGCGCGATGGCTCGACGCTCCTTCCACTTTGCCATGGGCCTTGCAGCCGCCGTTCTCGGAACCGCGGCGCATGCGGGTGAACAGGCCGAGTGCGCGCGCATGGCCGGATCACGCCTGTGCCGCTTGGTGGCCGAGCGCCTGCCGCTGTCGATAGATCAGTCCGATTGGACCGTCCCGCCCGGGTGTGATTCCAGCGTTTCTGAACTGGACCTGGGCGAAGGCGAGTGGCTGTTTTTCATGGGGGCACGCTGCAATGGGTCACCCATCACGCTCAGCGTCGATCCTGACCACGCCGGGCAGCCCGGATTGCGTGCGATCCATGACATCGAATCGGGCAGGGTGGTGGCTTATGTGACCGTGGCCGAACCAGACCCGCATGCCCAGATCCTCGCCATTGCGCGGGCGGGCCTTTCACAACATGCGCGAAGGGCCTGCGCGATCGGCACTTCGCCGGTGGCAGGCGTGCCGGATGGCGCATGGGTGCTGATCTCCGGCGACAGGAAGCTGCCCGACAGGGACTGCGGTCCTTTTGGGGCAGGGCCGGATGGAGATGCCTACTGGTTCCAGGTTGGGCGCCATCTGTTTTTCATCCCGCCCGGCAACACGCAGGGCGCGCAACCGTTTGACCCGGCGACGTTCAACGTGGTGCGACTTGCCGATGTCGGCAGTTAAGGCGCTGGGCTGCTCCGGAATCGAGGCGGTTAGACAGAGTGCAACATAACTGAAAGTTAACATACGCCATTCTGCAAAGTGAGGGTCCTAGGTCCGTCTCCGCCAAGAACATTGTCAGGGGACACAACATGGCTACCGGACCTTCCACTTCGACCAATCCGTATCTGCTCGCGCTCGAACCCAATGTGAAGATCACGTCGATCCTCACCACTGGCGATGCGCTGGCCGGCAGCACCACCGGCGTATTCGGCGGCATTCCCGACGGCATCGGCGCGTTCGACAACGGCGATGGCACTCTGACCGTGGTGGTCAACCACGAGCTGTCGAGCGGCGGCGCGGTGCGCGACCATGGCGGCACGGGCGCCTACATCGACGCCATCATCGTCGACAAATCGACCCTCGCAGTCGTCAGCGGCGACGATGCGATGAAGACCACATACCTGTGGAACGGCACCAGCTATGTCGCTTCCGCCACCAACTTCAGCCGTTTCTGCTCGGGTGATCTGGCCGACAAGTCAGCCTATCTCAACACCGCCACCGGTCTCGGCACCGACGTCCGCATCTACCTGACGGGCGAAGAATCCGGCGTCGAAGGCCGCGCGATCGCCACGATCATGACCGGCGATCACAAGGGCGAGGCGTTCGAACTGCCCGCGCTGGGCAACCTTTCGTTCGAGAACCTCACCGCCAATCCCTTTGCGCAGGACAAGACCGTCATCGCCGCCACCGACGATGGCACCAACGGCCAGGTCTATATCTACGTGGGTGACAAGCAGGCCACCGGTTCCGACATCGAAAAGGCGGGCCTCGCCAACGGTTCGCTCTATGGCATCAAGGTTGCCGGGATCACCGACGAAGCCAACGGCACGATCGCGCAGGGCACTTTCTCGCTCGAGAAGATCGACAATGCCGCCAGCAAGACCGGCGCCCAGATCGATGCCGACAGCGAAGCGCAGGGCGTCACCAGCTTCCTGCGCCCGGAAGACAGCGCCTGGGATCCGCAGAACCCCAACGTGCTCTATTTCCAGACCACCAACAGCTTCTCCGGCCCCTCGCGCCTCTACAAGGCCGTGTTCACCGACATCGCGCACCCCGAACTGGGCGGAACGATCGAGGCAGTGCTCGATGGCACCGAAGGCCAGAAGATGCTCGACAACCTGACCGTCGGCAATGGCCACGCCATCCTGCAGGAAGACCCGGGCAATCAGGTCTATGTCTCGCAGGTCTATGACTACAACCTCGCCACCGATTTCAAGCAGGCCGTGCTGCAGTTCGATCCGGCCCTGTTCACCCCCGGCCTGCCGGGCTTCATCACCCAGGACGAGGAGTCATCGGGCGTGATCGACGTCACCCACCTGCTGGGTGATGCTGATACCCGCGCCTATCTGCTCGATGCGCAGGTCCACAAGGCCACGGGCAACCCCGCAACCACCGAACCGGGTCAGCTGCTGGTCATGACCATCGACGACGTGAAGGACGGCGGCAACGGCAACGACGTGCTCAACGGCGATGGCGCGGCCAACACCATCTCCGGCTTCAATGGTAACGACGTGATCAAGGGTGGTTCGAACGACGACACCCTGTTCGGCAACAACGGCAACGACGTGCTCGACGGCATGACTGGCAACGACGTGCTCGTCGGCGGTCGCGGCGACGATCGCCTGACCGGTGGCGCCGGCAACGATGTGTTCGACTACAGCCGCCTTGAAGACGGCAAGAAGGCGCCTGCCGGCAACGACACGATCACCGACTTCGCCCATGGCCAGGACGTGATCCTGCTGGCGCAGGGCGTGTGGTTCAAGGGCGAGGTCCACGGTGACTTCAACATCGACGGCATCGTCGACACGCGCATCACCCTGACCAATGGCGGCACGATCACCCTGCTCGGCGTCGATCACATCGAACAGGGCGATGTCACCAACACGCTGGTCCCCACGATCAGCCTGTTCGACAAGGCCGACAAGTTCGACCTGTTCCACGCCTGATCCTTCCGCCGCGGATTACAGGCAATTGCGGGCCGGTTTCCTTAGGGAGGCCGGCCCGTTCATTTTCCCGGGGGGAGAGGCCAGTACCGTCGGCAAGGCGGATTGGACGGGGTGTGGTGGGCCCGGCAGGATTCGAACCCGCGACCTAGCCGTTATGAGCGGCCAGCTCTAACCGCTGAGCTACAGGCCCACACCCTGCGCGGCGTTAGTGGCGCTTGCGCGGCTTGGCAAGCGGGGGCCTTCGCTGCGCTGGGAATGCGGGCCGGTGCCGCCTGCACGTCAGTGCAGAAAACGCATCATATCTGCGCCGCCGCCATGATCTCGCGCACGTTGGTCGGCCGCACCTTGCGCCGAGCGAGATAGGCGAAGACCGTGCGCCACCAGTCATAGAGCGCGTCCAGCTCGTCCTCGTCGCGCACATAGGGCGTGTGGCCGGGGCGCAGCGATGGGCTGTGGAACGAGAACACCAGCACCGGCAGTTCCTCGTCCAGCGCCATGTCGATGCCCTTGATCGCCTCTTCCACGCTTACCCCTTCGGGCGTCAGCGGGATGCGTTCGAGCAGGCCCGCCCGCGCCAGCGCGCCGCGCAGCCGGGGTACGCGCCACATCGCGGGGTAAAGCAGCGGCCCCTGCTGGCGCAGCAGGCCCCAGAACACCGTGGTCAGCGGCAGTTCCATCAGGCCCTGCCGCCGGTCGATCCACCATGGCCGCACCGGATGGTCGCGGAAATTGGGCCCGCCGTGCGAGCTGTAGTCGAAACGCGCGCGCACCGAAGTGTCGATGGCGATCGAATGGTCGGCCAGCATCTGCCCGCTCGACGGGCCCACGCCATAGCGCCCCGCGCGATAGATCAGCGGCGGCCGGCCGAACGCGGTCTCGATCTCGTCGCGCAGCTTGCGGAACTTGGCGCGCTCCAGCTCTGGCGGCAAGTTGCCGGCAAAGCTGTTGTGAATGTTGACTTCTTCCTCGTGCGGGGGGCTTACCCAGGGGTGCAGCTGCACGCCGATTTCCGCGCGTCCCTCGGCCACCGCCGCGCCGATGGCCTCCACCGCCTGCGGGTCGGTCGCCACCGGATAGTCGATCAGGTAGATCGGGCAGACGCCGAAGCCTTCGCAGAACTGCTGGAACTTGGCGAGGCGTGGCACATGGTCCAGGCTGTGCCCGGTGCGTTCAAAGGGCTTGCCCCAATCGAACTCTTCCTCGGTATCCACCGTGACGATGAAGCGCGGGCCGAAGCCTTCGGCAAAGCGCACGAAATCGCCATTCGCAGGAACATCGAGAATGTTCGGCTTGCCCACGAGTTTCCTTGCGTCCGGTCCTTGGCGCCGCTCAGCCGGTGGTGCCTGCGGCGGCTTCTTGGCTAAGTGGCTGACCGGAAACGGTCAAGAGCGGCAGGTCCACGGTCAGGCGTGCACCATTTCTTGACAGGACGCCGCCCGCCGCGCGCACTTCGGCCGCGGCCAGCCGCAAGGCGAAGCCGCTGCCCAGCATGGCCGATCCCATCGCACCGCCCGCGCGCCCGCCATCCGGGGCAAACAGTGTGGCGTCATCGCGCAGCGCCAGCGCCGCGGGCAGGGGAAGCGACAGCCGGGCATAGCCCGCGCCCGCCGCCAGCATGATCGAAAGCCGCTCGCCCGGTGCGGCGGCGCCTGCGATCACCGAAAGCATCCGCCACAGCGTCCGCTCCAGCTCGCCTGCATCCATCGCCACCGTAATGGCCATTTCCGGCAGGTTGCAGCGCAGCTTCACCTCGCGCGGGCCGATCACCGGTTCCAGCTGGCTGACCAGCCGGCCCAGCACGGCCACCAGGTCGGCCTCGCCCTCGGCGCGTTCGCTCCGCCCGGTTTCCAGCTTCACCAGCCGTTCCACTTCCTCGAACCCGGCCAGCATGCGCGCGGCATCGCTGGCGATGCTTGCGGCCAGGCTGCGGTACTGGTGCGGGGTGGGGCCGAACAGCTGCTGCTGGATCAGCTCGGCAAAGCCCTGGATCGCGTTGATCGGGGTGCGCAGCTCGTGCAGCAGCTGGCGCAGCCGGTCGCCGCTGCCATGGGTGTCGTCATCGTTGGCGGCGGCCTTGTCGGCCAGATGCGGGCGGCGCAGGCGCGCGTGATAGCCCAGGAAATGCCCGCCTTCGCGCGCGAAATGCGGGGCGGCATCAATCCGCCACGATCCGGCAACGGGGCCCGCGCCTTCCAGCGTCACCAGCCCGGCTTCCAGCGGCAGCCGCGCCCGCACCGCGCGCAGTGTCTGTGCATCACAGGTGGCGGGTGCTTCGGGTTCCCCGGTGAACGGCCGGGAGCCCACCAGCATCGCCGCGAACGATGGTTCCGCCGCGCAGATCGTGCCATCGGCATCGATGCGGATGTCGATGGCGGTGGTCGCCGGCGGGGTGGACTGAACCGGCGCTTCGGCCTGCGCACCTGCCTCGCCCTCGGGCTCCGCGCCGATTGGCGGCAGCACCTCGCGCGCACGGCGGAACGCTTCGATCCGGCGCACGATCGCACCGATGCCTTCGCTGGCAGAAACCGGGGCGGATGGGGGGGCGGATGCCAGCGCGACCGGTTCCGCCACCGTTTCGCGGGCCGGCACCGGCACCGTCTGCACCAGTCGCGGCGGCGCGGGCCGTGCCGCTTCGCGCTGCACCACCGGTTGCGGCGGCAGGGCGGGGGCCACATAGCCATCCGGCTCGGGCAGCGCAAAATCGTCGATGCCCAGTTGTTCGAGCAAGGCCTCGACCGTCGATCCCAGGTCACGCCTGTGGCGCAGGAAGCCGCGCGCCTGCACCGGCAGGGCGGGAATCATCGCCAGCCATTCCGTCTCGGCCAGCCGTGCGTGGGCGATCGCCGCGATCGCCGCCTTGGGCCCGCGATTGGCGAAGTGCTGCACCAGCCGGGGCGATCGCAGCGCGCAGGATTTCAGCAGGCCTGCGCCTTCCTCGTCCCCCAGTTCGTCGTGCAGCGCGTCAAGCCGGCGCAGGGCCTCGTCATGCCCGTCGTTCCATGCAGCCGCGCCCGTCCGGCCGAGGATGTCGGCCAGCTGGCGATACTGCGTCCGGATGCCCGCCCCGCCGGCCGCGACGGTGCGCAGCACGGTTTCAAGGCGGTCGTCGACGATCATGGACTCTCCGCTTCTGGGCCCGATCTGCGGGCCGATGGATAGGAAGGGGCAGTTACCTCTTGAAACACTAACAAAAAGTGCTGCGCGGGAAAGGTGTTGCTTGTGTGCGTTGCATTGTGGGACGATTGCGATATGAAACAATAAAATTATTCGCCGCCGCACGATAAGGTGTGGAAAATTACCGGGCCTCCGGTGCTTCCCCAACCAAAGCGGCGCATTCGGGATCATGCGACGGGGCTTGTTGACGGCGGACATGGCGACAATGGATGCAATCGATCGGCGGCTGCTCGCCGAACTGCAGGATGAAGGCCGCGTCACCAACGTGGAACTGGCGCAGCGCGTCGGTCTTACCGCGCCGCCCTGCCTGCGCCGGGTGCGCGCGCTGGAAGACGCCGGGGTGATCAAGGGCTACCATGCCGAGCTTGACGCCTCGAAGCTGGGCTTTGCGATCACCGTCTTCGCGCTCGTCAGCCTCAAGAGCCAGGCGGAGGAATCGCTCCGCCAGTTCGAGGATCACATGCGCACCCTGCCCGAAGTGCGCGAATGCCACATGCTGAATGGCGAGATCGACTTCATCCTGAAGATCGTCAGCCGCGACCTGCAGAGCTTCCAGGAATTCCTGACCAGCAAGCTGACGCCCGCGCCCAACGTGGCAAGCGTGAAGACCAGCCTGACCATCCGCACCGCCAAGCAGCTGCCCGGCGTGCCGCTGGAGGGTTGAAGCGCGTCCTTCAGCCCTGCGCCGCGTTCTTGTGGTGGCGGATCACTTCGTCAATGATGAAGCGCAGGAACTTTTCGCTGAATTCCGGGTCCAGCTTTGCCTCGGTGGCCAAGGCGCGCAGGCGGGCGATCTGGCGTTCCTCGCGCCCCGGATCGCTGGCCGGCAGCTTCTTTTCCGCCTTGTAGGCGCCCACCGCCTTGGTGATGCGGAAACGTTCGGCCAGGATGTGGATCATCGCCGCGTCGATGTTGTCGATGCTCTGGCGATAGCCTGCCAGAACCGGATCCTCGCTCATGCCATAAACCCCGGGTTGCCCTTTGATCTGCCCGCTACAGTGCAACTTGCGACTTGCCAAGCGCCGGGGGGCTTGCCAAGCGGGCAAGCGATGACTGCCACCGTCCACACCATGCCCCGCCGGGCCGAGCCTTCGCTGCAGCCGCTGATGGCGCTTGTCGCCGAAGGGATGAACAGCGTGAACGCCGTGATCCTTGACCGGATGCAGTCGCGCATCCCGCTGATCCCCGCGCTGGCCGGGCACCTGATCGCCGGCGGTGGCAAGCGGCTGCGCCCGATGCTCACGCTCGCCGGCGCGGCGCTGCTCGGCTATGGTGGCAGCCGCCACTACAAGCTGGCCGCGACGGTGGAGTTCATCCACACCGCCACCCTGCTGCACGACGATGTGGTCGATGGCAGCGACATGCGCCGCGGCAAGAAGACCGCCAACATCGTCTATGGCAACCCGGCGACGGTGCTGGTGGGCGATTTCCTGTTCAGCCGCAGCTTCGAGCTGATGGTGGAGGATGGCAGCCTGAAAGTGCTGAAGATCCTGTCCAATGCCTCGGCCGTGATCGCCGAGGGCGAAGTGGACCAGCTGGTCGCCCAGCGCCAGATCGAGACGAGCGAGGAGCGCTACCTTTCGATCATCAACGCCAAGACCGCCGCGCTCTTTGCCGCCGCCTGCCGCATCGCCGCCGTGGTGGCCGAACGGGACGAGGGCGACGAACTGGCGCTCGACGCCTATGGCCGCAACCTTGGCATCGCGTTCCAGCTGGCCGACGACGCCATCGACTATGACTCCGACGCCAGCGAGATGGGCAAGGACCAGGGCGACGATTTCCGAGAAGGCAAGATGACCCTGCCGGTGATCCTGGCCTATGCCCGCGGCGACGAGGCCGAGCGCGCGTTCTGGCGCGACGCCATTGCCGGCGATCGCAACAGCGACGAAGACCTGGCCCACGCCGTCAGCCTGATCCGCCGCCACGACGCCGTGCTGGCCACCCGCGAACGCGCCCGCCACTATGCCCAGCGCGCCATCGACGCCATCGCCGCCTTCCCCGCGAGCGCCGCCAAGGCCGCGATGATCGAGGCCGCCGAGTTCGCCGTCGCACGCCGTTTCTGACCCCTGGCGGCCCGGGTAAGCGGGTGGCGAGGTTGACACGGTTGACACTGTCCAATGGGGTGAATTCCGGGCGAGCCGTTTCGCGCGCTGCGGAGGCTTTCGCCTGGCCTGTGCGAGTCGCGCCAAGGTCCGCAATTCCGCCATTCTTCACCGGTTCAAAGAGCCATCAAAGGGGGATGGTCTCAAATCCGGCGCGTGTAGGAAAGTGGTTTTTCAGATAACAGACGTGTCTGTTATTAACCCTGCCGCGACTTGCGCGGGAAGTCCGTTACTTGACGGTGTAGTCTCCGCTCCCTATTTTTCCGCCAAGCATCAGGAGCAGGGCGCAAGCCCTCGCCAACCTGCCCGCCCGGGCAAGGTGGCACCTCGAACAGAGGGATGTGGCCGACGGCAACCAAGCGGGCACCGATCCGGCAACGTCATGCGTCCTTTTCCCGATGCCGCCACGCAAGGGAGCCATGACAATGACCGGACACTGCTGCTACTGCCAGAGCGCCGCGACCGCCAATGCGATCGTGCCGAGCCTGCCAGCCTACACCCTCTATTTCTGCAACCGCGACGGTGCGGCGTGGGATATGAAATCCCGTGCGGAAGTGTTCGCGAAAATTGCGGCTAGTTTCCCCAACTTTACCGCCACCGATGCAGTCGGCTTCTTTCGTGGACGCGAAGTGCCGACGCTGGCGGTGATGATCGCCACCAAGCATGAGATGACGCTGCATCGCCTGATCGGCAAGCTGCGGCATACGCTGGGGCAGGAAGCCATCGGCATGACCGTGGACGGTCGCTATCGTTCGCTTACCGAGTGATGCGGGCGTTTCGAAGGTGCGGCAAGGTGCGCAGGCCTGCTTGCAATCAGTCCTTAAGTACTCCTACTTAAGATACTGAGTTTTATGATCTGTTTTGGCTGAAACGGGACTTTCGGGTTTGACGTTCCGCCGTGCAGGTGGAACGTCTTGACCTTCCAAACAGGAGGGAATTTGCATGAAGTACGCAGCGCTGGCCCTTGCGGCGGCGATCTCAGCACTGGCGGTACCGGCCGTGGCGCAGGACGCCGCACCGGCAGCCGCCCCCGCCCCCGCCGCAACCGTTGCGCACATGTTGCCGGCGAGCACGCTGGTCTCGATAACGCCTGACAAGGAGATCTCGTCCAAGAAGATCGAAGTGGGGCAGAAGGTTTCATTCTCGGTGGTCAACGACATCACCGACAACGGTGCGGTGGTTATCCCGCGCGGATCGCATGTTGAAGGCACGATCAGCTTCAAGACTGGCAAGGCGATCGGCGGCAAGTCGGGCAAGTTCGAGGTCAACTTCGACAAGGTGAACGTGCGCGGCAAGGACTACGCCATGCGCGGCACCCATCGCCAAGAAGGCAAGGGCAATACCGTGGCTGCCGTTTTCGCCACCTGGCTGGTGAGCGGCCGGTCGGCTGTGATGCTGCCGGGCCAGTTCGTGGATGCTTTCACCGCAGAACCGATTCCATACTGATCGGCTGGCCCGGAGGCGCCTCCGGCTTGAGCGAAGGAAGGGGCGGGCAGCCATCACGGCGCCCGCCCTTTTTCGTCATCAGCCGACGAGTGGAGAGGAACGATTGAACCATCCTTCCACCCCCCGCACCGTCGCGAGCGCCAGGCCTGCAACGGCGAGGCCGATCAGCATGTCTGTGAGGTAATGCGTGCCTTCCACGGGCGTTGCCAGCAGCATGGCGGCGTTGAGCGGGACGAGCCAGCGGCGCAACGGCGGGATGGGCCAGGCTGTGGCGATGAACACGGCGGCTGAGACGGTGTGGAAGCTGGGGGCGCAGACGATGCCCTGAAGCGCGCCGAGATCGACCACCTTGAGCGCATGGCTGCGCAGCATGGGGATTATATGGCCCTGGCCAAGCCCCTCCATCGGCAGATAGGGGATGGGGCCGTGCCACAGGTAGGCCAGCGCGCCGCGCGCGGGCAGAAGCGGGAAGACCAGCAGGGTGAGCATGGCCGAGAGCCAATAGGCGGCGAGGAAGCGGCGGGCGTGGTCCTGCCGGGCGGTGACCGCGCAATAGCCGATGATGACCAGCGGGCTCAGCCAGATCGAGGCGTAGGCGGCTTCTCCCACCCATTGCAGCGCGGGGTGGCGCACGAACAGGCCATAGAGCGCCAGCCAATCGAAATGGAGCAGGCGGTCCGAGCGTTCGAGCAGGGCATCGTCGAAGCCGGTGGTGGCGGCCGCGGCGGCATAGCTGCCCAGCCCGCCGATCAGCGCGGCGCAGACTAGGAGCAAGGCGCTTTCAGCGAAATCGCGGACGGTGCGCTGGGTGGATGTTGCAGGGGCGCGGTGCCGGTGCCGGAGGGCGGCGAGCGTGGTGACGAGAAGGGCGAGCGCGGGCAGGGCGGGCCCGCCGAGGCGCAGGCCGATGTGCTGGCGCGCCATCAAGGCCGCCACGGCAAGTCCGCTGGCGACGATGGCGGCGATCAGCCAGCGCACGGGAAATGCGGCGGGAGGCTGCGCGACCGCTGTGCCACCGGGCAAGGGGGGCATCGGGCGGCGGAGCGGCGGGCGCGACAGGCGGCGGGGCGGTGGCGCCGGGAGGCTGCGATCGAGTGCCAGATCCTGCTGCTTCATGGCGTGATGCGATCCATCGTATCCGGTCTGCCCGGCCGGGCGCGCCTGTTCATGGCGAGCGCACGCAGCCGTTCCTGTCTTGCGCAGGGGGGCGGAGCAAGTGGCTGGACAAAATTTAACCTGGGCCAAAGGCGGCGGTAATCCGCCGGGAATGCCCCTGACGGTTCAACCCATCGGGTAGAGGATGTCGCGATGGACCTTGTAGGCGGCCTTCATCGCCGCGTCGGGCAGGACAAGATCGGCTGCGGCGAGGATCGGGGCCAGCTGTTCCAGGGTGGAGACGCCGACGATGGTGGAGGCGACGAAATCGTGCTGCTTGGACCAGGCGACAGCGAAGGTGACGGGATCAAGCCCGAGTTCGCGCGCGATGGCGGCGTAGCGGTCAGCGGCTTCGACCGAGCGGTCGTTGACGAAGCGGCTGGCCATGTCGGCCTGCCGGCCTCCCATTCCGAAATAACTTGAGAAACGCGCGCCATCCGGGCGGGCGCCGGCGGAATACTTGCCCGCCAGAACCCCGCCGGCGATGGGTGAATAGGGGATCAGGCTGACGCCTTCCTGCCGGCAGACCTGCGCCAGTTCGTCTTCAAAACGGCGGTTGAGCAGGCTGAAGTTGTTCTGGATCGTTTCGTAGCGCACGGTGCCGAGGCGTTCGGAAGTGGCGAGCGACTTCATCAGGCCCCAGCTGGTTTCGTTGGAACAGCCGACGACGCGGACCTTGCCGGCACGGACCAGTTCATCGAGCACCTCCATCGTCTCGTCATAGGCGAGGCCGGCATCGGGCCAGTGCGTCTGGTAGAGGTCGATGTAATCGGTGCCGAGGCGGGTGAGGCTTTCCTCTATGGCACGGGTGATGTTGTGCCGGTCAAGCGCGGTCATGCCGCTGCGCTTGGGGCTCTTGAACCAGACGTGGCTGGGGCCGGAGACCTTGGTGGCGAGGATGATCGCATCGCGCGGCTTGGTCTTGAGCCAGCGGCCAACGATGTCCTCCGTCCGGCCGACCCATTCGGGCGATGGCGGCACGGGATAGCCTTCGGCAGTATCGTAGAAATTGATCCCGGCATCGAAGCAGGCGTCAAGCACGCGGAAGGCGGTGGCTTCGTCAGCCTGGGAGCCGAAGGTCATCGTGCCCATGCAGATATCGGAAACGACGATGGCGGATTTGCCGAGGCGGCGATGCTGCATGGGATTCTCCGGTTGGGCGGGCACGGGGTTTGGCAGAGGCGGGGTTTGGCGGGCGCGCAGGAGGGCGTCAAGCCGATCAGCGGCGGCCGCGCAGCCAGCGCCAGAGCCACCAGCACCCACCCGCCGAAACCGCGCCGGCGGCGAGGATGCCACCGCCGATCAGCGCGCCGGTGGCCAGCAGGCCGGTGGCGAGCGCGACGACGATTTCGAGCGTGGTTCTCATCATGCACCTGTGCCCTACACCATCGGCACGGTGGATGAACGCGTGAAACGGGGGTTGCCTCCGTCGGGACGACGGTTAAGCGACGGGGCGTGAGCGATTTGCCGATCCATGCCGTTCTGCCGGACCTGCTGGCCGCGCTGCGCGCCGGCAATGCGGCCGTGCTGATCGCGCCGCCGGGCGCGGGCAAGACCACGGCGGTGGCGCCCGCGCTGATCCGCGAGCCGTGGTGCAAGGGGCAGGTTATCGTGCTGAGCCCGCGCCGCGTGGCCGCGCGCGCCGCGGCAGAGCGCATGGCCGAGATGCTGGGCGAGCAGGCCGGCGAGACGGTGGGCTATGTCACGCGGCTTGATGCGAAACGTTCTGCACGGACGCGGGTTCTGGTGGTGACCGAGGCGATCTTCGTCTCCACGATCCTGAACGATCCCGAATTGCAGGGCGTTTCCGCCGTGCTGTTCGACGAGGCGCACGAGCGGCATCTTGACAGTGACCTGGGGCTGGCGCTGGCAGTGGAGGCGCAGGGCGTGCTGCGCGAGGACCTGCGCGTGGTGGCGATGAGCGCCACGATCGACGGGGCGCGGTTTGCCGGGCTGCTGAACGGCGCACCGGTGGTGGAAAGCGCGGGGAAGGCGCATCCGCTGACAGTGAAGTGGCTGGGATCGCGGCCTGATGTGAAAGTGGATGCGGCCATGGCCAGCGCGCTGGTGCAGGCCTGGCGCGAGGAGGAGGGCGATATCCTGGCCTTCCTGCCCGGCGTGGCGCAGATCGAACGGACGGCGGACCTGCTGGCCGAGCGACTGCCGGGGGCGCTGGTGCTGCCGCTGCACGGGCAGGTGGAGCCGGCAGGGCAGCGCGCGGCGATCCGGGTGGACCCGCAGGGGCGGCGGCGGATCGTGCTGGCGACGAGCATCGCCGAAACCTCGCTGACGCTGGACGGGGTGCGCGTGGTGGTGGACGCAGGCCTTTCGCGCCGCGCGGAGTTCGACAAGGCGGCGGGGGTGACGCGGCTGGTGACGGTGCGCGCTTCGCAGGCCGCCGCGGCGCAGCGCGCGGGCCGCGCGGCGCGGCAGGGGCCGGGCGTGGCATACCGGCTGTGGGAAGAGGCGAGCCATGCCGGGCGTGAGGCGTTCGACCCACCGGAGATCCTGACCCAGGACCTGACGCCGCTGATGCTGACGCTGGCGCAGTGGGGCGCGGGCGATGCGGGGGCGATGGCGTGGCTCGATCCGCCGCCAGCCGCAGCGATGGCGGCGGCGCGCGGGGCGCTTACGGCTTTGGGTGCGCTCGATCGTGAAGGGCGGATCACGGAACATGGCCGGGCGATGGCACGGCTGTCGATGGAGCCGGCGCTGGCGCACATGCTGCTGTTTGCCGCCGAAAGGGGCGCGGGCGGTGAGGCGGCGCGGCTGGCGCTGCTGCTGCAGGAGCGCGGGCTTGGCGGGCGGGGCGAGGACCTGGCGCGCAGGATGGACCGCTGGAACGGCGAGCGCGGCGGGCGGGCCGAGGCTTCGCGCAAGCTGGCGGGACGGTGGGCGGAGAGCGCAGTGCGGGCCCTTCGACAGGCCCAGGGCGATCGGGGTGAGGATAGGGACCCAGCAAAGGCCGCTCGTGCTGAGCGTGTCGACGCACCAAGCGCGGGCGTGCTGCTGGCAGAGGCGTTTCCGGACCGGATCGCGCGGGCGCGGTCTGGTAGCGGGGAGGAGTGGCTTTCGGCAGGCGGGCGGGGATACCGGCTCGATCCGGCATCGCCGCTGGCGACGGCGAAGTGGCTGGTGATCGGCGATGCGCAGGGCGAGGCCAAGGGCGCGCGCATCACTGCGGCGGTGACGCTGGAGGAAGCGGACATCGCGCGCTGGCTGGGGCACCGGCTGGAGGAGCGGCACACGCTGCGGTGGAACGCCGAGGAACGCCGGGTGGAAGCGCGGCTGGAACGGCGGCTGGGCGCGATCGTGCTGGCGCGGGTGCCCGATCCGAAGCCTGACCCGGCGGCGGTGACGGCGCTGCTGATCGAACGGGTGCGCGCCGATGGGCTGGACGCGCTGCCGCTGGGCGCGGCGGCGAGGGCGCTGGTGGTGCGCGGGACCTATGCTGGGATCGAAGCGCTTTCCGAAGTGGCGCTTCTGGCCGATCTGGAGGACTGGCTGGCGCCGGTGCTGGAGGGGCGGCGCGATCTGGAAGCGAATGCGGGCCGGCTGCACGAGGCGCTGGCCGGACGGCTGGACTGGAACGAAAAGCAGGCGCTTGACCGGCTGGCCCCGGCCGAGTTCCGATCGCCCGCAGGGACGAGCCATGCCATCGATTATGGCCACGAGGGTGGGCCGGCCGTTGAACTGCGCGTGCAGGCGCTGTTCGGGCTGGACCGCCATCCCTGCGTGGGCCAGCCGCCGCGCCCGCTGCTGCTGAGCCTGACCAGCCCCGGTGGCAAGCCGATCCAGACCACGGCGGACCTGCCCGGCTTCTGGCGCGGATCGTGGAAGGACGTGGTGAAGGACATGAAGGGCCGCTATCCCAAGCACCGCTGGCCCGATACGCCATGGACCGAGGACCCGAGCCTGAAGACGAGGAACGCGTTCGAGGCGGGGAAGCGTTGAGGAATGGGCCGGTGCCGCCAAGGGAAGGCCGGATGGCCTTTCCGCACCCTTCCCACACTCCTCACTTGATTTGCGCGGCGATTCGCAGGAAAGCGCGTGGCCATGACTGCACGCATCTTTCAGCGCCCGAAGAACGCCATGCAATCGGGCAAGGCCCGCACCAGCGACTGGGTGCTCGAATTCGAGCGTTCCGAGGCGCAGCGTCCCGACCCGCTGATGGGCTGGGCCGGATCTGGCGACACGCAGGTGCAGGTGGTGCTGAACTTCGGCTCGCTGGACGAGGCCAAGGCCTATGCCGACAAGTACGGCATTGCCGCGCACGTGATCCCCACACCGCCCAAGCGGCTGAAGCTGCAGAGCTACGCGGATAATTTTCGCTGATTTTCAGTCGGAAAGGTCATCCGGCCTTTCCAGTGCCGTGTCCAGCCGACAAGGCTGGACAAAGCCAGAGGCAAAGGCCATATGCGCGGCCGGGAGTCGGTCGGACGCTTGCGTCCGCCAACCTGGTCAGGTCCGGAAGGAAGCAGCCACAACGGGTTGCGGCGGGTCGGCCGGCTCCTTTTTACCCCAATCGTCGCAAGGTGGATGTCCGCCCTTGGCCCTCCGGCAGATGGGCAGTCAGTCTGCGCCGCGCATGCGGCTGCGCGCGGCGTTGCGGCTGCCGGTGGCGGGGGCGAGGCCGCTGACCTTGCCGAGGCCAAAGGGCGGCATGTTGGCGTAGATGGTTTCGTGCGCCCCGGCGGGGACCACATAGGTTTCGTGGAAGATGCCCACGGTGCCGTCGGTGCCCACCGCCTTGTTGAAGGCGACCCAGGCGGGCCAGTGCTTCTGTTCACGATCGCGCGCGTAGGCCTCAAGGCTATCAAAGTCCCGCCAGTATTGCAGCAGCACGACGGTGCGCAGGCCCCGGATGAGGTATTCGGTGCCGAGGAAGCCGCTGTCAGGATTACGGCTCAATTCCGCGATCATCGGGCCCATGGCGCGGGCCACGGGCAGCCATTTGCCCAGCTTGCGAAACGCGTTGATGCGCATGCCGATGACGAAGACGACCACCGACCCATCATGGGTGGCGGTCATGCGGGCGGGAACGATCGTGTTCATGCAATCAAGGTTGCATTTTGCAACTGATTTGTCAATCCACCGCTTTGGCGAGGGAGGACATTCGACAAGCGGGGGCGGACGCCTTACCTAGGGCAGGCAATGGGCGATTCCACCGACATGTTTGGCGATCCCGTGGACCAGGATGCTGGTCCTCCGTGGGACGAGGCCGAGAGCGGACCGAGCGCGGCCGAGCTGGAGGCTGCGGGGCAGGCTTCGATGTTTGGCGATCCCGTGCCCCCGGCTGCGCCAACGCCCGCCGCCGTGCAGGAAGCCCCGGCGCCCGCTCCGGTTGCACCGCGGGTTGCTGCGCCCATACCGGCTGCCGCACCTTCTGCCGCGCCAGCTTCGACCGTGCAGCCTTATCGCGTGCTGGCGCGCAAGTATCGTTCGCAGACCTTTTCCGAACTGATCGGGCAGGATGCGATGGTGCAGACGCTGGCCAACGCGATCAAGCGCGACCGGCTGGCACATGCCTTTCTGATGACCGGCATCCGCGGGGTGGGCAAGACATCCACCGCGCGGCTGATCGCCAAAGCGCTGAACTGCATCGGCACCGACGGGCAGGGCGGGCCGACGATCGATCCGTGCGGGCAGTGCGAGCCCTGCGTGGCGATTTCGGAAGGGCGGCACATCGACGTGATCGAGATGGACGCGGCCAGCCACACCGGCGTGGACGACGTGCGCGAGATCATCGAGGCGGTGCGCTATGCCGCGGTCAGCGCGCGCTACAAGATCTATATCATCGACGAAGTTCACATGCTGTCTCGCAATGCATTCAATGCCTTGCTGAAGACTCTTGAGGAGCCGCCGGCGCATGTGAAGTTCCTGTTCGCCACAACCGAAGTGGACAAGCTGCCGGTCACGGTGCTGAGCCGCTGCCAGCGCTTTGACCTGAAGCGCATTCCGGCGCGGGTGCTGAAGGATCACTTCGCGATGATCTGCGCCAAGGAAGGCGTGGAGGCGGAGGACGAGGCGCTGGCCATGGTGGCCGCCGCGGCCGAGGGATCGGTGCGTGACGGGCTTTCCATCCTGGACCAGGCGATCAGCCATGCCGACCTTGCCACCGGCGGCGAAGGCGCCACCACGATCAGCGCCGATCAGGTGCGCGAGATGCTGGGCCTGGCCGACAAGACCATGCAGCGCCGCCTGTTTGGCGCGATGCTGGCGGGCGAGGGGGTGAAGCTGCTGGAGGAAGTGGCGCACCAGTATGCCCTGGGCATCGAACCGGTGGCGATGATGCGCGCGCAGATGGACCTGGTGCACAAGGTGACCGTGGCGCAGGTTTCCGGCACGGCGGATGCGCGCAGCGCCGAGGAGCGCGCCGCGATCGAGGGCTGGGCCAAGGCGATGGGGGCTGGCCAGCTGCACCGGCTTTGGCAGCTGCTGCTGAAAGGCTATGACGAGGTGCGCGGCGCGCCCGATCCGCTGGTGGCGACGCAGATGGCGCTGCTGCGCGTGATGCACGCCAGCGAGATGCCCGATCCGGGTTCGCTGGTGAAGAAGCTGGAAGACGTTGTGGCGCGCGCCCCGGCGGCGGCGCTGGCCGCGCCTGCGGGAGAAGGCGGCGCGGCGCCCGCGGCATACCAGCCCGCACCGGTGGCGATGGACTGGGAGGAGCTGGTCGAGCAGGTGGAGCATGTCTCTCCGCTGACCGGATCTTCGATGCGCCTTTCGGTGCGCGTGATCGAGCTGCGGCCCGGCTACCTGAAGTATGAGCAGGCCCCCGGCCTTCCCGGCGATCCGACGCAGGAAATCCGCAAGGGGCTGCAGACGGCCACCGGCGGGCACTGGCAGGTGGAGCGCGGAACGGGTAACGCGCAGCCGAGTCTGGAAGAGGCCAAGGCTGCGAAAGCGGCGGTGGCCGATGCCGAGATGCGGGACGATCCGCTGGTGAAGGCGGCGCTGGCCGCGTTCCCCGATGCGCAGATCGTGGACGAAGCCGCATCGCGAGATCACGAACAGAGACCCTGGAGCAGGCGCGCATGAAATCGATGGAAGAGATGATCCAGGCAGCCCAGAAGGCGGCCGAAACCATCCAGAAGCAGATGGAGGACGCGCAAGGCCGCCTTGACGCGATCGAGGTGGAAGGCGCCGCCGGCGGCGGGCTGGTGAAGATCAAGGCCAGTGCCAAGGGGCGCGTGATCGGCGTGAGCATCGACGACAGTCTGATCAGCGTGGCCGACAAGGGCATTCTGGAAGACCTTGTGGCTGCCGCATTCAACGACGCGCGGACCAAGGCCGATGCCGCCGCGGGCGAAGAGATGCAGAAGGTGCAGATGGCCGCGGGAATCCCGCCGGGCTTCAAGCTGCCGTTCTGAGTTTTCGGGCCTGAACGCCCCTTTCGCCTGCGGGAGGGGCCGGGGCGGGCAGGCCTGCCGCGCAAATATTTCGGTCTGGCTGCGGTTGTTCAGGAATTGTTGCGGGTTGAATGCGTTATCGGCAATGAGGCGACGGGGCGCCTGTAAATTTGTCGATCCTGGAAGGACTTGCGGTTGAGCGTTAGTGTTGTTGTCTTGACCGCCGCTGCCCTGGCGGGCGCCGAACCTGTGGCGGAAGCGCAGGCGGCTGCCGTGCCGGTTGCCGTGGAAGCGCCACAGCCGCCTGTGGCAGCGCCCGTTTCCCCGCCTGCACCATCGATGCCGGCTGCAGCTTCCCCGGCCGCCCCGAACCCGGCCGCCCCGAACCCGGCCGCCCCGAACCCGGCCGCCCCGAACCCGGCCGCCCCGAACCCGGCCGCCCCGAACCCGGCCGCCCCGAACCCGACCGCCCCAAACCCGACCGCCCCGAACCCGGCCGCCCCGAACCCGACCGCCCCGAACCCGACCGCGCCGCCCGAACCCTCCAACGAGATCGTGGTTGAGGGGGAGACCAAGGCGCCGCCGCAGGACCCGATCGAGCGGGTGAACGAAAAGTCGTTCGAAGTGGTGCAGAAGGTGGACGACAAGCTGATCGCCCCCATCGCCCACGGATACGAAAAGGGCGTTCCGCGCCCGGTGCGGATGGGCTTGCGCAACTTCATCCGCAACCTGACCGAGCCGGTGGTCTTCATCAACTACATGCTGCAGCTGAAGCCCGGCAAGGCGATGGAGACGGTGGGGCGCTTTGCGGTGAATTCCACCATCGGCGTAGGCGGGCTGGTGGATGTGGCGAAGAAGAAGCCGTTCAATCTGCCGTATCGTCCCAACGGGCTGGGCAATACGCTGGGCTATTATGGCGTGGGGCCGGGGCCATACCTGTACCTGCCGCTGGTGGGGCCGACGACGGTGCGCGACCTGTTCGGCCTGCTGGTGGACCGCGCGACGGTGCCGGGGCTGGTAGGCGGGCCTTTGCGCAAGCCGGAATACGTGCTGCCGCTCAACATCGTGGAATCCATCGACGACCGGCTGCAGATCGATGCCGAACTGCAGGAGATGAAGTCCGCATCGAACCCCTATGTCACCTATCGCGAGCTGTACCTGCAGGCGCGGCGGGACGAGATCGAGGCGCTGCATGGGCGCGGACCGCTGGCCAAGGGCGAGATCGGCGTCGCGCCGTTCCCGAAGCCGCTGCATCCGGAACCCGAGAAGCCGGAAGCGGCTTCGCCACCCGCGGCAGTGGTGCCGGCGCCGGCACCGGTCGACCCGCAGGTGAGGCAGCCGGAAGCGGAGGCAATTGCCCCGAAGGGCCCTGTTTTCGTGTCGATTCCGGTGGTGCAACCGATCCCCGTGCAGTAAGTTGTTGTCTGGTAACCGTTGCGGGCTAGCGCAGCGGACCCCGGCGAGGATGACCACCGCAGGACCAACCAGGCGGGGCGGCCTTTCCGGACGCAGAGGAACTGAAAGATGATGCGACAGACCTTGGTTCTGGCGGCAGGCATTTGCGCTCTGGCCGCCGCAGGAAGCGCGATGGCGCAACCCGACAATTCTCCCCAGGCAGCAGAGGACATCGTGGCGCGCGCCCATGCGCGTCCGATGGGCTTCATCGCCACCAGCGGCCCGGATGTGGCCGGGCACTATGCCGTGGCGATCGACGTGAGCGGCATCGATCCGACCACGCCCGCCGGCTGGGCGCGGATCAACCGCCGGGTGAACGTGGGCCTTGGCCAGCTGTGCGATCTGACAGGCGCGCACAACCTGATTACCGGGCCGGATTCGCCCGAACGCGCCGCGTGCCTTGCCGAAGGGCGCGCTGCTGCCGAGGCGCAGATGCACCGCGCGCGCGCCGCAGCCGAACGCGGCGAGACAGTGGCGACGCTGGGGATCAGCACCGCCGGTTGATCCCCAGCGCAAATGGCCGGGGTGGCGCCTGCCGTCCCGGCCGACTGCTTTAACGATTGTGCCGTAACGAAACTTCGCCAAAACGGATTGATCGCCGCGCGGCAGGACCGGGTTGCCGGGCATGATGCAGAAGCAGCGCCACACCCGCCCCGCGTGGTGGAGGCGAGATGGCAAGCGATTGATTGTATTCCGTTACTAACAATCGTTGAGCCGATCCGGGGTGAGACCTGCCAGCCCAATGGCGTGCCCCGGCGTGCGAAGCGTCCTCCACTTCGCTTTGGAACCCGCTGAAAAACAACCCTTTCCGAAGCATGTCCCGGCTGCTGCCGCGCCTGCCCGTGCCATCACCGCCGCCCGAACGGCAAGGCGAAGGACAGGTTTGCGATGGCGACGATTCCGGTGGTGGTGTTGGCGGGGCAATCGAACGCCGCGTTCGGCGGCGTGGACAACCGGCTTTATGAAGTGCTGGCGGCAGGGGGCAGCGACTTCGAGCTGGTGAAGGTGGCGGTGGACTGGACATCGCTGTTCGCCAACCCGGACCAGGACTGGGACCCCGCCTCAGGCGAGCTGTTTGCGCAGCTGGTGGCGGCGACCAAGGCCGCCGAGGACCGCGTGCGCGCAAGCGGCAACGAGCCGGTGGTCTATACCCTGTGGATGCAGGGGGAGATCGACGTGGGCACGCCGGGCTATGACGCGAAGCTGGCGGACTTTATCGGGCAATACCGCAGCGCCATCGGCCAGCCCACATCCACCTTCGGCATCAGCCTGCTGCCCTATGCCAGCGACGTGCGCAGTGCGCAGCTGGCGGTGGCAGCTGCCACGCCCAACGTGCTGACCGTGGAAACGCTGGGCGCCACCACGTGGGACGGGATGCATTACGACAAGGCCTGGCGCGAGAAGATTGCGCAGGACTTCCTGGCGCAGGCGGCGGTCACCACCGGCAGTTCGGCGGGATACGACAACGGGCTTGCGGCGGCGAAAGTGTGGCAGGACGGCGCGATCACCCGCGTGATCGGCCCGCAGTTCGTTGACTATACCTGGAACAACGGCAGCCACGCCACGATCATCCAGACGTTCTCCGGCGACGACACGGTGATCACTGGCGCCTTCATCGACACCATCCGCACCGGCGACAACAACGACACGGTGTGGTCTGGCGGGGGCAACGACTTCATCGACCTGGGCATGCATGACGACGTGGCCCACGCCGGCACCGGCAACGACCGCGTGATCGGTGGCTTCGGCAACGACCAGATCTGGGGCGACGAGGGCGACGACTGGCTGCAGGGCGTCTATGAGGACGACACGATACGCGGAGGCGCGGGCAACGACCGCATCGACGGCGGGGAGGGCGATGACCGCCTGCTGGGCGATGACGGCAACGACACGATCGTGATGGGGCCGGGCCGCGACGTAGTGACCGGCGGAGCGGGGGCGGACCGCTTCGTCTTCGTGACCGGCGAGACGCCGGAGCCGGGCCGTTCGGGCATGGACACGATCACCGACTTTTCCGCGCGGGCGGGGGACGTGATCGACCTGTCCGCCATCGACGCGAATGTGCTGGTGGATGGCGACCAGGCATTCCAGTGGATCGGCGCGGGCAAGTTCACTGGCCATGCGGGCGAACTCCAGGCCGTGGCAGCGCGCGGGTTCACGCTGATCGCCGGGGATACCGACGGCGACGGCAGGGGGGATGTGTGGATCAGGCTGACCGACGTGGGGGCGATCGATCCGGCGGGGATTGTTCTTTAAAGTGGAGCGTTTGGAATGGGTGGGGAGCGGATAGACCGCAATCGGAGGCAACAACCCCAAACCGGACACTCAATCGAGTGAAGCCAGCACCTTCGAGACTTCCTCTTGCGTCCACAGCTCGTCTCTGTCCTCTATGAAGCGACTACTGTCGTCTTCGAGGAAAGCGACGGCATCACGGGTAACCTCATCCTCAAACTCGATGTCGTCACTCGCTACGATGCAATCTGCAACATAGACTGCGGCGTCAAAAGACAGTTGCCCATCCCTGACGGCGGTTAGGAAGCGACGCACGGCAGACCGGGTCATGACAAAAAGCGGCCCATCTGAAATCGCGATGAAGCCGTGTTTTGTTTCTCGAAGGTCGGCGTAGAACTCGGCGACCTCACCCGCGATTTCCTCCATGAACGTGTTGGGAGCGAGTGTTCCAGAGAGGAACGCGACGAGAGAAGCGTGTTGCATTGCGAAAGAATGGAACGCTGAACGAATGTCCGCAATCCGGAAACGCGCAGCTCATTGTTTACGTCCGCAACTGGGCGAAAGCAGCCACCAACCCCTTGGCCAAAACCCGCTCACCCTGAGCATGTCGAAGGGTGTTGGCGCTGGCTGTGGTGTTGGGCTTTGGTGGTTCGACAAGCTCACCGCGAGCGGGTTTTGGTTTGCTGGATCGACTTACCCGAACCCTCAGCTCTCCAGCTGCAGCATGTTGTCGCGGAGCGTCTCGAACGCGCGGCCATCTGAAAGCGTCAGCAGGTCGTCGTGTTCCAGTCCGCAGTTGCGGCGCAGGAGGCGGGCGGCGGCGGTGCGGTTGGCGGGGGAGAGGCCGTGGGTGGTGGCCAGCACTTCCGGATTGTGGCTGATCGTGCGGTCGAACAGCAGTTCGAGGTTGCGCGGGTGATAGGCGTTGCCGAGGAATACCAGCCGCCTGGCGCCGCCCATGGCCTGGCGCAGGCGGTGGACCGAGGGCTGGTCGGCCAGGCGTTCGGCATGGGTGCGCACTTGCCCGGCGATGGCGTGGATGTTCCAAGGCTGCTCGCTGCCCGCCCATTCGGCCTGTGCGTCCTGCCCCGGCTGCCACGGCAGGCGGCCGACGCTGCCATAGGGGTGGATGATCTGCAGCCGTTCGCCCACGATGCGCTGCGCATCCTTCAGGTCCAGCCCATAGGCCATGACCAGTGCGTGCGGCAGGAAGTGTTCGATCGCACGGTCATAGTTGAAGCAGATGATGGTCAGGTCTTCGAACGCATGTTCCAGCCGGGTGCGCGGCAGGCCGGCGGTGAGCAACTGGCCCAGCCAGAACAGCCAGCATTCGTCGGGCTTGCCCAGCAGCGGCAGTTCGCCCGGCTGGCGCGGGGCTTCGCGCAGGGTGGCGCGCGTTTCGGCCTGGCCGATGTGGAACGCGATGGCGATCTTGCCCGCCATGGTGGCCAGCGGATCATGGTCGATCTGTTCCAGCACCATGTCGATCGCGGTGCCCATGCGCGCGGCGGTGCGCAGCAATTGCGAGGCGCGCACCATCTCCATGTGTTCCTTGCCCATGCGTTCTGCCTGCTTCATCAGGTGGCGCACGAGGATCTGGCTTTCACGCGATTGCGCCGGGGTGCCGAGCCGCGAGAAGTCATAGCCCGCCACCACGCGCGCCAACAGATCCTCGCCCGAGGGCATCTGCAGTTCGCAGCTTGCCCCGGCGCCGACCACGATGGTCGTCTTGGTGCGGATCATGCGGCGGCCCCGATCATGAGGCGGTTAATGCGCAGTTATGCCTAATATCGGGTTTACGAAGGAGAAATGGATTAACTTTCGGAAAGTTCGGGCCTGAATTGTCGCGATCCACAGCCGTCTTAACCTTTGCCATTGCGGCCACGGGTTGACGATCCCATATCGGACCCGGCCCCCGCACGGCATCGTGCAAGATCGTGGGGTCGGACGGACACGTGAACATGAATCTTTATCCTCTGCTTCCCCTGCGTGACATCGTGGTGTTCCCCGGCATGGTTGTGCCCCTGTTCGTGGGCCGCGAGAAATCCGTGGCCGCGCTCGAAGCGGCGATGGCCGGTGACAAGGACATCTTCCTGCTGGCGCAGCTCGATCCCGGCTGCGACGATCCCGATCGCGACGATCTTTACGACACCGGCGTGATCGCCAGCGTGCTGCAGTTGCTGAAGCTGCCCGACGGCACGGTGCGCGTGCTGGTGGAAGGGCACCGCCGTGCCACGCTGGAGGCCCTGCGCGCCGAGAACGGCAGCGGTGGCGAAATGCTGGTGGCGCAGGTCGAACCGATCGACCCGGTGGAAGAACACGGCACCGAGATCGAGGCGATGATGCGCTCGGTGGTGGACCAGTTCGGCGAATACGCCAAGCTTTCCAAGAAGCTGCCCCAGGATGCCGGCGCCCAGCTGGGCGATATCGAGGACGCGGGCAAGCTGGCCGACGCGGTGGCGAGCAACCTGGCCGCCAAGGTGGCGGACAAGCAGGCCGTGCTTTCGGAAAGCGACCCGCTCAAGCGGCTGGAAATGGTGCTCTCCTTCATGGAGGGCGAGCTGGGCGTGCTGCAGGTGGAGCGCAAGATCCGCGGCCGCGTGAAGCGCCAGATGGAAAAGACCCAGCGCGAATACTACCTCAACGAACAGCTCAAGGCGATCCAGAGCGAGCTGGGCGGCGGTGACGATGGCGAAGCCAACGAGATTGCCGAGCTGCAGGAGAAGATCGACAGCCTGAAGCTTTCCAAGGAAGCCCGCGGCAAGGCGCAGGCCGAGCTGAAGAAGCTGAAGACGATGCAGCCGATGAGCGCGGAGGCCACGGTCATCCGCAACTATCTCGACGTGCTGCTGGGCCTGCCGTGGGGCAAGAAGAGCAAGCTGAAGAAGGACATCCCGGCCGCGCAGGCGATCCTGGATGCCGATCACTATGCGCTCGACAAGGTCAAGGACCGCATCATCGAATACCTGGCGGTGCAGGCGCGGACCAACAAGCTCAAAGGTCCGATCCTGTGTCTCGTCGGCCCTCCGGGCGTGGGCAAGACCAGCCTGGGCAAGTCGATCGCCAAGGCTACCGGCCGCCAGTTCGTGCGCCAGTCACTGGGCGGCGTGCGCGACGAGGCCGAGATCCGCGGGCATCGCCGCACCTATATCGGCTCGCTGCCGGGCAAGGTGGTGACCAACCTGCGCAAGGCCGGCACGGCGAACCCGCTGTTCCTGCTCGACGAGATCGACAAGCTGGGTCAGGATTTCCGCGGCGATCCCGCCTCGGCCCTGCTCGAAGTGCTTGATCCCGAACAGAACGCCAAGTTCCAGGATCACTACCTGGAACTGGACGTGGACCTTTCGGACGTGATGTTCGTGTGCACGGCCAACAGCCTGAACCTGCCGCAGCCGCTGCTCGACCGCATGGAGATCATCCGGCTTGAGGGATACACCGAGGACGAGAAGGTCGAGATCGCGGAACGCCACCTGGTTTCCAAGCAGGTGGAAGCGCACGGCCTGAAGAAGGGCGAGTTCGAGCTGACGCAAGGCGGCCTGCGCGACCTGATCCGGTATTACACCCGCGAGGCGGGCGTGCGCACGCTGGAGCGCGAGATCGCCCGGCTGGCGCGCAAGAGCCTGCGCCAGATTCTTGAAGGAAAGGCGCAATCGGTCACGATCACGCCCGAAAACCTGGCCGACTACGCCGGGGTGCGCAAGTTCCGCCATGGCATTTCGGACGAGGAGAACCAGGTTGGCGCGGTGACGGGCCTGGCCTGGACCGAGGTGGGGGGCGAGCTGCTGACCATCGAAAGCGTGACGGTGCCGGGCAAGGGCGCGGTGAAGACCACCGGCAAGCTGGGCGAGGTGATGAGCGAGAGCGTCCAGATGGCGTTCAGCTTCGTGAAGGCGCGTGGCCCGAGCTATGGCATCAAGCCTTCGATCTTCCAGCGCAAGGACCTGCACATCCACCTGCCCGAAGGCGCGGTGCCGAAGGACGGGCCGAGTGCCGGGATCGGCATGGTGACCGCGATGGTATCCACGCTGACCGGCATCCCGGTGCGCGCGGACGTGGCGATGACCGGCGAGGTCACCCTGCGTGGCCGTGTGCTGGCGATCGGCGGGCTGAAGGAAAAGCTGCTGGCCGCGCTGCGCGGCGGCATCAAGACCGTGCTGATCCCGGAAGAGAACCGCAAGGACCTGGCCGACATTCCCGCCAACATCAGGGAAGGGCTGGAGATCGTGCCGGTCGCCCACGTTGACGAGGTGCTTGCCCGAGCGCTGGCCGCGCCGGTGGAAGCGATCGAGTGGACCGAGGCGGACGACCTTGCCAGCCAGCCGGGCGCGCCCGCTCCGGCAGCGGCGCCGGCAAGCCCCACGGCGCACTGAAGGCTGCACGCAGACACGGCGCGGGATCGCTTCGGCGATCCCACGCTTCTGCGTGCGCAAGTCATTGTGCAATGCGGTAATTTCGATTGTGCGCCGCACATTTGCGCAATTTCCTTGCTCAAGGCTCAGGAATAGCCCTGAATCGCCCGGAATCAGGGGATAAATCGCGTTTTTTCGTCGCATTTGCCTTTGACAGCGGAATCTTTCTCGTCTCTCTTCCGCCGCACCCGATAGGCGATTCCAAACCGCAGTTTTCCCACATAAAAGGTAGGGGGTTCCGCAATGAACAAGAACGATCTGATCAGCGCAGTGGCCGACGCAAGCGGCCTTTCCAAGGGCGACGCGACGAAGGCCGTGGAAGCGGTGTTCGACTCCGTGTCCGCCGCCCTGGCCAAGGGCGATGAAGTGCGCCTGGTCGGTTTCGGCACCTTCTCGGTCGCCAAGCGCAAGGCTTCGACCGGCCGCAACCCGCGCACCGGTGAACCGATGTCGATCAAGGCTTCGGCCCAGCCGAAGTTCAAGGCCGGCAAGGGCCTCAAGGACGCCGTCAACTAAGACGGAAAACGGAACGCCCCGCGACCTGCGGTTCGGGTCGCACGCGCGGGGTGAAGCCGGTCCAGCATAAAAGACCGCGCCGGATGGATCGTCCGGCGCGGCTTTTTTGTGCCTGCGCTGGCGTTGCGATCAAGGCGCCAGCTTGATCAGCGCGGTTGGCGCGGCGGGCGTGGAGGCGCCAATCTTCCAGTCCAGCCGCTTGCCACCGGCGTCTGCCTGCGGCCCTTCATCGGTGTTGTTGGCCAGCACCGCGCCATCGGTCACCACGGTGAAGTGGCCGTCCAGCTTGGGGGCGTTGTCCTTGCCGGCCGCCTGGCCCAGACCCGGCATCTGCGGGGTGGAGCCGCCCGGCATGAACGCGGGCGCATCGACCCGCACGGTGCCATCCTTGCGGCGGATCACGGTGACGAAGGGCACCACCAGCGGCAGCCGCTCGATGGTGGGAAAGGTGAAATCGTGGTCGAGCCGGCCAGTCGCCTCGTACTCCACTTCGAACAGGCCCTTGCCCTTGCTGACCACGGACTTCCAGCCCTGCTGCCGGGAAAGCCGATCGGCGAATTCCTGCGCGGCGCGCGGATCGGCGGGATCGATGCCGCCCATCATCGAAGCGACGGCCTTGCGGCTCTTTTCCTGTTCCCTCGCCTTGTCGGCGCGGCGCTTTTCCTGTTCGCCGGCCCAGTCTGCCTTCTGCTTGGCGAGTTCCTGAGCGGAGCAATCGTGCTCCTCGCCGGTATCCTCGTTGGAGCAGGGCGCGGCGACGAACTCCTCCTGCTCCTCGTCTTTCGACGAGGGTGAGGGATCAGCCAGCGGGGCCAGCACGATCTCGCCCTTGTAGTGGAAGGTGAAGGTGCCGTCCTTGCGCACCGCGAGGTCACTGGCGAAGCGCCCGGGCAGCAGCATGCAGGCCGCCAGCAGCAGGCCCGTGGCCAGCGCGGCAATGGCGTTACGCGTGTTCATTCGAAGCTCCCCCCCTCCAAGTGCGGCGGGCGGAGGATCAGTCCTCCTCGCCCGCCCGAGTCGCGACGGCATAGAGCGCGATCGCCGCCGCGTTCGATACATTGAGGCTTTCGATCGCCGACGCAATCGGCAGCCGCGCGATCGAATCGCAATGCTGCGCCACGTTGTGGCGAAGGCCTTCGCCTTCCGCGCCCAGCACCAGTGCCACCGGGCCAGCGGGCAGGGCACCCGGGAATGCCGCATCGCCATCGCCATCCAGCCCGATGCGCCAGTATCCGGCCTCCGAGATCGATTCGAGCGCGCGCGACAGGTTCACCACCCGCACCCATGGCACCACTTCCAGCGCGCCCGATGCCGCCTTGGCCAGCGTGCCGGATTCAGGCGGGGCATGCCGGTCCTGCGTGATCAGGGCCGCCACGTCGAACGCCGCACACGAACGCAGGATGGCGCCCACGTTGTGCGGGTCGGTCACCTGGTCGAGGATCACCAGCGTGCGGCCCTCGGCCTCGTCGAGAATGTCGTCGAGCGCGACATCGTCAAGCGCGCTGCAATCGAGCACCAGCCCCTGGTGCGGCGCATCGCGCGCCACCAGCCGGGCGAGATCGGCGGCCTGCGCATATTCCACCGGCAGCGAAGTGGGCAGTTCGGCGTCATGGTCGTCCAGCATGGCTTGGATCGCCTCGCGCGTGCCCCACAGCTTCTTGGCCTGGCGATTCGGATTGGTCAGCGCCGCTTCCACCGCATGGCGGCCCCACAGGCGCACTGCACCGGCGCTGGCCCGGCCTGAGCCGCGCCCGCCCTGCATGCGCCCGGCGCGCCCACGCAGGGCCTTGCCCTTGCGGCCGGATTCGCGGGAATGATCGTGCGGGGGCATGGCTGGACCTTTCTGGGGGCAGGCGTGAATATTTCCGCCGCCCTGTGCCAGCCGACCCATTGACAGGCAAGCGATGCTTCGCCAAAGGGGCGCCTCTCTCGGCCGGACGGTGCCTTTTTCGGAAGGTTCCATCGACTAAAGGGAACGGCTTTCGGGCCCGGACCTTTCACCGGCAGCACTGGTGTGGACAGGTGGCCGAGTGGTTAAAGGCAGCAGACTGTAAATCTGCCCGCGCAAGCGTACGCTAGTTCGAATCTAGCCCTGTCCACCACCCCCTTATCCGCAAGCATCCACGAATGACCGTGGAAATCCCGGAAAACCTAGGGTATTCTGCGCTTCTTGGCCCGCATTTGTCCGCTGCCGTTTGCATGCAGCCGGACCCTAGTGTGGGAGGGGTGTGGGAGTAAGTTGGCTTACTCCCACACTGCACCCCTCCCAAGGTGGGCTTGAAAGTGTGGGAGGAAGAAATGGGCAAGCTCACGGCGGTAGCGGTCAAGGCAGCGATGGCGAATCCTGGCACCTATCAGGATGGCGATGGATTGGTTCTCAGGGTCGATAAGCGTGGTGGAGCCTACTGGGTCCTCAGGCTCCAGCGAGACGGCAAGCGACAGGATATCGGCTTGGGTAGCGCCAAGCAGATGACACTTGCGGAAGCGCGGCAAAAAGCCACGGTCTTGCGAAAGGCGGTCAAGGTCGACCACCGCGATGTTCTGGCCGAGAAAAAAGACGAGGCCGCCGCCAAGGTGACGTTCCGCGCAGCCGCGACTCAGTACCACAGCGAAAACGAAGCGGGCTGGAAAAGCACGGTCTATGCGCGGCAGTGGCTCGCCAGTCTCGAAAACTATGCCTTTCCGAAGCTGGGTGACATGCCGACGGGCAGCATTAGCAGTGCTGATATCATCGCTGTGCTGACCCCGATCTGGCAGGAAATCCCCGATACCGCCCGCCAGGTCCGCAACCGGATTTGCGCCGTGCTGGATTATTCCCACGCGAAGGGCTGGCGCTCCCGCGAGGCCCCGTCGGGCAATGGCAGCCTGAAGGCGGGTCGCGGTCTGCCACGGCAAGTGAAGGTGCGTGAGAATCGCAAAGCCATGCCCTATGTCGCGCTGCCCGGATTCCTCACCGCCTTACGGCGCAAACCATCCTTCGGGCGGCTTGCGCTGGAGTTGCTCATCCTGACTGGAGTGCGCAGTCAGGAGGTCCGCCTGGCGACATGGTCCGAATTTGACCTAGAGAGCCGGTTGTGGACGATCCCCGCCGAGCACATGAAGCGAAACAAGGCGCATATCGTGCCGCTGTCTGACGAGGCTCTGGCCGTGCTTGCAAAAGCCGATGCCCTGCGGATGTCTGAGAGCGACGTCGTGTTTCCCGGCGTAGCTGGTAAGCCTATGTCTGACATGACGCTGCTCAAGGTGCTGCGGGACATGAGCGAACCATACCACGTCCACGGCTTCCGCTCTGCGTTCACCGATTGGGCAGCAAATGAGGGCATCCCCGATGCCGTGGTAGAAGCTGCTCTCGCGCACAAGACGCCCGACGCTGTCCAGGCGGCCTATCGCCGCACAACCTATCTCGGCACACCCGACCAGCCCGGCGCCCGCGTGAAGTTGATGGCAGCTTGGGGGCGTTACTGCCTAGGGGTGGCGACGGGCGCGGACAAGGCAGCCCCGCCGGCTTGAGTGTGGGATCAGCTTACCGATGCTCTCGCGCAGCAACTGAGACGAGAGGCAAACTCTCACCTTGAGCGTCGCTCTACAATTCGGAGCGACCGCTAAAAGCGCCAATGGCGAAGCACTTCGCGGACATAGCCAGGAGTCTCGCCATTGCGGGGAATGCCGCCTGCACGCTCAACGGCGCCGGGACCTGCATTGTAGGCAGCTACCGCGAGGTGGACCACGCCAAACCTGTCGAGCATCTGCCGCAGGTATCGCGCTGCGCCGAAGATGTTGGCCATTGGATCGAAGCGATTGAAGACCCCGAGTTCTTTTGCCGTAGCGGGCATCAGCTGCCCAAGGCCCGCGGCACCCGCCGGGCTGACAGCCAAAGGGTTGTAACGAGATTCTGTCCATACGAGCGCATCAAGCAGGCCCGCGGGCAATGAGTACTTCGCCTCCGCGGCATAGATGTGAGGCAAGTAGGTTGCTCGCCGAAACCCGGATGGGGCCGGCTTGGCATTGGGTTCGTATCTGTATGGCAGGTTGACCCGGCCATCGTCCGCCACTGATAGGCGCGGTGCTGGGGCGGTCTGCGCGGAACGCCAGAGCCCATGCTCGACCAGTTGAAAGCCGTTTGATGCTTCCGCAATCCGAATGCCTTCGGAGTGGCTGGCCGCAGCGCCGTTCGTAGCTGGCGCTGTTATGTCCTGAGCACTGGCCGGGATACCAGAAGTGATCGCGATGCCCGCGATCAAGAGAGTTCTGATTGTCATTTCTCGATCCTTGTCTAGCCGAATCGAGTGAGAACATATAAAGAACAAGCGATGTAGGAAAATTGGAATGGCGCGAGTGCAGAGCGGAGGCTGCGCGGGGAGGGCACCTTAACCGGAGAAGGTCGATGCCCCCGTTAGACAAAGTTCATCAACTCGAACGCCGCGCCCGCACGATAGTCGAAAGCCTGGGCGGAACATGGCGCCAGAACAAGGGTATGTGCTGCTGCCCAGCGCATGACGACCGTACCCCCTCGCTGAGTGTGACACTGGGTCGGAAAGCGATCCTGTTTCATTGCTTCGCAGGATGCTCGAACGAGGAGGTCATTGCGGCACTGGACCGCCAGGGTGTTCGCAGCCGTGACCTGTTCGATGGCTCTGGTGCCGTGGCCGCTGATCGACCGGAAAAAAGCGCCTTCAATTCCAACGCGCGGCGTTTGTGGCACTCGGCGACGGCGATCTCCGACAGCCCTGCCGAAGGATACCTCGCGCAGCGCGGGATCCTGCGTGCCTCTGATCAGCTCCGTTATCTCGGGCGCACGCCGCTCGGGCCACGTGGTGCGGTCCAGTTCCTCCCTGCAATGTTGGCGGCAGTCACAACCGACATCGGCATAATCGCGATACACAGGACATTTCTCGACGCGCCGAGCGCAAAGCTCGCCGGTTTCGATCGGCCTAAGCGTGCGCTGGGAAGCCTTGGCTATGGTGCTGTCAGACTTGCCCCGCCAGCAGCGGGCCGGTTGGGTCTTGCCGAAGGTATCGAAAGCGCCCTTTCAGCCATGCAGCTGTTTGGCATTCCTTGCTGGGCAACGCTCGGTAACGAGCGGTTCGGCCTCGTCGCGATTCCAGAGGGCGTGCGCGAGCTCTACCTGTTCATCGACAATGATGCGGGAGGCGAGCTCGCAGATCAGCGCGCGCGAAGGGCATATTCTGAGCCCGGCCGGGTGATCCAGTCGCGAGCGCCAGCGTCCACCGGTTTCGACTGGAACGATGAACTCAAGGCGAGGCTCGCTCGGAAAACCTGATCAGCGAGCCAAAGGGGAGGGGGCCTTCGGCTGATTGAGTCCTGCGAGACGCAGGACCTCGTCAGGAGGTTTCCCATGTCCAACTCTTCCCTCGCCTTCGCATTCGATCCACCATCTCCGCCGCTTGTCGTGACGGCAGCCAAAGCAATGGCGTTGCAATTGGCAGCAGGCAGCGCGATTTCGCGTAGCGACATCAACCGCATCATGACGGACCACTTCGGCGCAACCGATGCACTCGGGGCATGGTCAGTCCGTGATGCTCACGCTGCGCTCGAGCTGGCGCAGGTTCAACACCTGCAAGCATCAGATCAGATCCAGCTCTCGAGTCCGATCGGCGAGGCCGAACAGTTCTTCTGCGGCCTCGATGCCCGAGTTCCGACCCAGACCAATCGCAGCGACGAGCAGATCGAATGGCAGCAGTTTGCAACGCCGCCGCGGCTTGCTTGGCTCGCCGGACGGGCCTGTGGACTGATGCCCAACGAGCTCGTGCTCGAACCCTCGGCCGGAACGGGCATGCTTGCGGTCTGGGCCGCCAAAGCCGGCACCCGCCTTGTCCTGAACGAAATCTCGCCGCTGCGCCGCGACTGCCTAACTGCTGTGTTCCCCGCTTCCCGTGTGACCGGACATGATGCCGAGTTGATCGACGAATTGCTGGATCCGACCGTCGTCCCAAGCGCCGTACTCATGAACCCGCCCTATTCTCACGGGATCGAGCGGGGTCGCGATGGCCGCACCGGGGCGAGGCATTTGCGATCGGCCTGGAACCGCCTTGCTCCCGGCGGACGGCTTGTCGCGATTATGCCTGAATGGTTCGACTGTGCGAAGTTCCTGGCGGGGCTGAAGGAACCGATCTCGCTGCGGCTCAATGCCGCCGTCGAACGCGCGTTCGTCAGGCAGGGCACTGGCATCATCACGCGGCTGTTGGTTCTCGATAAGGTTGAAGGCGCCAACGAGCTCGTCGCTATTCGCACGAACGCGTTCCGCCAGCTGGCCGATCTCGTCGATGCCTTGCCGGCTCGCGCCAGCCTTGAGACTGCGCGCGAGAAATCCAGCCTTCCGGCTCGTTCGCCGTTCCTTTTGGTCGCCGCGCCGCGCAGGCCGCTGCCGATACCAACAAGGATCACTCCTGCAGCCTCCGCCATCCAGCCGCTCAACTACGTGCCGCTTGCAACCCCTGCGCCGGTCGCCCCTCAGGTCGGCCACTATCTGCCCTATCGCCCGAGCAGGATCGCCATCGATGGCGCGGCCGGGCATCCGACGCCGCTCGTCGAGTCTGTTGCCATGGGGTCGATTTCGGCACCCAAGCCCGAGGCGGTGCCGCAGCTGCCTGACGGGCTTATCGCCAAGGGACTGCTGTCGGCTGCCCAGGCAGAGACTCTGATCTACGCGGCAAGCGCCCATGCGCGCGATCTACCCGGCCGGTTCGAGCCCGAGGACAAGGGCTGTTCGCTCAAGGCCTCGGCGGACGGTCAGGTCTACCGAAAGGGCTATTTCCTTGGGGACGGCACCGGCGCGGGTAAAGGACGCCAGGTCGCGAGCGTCATTCTCGATCGCTGGGTGCGCGGCGAGCGCCGCCATATCTGGATTTCGAAGAACGAGGCGCTGCTGGAAGACGCGCGCCGCGACTGGGCTGCCCTTGGCGGCATCCCGATCGACGTCCAGCCGCTGGCGTCCTGGAAGCTGGGCACCCCGATTGCGATGCGCAACGGGATTCTCTTCGTCACTTATCCAACCCTGCGTTCAGGCCGGAGCGACGCAACGCGATTGGATCAGATCCTCGACTGGGCCGGTGAAGACTTCGACGGCGTGATCGTGTTCGACGAAGCGCATGCCATGGCAAATGCCGCTGGCGGCGAAGGATCGCGGGGTAAGGTCAAAGGCTCGGAGCAGGGTATCGCTGGCGTCCGCCTGCAGAACCTCCTGCCCCGGGCAAGGGTGCTCTACGCTTCGGCAACTGGTGCGTCCGACGTCAACAACCTCGCCTATGCGACCCGCCTCGGGCTCTGGGGTCCGGAGACCGCCTTCGCCGATCGCGAGGCCTTCGTTGCCGACATTCGCGACGGCGGCATCGCCGCGATGGAACTGGTCGCGCGAGATCTCAAGTCGCTCGGCCTCTACACCGCGCGTGCGCTCTCCTTTGCAGGCGTCGAGTATGAAATCCTCGAGCATTGCCTGACCGAGGATCAGATCGCGGTCTACGATGCCTATGCCGAGGCCTGGGCCATCATCCACGCTAACCTGCGCGAAGCGCTGGAGGCCACGCGCATCGTCGACAGCGAAACTGGCGGGACGCTCAACTCGGGCGCCAAGTCGGCAGCACTGTCGATCTTCGAGGGAACCAAGCAACGCTTCTTCGCGCAGCTCCTTCTGTCTATGAAGCTCCCGAGCCTATTGCCCGCGATCGATACGGCGATTGCTGATGGGAACGCCGTTGTCGTCCAACTCGTCTCGACGGCAGAAGCCATGCTCAACCGCCGGCTTGCCGAACTGTCTGACGAGGAGCGCGAAGCACTCGAGATCGACCTCTCCCCGCGGGAATACGTGATCGACTATCTCGCCAAGAGCTTTCCTGTCCGCCTGATGGCGGTGTTCACAGACGAAAACGGCAACCCTCGGTCCGAGCCGATGAGTGACGAGCATGGCGCTCCCGTGCTCTGTAGCTCTGCGCTTGCTGCGCGCGACCGGATGATCGAGCAGCTCTGCGCCTTGCCGCCGATTGCCACCGCGCTTGATGCCATCATCGAACGCTTCGGCGTTGACCAAGTGGCGGAAGTCACCGGTCGCACACGTCGGCTCATCGTCGGCCGCGATGGTCGTCAGAAACTCCAATCCCGCTCGCCGCGCGCCAATGTCGCCGAGACCCAGGCCTTCATGGACGGTGCCAAGCGCATCCTGGTGTTCTCCGATGCCGGGGGAACCGGGCGCAGCTACCATGCCGATCTGACCGCCAAGAACCAGGCCCGCCGCGTCCACTTCCTGCTCGAGCCGGGCTGGCGGGCTGACGCCGCAATCCAGGGGCTTGGCCGGACCAATCGCACCAATCAGGCGTCGGCCCCGCTGTTCAGGCCCGTGACCACCGATGTGCGCGGCGAGCGCCGCTTCATCTCGACGATCGCGCGACGGCTTGACAGCCTCGGCGCTCTGACCCGCGGACAGCGCCAGACCGGTGGCCAGAACCTGTTCGATCCCGCCGACAATCTCGAAAGCATCTACGCCAAGGAGGCGCTCCATCGCTGGTTCGGCCTCTTGTTCACCGGCAAGCTCGAAGCGGTCAGCCTCGGGCGCTTCCAGGAGCTGACAGGCCTGCGGATCGAGGCGCCTGACGGGTCGATGGTCGATGATCTGCCGTCGATCCAGCGCTGGCTCAACCGCATCCTGGCGCTTCCCATAGCCTTGCAGAACGCGATCTTCGATGAGTTCATGGGGCTGGTCGAAGCGCGTATCGATGCCGCCCGGCAGGCTGGCACGCTCGATCTCGGCCTCGAGACGATTGCAGTCGAGGACTTCACTGTCCTGTCGGACACGCTGCTGCGCACCGATCCGGCATCGGGCGCGACGACCCATCTCCTCGAACTGGAAATCGCGAGGGCCCTGAAGCCGCTCACGCTGACGCGGCTCGAAGAGACCCACGGCATCACCGGGCAGCGGCAGCGCCCGGTTCGCAACGCCCGCTCTGGTCGGGTGGCCCTGCTGGTCCCCGCCCGCAGTATTCTTGCCGATGACGGTACGCGCGTGGCCCGCTTCGAATTGCTGCGTCCGCTCAAGCGCAGTCACATCACCGACGATCAGCTGGCGGAAAGCAGCTGGGAGGACATTGCCATCGGCGCTTTCCGCGAGGCGTGGGCCGCCGAGGTGGAAGAGGCGAGGACGAGTCACAAGCGCGAGCGCCTCTATCTGGCGACCGGTCTCCTGCTCCCGGTCTGGGACAAGCTGCCATCGGATTTCGTGAGGGTGAGCCGCATCTCGGCTGCGGATGGCCGGTCGCTCCTTGGCCGGGAGGTTCCCGTCCACTGCGTGCCCGAACTGTGCCGAGCGCTGGGTCTGGAACGCGAGCAAACTCTTTCCGCCGACGACGTTGTCCAGACCGTCTTGGCAACGGGCAGGGCCATCGAGTTCGCGGGCCGCGAGCTGCTCATGGTCAAGCGCAGCTTGGTCAATGGCTCACAGCGAATTGAGCTTACGAGATGGAGTGCTGCTCGGCTCGACTGGTACAAGGCCCAAGGCTGCTTTACCGAGATCATCCGCTATCAGACCCGGCTCTTCGTGCCGATCGAGGGCGCGGCGAGCGTGATTGCCAGACTGGCATCATCGGCATAGTTCCTTGCCAAATGGCATTATCTTAAATATATGCTGCCATATGGAGAACTACCATGCTGGCTCTGCAACCCGTTGATACTGCCGTTACCGCTTTCCGTCCCGATCCGATCACCCAGGACGAAGCAGCTGCCATGTTCCGGGCAGTCCTCAATCTGTTCGGCAAATGGGAGTTGACCGACGAGCAGGCTGCAACGCTGCTCGACATGCCAGTGCGCTCCTATCGCCGATGGAAGGCAGAAGGCCCGGGGCGCATCTCGCGTGATGGGCGCGCGCGTCTTTCCAACCTCATGGGGATCCACAAGGCGCTTCGCATCATCTTCTCGGAGGCGACCCGCGGGTACACTTGGATCAGAGCAGCGAATGAAGCGTTTGGCGGAGCCAGTGCGCTCGAAGTGATGCTGGGAGGCGAGCTTACCGACATCATGCGGGTGCGTCGCTACCTCGACGCCGAGCGCGGTGGCTGGTGAGCGAAACAGCAGAAATCCCCGTTTCTAGAGTTGAGTGGAAGGGCGCTGTCAGGATCATCCGCAGCGCCTTTCCGCCGATTGATCTGTTCGAGGACATCGCCGATCCCGCGGACTGGCCGCTGCTGATTTCGGCCGAGCAGAAGACCAATCCACGCATTATGGCGACGATTGGCAATCTCGACCTCGTTCCACCAAGCCGGCGCGTCGGCGGCAATGGGGCTTCCTACCTTATGGCCCCATTCACCCACGTCAGCACTGACCGGCCAAGCCGCTTCACCGACGGGAGTTACGGCGTGCTCTATGTCGGGGACCGGTTCGAGACCGCATTGTTCGAGACCATCCACCATCATGCCCGCTTCATGGCGCGAACCAGGGAAGCACCGGGATGGACCTCGCAGTTCCGCGAAATCATCATGTCGGTCGATGCAGACCTGCATGATCTCAGAGCTCAGGCGGGGGAGCCGGTTCCGGCGCTAGATTCCGACAACTATTCTGCTTCACAAGCACTCGCGCGGCACCTTATGGGCGCGGGTTCGGACGGGATTGCTTACCCGAGCATCCGGCACCTCGGCGGGGAATGCGTCGCGCTATTCTACCCGGATTGCGCATCAAATCCGCTTCAGGGGCGGCACCTCGACTATCACTGGGATGGCGCGCGGGTTGATCTGGTTCGTGATGCGGGATCGGGCGCTGTCTTCCGGATTGTCGATTTGCCGCCCGATCCCGCCTGACCGAACGAGCTGGGTCTCGCGCCTGCGCTTGGCTAGGTTGCCTTCCACCAGCTGAGCATGCGTTGCCACCAACTGGCTGGCGGTCGAGGTGCGGACAGGGTCGTAGCGGGCGTCTCCTGGCTGGGCTGAGCAACATCCGAGGGATCCGCCTGCCTGAAGTAGCGAGCCTTCGCTCTTCGGTCTCGTTGTCGCTCGGCAGCGACTTGTGCTTCCGACCAGGGCGGCGCAGCGATCACCTTGCCGCGGCGGATCACATAGTGCGAACGGCACGGCAGCGTCCAGTTCCCTACCGAAGGGTGCAGACTGATCGCCTCTCCGTCGTAGGTGATGTTCCAGTCTGTTGGGGTAAGTGGCGTCACTACTTCCTCTCCGCAGCCACAGCAGCAGCTGTGCGCGACGCTGCCGTATTCCATCGATACGTAAAGAATCCCGGGGACGAGCGGCTCAGGAAAGCTCTCCACGAAGCGATGTTCGAGTTCGGTATACCGGATCATGACTGGTCCTCGTTGAGCAGCATGTTGCCGTCGAGTGTGTAGGTCGAATGATGTTCGCGCTCGAGGTCGCAGTAGAATCCGCACAGCTTCTTCCACTTGATTACCGCCAGGACAGCGTTGAGCGCATTGAGGTCGGCTACCTGGATATTCGAGGCGTAGATATCCCCGGCCCCGCCGCCGGCCAGGGGAATGCGATTGTGCTGGCTGGCCTTGGTCCTGCTCTCCAGAGTGCTGGTCGTAACCCTCAAGATGCCACTAAGGCCCTGTTCGCCGAGTTCTAGACCCATGCCGATATCGACAAAGCCGACTCCGCGTGCGTGAAGCCATTCTACGAGGGCGGCTTTCGCTTCACCTGCGTCAAGGCTTAGGAACGCGAAGTGGATGCCTTCGAGCAGATCAATGGTCTCGGCTGTAATCGCCTTCGGCACCGCGGTTATGCCGCGATGCATGCGCGAGTAGATCGCCGCAAAATAGTCGACTTTCAGCGGTGCGTCGCGCAGGTCGTCAAGGCTAGGCGCCCCAGGGGCACGAAAGGCATTGTGCTGAAGGAACTCGTCAGGATCGAAGAGGCGGATTTCCGCTACCGGCGTTTTAGCCAGCATGTCGAGAATATAGCTTCCCGACCCGCCGAGGCCGATGATCGCGATGCGGTGCCCCGCGAGCTTGGCGGTGAGCGCGCCGATCCCGACCCTGTCCGACGCCGTCTCGACGTAGTGAAAAACGCTCTCAGCGTCCTCCTCATCGTCGATCACGCGGTGGGGGCGCGGCGAGAGCGTGGTGTCGATTACCGCAGCAGGTCCCGAGATGATCGAAGCATAGGTCGACATCTTGTGGTGGTAGTCACGATACCCTCCTTCAGGCTTGCTGGAGAAGGCGTGCTCCGCTGTGAGCCCATTGCCAAGCTCGAAGTGCGCGGTCTGGTGGGCGATCGCCGCGATCGGCTTTCCATCGGCGAAGCAAGGGTAGTCTCCGTCGAAATGCATGACGTGAGTGTCGGGCGGCCGGGTCTGGTCGCCGGCCAAGGCTAGGCTCGAGATAAGTGTGCCCTTGCGAACCTTGCGGTGGGCATCGACGTAGGGGACCTCGCGCATGACGAGGAACCCTCCGACGATCTGGACGAAATACCCTTCCTCGCGCAGCCTAGCGAGATCGGCGTTACGACTGAACAGTGCGCGTGACATTGAAGATCGTCCCCTGCTTGATGGTTACCGAACCGTGCGCGCTCAGCTCGCCGGCGTGCGGCTTCGAGGCCGCCTTGCGGTAGGTCATGGAGAACACGACGTTGGCTTCGTGCGGACCCGGGAAGGCCAGCTCGACGATCTGCTCGAAGGTCACGGTCGGACCGCGAACCACGCGCGGACGCGTGTTAACGATGATTTCGATTTCTACCGACGGGCGCGGGGCGTTGTAGAAGCGTTCGATGCCTGGAGCGCTCAAGTCGACCAACATGGCCGGCTCGATGAGAACGTCGGTTCCGCCACGCACCTCGAGGAACACCGCCTCTTCGGGCCCGGGCTCAGCGATCTGATTGAGAATGCGGCCGCTGATTGCGGGCTTGCCCCAGCGCTGCTGGTCATCGTTGACCTCGAACTTGAATTCGCGGTCGGTGAGGAAGGCGACGAAGCGCTCGGCGCCAGCGGTGCTGAGGTCGAAAGGTTCATCGAGGCGCACGTCCTCGAAGTCGCCGGTCGGGAGGATCGCGAACAGGCTGTAACCTCGGTCGGGTTCAAGCCCTGCCGCTTCGAGCACCTGGCGGCCCAGCGGGATCGGATCGGCAACGGTGAGTGCGCGGAAGTCGAGGTTCTCGAGGGCGAACTGGAAGCGATAGGCCCGTGCCGGCCGCAGGCTCCGGCCTTCGCGGAGGGCATCGCCGACATCATCAAATTCGGGAAGTTCAGGGGTAGCCATTTTGATTTGTCCTTCGGTTTGCCGGAAAAGCCCGGCTACGAAGGGACAATCGGAACAGCGGCAGCCGACCGGAAAGGCGCTCAGAAGTTTTTTTGCAGGGGGCCTGTCGGGACGGGCCCGCACACGAAGAACGCCGGACAGCCGGGGCAGACCCGCTGGTTGGGGTTCGTTGGAAATCTGCCAGCGCGAACATCCGCAAGTACGGTAGCGAGGAGTTCGCGGCGCCGACTGATAACGAGCTGCGAGAGCTCGAGCGGAGTCACGGTATTACTGGTCAGATGGACAACTTCGGCGCTCGCCCCCGTCGCGTTCTCCGCGATTGCAAGTAGCGCAGCAGCCACGCTGAGATCTTCGGTGTCTGCCTTTCGGAACACGCCGGTGCGGATACGCCGGTGGATACGACGACCTCGCGCATCGACGAGCACATCGTCGGCGCTAACGATTATTTGGTCGCTTCCTATCCCGAGCGGCAATTCCGTCGGCATCTGGAATTGATGGGCATCGCGCGATCGCCGGAACCGCATCACAAGCTTGACTGCCGTAGCCCGCAGTTCGACGAAACTTCCCGGTATGTCGAGACCGTGATCGTCGCAGGCTTGTTCGACTGTAGCCCGGAGAATTGCATCGTCGGAGATGTCGAGCCCGCTGCGCACGACTGCGCGCACGACAGTCCGGGCGGCTTCGTGCATGCGCATGTAATCGCTCTCGGTTCGGCGGCCGCCGATGCCGAGCACATGAGTGTAGAAGAAGCGCCGTTTACACTTTTCCTTGTCCAGCATTGCGACCTGAGAATCTCGTAAGCGAATAGGGCCGTCGATCAATAGTTTGATCGGCTCGGCTTCGAGCGCAGGTGGCAGCGCTTGGACGAGAGCGGGCACTCTTTCGATAACGGCAGGACCAAGTCGCGGCAGGAAGGTCGAAAGCGGGCGCTGCTTGCCATCTGTCTTCTCCGTGGCGGCATAAAGTATGAGACGATCGCGCGCGCGTGACGTGGCGACGTAAAACAAGCATTCGCGCTCTTCTGCGTCGCCGGCGCAAAGCGCAGCTTTGACGTCGCCGGTTATGCTGGCGATTACGCCTTCGGGGGGAAGGCAGGCAGGTGCCTTCGGAAAACTCGGGAGTGTGTCTTGGTTGAGGCCTGGTAGATGTACGCCTCGAAACTCAAGGCCTTTCGCACCGTGGATCGTCATGAGGCGGACGGCGTCGAGTCCCTGCGCCGCTACAGGTAGCTGACGTAGGTCGCGATCGTCCCCGATAGCTACCAGCCGCCTGATACGTTCAAGTAGGCGCGGAACGGTGCGACCCTCCACGCGTGGCTGCGCGCGTAGGAAGTTCATGAACTGCCAAATCGCGATGCCTTGGCTACGTTCGGCGATGGAATCGGCTTCGGCTATTCGGGCTGCTATGCGGGTGCGGTCGAGCAGGACAGCCGCCAGAGTTCGCCACGGTGGAGAGTCGGCGTCGAATCCATCGAGAGCTGCTGCGAGCCTATCGAGCGCGGTCATTGCTTCCGCCGACACCGCTAGGCGGCGGCGCTCGGTCAGCCATTCCAAGGGTTCGGCCTCTTTGGACCGCAACGTTTCGAGGACGCAGGCGACATCGCCGAGCGGCATGGCAAAATCGGGCATGCAGCCGGTTCGGACGAGCCCCATCGCGCGACCATCAGCTAGCAAAGATAGCAGCGACAAAAGGTCCTTGACCTCGCTTCGCTCGAACAGGCTGCCCAGAAAGAGAACGGGCACGTCCATCCGTTCGAGGTCGCGGGCGATTTCGCCAAGGCGCTCATTCCCGGTACACAGCACGGCTTGGTCTCGATAGGCAATGCCGGCTGTCCGAAGCTCTTCGATGCAGTCGGCGATTGCTACCGACTGCTCTTCCTTGGCCGGGCGGAGCCTAAGTTCGATAGGGTGACCGCTGGCGCCGCGATGGGCATCCAGCTCCGCATTCGTCCTACTCGCGGCCATCTTGGCGGCGAAAGTGGAATAGGCGGTCACGATTTCGTCACTCGACCGGTAATTGATCTCCAACCGGCCTGATGCCGCGCCGGGAAAATCCTCGGACGTGAACTTAGAGGTGCTGATCGGGGAGGCACCGCGAAAACGATAGATCGACTGCCTTGCGTCTCCCACCACCCAGAGATTCTCGCCGGTCGGGCGCAGCGCCTTCAACAAGCGCACACTGGCTCGGTTGACGTCTTGGTATTCGTCAACAAGCACGTGATCGTAGGTCTGGCCAAGCTGGGCGGCGATCTCAGGGCGCGTCTCGAGAAGTTCGACGGGGAGTGAAACAAGGTCGCCGAAATCGATCATATGCCGTTGGCGTTTGAGCGTTTCGTAGAAAGCGTAAACGCGCGCGACTTCTGCCGCTTTCAGGGCTTCTGTATGACGCGGCTCGACGCCTTCGGCAGCAATGCGCATATTCTCGGCGTGGCGGGCATATTCGCCGGCGTCGACGACCTCGTCCTTTGCTCTCGAGATGGCCGCTAAAATGTCCCCTATAAGACGCGTCGGATTATAGAGATCCTGGTAGTAATCGAGCGCGAGCTTGGGAAACTCTGCCTCGAGGAGCTCGACTGCTTCTACCCGGTCCATCAGGCGCGGATCGTCGGGAAGGCCGAATTCAGCATGAAAGCGCCGCACAAGATCGAGTCCGAACGCGTGGAAGGTACCAATCCACATGGCTGCTGCCGTGTCCGGTCGCTTCGCCACGATGCGCTCGGCCATCTCGCCAGCGGCTTTGTTGGAATAGGTTAAGACGAGCAGCCGCCTCGGATCTACACCCTCGTCCAGTAGTTGCACCACCCGAGCAGTGAGTGTCTGGGTCTTGCCGGTCCCAGGCCCTGCTTCGAGGAGATAGGCTCGCCCGCGGTGTCCTGCCGCTTCTGCCTGAGCAGCGTTCAATGGATACTCTTCGCGAAAGCTGCTGTCGGGTTCGATGACAGGTAGCAGCAGACCGTCGAGCAATTGCTGCATGACAGCATCCAGCGAAGCATTCATGCGTCCTGCGATCTCGTGTGCAGTCAAACTGTCAACCAGATGAAGGCGGCATAGGACCTCGCGCGGCAGGAGAAGTTCACGGGCGAACAGGTCCATTTGAACCTCGCGCCGCTGTCTTCGGCCATAGTCGACGACCCGATCAATTCCGGTCGGTGAGGGCTCGGAGGGACGCGCCATGTCTGCGTACAGCACCGTGGGTGATGCGGTTGCATCACCTAACACATGGTGGCCGATTTCATGCGCAATAAGGAATGCTTGTTCGAATCGGGAGCCCACGTTTTCGTGGATTATGAGATCATCGGCTGGAACCAGCGTCGCGCGGCCGTTGTCCAGACTGGCAGCGCCAGGGTTTGTTGTCTCGACGTCAAGGCCGCGTGTCTTCGCGATGGCGACAACAAATGTGTAAGGATCGGTCGGATCGAGCCCGTGCATAACGGCATCCGCATGCATCTCGGCCGCCCTGCGGCGTCCCAGCTCGATCGCATCCATCTATTCGCCGCTACCTGCCAGAAGCTTCGACCGATCAGCCTCGGAAACCCCGGCATCGATCAGGATTTGCTCAAAGGTCATTTGCTCCGCGGAGCCGGGCGGGCGGCCCGACTTATAGCTTCTGCCGGTGGTCATGGGTATTGGCGGCTGGCGCATGGCTGCGATCACATGCGCGGGAGGCAAGTCGAGAGCGTCCGAGAGGTTGCCAAGGATGGTATCGGGAAGGCTCGATGCCAGGACGCGGTGCTCTCGCAGGCACGTGATGACCTGCCTCGGCACGCCGAGTTTGCGAGCTAGGTCCTTGCCGATGTCTCCAGTGAGGCGGGCCAACGGGTCTTCGCCGGCGGGTTCGCTTGGAGTAGCCGCCTTGTGCGTGATCCATGCGGCATCGATGCGCGATTCATCGGTAGCCGACAGAGGACTCTCGTCTTCGTGCTCTGGTGCCGCAAGCAACTGCGAAAAATCGATGAGCTGGATGGCATACTGCGGATAATCCTCGACGTATTGTCGAAGCACGTCGCCATCATGGACGCCTTCTGATTGAAACAAATCGAGCACAGCGTCGAGGGTGAGGGGCAGCGGGTTGGCGGTCATTGGTCGTCCCCAGGATTAAACAGGGCCCCGAGTGCTTTTAACGCTCGGTCCCGATAGTTGCGAACCGTCTTCTCAGAGCAGTTTAGAGCCTTCGCTATTGTCATCACCGAAGGGTCGCTTGAATCGATTTGCCAACCGCTCAAAAGGAGGTGAATGGTCCTTCTTTGTTCAATTGGCAGAGCCTCAATCGCTCTATGGAAACGTGTCCGGAAAAGCGGATCGGTAAGCAGTTCGGCGTCGAGAAGACTTGTCGTGGTTGCCTGGGCTGCGTCATCGGACGTGCCGCTGCTCTCGTCGTCCAGCGACGCGGTGCGACTTTCCTCTTGCCAGACTCGGTCCTGCGCATCGAGGCGCAAGCGTTTAACGGCGAGGTCGAACCGGACCTCGAAGAAGTCCAGCTTGTCGTCGGGCTCCTTACGATCCTTCGCGAGCATCTCGACGAAGCGGTCGAAAACGGCGTTGCGGATGCGCTCGTTGCTGAGCGAAGAGGAATCCTTGGAGATTTCGGCTCGCGGTACCGATCGGAGCACCCTCTCGATAAGGATCTTATATAACTGTTCGAACCAAGCGTCCGAGTTGTCCCGGCGACTCCTCCGGACGAAATAAAGCAAGCACTCACTCGGCAGGTAATCCGGATGCTTGCGATCGCGGATGCGTGCGCGTTCAAGGAGCACATTACGCGGCAGATTGGCGAGACCTGCGAGAAGCGGTTCAATGATGTCGGGACGTTGATAAAGTGTCCCGTCGGCTTTTCGCTTAGTGAGCGGAACAATCAACATTTCCTCCCTTGTCCGCACGTTAGCATCGATGCGGCGGTCTGTTAATCGCCACTGAAAAAACAACCGGAAAGGCCGGAGTAAAAAATTTGATTTCGTCCAGTGCTCCTCGGCTGTGTTTGGTGCCGGCTATACAAATATGGCTGAGCCATGCCCTAGGCGCTCCGGAGCCGTGTGGCTTGCCCTGCCGATCGGCAGTTTCGCTGCGAACGCATTAGAGTGGAGTGGGCTTTGCCCTAATTGAGCCATTTGGACGTCGATAGTCGACGTGCCGGGCTCACAATCAGGAGTGTGACCCATGATCAAGTCGATCCCGCTGAACAAGCTTGTCCAGTCGCCCCGCAATGTCCGCCGTCACAGCGATGCTGCTGCGGATGCCGAGCTCAAGGCCAGCATCGCTGCCTGCGGCCTTCTGCAGAACCTCATCGTCAGACCCGCCGCCAAGGGCAGGTTCGAGGTCGAAGCCGGGGAGCGCCGCCGCCGCGCCATGTTCGCGCTAGCAGACGAAAAGATCCTTGCCCGCGATCACGAAGTCACCTGCCTCGTGCTCGAGGACAGCGCCGAAGCCGCGGTCGAGACCAGCCTCGCGGAGAACTTCCACCGTCTCGCCATGAACCCGGCCGACGAAGCCCAGGCCTTTGCGGCGCTCGTGGCAGGCGGTGCGACTGTCGAAGATGTTGCCCGCCGTTTCGGCCTGACTGTCCGCTTCGTCGAGGGTCGGCTGCGTCTCGCAACGCTTGCGCCCGTCGTGTTCGAGGCACTGGCCTCCGGCCAAATCACCCTCGATATCGCCAAGGCTTTCGGCGCGACCTCAGACCAGGACATCCAGGCCCGGGTGTTCGAGCAGGTTTCCTCGGCCTACTATGCCCCCAATCCGGACAGCATCCGGCGCATGGTCCTTTCCGGCACAGTCCGGGGCAGCGATCCGCGCGCCCGTCTCGTTGGCCGCGACGCCTATATTGCCGCGGGCGGCCGGATCGAGCGTGAGCTGTTCGACAACGACGACAGCGAATCCTGGGTGGATGTTGCCTTGCTAGAAAGCCTTGCCGCCGCGAAGATGGAAGAGCAGGCCAAAGCCCTCGCCGCCGAGCAGGGTCTCGCTTGGGTCAAGCCGACGCTCGATCCCTATGCCAGCCACGATCTGGTCGAAGGGCTGGTCCGGCTTCCTGCCGAACCGGCGCCATTGACCGACGCAGAATTGGCAAGGCTCGACGAACTCGATGCCTCCTATGACGAGCATGCGGCGATCCTCGAGGATGAGGACAGTGCCGAGGAGGCTGTGGCAGCCGCCGAAGCGGCGATCGAGGCCATCGAACGCGAATGCCAGGACATTCGTGCCCGCCCGCCCGTCATCGCGCCGGAGCTCAAGGCCGAGGCAGGAATGGTTCTGGTGCTCTCCCGCGATGGCACACCGGTTCTCCAGCCGGTGTTCTACGGCGAGCGTCAGGCTGAACCCACCGAAGCCGACGACGGGATCGAAGTCGTTGCAGGCGAAGAAGGTTCGGACAGGCACCGGACCACCTTGTCGAAACGTCTGGTCGACGAACTCGCGATGCAGCGCCGCGATGTTCTGGCACTTCACGTTGCATCCGATCCCGGGCTGGCGCTCGACATCATGGTCTTCACCCTCGCCGATGCCGATACCCACGACTGGCAGGCGCGCCCTTCGACCACGCTGCGCGCGCCTGTTCCAGCAGGCCCGATCATCGGCTTCGAAGCCAAGGATGCGCCGGCGAGCAGCGCGCTTGCTGAGCTCAGATCCGGCCTCGACGAAAGCTGGCGTGCGGGCACCGATGTGACTGCCCGCTTCGATCTGTTTCGGGCGCTGCCCGATGAAAGCCGAGCCGCATGGCTTGGCTTTGTCGTTGCTCGGTCGCTCGAGGCAAGCCTCAACATGTCCGGTGAGCGCCAGCTTCCGTTCCAGGATCACCTTGGCAGCCTGATCGGCATCGACATGGCGCAGTGGTGGCGTCCGACAACCGCCAACTACTTTGACCGGGTGTCGAAGCAGGTGACCCTCGATGCGCTGACCGATGTCGGCGGTCTCGAACTCTCTTCGCGCTTTGCCTCGGTCAAGAAGGGTGACCTCGCGATGAGCGCCGAGCGCGTCTTCGCCGGCACCTACATCACCGAGGTCGAGGTCCGCGAAAAGGCCCTGGCCTGGGTGCCTGAGGTCATGCGGTTTGCCTCCGCTGCCCCGGAGGCTGGCGAAGCCGAGATCGACGCAAGCGACGCTGAGCCTGGTGTCGACTGCGAAATTCCCCGCGAACTGGCCGCCTGACCTCCTCCTGACAGGCTCGGCCACTCGCACCTCGAGAAGCGGTCCTTCGGCTCACGCCGGAGGGCCGCTTCTCTATTGGGAGGAGAGCAGAGGGGGCTCGGGAACCTCTGGCACTGACCGGCGAACCCGTCGCCGATTGTCCAGATGCCGCCATCAGGAGAACCATCATGGCCTATCGCAAGGAGCAGGGCGGCGGCCTGTCGCCCGCCACCCGTATCACCCAGGAAATCATCGCCCGTCTGGAAGCTGGCACAAAGCCGTGGATCAAGCCGTGGCGCGGTGTCCCGGTCTCCCGGCCCTTGCGGGCCTGTGGGACTCCGTACCGCGGCATGAACGTGTTCTGGCTCTGGATGGTCGCCGACATGTGCGGCTACGCATCGCCGTTCTGGATGACCTACAACCAGGCGAAATCGCTCGGAGCTCAGGTCCGCAAGGGCGAGAAGTCGACCATCGCGATCTTCTACAAGAGCTACACCAAAGAGGTGGAAGCCCCCGATACCGGCGAAAAGACCGACGAGGCCCGCCGGGTACTGAAGGCCTATCCGGTCTTCAATGCCGATCAGGTCGAGGGTCTGCCCGAGCGCTTTCATCCGGCCGCAACGCTGGAACTGATCGAGCCGGAAGGCCGCGAGGCTGACCTCGACGCCTTCTTCGCCGCCATCCCCGTCAACCTGCGCCATCAGGGCTGCGAGGCCTATTACGAGCCGACTGCGGATCGCGTGACGATGCCGCCGGTCAGCCTGTTTGGCGGTTTCGATCACTATTACGCCACGCTTGCCCACGAGGTATGTAACATCGCAAGTGTCCTCATTTCGAGGACAGTCGATGGCCTCCTCACTTTGGTTGCGCGGCACCATCGCAGGGCCTGCCTTGCGATGTCAGGACGGGAGTCCTGATCA
>NZ_JAROCY010000014.1 GCF_029436685.1 Novosphingobium cyanobacteriorum
CATGGTCGCGGACATGGAACTGACGTTCATCAAGGACCGGCAGCGCGCCGGGATCGAGGCGGCGCGCGCCGAAGGCGTCTACAAAGGCCGGAAGAAAAACATCGATGACGATGAAATCCGACGTGGAAGCCCTGGCTCTGAACCACCGCAACCCTCGTGGCGCCAGGCCGTGAAGGTCTGACGGGGCGGGGGCCATCAATCTTGCACAAGGATAATGCCCATGTGGAGGCTTTGGCTTATTTTCGATCCGCGCAGGACACTCGTTGCCCTGTTCGCTTTCCTGTTCGTGCTCGCACTGGTGATTCACTTCATCCTGCTCAGCACTGACACCTACAACTGGCTCGATGGTCCGAACTCGGCGCAAGGCATGGCGCATGCCGCTGCTGCCGCAAAGCCGGCAACCTGACGGCAGCCTGTGCGAGAGGCGGCGGCCTCACAACCGCCGCCTCCGGGGTTTTTTGAGCAACAGATCACAGATCCCGCCGTCTGGAGGCGGGGAGGGGCAGAGCCATGGCACTCCTTAGTTTCGAACGAAAATATCGCGTTCGCGGCGGCACCTTGATCGGCGGCGACCTGTTCGATTTCTGGGTGGGCCCGTTCTACGTCGGCTTCTTCGGCGTGGTGACGGCGATCTTCGCATCGCTCGGCACCGCCCTCATCTTCTACGCCGCCTCGCAGGGGCCGACGTGGAACCCGTGGCTGATATCGATCGCACCGCCCGACCTGAAATACGGGCTGGCGTTGGCGCCGCTGAAGGAAGGCGGATTCTGGCAGGTCATCACGATCTGCGCGCTGATCTCCTTCGTTTCTTGGGCGCTGCGCGAAGTGGAGATCTGCCGCAAGCTGGGCATGGGCTATCACGTGCCCTTCGCCTTCGGCATGGCGATCTTCGCCTATTTCACGCTGGTGGTCATCCGGCCGGTCCTGCTCGGTGCGTGGCATTTCGGCTTCCCCTACGGGATCTTCAGCCATCTCGATTGGGTGTCGAACACCGGGTACCAGTATCTGCATTTCCACTACAACCCGGCGCACATGCTGGCGGTGTCGTTCTTCTTCACCACCACCCTGGCGCTCGCGCTGCACGGCGCGCTGGTACTTTCGGCGGTCAACCCGCCCGAAGGGGGCGAGGTCAAGACGCCCGAGTACGAGGACACTTTCTTCCGCGACCTGATCGGATACTCGGTCGGCACCCTCGGCATCCACCGCGTCGGTCTGCTGCTGGCGCTGAACGCCGGGTTCTGGAGCGCGGTGTGCATCGTGATCAGCGGGCCGCTGTGGACCAAGGGCTGGCCCGAATGGTGGACCTGGTGGCTCAACCTGCCGATCTGGTCGTGAAGGAGCACTGAGCGATGGCGACCTATCAGAACATTTTCACACAGGTGCAGTTGCGTGGTGAGCCGGAGGCCGGGATCGACCTGCCCGAAGGCAGCGAACCGCGCATCGGCGCCGGCACCTTCAACCACTGGCTCGGCCTGATCGGCCACGCGCAGATCGGCCCCGTCTATCTCGGCTGGACCGGCGTTCTCTCGCTGATCCTCGGCTTCGTGGCGATCGAGATCATCGGGCTGAACATGCTCGCCTCGGTCAACTGGAACCCGATCCAGTTCGTCCGCCTGCTGCCCTGGCTCTCGCTCGAACCGCCGGGGCCGGAATACGGGTTCACCCCCTTCGTGCCACTCGCCAAAGGTGGATGGTGGATCCTTGCCGGCTTCAGCCTGACCTCTTCGGTCCTGCTGTGGTGGGTGCGTACCTATACCCGGGCCCGCGCGCTGGGCATGGGCACGCACGTGGCCTGGGCCTTCCTCAGTGCGATCTGGCTGTTTCTGGTGCTCGGCTTCATCCGTCCGTTCTTCATGGGCAGCTGGGCGGAAAGCGTGCCCTTCGGCATATTCCCGCACCTCGATTGGACCGCAGCCTTCTCGATCCGCTATGGCAACCTGTTCTACAACCCGTTCCACTGCTTCTCGATCGCTTTCCTTTATGGATCGACGCTCCTGTTCGCGATGCACGGGGCGACCATCCTCGCGGTCGGCCGCTATGGCGGTGAGCGCGAGATCGAGCAGATCACCGACCGTGGCACCGCATCGGAACGTGCGGCTCTTTTCTGGCGCTGGACCATGGGTTTCAACGCCACGATGGAATCGATCCACCGCTGGGCGTGGTGGTTCGCCGTGCTGACCACGCTGACCGGCGGCATCGGTATCCTTCTGACCGGTACCGTGGTCGACAACTGGTACCTGTGGGCACAGCAGCATGGCTATGCCCCGTCCTATCCCTCCACCGGGGTCGTCGATCCCGCCACCTTGGGGAGCGCAGGGAAATGAACAGGATAACCGCCATCGCCCTTGGGGCGATCGCCACCCTGGCGCTGGGCGCCTGCGAACTGGCTCCGAAGGTCACCAGCCAGAACGGCTATCGCGGCACGGGGGGAGACACCGTACAGCTGAAGAAGGTGGCCATGGCCAAGGACGAGGTTCCCGCGCCTCCCTATGATGCGCCATCCACCGAAGGTCCGCGCGCCAAGGAAACGTATCAGAACGTGCAGGTACTGGGCGACGAATCCGCCGAGCAGCTAAGCTATACGATGGCCGCGATCACGCAGTGGGTCTCGCCCGAACAGGGCTGCAACTACTGCCACAACCCGGCCAACATGGCATCCGACGAGCTCTATACAAAGGTCGTCGCGCGGCGGATGTTGCAGATGACGCGCAACATCAACCACAACTGGCAGAGCCACGTGGCGCAGACCGGCGTCACCTGCTGGACCTGCCATCGTGGCCAGCCGGTGCCGACCAACCACTGGACGATGCCAACGGACGCGCCCAAGGGCATCATCGGCAACCGCCACGGGCAGGACAACCCGGTTGCGGCGTCGGCCTATTCCTCCCTGCCCGAAGCCTCGCTCGCGCTCTATCTCACCGGCGATCCCAAGAAGGACCAGAACATCCGTGTGCAGTCCACCGACATGCATCCTTCGTCGGTGAACAAGACCAGCATCATGAGCACCGAAAACTCCTATGCGGTCATGGCGCACACCTCGCAGGCGCTGGGAGTGAACTGCACCTTCTGCCACAACACCCAGTCGTTCCAGAGCTGGTCCATCAGCACGCCACAGCGCGCCAAGGCCTGGTACGGCATCCGCATGGTGCGCGATACCAACGGGCAGTACATCAGCTCTCTGGCCGGGGTGTTCCCAGCCAACCGCAAGGGGCCGCTGGGCGATCCGTTCAAGGTCAGCTGCGCCACCTGCCATCAGGGGAAGAACAAGCCGATGGGCGGGTACAAGATGGCCAAGGACTATCACGCGCTGTGGGGCGATCCCGGCATGGCGCCGGTGCCCGCCGCAATGCCGACAGCCGGGCCAGCCCCGATGCCTGCAGCAACCACGCAACCGGTCGCCGTGGCCGCGCCGGCGAAGACGGCGAAGGCTGGCTGAAACGGCACAGAACAATTCCTATCCCCCGCACACGTGTGGGCATCTGGAGGGTTCGACGGTCCGCCGGCGAACCCTTCCTTTTTTGTCCGCCACGCAACCAGAAAGGAGGCTCCGGGTTCTGTTCTCCGATCCGCATGCTGCGGCCCCGCACGCCCGCAGAAATGGCCCCAAATGCCATGTTGCGCAGCATCAGGGACCGTGTTTTACTCGCGTGCCGTCATCCGTGACGCGCACCTTCCAGAGATAAAGGTGGATGCAAATGAGGCATAAGATTCAATATCTTGCACTTGGCGCCGCGACTCTTCTGCTTGCGTCCTGCGGCGGTGGCGGCAGTGCCGAGAAAACCGCTTCGGAGCAGGCGCCCGCCGCTGCCGAAACGACCACCGCTGCGGCGGCAACCCCGGCTGCGGCCACCAGCGCGGCTGCTCCCGCTGCCGACGCCACCGACACGCTCGACGGCACCACGCTCGCCTCGCTCACCGGCGATGCAGCGCACGGCAAGACGATCTTCACGCAGTGCCAGGCATGTCACTCGATCGAGGCCGGCAAGAACATGATCGGTCCGTCGCTGGCCGGCGTGGTCGGGCGCAAGGCCGGCAGCGAAGCCGGTTACAGCTACTCTGCCGCCAACAAGAACAGCGGCATCACCTGGACCGCGGAAAAGCTGTTCCAGTATCTGGAAAAGCCGATGCGCGTGGTCCCCGGCACCAAGATGACCTTCCCCGGCCTGCCCAAGGCGCAGGATCGTGCGGACGTGATCGCCTATCTCAAGGCGCCAGCCTGATTCCATCCACCTGCAGCCCGGTCGGGACCGGACCGGGCATGCAAAAGGGCTGCGAACCGATCGGCTCGCAGCCCTTTGCTTTTGCCGGTTACCGGATCAGGCGGCGGCCGAGCGCCGCGCCAGTTCGCATTGCGACCAGATGTCGCTCAGCGCCTCGATCAGCCGGTCGATATCGCCATCGCTGTGGACCGGTGACGGCGTGATGCGCAGCCGCTCGGTGCCCCTCGGGACCGTGGGATAGTTGATCGGCTGCACATAGATGCCGTGGTTGTCCATCAGCCAGTCGCTGATCCGCTTGCACTTCTTGGGGTCGCCCACCATCACCGGGATGATGTGGCTGGGGTTGTGCAGGTGGGGGATGCCCATTGCGTCCAGCCGGCGGCGCACCGTGGCCACGCGTTCCTTGTGCCGCGCCCGCTCGATCTCGCTGGCCTTCAGGTGGCGGATGCTCGCCGCAGCGCCCGCCGCCAGCGCCGGTGGCAGCGCGGTGGTGAAGATGAAGCCGCTGGCGAAAGTGCGCACGAAGTCGCACAGCGCTTCAGACGCAGCGATATAGCCGCCCATCACGCCAAAGGCCTTGCCCAGCGTACCCTCGATCACCGTGATCCGGTCCATCAGGCCTTCACGTTCGGCCACGCCGCCGCCGCGCGGGCCATAGAGGCCGACCGCGTGGACCTCGTCGATGTAGCTCATCGCGCCATGCGCTTCGCAAACATCAAGGATCTCGGCGATCGGTGCGATGTCGCCATCCATCGAATAGACGCTCTCAAACGCGACCAGCTTGGGCACATCGGGACCGTATTCCGCAAGCAACTCGTTCAGATGCGCGGGATCGTTGTGGCGCCATACGCGGCATGTGGCGCGCGAATGGCGGATGCCCTCGATCATCGATGCGTGGTTCAGCGCGTCGGAAAACACCACGCATCCGGGAATCTTCGCGGCCAGCGTACCAAGGCCTGCCCAGTTGGACACATAGCCGCTGGTGAACAGCAGGGCGCTTTCCTTGCCATGCAGATCGGCCAGTTCCTGTTCCAGCAGCACGTGGTGGTGGTTGGTGCCAGAAATGTTGCGGGTGCCGCCGGCTCCCGCGCCGCATTCGTCCAGCACCTCGTGCATCGCCTCCAGCACTTCAGGGTGCTGGCCCATGCCGAGGTAGTCGTTGGAGCACCACACTGTGATCGGGTGCGTGCGATCCTCGATATAGCGCGTGGCGTGGGGGAAGTTGCCACAGCGGCGCTCGATCTCGGTGAAGATGCGATAGCGGCCTTCCTCGCGGACCGAGTCCAGTTCCCCCTTGAAGTAGGTTTCGAAATCCATCGTCGTCGGTCCTCTCGTCCGTGTTCGTTTGTTTAGTTCGCAGGATGGCGCACGGGCAGCGCCCAGCCCCACAGGGCCCCGTCCCGAAAAGGTAGGGCCAGGAAAATGTGTTCGAGCGCACCCAGCGCGGCGAGCGCGAAGAGCAGGCTTGCGCCTGCGGCCTCGGCACTGCTCGCCGGGGCGGAGAGTGCGGCAGACCCCAGCCACCCGGCTAGCGCCAGACAGCCCGCAATCGCCGCAAACAGCTCAACGCCCAGCCGGGGCTTGCCGAAATAGCTCTTAAGGTAGCCAAGGTGCGGTGGCAGTATGTCGGTGCTCATGTTGGGTACGCCCAGGAAGATCGCGATCTTGGTGCTCAGCCGCATTGCAAAGAGCAGCGCGAACGCCATCGCACCCACTTGGTTGGGTGCATCATGGCTCATCCAGATCAGCCCCAGCGCACTCAGCGCCAGCGCCACTTCGTGCCAGGCCACCGCCGCCACCGCGTGGCAGAACCGCTGCCATCCGCTGGCGAGCGGCGGACAGGGTTCGCGCCGCGGGCCCGTCACAACGCCGGTCAGGAAGCTGATCTCGTGCCACGCCCACACCAGGATCGCCCCCGCCAGCGAGGCATAGACCCCCACCAGCGTGGCCGAGTGCATCGATACTGCCACCATGCCGATGCCGCAGATCGCCGCCACCGCTGCCAGCAGCAGGCTGCGCGGGAAGGTGCGGCGCTCGCGGTTGTCCAGCCACGCCACCAACCCGGTCGCGAAGAACCAGATCAGGATCGTCGCCACTACGGGCAGGACGTGGCCGGTCCAGCTCACCACGCAGGCTGCATCCGGACCGTGGCGGGTAGCTCGTTGCGGCGCGGCCGCATCAAATACATGCGTGCAAAGTTCGCACCCGCGCCCGCCATGCCGCTCATGCGCAAGAATGCGCCGCCGATGCCGCCCCGGCGCTTGCCTTCGTCGATCCGGCGGCTGGCGGCTAGCAGGCGGTCCATTGCCCGGCGAAAGCGTGGATCGTCGGTATCCAGTTCCACCGGAAACACCTGCCGGCTGATCTGGGTGCAGATCGTGAACACGCGAAAATCGTACTCGGTGGGGTTCAGCCCCAGCGCCTTATGGAACACCGGTCGCGCGTGGTCACGCACATACATGGTGGAGTACACCGCCAGCAGGAAGAACCGCACCCACAGCTTGTTCAGGCCGGTCAGCAACTTGGGGTCCGCGCGCAGCAGCAGGGCAAAGGCCTCGCCATGGCGGAACTCGTCGTTGCACCAGGATTCGAACCACTGGAAGATCGGGTGGAAGCGCAGCTCCGGGTGCGCCGCCAGCTGGCGGTAGATCGCGATATAGCGGGCATAGCCGATTTTCTCCGACAGGTAGACCGAGTAGAAGATGAATTTCGGCTTGAAGTAATGGTATTTCTTGGCCTTGGTCAGGAAACCCAGATCGATGCCAATGCCTTCGTCCTTCAGCGCCTCGTTGATGAATCCGGCGTGGCGACTCTCGTCGCGGGCCAACAGCTTGAACAGCAGCTTCATGTCCGGGTTCGTCGTCCGCCGCGCCATCTCGGCATAGAGGATGCAGCCTGAAAACTCCGAGGTCAGCGAACTGACCAGGAAGTCGATGAACTCGGCGCGCAGTTCCGGCTCCAGCCCAGCGATGATCCCGGCAAAGCTGCCCTCGCGCTTGAAGTGCTTCTTGTTCGGGTCGCTGACCATCTCGGCCATCAGCTCGTCCCACTCCTTGCGGACCAGTGAGACGTCGATCGAATCAAGCGCCTTGAAATCGGTGGTGTAGAAGCGCGGGCTCAGCACGGTTTCGTGTTGCACCATGGCGTGCACGTCGGGCTTTTCAGTAGTGGCCGGCGCGGCGTCGGACCGCTCGATCACGGTATGGGCGTTCATCTCAGGCTCCCAGGATTGAAGCTGACCTCATAGAGTTCGGTCAGGCCAAGGTAGGCGATCGCCCGTGTCCAAACGCGCAGCAGAAGCCCCGCGCGGACGACCGTGGCCGTCCGTTCGAACACGGCGTTTTCGCCAAAGGCCACGCGGATCGGGTCGCCATGCACGCGGACCCGGTCGCCGGGCCGGACGGCCAGGTTGCCCTCCAGCTCGACATGCGCGTGGAAATGCGCCTCGCTCTGCTCCACTGCCAAGCGGCAGGGCACCTCGAAGGCGCGCGGGCGGATCATGCCTGATTTTCCTTGGCCGCGGTTCCATCAAGGAAGCGGGCAAAGGCGGCCCGGTTGGTTGCGCCGAAGGAGCCGAGCTCGATCGACCGGCCGGTCGCCGGGTCGCGCAGCGTGAGCGATCCATTCTCCCACTGCGTCAGTTCGAACGGCGCCGCTGGGCCGATGCCGTTCATTCGTCTTTCGCGGGCCATCCCGCGCATCACTCCGCGCACGAAGCCGCCGCCGTCGTTCTCGCCGATCAGCACGGCCAGCGTCGCGTCGTCGTCGGCATCGCGCACCACCACCGCGCCATCGGCACGGTCGATGAACACCAAGTTGCGCACTTCGGCGGCCACCACGCCGGTCTTCGCCCGCTCCACCGCCGGCACCGCCTCGCGGCTCAGCACGCCTGCGCGCACCAGCCCGGTCAGCGCCAGCGTCGTCGCCACCAGCGCGCCTGCCAGGATCAGCGCCGGGCGGGGAACGGTGTTCTCGTGCGAATGCGCGTGGCTCATGCCGCCACTCCCTGCAGCGCGCCTTCGATCGCCGGTCCGCTCGTGGTGGCGGCAACGGGCGCTTCATTAGGCACCACCGCAGCGCAGGCCCTCGCCAGCGCCTCGGCCAGCTTCGGCGCATCGGTCAGAGCGCGCAGCATCGGCTGCGGACGGGACACACGGAACGGGCGCGCGTGCGGCCACAGCATGGCATAGCCCAGCCGGTGCCGACCGATCAGGCTCAGCGCGATGTCTCCATGTCCGTTCGCGCCCTTGCGCAGGTCGGCCGATCCGATCAGCCCCAGCGGCAGGTTGATGCACTTGTTCAGCGCCACGCCGACGCGCAGAACCACTCGGCGGTTGGTCAGGGTATAGACCGTGGTCCGCGCCACCAGCACCGCGAACAGCGTCAGCAGCCCCTGCAGGATCATGCCTGCAACCACGATCGCCGCTGCGCCGAACAGGTTGCCGCCGGCGAGCGATAGCAGCGCCAGCCCGCCGAAATAGACCGCGAGCCAGCGCGTGAACAGCGCATCCCGGCGAAAGGCGCGCCAGTCGGGCGATGCCTGCCAGATGATGCGCTCGCCGGCGGGAAGGTCGCCCGGCAGGCCGCGCACCGGCTCGTGGTCGTATTCGGTCATACCAGCGGCTCCAACCGGTCGGCGTTGGCATAGAGATAGCCGGTGCCGAAATAGGCGACGATGCGCTCTTCCTCGTACCGGGTGATCTCGCCCGGGTTGGCGGGGAAAGGCGCGTTGAGGAAGTCGGCGGCGTTGATCGCGCTGATGATCACGCCGTCGCGCCGCACCACCGCCATCGGCATGGGGGCGAGCACGGTGCGCTCGCCAGTGTCCACGGCCAGGTAACGCACCATGTGCTCGGCGCGGTCGACCCACAGGTCCACCACCTTGCCCGCGCGCGCGCCGTCCGCACCATAGACAGGCAGGCCGCGCGGATCGGTGCTGCCGCCCGCAACGCTGATCTCGGGCACCAGTCCCATCGGCACGATGCGCGGGTTTCCGTGGGCATCAAGGTCGGCAAACTTGGCGCGGTTGGCATAGGAGCCCGGCCCGACGCCTGCGGCAAAGACATCGCCGACCGGGGAATAGGGGGCCCCGCCAAAGTTCTCGCGGCGTTCTGCCATGATGTCCACCGCCTCGCGGTTGTCGGTGCCTGCCATCGGAACGCTGACCGTGCCCTTGCCGAACGGCAGGATGAAGGTCTTGGGGCTGGCGGCGGACAGCGGCCCACCTTCGCTCAGCAGGCGGCCGGTCAGCGCGTCTTCCAGCGGATAGCCCTCGCGCCGGTCCTCGCGTCGCAACCAGAAGACCAGGCAGACGAAGAACAGGATGAACGATATCATCGCCAGTTGCGCGGCATCCACGGTGCCGACGATATTGCCGTGGTTCATGGCAGTTTTCCTTCCCGTCTGTTCATGTCGGAAACTCGGTCAGGCCGAAGCGATGCGCCCCGGCAGCAGCAAGCGTGGGTGTCGATCCCGAAAGGCGGCCCACCAGCGGGCCGATCAGCACCAGCGTGGCCAGAAGCAGGCAGATCTCGATGGTGTAGATTGCGCCATACCCGGTCGACCGGTGCGCCAGCGTCAGGCCCAGCCCGTCGGAAACGGCAAAGCCCGAAACCACATCGCGCAGTACGCCGCCGAAACCGATTGCCAGGCCTGCCGCGGTGGTCTGGATCGCGCCCCATGCGCCCAGCGCCAGCCCGGCGGTGTCGCTGTCAGCCAAGTTCATCGATGCGGTCAGCGTGCCCACGGAAAACAGCCCAGCGCCGGCGCCGATGGCCAAGGCGCCCAGCGCCAACGCTACCGGGCTCTGCAGTGGCGCGGCAAAGATCACCAGCAGGAATGCCGCGATCCCCACCACCACGCCATATCCGGCAATGCGCAGGCTGTCCGTGCCGCGGCCCAGCCACCGGCCTGAAAGCGCAAAGCCGCCCAGCGCGCCCAGCGCCCATGCACCGGAAAGGCCGGTCGTCGCCCCCACGGACAGGCGCAGAATCTCCCCGCCATAGGGTTCCAGCAATGCATCCTGCATGGCAAAGGCCGCAGCGCCCAGGCCTACCGTCGCCAGCAGCCGCATCGTCAGCGGCTGGTCCGCAAACTGTCGCCATACCACCGCAAACGCCGGGCGCGGCGTCTCGGCGGAGGCAATGGCCGCGCTGCGCGCTTCCTGCTTCCACAGCGCCACGATGTTAAGCAAGAAAGTCAGCACCGCACAGGCCTGGACCACCTGCACCAGCCGTGTCGGGGTAAAGTTGGCCAGCAGCCCGCCGATGATCGTGGAGCAGGCCATCATTCCGGCCAGTAGCGACAGATAGAGCAGCGCCACTGCGCGCGGGCGGCGATCTTCAGGCACCAGGTCTCCGGCCAGCGCCAGCCCCGCCGTCTGCGTCGTGTGCATGCCCGTGCCGGCCAGCAGAAAAGCCAGCGCGCTCGCGCCCATGCCCACCGCGAACAGGTGCGGATCGCGCATTAGTAGCAGCGCGAATGGCATGATCGCCAGCCCGCCGAACTGCATCAGTGTACCGAACCAGATGAACGGCACCCGCCGCCAGCCCAGCACCGAACGGTGCACGTCGGACCGGTGGCCGATCACCGCCCGGAACGGCGCTACCAGCAGCGGGATCGCAATCATCAGCGACACCAGCCATGCTGGAATAGCCAGTTCCACGATCATCACGCGGTTCAACGTGCCGTTCAGCAGCACCGTCACCATGCCCACGCTCACCTGGAACAGCGACAGGCGTAGCAGACGCGACAGCGGAATCTCGGCGCTCGCGGCATCGGCAAAGGGCAGCCAGGTCATGGCGACCCGGCTCCATTTGCTGGACAAAGGCGCGCGCGCGGCCTTCACCGGCGCACCAGTTCCATGCCGTGCGAAATGTAGAACCCGCTGGAGATCCGCCCGCTGCGGCTTACGCGCCACCCGCTTAGCCGCGCCAGCCGCTCGCGCAGCGCATTCTCGGCAATTGGCACGATCGCAGGCGAACGGTTTGAACGCGGAAATGCCTTGCCCACTGCGTGCATTGCGCCAAGCAGACGGGTATGCGGGGCAAAGGTGAACACCAGTGATCCGGTGCAGCGCTGGGTCAGCGTTTCCAGCGCCCAGACCATGTGGTCCAGATCGTAGTGGATCAGCGAATCCATTGCCACGACATGGTCGAACGTTCCACCCGGAGGGGCCAGCATGTCGCCCACGTGCCAGTCGATCCGCCCGTGACCCAAGAACGATGGCGCGCGTTGCTGCGCAATATCCACCAGCCCGCCTGCAACATCGATGGCGGTCACCATTGCGCCGCGGCAGGCCGCCTCAACGCTGAGGCTGCCGGTGCCGCACCCGGCGTCGAGCACGTCGCACCGGCGCAGGTCCTCGGGTAGCCAGCCCAGCAGTTGCGCGCGCATCGCGTCGCGTCCGGCGCGCACCGTTGCACGGATGCCGCTGACCTTGGCGTTTGACGTCAGATCGATCCACGCCTTGCGCGCAGTGCCGTCGAAATACTGGGCCAGCCGCTCGCGCTGCAGATCATAGGGGGAGGGTGCCTGTGTCGCCATCATTCGTACCCCAGAAAATCGAAGATATCGCGATCCTTCATCGGCGATGCCTCGATCGGGTCCACCCCATCCCACAGCATCTGTGCCAGTCGCAGGTACTCCTGCTGTGCCGTGATCACCTCGGGTGTCGGGTCCATCTCGAAAAGCGTGCACTTCTTCAGACGGCTGCGGCGGATCGCATCAAGGTCGCGGAAATGGGCTAGTCGCTTCATGCCGATCGCCGCGCTGAACCGGTCGATCTCGTCCGTCGCGGCTGATCGGTTGGCGATCACGCCGGCCAGCCGCACGTTGTAGTTCTTCGCCTTGGCGCCGATCGCCGCCACGATGCGATTCATTGCAAAAATCGAATCGAAATCGTTGGCTGCCACCACCAGCGCGCGCTCGGCGTGCTGCAGCGGTGCGGCAAAGCCCCCGCACACGACATCGCCCAGCACGTCGAAGATCACCACGTCGGTGTCGTCCAGCAGGTGGTGTTGCTTCAACAGCTTCACCGTCTGCCCCACCACGTATCCGCCACAGCCGGTTCCCGCGGGCGGGCCGCCTGCTTCAACGCACATAACTCCGTTGTAGCCTTCGAACATATAGTCCTCGGGCCGCAGTTCCTCCGAATGGAACTCAACGCTTTCCAGCACGTCGATCACCGTGGGCATCAGCTTCTTGGTCAGCGTGAAGGTGGAATCGTGCTTGGGATCGCACCCGATCTGCAGCACCCGGTGCCCAAGTTTCGAAAACGCGGCGGAAAGGTTTGACGACGTGGTCGATTTGCCGATCCCGCCCTTGCCGTAGACGGCAAAGACCTTGGCCGTGCCGATCCGGTCGCGCGGGTCCAGGCTCACTTGCACCGAACCTTCGCCATCGGGCTGGCTGAAACGCGCGCGGGGGTCGATCAGGTTCATGCGATTATCCTCATTCCGCCGCGAACACGCCTTCCAGGCGGTCCTCCAGCTCGTCACTGGCCACGCGCAGCGCCTCCAGCGTTTGCTCGTCCGGTTCCCATAGCCGCCGTTCGCAGGCTTCCAGCAGGCGATTGACCACCCGTGCAGAGCTGTTGGGATTCAGCTTCGAAAGCCGCTCGCGCATCTGCGGATCGAGCACGAAGGTCTCGCTGATCCGCTGGTACACCCAAGGCGCCACCTGCCCGGTCGTGGCTGACCAGCCGACGGTGTTGGTCACGTGCTGCTCGATGTTGCGCACACCTTCGAAGCCGTGCTTCAGCATGCCTTCGAACCACTTGGGGTTCAGGGTGCGGGTGCGCGTTTCCAGGTCGATCTGCTCGGCCAGCGTGCGCACCTTTGATGCGCCCTGCGTCGCGTCGACGATGTAGACCGGCGCCTCGGACCCCTTGGCCCGCGCGATCGAACGGCTCACCCCGCCCAACCCATCGACATACTGGTCAAGGTCGGTGATGCCGACTTCCACGCTCTCCAGGTTCTGGTAGACGAAATCGACACCTTTCAGCGCGCTGCGCAGCAGTTCGCGCTGCGCCACCGGCGCGCCCTTCACGCCATAGGCATAGCCCTTGCGCGTCTCGAAGGCGTTGGCCAGCTCGTCGGGATCGGCCCACACGCCGCCTTCGATCAGCTGGTTCACGTTCGCGCCGTATGCGCCCTCGGCATTGGAGAACACGCGCAGCGCGGCGGTTTCCATGTCGCATTCGTGCGTCTGGCGGTGCTCCAGCGCGTGCTTGCGCACGAAGTTCATCTCCAGCGGCTCGTCCGCGGTAGCGGCAAGGTACGCCGCTTCGGCCAGCATGCGGGTCTGCAGTGGCAGCAGGTCGCGGAAAATGCCCGAAAGCGTCACCACCACGTCCACACGCGGCCGGCCAAGCTCGGCGAGGGGAACCAGTTCGGCCCCGGCCAACCGGCCATAGCCGTCGATGCGCGGGCGCGCGCCGATCAGTGTCATCACTTGGGCGATCTGTGCGCCCTCGCTCTTCATGTTGTCGGTGCCCCACAGCACCATGGCGAGGCTCTCGGGAAAGGTGTTGCCTGTCGCCACGTGCCGGGCCAGCAGTTGCTCGGCCTGTTGCCGGCCCAGTTCGCAGGCAAAGCGGCTGGGCAGGCGGAACGGGTCGAACCCATGGATGTTGCGCCCGGTCGGCAGCACCGCCGGGTTCGCCAGCACGTCGCCGCCCGGAGCTGGTTTCACATATCCGCCGTCCAGCGCATGGACCAGCGCGCCCAGTTCGTCGCAGGCATCCAGCGTAGCCTCGATCTCGCGGCGCGACCGTGTCGGGTCCGCCTTGGCCAGCGCGCCGACCATGTCCGCGCGCTCCTCGCCCACCAGCGGCTGCCCCAGCACGTGCAGGCCGTGCGGGATCAGCGCCTGCTCCATCTCGTACAGCTTGGGCGCCAGCGCGGCGATGTCGTCTACCGCAATGTCCAGCGCCTCGCACTGTTCGCGGATCAGCGCCTCCAGCCCCTCCCGCTCGGCCTCGTCGCCGCCGGTGCGCCAGCGATCCACGCTCGCTTTCAGGTCGGCCAGCCCGCGATAAAGCCCCGCCTGCGCCAGCGGCGGTGTCAGGTAGCTCACCAGCGTCGCGCCCGAACGCCGCTTGGCGAGAATGCCTTCGGACGGGTTGTTGGAGGCATAGAGATAGAAGTTCGGCAGGTCGCCGATCAGCCGCTCCGGCCAGCAATCGCCGGTGGGGCCCACCTGCTTGCCCGGCATGAATTCCAGCGCCCCGTGCGTGCCGAAATGCAGCACCGCGTCTGCGCCGAAATCCTTGCGGATATAGCTGTAGAACGCGGCAAAGGCATGCGTCGGGGCAAAGTCACCATCGAACAGCAGCCGCATCGGATCGCCCTCGTATCCGAAGCCCGGCTGCACGCCCACGAACACGTTGCCGAAATGCGCGCCCAGCACCTGGATGTGCGACCCGTCGGACTGTACCTTGCCCGGCGCGGGGCCCCACTGTGCCTCGATCTGCGCCAGATGCGGTTCGCGCCGGACATGATCGTCCGCGCTGATCCGCGCGGCCACGTTGGCGTCGGCGCCATAGCGCTTGGCATTGCCTTCGAGAATTGCGTCGCGCAGCGCTTCCACGCTTTCTGGCACGTCCACCGCGTATCCCTCGCCTGCCAGCCGCTGCAACGTGGCGTGCAGCGATTCAAACACCGCCAGGAATGCTGCCGATCCGGTCGCGCCTGAATTGGGCGGGAAGTTGAAGATGGTGATAGCCAGCCTGCGCTCCGCTCGCCGCTCACGGCGCAGCGCCACTAGCCGCTTTACTTTCGCTGACAGCGCCGCCGCGCGTTCCGGATCGCTGCACATCGCCCGCACTGGCCCGGTGGCGCTTTCGCGCCGCCCGCCGAACACGCTCGGCAGGATCGCGCCGTCCAGTTCGGGCAGCGAGACCATCATCGTCGATTCCAGCGGCAGCAGTCCGGTGCGGCGCTCGCGCCATTCGTCCAGCGTCTGGAACTCCACCGCATGCGCCGCTATGTATGGCACGTCCAGCCGCGCCAGGATTTCCACCGCTGCTTCCGAATCGTTGTAGGCCGGTCCGCCCACCAGCGAAAAGCCAGTGCAGTTGACCACCGCATCCACCACCGGCGCGCCGTCCTTGATAAAGAACTTCTCCATCGCGGGTCGCGCGTCGAGCCCGCTTGCAAAGGCGGGGATCACCCGCAGTCCGTCCGCCTCCATTGCGGCGATCAGCCCGTCGTAATGCGCGGCATCGTTGCCCAGCAGGTACGATCGCAGCATCAGGATGCCCACCGTCCCATTGGCACCGCCACCGGCTGGCAGCAGGCGCAGGCTTTCCGACATCTTCTGGTCGGTGCGGGGGTGGTAGACGCCCACTTCGGGATATTCGCGCGGCATCGCCGCCCCGGTCATGCCCCGCCGGGTCAGCCGTTCGCCAGCGGCATAGCGGTCGATAAGCGCGCGGACCATCGCCACCACGTTCTCGTCCGAACCCGCGAGCCAGTATTGCAGCGTCAGGAAATAGGCGCGCACATCCTGCGCCGCACCTGGGATGAAGCGCAGAATCTTGGGCAGGCGGCGTAGCATGCGCATCTGCCCCGCGCCCGAACTTGCGCCAGGCTTGCCCGATCCGCGCAGTTTCTTCAGCAGCGCCAGCGGCCCCTTCGCGGGTGCATCCATGCGATATGCGCCCATTCGCGTCAGCCGCATGACCTCGCCGGCGGACATCAGGCAGACCATCGCGTCGCACGCCTCGCGCCTGGCTTCAAGCGCGGGCATGATCGTGCGGATGTGGTCGTCCAGGAACAGCATCGTCACGATCACGATGTCAGCCCCGGCAATGGCCGCGCGGGTTTCGTCCAGTGCGTTGCCAGGCCGGTCCCAGTCGGTCGCGGCATGCAGGCTCACCGTGATGTTGGTTTCGCGCAGCCGTGCGTCGGCGCGTTCCACCCCTGCCTTCAGGTGGTTGTCCAGCGTCACGATGGCGACGCGCACGGGAGGGGTGGCACTACCGGGCATAGTGAGCCTTCGCGTCATAAAGCGTCGTGATGTCGATCTGCGTGCGACCCTGCATCGCAGCAAAGCCCTCGGTGTTGCGCCGGGCCTTGCCGCGCACGAAGAACGGCACCTTGCGCAGCTCGCGCTCGGCTTCCTCGGTCCACGGCACGGCGCCTTCGGGCGTCGACGCCTCGGCCACGGGTTCGGCCACCGCTTGGGCATGAAGGTGCGATGCGCCCGCTGAATCGGAAAACTCGAAGTCGTCGCGGAACATCGTCAACAGGTGTTCTTCCAGACCCATCACCAGCGGATGGACCCAGGTGTCGAAGATCACGTTGGCACCTTCGAAGCCCATCTGCGGGCTGTGTCGGGCGGGGAAGTCCTGCACATGCACCGGCGAGGAGATCACAGCGCAGGGAATGCCAAACCGCTTGGCGATGTGGCGCTCCATCTGCGTGCCCAGCACCAGCTCGGGTGATGCCGCACGGATCGCATCCTCGACCGCAAGGTGATCGTCGGTGATTAGCGGCTCCACGCCATACTGCGCCGCCGCGGCGCGCATCTCGCGCGCGAACTCACGATTGTAGCAACCCAGGCCGCAGATCGCGAAGCCGAGCTCTTCGGCCGCGATCCGGGCTGCGGCGATCGCATGCGTGGCATCGCCGAAGATGAACACGCGCTTGCCCGTCAGATATGTCGAATCGACCGACCGGCTCCACCAAGGCATGCGCGATTCCAGCGCATCCAGAGCGCTCCATGGGTCCACCGCGGCCAGTCCCGCAACTTCCTCGATGAACGCGCGTGTGGCGCCTACACCGATCGGCACGGTGCGAATTGCCGGCTGGCCCAGCGCTTGCTCAAGCCAGCGCGCCGCCTCGCCGCCGATCTCGGGATAGAGCACCACGTTGATGTCCGCCCGGCCCAGCGTGCGCAGGTCCGCAGGGCTCGCCTGCAGCGGGGCCACGCAGTTCACGTCGATGCCCATGGTCGCCAGCAATCTGGTCACTTCCACCACGTCGTCGCGGTGGCGGAAGCCCAGCGCGCAGGGTCCCAGCAGGTTCACCAGCGGCCGCCGCCCCTCGCGCGGGGCGGGCTTCAGGCTCTTGTCCGCCAGCTGGCGCACCATGCGATAGAACGTCTCCGCCGCGCCCCAGTTCTCCTTGCGCTGATAGCTCGGCAGCTCCAGCGCGATGACGGGGCAGGGCAGGTCCAGCGCCTCGGCCAGGCCCGCCGGATCGTCCTGGATCAGCTCGGCGGTGCACGATGCGCCCACCAGCAGCGCCTGCGGCTCGAACCGCACTGCCGCCTCGCGGATCGCGTCCTGCAGCAGCTCAGCAGTGTCCTTGCCCAGATCGCGCGCCTGGAACGTGGTGTATGTCACGGGCGGGCGGCGGTCGCGCCGCTCGATCATCGTGAACAGCAGGTCGGCATAGGTGTCACCCTGCGGCGCGTGCAGCACATAGTGCACGCCCTTCATCGCCGTCGCCACCCGCATGGCCCCCACGTGGGGCGGGCCTTCGTATGTCCAGACGGCAAGCTGCATGGCCCTATACCCTCAGCACGTCGCGCCGGCGCAGCGGCCGCGCGAACAGTTCGGCAAGGTCCCCGGCCTGCTCAAACCCGTGGATCGGGGAGAACACCAGCTCGATCGCCCACTTGGTCGAAAGGCCCTCGGCCTCCAGCGGGTTGGCCAGGCCCAGCCCGCATACGGTCAGGTCGGGCCGATCCGCCCGCACGCGGTCAAGCTGGCGGTCGAGGTGCTGGCCCTCGCTGATCCGCGTGCCCTGCGGCAGCAGCGGCAGCTCGCGCGCCATCAGCTCGCGGTGGAGATAGGGCGTGCCCACTTCCACCGGCACCATGTCCAGTTCGTTGGACAGGAACCGCGCCAGCGGTACTTCCAGCTGCGAATCCGGCAGGAAGGTGATGCGCTTGCCTCGCAGCCGCTCATGGCTGTGGGCGATGGCGCGCTTGGCCCGCTCGCGCCCCGGCGCCACCACGCGGTTGAAGTGCATGCGGTCCACGCCGAATGCTTCCGCCGCCGCGCGCAGCCAGTCGGTCGTGCCTTCTGCGCCAAACGGAAATAGCGCCTCAAGCCGCCGCGCGCCTCGGTCTTCCAGCGCCCGCGCTGTCTCGCCCAAGAACGGCTGCGCCAGCAGGAAGCGTGTGTTCGCCCCAACTGCGGGCAGGTCTGCCAGCCGCCGCGCGGGCAGGCAACGCACCGCATCGATTCCCAGTTCGCCGAACAGGCGCAGGAACTGGTCCTCCACGACATCCGGCAGCGCCCCTACGACCAGCAGCTGGAGCGCAGAACCCAACTCGGCAGGCGGCATTTCCGGTACCAGCGCGGCCAGACACGCATCCTCGCCCTCGGTAAAGGTTGTCTCGATCCCGCTGCCTGAATAGTTCAGCACCCGCGTGCGCCCGCCGAACCGGCTGTCCAGCCGCTGGGCTGCCTTGCTCAGGTCCAGCTTGATCACTTCGGATGGGCACGATCCCACCAGGAACAGCGTGCGGATCTCTGGCCTACGCTCCAGCAGCTGGTGCACGATCCGGTCCAGCTCGTCGTGGCAATCGGCCATTCCGGCCAGATCACGCTCCTCGATGATCGCGGTGGCGAAGCGCGGCTCGGCAAAGATCATCACTCCCGCCGCCGATTGCAGCAGGTGCGCGCACGTGCGTGATCCCACTACCAGAAAGAACGCATCCTGCATCTTGCGGTGCAGCCACACGATCCCGGTCAGCCCGCAGAACACCTCGCGCTGCCCACGCTCGCGCAGCACCACGGGGGGCGCAGGGTTGGCGCAGCCTGCATCCAGCGGGGCAAGGCGAGTTTCCACTGTCACGAGGCCACCGCCATCGCGCCATGGCCGCCCGCGCCCTCCAGCCGCGCCGTCCGCAGCTTCAGTAGAAACTGCCCGGCGTTGATCAGATAGGCGGCATAGCCCGCCAGCGCGACCAGCATGCGCTGTTCAAAACTGCCGATCTCACAGAACAGCATGGCGAGATATGCCGTGTGCAGCGCCAGCACCAGCATCGAGAACACGTCTTCCCAGAAGAATGAAGGGGCGAACAGCCATCGGCCGAACACCACCTTTTCCCAGATCGAACCGGTGACCATGATCGCATAGAGCGTCAGCGTCTTGGCCACGACCGAGAGATCCGCCGCCATTGTGCCAGTGTGGGTGAGCAGGCTGTGCAGCACCAAGGCCAGGCTGGTGAGGAAGACCACGAACTGAAACGGCGCAAGCAGGCCCTGCACCAAGGTCCAACGAGTCGCATCGCGCCGCTGGCGTTCCTCCGGGGTGTAAAGGGCACGCCCGGGACTGCGCCCGCGGCCATTGGCACTCCTGGTGCCAGCCCTGATCGCATCCCCTTGCATAGCCAGAAGCCCACTCCGTTTATCTTGGTGAGACTACGCCTCGGCACGAAAGTGTCAATCTGTCTGGACGACAAATAAAGATTACACTTCTGGGTTTGTCAGTTAGCCAAAAAGAGCGTACGCTGCCCTTCCCGAACAGAGTCGAAAGATCGATGCGGCGGTCCGGGCAAGGCGCGACCTGCGCCGAACCAGACCGGAGGGGTCTGCCATGGCTACTGTATTTGGTGCGGGCACGGCAAAGCGTACCGGTCGGGGAGGGGGAACTCCACGATCGAAAGGCGGGCGGGGTACTGCGCCGCCCCGGACAGGGACTGCGGCTTGGGATCCTGCCAGGGCGGGTTCGCCCGGTTCCCTCAATTCCCTAATCAACGAACAGATCATTCCCCGGCTGCTCATGGCGCACACCCACGGCGTCGCACGCGTCCCACTTGAAGGTTCTCTGCCGGTCGATCCAGCCGAAGCGGCGCAGTTCGCCTCGCTGCCCTTGCAGCTTGAGGCGGACGAGTTGTTGATCGTGGTCGAAGGCATCCTTTCCCGTGGCGTTTCGGTAGATTCCGTGTTTGTCGATCTGCTCGCGCCCGCTGCCCGCCGTCTGGGCCAGCATTGGGAAGATGACGACTGCGATTTCCTCGATGTCACCATGGGCCTTTGGCGCCTGCAGGAGGTCATGCGCGAGATCACCTTGCGCTTCCCGCCGCCGCGCAATGGGCCTGTTCTTTCCCGTTCGGCGCTGTTCGCACCGGCTCCGGGTGACAGCCACAGCCTCGGCGCGCTTATGGTGGAAGAGGTTTTCGCCCGGGCAGGCTGGCAAACGGAAGTCCTGCCAGAATGTAAGCGTAAGGAATTATTGCAAACTTTGGCTGATCGAACCTTTGATGTGGTCGGCTTGACCCTTAGTTGCGATTGTCCTAACGCAAGCCTCGCGGACCTGATTGCTGCCATGCGCAGCGTGTCGAAATCACCGGATCTCAAGATCCTCATTGGTGGAAGAATGGTGAACGCCAGACCCGAAGTCGTTGACGAAGTCGGTGCCGATGGCAGCGCCACCGATGCATGCGGCGCGCTGGTTCTGGCGGAACGTCTGGTGGCTGCGCCACTGCTGTCCAACAGGCCTGGCGCGTAGTCAGGCCAAACGATGTCCAACCGCCGGACCAGCATCGAAGGCAAATTGCCTTTCACCACGGCCACCCAGCATCTGGAAGGGCTGGGGGTGGACGTAGCGGCAAAGCTGGCCATGGTTGCGGGCGACATCGCCTTCGTGCTCAACGATACCGGCCGGATCGTCGATGTGGCGGCAGACCCGCGGGAATTTCCCGAAGTGTCCGGCTGGATCGGTCGCGAATGGCTTGATACCGTCTCGGTCGAAAGCAAGCCCAAGGTCATGGAAATGCTGGCCAGCGTCCGCAAGGGCGTGACCCAACATTGGCGGCAGGTCAATCTCGTCACCCTTGAAGGCGATGTGCCAGTTCGCTTCGTCGCCGTCAGCCTCGGCGCCGGTGGAGGTAGCATCGCTTTCGGACGCGACATGCGCGATGATGCCGCCCTTCAGCAGCGCCTGCTCCAGGCGCAGCAGTCGCTGGAACGCGATTACCTCCGCCTGCGCCAGCTTGAGGCGCGCTATCGCCTGCTGTTCGAGCAGTCGATCGAACCTGTGCTGATCATCGATGCCGATACCTACCGTATCCGTGAAGCGAATCAGGCTGCGCACCAGATTTTCCGCAGCCGCCCCGGCACGTTGCAGGGAGGCAAGTTCACTGCACTCTTCGCCAAGCCGGCGCGTGAGCAGGTGATCGCTTTCCTGGGCTCGGCCATGGTTTCGAACGGGCTCCAGCCGATGGAGGCCGAACCCGTTGACGGGGGTGACAAGATTCATCTTGCCGCCAGCGGTTTTCGCGAACGCGGGGGGCAGTTCCTGCTCGTGCGGCTGTCCAGCGCGCAGCGCGTTGCGCAGCAGAGCGCCAGCGTCACGGCGCGTGTGATCGAATCGATGCCTGACGCCTTCGTGTTGACCGACGCGCGCATGATCATCCGCGAAGCCAACGCTGCTTTCGTGGAACTGGTCGCCGCCGCCAGTGCCGACCAGCTGCGCGGGCAGCCACTGGGTGATTTTATCGGCCGCCCCGGCATCGATCTTGATCTTATTGACAGTCAGTTGGCCAAGCACGACAGCGCCCGCAACGTCACCACCGTTGTCGGCGCGCGCGATGGCTTCGAAGGCGAACCGGTGGAACTTTCCGCCGTCCGCACGGGCGACGAACAGGTCTGCTACGGTTTCGTCATCCGCCCGATCGGCCGCCGCCTGCGCGATCTGCCGCCCACCAGCGATTCGCCGCGCTCGGTCGAACAGCTGACCGAGCTTGTCGGGCGCATGTCGCTGCGCGATATCGTGCGCGAAAGCACCGACCTGATCGAGCGCCTGTGCATCGAAGCGGCGCTGGAATACACCTCCAACAATCGCGCCTCGGCCGCCGAAATCCTTGGGCTGAGCCGCCAGAGCCTCTATTCGAAGCTCCATCGCTATGGCTTGGGCAACATGGCTGACGCAGAAGATTGACACTTTATCTGTCAATTTGAATTGACGCGTTGCCCGGCTTGGACTTAGTCTCCGGCCATGGCGCGCTCGGCAGCCTTTCCTGCGATTTCGCCGCTTCCGGCGATCCGCGATGTCGTCACCCTGCTCAAGCCGATCACGTGGTTTCCCCCGATGTGGGCGCTGCTCTGCGGCGTCGTGTCCTCGGACGTCTCGCCGCTCTCGCGCTGGTCGTTTCTTATCGCGGGGGTTGCTCTCACTGGGCCGTTGGTCTGCGGCACCAGCCAGGCGGTGAACGACTGGTTTGATCGCCACGTCGATGCGATCAACGAACCGCACCGGCCGATCCCCTCGGGCCGCATCGCCGGCCGCTGGGGCCTTGCCATTGCCATCGGCTGGACCGCGCTGTCCCTGCTTGTCGCGACACTCACCGGACCGTGGGTGCTCGCCGCCACCGTGCTCGGCCTTGCCTGCGCCTGGGCCTACAGCGCGCCGCCCTTCCGCTTCAAGACCAGCGGCTGGATCGGCCCGGCCGTCGTCGCCTTCACCTATGAAGGGCTCAGCTGGTTCACCGGCGCCGCGGTCATGGCCGGCGCGCTCCCCGCGCTGTCCGTCATCGCAATCCTGTGCCTCTACAGCATCGGCGCGCATGGCATCATGACGCTCAACGATTTCAAGGCGGTAACGGGCGATCGCCTCACCGGCCTGCGCTCGCTGCCGGTGGTGCTGGGCGAACGCCGCGCCGCCCTGCTCGCCAGCGCGATCATGGCCACGCCGCAAGCCGTGGTGATCATGCTGATGGTCCATTGGGGCCACCTCATTTCCGCCGTCGCGGTCGCGGTGCTGCTCGCCGCGCAGCTCGCGCTGATGCCCCGGCTGGTGTCCGATCCGGCGCGCCATGCGCCTTGGTACAACGCTACCGGCGTCTCGCTCTATGTCCTTGGCATGATGGCCGCCTCGCTCGGTCTTGGAGGATACCTGTGATGCAGCGCGGTTTCGGCTGGTGGTCCATCCTTCGGCTCGGCGCGGTTCAGGCCGCCATTGGCGCGATCACCATGCTCGCCACTTCACTGCTCAACCGGCTGATGGTGCTGGAATATGGCCTTGCTGCGGGCATTCCCGCCGGTCTCGTCGCCTGGCACTATGGCGTGCAGCTTTCGCGTCCGCTGTGGGGCCATGGGTCCGACATCGGCCGCCGCCGCACCCCATGGATACTGGCCGGCATGGTCACGCTGGGGCTGGGGGCATTACTGGCCGTGCGCGGTGTCACCCTGCTTGACGAAATGCATGTGCAGGGCATCGCGCTCTCCGTGCTCGCCTTCACCCTTATCGGCGCAGGCGTCGGAGCGGCGGGAACCTCTGTGCTGGCCCTGCTCGCCACTGGCGTCGCACCTGAACGGCGTGCGGCGGCGGCTGCAGTCACCTGGATCATGATGGTTTTCGGCATCGTCGTGGCAGCCGGAACCGCCGGTGCCTTGCTCGATCCCTATTCGGAACAGCGCCTTGCCGCCGTCGCCTCGGGCGTGGTGGGCGTGGCGGTGCTCGTCACGCTGCTTGCCACCTTCCGTCTGGAAGGCAGGGCCGCGCCCGGCCGGTTCAGAGCCGGCTCCTCCCCTCCACCCTCGCTGCGTGAGGCGCTGACCGAAATCTTCGCCGACGACGAGGCGCGCCGCTTCACCCTATTCATCTTCGTCTCGATGCTGGCCTACAGCATGCAGGACCTGATCCTCGAACCCTTTACGGGCCTCGTTTTCGCGATGACGCCGGGCCAGTCGACCAGCCTTTCCAGCCTGCAGAACAGCGGCGTCCTGATCGGCATGATCGTCACCGGCATCGGGGGCAGCGCCTTTCGAGGCCGCCTGCCCATCGAACTTCGCACCTGGACCATGCTCGGTTGCCTCGGCTCTGCCGCCGCGCTGGCCGGTCTCGTGCTGGCGGCGCGGGTCGGCCCCGGCTGGCCGCTCGCCGCGAACATCGCGCTGCTCGGCCTGTTCAACGGTGCCTTTGCCGTTTCCGCCATTGGTTCGATGATGGGGCTCGCTGGCGTGGGCCGCCGCAATGGGGAAGGGGTGCGCATGGGCGTCTGGGGCACGGCACAGGCCATCGCCTTCGGCCTCGGCGGCCTGCTCGGCGCGCTCGGCGTCGATTTCACCCGCGCTGCCTTGGGCCGCCCCGGCACAGCCTTCGCACTGATCTTCGCGATCGAGGCCGGCCTGTTCCTGTTTTCCGCCATGCTGGCCATGCGTACCCGCGCCACGCCCACACCTTCCATCGCCCTGAGGTCTGCCGGCATATGACCCAACACGCTGAATTCGATGTTGTCGTCATCGGCGGCGGCCCCTCGGGCGCCACTGCCGCGTGGGACCTTGCCCGCGCAGGACGCTCGGTCCTGCTGCTCGATCGCGCCGGGCGGATCAAGCCCTGCGGCGGTGCAGTCCCGCCGCGCCTGCTCGAAGAGTTCGAAGTGCCGCAATCGCTGCTCGTCGCCCGCGCCCGCGCCGCGCGCATGGTCGCACCCTCGAACCGGGCGGTGGACATGCCGGTGGGCGATGTCGGCTACGTCGGCATGGTCGATCGCGACGTGTTCGATGAATGGCTTCGCGCCCGCGCCGCCGCTGCCGGGGCCGAGCGCCGCACCGGCACCTATGAACGGATCGAACGTGACTCCGCTGCCGGCGCCGTGGTCTGCTACAGCACCGAGCGCGGCGGCGCGCTGCACCGCGTGCGCGCCCGTCTGGTCATCGGCGCGGATGGCGCCCGCTCCGGCGTCGCGCGTGAAAACGTGCCCGGCGCGGAACGCAACCCCTGCGTCTTCGCCTACCACGAAGTTGTCCGCGCCCCCGCCACCACGCCGCAGGGCTTCGATGGCGCGCGCTGCGATGTGCTCTACCAGGGCCGGCTGTCGCCCGATTTCTACGGCTGGGTCTTCCCCCACGGAGAAACCGCCAGCATCGGCGTCGGCTCCGCGCACAAGGGCTTCTCGCTGCGCGGCGCAGTGCAGACGATGCGCCGCGACCTTGGCCTCGGCACCTGCGAAACCATCCGCCGCGAAGGCGCGCCGATCCCGCTCAAGCCCCTGCGCCGCTGGGAAAACGGCCGCGACGTGCTCCTGGTCGGAGACGCCGCCGGTGTCGTCGCCCCCGCCTCGGGTGAAGGCATCTACTATGCCATGGCCTGTGGCCGCATCGCCGCGCAAAGCGCGCAGGCCTTCCTCGCCAGCGGCAATCCCGCCGCCCTACGCCAGGCCCGCCGCGCATTTCTGCGCGCACATGGCCGTGTCTTCTGGATCCTCGGGATCATGCAGTATTTCTGGTATTCGAGCGACAAGCGTCGTGAACGTTTCGTCGCCATGTGTGCTGATCGTGACGTGCAGCAGCTCACCTGGCAGGCCTACATGAACAAGCGTCTGGTGCGGAAGCGTCCGATGGCGCACCTGCGCATCTTCCTCAAGGACTGCGCCCACCTTCTCGGCGTGCCCCGCCCCACGGTGGAAGGCCCTGCGGCATGAGCCGCCCGTGGACCATGCCCGTCGGCATCGCCATCATGGCGGCGCTGATCGTTGCGCTGCTGGGTGGCACGATCACTGATCTCGGCCCCTGGTACGAAAGCCTGCACAAGCCCGCCTTCACCCCGCCGCGCCCGGTCTTCCCCATCGCATGGACCACCATCTTCGCGCTCGCCGCGTGCGCCGGGGTCACTGCCTGGCGCGCCGCGCGCGATTGCCGCACGTCCGACACGCTGATCGGCCTCTTCGCGCTCAACGGCTTCCTTAACGTGCTGTGGAGCCTGCTGTTCTTCCGGCTGCAGCGGCCGGACTGGGCCTTTGCCGAACTGCTGATGCTGTGGGTCTCCATCGCCACGCTGATCGTCTATTGCCTGCGCCTCTCACGCACCGCTTCGGCCCTGCTGCTGCCCTATCTCGCCTGGGTCAGCGTCGCCGGCATGCTCAACTGGCAGGTCGTCCAGCTCAACGGCCCCTTCTGAAATGGAATCCTATTTCGCCAGCGGCCATGCGGCAGACGTCATCCTCGCCGCGCTCGCGCTCGAAGCGGCCTGGCTGATCGCGCGCGGCTGGCGCGCCGGGGTGGTCCTGCCCATGCTGGCCCCAGCTGCCTTGATCGCTCTGGGCCTGCGCGGCGCGCTCACCGGGGCGCCCTGGCCATGGATCGCCCTGCCGCTGGCGCTGTCCTTCCCGCTCCATCTGGCGGACCTGCGCCTGCGAGCCCGGGTGTGATAGCGGTTATTCCGCTGCCAGCGCCTTCCTGAATAGCCGCCGCACCAGCCTATCCTCCAGAATGCGCCCCACCACATAGAGCACCGCGAAAATCCCTGCGAAGACATAGCTTGGCGTGGGGGAGGGCTTGCGCCCGCGCCGACCGCCGCCTTCGCCGTCCTTGGGCTTTTCCGGCGCCGGCGCACCCAGGAACTTGTCCACCGGGTTCATCGGCGGCAACGCGTCCGGCTTTTCCGCCTTCTTCGCCTGCGCTGCCGCATCCTTGGGCTTCTCGCCCGCGCCGCTCCAGATAGTCAGCTGCGCAAACGCTAGGAACAGCAGCGGCGCCAGCAGGCAGAACAGCAGCGTCTTGCTCTTCAGGCGATAGCGCAGCAGCAACCCCTGCTGCCCCTGCTCGATTCGCAGCGTACCCGCATCGAACACCGCCATCGGGTCCTGCGATGCGGGGTCGGTCTTGCTGAACTCCAGCACGTCGTCGCCGCGCATGTGGCTGGTGCCCATCTGGTGGAACAGCGGCTCCAGCCGCGCCAGCGCCTCCCCCCCGCTCTGGCCCTCGGGCACGGGCAGCGCACCGCGCACATGCCAGATCCAGTCGATAAAGCGCAGGTTCACACGGGGTCCTCGGGAAAGGCGCGGGCTAGGGCTGAAAGCGGCAGAGCGCAGGGTCGATCCGCTCACTCCGCCGGTACTGCGCTCACGGGCTCGGCCGCCACGGGCCGCCCCAGCTTCTCCCGCATCGCCTTCCACGCCTCGGTGAAGGGGAAGGTCATCTGCTCGCGGATCGACATGCGCCGCCCGCCTTCCATCCCCAGCAACTCCGCCTCCCCATCCACGCAGGTGCCGAACATGCGGTCGATGAAGATGAACGTGCCCGAATAGTTGCTGCGCGTCGCCTCATAGTCCTGCGAATGGTGCAGGCTGTGATGCTCGGTGGTGTTGAACAGGAAGCGCCACAGGCGCGGCGTGTTGAAGCGCACGTTGATGTGCTGGTAGATGCCGATGGTCAGGCCGAACACCCCGGCCAGCAGGAACGCGCGCGGCAGGAAGTCGAAGAACCCGCCCACGCCCAGCCCGATCAGGAACAGCTCCACCGGGTTGCCCACCGCGCCCTTGTTGATGTTCAGCTGCGTGATGTAGTGGTGCGGCGCGTGCGTCAGCCACAGCGGGTACCAGTTGTGCATCCCGCGGTGCATCCAGTACTGCACGAAATCGAACATGAACGCGATCAGGAACGCCTGCACCAGCAGCGGCAGCGTGGTGAACCAGGCCAGCTTTTCCCAGTGGAAATGGTCGAGGATCAGCTTCGCCACCGCATCGCTGCCGATGTAGCTGTCCACCAGTCGCAGGATCGTATAGCCAAGCCCCACGAAGAACAGGTCGGTGGTGAATTCCTTCCACGTCAGCCGCCAGCTGGCGAAGCGCGGGTTCACCCATTCCAGCCCCAGCAGCAACGCCTTGAAGCCGATGCCGATGCCGATCGCGGTGGAAGGCTTGGCGATGGAATTGGGCGCGTAATACCAGAACGCCAGCAGCGCGAAGAGCGCAAACGGCTGGAACCAGGTGAATACGAAGCGGCGGATCGGCCCGCCTTCCACGCGGGAGACATTCTCCCATCCGATCGTCACCGGCGCATCCGCACCGATCACCCGCTTTCCGACCCGAACTCCTTGCATGCTGACCCCGCAAAACTTCGCAAAGAGTAGCCTGCCCTGTTTCGTCCCGCAGTCAGATACGCCAACCGGCGTATGCCGCTCGCGAAAGGTACGAAACTCAAAGGAAGAAGCGCCAGTCAACGGGATGGCCACGGAGGTGGAAACGGCGCGAATCGAAGCATTTGTGTTCAGGTTCTGGAAGACTGGATCTTGTTGAAGAGCCGGTCGTGTCGCTCCTTACCAATCGGTCCAAGAATTGCTCATTGCAGTTTTCCGCGAGAATCCGCCTCCCATTTCCCATCCGACTGACCTCACATGCCCACAGGAAATTCGCAGGCCATACCCGTATGCAGCGCAAGAAATGTCAAATTGCGGTACAATCCGCTCTAAAGCCCTTAGGCATTTAGACGCCTAATTCTTCCCGGACGTGAGCCAGAAGAGCTCGAGTCGTTTTAGGGAGAGAGGCATGGCTGGATTGGGTTTCGTGCGCGCGGCGCTGGGACTGATTGCCGCATCCACATCATCGGCGGCCTTGGCACAGGCCGAGGCGCCAATGGCCGATGAAGGGATCGTGGTGACGGCTCAGCGGCGTGAGCAGTCGTTGCTTGACGTGCCATTGGCCGTGACTGCGCTGGGTGGCGATGCGCTGAGCGAGCGCGGGATCACCAATTCGGCGCAGCTGGGCGAGGCGGTGCCGAACCTCCAGATCAACAGTCCTTATGGCAACACCCAGCCCAACTTCACCTTGCGCGGCATTGGTGTAGCCAACGAGTACAATTCCAACCAGGCCTCGCCAGTCGGCGTTTATCTCGATGACGTCTATCTCGCACCGCGCACCAGCCACGGGATGGGCCTGTTCGATCTCGACCGCGTAGAGGTGCTGCGCGGGCCGCAGGGTACACTGTTCGGTCGCAACACCACTGGTGGCGCGATCAACTTCATCACTAAGCGCCCCGCTCTTTCGGGCAGCGAGGGCTACGTCCATCTCGGCTATGGCAACTTCAACACGTTGACCGCGCAAGGGGCAGTCGAAACCACGCTGGAGGAAGGGGGGGCCGGCATCCGCGCGGCGGTGAATTACGCCAAGGGCGACGGCCAGATCCGCAACACTTTCGCGGGAGGCCGTGATCCCAATTCAACCGATACGCTGCAAGGCCGCCTCTCGCTTCGGCTGAAGCCCAGCGAAACCGTCAATGTCGTGCTGCGGGCCTATGGTGGGCGCGACCGGGGCACGCAGGCTGCAGTGCATGGCCTTGGTGCCTTCCGCACCGGGCTCGGCTTCTTCGAGACCGACGAGAACCGCGTCGGTGACAACAACACCGATGCCTGGGGCTTCAGCGCCAATATCGGGATGGACCTGACGGACCAGCTGACGTTGACCTCGATTACTTCGTACGACGGTGGTTCGCAGAACCTGCAGCAGGCGGCGGACGGCTCGCCTCTCGATATCCTCGACATCACCTGGCAATCGAAGTATCGTCAGTTCAGCCAGGAACTGCGGGCCAACTACGCCGGCAAGGGCGTGACCTTCGTCGGTGGCCTGTTCTATGGCTACGACCGCAACGTGACCGACAACCGCTTCAACCTGCCGCTTCCGCCGGCGGGTGGCTTCTTTCAGCACTACCGGCAGCAACGGCGCTCCTACGCCGTCTTCGGCCAGGCCGACATCGCACTGACAAGCGCGCTGAGCCTGACGCTTGGTGCGCGCTATACCCGCGACACATCAAAGTATGATGATGCCTTCGCCTATCTCTTCGTAGGTGCAGTGGGTGCAGCAGATTTTCCGATCGCCTCCACCGTGCCATGCGCTGGTGTGCCCGGAACCTGCGCTTATGATCCCGCAGCCCGCTATGCGCTGAAGGACAGCAACAACGCGCTGACCGGCCGGGTGGCGCTAAGCTACACCTTCGGCAGCGGGGCGCTGCTTTATGCGAGCTACAACCGCGGTTACCGTGCGGGCGCGGTCAACGGCGGCGGCTACACCTCCTCGAGCGGGATCAGCTACATCAAGCCCGAGCACGTCAATGCATTCGAGCTTGGCCTCAAAGGGCGCACCGCCAACCGCGTGCTGACCTATGCCATCTCGACGTTTTATTACGATTACACCAATCAGCAGTTGCAGGACACGCGACCGGGGCCGGTGTCGTTCCTGGTCAATGCGCCCAAGTCCGAAGTCTACGGGCTGGAAGCAGAAATGACATTGCGTCCTTTCAAGAGGCTCAGGATCAATGCCTCACTCGGCCTCCTGTATTCAAAGTTCAAGGAGCTGACCCTGCAGGGAACCGATCTTACCGGGAACCGCCTGCCATTCGCGCCAGAGTTCACCGGGCAGTTCGGCGCTGAGTGGGATGTAGTCGGAGTGGCCAGCGGTCGAGTAACATTTTCGCCGAACGTGGTCTATGCCAGCAACCAGTTCTTCTCGCCGTTCAATGCGGTTAATGTGGCCGGTTCGGCGCAGGTCAACGCGGAACTCGCCCAAGGGGCCAACGCTAAGGTCAATGGCGCACTAAGCTGGAGCAACGACGCAATCACCATCCGCGCGTTCGCCAACAATCTGTTCAACCGCAAGACCTATGGCTACGGGCTCGACCTGCGCGGGGCCGGCTTCCCCTACAATTTCCTCGTACCGAGTGCACCGCGCACATTCGGGCTTTCCATCCGCGCGGGCTTCTGAGCATGGGCACCGACCTTGGCGATCCCTCGCTCTATGCGCAGGGCATGCCTTATGACCTGTTCGCGGAACTCAGGCGCAAAGGGCCCGTTCATTGGAACCCGCCTGCGCAAGACCGCGGCGGGTTCTGGGCAGTGCTCGGTTTCGAAGAGATCCTTGCGGTTTCCAAACAGTCCGACGTGTTTTCCTCGGCGCGCGAGAACGGGGGCCATCGCATCTTTGACGAGAACGAAGCGGGGCTAGCCGGTTCAGGCGACAGCGGCATCGGCGTACCGTTCATCTCGCGCGATCCGCCGATCCATACGCAGTATCGCAAGTTCGTCGTGCCCGCACTCTCACCGGGGCGGCTGGCAGGGATCGAGACGCGAATCGCGGCGCGGGTGGAAGCCCTTCTCGCCGAAGTCCCGTTGAATGAGGCCGTCGATATCTTGCCCCGTTTCAGCGTTCCGCTGCCGCTCCTAACACTTGCCGAACTACTCGGCGTTCCGGGTGACATGTGGTGCGATCTGCACCGCTGGACGGATGCTTTCATTGGCGAAGACGATCCCGATTTCCGCCAGTCGCCCGAAGAGATGCAGCAAGTGGTGGGCGAATTCTTTGGCTTCTGCCAAGCGCTGTTCGAAAGCCGCCGGGCTGAACCCACCCGTGACTTGGCATCGCTTCTCGCCAACAGCGAGATCGGCGGTCAACCAGTGCCGTTCCCCGATTTCGTCGGCAATCTCGTGCTCGCGCTGGTCGGCGGCAATGAGACGACGCGCAACACGCTGAACCATTCGATGATCGCCTTCGCGCGTGATCCGGCACAGTGGCAGATGATCCGAGACAACCCGGACCTGCTGCCCAACGCCGTCAAGGAAATGGTCCGCCACGCCAGCGCTGTGATCCACATGCGTCGCACCGCGATGCTCGATATCGAACTGGGCGGGCAGGCTATCCGCAAGGGTGACCGGGTGGTGATGTTCTACCCCGCCGGGAACCGAGACGCCGCCGTCTTCGCCGATCCCGGCCGGTTCGATGTGACGCGGCAGGTTCGCCAGCATGTCGCGTTCGGGGCGGGTGTGCATGTCTGCGTCGGCTCTCGGCTGGCGGAAATGCAGCTTAGGGTGGCATTTGGTGAACTGGTGCGGCATGTTTCACGCTTCGAGATTGTTGGCTGTCCACAACGCGTGCGATCTGCCTTCATCAACGGGTTCAAGAAGCTCGAGGTGCGCCTTGTTGCCTGACGAGGAAAGAGCGATGCTGAAACAGCCCGCACGCGACAAGGACGCGTCCGCACCTGTCCAGAGGGTGTGGGACAACAAGGCGATCATCTGCGACGTGCTCGGTCGGCCGCCTGAAATGGAGCTGGGCTCGTTCGGCGATGGCTGGTCGCTGTGCCGCTGGCGGCAGTTCGTGGGGAGCTATGCCCTGCCGCCGGTGCCCGATCCGATCTTCATCGTGCACATTGCTGGCAAACCCCGGGTAAAGACCTGGGAACGCGGCAGTTGGACCGAGACGCATTCGATCCCTGGCTGCGCCACGATCGTGCCTGCCGGAATGCCCACCGGCTGGCTTGTCGATGGCGAGCTCGATGTCGTCACGCTGAGCGTTTCGTCGGAGGTGCTCAAGGCCGCCTCGCAAAGCGACCAGTTCAGCAAAATGCGCTTTGCCTTCACCGATCCGCTGGGCGTGGCGCTGACGCGGCAGATCCTGGCGGAACTTTATGCTCCCCATGCCGATGAGCGCGAGGCCTATGTCTCAGCCATGGTCGGTGCGCTCAAGGCGCATATCCTGTCGGGCGTCCCGGCGCAGGGGAAGCCGCTGGACATTCCGACCTCGGACTTCTCGGCTTATAGGCTGCACAAGGTGATGAACGCTATCCTAGATCATCCCGAGCTTGAACACAGCCTCGAGCAAATGGCAGCGACCGCCGGCGTAACTCCGTCGCACTTCTGTCGTGTGTTCAAGAAGGCGACCGGAATTTCGCCGCACCAGTATTTGATAAAGGCCCGGCTCGACCGCGCTCAGCATTTGCTTGTGCAGACCGACATGAGCCTGGCGGCGCTTTCGGAATCGCTCGGCTTCACCAGCCAGAGCCATTTCAGCCGTGCCTTCCGCGCCTATGCCGGACGCACACCCAGCGACTTCCGTCAGCACGAACAGACCATTCAGTAGCAACCCCGCCTGACCCGATGCATCGCCGTCGTTGCCTGCACCTTTCACCACGAATTCAGTACCGCGATGCAAGAGGTGAATGCGTGGAGGGGCGGTCTGTGGGCGACAGAGTAGTGTCTTGGCCTTTAAATCTCCGGCACGACCTTCGATGCGATAAGGGAATACCAGGCAATTGTCGTCGGAGCGTGCCGCTGAGCCGGCGTTGTCGAATACATGATCGGAAGGGCGGCGGAGCACCAATGGGTCTTCGCAATGCGTGAATACCTTGAACGCGTTCTGCGAAAAAATCGGTGGCGGCGCTACACGTGAAAGCCATAGCGCGGCCCGTCCGCTAGCAAAGTCCGGTCAAACCCATGCGTAGTTTATGGCCCACCAAATCTGTTGTCAGATTTGGCCAAGGCCTGATTTTCAGCTTCTTCATAGCGAAGCTGTCAGTCCGGATCCCGGAACGAAGTTTTGTGGATATGAAATGGATCGCGCAGCAGAAAATCAGACAAAACTATTGTCCAAATCATTCTCGATCACGATAGGGCGGCATAATTGCACGTCTTTAGCGCAAGCTAATGAAGGCGCGACTCGCTCGCCGACTGACAAATGAATCTGGGTGGGAAGATGTCACCTTTGGAGAGCCACGGAATTGCGGGCTCTTCGCTTGCCGTTGTTCGTTTACGATGTGTATCGGACTGCAGCCACACCAGTCGGGAATGTCGCCTGATCTGGCCTGCCCGATCCGCAATCTCACTCCGACGGCATGTGAGGTTATGCGCCTGGCGGCTGCACTGTCTTGGGGCGGTTATGGGACCCGGTGGCCAGCCTGTGCCTGCATCAAAGATGGCCAAGGCACGCTGGCGGAGACGGAGGGATTCGAACCCTCGGTACCGGATTTACCAGTACGACGGTTTAGCAAACCGTTGGTTTCAGCCACTCACCCACGTCTCCGGATCGCAGCGGCGAGGCGGCGCTATAGCGGGGGAGGCGGGGGGCGGCAAGCGGGTTTGCGGATTTTCCTGCATGGCACGTCCTGGGTGCGTCCGGGCGGCGGAAATGCGCGGTTTGGCGCAATTTCGATTCGGCTCATCGCGGGTTCATTGTCGCGGGCCATGGTCGGGTGGTCTGGTGCAATGTCGGCTGGTGTGCGCTTCGTGGGCGTCTGGCCATGGGATGGGAATCGAAGCTATCATGAAGTCTCTCCGCCGCATCGCGTTGGTTCTCGCGGGCCATGCCCTTGTGCTTGGGGGCGCTTTCGGGCCGTTTGGCGCGCAGGCTGCCCTGGCGCAGGTGCAGACCATCGATCCCAACTCGGCGATCGATGCCGATCTCAACCGGGGTGGCGTGCCCGCAACCACAGGGTCGGCGCAGCCCCGCTCGGTCATGGACGGTCCGGTACAAGGGGCGGCGCAGGCGACGCCGGTCGGTCCCGAGGCGGAGCAGTTGCCGCCCGTGTCCTCATCTCCTGCCGCTCCTGCTTCCGGGCCTGGCGCGGGCGCGGCCATGGTTCCGCCGCCGGCAAGCTCTGCCACCGGCGCCACCGCGGGGCAGACCTACAAGGAAGACGACCTGATCGGGGCAGCCGAGGGCGTATTCGGCAAAGGTTCGCGAGGGCTTGCGCTGATGATCCGCGATATCCTTAAAAAGCAGGGCGAGCCCAATGCCTATATCACCGGGCGCGAAGGCGGCGGCGCGGTGGTGGTCGGCCTGCGCTATGGTTCGGGCACGCTGCACCACAAGGTGGAGGGCGACCTGCCGGTCTACTGGACCGGGCCCTCGCTTGGCTTCGATTTCGGCGCGAACGCCTCGAACACCTTCGTGCTCGTCTACAACCTCTATGATACGCAGGACCTCTACCAGCGCTTCGGCGCGGGCGAGGGGCAGGCCTATCTCGTTGGCGGCTTCAACGTATCGTACCTGCGGCGCGGCGATGTGGTGCTGATCCCGGTGCGCATGGGCGCGGGACTGCGGCTGGGACTGAACGCGGGCTACATGAAATTCAGTCACACACAGAAGTGGATGCCGTTCTGATCACGGGGGCGGGCTGCGGCCTCATGGCCTAAAACCTCTTGCCCCGACGGGCGTCGGGGGGCATGGGGGCGCCGCCCGTTTTCACCGTTCCAGAGGCTTCCGATGTTCGAAAACCTTGCCGCCCAGCCTGCCGATGCCCTGCTTGGCCTGATCAAGCTGTACAACGCGGATCCGCGCGGCGACAAGATCGACCTCGGTGTCGGCGTCTATCGCACCGCCACTGGTGCCACCCCTGTGTTCGGCGCGATCAAGGCCGCCGAGGCCAAGCTGCTCGAAACGCAGGATTCCAAGGCCTATCTCGGCCCTGATGGCGACATGGGCTTCGTCAACGCACTGATTCCCTATGTCTTCGGCAAGGACTTCGACCGGTCACGTGTGGATGGCATGCAGGCCCCAGGTGGCACCGGCGCCGTGCGCCTGGCGATCGAAGTGGCCAAGCGCGCGGGCGCAAAGCGCATCTGGATGGGCACTCCTTCATGGCCCAACCATGCGCAGATCGTGTCGGCTGTGGGGCTCGAACTCAAGACCTTCAGCCATATGACCGCCGATGGCTTTGCCGATCTCGATGCGCTGAAGGCGGCGCTGGCCAAGGCCGAGCCGGGCGATGCCGTGCTGCTCCACGGTTGCTGCCACAACCCCACCGGGGTGGACTTCACCGAAGCGCAGTGGGACGAAATCGCCCCGCTGCTCGTCGAAAAGCAGGTCCTGCCGCTGATCGACCTCGCCTATCAGGGCCTTGGCGCCGGCATGGAGGCCGATGCCTATGGCCTGCGCAAGGTGCTCTCGCTCGCGCCCGAAGTGCTGGTGGCCTATTCCTGTGACAAGAACTTCGGTCTCTACCGCGACCGCGTCGGAGCGTTCTACGCGGTGACATCCGATGCGGCGGCACTGGCCAACGCCATGGGCAACGGCGCGACGATTGCGCGCGCCAGCTGGTCGATGCCGCCCGATCACGGCGCGGCGGCGGTGCGGCTGGTGCTGGAGGACGAAGGCCTCACCGCGCAATGGCTGGCCGAGCTCGACGACATGCGCGGCCGCATGCGCCAGGTGCGCGATCGTCTGGCTGCGGCGCAGCAGGTTGGCCCCATCGCCATGGCCCCTTTGGGCGTGCAGAATGGCCTCTTCTCGATGCTGCCTCTGACGGGCGAGCAGATCCTCGCGCTGCGCAACGATCACGGCATCTACATGGCCGGCTCGGGCCGCATCAACATTGCCGGGCTGACCAGCAGCAATATCGAGAAGTTCATCGACGCCCTGCAGGCCGTCACGGGCTGATCCAACAGGCGGGGTGGCAATGCCCCGCCGTTCGCTCCTGTTATTCCGCCGCTGCCGCCGTGGCAGGTTGTTGCGGATTCAGCATCTGTGCCGCCAGCGCCCGGCCTGACAGCCACGCGCATTCCACGCGCGGGCCCAGCAGCCAGTCCCCGCAAGCGCCGATCCCGGAAGTGGCGTTCCACAGCGCGCCGATGCCGGTCCCGGCGGAAAGGGCATACCGCCAGCGGTGCACGGATTGCGCCACCGGCTCTGGCTCCGTGCCCGTCCGGGTCGCGCGCGCCAGCGCTTCCAGCAGCAGCACGCCCACTTCTTCCATCCCGCGCTCAAGGTGTGCGGCCGACCAGTTCGGCGTCGCCTGCACCACCCAGCTCTCCGGCCCGCAGCGCCCCGGCTTGGCACTGTTGCGCGCGGCCCAGGCGATTGCGCCGGTATCGCGCAACACGTCGGGGGCATTCAGCGGCTCGGCAAAGGCGAACATCGCGGTCCAGCACGGCTGTGACCGGGCATAGAGCGCCGCCTGCGACAGCGTGAAATCGTGCAGCGTCAGCAGCGGCGCAGTCTGTTCTGCGGGCAACGCCAGTACCACGGCATCGAACGCAGCGGCGCGGAAATCCTGCCCCACCACGTGCCAGCCATCGCCATCGCGCAACAGCCCTTTCACCAGTCGGGCAAAGCGCACGTCGTGCCGCCCGGCAAGATCGCGCAGCAGCGTGTTCATTGCCGGCACGCCCACCCATGCGTCGGGCCGCGCTTGTGGCCAGGGCGCGGCCATGCCTGCCGCTTCCCAACGCTCCACTTGTGCAATGAAGCCGGGATCGCGCGCGGTGAAGTACTGCGCGCCGAAATCAAACGAAGCCTCACCCAGCGGCGTCTCCAGCCGCCGCGTCGCCATGCGCCCACCGGGCCCACGCCCTTTGTCGAACACCGTCACCGAAGCGCCAGCTTCGGTCAGGGCTCCTGCACAGGCCAGACCGGCCATGCCCGCCCCCACGATCGCAACTTTCATCGAATCTGTCCGACCAATCCGATCCCGCGTTCCGCCCAGCGCACCATCGGCGCTCAGCCCCGGCCCATCAGCGCCAGCACTTCCTTGCGGCTGCTCGCGTCATCAAGGAAACAGCCAAGCATGCGGCTGGTGACCATGCCCACGCCGGGGGTACGTACGCCGCGCCCGGTCATGCAGCCGTGCTGCGCCTCGATCACCACGGCCACGCCCTGCGGCTGCAGGTTGTCCCAGATGCACTGCGCCACCTCGCTGGTCAGGCGCTCTTGGATCTGCAGGCGGCGGGCATAGCCCTGCAGCACGCGGGCCAGCTTTGAAATGCCCACCACCCGGTTGCGCGGCAGGTAGGCGATCGACGCCGTTCCAGTGATCGGCGCGAGATGGTGTTCGCAGTGCGACTGGAACGGAATGTCCTTCAGCAATACCACTTCGTCATAGCCGGCCACTTCGCTGAAGGTACGTGCCAGGTGCAGGCCCGGGTCTTCGGCATATCCCGCGCAATACTCCTTCCAGGCCCGGGCAAAACGCTTGGGCGTATCGCTCAGCCCCTCACGCTCCGGATCGTCGCCGGCCCAGGTCAACAGCGTGCGAATCGCATCTTCCACGTGGCCCGGCACCACCACCTTGCCATTCTCGTCCAAGGTTTCGTCGTGGTGGAAATCGTGGCTGACAACGTTCATCCGAGCATTCCTTTCGCATCTTGCACTCGCCCGGATGCAAAGGGGGCTAGGCAGGAAATCATGGTGCGCTAAGGATCGGCGCATGGACCCGCCAAGGCCACATGGCCTCAAGGGCAATTGCGCTTTGGTCCGTGAAGGGGTTGGGGAGAAGCATGGCGATAGGCGCAATGATCGAGAACAGCCTGGTGGCGGCGGTAATCAGCAACCCGCGTCTGCCCGACAACCCGATCGTGGCATGCAACGCCGCGTTCGAGGCGCTGACCGGCTATGGCAAGGACGAGATTATCGGCCGCAACTGCCGATTCCTGCGCGGGGAAGGCACCGAACCCGAATTGACCCAGCAACTGCGCGCCGGCATCGCCGCGCGCCTGCCGGTGATGGTGGAGATCCTCAATTATCGCAAGGATGGCACGCCCTTCCGCAACGCGGTAATGATCGCGCCGATCTTCGATGGCGAAGGGGAACTGGAGTATTTCCTCGGCTCTCAGGTCGAAATCGCCGACGCCACCGTCAACATGCGCAATGCCGATGCGAAGGAAAAGGTGGAGGCCTTGCCCAAGCGCCAGCGCGAAATCCTTGAATGCATCGCGGCGGGCAAGCTCAACAAGCAGATCGCCTGGGAACTCGGCCTGTCGGAACGCACGGTGAAGCTGCACCGCGCCGCCGTACTCAAGGCGCTGGGCGTGCGCACCAGCGCCGACGCCATCCGCATGGCGATCGAAGCCGGCCTCTGACCCGCCAGGTTGCCTGCCCTCATGGACAGGTTGAGTACACCGGGCGGAGCAGGCAGGGCAGTATCACATCGCCGGCTGCCCTCCAGCCACGCGAGAAACTTCCGCGCGGGCCTTCCAACCCTTCGATCCATTCCATGGAAGGCCCGCGTTTTCTTGCAGGGTCAAATGGCAATCGCTAAATCGCCCCCACGATGAAGCCTACCGATCTCACCCTGCTCAAATCCAAATCCGCCGGCATGGCCGCCCGCCTCAAGCTGATGAGCCACCCCGAACGGCTGCTGATGCTCTGCCGCATGGACGAAGGCGAAGTGCCGGTTAACGCGCTGGTGGACCTCACCGGCCTGTCGCAGTCCGCCGTATCCCAGCACCTCGCCCTGCTGCGTGAAGAAGGCATCGTCGCCACCCGTGCCGAAGCCCAGACCCGCTGGTATTCGCTGCAGGACGACACCGTCCGCGCCATCATCCATGCCCTGTGCGAAATCTGCGCCGCTCAGGACTGAAGGCCAAGGATTGTCCCTGTTTTTCGCCTCGCACCCAAATCTCAGACTATTCCTGATTTTCCAGGAGCAAGAATGCCGTTCGGGTCGATCGCGTGCTTCAGCGTGCGGTTGAAGTCCCGGTTCACCTCGCCATACTGCTGCGCCACCAGGTCCATTGAATTGACACCGGTGCGGTAGCTGGCCCAGCCCTGCGCGCCGAAGCGGGTGACCAGTTCGCGATAGCAGGCATCGGCCGCCGCGTGCTGAGCCGGGTCAGACTTGTCGAACAGCAGGGCAATGATGTGATGCAGGTCGCGCCAGCCGATGGCATAAGCGGCGGTGTAGTCAAATCCATGCTTTTCCAGGATTTCCCTGGCCAGCGCAGTCTGCCGTTCCGCCTCTGCCCCGCGTGCAGCGGCCACCGGCGCAAACCACGCAAGGCCGCCGCCAGAGCCGCGCCAGCGCAGCAGGCCGATTTCGTCGAGGTTCAGCCCGCCCTGCATCAGCGTCTGGTGATGGTGGAACCACGGGTTGCCCTCCATCTCGGCGGCAGTCATCACCTCGCCGCCGCTGGCGGTGAGCTGCGCGCGGATGATCGGCTCGATCGCGGCGACGGTCTGCTCGGTGCCGTAGAGCGCGAAATAGGTGTTCCACATGCCGAGGCCGTTGGCCTTGGCCGCCTTCTTCAGCGAGGCTTCATCGAGCGGCGCGCCATCGGGCACGATCTCGTTGCGCCGCTTGAACATGGCGAGCTGGTAGGACGCGCTCATCATCAGGTTGCAGTTGGCGACCAGGCTGGACACGCGCAGCGGGCGCATCGCCTCGATGATTTTCGGCGTGTCGCCCATTTCCGGGTGGCGCACCATGAAGGGCTTGTAGACCGGGGGCCTGGGCATCAGCCACAGGCCCATCTTGGTGACGATGCCATAGTTCGACTGCGTGAACAGGCCATCGACATAGGGGCCATAGCCCCACTTGAACGCCTGCCACGCGGTGCTGCCCTTGATGCTGCCCATGCCGGTGCGCATCAGGCGGCCATCGGGCAGGCACACTTCCATGCCGCACTGGAACATGAAGTGTTCGCCATAGGGGGTGTAGCCCACCCCGCGATCCAGCGTGTTGCCGACGGGGCTGGCGATGGGGCCGACGGTGGGCACGTCGATCCACAGCGGGATGTTGTTGTCCTCGAGGTAGTCCTTGAGCTGCTGGTAGGTAACGCCGGGTTCGAGCAGGCAGGTGCCGAGATCGGCGTCGACCTCGAGGATGCGGTTCATGCGCTTGAGATCGAGCACCACCTGGCCGGGGGTGGCGGGCGCGGTCATGCCGTAGCCCATGTTCTTGCCGGTGGAGACGGTCCACAGCGGCTGCTTGAAGGTGTTGGCGATGCGGACGATCTCCTGCACCTGCTCCACGTTTTCAGGGCAGACGGCGCCGACCGGCTTGTAGTGGCCCGATGGATCGGGGATGTAGGTCTTGGTCCAGGGGGCGACAGCCTCCTCGTCGCCGAACACCCATTCCGCGCCGACGACGGAGCGGAACGCCTTCATCGCGCCGGCAAAGTCGGCCTTGCTGCGGCCGGGGGCAAGGGGGGCAGGGTTCTTCGCGCTGGCCCCGGTGCCTAGACCCATCGCAGCAGTGGCGGCAAGCCCGGTGCCGAGCAGGCCGCGGCGATCGATCGTGGTCATTGTCCGTGCTCCCCGGTGCGGGCATCCGCCCTCGAAATCCAGTCCGCCAGCGCGGCCAGCTCCGCGTCGCTGATCTCGCTGGGGCGGAAGGCGGGCATGCCGTTCTGGCCGTGGCGGGCGACATAGCGGATCGCTTCGGCGGGCAGGTGGCGGCCCAGGATCACCGGGCCCACGTTGCGGCCGTGGCAGTATCCGCAGACCTTGGCATAGACCTGTTCGGGCGCGCGGGGTGGCTGCACCTCGCCCAGCTTTTGCGCAGCGAGCGCCGGCATCGCCAGCACCGCGGCGGCGGCAAGCCCGCCGGCAAGGACCGCTCTCGTTCCCATCATTCCTCTCCCGGCCCGTTCGGCTCTTGACACGCAACCTATCGCGGGTGGTGGCGGGGGGCGATGGGGTGCGGGGGCAGAATGTTTCACCCGATGGAACCGGATCATACAAACTGTCAGGTTTGGGGTTCGTAGCGCATTCATGCGGGAGTGGGGTGACAGTGCCGGTCGGCGCGGGTAAGCGGCGCGGCGATGGGGACCCTGCGCCATATCCTGATGCGCCACTGCGCGCTGGCGTCGCTGCTGATCGCGGCGGCGCTGGTGATGAAGGCGCTGGTGCCAGCAGGCTTCATGCCCGATGTGTCCGCGCGCAGCTTCACCGTGCTGGTCTGCGCCGACGCCACCGGAGACAGCCATGCGCGAGAGGTGACCGTGCCGGGCAAGCCTGCCAAGCCGGGCGTGCAGGCGCACGAATCCTGCACCTTTGGCGCGCTGGGCCATGCCGCCATGGGCGGAGCCGATCCGCTGCTGCTGGCGCTCGCCATCGGCTTCATCCTGGCGATGGGCGTGCGCGCCGCGCCGGTTCTGCATCTGAAGCGCCGCCGCCACGCCCAGCCCCCAGCCTGCGGGCCACCCCTGCTTTCCTGAACCCACACTCCACCGCTTGCGGCCATGTCGCGGGCGCGATTGCGTTCGTTTCAGGAATTTTAGACGATGAAGACCATCCGCTTTGCGCCGGTTGCGGCGCTGCTTGCCATGTCCACACCCGCCCTGGCCAACGAGCCCGCCCCGGCTGACACCAGCTTCCGCGTTGGCGAGATCGTCGTCACCGCGCGCAGCATGGCGGGTTCCGCCAGAGACGTGCTCACTTCGGTGGACATCATGGGCGCCGACGTCGCCCAGCGCGCAAGCGTGAACTATGCGTGGGAGCTGATCGGGCGCATGCCCGGCGTGCTGGTGACAAACTTCAACCAGGGCACCACCAGCGGCAAGGTGTCGCTGCGCGGCTTCAACGGAGAGAGTGAGGTCAACGCAGTGAAGCTGCTGATCGACGGTGTGCCCGCCAACAGCAACGACGGCAACATGCCGTTCCTCGACATGGTCTTCCCGCTGGAGATCGCCGGGATTGAAGTGGTGCGCGGCACCTCCGATCCGCGATACGGCCTCAACGCCATCGGCGGCAGCGTGAACATCGCCACCCGCACCGGCGGCACCTACGTGGATGCGCGCGCCTCGGCCGGCAGCTTCGGCACCTACGAAGGCCAGTTAACCGCCGGGCTGGAACGCGGCGCGCTGAGCCAGAACTATTCCATCGCCTATCGCCAGGCCGATGGCTACCGCCGCCATGGCGCGGTGGACCGCACCAGCCTTGCCGGCAAATGGACGCTGACCGTCTCCCCCGCGCTCCGCGTGGGCGCCAGCGCGCGATACTACAAGGGCAACGCGCAGGAGCCCGGCTACCTCACCTTTGCCGATTCCCGTGCCGATCCGCGCATGACCAATGCCTATAACGCCAGCGACGGCGACGTGCGCGAGATGCAGCAGTACGCGCTTCACGTGGATGGCGAGATCGGCGCCCATCTCGGCCTGACCGCCCGCGTCTATGCCAACCGGCTGGAGGACGACCGCTTCGTCAAGTTCTCCGCCGGCGCCTCGCAGCAGCGCCGCGTCACGCATGAAACGCAGTATGGCGTCATGGCTGCGCTGCACGCCCACGGCACGCTGGCTGGCATGGCGGTGATGGGCGAGCTGGGCGGCGACATGCAGTGGCAGGACAACCGCTCGCTGCGCTATCTCACTGCCAACCGCACCGTTACCAGCCAGACCCGCGACCAGGCCTTCACGCTGAATGTCGGCGGCGTCTATGCCCAGGCGGTGTTGCAGCCGGCAGCGTGGCTGAAGATCACCCCCGCCTGGCGCATCGACCGCGTCGGCGGCCACTTCCGCAACCGGCTGTCGGGCACCGCCGCTCCGATCAACGACTATGGCACGATCAGCCAGCCCAAGCTGAGCGTGGCGGTGACGCCGATCGGCCGCGTGACGCTTTACGGCAACTGGGGCCGCACCTTCCAGATCGGCCTTGGCTCGGGCGCCTACTTGATCCCGCCGCGCACCACCGACCTTGCGCCTTCGATCAACACCGGCTGGGAGGTGGGAATCAAGTTCGTTCCGATGGCGGGCAGCGAACTGCGCGTGGCGCTTTGGCGGCAGACCGCAACTTGCGAGATCAAGCGCAAGCTGAACGATCCACTGGGGGACAGCGAGAATGTCGGCTCCACCCGCCGCCGCGGCGTGGACGTGCAGGCAAGCGCGCGCCCGATCACCGGCCTGTCGGTGTGGGGTGCGCTGTCCTGGCAGGATGCGGTGGTGATCCGGCCCGATCCGGCGACACCGCAATTCGCCGGCAACCAGATTGACCACGTGCCGCATTGGCTGTGGTCTGCCGGGATCGACGCCACCATGCTGCCGCGCCTGCGCCTGTCGGCATGGGCCAACGGCCAATCGTCCTATTGGCTAACCGCCGCCAACAGCGCCGCGCAGGGCAAGTTCGGGCGCAGCGCGGTGTTCAATGCCGAGGCCGCATTTGTCATTACGCCCCGTGTCGAACTGGCGCTGACAGGGCGCAACCTGACCGATCAGTACTACGAATACGCCTGGTGGGACGGCGCGCAGACACTGCATAGCCCGGCGGAAGGGCGTGGCGTGACCGGCTCGGTCCGCCTGCGGTTCTGACATGGCCGTGCCGATCAGGCGCGCGGCCATGCGGCTGCACCTGTGGCTGGGCCTGTGGCTCGGCGCGCTGTTCGTCCTGCAGGGGCTGACCGGGTCGGTGCTGGTCTGGTATGTCGAGATCGACGCGCTGCTGCACCCGCAGCAGGCGTCGGCCGGCATGGCCACGCCTGCGGGCTGGGACCGCGCGATCGCTACGCTGCGGCGCGATCATCCAGCATGGACCGGCCCGTGGCGGCTGGAGGTAACCGGCCGCCCCGGCCCCATCCCGGCACGCTATTATGGCAAGACGAGCATGGACGCCGGGCGCTTTGCCCCGCCGATGGCCTGGCTTTCGCCCGATGGTGCCCGCGTGCTGCGGCGTGATCGCTGGGGCGATCATGCGATGACGTGGATCTATGACCTGCACTATCGCCTGCTGCTGGGACCCACGGCCGGCACGGTGCTGGGTTATGTCTCCCTCGCACTTGCTGTCCTGCTGTTCACCGGCCTGGCCGCATGGTGGCCGAAGGGATCGTGGAAAAAGGCGCTGCTGTTCAAGCGTGGCGCCCCCCCGCTGCGCGCGCTGCGCGATTGGCACAAACTGGCCGGCCTTGGCGGACTGCCGCTTCTGGCGATGCTGGCGGTGACCGGTGCGGCGCTGGAGCTGCCGAAGGAAACCGGTGCGCTGCTAACCACGCTGCTTGGTCGTGCGCCGGGCGTGCCGGTGCCGGAATCGGATGTTCAGGCAGACTGGAGTGCACCCACCATCCCGCCCAGCAAGGCCGCCGCAGCAGCGCTGGCCGCGCTGCCAAGCGCGCGGCTGGCGTGGATCGAAGCTCCCGGCCCCGGCCACACGCCTTATCGTCTGCGACTGCAGTTGCCGGGCGACCCCAGCCGCCGCTTTCCGCACAGCTGGGTGCTGGTCGATCAGCACAGCGGCCGGGTCCTATCCGTGGCCGACGCCACCAGGTCAGGCGCGCAGGTCACCGTGCTGAACTGGTTGCACCCACTGCACGATGGTTCGGCAGGCGGCATGCCTCTGCGCGCGGCGCTGGTGCTTGCAGGGCTCATGCCGCTGGCGCTCTTCACCACCGGCTGGTTACGCTGGCGCCGTCGCAAGGCACGCGTCCAAAATGACCATTAATCAGGGACAGTCCCTGTTTATCCAAAGGTGGGGACTGTCCCGATCAAGCATGTATGCATCCGTCAGCGCCGCTTGCCCAGCAGCCGCTTCTCCCCGCGCTCGCTCACGTCGGCGTCCATCGGTGCCAGCTTTGACAGGAAGCGGTTCTGCGCGGCAAAGCCCACGCCATTCTCGCGCATCGCCTGCTGCAGGTTTTCCACCAGCGCGTTCAGGTCGGCGCGGGTGGAGCCCAATCCCTTGTGCGATGATTTCATGTCGCGCCCGGTGTAATGGCACCCCGCATTCAGGATCAAGCAGAACTGTTCAAACAGTGTGCGCCGCAACCGCACCATGTCGTGCTCGCCAAAGATCGCCTTGATCCGCGGATCGGTGGTGTTCAGCTCCACGAAACGGTCCACCACGCGACGGATGCCGGGCTGCCCGCCAAACGCGCGCGCCATGCCCTCGCCGGTAAAAGGACTGGCCCCGGCGTTGGCGTCGCTCTGCACATAGGGATCGACCGGGATCTCCCCGGTCACCGGGTCGCGCGTCTTGCGCACCACGCCGAATTCCCTGTCCCAATCAACTGGTGCGTCCCGGTCGACTTGCGCGTCGCCGGGCGCCTCGCCGCTTTCGGCTGCGGGCGGCACTTCCTGCGCCATCACCGCCGAGGGGGCCATGATGGCAATGCCCAGCGCCACTGACAGAACCGTCTTACGCATCATTCGCAAACCCTTCAAAACGCCAGCTGCAGCTGCACCAGCCCGCCGCGCTGCCCGCCGAACGTGGCGATTGATCCCACGTCCACATACGCCCCGGTAACTGTCAGGTTGCGGACCGGCGCCCACGCCACGAACATGTCCAGCGCATCATCCTCGCGCGCGATGCCCAGGTTGTCCGGCTTGGTGCGGTATTCGCCACCCACCGCCAGCCTGCGTGAAAGCTGATAGGCCAGCGTCCCTTCCACCTGCAGGCTGTGCTTGCCGTGCTTGTCCCCGCCAAAACCCAGCAGGCCGAACTGGTTGGCCTTGGTCAGCCGCGCGGTGGCGTTCACCAGCACGCTGCGTGAAAGGAACAGCTTGCTCGCGCTCAGGGTAAAGTCGGTGCCCTGTGCCGATCGGGCGCCCACCGCGCGCACGATTGCGCCGTCCAGATTGCGCTTGTGCTGCACTCCCACCGCAATTGCCGGCAGCCATTGCGGGCCATAGACAAGATCGCCCGCCAGCCGCAGCTTGGCTGAAAAAATGTCCTGGTTGAACTTGAATCCATGGCCCAGTCCCAGCGCCGCGCCCACCTTGCGCGTGTCGAAGTTCTGCCGGGCATAGCTCAGTTCGAGCCGGTCATGGATGCCCACGCTCACGCCGTGGCTTTGCCAGCCATAGTCGGGCAGGGCGATTGCGGTCACGTGTGCTGAAACGCCGATGGCGCGCTCGGTCCCGCGCCCGGCGATCGTGCTCCACGATGCCAGCCCGCCGCCGCTCGCGCCTTCCACGCTGGTCACGCCATTGGTCAGCAGCAGCTTGGCATCGTCAAATGTTTCGTCGGCCTGGGCCGGCGATGCCAGCGGGGTGCCCAGCGCCAGTAACCCTGCCAGGCTCCACCGGGTGGCGGCGCGGCGTCTGCCGGTCGTCAAGATCGTGGCCATCGAAGCGAAAAGTCCCATGAATCAGTCTAATACTTTCACAACGTTAACCATCGCGGCTAAAGGAATGGTAAAACCAGCCATCCCGATGATTAGACAGTTTTTAACGCGCAGCAGCGATAGGGAGCACATGGCCAACGGCTTCCTCCCCTTCCTTCGCCGGGCTGCACTTGCCCTTCCCTGCCTGCTCGCGGTTTCCGCCACTGGGCCTCTCGAAGCCGTCTTTCAGGTGGTCGATGCCCGCGGCATGCCTTTGCAGGGCGCGGTGGTAGAGGTGGAACGGCCCGCAACCGGCCCGATCACCTTTCCCTGGCGCAATGCCATGGCGCAAAGGGACCAGACCTTCGTCCCCGGCACGCTGATCGTGCCGGTTGGCGCCACTGTGGCCTTCCCCAATCTTGATGCCGTGCGCCACAGCATCTACAGCTTCTCACGGCCTGCAAAGTTCAAGATCGATCTTTATGGTCGGGACCAGACGCGCACGCAGCGCTTTGCGCTGACTGGCACCGTTGCGCTCGGCTGCAACATCCACGATCAGATGCGCGGCTATATCCGCGTGGTCAATACGCCTTTCGCCCGCCAGACCGACGTGAACGGTTTTGGCCGCATCCCCGGCCTGCCGGCAGGCGCCTACAAGGTGCGCGTGTGGCACCCGCGGCTGCGCGCGCCCGAGAACGAATTGCTGCTGCCTGCCACGGTCAGCGGGGGCGGGGTCGTTCGGCTGGTGGTCCAGACTCGCTGATCGCATGCGCCGTCCCGCCTTTCTCGCAGCAATCCGGGCCGGGGTGCTAACCGTATCGCGCTTGGTGCGGCGGCGTCAGGCACTGCAGCTGCGCACCCACATCGCCCTGCTTTTCGCGCTCCTGCTCGCCGTGGTCATGTCGGTGTCGATCGGCGTGGCCGGTTCGGGGCTCAGTCTCTTCGCACGCCAGGCGGCAGAGCGCGACATGGTCGCCAACGCCCGCGTGTTCGATCGCATTATTGCCAACCGGGCGGATCAACTGCGCGAATCCGCGTCCGTGGTCGCGCGCGATTTCGGCTTTCGGGAAGCCTTCGCCACGGGAGACCGCGCCACGCTCGGCTCTGCGCTGGCCAGCCTGGGGGATCGCACCGGGGCACCGCTTGCAGCGATCGTGGGCCTTGATGGTTCGATCACCGCCGGGCCGGGCGCGCCACCGCTCGATGGCGCGGCGCTGCTGCCCGCGCTCGATGGCGGGCGTGCCAGCGGCGTGATCGCGCTCAATGGCCATCTCGCGCTCGGCGTCGCCGCACCCATTGAAATGCCCGATCTGGTCGGCTGGCTGGTGCTGGCCCAACCATTGGACAAGCAGGATCTGCAATCGCTCAGCCGCCTTTCCGCCATCCCAATGGCGGTTGACGTGCAGGATGCCCGCCGGCTGGCACCGGCCCTGCGGGCGCAGGCACCGGGCCAGGTCGCCATTGCGCCGGGCCGGGATGGAGACGATCTCGTCCGCCTGTCCGATCTGCCCAGCCTGCAGCAGGGCGTCCTTCCGCGGCTGGTGCTGCGCTCCTCGCTGGACAAGGCGATGGAATCCTACACCGGCGTCCGCTCGATCCTCATTGCCATCGCCGTGGTCGGCACGCTCCTCGGCATATGGCTGGCCCTGCATCTCGCCGCCGGGATCACCCGCCCGCTCACCACGCTGGCCGATGCGGCCCGTCGCATCGCACGCGGGGAACGGGCAAAGGTCGCGGCCGAGGGGGATCGCGAAGTTGTCGCCCTGGCACGCAGCTTCAACGCCATGGTCGATGCCATCGATGAACGCGAACGCCGGATCATCCACACAGCGCTGCATGATGGGCTCACCGGCATGCCCAATCGCAGCTTCTTCCTTGAAAAGCTGGAACGCGCGCTGCTCCGGCAAACCGACGATAGCCGCACCTTGGTCGCCTTCGTCGATCTCGATGATTTCAAGACGATCAACGATACCATGGGTCATCCCATGGGTGATGCGCTCTTGCAGTTCGTCGCGCAGGAACTGACCGATCTCTATCCCGATGCCATGGTTGCCCGCTTTGGCGGTGATGAATTCGGCGTGCTCGTCTCGGGCCTTGGCCGCGAAGCTGATTGTACCGCCATTGCCGCCACCCTTCATGCCGCGCTCAATCGCGATTGCCGGATTGACGGGCGCAGCGTGCCGCTTTCGGCCAGCTTCGGCATCGCCATTGGTCCGGCCGATGGTGCGGACAGCGATACCCTGCTCAAGAATGCCGATCTCGCGCTCTATCGCGCCAAGGCGGATGGCAAGGGCGCCTACCACTTTTTCGAAGCCGCCCTTGATGAAGCGGCCAGCCGCCGCCGCCAGCTTGAACTCGACATGCGCGAGACGCTGCGCACCGGTGGGTTCGAACTGCATTTCCAGCCTCTGTTCAGCCTTGCGCAACAGCGGATCAAGGGGTTCGAGGCGCTGATGCGCTGGAACCATCCGGTGCGCGGCCCCGTCAGCCCGGCCGAATTCATTCCCTTGGCCGAAGAGACCGGCATGATCGTCCCGCTCGGCGAATGGGCCTTGATGGAGGCGTGCCACCAGGCTGCCTCCTGGCCTCAGGCCGTCTCGGTTGCGGTCAACATCTCGCCGCGCCAGTTCGCCAGCCCCGCGCTTGGCCAGGCCGTGGTTCGCGCGCTCGCCGCCTCGGGACTGCCGCCGGCGCGGCTGGAGCTCGAGATTACCGAGAGCATCTTCATCGGCAATGTCGAACGCACCGTGGCCATGCTTCATTCGCTACGCGCGCTGGGAGTGCGGGTGGCGCTTGATGATTTCGGCACCGGCTATTCCTCCCTCAGCTACCTGCGCTCGTTCCCCTTCGACAAGCTGAAGATCGACCAGAGCTTCGTGCGCGATCTCGGCCGCGATGCCAGCGCGCAGGCCATCGTGCGCGCCATCGCGACTCTGGCGGGCGCGCTCGGCATGGAGACCCTGGCCGAAGGCGTCGAGATCCAGACCCATGCGGACGTGCTTCGTGCTGAAGGGTGCGACATGATCCAGGGTTACCTGATCAGCCGCCCTGTTCCGGCCGATGCGGTTCCCGGCCTGTTGGGTGAAGTTACTGCTTTGCGGGCATAAACTTCAGTCAACCTGCCCCTTGGGGCAAAATGGTCCAAAATGTGGCGGAAATCCAAGGTATTAACGGGTTCGAACCAGCCTCGCCCGAAATGAACACGACTGCGCAGACGGGCCAACTTCCTTTAGAGCCAAACCATCCGATGCAGGAGAATCCCATGCTCGCATGGTTTGAACAGACCGCCCCCATCCGTCAGAAGTTTCGCGCGCTCACCACCTTACACGCCACCCTCGCCCTCCTCGCGGTCGGGTTTGCTGCCGGGGGTGAGGTGCAGGTGATTCCGGTGGCCGCCTCGCTGATCCTGGCCACGCTTTGCGCGGGGGCCATCGTGGTGGTCAACTGGCGAGCGGGGGAGCTGATCTGCACGCCATACGTCGACACCGTGCTGCGCATGGAAGCGCTGGCCAACGGGGATACCAGCAGTCCGATCCACTATACCCACCATCAGGACTGCGTGGGCCGCATGACCAAGGCGATGGCGCGATTCCGCGACAACATCCTGGCCATGACCGACGCCGAGGAACAGCAGAGCGTGGTCGACACGTTGAACGGTGCGCTGAAGCGGCTGGCGGCCAATGACCTGGGCGCCACGATCGACAGCGCGTTCCCTTCTTCGTACGAGGAGATGCGCCATAACTACAACGCTGCCGTCTCCGCGCTCGCCGCAGCCATCGCGCAGGTGCGCAGCGGAGCGGAAGCGGTGCTGACGGGCGCATCGGAGATCCGCAGCGCAACTGACGACCTGTCCATGCGCAACGAACAGCAGGCCGCCGCCCTGCAGGATGCGGCGCGCGCGATGAACGAAACCACGCGCAGCGTGATGGAGACATCGGGGCAGGCAGCGCAAGCCGGGCAATCGGTGGCTTCAAGCCTGCGCACCGCACGTACCGGCAGCGAAGTGGTGACCGATGCGGTGGCGGCGATGCATGCCATCCGTGCCTCAGCCGATCAGATCGCCAGCATTACCGGCCTGATCGACGGCATCGCCTTCCAGACCAACCTGCTGGCGCTGAACGCCGGGGTGGAAGCGGCCCGCGCGGGCGAGGCGGGCAAGGGCTTTGCCGTGGTGGCCAGCGAAGTGCGCGTGCTGGCGCAGCGCAGCGCCGATGCCGCACGCGAGATCCGCGAACTGATCCAGTCCAGCAGCACCGAAGTTGCCCGCGGCGCCGAACTGGTGGAGAGGACCGGCGTGGTGCTGAAGGACCTGCTGCGCGAGATCGACGAGATCACTGTTTTCGTGGGCAACGTGGCGGCGGATTCGGCCGACCAGGCATCGAGCCTGCGCGGGATCAACCAGACGGTTGCGGACATGGATCGGTTGACGCAGCAGAATGCGGCGATGACCGAGCAAAGCACCGCCGCCGCCCGCAGTCTGGCCAACGAGGCGCAGCAGCTGAGCCAGCTGGTCGACCAGTTCCGGTCAGGCAGCGCTTCCCACGCCAATTCCGGGGCAAGGCGCTGGACCGACCAGGTTGCGAAACCTGTCGTCCCGGCGGCTTCGACCCATACTGCGCCACTGGCCCCCAAGGCCAGCGTCACGCCGGTATCGGCGGACCTGCCGGTTACCACGCCGCGTCAGCCGCCGGCGGTGCTGAAGCAGCGGCAGGCGCTGCAAAGCGCGATGGCGGGCGACGACGACTGGTCGGAGTTCTGATCCCGCGCCAGCCATGACCGCCCGCCCGAAGCGTCAGGCGATGATGCTGCGCGCGTGCGTGGAATTGTGCCCGCCGTGGCGATAGAGCACGTCTTCGACGGTCTGCGCATCGGCGCGTCCGTCTTCCACGGTCACGAGCACCGCGCCATCTTTCAGCCGTCCACCATAGTAGGTCGCGTCTTCATCGCTGATCCCGTGCTTGGTCAGCACTTCGTTGAGCGATCCGCCGATCGCCCCGAGCACGGCGCCGATGCCGATCGCCTCTGGCACAGCCGATGCGGCGATCGCGCCAGCTGCGGCGAGCGGGCCGACACCCGGGATCGCGAGTGCCGCCACGCCGAGCCCTGCGCCCAGCGCACCGCCACCGAGTATGCCGCGCAGCACGTTGCGGTGTTCTTCATCGGTGATCTCGCCATCGCCGGAACGGGTGGTTGTGGTGCCGCCGTGGTGGGCGATTACCGACATGTGCGCATCCTCCACGCCCAGCGCGCGCAGATCCGCCACGGCCCGTTCGGCCTCGGCATGGGTATCGAAAATGGCCGATGCTTGCGTCATGGAGTGCTCCTTTGTTTTTCAGGTCAGGAGTGCAAGCGGACAGGGCGCAGTTCGTTCCGTGCCCAACGATTGTTAGTCCTTCGAAATACCGGGAAGCGTCAGTCGGTTACGCCGAAGTGATCGGCCAGTTCGTTGGCGTGGAAGCCGTGGGTGTAGGATTGCGGATCGAGCGGCAGCATTGTGCGGTTCCATGCGTCCCATTCCGCCTGCAGCGCCCTGAATGCATCAGGCCGACGATCCTTGAGGTTCGCGCGCTCCTGCGGATCGGCGGTCACGTCGAACAGGAAGCTGTTCTCGCCGATCTTCAGGTACTTGGTCGATCCGCGCCGCGCAGCCTGCTGGCCATGATTTCTGTAGCGCCAGAACAGCGTGCGTTCCGGCAGCGCGCCGCCAGCCAAGGCCGGGCGGATATCAACGCCGTCGGATGCAAAGGCGGGATCGGGCGCAGACCCGGCAGCGGCGAGGAAGGTGGGCAGCCAGTCCATGGTGATGACCTGCGCGTCACTGGTGGAGCCGGGGCGGGTCACGCCCGGCCAGCGGACGATGGCGGGGATGCGCAGGCCGCCTTCAAGCAGCTCGGTCTTGCGCCCGGTGAAGGGGTAGGTGTCGGAGAAGCGTTCGCCGCCATTGTCGCTGGTGAACACGACGATGGTGTGGCCCGCCTGGCCCGACGCTTCGAGCGCGGTGAGGATGCGGCCAACCTGCAGGTCCAGCCGGCGGACCATGGCGGCATAGGTGGATGCGCTGCCACCATCCCAATCGAACAGTGCCTGCCGGTCATTCTTCGCGGCCAGACGGCGCGATTCGGCCTCGTCCTCCGGCGCTTCCCACGGCCAGTGCGGCGCGGTGAAATGCAGGCTCATGAACCAGGGCTGCGACGAGGCGGCCCCCGCGCCGATCTCGGCAATGGCCCGTTCAGCCAGCAGATCGGTGAGGTAGCCGGCCTTTTCCACCGGGGTGCCACCATCCCACAGGTCCGGCTCGCCATTGGTGGAAGCATGGGTGAAATAGTCCACCCCGCCACTGCGCAGGCCCCAGAAGTGCTGATACCCGCTTTTCAGCGGATCGAAATCCGGCAGGCTGCCAAGATGCCATTTACCGATCAGCGAGGTACGATATCCGGCTTTGGCCAGCAGCGATGGCAGCGTGGGGTGCGAGGGCGGCAGGCCGATGTTGGCACGGTTGGCCAACGGTTCCTCCAGCCCCACTGGCAGCCGGTACTGATATCGCCCGGTAATCAGCGCGACGCGCGTGGCAGTGCAGACTGCGCTGTTGGCATAGGCTTGGGTGAAGCGCAGACCCTGCGTGGCCAGCGCATCGATGGCAGGCGTGGCGTAATCGCGCCGACCATAGCACGACAGGTCGGCAAAGCCCATGTCGTCGGCCATGATGTAAAGGATGTTGGGCCGCAACGGTCCCTGGGCCGTGGCAAAGGCCGAAGCAGCGGGCAGGGCGAGTGTGGCGGCAGTGCCGGCAAGCGCGGCGCGGCGGGAAAGGGTGAAGACAGGCTTGGACATGCTGGCTCCGATCGGCAGGGAGGGTGAGATACCAAGGTGTGCAGACTGCGGCCCATGAGGATGCCCGGCCCGGTCTGCTGGCGAGGAGGAGCCGGAGCGGGGATGTGGTTCATCGTTGCATGGCTCCGACAAAGTCTGGCGGGGTAGACCCGTCCTCATGGGGCGCAGCCTGCGCACCTTGGTATGCGGTCCCATGCGTTGTCGCGTAAGGCCACAGCGTTGTCTATCTGCCGCGCCGTAATGTCTACCGATAAAGTGGAGTATTGCGTGGCGTTGGTAGACGGTGCGTTGAGCCGTGCGCCAGCCATCGAGACGGTCCACGGTCTTTATGGCATCAGCAGAAAATTAGGGGGCGGACAAAGGGACTGCGATGCCCGCCCCCCGGTGTGCAATGCAGGCCGCGATGCGACCGACACTTTGCATGTTGGCGTGGGCGGACGCCAACTTTGGCCTATAGAAATCGCACAAGCCGCGCCGATGGGCAAGCACGACTTGCAGATGCACAATGCGGTCATCGGCGGCCGCGCATCCTAGCATGGAATCGTTGCGTGTGTCGTGGCCGGGAACTGGGGCATGCCGCCAACCACCGCCACACCGTGGTGCGCTGACGAATTGGCAACCCCATTGGAAAAGCCTTCCCATCACGGGGGATAGGAAAGCTTTTGATTGACCGAAAAGACTCAACTGATTAGGTAGAGATTATCCCGGCGGTATGGAGTCCAGCCCATCCGCGCGATCCAAAGGGTGCTGGACCGCGGCATTTGATCGGGAAGCAGCTTGCTCCGCGTTACCAACCGCTAAAGCGCGCGATGCTGGGGCGACAGCGCCAGGCATCGTGTTCCCCTCATGCAAGAGGTGACATGATGCGAATGCCCACGAAGCGCGCCTGACGCGCACCCGGTAACCGACCGAAATCCGCCAAGCATCTCCCCAGGGCGGGAAAGATGCATCGGGGTCGCCTGGCCGCCGGAACTCCATCACAGACACGTCTGCTCATGCCGCTCCGCGCGGCAAGGAGGACCACCATGCACAGACTGACTCAGGCCGACCTGCGCGATCTGGGCCGGTATCCCGTGTCGCTGCAGCAAGCCATCGTCGCCCTTTTCGGTGTCGAGCCGGAGGCATGCGCCTCTGGCCCCGCTCCAGCCACGCCAGCCGCCCGCACCGCGCACTTCCGGCCTGAACATCAACAGGGTTCAGGGATCGAACAATGAAGACAGCTTTTCAAGGCGCCGCCAGCGCCATCGCGCTTTTCGCCGCCACTTCCGCCTTCGCGCAGGAGGCACCTGGCCCGGATGCTTCTGCTGATCAATCCATCGCTCCAGGTGCGGGCGATGGCGGGGACGGCATCATCGTCACCGGATCGCGCCGGCGTGATGAGAATGTGCAGGACATCCCCGTAGCCGTTGCGGTGGTCAGCGCCGCGGCGCTGGAACGGCGTGGCGATTTCACCTTGGGGCAAATTCAGCAGCAGGTGCCCAGCCTGCAGGTGTTCAGCTTCAACCCGCGCAACACCAACATCAACATCCGCGGCCTCGGCTCCAACGTGGCGCTCACCAACGATGGGCTGGAAAACGGCGTCGGCTTCTACATCGACAACGTCTATTATGGTCGCGTCGGCCTCTCGCAGTTCGACCTTGTCGATCTGGAAAGCATCGAAATCCTGCGCGGGCCGCAGGGCACGCTGTTCGGCAAGAACACCACCTCGGGCGTGATCAACATCACCAGCAGGAAGCCCGTGTTCGATCCTGAATTCTCGGGCGAGGTCAATGTCGGAAGCTACGGCTTCTATCAGTTGCGTGCCTCGGCCAGTGCCGGGATCGTACCCGACAGGCTAGCCGTGCGCATTTCCGGCGCGATCAGCGGCAACAACGGCTTCACTTACAACAAGACGCAGGGAATCCGTTCGCAGGATTACTACAATGCCTCCATCCGCGGGCAGCTGCTGTTCACCCCCAACAGCGATCTTTCGATCCGCGTGATCGGTGATTACTCGCGCCAGACCCAGCATAGCGTGATGAACCTGCTGGTCGCGAATTATGCGAACTATGCAGATGGCACCGTGTTGCACAATGCCCGGGGTGTCGCGGACAACTATGACATCCGCGTCGCGCGCTTCCCCGGCTATGTGAAGCCCGATTTCAACGCCTTCAATCGCGTGGGTGAGGCGGACAGCCACTATCAGGCCAACATGGCTGGCTATGGCATCTCGGGCCAGGTCGATTGGGACTTCGGCGGCGCGGCGCTCACTTCAATCACCGCCTATCGCTGGTGGGACTGGGACCCGGCCAACGATGGTGATGCCACGTCGCTGCCCGCCGTCGTGAAGGCGCAGCAAGCCAACCGCCAGCGCCAGTTCAGCCAGGAAGTGCGCCTTGCCAGCAAGGGTTCGCGCACCATCGATTACGTCGTCGGCGCCTATTACTTCTGGCAGACGGTGCGCGGCTATGGTGCCACCGGTTATGGCGCGGCGGCTCCGCTGTGGTTCCTCGGCGCGTCAAACCCGGTCACCAATGCGGCGCTCAACGGGTTCGAGGTCAATTCCTATTCCGAACCCACGACGAAGACGATCGCGGCCTTTGGCCAGACCGACTGGCAAATCAGCCCCACGCTCACCCTCACCACCGGCCTGCGCTTCACGCACGAGGACAAGACCGGCACCTTCCAGCAATGGGTGGCGAACGCGCCCGATATCTCGGCCTTCCCGGCGGCGACGCAGGCCACCATCCTCGGCATCCGATCCAACTTCAACAAGGTCGTGCCGCTCTATGAGACCAGGCTGAAGAACGACAATCTCTCGGGCCTGGTGTCACTCGGGTGGAAGGTCACCCCCGATGTGCTGGTCTATGGCACCTATTCGCGCGGCAACAAGTCGGGCGGGCTCAACCTGACCCAGCTGCCAGCGGGCATCACCGCCGATGTGCGGCCGGAAAAGATCGACGCTTTCGAAGTGGGCCTCAAGAGCCAGTTCCTCGACCGGCACGTGACCTTCAACGCCGCCGGCTTCTGGACCGAGATCCGCGACTATCAGACCGCCATCACCGATACCGACCGCGACAGCGGCGTTTCGCGGCAATACATCGCCAATATCCCCAAGGTCCGCTCGCGTGGCGTGGAAGGGGACCTGAACATCGCGGCCAGTGACCGGCTCTCATTCAACGCCTCGGCCAGCTACACCGACGCGAAATACATCACCTACTCCAATGCTCCGCTTGCACCCGAAGTGAACCCGGTTACGCCCACTGGGCGGCTCGTCGCGGCTGATCTTTCGGGCCAGCGCCTGCCTGGCGTGCCGAAGTTCGCCTATACGCTCGGTGTCGATGCGAACGCCCCGCTTGCCACGCTCGGTGGGCGCGAGGTGAGCGGATACCTGCACGCCGACTGGGCGTACCGTTCGCATTTCAACACCTCGTCCAGCAACTCGGTCTGGGCGGAAATCCCTGGCTATGGGCTGCTCAACGCCCGTGTTGGCCTGCGCACCGGCGATGGTCTTTGGGATGTCTCGGTGTGGTCCCGCAACCTGCTGAACAAGGATTACTACCTCTCGCTTTCGGCCGGCACGATCGGCCTCGTTACCGGGCAGGTGGGTGAACCGCGCACAATCGGCGCCACCCTGCGCACCCGGTTCTGATCTCCGCCACCATATTCGCCAACGCAGGAGCGGACGCCATGCTTCACGATCCTCAATTTGCCCGGACGAACCCGACGCAAAGGCTTGATAGACTGAGCCTCCTGCGTTTCGCGGCGGTTTCGGTGCCAATCTATGCGGCGGCCCAGCCGGTCATGGCCTATGTTCCGGCGATCCTTTCACGCGATTACCACATCCCGCTGGCCACGCTCGGGCTGGTGTTTCTGATCGGGCAGGCGGTCAATTCGCTGCTCGATCCGGTGATCGGTGCGCTCAGCGATCGCACACGCAGCGTGCATGGCCGTCGCAGGCCGTGGATCGCCGCAGGGGGGATCGCCTTCATCGTCGGCGCGGCGATGCTGTTCTTCCCGCCGCCGGGGGTCAGCGTCGCCTGGGTCACGGTGGGTGCGCTGCTCTACTACGTCGGTGTTTCGGCCACGACTACGCCGCTGCTGGCGTGGTCGGGCGAGATCAGCGGCGATTATCACGAACGCACGCGGATCGCCTCGGTGTTCACACTGCTGTCGTCGTCTGCGCTGGTGCTGGCCCTGCTGCTGCCGGCGGTGGCAGACCAGGTCCGCCCGAACGATGGACCGCTGCGCCTGACCCTGTTCGGAGGCCTTGTCATCATCACCGCCGTGCCGGGCCTCCTGCTCACCTTGACCTCGCAGCCGGATCGCCCCGCACCACCTTCCGCCGCCTCCCTTGCACTGGGTGCCTCGCTTCGCGCGGTGTTCGGCAATCGCCTGCTGCTGCGGGTTCTCGCTTCCGACACCGCAGTCACTGCGGGGCAGGGCGTGCGCGGCGTGCTGCTGCTGTTCGTAGTCACCATCTATTTCGGGCGACCTGAGTGGGCGGCGGGCTTCTTCCTCTTCCAGTTTTCGTTCGGCATCCTTGCTGGCCCGATCTGGCAACGCATTGGCACCCGGCTGGGCAAGGGCCGAACTGCCGTTCTGGCGGAACTGGTCCAGGCCGCGATAAACTTCGGCTTGGTCTTCCTCACTCCGGATCGCTTCGGCCTACTGCTGTTCCTCGCGTTCCTGCAAGGCCTCTCCCAAGGCTCGGGCAACCTGATCCTGCGCTCCATGGTCGCCGATGTGGCCGATGCCCATCGCGCCGCCACGGGTGAGGATCGCGTCGGACTCTACTATTCGGTCTTCAGCGTGTCGCAGAAGCTGGGTGGTGCGATCGCGGTCGGCATCGCGCTGCCTCTCGTCGCGGCCCTCGGTTTCGATCCGGGGGCGTCCACCAACACATCGGCTGCGTTGCAGGCGCTCGTGCTGGTCTTCGCGCTTGGCCCGGCCGTTGCCCACACGCTCGCCGCCATCTTTGTCGCCGGTTTTCCTCTCGATGACCGCCGCCACGCGGAAATCCGACGCCAGATCGACGCCCGCGACGCCGTCTTCGCCTCCGCCAGTACGGCCCCCCATGGCGTGCCGGCTGAATGATCTCGCCCTCCAGCCCCCTCAGGAGAATGACCATGACTGCCATCACCACTTATGCCAATGCAAAGGACCCCAACTCGCTGCTGGATATCGTGCCCATCACCGGCACCATCGGTGCGGAAATCAGGGGCGTTGCGCTCTCCGGCGATCTTGATGCCGCCACCGTGCAGGCGATCCACGATGCCCTGGTGCGCCACAAGGTCATATTCTTTCGTGACCAGCACGATCTCGACGATGCCCGGCACGAAGCTTTTGCCAGCCTGTTCGGCGATCCGGTGGCGCACCCCACCGTGCCCGTCGCCGAAGGTTCGCGCTACCTTCTCGAACTGGATAGCAGGGAAGGCTACGCCGCTTCGAGTTGGCACACCGATGTCACCTTCGTCGACGCCTACCCCAAAGGTTCGATCCTGCGCGCGATCACAATTCCCGAAGCGGGTGGGGATACCCTCTGGGCCAACGGCGAAACGGCCTATGAAGGCTTGCCGGAAAGCCTGCGCCAACTGGTGAACAGCCTCTGGGCCGTCCACACCAATGTCTATGACTACGCAGCGGTGCTGCAGAGTGCGCCGAAGAACAACGATACGGAGAATGCGCGCGCAGCTTTCAACAAGACAGTCTTCGCTTCGACCATCTTTGAAACTGAACACCCGGTCGTGCGCGTCCACCCGGTTTCGGGCCAGCGCAGCCTGCTGCTCGGCCATTTCGTCAAGCATTTCGTCGGGCTGAACCAGGCGGATTCGTCGCGGCTGTTCCAGATCCTGCAGGATCACATCACCCGGCCGGAGAACATCGTGCGCTGGCGCTGGCGCAAGGGTGACGTGGCGTTCTGGGACAATCAGGCCACCCAGCACCGCGCTGTCGCCGATTTCGGCCTGCAGCGCCGCAATCTCCGCCGCGCCACTATCGCCGGGCAGGTTCCAGTCGGGATTGACGGTCGCCAAAGCCGAACGGTCCGCAAGGAAAAGGCGAATTACCAGCCGGCCTGATCCTCGGCAGCTGCACCGGGAGCGGCCGTCCCTCCAGTCGCTCCCACCCCGATTGCTCAGGCGCCGCCATGCCCAGCCCCAGCGGTGAACCATCGTGGTCGTCGCACACGCAGGAAGCCGTCGGCAAACTTTATGCCCTCTTTATTCCGCGCGCTGAATTCACCGTGGAACCTTAACGGGCATCGCGTCCACTTCCCATCCTGCGCCATTCAAGGAGCACAGGATGCAGATTACCGATTGGCCGGCCCGCGTTGCGGGCGGCAGGCACGCGCGCCGCTTGGAAAATGCCCTTCGGTTGGCCGGGCTGGTCATCATCGCCTTCGCCGGGGTCACCTGCCTGGGCGAGCGGCACGAAGAACTCCTGTACGGGCTTTCGCCCTGGCCGATGGCCATCGCAGTCCTTGCGGTGGTGTTGTTCTGGATCGGGCTGATCCTGCTGGTCGGCGGGGCGGAGCTGTTCCGCCAGCAGCCGGTTCCCCCTCGGTCATGGCTGCCCTCGCGCAAGAGGACCCCGCGATGACCGACCTGCTATGGCTCGGCATCCTTGCCGGCCTGACCCTCGCAACCCTGGCTTTCCTGCGCCTTTGCGAAAGCGCCTGAGGAGCACCGCCATGCACCTGCCCGAACTGCTCGCCGCCATCACCGCGGCAGGGCTCGTCGTCTATTTCGGGTTCGCGCTGCTGCGGCCCGAACGCTTCTGATCTGGAAATCGCCATGACTTCTGCCGGACTGGCCCTGATCGTGGGCTTCACCGCGCTTGTCGCCCTGCTGGCCAAGCCTTTCGGGCTTTGGCTCTTCGCGCTTTACGAAGGACGCCGCACCCCCCTGCATGGCGCGCTCGGCCCTCTCGAACGCGGGTTCTATCGGCTCTCGGGCATAGACCCGGATCGCGAACAGGGCTGGCGCGCCTATGCCCTGAACATGCTGATGTTCCAGTTGGTGACCACGCTGTTCACCTATGCCCTGCTGCGGCTGCAGGGCGTGCTGCCGATGAATCCACGCGGGTTCGGCGGCGTCGGGCCCGATGGCGCGATGAACACCGCGATCGCCTTTGTCACCAACACCAATTGGCAATGGTATTCGGGCGAGGCGACCCTGTCGAACCTCTCGCAGATGCTCGGCCTCGCCATTCACAACTTCCTTTCGGCTGCGACCGGCATAGCCGTCGCCTTCGCGCTTTTCCGGGGTTTCGCCCGGAGAGAGGCGAAGTCGCTAGGCAATTTCTGGGCTGATCTTACGCGCGTCACGCTCTACCTGCTGCTGCCGGCTTGCGTGCTCTACGCGCTGTTCCTGGTGGTCTGCGGCGTGCCCCAGACCTTTGCCGGAAGCATTGACGCAACCACGCTCGAAGGGGCGCGGCAAACCATCGCGCTGGGCCCCGTCGCCAGCCAGGAAGCGATCAAGATGCTCGGCACCAATGGTGGCGGCTTCTTCAATGCAAATTCCGCCCATCCCTTCGAGAACCCGACCGCGCTGACCAACCTGGTCGAGATGCTGTCGATCTTCGTGCTGGGGGCGGGGTTGACCCATGCGTTCGGCAAGGCCGTGGGCAACACGCGCCAGGGCTGGGCGATCCTGGCCGCCATGCTGGCGCTGTTCCTTGCCGGCGCCACCGTCACCTACTGGCAGGAGGCGGCAGGCAATCCGGCGTTCCACCAGCTTGGCGTGGCGGGTGCGAACATGGAGGGCAAGGAAGTGCGCTTCGGTGCCGCCGGCAGCGCGCTGTTCGCGGCGGTGACCACCGCGGCCTCATGCGGCGCGGTCAATGCGATGCATGACAGTTTCACCGCGCTCGGCGGGCTCGTGCCGCTGTTCAACATGCAGCTGGGCGAAATCGTGATCGGCGGCGTGGGGTCGGGCATCTACGGCTTCCTGCTCTATGCCCTGCTGGCGGTGTTCATCGCCGGGCTGATGGTCGGCCGCACGCCCGAGTACGTGGGCAAGAAGATTGAGGCGCGCGAGGTCAAGCTCGCGGTGCTCGCCATCGTCATTTTGCCGCTGTGCATCCTTGGCCTCACAGCACTCGCCGTGGTTGTCCCGGCGGGACTGGCCGGGCCGCTCAACCGGGGGCCGCACGGCTTTTCCGAAGTGCTCTATGCCTTCACATCGGCGGCGGCGAACAACGGTTCCGCCTTTGCCGGGCTGACGGCGGGCACCCCGTTCTACAATGGATTGTTGGGTGTGGCGATGTGGCTGGGCCGCTTCCTGGTCATCGTGCCCGTGCTCGCCATCGCCGGCAGCCTTGCCGCCAAGAAGCACACACCCGCCACGGCCGGATCGTTTCCGACCACCGGCGGCCTGTGGATTGGCCTGCTGGTGGCGACGATCCTGATCGTCGGCGGCCTCACCTTCCTGCCTTCGCTCGCGCTCGGCCCGGTGGCGGACCACCTGACCCTGCTGTCCGGCAAGCTTTACTGAGGACCATCTCCCGTGTCCCACGCAACATCCATGTTCTCGCGCGAACTCGTCCTGCCTGCAATCGGCGATGCCGTGGGCAAGCTGCACCCGCGCGAACTGATCAGGAACCCGGTGCTGTTCACCACCGCCGTGGTCGCTGCGCTGCTCACCGTACTCCTGCCACTGGGTGGCAGCGGGCTGTCAGTCGGCTTCCAGCTCCAGCTGATCGTCTGGCTCTGGCTTACGGTTCTGTTCGGCACGTTTGCCGAAGCGCTGGCCGAAGGGCGCGGACGGGCGCAGGCAGCCTCGCTGCGCGCCACCAAGTCAGATCTCGTCGCCCGGCTGCCCTCCGGCGAAACGGTTGCCGCCGCCGCCCTGAAGCGCGGGGATACGGTCGTCGTCGAAACCGGTGATCTCATCCCGGCCGATGGTGAAGTGATTGAGGGCGTCGCCAGCGTCAACGAGGCCGCCATCACCGGTGAAAGCGCGCCCGTGATCCGCGAGGCGGGGGGCGACCGCAGCGCCGTGACCGCCGGCACGCGGGTGATTTCCGATCGCATTGTCGTGCGGGTCACGCAGGAGCCGGGACAGGGCTTCCTCGATCGCATGATCGCGCTGGTCGAAGGCGCACAGCGCCAGAAGACGCCGAACGAGATTGCGCTGACCATCCTGCTCGTGGGGCTGACGCTGATCTTCCTGATCGCGGTGGGCACCATCCCCGCCTTCGCCAGCTATGCCGGCGGGCGCATCCCGGTGGCGATCCTCGCGGCGCTGCTCATCACGCTGATCCCCACCACCATTGCCGCGCTGCTTTCGGCCATCGGCATCGCCGGCATGGATCGGCTTGTCCGCTTCAACGTCCTCGCCAAGTCTGGCCGCGCGGTGGAGGCGGCGGGCGATGTCGACGTGCTGCTGCTCGACAAGACGGGCACGATCACCATCGGTGATCGGCAGGCCAGCCAGTTCCTGCCGCTTGCCGCCGTCATGCCTGAAACCCTGGCCGAAGCGGCGCTGCTCGCCAGCCTGGCGGACGAAACGCCCGAGGGGCGCTCGATCGTGCGCCTTGCGGCAGAGCTGCACGGCATGACGCACCACGGCATTCCCGCCGATGCCGAAGTCATCCCGTTCACGGCGCAGACGCGCATATCGGGCATCGTGGTCGGTGGGCGGACTGTCCAGAAGGGCGCCGTCGATGCGATCCTGCGCGCCAATCCGCAGCCCGCAGGAAGCGCTGTCGCTGCCGAACTGCGCAATGCGGCAGAAGCCATCGCCCGTGCCGGGCAGACACCGCTGGCAGTCGCGGCAGACGGCGTGCTGCTCGGCGTCGTCGCGCTCAAGGACGTGATCAAGGCCGGGGTCCGCGATCGCTTTGCCGAGCTGCGCCGCATGGGCATCCGCACGGTGATGATCACTGGCGACAATCCCCTGACCGCCGCAGCCATCGCCGCCGAAGCCGGCGTGGACGATTTCCTTGCCGAAGCGACGCCAGAGGACAAGCTGGCGCTGATCCGTCGTGAACAGCAGGGTGGCAAGCTCGTCGCCATGTGCGGCGATGGCACCAACGATGCTCCGGCGCTGGCACAGGCCGATGTCGGCGTGGCCATGAACACCGGCACCCAGGCCGCGCGCGAAGCTGGCAACATGGTCGATCTCGATAGTGATCCGACCAAGCTGATCGAGATCGTCGGCCTCGGCAAGCAGCTGTTGATGACACGCGGCGCGCTGACCACGTTTTCCATCGCCAACGACGTCGCGAAGTATTTCGCGATCATCCCGGCCATGTTCATCGCGCTCTACCCGCAGCTTGGCGCCCTCAACGTGATGGGCCTCGCCAGTCCGCAAAGCGCCATCCTGTCGGCGATCATGTTCAACGCGCTGATCATCCCGGTGCTCGTGCCGCTGGCGCTCAAGGGCGTTCGATACCGGCCTATGGATGCGGGGTCGCTGCTTGCGCGCAACCTCGGGGTCTATGGGATTGGCGGCCTCTTCGCACCGTTCATCGGCATCAAGGCGATCGACGTCGCCGTTGCCGCGCTTCATCTCGCCTGAAGGACATTCCGATGCTCAAGGAATTCGCGTCCAGCCTGCGTCCGGCCCTGGTCATGACAGGCCTGTTCGCCCTGTTGCTCGGCCTTGCCTATCCTGCCGCGATCACCGCCGTGGCGCAGGTGGCCTTTCCGGCGCAGGCCAATGGCAGCCTGCTCGCCGTCAATGGCAAGGTCGTCGGCTCCCGCCTGATCGGCCAGGGTTTTGCCTCCCCGCGCTATTTCCACGGCCGCCCCTCCGCGGCCGGCAGCGGCTACGATGCTTCGGCTTCGTCCGGCTCCAACCTCGGCCCTGCTTCGCAGGCGCTGCAATCCCGCGTGCGCGATGCGTTGAAGGCCATGCCCACTTCACCGGGAGCCACCGTTCCACCTGACCTGGTGACAACCTCCGCCTCGGGGCTGGACCCCCATATCAGCCCCGAGGCGGCCTTTTACCAGATCCCGGTCGTTGCGGCCAATCGGCACCTGCACCAGGCCACCGTGCGAACACTTGTCGAAGCGCATGTCGAACAGCCCCTTTTCGGTGTCCTTGGTGAACCTCGGGTCAATGTCCTGCAGCTCAACCTTGCGCTGGACGCGATGACGGCTTCGGGCGCACACAGGCCATCGTGAACGCTGCCCGACCCGATCCCGATGCCCTGCTGCGCGCGGCGACCCGCGCCGGGCAGGGGCGGCTGAAGGTCTTCCTCGGCGCGGCGCCGGGTGTCGGCAAGACTTACGAGATGCTCGGTGATGCCGCGGCGCAGCGCCTCACCGGCGTCGACGTGGTTGTCGGCGTGGTCGAGACCCATGGCCGCGCGGATACCGAGGCACAACTTCAGGGGTTCGAGGTCATCCCCCGCGCGGTGGTTCCGCACCGTGGCCAGTCGCTGGCCGAGATGGACATAGACGCGATCCTCCACCGCCGCCCTGCGCTCGTGCTGGTCGATGAACTGGCCCACACCAATGCGCCCGGCAGCCGCCACGACAAGCGCTGGCAGGATGTCGAGGAACTGCTCACCGCCGGGATCGACGTCTGGACAACGCTCAACATCCAGCATGTCGAAAGCCTCAACGATCTTGTCGCATCCTTCACCAGGGTGCGCGTGCGCGAGACCGTCCCGGACCGGGTTCTCGACAATGCCGAGATCGAGGTCGTCGATCTTCCGCCAGACGAACTGATCGCCCGCCTGAAGGCCGGCAAGGTCTATGTCCCGCAGGAAGCGGCTCGCGCACTCGGCCATTTCTTCTCGAAGTCCAACCTCTCCGCCTTGCGCGAACTCGCGCTGCGGCGGGCGGCGCAGACGGTCGATGCCCAGATGCTGGAAGACCTGCGGGCTTCGGCAACAGTCGGAGCCTGGGCCGTCGGCGAAAGGTTGCTGGTGGCCGTGGGCGCGAACCCTGCCGCTCCCGAAGTGGTCCGTGCGGGCAAGCGGCTGGCCGATGCCCTGCGTGCGCCCTGGACGGCCGTCCATGTTGAAACCGCGCGAGAGCGCAATGCGGCGTCAGCGGCGCAGTTGGCGGACGCGATGCATCTTGCGGTCCAGCTCGGCGGGCAGGTGCTCTCTCTGTCCGGCTCCAGCGTTGTTGAAGGTCTGGCCGACGCAGTCGCCGATACCCGCGCCACCATGCTGGTTGTGGGCAAGCCGCAGCCCCGGCGCTGGCCGTGGCAGCAACGGCTCCATATCCAGCCATTGGCCCGCCGCCTGCCGGGCCTGTCCCTCCATGTGGTCCAGACGGTCGCCCCCGCCCCCGGCGGGAAATGCGCCCTGCCAAAGGTGCCGGCGATGCCCACAGGCCTCGTGCCGGGGCTCGCCGCGACTGCACTCGTCACCATCGTCGGGCGGGCGATTGCGGTCGCCGGCAACAACATCACCAATGTCGCCCTGCTTTACCTGCTGCCCGTGCTGCTCGTCGCAACGCGCTATGGGCTACTCACCGGCGTGGTCACCGGTCTCGTGGCCACGCTTGCCTACAACTTCTATTTCATCCCGCCGACCGGCACCTTCACCATTGCCGACCCTCAGAATTTCATCACCGTCGGCGTTCTCCTGCTGGTTGCAGTCGTCGCCAGCCAGCTCACCGCCCGCCTGCGCGCGCAGGCGCTGCTCGCTGCCCGCAATGCCCGACAAAGCGCGGCCCTCGCCGGATTCGCGCGCCGCCTGAACGGTATCAGCGAGCCGGACGAGCTGGCACGGGCGCTCTGTGGTGAAGCTGCAAGGCTGCTCGATGCGCGCACGGTGCTGCTGCTGCCCGGGGTTGAGGGGCTTGCCGTGCGCACCGGCGAACCTGCCGACTGCCATCTTGAACTGCTGGACCACGCTGCCGCGCGATGGAGCTTCGATAATGGCCAGCCGGCCGGCCGCGGCTCCAGCACCCTGACCGCGTCCGAATGGCTGTTCACCCCTCTTGCCGCCAGCAACCGCGCCTTGGGCGTGTTCGGGGTCGCTCGCCCAGACGCCACCTTGCCTGTCCGGCCCGATCAGCTTCCGCTGCTCGGCAGCCTGGTCGATCAGTCTGCGCTCGCCCTGCAGCGCATACAGCTGGAGAGCGAGGCCGCCGGCATCCGCACGCTGGAAGAGCGCGATCGCCTGCGCGCAGCACTCCTCTCGTCGGTCAGCCACGATCTGCGCACGCCGCTCACGGCGGTGCTGGGGTTCCTCCGCGCGTTGACCCCGCTGGACGAAGAACAGCGGGAAATCCTTGGTCTGGCGCGCGCTGAAGGCGAACGGTTGCAGCGCTTCGTTTCCAATCTGCTCGACATGGTGCGGGTGGAAGCCGGCGCCATCGCGCTCGCCATCGAGCCGGTGGACCTGGCAGAGGCCGTTGCCAGCGCAGTCCAGGATCTGCGCGGCGCGATCGCGGATCGGGCTGTGCAGATCGATATCGCCGCCGACCTTCCGCTCGTCATGGTCGATCCCCGCCTTTTCCATCACTGCCTGATCAACCTGATCGAAAACGCGGTGCGCCACGGCGGCATGAACGGACCGATCATCATTGCGGCCATCATTGCGGCTGGGCGCAGGAACAGGGAACTCGAACTCACGGTCCTCGATTCCGGGCCCGGTCTGCCGGCCGGGATGGAGTCGCTCGTGTTCGAAACCTTCACGCGGCTGGAAGGCTCGGACAGGAAGGGAGGCACCGGGCTGGGACTGGCCATAGTCCGGGGTTTCTGCACAGCCATGGGACTTGAAGTGGTGGCCTCTAACCGGCCCGACGCAACCGGCGCCTGCTTTACGATCCGCTTTCCGGAAAGCCACCTCAGGACTGTGAGCGAGGACGCATGACCATTCCCATCAAGGCACTCGTGGTCGATGATGAAGCGGCCATCCGCAGGCTGCTGCGCGGCAGCCTTGGCCATGCCGGATACCACGTTGTCGAGGCGGAAAACGCGCGTGCCGCTCTGGCGGCCCTCGCGATCGACAAGCCCGATGTCGTCCTGCTCGATCTCGGCCTGCCCGATCGCGATGGCCTGGAACTCGTACCCTTGATCAAGGCGACCGACGCCGCGCTGCTGGTCGTATCCGCGCGTGATTCTACCGAGGAAAAGGTCGCCGCGCTCGATCTTGGCGCTGATGACTATGTGACGAAGCCTTTCGACACGCATGAAGTTCATGCCCGCATCCGCGCCGCCCTGCGCGCCCGGCGCCGCAGCGAAGGAACCGAGACCATCGTGTCGTTCGCGCAGGTCCGGGTCGATCTCGGCGCTCGCCGCGTTACCCGCGATGGGGAGGAAGTTCACCTGACGCCCAAGGAATACGGCTTCCTGGCCGAACTGTGCCGCCACCCCGGCCGTGTCGTCTCGCACGCACAGCTGCTGCGCGCGGTGTGGGGGGCAGGGCACGAAAGCGATGTGGAATACCTGCGCGTCGCCGCCCGCGGTGTTCGCCGCAAGCTTGAGGATGTCGATGTCGAAAACAGCGCGATCCGCAACGAGCCGGGGGTGGGCTACCGCCTGATGGCTTAGGCAACAGGCGCATTTCAATGCTTCATGCCGCCGCACAACTCTGCGCGCTACCCCCTTGACCAACCGCAGGAAACCAAGCAATAGCCCGCCCTCCACGCAGGCGGGCGGTTAGCTCAGTTGGTAGAGCATCTCGTTTACACCGAGAGGGTCGGCGGTTCGAGCCCGTCACCGCCCACCATCGCCGCGTGGCGATCTTCCCCGATCCAGCAAAGCGAACGCTCGTGACGAGCCGCGCCATCGCGGTGGCCGGGCTGGAGCTCTCGGTCAGTCCGGACGGTTGACGCCCGGGCGGTAGAGGTCCGCCCGGGATGCAGTTCCGGCTTCAGGCCGCAGCCGGCTGCGGCTGGGTGCGGCTGGCGATCAGGAGACCGGCGACCGCCGCCGCCAGGGCGATCATGCCGGTGACCAGGAATGCGCCCTGCATGCTGCCCGCGCCGGTTGCGATTCGGCCAACGATCTGGGGCGAAATCGCCTGGCCAAGGAAGAACGCGCTGCTCCAGATGCCCATGCCGCGGCCGCGATGCGCGAAGCCGAACTTGGTCTGCGCCCAGGCGATCAGCGCGGGCACGGCCATGCCTGCGCCGGTCTGCTGGAAGGCGAGGCCCACCTGCATCGCAAAGACCGAGTGGGCGAGACCGATCCCGGCCAGCCCAATACCGAGGAAGCCCAGCATCGCAGCAAGCTGAGCCGCGTTTCCAAAGCGTGACATCAGGCGGAAGACAAAGGCGCCGAAACAGACGAACAGCGCCGGGATGGCGGTTGCCTTGGTCACGGCCATGGGATCGTTCACGCCGATTTCTGCCCAGGCGATCGAGCCGTTCACGATGAACACGTAATAGAGGATCGAGGCGAAAAGCGTGAGCGAGGCCACCATCAGCGCTTCCTTGAGCGGGAAGGCGCTCGAGGCCGCTGGACCGGCGCTCGCATTTCCGGCTTCGGGCTTCGCGGCTTCTGGCTTTTGCGGTTCGAACATGAAGAAGAACATGGCGATGAAGATCGGGAACGCGACAAGATAGACCAGGAAGCCACCGTTCCATCGCACCGCGGCAACCGCTGCGACAAGGAAGAACACCGCCGGCTGCAGGAAGGGGCCGACGATGCCCTGCAGCATCAGCCAGTTCCGGCGGCCCTTGTCATCCCAGTAGTCGCCGATCAGGGTGTTGATGATGGTGAGGATACCGGCCTCGCACACGCCCAGCAGGATGCGCGAGGCGATGATGTGGTCCAGGTCATCCATCAGGAACGGCGCTGCGCCGACGATGCCATAGAAGAACGTGCAGGCGAGCAGAAGGCGACGGCGGCCGAACTTGTCGGCGATCAGGCCCGCGAAGGGCGAGAGCAGGGCGATGGCATAGCCCGGCGCGGTAACCATCTGTGGCACCTTGATTGCCGCATCGGGATCGTCCTTGAAATGGCCGATGATCGCGGCGACCACCGGGAACATCGCGATGATGGCGAAGACCGGGAGGAAAGCGGCGACGACCATGGTGAAGCCCTGCGGCTTCAGCGTGAGGTCCCGGTAAAACTGACGGACGGCGTTCATGGCATCTCCCGCACGGGCGGCGCGTTGCCGCCTCTCTGCTGCATGTCCACCCGCCATACTAAAATGGAATGTGTATTACAAATACATCTTGAAGCCGATGTCCGGGGGGTGGAAATGGAGCGTTCATTCGGATATGCTTGCCGCCAACCACAACCCCGAGGATGCGCATGGCTCGCCGTTTCGTCGATATATCGATCACGCTCTGCAACGACGTGGTGAGTGATCCGCCGTTCCTGCGGCCCGAGATCACCTATCAGCAGCACGCCGAAACGCTGCCGGAGCTGGGCCACTTCTTTCCGGGCGTGACCGCCGAGCAGACGCCCGATGGCGCGGGCTTTGCAGCGGCGGAATGGGTGAAGCTGACCACGCACAACGGCACGCACCTGGATGCGCCCTGGCACTTCCATCCCACGCAGGATGGCGGCAAGCCTGCGCTGACGATCGACCAGATCCCGCTGGAATGGTGCTTCCAGCCCGGTGTGAAGCTGGATTTCCGGCATTTCCCCGATGGCTATGTGGTGACGGCGCAGGACGTTGAGGACGAGCTGAAGCGGATCGGCCACGATCTGCAGCCGCTCGATATCGTGCTGGTGAACACCGCGGCCGGCAAGGCGCTGGGCGATCCCGACTATGTCAGCCGCGGGTGCGGCATGGGCTATGAGGCGACGATGTACCTCACCAGCCGCGGCGTGCGGGTGACCGGCACTGACGCGTGGAGCTGGGACGCGCCCTTCGTCCACACCGCGAAGAAGGTGGCCGAGACGGGCGACACCTCGCTGATCTGGGAAGGGCACAAGGCCGGGCGTGACATCGGGTACTGCCACCTCGAAAAGCTGCACAACCTGGAAGTGCTGCCGGGCAATGGCTTCACCGTCAGCTGCTTCCCGGCGAAGATCGAGGGTGCTTCGGCCGGCTGGACGCGCGCGGTGGCGATCTTCGAGGACTGAGGTTGGGGGGATCACCCCCCCAGCGTATCGGCCAGCATCGCCTCGGTGCGGGAATTGGCCCAGTCATGCGCGCCGACCATGCGCCACACTTCCTTGCCGTCTTTGTCATAGAGCACAGTGGTGGGCAGCACGCCGGTCTTGTAGTGGTCGGACAGCTGCATGTCCGGGTCCAGCCACGGCTTGAGGTGGCGGAACTGCTGGTCGGCGAAGAACCTGGCGACCTTCTCCTGGTCCTGATCCTGCGCCACGGTCACCACCGCCAGCTTGTCGTTGTGCTTTTCGGCCAGCGAATCGAGCATCGGCATTTCCAGCACGCATGGCCCGCACCACGTGGCCCACAGGTTCACCAGCACCGGCTTGCCCTTCAGCTCCGCGCTGGAGATGCGGCGGCCGGCGGGATCGGTGAAGCCGAAATCGGGCATGGCGGCGCCACGGCTGGCGATATCGAGCGTCCCGTTGAACTGTTTGTCGGTCTCTGCAGAGGCCCCTTGCGCTGCGGATGAGGCGGAAGCGTCGCTCTGCGGTTGCGCAGGCCCGGGGCTTTGCCTATCGCACCCCGCGGCCAGAAGGGCCACGGGCATCAGCAGCAAGGCGGGCGAGCGCAGGGACATGAGCGGCAATTCGGGCTCCAACCAGATGTGGGGCGGGCGGTTCGCAGCCGGCCCCTCGGCAATCATGCGCGAGATAAACGCCTCGATTCCGTTCGACAAGGCGCTGTGGCGGCAGGACATCACCGCGTCAAAGGCCCATGTGGGCATGCTGGGCGCGCAGGGCATCGTTTCCGCCGATGACGCGCAGCTGATCGCCGAAGGGCTGGACAAGGTCGCTGCGGAGTATGAAGCGAACGGGGTTCCGGAGAACTGGGACCTTGAAGACATCCACATGACCACCGAAAGCCGGTTGGCCGAGCTGATCGGCGCGGCGGCGGGAAGGCTGCACACCGCGCGCAGCCGCAACGACCAGGTGGCGACCGATTTCCGCCTGTGGGTGCGCGATGCGATGGATCAGGCAGAGCTGGGGCTGAAGCAGCTGCAGGTGGCGCTGGTCAGCCGCGCGGGCGAACATGCCGAGAGCATCATGCCCGGCTTCACCCATCTGCAGACCGCGCAGCCGGTCACGCTGGGGCATCACCTGATGGCCTATTACGAGATGATCGGGCGCGACCGGTCGCGCTTTGCCGATGCGCGCGCGCGGATGAACCGCTGCCCGCTGGGCTCGGCGGCGCTGGCGGGCACGGGCTTTCCCATCGATCGCTTCCGCACCGCTGAGGCGCTGGGCTTCGACGCGCCGACCGACAACAGCCTCGATTCGGTCTCTGACCGGGACTTCGCGCTCGATTACCTGATGGCGGCGGCGCAGTGTTCGCTGCACCTGTCGCGTCTGGCGGAAGAGTTCATCATCTGGGCCAGCCAGCCCTTCGGCTTCGTCACCCTGCCCGACAGCCTTTCGACCGGCAGCTCGATCATGCCGCAGAAGAAGAACCCTGATGCGGCCGAGCTGGTGCGCGGCCATTCGGGGCGGATCGTGGGTTGCCTCACCGCGCTGATGATCACGATGAAGGGGCTGCCGCTGGCCTATTCCAAGGACATGCAGGACGACAAGCCGCCGGTGTTCGAGGCGGCAAGTCTGCTGGCCCTGTCGATCGCCGCGATGACCGGCATGGTGGCCGAGGCGGCGTTCCGCACCCAGCGCATGCGCGGCGCGGCGGAACTGGGCTATGCCACCGCAACCGACCTTGCCGACTGGCTGGTGCGGCAGGCGAACATCCCGTTCCGTGAGGCGCACCACATCACCGGCAGCGCGGTGAAGCTGGCGGAAAGCCGGGGCGTGGCGCTGGACCAGCTGCCGCTGGAGGACCTGAAGGCGATCGACGCGCGTATCGATGAGCGCGTGTTCGCCGCGCTTTCGGTGGAGGCGAGCGTGGCCGCACGCGCCAGCCATGGCGGAACCGCGCCGGTTGAGGTACGCAAGCGCGTTGCCCAGGCGCGCGTGGCGCTGGGGCTTGAGGAGTAACGCCGCGATGGCATCTGCCCGCACCACCGTCCTGCTGGTTACCGCGGCGACGCTGGCGCTGTCCGCGTGCGGCAACCGGCGCGAGCTGATGCCCGTGGCGGCGGCGGGCCTGCCGCCCGCGCCCTATGGCCGCGAGACCAAACCCACTGCGGATGACCTGCTGAAACCGCCCGTGCAGGCAAAACCGCAGCGCAGCGTGGAGCTGCGCAGCCGGTCGCAACCGAGAGAGGACGATCCGTTCGACCTCCCGCCCGAACAATAAGATTTCTTCGAGAGTTTCCGATGGACCATTTCGATTATGTGGACGGCGTGCTGCACGCCGAGGATGTGCCGCTGCCCGCGATCGCGGCCCAGGTGGGCACGCCCGTCTATGTCTATTCGCGCGCCACGCTGACCCGCCATGCGCGGGTGTTCCGCGATGCGCTGTCGATCCTGCCCAGCGTGCGCATCGCCTTTGCGGTGAAGTCGAACCCCAACCTGGCCGTGCTCAAGGTGCTGGCGGCCGAAGGCTATGGCGCGGACGTGGTTTCCGGCGGAGAGCTGGAGCGGGCGCTGGCGGCGGGGATGGACCCGGATGGCGTGGTGTTCTCCGGCGTGGGCAAGACGGCCGCGGAACTTGAGCGCGCGCTGCTGGCCGGGATCGGGCAGTTCAACCTTGAAAGCGAGGAAGAAGGGCTGGAACTGGCCGAGATCGCCGTGCGCCTTGGCAAGACCGCACGCTGCGCGCTGCGCGTGAACCCGGATGTGGACGCGGGCACGCACGGCAAGATCTCCACCGGAAAGGCAGAGAACAAGTTCGGCGTGCCGTTCGACCGTGCGGGCGCTATCTATGCGCGGCTGGCGCAGACGCCGGGCCTCTCCATGCGCGCGCTGGCGCTGCACATCGGCAGCCAGTTGAGCCGGCTGGAGCCGCTGGAAGCCGCATTCACCAAGGTCGGCGGCCTGATGCGCGATATCCGCGCGGCGGGCCATGCGGTAACGCACATGGACCTCGGCGGCGGGGTGGGCGTGCCCTACAAGGCGGGCGACGTGTTCCCGCAGCCCGACGAATACGCCGCGATGGTCCAGCGCGTGACGCGTGACTGGGACGTGACGCTGATGTTCGAACCTGGCCGCGTGATCACCGGCAACACCGGCGTGCTGGTGACCGAAGTGGTGCGCGTGAAGGAAGGCGTGGGCAGCCCGTGGGTGGTGGTTGACGCCGCGATGAACGACCTGGCCCGGCCCGCACTTTATGACGCGTGGCACGATTTTGCGGCGGTGGCACCGCGCGGGCCACGGATGACCGCCAATATCGTGGGCCCGATCTGCGAATCGAGCGATACCTTTGCCATGGCGCGCGATATCGACGCGGTTGAGCGCGGCGACCTCGCCGTGTTCCGTACGGCCGGCGCCTATGGCGCGACGATGGCCAATACCTACAACTCAAGGCCCCTGGTGCCTGAAGTGATGGTCGATGGCGCGAAGTGGGCAGTGGTGGCCGATCGCATCGACCCTGCCACGATCCTGGCCGCAGAGCGCGTGCCGGAATGGCTGGCTTGACATGACGCTGCCCAGCCTTCCGCTGTTCCATCGCCTTGCCGGGCAGCCGGTGGTGGTGCTGGGGCATGGCGAGGCGGCGGAGGCCAAGCGGCGGCTGGTGGAGCGCGCCGGGGCCCACGTGATCGACGACCTGGCCGAGGGCATCGACAAGGGCGCGCGCATCGCCTTCATCGCGCATGAGGATGAAGGCGCGGCCAATGCCGATGCGATCCGCGCCCGCTGTGCCGGGCTGCTGGTCAACGTGGTGGACCGGCCCGCGCTGTGCGATTTCACCACGCCATCGATCATCGATCGGGCACCCGTGCTGATCGCCGTGGGCACGGGCGGCGCCTCTGCCGGGATGGCCAAGGCGCTGCGCCTGCGGCTGGAACGGCTGCTGCCACAGGGGCTGGGCGCGCTGGCCGATGCGCTTTACGCCGCGCGCGCCGCGATGCGCAGCAAGTGGCCCACGGGCAGCGAGCGTCGCCGCGCGCTGGACGCCGCGCTGGAAGAGGGCGGGGCGCTTGATCCCTTTCGCGAACAGCCCGCCACTGCGGTGGAGGAATGGGTGGTCGGCGCGGGCAAGGGCGGGCAGGGCCGCCATGCCATCACCCTGCGCAGCGACGATCCCGATGACCTGACCCTGCGTGAGGCGCGGCTGCTGGGGCAGGCCGATGCGCTGGTGCTGCATGGCGCGGTGCCTGCAGCCGTCGTGGCGCGGGCGCGGGCGGATGCCGCACGGCTGCAGCCGCAGGACGCGGTGCCTGCGGGGATCGTGCTGGATATCTACCCCACCCACTGAAACCGGTTTGCCCGGCAGGATGCGGGCAGGCCAACGCCTGCCCTTGACGGCCTGCACCCGCGTGATAGAACAATAACAATTGTTAGAAAATTGAACGGGAGAGACAGCTGGTGAAACTGCACCTGCCACCCCGCGTCAGCCCTAAACAGTTCGACGCCATGCTTCAGGCCGCGGCCGGCGTGGTGGGCAAGGACTGGGTGATGGCCACCGACGCGGACCGCGACGCCTATTCGGACATCTATGCCCCCGGCAATCCCGAGGAGTGGCCGGCCAGCGCCGCCATCGCACCCGGCAGCGTTGAGGAAGTGCGCGCGATCGTGCGGCTGGCCAACCAGTACAAGACGCCGCTGTGGCCCGTGGCGCGCGGCAAGAACCTGGGCTACGGCACCGCCGCGCCGCGCCTGCCGGGTTCGATCGTGCTCGATCTCGGGCGGATGAACCGCATTCTCGAGCTTGATCCAAAACTGGCCTACTGCGTGGTGGAACCGGGGGTCGGCTTCTTTGATCTCTATGACGCGATCCAGCGCGAAAAGCTGCCCTTGTGGCTGAGCGTGCCTGGCAATGCCTGGGGCTCGGTGCTGGGCAACGCGCTTGAGCACGGTATCGGCTACACCCCCTATGGCCTGCACGCACGCAACCTGTGCGGGATCGAGGCGGTGCTGCCCGATGGAGACCTGATGCGCACCGGCATGGGCGCGATGAAGGACAACCCGGCCTGGCACCTCTTTCCGATGAGCTATGGCCCGACCTTCGACCTCGCCTTCAGCCAGTCGAACCTCGGCGTGGTGACCAAGGCGGGCGTGTGGCTGCAGCCCGCGCCGGAAAGCTCGCTGGAACTGGTGTGGGACATCCCCAACGAGGATGACATCGGCTGGGTGGTCGACACGATCGCCCCACTGAAGATCTCCGGGCTGGTGGACCAGAACGTGTTCATCCCCAGCTGGCTGGGCAAGATGGTGCTGAAGGGCCAGCGCAAGGATTTCTGGGACAAGCCATCGGCCATCCCCGAATGGCGCGTGCAGGAACTGCTGAAGGAGCACAAGCTGGGCTACTGGCAGGTCGCGCTGCGTCTTTATGGAGAGGAAGGCGTGGTCAAGGCCAAGGCCGAGGTGGTCAAGGCGGCGATGAAGCGCAACATCGATGTCGCACCGGCGGAGCACTGGTGGCACACCGGCGATTACATCCATGGCGTCGAGACGACGATGGGCATCCCTTCGGCGGTGCCGCTGCAGATGTCGGACTGGGTCGGCGGGCGCGGGGCGCACATGGGCTTTTCCCCGGTGGTGCCGGCCACGGGCAGGCACGTGCTCGACCAGAAGCAGCGCAGCCGCAGGATCATCGCCGAATTCGACGTGGATTTCTATGCCAGCTTCACCATCGGCGGGCGCTTTGCCAACAACGTCAACATGCTGATGTACGATCGCGACAATGCCGAGGAAGTGGCCAGGATGCGCCGCCTGTTCGATGCGCTGATCAAGGAGACGGCCAAGGCGGGCTATGCCGAATACCGCACGCACCTCGGCTGGATGGACCCGGTGATGGACACGTTCGATTTCAACGACAACGCACTGCGCCGCTTTGGCGAAAAGGTGAAGAACGCGCTGGACCCCAACGGGATCATCGCGCCGGGCAAGCAGGGAATCTGGCCGGCCGCCTATGCCGATGCGCGGGCCAAGGCGAACGCGGGAGGCAAGGCATGAAGCGTGTCTCGCTGATCCTTGCCGCCAGCGTGGCTGTGACTGCAACCGCCGTTCTCGCCGCGCCGCCCGGGCCGATGGGCCCGCCTCCCGGCCCGCCGCCGCCCTACCAGTTGCGCCCCGTGGAGCCCGCGGGCGATCGCACAAAGCCCGGTGGCGACGGCAGGACGCTGTTCGAGGTGCATTGCGGCTACTGCCACCTGAACGGCGGCATGGGCACCAACCTGCTGACCAAGCAGCGCCTGATGGTGGGCGAAACGCCCGACAAGGGCCTGCTCGCCAACCGTACCGACCTGACCGCGGATTACGTGAAGGCGGTGGTGCGCATGGGCAAGGGCGCGATGCCCGCGCAGACCCGCGTGGACCTGACCGATGCGGAGCTGGACGCAGTGTCTAAATACCTGGGGAAGGCGGGCTGATGCGCGTGAACCGCAGGAGCGTGCTGAAAGCGGGCGCGCTGGCCGGTGTGTCTGCCGCGACTCCGGCCCTTGCCGCGATGGGTGGCGAGGCGCTGGTGATCCATGACAGCCGCATCGCCGAATCCCGAGCCTTTGCAATGGGGCAGGGCATCGATCTGGCGCGCGGTTGGTCGCAGCTGCGCGCCCATCCCGGTGCGGCGCGGGTGGAAGGCCTGACCCGCTGGAGCGATTACGTTGCGCTGCGCGGCCTCCTCGCCGCCAGGGGACTGCGCGTGCTGCGCGAAGAAAAGGTGCCGGCGCCGCTTTCGGGCCGTGCGCACCTGTTCCGCTGGAGCATGGCCACGCGCTGAGGCAGTGCCACCAGGTGAAACCATTGGGCGCGGGAGTCCATTTCCGCGCCCTTGCACATGCGCCAAATGTTGCCCGCGTGGGCATGGCGGCTTGACCGGTGCTCTGTCACAATTAGTATGTAGTACAAACAATATTGCCAGTGGGAGCCCGGAAGACAATGCGCGCCATCGATTATTTCGACCGTGGCCACGACCGCGATCCGCAGCGCCTTGCCATCGTCGATACCGAAACCGGCCTGAAGCTGACTTTCGCGCAGACCAGGGCCCTGTCGGAACGGATCGCCGCCGCTCTGCAGAAGGGCGGGTTCCAGAACCAGGACCTGCTCGGCCTCTATGGCCCCAACGATGGCATGCTGCTGGTGGTGCTGCTGGCAATGTGGCGCGCGAACGGTAAATGGATCCCGGTCAACACCCGCAACGCGATCGACGCCAACGCCGCCTACATCAACTATGTGCGGCTGAAATGGATGGTCTACCACTCGTCCAAGGCGGACGAGGTGCAGCAGCTCAAGGACCTGTGCCCCACGCTCGAAAACTTCGTCTGCCTTGACCGGCGGATGGGCGACGATCCCAGCCTCGAGGAATTCATGGCCAACGTGAGCGGGGCCGACTTCGTCGAGCCCGAGATCGACGCCTTCGGCAACCTGATGGACATGGTCGGCATCTTCCCCACCGGCGGCACCACCGGCCCGTCGAAGGGCGCGAACGTGACCAATCTCGGCTGGGGCACGATGATCGAAACCGCGGCCGATGGCATGGGTGGGCGGACCGATGCACCCGTGGCGCTGGTTTCCGCGCCCATCACCCACGCGGCGGGCCCGATCGCGCTTTCCACGCTGAGCCTTGGCGCCACGCAGGTGATCCTGCCCGGCTTTGATGCCGAGCGCGTGCTGCGCACCATTGCGGAGCACAAGGTCACGCACATGTACCTGCCGCCCACGGCGATGTACCAGCTGCTCGCCAGCCCGGAGATTGGCAGCCACGATTATTCCAGCCTGCGCATCTTCATCCTCGTCGGCTCGCCCTGCAGCCCGGAAAAGCTGCGCCAGGCGGTGGAGATTTTCGGACCCGCCATGTGCCAGTCCTATGGCCAGGTCGAATGCCCGATGATCGTGGCGTGGTTCCCGCCCGAGGACGTGGCCAGGTTCGCCTACGAAGCGCCCGAAAAGCTCGCCGCGTGCGGCAAGCCGACTCGGTCGATCAAGGTCGCGCTGATGGACGACGACGGGAATCAGGTGCCGCTGGGCGAGGCTGGCGAGATTTGCGTGCGCGGCGCGCTCGTCACCCATTCCTACTTCGAAAAGCCCGAGGAGACCGCCGAGATCCGCAAGTTCGGCTGGCACCACACCGGTGACGTCGGCAAGTTCGACAAGGACGGTTACCTCTACATCGTCGACCGCAAGAAGGACATGGTCGTGTCCGGCGGGTTCAACGTGTTCACCGCCGAAGTCGAGGCTGCCGTAACGGAATTGGCCCAGGTGCGCGAAGCCTGCGTGTTTGGCATCCCGCATGAAAAGTGGGGCGAACAGGTCCACGCCGTGGTGGTGGCAGAAGGCATTTCGGGGCCAGAGATCATCGCTTATGCCAAGGAGCGTCTGGGCGGGGTCAAGGCGCCCAAGTCCGTTGAATTTGTGGACTCGATTCCGCGCACGGCAGCGGGCAAGATGGACAAGAAAGCGCTGCGCACCAAATACTGGGGCGACAGCCAGCGCATGGTCAACTGACCCGGGAGACACCGGGCGGCGGAGAGGGTCCAAAGGTATGCGGATGAAGCTTATTGGCATTCTGGGTGCGGCATCGGCGCTGGCGCTTGCCGTGACGGCCTGCGGTCTTGGCAACGGGGGTGCGGCCACGGGGGCGGCGCAGGCCGGGGTGACAGACGCCCTCATCCAGACCCCGCCGGACGAGGAATGGCTGAGCTATGGCCGCGATTATGGCGAGCAGCGCTTCTCTCCGCTGACGATCCTGACCGATCAGAACGTGGGCCAGCTCGGCCTCGCCTGGTTCAGCGATCTCGACACCGCCCGGGGGCAGGAAGCGACGCCGCTGGTCCACAATGGCGTGCTCTATGTCTCCACCGCCTGGTCCATGGTCAAGGCGTTCGATGCGGCCTCGGGCAAGCCACTGTGGGCCTATGATCCCAAGGTGCCGCGCGAAACCCTGGTGCGCGCCTGCTGCGATGCGGTGAACCGTGGCGTCGCGCTCTATGGTGACAAGGTCTATGTCGGCACGCTTGATGGCCGGCTCGTCGCGCTGGACCAGAAGACCGGCAAGGTCGTGTTTGAAAAGACCGTGGTCCCCAATCAGGAGGACTACACCATCACCGGCGCGCCGCGCATCGTGAAGGGCCGGGTGATCATCGGCGCCAGCGGCGCGGAGTACAAGGCGCGTGGCTATATCGCCGCCTATGACACGCAGACCGGCGCGGAAGTGTGGAAGTTCCACACCGTGCCTGGCAATCCGAAGGACGGCTTCGAAAACAAGGCGATGGAAGCCGCTGCCAAGACCTGGGGCGGGGAATGGTGGAAACTGGGCGGTGGCGGCACCGTGTGGGATTCGATCACCTATGACGTCGCCAACAACCTGATCCTTTTCGGAACGGGCAATGCCGAGCCGTGGAACCCGGCCGCTGCGGGCCGTTCGGGAGACAGCCTCTACACCTCGTCGATCGTGGCGGTGAATGCCGACACCGGCGCATACGCCTGGCACTTCCAGGAAACGCCCGAGGATCGCTGGGACTTCGACAGCGACGCCCAGATCACCCTGGCCGACATCAAGATCAACGGCCAGATGCAGCACGTGGCGATCCACGCGCCCAAGAACGGCCACGTCTATGTGCTCGACGCCAAGACCGGCAAGTTCCTGTCGGCCAAGCCGTTCGTGCCGGTGAACTGGGCCAAGTCGATCGATCCCGTCACCGGCAGGCCCGACATCAACCCCGATGCGCGCTATGAAAAGACCGGAAAGCCGTTTATCAGCCTGCCCGGCGCGGGCGGCGCGCATTCGTGGCAGCCGCAAAGCTTCAGCCCCAGAACCGGCCTGCTCTATATCCCCGCCAACATCGCCGCCTTCCCCTATATGGCGGCAAAGGACTGGCAGCCTTCGTCGATCGGTTTCCAGACCGCGCTGGATGGCTTTGCCACGGCCATGCCGGCGGACAAGGGTGCGCGTGATGGGGCGATGAAGGCCACCACCGGCGCGCTGATCGCGTGGGACGTGGCCGCCGGCAAGGAAGCATGGCGCGTTGACCAGGTTTCGCCGTGGAACGGCGGCATCCTCTCGACGGCGGGCAATCTCGTTTTCCAGGGCAATGCGCAGGGCCAGTTCCTGGCCTTCAGCGCGGACAGGGGCCAGAAGCTCTGGTCTTTCCCGGTGCAGACCGGGGTGATCGCCGCGCCCATGACCTATTCGATCAATGGCGAACAGTATGTCGCCGTGCTGGCCGGTTGGGGCGGGGTGTGGGATGTCGCCACCGGCATCCTCGCGCACAAGGGCGGGGCACAACGCAACATCAGCCGCCTGCTGGTGTTCAAACTGGGCGCCAAGGGCCAACTGCCCGCACCGCCGGCGCCGAACAAGATGGTGCTCGATCCGCCGCCGGTTTCGGGCACGCCCGAACAGATCGCCAGGGGGGGTGACCTCTATGGCCGGTACTGCAACGTCTGCCACGGCGATGCTGCGGTGGCGGGCGGGCTGAACCCTGATCTGCGTCATTCGGGCGCAATCAATTCGCCCGAAGGCATCAAGACGGTTGTGATCGATGGCGCCCTGCACGAGAACGGCATGGTCTCGTTCAAGTCGGCCCTGAAGCCGGATGATGTCGAGGCAATCCGGCTTTACCTGATCAAGCGGGCGAACGAGGACAAGGCGCTGGAAGGCCGCTGAGAAGATTGCTATATGATAGAGTAATCATAACCTGTGGAGAGTTTCATGACGCAGCTTTACCCCAATCTCATCAATGGCGAGCTGGTCACTACCGAGGCTACGCTCGATGTGATCAATCCCGCAAATGAACAGGTCATCGCGCAGGTTCCCGCCTGTGGTGCAGCCGAACTGGACCGCGCCGTGGCCGCTGCGCGCGCTGCGTTCAAGACCTGGTCCAAGACCCCGGTCGATGATCGCCGTGCCGTGATTCGCGCCATGGCCTCCGCCATCGAGGCGAACTTCGAGGAGTTCTATCGCCTGCTCACCAGCGAGCAGGGCAAGCCCCACCACCAGGCGCAGAACGAGATCGGCGCCTGCATCGGCGTGATGAACGCGCAGTCCACGCTGACCCTGGAAGAAACGATCAACGAAGACAGCGACACGCGTCTCAGCCGCACGCGCCGCGTGCCGGTGGGCGTGGTCGCGGGCATCGTGCCGTGGAACTTCCCGATCCTGATGGCGGTGCAGAAGATCGCGCCGGCGATCCTTTCGGGCTGCACCATCGTGCTCAAGCCTTCGCCGTTCACGCCGCTTACCGCGCTCAAGTTTGCCGAGCTGATCAAGGACATCGTGCCCGCGGGCGTGGTGAACATCATCACCGGCGAAGACGCGCTGGGCCCGATGATGACCTCGCACCCGGATATCGACAAGATCACCTTCACCGGCTCCACCGCCACCGGCAAGCGCATCATGGAAGGCGCGTCGAAGGACCTCAAGCGCATCACGCTGGAACTGGGCGGCAACGACGCTTCGATCGTGCTGCCCGATGCCGACGTGGAAAAGGTGGCCGAGCAGCTGTTCTGGTCGAGCTTCACCAATGCCGGCCAGATCTGCGTGGCGGCCAAGCGCGTCTACATCCATGAGGACATCTACGACGATCTGTCGAAGGCGATTGCCGAATACGCCAAGACCGTGAAGGTGGGCGATGGGTCCGAACAGGGCACCGGCGTGGGGCCGATCCAGAACAAGAAGCAGTTCGAACGCGTGTGCGAACTGATCCAGGACGCCAAGGATAACGGCTACAAGTTCCTCGTCGGCGGCGATGTCGATCCTTCGGGTTCGGGCTACTACGTGCCGATCACCATTCTTGACAATCCGCCCGAGGACGCGCGCATCGTGGCCGAGGAACAGTTCGGCCCGGTCATGCCGCTGATGAAGTTCTCGAGCGATGACGAGGTCATCGCCCGCGCCAACAACTCGGACTATGGCCTGGCCGGTGCGGTGTGGACCAAGGACACCGAGCGCGGCGTGAAGATCGCCGAGCAGCTCGAAACCGGCACGGTGTGGATCAACGAGTTCCTGCACCTTTCGCCCTTTGCGCCTTTCGGCGGGCACAAGCAGTCCGGCTTCGGCGCAGAATACGGCATCGAGGGCCTGAAGGAGTTCACCTACAGCCAGGTGATCACCGTCAAGAAGGACGCTCTGGTCTGATCCCCGCCTGATTATCGCGGCAGCCTCGCTGAATGATGGCGGGGCTGCTGCGATCCTGCACAACCGAAGGAATGAACCGGTGCCCATCGACCTGTCCAAGATCAAGGCGATCGACGTCCACGTCCATGCGGAGGTCTCGTGCCATGATCCCGAAGACCCGGTGATGGGCCAGTTCTTCGATGCGGCCAGCGCCTATTTCAAGGCCCCGCGTGAACGGCCCAAGATGCCGGAGATCGTTGAGATCTACCGCGAACAGCAGATCGCCTTCTGCATGTTCACCGTGGACTGCGAAAGCGGCATCGGCGCCAAGCGCGTGTCGAACTACGAAGTCGCCGAAATGGCGCTGAAGAATGATGACATCTGCATGGCCTTCGCCTCGATTGACCCGCACAAGGGCAAGTTCGGCGCGCGCGAGGCGCGAGACCTGATCGAGAACTATGGGGTCAAGGGCTTCAAGTTCCACCACATCATGCAGAACATCCACCCCGCGGAAAAGGTGGGGTATGCGATCTATGAGGTGATCAACGAATACAAGCTGCCCGCCATCTTCCACACCGGCCATTCGGGCATGGGCACGGGGATGAAGGGCGGCGGCGGCGTGCGGCTGAAGTATGGCCAGCCCATGCTGGTGGACGACGTGGCCGCCGATTTCCCCGACATGAAGGTGATCCTTGCCCACCCGTCATGGCCGTGGGTGGATGAAAGCCTGTCCATGGCCCTGCACAAGGACAACGTCTTCATCGATCTGTCTGGCTGGAGCCCGAAGTATTTCGCGCCGCAGATCATCCAGTATGCCAACACGCAGCTGCGCAAGAAGATGCTGTTCGGGTCGGATTTCCCGCTGATCCACCCGCAGAAGTGGATCGATGCCGCGCTGCAGGTGGGCTTCAAGGAAGAAGTCCTGCCCGGCATCATGAAGGACAACGCCGCGCGCGTGCTCGGGCTGGCCTGATTCCATGGCCAGTGATCCGGCCGATATCCGGGCGTGGCAGCGGCTCGACAGCCAGACCACCACGTCCGGCCGGATCGAGGAAAAGGACGTGGCGCGCCTTGCCGCCATCGGTGTGCGCCATGTCGTCAACCTTGCGCTGGAAACCCATCCCGAGGCGCTGGCGGAAGAGGGGGCGAAGCTAGCCGCGCATGGCATTGCCTACACCCACATCCCCGTGCCGTTTGACGCGCCGGGCGAGGACCACTTCGCAGCCTTTGCCGCAGCGGTGGAGCAGGGGCCGCATCCGGTCCACGTCCACTGCATCATGAACTGGCGCGTCTCCGCCTTCTTCTATCGCCTCAACCGTGACAGGCGCGGCATGCCCGAAGCGCAGGCTCGCGCGCTGATGGAGCGGCAGTGGTCCCCCGATGGCAAGGACCGGCCCGAGGCGGCGGTGTGGGCTGACTTCATCGCAAGGAAACCGGCGTGACCGATCTTTCCGGCAAGCACATTGTCATCACCGGCGCCTCCTCCGGCATCGGCCGCGCCACTGCCGCGATATGCCGCCAGGCCGGCGCGCGGCTCACCCTGATCGCCCGGCGTGCCGCGCTGCTTGAACAGGCTGCGCAGGATCTGGGCGGCGGCACCGCCTTTGCCGCAGCCGATGTGGCCGACAAGGCGGCGCTGCAGGCCGCGCTGGATCATGCGGTTGCCACCCATGGTGCGATCGATGGCCTGTTCCTCAACGCCGGCATCGGCGGCACGTTCGCCCCGGTTGAGCACTACCCTGACGAGGCGTTCGACGCCGTGATTACGGTCAATCTCAAGGGCGTTTTCTGGGCAATCCAGCACGTGCTGCCCGCGATGAAGGCGCGCGGCAGCGGCGCCATCCTCGTCACCGGCAGCCTCGCCAGCGAACGCGGCCTGCCGATGAACGCCGGCTATGTCGCCAGCAAGCACGCGGTGCTCGGCCTGTCGCGCGCCGTGGCGAACGAAGCGGCCGAACACGGCGTGCGCTGCAACTGCATCGTCCCCGGCCTGATCGAAACGCCGTTGCTGGAAAGCCTCCCGCCCGAAGCCGCCTCGCAGATGGCAAAGGTTGTGCCACAGGGCCGCACCGGCCAGCCCGAGGAACTGGGCAAGGTCGCCGCCTTCCTCCTGTCCGACGCGGCCAGTCACGTCACCGGGCAGAGCTGGGCCGTCGATGGCGGCATGCTCGGCACCATGCGGGTCTGATCCGATGGCCGGTTTCGTCCTCGTTCACGGGTCCTGGCATGGTGGCTGGTGCTTTGATCCGGTTGCGGAAATCCTGCGCGCGCGGGGCCACCTCGTCGATGCGCCGACGCTGCCCGGCATGGGCGGCACGGCACAGGAAATGGCGGCCGTCACGCTCGCCGGATGGGGTGATTTTGCTGCGCAGCATTGCCGCAGCATGAAGGATCGTCTGGGTGGCGGCCCGGTGGTGCTCGCCGGGCACAGCCGCGGCGGGCTGGTGGTCAGCACGGCGGCCGAACGCGATCCGGCCGCGATGGACGCGCTGGTCTATATCTGTGCGATGATGCTGCCCGATGGCCTTTCCCGCGCCGAATTCAAGCAGATGGAAGGCCCCAATCCCGCCTTCGATGCGATCATCCGCAAGGTTCACGATGGCGTGGCGACAGAGATCGATACCGCGCACGCGGGAGAGGTCTTCGCGCAGATTTCCCCGCCCGAAGCCGTCACCTCCGTGCTGCCGCGCCTGCTTGCCGAACCGCACGGGCCGCGCAGCGAAAAGATTCACGTCACGCCCGAACGCTGGGGCCGCTTGCCGCGCACCTATGTGGAATGCACGCAGGACCGCACCATTCCCATAGCCAGCCAGCGCAAGATGCAGCAGTTCTCGCCCGGCGCGCGCGTGGTCACGCTCGATGCCGATCACAGCCCCTACCTGTCGCGCCCGGTGGAACTGGCCGATGCGCTGGAGGCGGCGATCCCGGCATAGGTAAAAGGCAAGGAAGGGGGCAGGATGCGCGAAGTCAGGCTCAGCCCGCAGGGCGATTTCGACAATGCGGCGTGCAGCTATGCCCATATCGTCGCGCACCCGCTCACCGCTGCGATGGGGGCCGAGATCACCGGCGTGCGCCTCGGGCATGATCTGTCCGACGCCGCCTTTGATGAAATCCGCGATGCGCTCTGGCGGCACAAGATGGTGTTCCTGCGCGGCCAGCACCTTACGCACTCCGAACATGAAGCCTTCAGCGCCCGCTTCGGCCCCTTCGCGGTCGATGCCTATACGCAAGGCGTGGAGGGGCACCGCAATGTCCACCCGCTGATCAAGGAGGCGGACACCAAGACCAAGGCGCTGTTCGGCAGCGGCTGGCACACCGATTCCCCGTTCCTTGATGAACCGCCCTCGGTCACCATCCTGCGCGCGGTGCAGGTGCCGCCCTATGGTGGAGACACCACCTGGGCCGATACCCAGCTCGCCTGGCGGATGCTCAGCCCCACCATGCAGGCCATGCTGCGCCCGCTGAAGGTGCACATGTCGGCACAGGCGAACGTCTATACGCAGGAAAAGATCAGCGGCAAACCGATGGCCTTCGCCACCGATGACCGCCGCACATCCGCGCTCAATGGCAACTTCCACCCGCTGGTGCGCACGCACCCCTTCACCGGCTTGCCCTCGCTCTATGTCGACGAAGTCTATGCCGTCGGCATCGAAGGGATGACCGAGGCGGAAAGCCGCCCCCTGCTCGATTTTCTCACCCGCCACATCACCCAGGCCGGCTTCACCTGCCGCCTGCGCTGGGAACCGGGCATGATCGCGATGTGGGACAACCGCGCCGCGCTGCACCTCGCGCCGAACGATTACGATGGCTTCCGGCGCGAAATGTACCGCACGACCATGGCGGGCGAGCGGCCGGAATAACTACCCTCCTTCCCCATGCGCCCCGAATATCCTCCCCTGTAAGGGGAGGGGAACCACGCGAAGCGTGGTGGAGGGGTAATGGCCAGCCACGTCGGCAACCGGTAAAGCAGTTTCGCATCCCAGCGCGGTGGGATCGGTCAGCGCCGGCGAGACCTGTGCCGGATCACAGCCATCCACACCGCACTGATTGATATCGCAACGGGGGAAAGCAGTTCCAGCCACCCCGTCCGCACCGCATGGCCCGGGCTTACGCAGCAGACCCCGCTCCCATCGGGCACAGGCGGTGCCCAATCCGCTGCAAGTGGCGTGTGAAATTCCCCCTGCATGATCAGCGGAATGGCCACGGCTGCACCCACCGTCAGCAAAGTGGGCAAAGCTGCGATCCAGTAAGTCCGCCGCATTGATGACGTCCTTGCATCTTCATCATTCCCGCGAAGGCGGGAATCCCGAGTGGGCAACTGCTACGCCCTCAATCCCCGAAGAAATTCAGTTCCAGCAGCACGTTGTTGGGATCGCTCACGAAGATCTGGCGCAGGCCGATGGCCTCCACGGTGTTGACCTGGAAGGGCGTGCCGAGTGCGCCGACGCGTTCCATCAGTTCGTCATAGCCCGAGCAGTTGAGCGCGACGTGGTGGACGGCGCCGGTCAGGGCGCCGGGTTCGACATGGCGATCGAACGTTCGGGGACAGTCGACCGAGTTGATGTGGATGATCGCCTTGCCGCCGGCGTCGTACATCCACTGCGCATTCTGCGGCGTCAGGGGGGGCGGTGCGTCGCGGCGCTCAAGGTTCAGCAGCGCCTTGTAGAACTCGGCGGTTTCGTCGAGCCTGTCGGTGATCACGTTCACGTGATCGAGCCAGTTCACCTGCATCGCACTCTCCATTGCTGATTGCTCTCTCCCCGTCCGGGGAGAGAGCAAGCTGCCAATCAGCTCTTGAACACCACCGTCTTGCCCGCGCTCACCAGCGCGCGGTCTTCCAGGTGCAGGCGCACCGCTTCGGCCAGCACGCGGCGTTCGATGTCGCGGCCCTTGCGCACGAAGTCCTCAGGGCTGTCGGCGTGGGTCACCGGCTCCACGTCCTGGTGGATGATCGGCCCTTCGTCGAGGTCTGCGGTCACGTAGTGGCCGGTCGCGCCGATCATCTTCACGCCGCGCGCGTGCGCCTGGTGATAGGGCTTGGCCCCCTTGAAGCTGGGCAGAAAGGAGTGGTGGATGTTGATGCAGCGGCCCGCCAGGAAGCTGGCGAGATCGTCAGACAGGATCTGCATGTAGCGCGCCAGCACCACCAGTTCCGCGCCGGTTTCGGTCACGATGCGCTTCACCTCGGCTTCCTGCTGCGGCTTGGTGTCCTTGGTGATCGGCAGGTGGTAATAGGGAACATCGCCCATCAGCGTGATGTTCAGCGCCTCCTTAGGGTGGTTGCCCAGGATCGCCACCACGTCCATCGGCAGTTCGCCAATGCGCGTGCGATAGAGCAGGTCGCCCAGGCAGTGGTCGAACTTGCTGACCATCAGCACCACCTTGCGCTTTTGCGCGGTGTCGCGCAGCGTCCAGTCCATGGCATAGCTTTCCGCCACGGGGCTGAAGGTTTCGCGCAGCGAAACGACGTCCTTTTCACCCGGGTCCATCACCACGCGCATGAAGAAGCGGCCGCTTGCCGCATCGTCAAACTGCTGCGCTTCCAGGATGTTGGCCCCGTTTTCAAACAGGTTGCCGGTCACCCGGGCAACGATCCCCGGCTTGTCGTCACAAGAAAGCGTCAGAATCAGCGGTGCACTCATGGAACTCTCCCGTCAGCGACGCACCTCATAGGGTGCGAAGGTTTTCCGAGCCAACCGTCAGTTTGCGGCATGACAATTTGGCATTGCGAATCTGTGGCGATATTGTATGTGTTGCATACAAATTTCAACCAGCCATTTTTTTGTCGGGAGAGAAGGCATGGCAGCCAAGAACCTTGAAGAGGTCCTGAACGGACAATCCAACATCGTCGAAATGCTGCGCAACTCGCAGCTCGGCGCCTATGTCTATCCGGTGGTCGCGCCGGAATTCTCGAACTGGCGCAGCGAACAGTGGGCGTGGCAGCACAGCGCCGTGCTGTTTGACCAGTCGCACCACATGGTGAACCTCTACATTCGCGGCAAGGACGCGGGCAAGCTGCTGTCCGACACCATGATCAACAGCTCCAAGGGCTGGACGGTCAACAAGGCCAAGCAGTACGTGCCGACCACGCCCTATGGCCATGTCATCGGCGATGGCATCATCTTCTGGGAAGAAGAGGAAAGCTTCACCTATGTCGGCCGTGCGCCGGCTTCGAACTGGCTGCGCTATCACGCCGCCACGGGTGGCTATGACTGCGAGATCGAGCTGGACGACCGTTCGCCGATGCGCCCGATGGGCAAGCCGGTGACGCGCAAGGAATGGCGCTTCCAGATCCAGGGTCCGCAGGCGTGGAACGTGATCGAAAAGCTCCACGGCGGGCCGCTGGAACAGCTCAAGTTCTTCAACATGAGCACGATGAACATCGCCGGCAAGACCGTGCGCACCCTGCGCCACGGCATGTCGGGCGCGCCGGGTCTCGAAATCTGGGGCCCCTATGCCGAGCAGGAAGAGGTCCGCGCCGCCATTCTGGAGGCGGGCAAGGAGTTCGGCCTGATCGCCTGCGGCAGCCGCGCCTATCCTTCCAACACGCTGGAATCCGGCTGGATCCCTTCGCCACTGCCCGCCATCTACACCGGTGAGAAGCTCAAGGGCTTCCGCGAATGGCTTGGCGCCGACAGCTACGAAGCGACCGGCTCGATCGGTGGTTCGTTCGTCTCGGACAATATCGAGGACTACTACCTCAACCCGTGGGAACTGGGGTATGGCAACTTCGTGAAGTTCGACCATGACTTCCACGGCCGCGAGGCGCTGGAAGCCCTGAACCCCGCCGACCAGCGCAAGAAGGTGACGCTGGCGTGGAACCCCGAGGACATGGCCAAGATCATGGCCTCGCTGTTCAACCCGGATGGCGACCAGTACAAGTTCTTCGACGTGCCGCTCGCCAACTATGCCTCCTCCAACTATGACCGCGTGGTCGATGCGGGCGGCAAGACGGTCGGCTTCTCGATGTTCACCGGCTATTCGTACAACGAAAAGCAGGCGCTGAGCCTGGCCACGATCGATCCGGAAATCCCGGTCGGCACCGAGCTGCGCGTGGTGTGGGGCGAAGAGAACGGCGGCACCCGCAAGACCACCGTGGAGCCGCACAAGCAGATCGAGGTCCGCGCGATCGTCTCGCCCGTGCCCTACAGCCGCGTGGCCCGCGAAAACTACGCCGAAGGCTGGCGCACGGCCCGCTGATGGCTGGGCGCTGAGGCCCTTCTCCCCTCCTCTTCGGGGGAGGGGCCGGGGGTGGGGGCTCCCCGGCAAAGCAGCACTTCAAGGAAAGCCCCCACCCCAACCCCTCCCCTGAAGAGGAGGGGCTCTCTGGAGAGAGGACCTGCCATGGCCAAGGCATCGCTGATCCACCCCAACTGGGACAAGGACCCCGCCGGGATCACCGACGGGTTCAGCCTTGAGATGACGGCGAAGGACGAAGCGTCGCTGCGCGATGCCGCCCCGCTGATCCCGGCCGAAACGCCGGTTGCCGTAACCTTCCTGCCCGGCGAGGACGTGGGCGCCCGCGTTGCGGCCACGGTGGCGGTGCGCCAGCTGGGCTTCGAGCCGATGCCCCACTTTTCCGCCCGCCGGATCACTTCGGAAGACGACTTCGAAGGATACCTGAAGGCGGTGGTGGAACAGGCCGGCGTGACCCGGTGCTTCATCGTGGCGGGCGATCCGCCCGAGCCGGTCGGCCCCTATTTCGACACCAGCGCGCTGATTGCCACTGGCGCGTTCGAGCGCAGCGGGATCAAGGCCATCGGCATTGGCGGCCACCCGGAAGGGCACCCCAACATGACCGAGGCGGAATGCTGGGCCGTGCTGGAAAAGAAGGTGGCGGAGATCGAGCGGCGCGGCATGGCGGCGCTGATCGTCACGCAGTTCGGCTTCGATCCCGATGCCTTCCTTGCCTGGCTGAAGGAGCTGCGCGCGCGCGGTATCGACGCGCCGGTGCGGATCGGCGTGCCGGGCCCGGCCGGGATCAAGCGCCTGCTGGCCTTTGCCGCGCGCTGCGGGGTGGGGGCTTCCACCTCGGTGCTCAAGAAATACGGCATCTCGGTCACCAACCTGCTCGGCACTGCGGGGCCGGACAAGCTGGTCGACGCCTTTGCCCGGGAGCTGGGGCCCGAGCATGGCCGGGTGCGGCTGCACTTCTATCCCTTCGGCGGGCTGACCAAGACGATGGAGTGGATCCACGGCTACAACAAGAAGCACGGGATCGAAGCGTGACCGACTACGTCCTGGTCCACGGGGCCTGGGGCGGCGGCTGGGCGTATGACCGGCTGGCGGCTGACCTGAAGGCCGCCGGGCACCGCGTGGCGGTGGCGCACCTGACGGGCCTTGGCCGGCGGTACGAGGAGTTCCACCCCGGCGTGACCCTGACCACCCATGTCAACGACGTGGCGGCGGCGGTGGAGGCTGCCGGGTTCGACCGCTTCGTTCTGGTCGGCCATTCCTATGGCGGCATGGTGGTGACCGGCGTGGCGACCCGGCTGGGCGCGCGGATCGACGCGCTGGTCTATCTCGACGCCTTCCTGCCGCAGGACGGGCAGTCGCTGTGGGACCTGACCGGGCCGTGGGAACATGCCCACTATATCGACAGCCAGAAGTTCAACCCCGGCGCGGTGGCGCCGCTGCCCGGCCTGGACCACCCCGGCCTTTCCCCCCATCCCCTGCTGACGCTGCTGGAAGCGGTGCGCTTCACCGGCGAGGAAGCAAAGGTGGGCAGGCGGGTCTATGTCTTCGCCAATGCGTGGAGCCCCTCTCCGTTCGGCCAGTTCCGCGACCGGGTGGAGGACGACCCGGCGTGGGAATTCCACGAGGCCGAAGCGAGCCATGACGTGATGGGCGACCAGCCCGGACAGGTGCTGCAAATCCTGCTCCAGTTGGCCTGAGCCGGGCGGGCAGCCGTGGCGCGAGGTTGACACGGTTGACACTGTCCAATGGGGTGAATTCGCGGATTCCGTCGCAAGGACGTTCGCGGGCCGGCGCGGTCACTGATTCTCGCGCCGGGAATGGCGGAGTTCTGCGGGTTTCTTGACAGGTTCAAGGAGCGTGGCGGGTGAATGGTCCCAGAATCCGGGCGTGTAGGAAAGTGTTTTGAAGATAACAGACGTGTCTGTTATTTATCATGTTGGATTTGAGTGGCGGGACCGGGCCCTTGCAGCGGGCCGGACGGGCGTTTGTTGCCCCCTGAATCAGCTGCAGCCCGGCCACCGGTGCCAAGCCTTCATATCCTTGCCCCATCGTGAGGTAGCCGGGGCGTGGAGGCGGCGGGCCCTTGCGAAATGCCTTTGAAGGTTGCGGCCTTCCTCTGTACGAGCGCCGGATCGTCAAGGCTTCGGGTTGCAGTGAACTATCGCCATTCCTTTCATGCCGGCAACAGCGCCGATGTGGTGAAGCACGGCCTGCTGATCGCGCTGGTGCGCGCCCTGCAGATCAAGCAGGCTGCGCTGACGCTGATCGATACCCATGCCGGATGCGGGCTGTACGACCTTGGCAGCGATGAGGCGCAGCGCACCGGCGAGGCGACTCAGGGCGTGCTGCGCGCCTTTGCCGACGCCAGCCCCCTGCTGGATGACTATCGCGCCATGGTACGGGCGGTGAACGCGGACGGCGAGACGCGCCTGTATCCGGGATCGCCGCGCATCCTGGCGCAGCTGTTGCGCCCACAGGATGCGCTGATCCTGAACGAGAAGCATCCCGAGGACATCCACGCCCTGCGCGGCGCGATGCGCGGCACGGCAGCGGCGGTGCACCAGCGTGACGCCTATGAGTTCTGGCTGGCGATGGTGCCGCCCAGGACGCCGCGTGGGGTTGTGGTGGTTGATCCGCCATACGAGCAGACGGACGAACGCGCGCGGATCACAGCGACGCTGGCCGCCGCGCAGCGCAAGTGGGCGCATGGCGTGACGGTGATCTGGTATCCGTTGAAGGACCGCCAGACGCACGTGGTGTGGAAGGACAAGCTGCGCAAGCTTGGCATCCCGAAGCTGCTGTGCGTGGAGCACTGGCTGTATGACAGCGACCAGCCCGGTATCTACAACGGCGCGGGGCTGTTCATCGTCAACCCGCCCTATGCCTTCACCGAGGCGCTGCTGCCGCTGCTGGAAGCGCTGCGCGCCGCGCTGGCGCCGGAGGGTCACCGGGGCGCGATCGGAGCCGAGTGGGTGGCCTGACCGGCGCGGCAGGCCGCCGCTGCGCAGGACTGCCATCAGCGGCCCCCGGGACGGCACCCGGGGGGACGGAGACCGGGCGCAGGGACACCTGGCGCAATGCGGGAAGTGACGTCGTGCGGATTGTGCGCCTTCAACCGTGCGCGGCGAGGGTCTGCATGCGCTTGAGATAGCGGGCGAGGACGTCGATCTCAAGGTTGACCTGTCGGCCCTGCGCCAGCGTGCCAAGCGTGGTGACGTCAGCCGTGTGGGGAATCAGGTTCAGCGCGAAGTGGCAGGTGCCGTCGGGCTGGTCGGCGATTTCGTTGACCGTCAGCGAGACGCCATCGACGGTGATCGAGCCCTTGGCCGCGATATAGGGCGCGAGGTCTGCCGGGGCGGAAATGCCGACCTTGAGCGAGGCGCCTTCGGGGCAGGTGCCGACGACGGTGCCGATGCCATCGACATGGCCGGTTACGATGTGGCCGCCGAGTTCGTCACCCAGCTTCAGAGCGGGTTCGAGGTTGATCGGTGCGCCGGCCTGCCACTGCGCGGGGGCGGTGCGGGCGACGGTTTCATCCGACACGTCGACCGCGAACCAGGCTTCGCCGGGGGCGCCGCCCTTGTCCACCACGGTGAGGCACACCCCGGAACAGGCGATGGAAGCGCCCATTGCGATCTTTTCAGGGTCCATGATCGTGGAAATGACGACGCGGCGACCGCTGCGTTCGTCGATGGACAGGATATTGCCGACTTCGGTGACGATGCCCGTGAACATGGGGAAACTCCTTCAGCGGGTGCGCTCGTAGACGTCGAGCAGGTCGCTGCCAAGCGTCTGGCGGTGCATCGCGCGCCAGCGGCCATGGGCCTGGGCAAGCGAGCCGAGGCCGATATCGCCCACGCCGGGCAGGCCGGAGCCGATGACGATGGGCGCGCGGTAGAGCAGCAGGCGATCGACGAGGTCTGCGGCGAGGAAGGTGGCTGCGGCCTGCGCGCCGCCTTCGACGAAGAGATATTGCGCGTTACCGAAGGCCTGCGGAGCGGTGATGTCTGCCACGGGGCGCCAGCCATCGGGCGCGGTGCCGCGCGTGAGCACCCAGCGTTCGGGGCTGCGGCCTTCAAGGCCGGGCAGGCGCACATCGAGCCGGGGGGCATCGGCGCGCAGGGTGCCGCCGCCGACGAGGATCGCATCTGCCCGCGCCCGCATGGCATGGGTGTGGGCGCGCGCCTGTGCCCCGGTGATCCATTGGCTTTCGCCAGAGGGCAGGGCGATGCGGCCATCGAGCGACATGGCGAGCTTGAGCGTGACGTGCGGGCGGCCCTGCGCGGCGCGCATCAGGTAGCCTTCGAGCGAGGCACGGGCGGCGGGGCTGTCCAGCACATCGACCGCGATGCCGGCGGCGCGCAATGCCGCCACGCCTTGGCCGGCGGTGCGCGGATCGGGATCGGTCACGCCGATGACGACGCGGGCCGGCCTGGCCGCGACGACCAGCGAGGTGCACGAGGGGCCGCGAGTGCTGGCATGGGCGCAGGGTTCCAGCGTGACGTAGAGCGTGGCGCCTGCGGGAGAGGTGCCATCGAGCGCGGCCAGCGCCATAGCCTCAGCATGGGGGCGGCCGGTGGGCTGGGTCCAGCCGCGCGCCAGCACGCGGCCATCGCGCACCAGCAGCGCGCCGACGGCGGGATTGGGCCGCGAGAGCGGACGACCGCGCGCGGCGAGCGCGGCGGCGGCGTCCATCCAGGCGGCGTCTCCCCGTGCGGTCATTTCAGGGATTCGGAGCTTTCTGGGCGCCGGATTCACGCAGGATGGCGCGGGCCTGTTCTTCCTCGGCCCTTTTCGCGGCTTCGCGTTCGGCCTTGCCCTCTTCGTACATCTTCTGCGTATCGAGACCGGTGGCGGCGCCCACGGCCTTGTACATCTGGCGGATGTTTTCGGCGTGACGCTCCTCTTCGGCTTCCTGTGCGCGGGCCTTCTTCGTCGCCTCGATATTGCCGGCGATGATCTCGGCATCGCTGCGGTTGGGCGCGAAGGATTCGATGTAGATCACGGTGGGAGGCTTGGGCAGGCCGCGCCCTTCCTGCTGGACCATCAGGATGAAGATCCCGCCGGTGACACTGGCGGCGAGCAGCAGCGAGCGCCAGCGGAACTCGCCCGGTGCGCCAAGCACCTGCCACAGGTCCATCAGCGCGCGGCGGGGGGAAACGTTGCTGAAAAAGCCCTTCATGCCGGGACAGATAGGAGCGGGGCCGCTGTTTCGCGAGTCTTTGTTTTTGGTTGGGCTCGGTGCTCGCCGGCAACCCGAGGGTGGTTGGGACAAGGAGGTTCGCGCCAACTCTGGACTGCTTCGTCGGCTTCGCCTCCTCGCAGTGACGAATGGAGGGGAAGGTGTGACGATGTGTTGCGGCAAGTGCTTCGATGTTTCTCGCAGAGGCGCAGAGGAGAAGGAGAGCGCAGAGAAATTGCACTTGCTGCGGCAGCAGCTTCCGCCAGTTCCGCGGCACTTGCCGAGGAGAGTCTGCCACGACTTCGGCGATTATGCGCCGAGTCCCCAGCGCTCTCTGCTTCCTCTGCGTCTCTGCGAGAAACGTCTTCAACCAAACAGGCGGTAGAGGCCTCGGCCTTCGCGTTTCAGCCAGCGGTCGGCTTCGGCGATGCGGCCTTCGTATATTTCCGCGAGGTGGGCGTGGAAGGCGGGGCTGTGGTCGAAGTGCGTCATGTGCGCGACTTCGTGCGCGACGACCGACCGGCGCACGTGGTCCGGGGCCATGACCAGCCGCCAGTTGATGCGGATCGAGCCGTCCGCGGCGCAGGAGCCCCAGCGGCGCTGGGCGCGCGAGAGGGAGAGGCGGGGGACGGTCTGGCCGGCGCGGGCGCAATAGTGGGCAAGGTCTTCGGCAGAGAGGCGCAGCGCTTCGGCTTCGAGCCAGCGGCGGATGCGCGGTTCGAGGCCTTCGGCCGGACCGCCGATAAGCAGGGCGCCATCATCGAGCACCGGGCGACGGGGCGCCCTGGCATGCCATTCGAGGCGCAGCTCCTCGCCCCGATAGGGCAGAAGTGCGCCCGGTTCGATGGCCTGCGGCGGGGGGATGCGCGCCAGCTGCGCGGCGAGCCATTCGCTGCGCGAGCGGGCGAAATCGAGCGCATCGCTGACCCGGCCCCAGCGCGGGATGGAGATGCGCGCCTCGCTGCCATCGGGGGCGAGGCGCAGGGTCATGTTGCGGGCATGGGCGACACGGCGGATGGCGAGCGCGATCTCCCGATCACCCAACACGATGGTCTTCGGCGCGATCGGCCGGGGCGGCGCGGGGGTGACCTGGCGCGGATTGCGACGCAGCCAGTCGATCATGATTGTTCGAAATCGCGCGTCGGCACGATGTGTTCCTCGAGCGGGCCGGCGAGGATTTCGCTGATCGCGCGGCCGACGACGGAGACGCCGCGACGATGGACTTCCTCGCGATCGCCGCATTCGAGATAGTGCCAATCGGGCAGCGGTTTGCCATCGGCGCGCAGGCGATAGGCGCAGGTGGAGGGCAGCCACGGCACTTCGCGCACCAGCCGGGGGGTGAGGCGCAGACAATCGGGCACGAAGGTCTTGCGATAGCGATAATCGGCGCAGCGGGCGGTCTTCAGATCGAGCAGGCGGCAGGCGACGTTGGTGTGGTGAACCTCGCCGGTGTCTTCATCCTCAAGCTTGTGCAGGCAGCACTTGCCACAGCCATCGCACAGCGCCTCCCACTCCTCGCGCGAGAGCTGTTCGACGGGCTTGTCCCAGAAACGGGCGGCGGGGGCGCTTAGCGGATCCATTTTTCGAGTTCGGCGGCGACGGACTTGCCGTCCTTTTCCACGGGCAGGAGGGCGATGGGCCTGCCTTCACGGTCCATCAGGTAGGCGGCGCGCGAATGGTCCATCAGGTAGGCATCGGGCGAGGATCCTTCGCGCTTCTGGTAGAACACAGCGAAGGCCTTGGCGGCGGCGGCGGCCTGCTGTTCGGTGCCGGTGAGGCCGATCAGTTCCTTGCCGAAATTGCCGGCGAATTCGCCGACGCGGGCCGGGGTATCGCGCGCCGGATCGATCGAGACGAACAGCGGCTGGACCTGCGGCGCGAGATCGGGATGCGCCTTGGCGAAGAGGTGATAGCCGCGCATCAGGTTCTGCACATCCAGCGGGCAGACATCGGGGCAGAAGGTGTAGCCGAAGTAGATCACGCGGTACTTGCCGGCGAAATCGGCATAGCGGACGGGCTTGTTCGCCTTGTCCACCAAAGTGAAGTCTCCGCCGATGGCGCCGCCGGCGAGCGGGGCGTCCTGCGGGCTGGGGCCGGACTGGCCACACGCGGCGAGGGCGAGCAGCGCGGGCAGGGCAGCCGCACGGGCGAAGGCTTTGAATGTCCTGTAAGGGTGCATGGCGCGGCGGTTCATGCTCTGCTAACCACCGCCTTGCAAGGGGCGAGTCCGGTGGGCGCGCAACAGGAGGTACGGGTAACGTGATCAAGCGGTGGCGGGCGGCGGCGATCGCCATGTCTACGATAGGCGCGCTGGGGCTGGCCCTGGGGCTGGCCGTGCCGGCGCAGGCGCAGTTCTCGGCCAGCTACAAGTTCCTCGAATCGGTGCGGAAAAAGGAAGGCGACAAGGTTACCGACGCGCTCAACGAGCCGGGCAGCCAGATCGTCAACACCCGCGACGTGAGCACCGGGCAGAGCGCGCTGCACATCGTGACCGCGCGGCGCGACGTGACGTGGATGCAGTTCCTGGTGGCCAAGGGCGCCAACGTGAACATCCGCGACAACAAGGGCATGACGCCGCTGGTGCTGGCGTGCCAGCTGGGCTTCATCGAGGGCGTGGACTTCCTGATCAGCGTGGGCGCGCGGGTGGACGAGCCCGACAACACCGGCGAGACGCCGCTGATCGGCGCGGTGCACAAGCGCGACCTGGCGCTGGTGCGGGCGCTGCTGAAGGCCGGGGCCAACCCCGACCGGCCGGACAATTCGGGGCGTTCGGCCCGCGATTACGCCAGGCTGGACAGCAGCGAGACGATGCTGAACGAGATCGAGACCACGGCCAAGGCGCGCGCGGCCGGCGGCGGGGCCAAGAAGAGCTATGGACCGGCGATTCCATGATGGATGACCTGACGATGGACGAGCTGCGGCTCGACCTGGCGCCGCTGGTGGCGGAATCGGCGGTGTTCGACGGGTGGAGCGATGCGGCGGTGACGGCGGCGGCCGAGATTGCCGGCGTGGACCCGGCGGCGGCGCGCTTTGCCTTCCAGAACCGGCCGATGACGATGATCGCGGCGTGGATCGGCAGCATCGACCGCGCCATGGCGCAGGACCTGCCCGCCGAACGCATCGGCAACCTGCCGATCCGCGAGCGCATCCGCACGCTGGTGCAGTTCCGGCTGGACGCGCTGGCGGGCAAGGAAGAGGCGCTGCGCCGCGCGCTGATCGAGATGGCGCGCCCGCGCAACCTGGCCGAGACGGCGCGGCTGAGCTGGCGCAGCGCGGACCGGATGTGGCGGCTGGCGGGCGATGTGGCCACCGACTACAACCACTATACCAAGCGCGCGACGCTGGCGGCGATCTATGCCGCGACGCTGGCCGCCTATGCCGAGGACCAGAGCGAGGACCATGCCGAGACGCGGGCGTTCCTTGACCGGCGGATCGAGAACGTGATGCAGTTCGAGAAGGCCAAGGCGCGGGTGATGAAGCCGCGCGACGAAACCTTCAGCGTGATGCGGCTGCTGGGGCGGTTGCGGTATCCGGCTTCTTGATGGTGCGCCTTCCGCATCCGCGGAAGGCTTCGGCACCGGCCCGCTCCCCCGCCCGGCCACCCAGAGACTACACCCCTTGGGGTGGCCAGGCGGGGGAGTGGGCCGGTGCCGCCACCAGTCTTGATCTGGATCAACTATTGCGAATGACTTGCAAATGCCTGCGGCCTATGGCAGCGCGGAGGGCGTGACGCTTGACCAGATCCCCCTTGGCGTGCCGGCGCGGATTTCCGCGGTGGATTGGAGCGCACTGGTGCCAGAGGAAGCGCAGCGGCTGCGCGCGCTGGGGCTGGACGAAGGGGCGCGGGTGAAGCTTGCCTATCGCGGGGTGTTCATGGGGCGCGATCCGCTGGCGGTGGAGATCGGACGCATGACCGTGGCGCTGCGCCGGGTCCACGCGCGGGCGATGACCGTGGCGCTGGAAGAGGTGGCGGCGTGAGCCGTGGCCCCTGCGTTGCCGCGCTGGTCGGCAATCCGAACGCAGGCAAGAGCGCCCTGTTCAACGCGCTGACCGGCGCCCGGCAGAAGATCGCCAACTATCCGGGCGTGACCGTGGAGCGCAAGGCGGGGCGCATGCTGCTGCCCAATGGCGAGCCGGTGGAACTGGTCGACCTGCCGGGCTCCTATGGCCTCGACGCGACGAGCCCGGACGAGGAAGTGACCCGCAAGGTCATCATGGGCGAGCAGCACGGGCAGGCGCAGCCCGACGTGCTGGTGATCGTGCTCGATTCGTCGAACCTGGAACAGCATCTGGTGTTCGCGCAGGAAGTGCTGGAGCTGGGCCGCCCGACAGTGGTGGCGCTGAACATGGTGGACCTGGCCGAGCGCGACGGACTGGTGATCGACGCCAGGGCGCTGCAGAACGCGCTGGGCGTGCCGGTGATCCCCACGGTGGCGGTGCGCCGGCGCGGGCTGGACGAACTGGCGCAGGCAGTGGCCGAGGCGCGCGACCGCGTGAGCGAGACGGCACCGGTCCATCGCCCGCACGTGACCCTGCCCGAGCGGCGCCTGCTGGCGCACGAGATGGCGCACGGGGCGATCCTTTCCGAGACGGCCAGGCACCGCATCCACGCGCGGATGGACAAGGTGCTGCTGCACCCGTGGGCCGGGCCGCCGATCCTGTTTGCGCTGCTGTTCGTGGTGTTCCAGGCGGTGTTCAGCTGGGCTGCGCCATTCCAGGATGCGCTGGATGGCCTTGCCGGATCGCTGGGCGACCTGGTGAAGACGGAGATGGCGCCTTCACTGCTGCGCGACCTGCTGACCGACGGGGTGATTGCGGGCGTGGGGGCGGTGGTGGTGTTCCTGCCGCAGATCCTGATCCTGTTCTTCTTCATCCTGACGATGGAGGCGACCGGATACATGGCGCGCGCCGCGTTCCTGATGGACCGGCTGATGGCGGGCGTGGGCCTTTCGGGGCGCAGCTTCATCCCGCTGCTGTCCAGCTTTGCCTGTGCGGTTCCGGGAATCATGTCCACCCGCAGCATCACCGACCCCAAGGACCGGCTGACCACGATCCTGATCGCGCCGTTGATGACCTGTTCGGCGCGGCTGCCGGTCTATGCCGTGATCATCGCGGCGTTCATTCCCAACCGGCAGGTGGGCCTTGTGGGCTTGCAGGGACTGGTGCTGTTCGCGCTGTATGTGGTGGGCATCGTGGGCGCGATGGCGGTGGCGCTGGTGCTGCGCCGGAGCGTGACCAGGGGCGCGGCTTCGGGTTTCATCATGGAGCTGCCCAAGTACCAGCTGCCCACGGTGAAGGACCTGGCGCTCGGCCTGTTCCAGCGGGCGTGGGTGTTCCTGCGGCGCGCGGGCACGATGATCTTTACGGTGACGGTGGCGCTGTGGATCCTGCTGAACTTCCCCCGTGCGGAAGCCGGGCAGGACCAGGTCAACGCCTCGATCGCAGGGCACATTGCCAACGGGCTGGCCGTGGTGGTGGAGCCGATCGGCTTCAACCGCGACATCGCGCTGGCGCTGATCCCGGCGATGGCCGCGCGCGAGGTGGCGGTAAGTTCACTGGCGACGACCTATGCCGTGGGCGCGGGCGACGATGCGACGCAGGCAAAGGGGCTGGCCGACCAGCTGAAGAGCCAGTGGAGCCTGGCCACGGCGCTGGCGTTTCTGGCATGGTTCGTGTTTGCGCCGCAGTGCATGTCCACCATCGCGGTGACGCGGCGCGAGACCAACGGCTGGAAATGGCCGGGCTTCATGCTGGGGTATCTGTTCGCACTGGCGTACCTGTTCGCCGGCGCGACCTATTGGACCGCCGTGGCCTTGGGGCTGGGGTAGCGCCTAGGATTTTCGCGCAAAGACGCGAAGACGCGAAGAATTGGGTTCGCGCAGAGATCGCAAGGAGCGCAGAGAAGCATGAAGGCGGCTGCGCCGCAGGCTCTTGGTCTCTCTGCGTCCTCTGCGCACTCTGCGCGAACTATTTCCTTTCCTTTGCGTCTTCGCGTCTTTGCGCGAAACCACAAAAACCGCGCAGCAAACGTGGGAAAACTCGGCCGAGCGGACTCGCGCGGCGCGTTGGGCTTGGGCTACCCAGCGGGCACGCAATCCAAGGGATATGATTCGATGGCAGGCAGCGTCAACAAGGTCATTCTGGTCGGCAATCTCGGTGCCGATCCGGAAGTGAAAAGCTTCCAGAACGGCGGGCGCATCTGCAACCTGCGCATCGCCACCAGCGAGAACTGGAAGGACCGCGCCACCGGCGAGCGCAAGGAGCGCACCGAGTGGCACACCGTGGTGATCCAGTCAGAAGGGCTGGTGGGCGTGGCCGAGCGCTTTCTGAAGAAGGGCAGCAAGGTCTACATCGAAGGGTCGTTGCGCACCCGCAAGTGGCAGGACCAGAGCGGCAATGACCGCTACACCACCGAGATCAGCATCGGCATGAACGGCGTGCTGACCATGCTCGACGGCGCACCCGGCGGCGGCCAGGGCGGTGGCATGGGTGGCGGGGGCCGTTCGGGCGGCTTCGAGGGCGGCTCGGCCGGCGGTTATGGCGGCGGTTCGCGCGGTGGCGCGCAGGGTGGCGGCTGGAACCAGGGCGGCGGCGGATCGTCGGGCGGCGGCTTTGGCGGCGGTTCGGCCGGTGGCTCTGGCGGTGGCTTTGGCGACGATCTGGACGACGATATTCCGTTCTGATCGGGCTCTTGGCATCTGATCTGGAAGAATTTGCGCGCAGAGAGCGCAGAGGGCGCAGAGAGAATGAGAAAGTGGAGAGAGGGCCTGCGGCGCGGGCTTCCTTCGACCTTCTTTCTTCTCCGTGATCTCTGCGGGCTCTGCGCGACATGATTCTGGAGCGGCTTGCGGCCTAGCCGCAGTTGGACGGGGGGATCAGGTGCCGCGCGTGTCGCCGTAGAGGTGGATGTGCAGGCGGTCGGTGAAGCGCCATTGGCGGGTCAGCGCGGCGTCTGACAGCCAGCGGGAGCGGGTGCGCAGGGTCTGGCTGTCGATGCCTTCGGGCATGACGAAGAGGCGTTCGCCGGGGATGGCGTAGAGCGCCTCCAGCGCTTCGATTTCGGCGAGGTCTTCAGGGTTCGCGACCACGAACTTGAAGAAGGCGCGCGGGTCCTGCGCCCAAGCGGACAGGCGCTCGGGGATCAGGGCGAGGTCGGCCGGGTTGCCCGAATGCGCCAGCTTGGGGCTGACGTTGTATTGATCGACCAGCGGATCGAGCGACGCGTGGGGCGCGACGCTGCCGTTGGTCTCGATCTCCACGTGCAGGCCGGGGCGCCCGGCCTTGAGCAGCGTGACGAGGCGGGCCAGCGCCGCGCCCTGCAGCAGCGGTTCGCCACCGGTGATGACGAGGCGATCCTGCGGGAAGGCGAGCAGGCGGGCGGCGACGTCTTGTTCGCTGAGCGTCAGCTGGTTGGCGCTGCGTTCGAAGGCCGTGTCATCGCGGTGCGGGCGGTTGTCGCCGGTGAAGCGCCAGGTGTAGGCGGTATCGCACCAGCGGCAGGCGAGATTGCAGCGCGACAGGCGCACGAACAGGCTGGGCCGGCCGAGCGAGGGCCCTTCGCCCTGGAGCGAGGCGAAGATTTCGGGTTCGCCCGGGGTGGTGGTGGCGAGAGTCAGCACGCCTGATCCCCACCCGTTGGGGGAGGGAGACCGCCGCAGGCGAGGGAGGGGGGCTTGCGCAGCGCGCTGCCCCCTCCGTCAGCCCTGCGGGCTGCCACCTCCCCCAGAGGGGTAGGAGCTGACGGCTGCGTTTTCACCCCAACCGCGCCAGCGCGGCGGCGAGGCGGGTGGCTTCGGCGCTATGGTGGGAGTGGTCGGCGCGGGCCTTTTCGACCGCTTCGGGCTTGGCCTTTTCGACGAAGGCGGGGTTGTTCAGCCGGCCTTCGAGGCTCTTGGCTTCCTTCTGCGACGCGGCGAGCGCCTTTTCCAGGCGGGCCTTTTCGGCGGCGATGTCGATCACGCCTTCGAGCGGCACGACGATGTTGGCGTCGCCTGCGCCCACCTGCATCGCGGCGCCGGCGGGGGCCGCTTCGAAGCGGATGCCGTTGAGGCGGGCGAGGCGTTCGATCGCGGCGGGGTTCGCTTCGATGATCGCGCGCGTGGCGGGGCTGGGATCGGGCAGGAAGGCATCAAGCTTCGCGCCCGGCGCGATGCCGAGTTCGTTCTTGGCGGTGCGCATGTTGGAGACGAGCGCGATCAGCCATTCCACCTCACGCTTGGCGGCGGGATCGACCGCAGCGGCCGGGGCGGGCCATTGCGCAACGATCAATTCCTGATCGCGGGTGCCGAGCGCGTGCCACAGCTCTTCGGTGACGAAGGGCATGAAGGGGTGGAGCATGACGAGGATCTGGTCGAGCACCCAGCCGGCGACCGCCTTGGTTTCGGCGTCGAAGTTGCCCTTGATCAGCTCGATGTACCAGTCGCAGAACTGGTCCCAGACGAAGTGGTAGATGGCGTTGGCCGCGGCGTCGAAGCGCAGGTCGGCCATGGCCTGGTCGAGCGCGGCGACGGTTTCCACCACCTCGCCGATGATCCACTTGTTGACCGCGCTGGTGGCGGCGGGTGCGGCCACCGAGGTGCTGCCGGCGATGCCGTTGGACTGGCAGAAGCGCGCGGCGTTCCACAGCTTGGTGGCGAAGTTGCGGTATCCTTCGACGCGGCGTTCATCCATCTTCACGTCGCGGCCCTGGCTTTCCATGGCGCACATGAAGAAGCGCAGCGCATCGGCGCCGTACTGGTCGATCAGGCCCAGCGGATCGACCACGTTGCCCTTGGACTTGGACATCTTCTGCCCATCCGCCGCGCGGACGAGGCCATGGAGGTAGAGCCGCTTCCACGGCACATACTCTGACATGGGACGGCCTTCGGCGGCTGGCTTCATGAAATGCATGCCCTGCATGGCCATGCGCGCATCCCAGAAGAACAGGATGTCAAAGCCCGAGACGAGCAGGTCATTGGGGTAGTGCTTCTTGAGCAGCGGCGCGTCCTCATCCGGCCAGCCGAGCGTAGCGAAAGGCCAGAGGGCAGAGGAGAACCAGGTGTCGAGGACGTCCTCGTCGCGGGTGAGGGCCTTGTTGCCGGCCAGCGCCTGCGCCTCTTCCTCGGTCTCGGCCACGTAGACGCTGCCGTCCTCGGCATACCACGCCGGAATTCGATGCCCCCACCACAGCTGGCGGCTGACGCACCAGGGCTGGATGTTTTCCATCCAGTTGAAGAAGGTCTTTTCCCAGGTCTTGGGCACGATTTCGATCGCGCCGGAGCGCACCGCTTCCATCGGGGGCTTGGCCAGGGTTTCGGCGTCAACGTACCACTGGTCGGTCAGCCAGGGTTCGATCACCACGCCGCCGCGGTCGCCATAGGGCGTCTGGATGGTGCGCGGTTCGAAATCGGCGGAGACTTCGTTGCCTTCCTTGTCCTTGGCCAGGTGCGGGATGAGGAAGCCGGCTTTCTTCATGCGCTCCACGACGAGCTTGCGCGCATCGAAGCGGTCGAGCCCCAGAAATTCGGCCGGGACGAGGCCGTCGGCGGTCTGCACGACCTTTGCTTCGGCGTCGAACATGTTGAGCATGTCGGCGGCCTTGATCCCGGCGCGCTTGCCCACTTCGAAGTCGTTGAAATCATGCCCCGGCGTGATCTTCACCGCGCCGCTGCCAAGTTCCGGATCGGCGTGTTCATCGGCCACCACCTTGAACCGGCGGCCGGTGAGCGGCTGGAGGATCTCCTTGCCGATGACCGACTTGTAACGCTCGTCCTCCGGGTGGACGGCCACGGCCATGTCGGCCAGCATCGTTTCGGGGCGCGTGGTGGCGACCTCGATGTAATCAAGGCCGTCCGCACGCGTCACGCCATCGGCCAGCGGGTACTTGAAGTGCCAGAAGCCGCCCTGCGTCTCGCGCGTTTCCACCTCAAGGTCGGAGATCGCGGTCTTGAGCTTGGGGTCCCAGTTCACCAGCCGCTTGTCGCGGTAGATCAGGCCCTGGTTGTAGAGGTCGACGAAGACCTTCACCACCGCCCTGGTGAAGTGCGGGTCCATGGTGAACTGTTCTCTGGACCAGTCCATCGAGCAGCCGAGGCGGCGGAGCTGGCGGGTGATCTGGCCGCCGGATTCGGCCTTCCATTCCCACACCTTGTCGATGAAGGCCTCACGCGAATAGTTGGTGCGCTTGTCCTGCTTCGCCTCCATCTGGCGTTCGACCACCATCTGCGTGGCGATGCCGGCGTGGTCGGTGCCGACCACCCACAGCGCGTCCTTGCCGCGCAGGCGTTCGTAGCGGATGACCACGTCCTGCAGCGTGTTGTCGAGCGCGTGGCCGATGTGGAGACTGCCGGTGACGTTAGGCGGCGGGTTCACGATGGTGAAGGGCTGCGCGTCCGGGCGTTCGGGGCGGAACAGGCCGTTGCTTTCCCAATGCGCGTACCAGCGCGCCTCGATCGCGGCGGGTTCGAAGGTCTTGGCAAGTTCTGCAGGATTCTGGTCGGTCATGGCGGCGGGCCATGCCATTTGCACGAAGAGGCCGCAACCATTAGAGGGATTCGGCATTTGCGGGCTTCGGGTTCCGGGATACTTACGGCGGGGTCGTGCGTTACGCCGCACGCCATGCACTTGTCGCCCCGCCCTTTATACCGCATGAAGCGGGCCTGATGCGGGCACAGGCGGATTTCACCCTCGATGGCGGCACGCTGGCGTTCAGCGGGCCGATGACCGTAGCCTCGCTGGGTCCGGTCGATTCCCGGCTGCGCGCGATTGCCGAACCGGTCGACCGGATCGACCTGGGCAATGTGACGCGGATCGACACGGTGGGCGCGTGGACCGCATGGCACCTGTCGCAGCGGCTGGACGCGAAAGTGGTTTCCTGCAGCCCCGAGGCGGAGCGCCTGATCGCCGCGATCAGCAAGGCTGACGACAACCGCGTGCCGGTGGAAGCGCCGCGCCTGCCGGTGCTGGAACGCGTGCCCGCGCAGATCGGCGACACGATGATCGGGCTGGGCCATGGCGCCCTGCAGGTGCTGGGCTTCCTGGGCCAGACGGTGCAGTCGCTGGGCCAGCTGATCGCCCATCCCGGCCGTTTCCGGGCCAAGGCGCTGGTCCACCAGATGGAACTGGTGGGGGTGAACGCGCTGGGCATCATCGGGCTGATGAGCTTCCTGGTGGGCATCGTGATCGCGCAGCAGGGCGCGGTGCAGCTGCGCCAGTTCGGCGCGGAGATCTATACCGTCAACCTCGTCGGGCGGCTGACGCTGCGCGAGCTGGGCATCCTGATGACCGCGATCATGGTGGCTGGACGATCGGGCAGCGCCTTTTCGGCGCAGCTGGGCACGATGAAGCTGACCGAGGAAGTGGACGCGATGCGCACCATCGGCGTCAGCCCGATGGAAGCGCTGGTTCTGCCGCGCATCCTGGCGACGATGCTGATGATGCCGCTGCTGGGGATCTATTCGGCGGCGCTGGGCATCGTTGGCGGCGCGTTCCTCGCCTCGCTCACGCTTGGCATCCCGTTCCTCACCTTCCTTTCGCGCATACAGGAGGTGGTGCCGCTGCACGATGTGTGGGTGGGGCTGCTGAAAGGGCCGGTGTTCGGCCTGATCGTGTCGGTGGCGGGCTGTTACCAGGGCATGCAGGTGAAGGCCAATGCCGAGGAAGTGGGCACCCGCACCACATCGGCAGTTGTCATGGCGATCTTCATGGTGATCGTGCTCGACGCGTTCTTCGCGATCTTCTTTACCGAGATCGGCTGGGGCTGATGGCGGAGCATCTGGACAGCACCGGCGATTTCCCCATCCGCGTGCGCGGAGTGAAGAACGTGTTCGGCGAGCACGTGGTGCACGACGGGCTGGACCTTGACGTGCGGCGGGGCGAGATCATCGGCGTGGTGGGCGGATCGGGCACGGGCAAGAGCGTGCTGATGCGATCGATCATCGGCCTGCAGATCCCCGCCGAGGGCGAGATCGAGGTGCTGGGCAGCACGATTACCGATGCGCGCGACGACGAGGACATCGACATCCGCAGCCGCTGGGGCGTGCTGTTCCAGGGCGGGGCGCTGTTTTCCACGCTGACCGTGGCGGAAAACGTGGAAGTGCCGCTGCGCGAATTCTATCCCGAGATCGGCGACGAGCTGCGGCACGAGATAGCGCGGTACAAGGTGCTGCTGTCGGGCCTGCCGGCCGAGGCGACGAGCAAGTTTCCCAGCGAGCTTTCCGGCGGCATGAAGAAGCGCGCCGGCCTGGCCCGGGCGCTGGCGCTTGATCCCGAACTGCTGTTCCTGGACGAGCCGACGGCGGGGCTGGACCCGATCGGCGCGGCGGCGTTCGACAGCCTGATCAAGGGCTTGCAGCAGACCTTGGGGCTGACCGTGTTCCTGATCACGCACGATCTGGATACTCTTTACGAGATCTGTGATCGCGTGGCGGTGATCGCTGACAAGAAGGTGATCGCGGTTGGCACGATTCCCGAGCTGCTGGCCACGGACCATCCGTGGATACAGGAATATTTCAACGGCCCACGCGGCCGCGCGGCCAAGGACGCGCAAAACCGGAACGACGCGGCCAAGGACGCGCAAAACCGGAACGACGCGGCCAGGGACGCGCAGGACCGCAATGCGCCGACGGGCGTTGTGGACAATCGTCCTGCAGGGCAGGCATAGGGGCACGGCATGGAAACGCGCGCAAACCACATCTGGGTCGGGGTCGTCACGCTGGCATTGCTGGCGGGCCTTGCCGCGCTGACCATCTGGATCGCCCGGCTGAACCAGGGCGAGCAGAACGAATACGACATCTTCTTCAAGCAGTCGGTCGACGGGCTGGCCAAGGGGTCGGAAGTTTCGTTCAGCGGCGTGCCTTCGGGGCAGGTGAAGGACATCGAGCTGTGGGAGAAGGATCCCGAGTTCGTGCGCGTGCGGATCAAGGTGGACAAGAAGGTGCCGATCCTGCTGGGCACCACCGCCAGCCTGCAGGGCAGCTTTACCGGGGTGACCACGATCCAGCTGCAGGGCGCGGTAAAGGGCGCGCCGCCGATCGACCAGCCGGGGCCGGAGGGCGCGCCGGTGATCCCGACCAAGCGCAGCGGGCTGGGCGAGATCCTGTCCAACGCGCCGCTGCTGCTGGAACGGCTGGCCACGCTGACCGAGCGGTTGACCATGGTCCTGTCTGACAAGAACCAGAAGTCGATCGAGAACATCCTGGCCAATACCGACACGATGACGCGCAACCTGGCAGCGGCATCGCCCGACGTGAAGCGGACGCTGGCGGAACTGCAGGCCACGCTGCGGCAGGCCAACTATTCGCTGGCGAGCTTTGAAAAGCTGACGGATTCGGCCAACACGATGCTGAACGACGAGGGCAATGGCCTGGCCAAGCAGCTGCGCGCCACACTGAAATCGGCGCAGGCGGCGGCGGATTCGCTGCAGGCGACGCTGGACGATACCCGCCCCGGCATGAAGCAGCTGAACGAACGGACGCTGCCCGCGGCAGAGGCGATGATCCGCGACCTGCAGGCCACCAGCAAATCGCTGCGCGAGGTGACCGACAAGGTGAACGACCGCGGCGTGAGCGGGCTGGTCGGCGGGCCCAAGCTGCCCGACTACAAGAACTGAGGAGCGACCCGAATGCGCAAGACCCTGCTCATGTCCGCCGCCGCCCTCTCGCTGGCCGGGCTGTCGCTCGGCGGCTGCGTGAGCATCGGTGGCAAGGCGCCGGCATCGCTGCTGAGCCTGACGCCCGAGGCTGCGCCTGCCACCGGCGCGACCGCCAGTGGCCAGCTGGCCGATGCGCTTTCCGTGCTGGAGCCCGGCGCCGACGCCAGCGTGGCAGTGCTGCGCGTGCCGGTGCGGATGGCCGGCGGCAACGTGGCCTACCTGAAGAAGATCGCCTGGGTGGAACGCCCGGCGCGCCAGTTCCAGCACCTGTTGGCCGAAACGCTGCGCAGCCGCGGCAGCCGGCTGGTGGTGGAAGGTGACACCGCGACCAAGGGCATGAAGGTGGGCGGCCGCCTGCTGGCAATGGGCTATGACGAGGCGAGCGCCTCGGCCGTGGTGCGCTTTGACGCGATGAAGGCCTGGCCCGACGGCCGCGTGGAAACCCGCCGCTTTGAACACAGCGTGCCGGGCGTGAAGGCCGAGGGCGAGGACGTGGGCCCGGCACTGAACCAGGCGGCGAACGCGGTGGCGAAGGACGTGGCGGACTGGTTGGGGTGACCGCCACGGTCATTGCAGATTGACAGTGGATTGTTACCGTCCGGTGGCCAGATCGGGGTAGGGTTATGGATGATCGCAAATTCCATGCTGCAGGAGCGCCGAAGCCTGAGCCCCATTTTCCGGAAACGTCGCTCGACAGCGTGTTTGGGTGCTTGAAATCCGAGCGGCCTGCGCTTCCGATTGAAGAGATGGACATTGCGGTGGCGGCTGAGGCCGTGCGCCGGTCGCGTGGCTGAAGCCCGCTCGTCTTGGGGCGGTTTGATGAACATGCGGCTCGGCACTATGGCTATTCTTTTCGCGGTTGGCGGTCTCGCTGCGGGCTGTTCCAACCGCGATGATGAAGCAAAAGCGCCTGTTGTAGCTACCGCTCAACCGCAATCGAAGGATCGCCTTGCCACAAGTGCAACGCCCAGACCGGCACTGGAGGCTAAATCCGATCCCGTTTTGACAGCGGATGGGGTGACCGGAGCACGGATCGGCACGTCTTGGCGAACGGTATCCAAGTCTTTCGAGACGCAAGGCGCCTATGGCGATGATGCAAGTGGTTGTGAAACCTACCTTCATCGTGACGGTAAATTCGGCGCCATGGTCATCGAGGACAAGATCGTCAGGGTCGAAGTCTACGAGCCGGGCATACGCACCGCCGATGGCGTCGGCATCGGTTCGACCTTGGCCGAACTTAAAAAGGCTTACGGGAATCGCTTGATCGCAGAGAAGAATATCTATGACGGCGAAGACATTCAATTTGTCTGGACATCGAAGGACCGTGGGCTGGTTTTTTACACGGACAAAGGCAAAGTAAGGTTCATGGCGGGTGGTGGCCCAGCAATCCGTTACGTTGAAGGTTGCCTCTAGGCGATCACCCTTCTGCCTTCTTCCGTCGCGTTTCCCAGCCCTTCTTGGCCGCCTCGCTGCGGTTGCGTTCGCTTGTGCGTGAGGTGTCCTTGCGGCCCGAACCGCTGCGCTTGCCGCCGCCGTCCTGTTTGTTGACGGTGGCCCAGGCGCGGTGTTCGGCTTCGTCTTTCGATAGGCCGCGTTCTTCGTAGCCTTCCTCGATGTGCTCAGCCTTGCGCTTCTGCTTGGCGGTATAAGCGTCTTTGTCGCCCTGGGGCATGGCGTGCTCTCCTTCGCCGGTGACGAAGGAAAAGCGCTTCCGGTGCCGGTCAGTTCCGGGCGAGGGCGGCGAAGCGGGCGGCGGCGTGGAAGGCGGCGCCGCGCCGGTGGCGCCTCTCCATCGCCTCGGCATCCTTGCCCCACAGTTCGGCCTGCCAGTCTTCCTCGAGATTGGCGGCGTTCCACAGCGCCGCCACGTCCGCGCCGGGTTCGATCGCAGCGAGGCCCAGCGTCAGCGATGCCGCAAGGCTGGTGGTATTGCGCAGCGCGGCGAGCGCGAAGGCGTCGAGCCTTTCCAGTTCGGCGCGCAGGGCTTCGAGCGTTTCGGCGGGCTGGGGGCGGTGCATGATCCCGGCCACGCGCACGAAGCGCACGGCGTGGCGGGCTTCGGCGGCCACAAGCAGCGGCTCCCACACTTCGCGCTGGCGGCCGGCGAGCGGCTCGTCGGGCTCGGCACGGTAGCACAGCGTGTCGGTCTCGCCATAGGGCAGCAGTTCCATGATCGCGCGGGCGCGTTCGGGCGCGACGACATCGATGGCGTAATCGGCCATGTCACGGAACAGGAAGGCGGACGGGTCGATTGCCTCGCCCTGTCCGGCCCATTCGGCGGCCATGGCCTCTGCCAGCGCGGCAGTGGGCACGGCCTGCGGGCGGCCGCCCACGGTCTTTACCGCGCGGCCATCGAGCAGCACGCGGTATCCGGCGGCTTCGTGACCAACACTGACCAGCTTGTAGAAACGCTTCATTCGGGACTTTTCCAACGCTTTGCCAGAAGCGGGGGCAGCGCGAAGAAATCGACGAGGCCCGCGCCGATGAGGATATAGCCGAGGGTGGGCGGGAACGCGCCGTATCGGCCGGACAGCAGCACGACCCCGGCGAGCGCCAGCAGCGCGCCCGAAAGCCGCACCGCCTGCAGCACCATGAACCGTGCGAACGCGGGATCGCCGTTCATTCCATGCCCCGCAGCAGCAGGCGCAGCTCTGCCATCGAGCCGGCCACCGCCTCGGCCCCGGCCTCTACCAGTTCCTGCGGGTGGTGGTATCCCCAATCGACCCCGAAGGCGCGCACGCCGGCGTTGACGGCCATCTCCATGTCATAGGCGGTGTCGCCGATCATGGCGGTGTGGGCGCGCTCCGCCCCGGTCGCTTCAAGGCACGCGTCGATCATCGAAGGGTGCGGCTTGCTGGGATGGCGGTCTGCGGTCTGCAGGGTGACGAAGTGGCCGGCAAGGCCGTGGGTGGCGAGGCAGTGGGCCAGGCCACGGTCGCTCTTGCCGGTGGCGACGCCGAGCAGCCAGCCGGCTGCGGCCAGTTCCTCGATCAGCGCGGCGATGCCTTCATAGAGCGGTTCGCCGACAAGCCCAGCCTCGCGCCGGGTGCGGAACGCGTTCTTGTAGAGCTCGGAAAGCTGGGCATGATGCTCGTGCTCGCCTTCCGGATGCAGGCGGCGCATCGCTTCATGCAGCGAGAGGCCGACGACGCGGCGGGTCTCGTTGCGATCGGGCGCGGGCAGGCCGAAGGCGGCGAATGCGCGGTCCATCGCGGCGCAGATATCGGCCTGGCTGTCCACCAGCGTGCCGTCGCAATCGAAGATGGCGAGGCGCACGCTCATGCCGGAATCCCCCGCATCAGCGCGGCCAGCGCAGGGCTGCCGGCGGCGGCCAGACCATCGGCCACGCGGGCGCGGTCATCGGCGGGCTTGTTCTGCGAAAGCTTGAAGGTGGGGCGCCAGGCCACCACTTCCAGCTCGAAGCCGGCGATGGAATCCATCATCCGGGAAAGCGTGGCGGCGGGCATCTTGTCCATCGTCCAGGCCTGCCCTTCAAGCCGCGCCTCGTTCCGCGCGGAGAGCGTTTCGAGCAGGCCGTGCAGGCCATCGCGATCCATGCGGCGGACGCGGCCCTCCATCTCGAGCGCGACGTAGTTCCATGTCGGCACCTGCGCCTGATCGGCATACCAGCGCGGGCTGACATAGCCATCGGGCCCGTTGACCACGGCCAGCGCCGTCACCCCGTCAAGATGGCGGGTGAGGGCGTTGCCGCGCGAGAGGTGGAACTGCACCGCGCCGTCTCCGGTGGAAAGCAGCGCGGTGTGGGCCACGCGCGGGCCTTCCGGCGTAGTGGCGAAGATCATGCCGAAGCCGATCTCGTCCACCAGCGCCTGATGCAGGGCGTGGTCGTCGCTGCGGAAGGCCGGATTGGGATGCATCAGCGCTTGGGGCCGGCCGGCTTGCCAGGCGAAGGCTTGCGCGGGGCCGGCTTGCGCGCGGGGGCGGGTCTGGCGGCGGGTTTGGCGCCGGGCTTGGCCCCCGGCTTTGCCGCGGCGCGCTTGGGGCCGGGCTTGGCGCCGGCCTTCTGTCCGGTGGGCTTGCGGCTCGATCCGCCGTCGGCGCGCTTGCGGCGTTCGCCACGGCGTTCCTTGCGGTATTCCTTGGCGTGCTGCTTGGCGGCGCGCTTCTGGATGTCGCGCTCGGGCACCAGCTTCGGCGCTTCCAGCTCGATGTCGCCCTCTTCCTCGTGAAAGCCCAGCTGCTCCATGCTCGCCGCGAAGTGCGAAGGCAGCGGCGCGGTCACGTCGATCCAGTCACCTTCGGGGTGCTCGATGCGCAGGCGGCGGGCGTGGAGGTGCATCTTGCGGCTGATGCTGCCGGTGAGGAACGCGGCCTGCCCGCCATACTTGCCATCGCCGACGATGGGGTGGCCGATGGCGGCCATGTGCACGCGCAGCTGGTGGGTGCGCCCGGTCAGCGGCTGCAGTTCCACCCAGGCGGCGCTGTTACCGGCGCGGCTGATCACGCGATAGCGGCTGCGCGCGGACTGGCCCTGCCCGCTTTCGTCCACCATCATCTTCTCGCCGCCGGTGCCCGGCTGCTTGGCGATGGGCAGTTCGATCAGGCCGTCCTTGATCTCGGGCACGCCGGTGACCAGAGCCCAGTAGATCTTGCGCGCGGTGCGCCCGGAAAAGCGCTTGGAAAAGAACGCGGCGCTGCCCGGGGTGCGGGCGATCAGCAGGACGCCGGAGGTATCCTTGTCAAGCCGGTGGACCAGGCGCGGGCGCGGGCCGTCACCATCGGCATAGGCATCGAGCAGGCCATCGACGTGTTCGTGCGTGCCGCTGCCGCCCTGCGTGGCAAGGCCCGGCGGCTTGTTGAGCACGATCGCGGCGCGGTCCTTTTCCAGCACCATCGATTCGGCCAGCTGGATCTGCTCCTCGGTCAACGGCTTGCGCGCGCGGACGCCCTTGATGCCGCTGTTGACCGGGGTGGCGCCGCCCGGCGGCACGCGCAGCACCTGGCCCGCGGCAAGCCGGGTGTCGACATCGGCGCGCTTTCCATCCACGCGGATCTGCCCGGTGCGGGCCCAGCGCGATACGGTGGCGAAGCCCACCTGCGGCAGGTGGCGCTTGAACCAGCGGTCAAGCCGGATGTCGTCATCATCGCGCGCCACGGTGAACTGGCGCACGTCGGCATCGTTGCCGGCGCTCTTTCCGATCCCGCTCATGCTGCAGCCCTCATCACGAAAAGCCCGCCGAACAGCGCGAGGAACCCGGCCAGCAGCGACATGCCGACATAGAGCGCGGCCATGCCGAGCGCGCCGCGTTCCACGAACAGCGCGAATTCCAGCGCGAAGGAGGAGAACGTGGTGTAGCCGCCGAGCACGCCGACGGCGAGCAGCAGGCGCAGCGGTTCCGACCCGCCGTTGCGCACCAGCCAGCCGGTGAGCAGGCCCATCAGCGCAGAGCCGAGCACGTTGGCGGTGAGGGTGGCCCAGGGAAAGGCGCTGGCGGAAACGGGGCCGATGGCCGCGGTCCAGGCGCGCCCGGTAAGGAAGCGCAGCCACGCGCCCAGCGCGCCGCCGCCAGCCACAAGCAGCGATGCCATCGGGAAGGAAGGTGATGTTGTCATTGCCGGCCCCTTAGCCGCAGTGGCCGCCAATTGCACGAGTTTGCTTGCCTTTGTGGCGGGGAATCGGTATCGGGCCGCCGGTTCGAGCCGGTCCTGTTCGGAGTCGGCCCGTTTTGTGTTTCCGGATTTGGGCGACTCCCGCCGCGCAGCGGGCTCTGGCCAATGGCTTTTGAGGTATAGCGGTTTATGCAGATTCTCGTTCGCGATAACAACGTCGACCAGGCCCTTCGTGCGCTCAAGAAGAAGCTGCAGCGTGAAGGCGTTTATCGCGAAATGAAGCTGCGTCGCCACTACGAGAAGCCCTCGGAAAAGCGCGCTCGCGAGAAGGCTGCCGCCGTGCGCCGCGCCCGCAAGCTTGAGCGCAAGCGCGCCGAGCGCGACGGTGCGAAGTAAGACTCGGGCCAAGTAAGAGGCGGATCGGGAGAGGCCTCCTCTCCCATCTACCCACTTGCGATAGGCCCCTTGCTGGGCCAAGAGGGCGCCGTCAGCGGCGCCCTTTGCGCATCCGCCCGGTGCGGGCGCGAATCGCCGCATCAGGCTTCGTGTTTCGGGGAACACCCCAGAGGGGAAACAATGTCGGAAATCACCCGCGTTCCATTGCAGCCCATCGCCAAGGGCTCTCTCGGCAAGCTTTGGCTGGGCGTTGTCGCCGCACTCGCGCTGGGCGGCGCGGTCGCCTATGGCGCGCGCTATCACGGGCTTGAGGTGGAGACGGTGAAGGCCGGCGCCGGCCCGATGCCGACCGTGGCCGACGTGGTGCTGGTGAACTATGTGGGGCACCTGACCAACGGCAAGGAATTCGACCGCGGCGAAAAGGTTGCCATGCCGGTCGAAGGCGTGATCCCCGGCTTCAGCCAGGGCCTGCAGAAGATGCAGCGCGGCGGCAAGTACAAGCTGACCATCCCCGCCGCCATGGCCTATGGCGACAAGGAGCAGAAGAACCAGGCGACCGGCGAAGTGGTGATCCCCGCCAACAGCGACCTGGTGTTCGAGGTCGAACTGGTCGATTTCAAGAGCGCGGCCGAGCTGGAGCAGCAGCGCCGCCTGATGCAGCAGCTGCAGCAGCAGATGCAGGGCCGCGGCGGCAAGGGTGCACCTGGGGGCGCTGTCCCGGGTATGGAAGCCATGCCGGGCATGGAGCCTGCGCCGCAGCAATAAGGATTGCCGGGGCTGCCGTTGCGGTGGGCCCGGGACTTGAAGGTGCCCGTGCGCTTTGTTAGCGCGCGGGCACGTCCGTTTCTGGAATAACGCGAAGGAACCGCACATGTCGGTCGATACCGCCACGGTGGCGAAGATCGCCTCGCTGGCCCGGATCAAGGTCAGCGAAGCCGAGCTGGAGGCGATGGTGCCCGAACTCAACGGCATCCTTGCCTGGGTGGAGCAGCTGGGCGAAGTGAACGTTGACGGCATCGAGCCGATGACCGCGGTGATCCCCAACAAGCAGCGCCTGCGCGACGACGTGGTCAACGCCGATCCGCTGACCGGTGGCGACATCCGCGACAAGGTTCTGGCCAATGCCCCGGCGGCCGAACACGGCTTTTTCGGCGTGCCCAAGGTGATCGAATAATGACCGACCTTACCGATCTCGGCGTTGCCGCCATCCGCGATGGCGTGGCCAAGGGCGATTTCTCCGCCACCGAAGTGGCCAGCGCCTTCAATGCCGCCGTGGCCGAGGCGCAGGATGCGCTGAACGCCTTCATCGTGACCACGCCTGAAAAGGCGCTGGCAGCCGCCGCCGCCGTGGATGCAGACCGCGCTGCGGGCAAGCCGCTGGGCAAGATGGCCGGCGTGCCGATCGGCATGAAGGACCTGTTCGCCACGCAGGACGTGCAGACCACGGCCGCGTCGAAGATCCTCGAAGGGTTCAAGCCCAAATACGAGAGCACCGTCTCCGCCCGCTTGTGGCAGGCCGGCGCAGGAATGCTGGGCAAGCTAAATCTTGATCAGTTCGCGATGGGGTCGTCCAACGAAACCAGCGCCTTCGGGAATGTTATCTCGCCTTGGCGCCGCCCTAATGACACCGCGCCGCTGGCCCCGGGCGGATCGTCGGGCGGGTCGTCTGCCGCCGTCGCCGCGCGCATCGCACCTGCCGCCACGGGCACCGACACTGGCGGTTCGATCCGCCAGCCCGCCGCCTTCACCGGTATTTCCGGGATCAAGCCGACCTATGGCCGTTGCAGCCGCTGGGGCATCGTCGCCTTCGCCAGCTCGCTGGACCAGGCCGGTCCGATGGCGCGTGACGTGCGCGACTGCGCGATCATGCTGGAAGCCATGGCCGGGTTCGACCCCAAGGATTCGACCAGCCTCGACATGCCCGTGCCCGATTGGGAAGCGGCGCTGAACGATGACCTGCGCGGCAAGAAGGTGGGCATTCCCCGCGAGTACCGCCTTGATGGCATGGACCCGGATGTCGCCGCCAGCTGGGAACAGGGCATCGCCTGGCTGAAGGATGCGGGCGCGGAAATCGTCGAGGTCAGCCTGCCGCACACCAAGTATGCGCTGCCGACGTATTACATCATCGCGCCGGCCGAGGCTTCGTCCAACCTCGCCCGCTATGACGGCGTGCGCTATGGCCTGCGCGACCTGCCCGATGGCGCGGGCCTGCAGGACATGTATGCCGCCACCCGCGCCGCCGGCTTCGGCGCGGAAGTGAAGCGCCGCATCCTGATCGGCACCTATGTGCTCTCGGCCGGTTTCTATGATGCGTACTATACGCAGGCGCAGAAGGTGCGCACGCTGATCAGCCACGATTTCACCAACGCGTTTACCCAATGCGACGTGATCCTGGCGCCTACCGCCCCCAGCGCCGCCTTCGCGCTGGGCGAAAAGAGCGCCGATCCGCTGGAAATGTACCTGAACGACGTGTTCTCGGTGCCCGCCAGCCTTGCCGGCCTGCCCGCGATGTCCGTCCCCGGCGGGGTGGACCGCAACGGGCTGCCGCTGGGCCTGCAGGTCATCGGCCGTGCCTTCGACGAACAGGGCGTGCTCAACGCGGGCCTCGCCATCGAAAAGCGCGCAGCATTCAGCGCCCGTCCGGCAAAGTGGTGGTAAGATGAGCGACTATCGTATCCATGGCGCAACCGGCGAATGGGAGGTCGTGATCGGCCTTGAAGTCCATGCGCAGGTCACTTCCAACGCAAAGCTGTTTTCGGGCGCGGCCACCGCCTTTGGCGCTGAGCCGAACGCGCAGGTCAGCCTGGTCGACGCGGCGATGCCGGGCATGCTGCCGGTGCCGAACATGGAGTGCATCCGCCAGGCGGTGCGCACCGGGCTTGCCATCAACGCGCAGATCAACAAGTGGTCACGCTTTGACCGCAAGAACTACTTCTATGCGGACCTGCCGCAGGGCTACCAGATCAGCCAGCTCTACCACCCGATCGTGGGTGAGGGCGAAATCGAGATCCAGCTGGACGACAAGGATCCCGAGAGCACCAAGACCATCGGCATCGAACGCATCCACGTGGAACAGGATGCGGGCAAGCTGATGCATGACCAGCACCCGACGATGTCCTATGTCGATCTCAACCGGTCGGGCGTGGCGCTGATGGAAATCGTCAGCCGGCCGGACATGCGCTCACCGGCGGAAGCGGGGGCCTATCTGTCCAAGCTGCGCACGATCCTGCGCTATGTCGGCAGTTGCGATGGCAACATGGACCAGGGCTCCATGCGGGCCGACGTCAACGTCTCGGTGCGCCGCCCCGGCGAACCTTTCGGCACCCGTACAGAGACCAAGAACGTCAACTCGGTCCGCTTCGTGATGGCGGTGGTGGAGCAGGAAGCCAAGCGCCAGGTTGCCGTGATCGAGGATGGCGGCACGGTGGTGCAGGAAACGCGCCTTTACGATCCGGACCGGAACGAGACGCGATCGATGCGCAGCAAGGAAGACGCGCACGATTACCGCTACTTCCCCGATCCCGATCTGCTGCCGCTGGAACTGACCGACGATTTCGTGGCGGAATGCAAGGCCAGCCTGCCCGAACTGCCCGACGCCAAGCGCCACCGCTATGAAACCGCGCTGGGCCTTTCCGCCTATGACGCGGGGCAGCTGACGCTGGAAGTGGAGACCTACCAGCAGTTCGAGGAAATGCTGGAATCGGTGGCGCGCGAAAGCGGCGCGCCGGAACGCGACGTGGCCAAGCGCGTGGCCAACTGGATCCTCTCGGAACGCCCCGGCGTGCTGCGCGCAGCCGGCGTCGCGGTGACCGATCCCCGCAACACCGTTGCCGCCAACACCGCGCTGATCGTGGCTGTGAGCAAGGGCGTGATCTCCGGCGGCAAGGCCAAGGAGATCTTCCAGCAGTATCTGACCAGCGACATCGACCTGGCCGAAACGATCGCCAGCAACCAGCAGACGACCGACACCGGCGCCATCGAAGCCGCCGTGGACGCCATCCTGGCCGCGAATGCGGACAAGGTGGAGCAGTACAAGGGCGGCAAGGAAGCCCTGTTCGGCTTCTTCGTGGGCCAGACGATGAAGGCCATGCAGGGCAAGGGCAACCCGCAGCTGGTCAATCAGGTGCTGAAAGACAAGCTGGGGTGATATTCGGCACCCCCAAGCCCATTAGCTTGGGGGTGCGGGATCCTGCGATCAGATCTTTTCAGGCTTACGGGGCGCTTTCGCTTCGTTCCCGGCATATTCGTCAAAGTTCTTTTTGAACACGCCAACCAGCTCATCTAGCGCTGCCAAAGCGTCTTCACCTTCCTTGGGAGGGAACAGCTTCAGTCCGTTGCCGCCCCAAGCCTTGTACTCGAAATCGATCTTCGAATCCGACCCGAAATCCCGTACCATGAATAGCGTTTTCAGCGATCGGCCATAGATTGCCGCCTTCTGGTAGAAGACGTCTGCCACGATCAGTTCTGAGTAGCATTTCGCCTGCGAGCTCGAGCGGCGCGTCTTTACCGAATTCATGGTCTTGCGCTCGAGCGGCATGGCATGCGTGATGATCGTCGTGCCGGGGCTCAGCTTGAGCATTCCGCGCAGGTCTAGCGAGAGGAGTGCGTCCAGCTGGCTTTGGCTGTCCAGCGCGCTGGCCAGCATCGTCTTGTTCGAAGCGTCGCGGTTGGCGTGGAGTGCTGCGTCAAGGAGACCGCCGCCAAGCAGGCCGGTCGTAATCGAATTCATCCGTTCCGCAGGCCATACGTGCAGTTCGCAGCCATCAGCTGTACCGGCAGGTGCAATGGCCACCGATTCCGGTGCTGCAACAGCTTCCGGAGCGGGCGCCGCAGCAGGCGGTGCGGCTTCCTGGGCCGTCGCCACGGACGTGCTTGCGATCAGCATTGCACCAGTCAAGGCAAGAGATTTCAGCATATTCTATTTCCCGTCCTCTTCAAAATCTTTCGTTAGCCGCCTTTGTGCTTGATTCCCTGCAAGGCTAAGCCGAAATCGATGATGCTTTTGTTCATTGCCGCCGCCAGTTCATCGATACCTGCTTGGGGGTCGTCTTCCGGCTTGCCCGGCGGAAACAGTAAAAGACGTTCTGTTATGATCTGGCCGAACGTCCGCTCCGCCTTGTTGCCACCGCGAAAGCTCCGGTAGCGGTAAATCACTTTCAGATAGCGACCGCTGAACACGTCCTCTTGGAAAAAGACATCGTCCACTGCCAGTTCGGCATGGCAGGACCCGCCATCGGTGAGCCATGGACCCGGCGTGGTGCGGAGGGTGCGGCTGTCGAGGGCATTGGCATGGACGATGACCGTGTAGCCAGCCAAGCCCAGAGCCCCTGCGAGATCGGCCTTTTCGAGGACAACTTTCTGCCTGGCAGTACCCAGAGGCTCTTCGGGCAGTTTGCGGTAGCCTTCGCGTCCATTAACCGCTCCATCGACGATCCCGCCATGGATCCAGCCGGAGTAAGTCGAGCGCAAGGCATTACCCGGCCATACGTGAAGCGAACATGCGGCCGCTTCAATCGGGGTGGGAATGTCTTCGGCACCTTGAGCCGAACTCGCCAGTAAAACCGAGGCAGCTGCTGCAGCAAGCCAAGAGCAGGATAGGGCCATCGTGCCTGCAATTTTGAAAGTCACTTTTTGGGTTTCGCTTCCATGCTGCTGGCGAATTCCTGTAGATTTGTCGTAAACGCGCGCTCTAGATCGGATATGAAGTCAGCTTCCGTGCGCTCGTCTTCCTTGGTCGATACGGTCAACTTGGTTTCTTCAGGCACTCCAGTGCGCCTGACCAACGTCGAGCCACTGCCGAAATCGCGCAACACCCAGAACGTCTTGAGGTTGTGACCATTGGCGTAAACACGCGCATACGTCAGATCGGTCAGGACAAGCTCTGCATGGCAAGGAGAAGCCGCCGGGCTCAATGCCGTGGGTTTGCGGATATCGGCAAGCGTCATGGTCTCGGTATGAAAAACAAGCCGGTAATTCGAAAGTCCAAGCATGCTGGCCACGGGCATGGCCTTGATCAGAGAGATTTGCCTGTCGCGGCTCAACGGCCCCTCGGCTGCTGGCCCTTTTCTCTCGGTCTTGAATTCGTCATTGACGGCAGGGCCTGACAGAGCGGCTGAGTTGGTAAGCACGGACGCGATGTTTTGTTGACCCTGACTTGCGCTCCATACGAAATTGTCGTGAGCGCGGGCCCTCATCATAGTGAGGCCGGAACTCGGCCAGATATGCAACTCACAATCCGCGCCTTGTGATCCGGGATTGACTTGGGCAATAGCCTGATGTCCGGTCAAGGCACAAAGCAGGCAGGCTAACAGTCTGGAAGTGAGGTTCCCTCCCGGCACTACTGACTTCCCATGAAATTAGTTTGGCACTGCAGTAGATCAGAGGACGCGGGCATACTACTGAATTTGCAACCGCTATGGTTATTGGCAACTCTGCTGATTGGCGATCTTGTGCAAGAGTGCGGCCAGAGGCGCAGCCGCACCCACGCTGCCATTGCGCTCAATGGTTGCTCGCAAGCTAGCCGATGAAACGCTTAAGGCTCCGGTGAGCAGCTTGGCTTGCTAAACGAGCGCCCCCTCAGCATCACCGCCCCGCCACGTCCTGCACTTCCACCGGCAGGCCCAGCGCCTGCAGCTGCGGCTTCACCTTGGCGGCGTCGCCCACCACGATCCAGGTCAGCCGCGCCGGGTCGACCAGCTTTTTCAGCGCGGCGTCCATTTCGGCGGTGGTCATCGTGCGGTAGCGGGCGGGCAGGGTCTCGTAGTAATCGTCCGGCCGCTGGTAGGTGACGATCTTGGCCAGCGCATCCAGCACCGCGCCCGATGTTTCGAACATGCCGGGCAGCTCGCGTGCGCTGCCGGCGGTGGACCAGGCCAGCTCCTCGGGCTTCACCCCGCCGCCGGGCTTCAGGAACCGTTCGATCTCGCCGCGCAGCTCGGCGATGGCGGGGCCGGTCTTGTCGGTCTGCACCGGCGCATCGATGCGGTAGATCAGCGGGCCGGTGCGGTCGTTGAACTGGCTGAACACGCCATAGGACCAGCCCTTGGTCTCGCGGATATTGGTGTTGAGCCGCGAGAGGAAATTGCCGCCCAGCACATCGTTGGCCGAACGCAGCGTGACGAGATCGTCGGTGCCCCGGGCCGCCACCGTTTCAGCCGCGATGATCATCGATTGGGGCGCTGCGGGCCGGTCGATCAGGATGATGCGGGGGCTGGCGGCGGGCACCGGCACCGAAAAATCCTTGGCGGGCGCAGGCATCGCCGGGGCCTTCCAGTCGCCAAAGCTCCGTTCCAGCAGGCGCGTCGCTTCGGCCAGGGTGGTGTTGCCCACCACGAACAGGCTGGCCTTGTCCGGGCGGAACCATGCAGCGTGGAAGGCGATCAGGTCATCCCGCGTCAGCCGCTTCACCACCGCCGGATCACCGGTGCCGGTGGGCGCGATGCCATAGGGGTGCTGCGGCCCATAGACCACGGGATAGAGCACGCGGGCCGCCACCGCGCCGGGATCGTTCATCTCGGCATCGATCGCCGCCAGCTGCTGCCCGCGCACGCGCTCAAGCTCCGCCGGATCGAGCGCGGGATTGCGCACATAGTCGGCCAGCAGATTCAGCGACGGGGCGAGGTTCGGTGTCAGCGCATCAAGCTGGAACGCGGTCCAGTCTGCGCTGGCAAAGCCGGTGATCCGCGCGCCCAGCCGTTCCCGCGCGCGGGCGAAGGCGGAGGAATCGAGGTCCCTGGTCCCTTCGTTCATCAGCGAAAGCAGCAGGCTCTGCGTGCCCAGCGCAGACTTGGGATCGGCGGCAAAGCCGGCATCGAACGCCAGCCGCACCGATACCGCCGGCACCGCATCGCGCCGCGCGAAATAGACCTTCATCCCGTTGGACAGGGTCGCCCGCTCGATCGCCGGGAAATCCAGCGCCGGCACGTCACCCACCGGGGGCAGCGCGCTGCGGTCCGCCTTGGCCGCCAGCGTGCCGTTCACCGCCGGCACCGGCCCCGGCCCGCGCGAAGGGGCAAGGCCGGGGTCACCGCCGCGGTTCTCGCCGCCTTCGGTGCGGTTGCCCGGTTCGATCGTCAGCGAGAACGCCGGGCGCGTCAGCCAGGCCTTCAGCGCGCGCTGCACGTCGGCGGGGGTGATCCGTGCTGCGGCTTCCAGCTCCTTGCGATAGTGCTCCGGGTCTCCGTTATACAGCAGCCCTTCGGCCAGCGTGGGCGCCTTGCCGGTGTTGCCGCCCACCGATTCCAGCGCGCGGATCTGGTTGCTGGCATACTGGGTGGCGGCGCGTTCCAGTTCGTCGGTGGTCGGCCCTTCGTTCACCAGCCGCGCGATTTCGGCATCCAGCGCGGCATTCACCGCGCCCACGTCCTGCCCCGGCTTCACGTCCGCCTGCGCGATGAACTGCCCCGCCTGCGCAAACACCTGCGCATCGGCGGAAACGCCCACGGCCAGCTGCTTCTGCCGCACCAGCGCATCGTCCAGCCGCGAACTGGCAAGGCCACCCAGGATCAGCCCGCCGATCTGCAGCGGCAGGTAATCCGGGTTGTCCAGCCCGGGGATGGCCCACATCCGCTGCACGCGCGTGGTCGCCACGCGGTCCTTGATCGTCTTGGCTACCGGCGCGGGCAGGGTGGGCACCGGTGCGCTCACCGGCTGCACCTTCGGGCCGGGCGGGATCGCGCCGAACCACTTGGCCACCTTCGCCTCGGCCGTGGCGCGGTCGATATCGCCGGCCAGCACCAGCAGCGCGTTGTTGGGGCCATAGTGATCGCGGAACCAGCCCTTCACATCGGCCAGGCTGGCGCTGTCGAGATCCGCCATCGAACCGATCGTGCTGTGGTGATAGGGATGGCCTTCGGGATAGAGCGTCTCGAACTGCTCGTACTCGGTCAGGCCATAGGGGCTGTTGTCCCCCTGCCGCTTTTCGTTCTGCACCACGCTGCGCTGCGCATCCAGCCGCTTCTGCGTGACCGAGCGCAGCAGGTATCCCATGCGGTCGCTTTCCATCATCAGCGCGCGGTCCAGCGCGCCGGTGGGCACCGTCTCGTAATAATTGGTGCGGTCGAACCAGGTGGTGCCGTTCATGTCGGTCGCACCCGCGGCGGTCAGCGGCTTGAAGAAATCGCCCGGCACGTTGTCGGTGCCATAGAACATCAGGTGTTCGTAAAGATGGGCGAACCCGGTCTTGCCGCGCGGTTCGTGCTTCGATCCCACGCCATACCACACAGAGACGGCCACGACCGGCGCCTTGCGGTCGGTGTGGACCAGAACGGTCAGCCCGTTGGGCAGGGTGAAGCGTTCATAGGGAATGTTCACCGCCGCAACGAGGTCCGCCACGGGCGCGGGCTTCACCTCGGGCGCGGCGGCTGCGGGCGGTGGGGGAGCGGGCGGCGCACTGGCGGCCATCGGCGTCGGCGTGTGGGCACAGGCGGAAACGGCAAGGGCGATCAGCGATGCGGAAAGGAAGCGGCGCATGGGGCTCCGATCAGGGTAACCTTGAAGGATGGCGTTGGGCATGGGTTTAGCAATTCCGCCCTGCGACGCCAGTTAACCTTTAGGGGGATTCTACGCATAGGGTTGCGGCGGCCCGCCATCGTCCACAAATTTGACCCAGCTCCTTGTGTTGCCGAAAAGCCACACTACCTTTGGGCCAAGTAGGAGGACACGAGCAGCCATGAACCTCGAGAAATTCACCGACCGCGCCAAGGGTTTCCTGCAGGCGGCGCAGACCGTGGCGATCCGCATGAACCACCAGCGGATCACGCCGGACCACATCCTCAAGGCCCTGCTCGAAGATGGCGAGGGCATGGCCAGCGGGCTGATCGGCCGCGCGGGCGGCAATGCCGCGCTGGCGCAGGCCGAAGTGGACAAGGCGCTGGCGAAGATTCCGGCGGTTTCGGGCAGCGGCGCGCAGCAGACGCCGGGCCTGGACAACGATGCCGTGCGCGTGCTGGATTCGGCCGAGCAGATCGCGGCGAAGAGCAACGACAGCTTCGTGACCGTGGAGCGCATCCTCGTCGCGCTGGCGCTCGCCTCCACCACCACTGCGGGGCAGGCGCTGAAAGCGGCCAATGTTACGCCCCAGGTGCTGGAAGCGGCGATCGTCGCCCTGCGCGGCGGCCGCACGGCGGACAGCGCCGGCGCGGAAAACGCCTATGACGCGATGAGGAAGTACGCGCGTGACCTGACCGAGGCCGCGCGTGACGGCAAGCTTGATCCCGTGATCGGCCGTGACGAGGAAATCCGCCGCACCGTGCAGATCCTTGCCCGCCGCACCAAGAACAACCCGGCGCTGATCGGCGAACCGGGCGTGGGCAAGACCGCGATTGCCGAAGGGCTGGCGCTGCGCATCGCCAATGGCGACGTGCCGGATTCGCTGAAGGATCGCCGCCTGATGGCGCTCGACATGGGCGCGCTGATCGCGGGCGCCAAGTATCGCGGCGAGTTCGAGGAACGGCTCAAGGCCGTGCTCGATGAAGTGAAGGGCGCCGAGGGCGAGATCATCCTGTTCATCGACGAGATGCACACCCTGATCGGGGCGGGCAAGGGCGAGGGCGCGATGGATGCCTCCAACCTGCTCAAGCCCGCGCTGGCCCGTGGCGAACTGCACTGCATCGGCGCCACCACGCTGGATGAATACCAGAAGTACGTGGAAAAGGACCCCGCGCTGCAGCGGCGGTTCCAGCCCGTGTTCGTGGGTGAACCCACCGTGGAGGATACGATCAGCATCCTGCGCGGGATCAAGGAAAAGTATGAGGTGCACCACGGCGTGCGCATTGCCGACAACGCCATCGTGGCGGCGGCGACGCTTTCCAACCGCTACATCTCGGACCGCTTCCTGCCGGACAAGGCGATCGACCTGATGGACGAGGCCGCCAGCCGCATCCGCATGGAAGTGGAGTCCAAGCCCGAGGAGATCGAGAAGCTGGACCGGCGCATCATCCAGATGAAGATCGAGGAGATGGCGCTGGCCAAGGAGACCGACCAGCCCTCGCGCGATCGGCTCGCCACGCTGCGCGAGGAGCTGGCCAACCTTGAGCAGCAGTCGGCCGAACTCACCACCCGCTGGCAGAACGAGCGCGACAAGATCGCGGCGGAAGGCAAGGTCAAGGAACAGCTCGACGCCGCGCGCGTGGAGCTGGAACAGGCGCAGCGCCAGGGTGATCTCGGCAAGGCGGGCGAGCTGGCCTATGGCCGCATCCCCGAGCTGGAGCGCAAGCTGGCCGAGGCGCAGGCGACGTCGGAAAACGCCCTGCTGCGCGAGGAAGTGACCGCCGACGACATCGCCGCCGTGGTCAGCAAGTGGACCGGCGTGCCCGTGGACCGGATGATGGAAGGCGAGCGCGAGAAGCTGCTGCACATGGAAGAGGCGCTGGGCAAGCGCGTGATCGGGCAGAAGGACGCGGTGCTGGCCGTGTCCAAGGCCGTCCGCCGCGCGCGTGCCGGGCTGCAGGATCCCAACCGGCCGCTGGGCAGCTTCCTGTTCCTGGGCCCCACGGGCGTGGGCAAGACCGAGCTGACCAAGGCGCTGGCGGGCTTCCTGTTCGACGACGACAACGCGATGGTGCGCATCGACATGAGCGAGTTCATGGAGAAGCACGCCGTTTCGCGGCTGATCGGCGCGCCTCCGGGCTATGTCGGCTATGACGAGGGCGGCGTGCTGACCGAAGCGGTGCGGCGCAGGCCCTATCAGGTCGTGCTGTTCGACGAGGTGGAAAAGGCGCACCAGGACGTGTTCAACGTGCTGTTGCAGGTGCTTGACGATGGGCGGCTGACCGATGGCCAGGGCCGGGTGGTGGACTTCACCAACACGCTGATCATCCTCACCAGCAACCTCGGCAGCCAGTACCTTGCCAACCTTGACGAAGGGCAGGACGTGGAAAGCGTGGAGCCGCAGGTGATGGACGTGGTGCGCGCGCACTTCCGCCCGGAATTCCTGAACCGGCTTGACGAGATCATCCTGTTCCACCGGCTGGGACAGGCGCACATGGCGCCGATCGTGGACATCCAGGTGGGCCGCGTGGGCCGCCTGCTGAAGGACCGCAAGATCGCCATCGAACTTACCGATGCGGCCAAGCGCTGGCTGGGGCGGGTGGGCTATGATCCGGTCTATGGCGCGCGGCCGCTGAAGCGGGCGGTGCAGCGGTATCTGCAGGATCCGCTGGCGGAAAGGCTGCTGGCCGGGGAAATCCCCGATGGCAGCACCGTGCATGTCGACGAAGGCGATGGCGGGCTGGCCTTCGCCGTCAATTGAACCGCTGGGTTCGGGTTCAGGGCGCGGGAGCATTGCTTCCGCGCCCTTTTCCTGTCAGGCGCTGGGCATGATCCAGCGTGAATATATCGGCACCGCCTATGTCCCCGGCGGAGAGGAACTGGTGCTTTACCGCCATGGCGCGGACTTCATGATCGTGATGGGCCATAATGAGCTGATGAACACGCGGATGAGCGGTTCTGAAGAGGCCTTGGCGCGGATGACGATCGAGCGGCTGGGCAAGCATGGCCGCGCCGCGCACCTGCTGGTGGGTGGCTATGGCATGGGCTTCACCCTGCGTACTGCGTTGAAAGAGCTGGATGATTCTGGCCGGGTGACAGTGGCGGAGCTGGTGCCGGGGATCATCGACTGGGCGCGCGGGGCCATGGCCGAGGTCACCGCCGGCTGCCTTGACGATCCGCGCGTGCGGCTGGTGGAAGACGATGTTTTCGAGATGATTTCAAGGGCCCGCGACCAGTACGACGGCATCCTGCTGGACGTTGACAACGGCCCCGATGGCCTGACCCGGCCGGGGAACAACCGGCTTTATGCGATGCGCGGGCTGAAGGCGGCGTGGGATGCGCTGCGGCCGGGGGGAATCCTGGCGGTGTGGTCTGCCGCGCGCGATCCCTCGTTCACCAACCGCCTGAAAAACGCCGGTTTTCAGGTGGCCGAAGTGGGCGTGCGGGCGCGCAGCAATGGCAAGGGCGCGCATCACGTGATCTGGTTCGCCCAGCGCGACTGACCGGAATCGGCGTAGATTGACCGGGGGTTGAGAACGACTGAGAGGGGGTTGAGATCGACTGAGACCGGTTGAGAGCCCGCTGAAGCCTGCTGAAACCTACTCTCCGAACAGGTGCAGAACCACCTTGCGCCGGTGCGGTGCGGCACGGTGCTCGCACAGCCAGATGCCCTGCCACGTGCCCAGCGCCGGTCGCCCGCCGACGACCGGGATCGACAGGCTGACCCCGGTGAGGATCGACTTGAGGTGCGCGGGCATATCGTCCGGCCCTTCGTCATCATGGGCATAGCCGCTGCTTTCGGGCGCGACGCGATCGAGCCAGGCGGCGATATCGCGCGGCACCTCGGGCGCGGCGTTTTCCTGGAAGGTCAGCGAAGCCGAGGTATGGCGGCAGAACACGGTGAGCAGGCCGGTGGCCATGCCCTGTTCGTCCACCCAGCGCACAACTTCACGCGTGATTTCGACAAGGCCCTGCCCGGAGGTGGAAAAGGCGAGCTCGGTGGTGGACTGGCGCATCGTGGCGCTATGGCAGGATCGGTATTGGAAGGGCCAGACCAGTTTCCGCAAAAGTCCGGCCCTTTTTCCGCATCAATCGGCCCAGTAGAGACGGTTGGGGTTGTCGATCAGCAGCTTGCGCTGCAGCTCTTCGGTGGGGGCGATGCGGGGGATCATGTCGACGAGGTGGCCGTCGTCAGGGATCTCGGTGTCCATGTTGGGGTGCGGCCAGTCGGTGCCCCAAAGCACGCGGTCCTGATAATCCGCGACCAGGGGCGCGACCGCATCGGCAAAGGCGTTCCACGGATCGCCCGCGCCGCCTTCCTTGATCGCATCGAGGCGATCGGGGCAGGTGGCCTTGAACCAGATGTCGTCACGGCTGTTCAGGAAGGCGCGAAAGGCCTTCATGTCCGCGCCATCAGGCCCCTGCCGCACATCGGGGCGGCCCATGTGGTCGATGACGAGGGGGACGGGGATGGCGTCCATGAAGGGGCGCAGTTCCTGAAGGATATCGGCCTCGAAATAGATCACCACGTGCCAGCCCTTGGGCAGGCGCTGCGCCACTTCGAGGAACTTGTCCTTGGGCGCATCGTCAACAAGGCGCTTCAAAAAGTTGAAGCGGATGCCGCGGATGCCGCCTGCGTGCAGGGCATGGAGATCGGCCTCGGAGATTGCCGGATCGACCACGGCGACGCCGCGCGCCTTGCCGTTGGATTTGGCGATGGCATCGAGCGTGGCGGCGTTGTCAGTCCCATGGCAGCTGGCCTGCACGATCACGTTCTTTTCGAAGCCGAGGAAATCGCGCAGGGCGAAGAGCATGTCCGGCCCGGCGTCCTGCGGCAGATACTTGGCCTTGGCGCTGAAGGGGAACTGCGCCATCGGGCCGAAGACGTGGCAGTGCGCGTCCACCGCGCCGGCGGGCGGGGTGTAGCGCGGCTTTGACGGGCTGGTGTGCCAGCTGAGAATGCGGTCTGCGTTCTGGGCGGTCATCTGGTTCATCCGTTTGCGCTGTGGTCCTTCGACAAGCTCAGGACGAGCGGAGTTTGTTCTGGTTCTGCTTCAACCCGCTCATGCTGAGCTTGTCGAAGCATGTTGGCCCCTCTCCCAACCCTCTCCCCTGAAGGAGAGAGGGCCAAGCTAGCCAAAGACAACGCCGTCCATCAGCTTGCGCGCGGTGCGCAGGAGGGCGGCGGTGCGGACCTGGCCGGATTCGTCGGTTTCGAGCACGCAGCTCATTTCCCCGGTCGGGTGTTCGACCGAAAGCGTCTTGCGCGTGCCTTCGGGGATGGAGGCCACGTCGGCGGCGGGGGAGCCGGGGATGAGGCAGGCGGTGGCGACGCTGACCGCGCCCAGCACGCCGATGGTGGCGTGGGCGCGATGGGGAATGAAGCTGCGCACGGTGACCGCGCCGCCGTTCCTGGGCGGGGCGACGAGCATCATCTTGGGGACTGACTTTTCCTTCACATCGCCCAGGTTCATCATCGGGCCGACGATCAGGCGGATCGCCTCGATCTTCGCTTTCAGGTCCGTGGCGTTATCGAGCCAGTCACGGTCTTCATAGCCGGTGATCCCGAGGTCTTCAGCATTCATCACCACGCAGGGCATGCCATTGTCGATGAGGGTGACGGCGACGCCATTGACCACATCGACCGCGTTGCCGGTGGGCAGCAGCGCGCCGCAGGAGGAGCCGGCGGTGTCCCGGAATTCGAGCGGGACCGGGGCGTGGGTGCCGGGCACGCCATCGATGGCGGCGGTTCCGGTGTAGGTCACCTTTCCACCCGGCGTCTGCACCGTGGCGACGGCAACCTGCCCTGTGTTTTCCATGTAGATGGCGACGCGGGTTTCTTGCGCACTGGGTGCGACGAGGCCGCGTTCGATGGCGAAGGGGCCGATGCCGGCGAGGATATTGCCGCAGTTCTGCGCATCGGTGACAATGGCCTGATCGACGAAGACCTGCAGGAACAGGTAATCCACGTCGATGCCTTCGCGGGTCGATTTGCTGACGACCGCGACCTTGCTGGTCAGCGGATCGGCGCCGCCCATGCCGTCGATCTGCACCGGATCGGGGCTGCCCATCACGGCGAGGAGGAAGGCATCGCGCTCGGCGGTGTCGGCCGGAAGATCGGACTTGAGGAAATAGCCGCCCTTCGAGGTGCCGCCGCGCATCCACATGCAGGGTGCGGAGAGGTTGGTGGTCATCGGCTCCCCTCCCGCCTGCGGGAGGGGCTGGGGGTGGGCAGATGGCGGGCGCGGTGCATGGTCAGCCCACCCCCGACCCCTCCCGCGAGCGGGAGGGGGGCAGGAAGGATGGGGGCCTTACACATACTTGAGGCCTTCCTTTTCGAGCCGTTCGCGCATCTTGTACATGTCGAGGCCGAGGATGCCGGAAGCGAGCTTTTCGCGCTTTTCGCCTTCGTTGGCTTCACGGGCCTGCGCCGCCTTGAGCACCATTTCGGCATTGGCGCGGGGAACGACGCAGACGCCGTCGTCATCGGCCACGATCACGTCGCCGGGGTTCACCAGCGCGTTGGCGCAGACGACGGGGATGTTGACGCTGCCGAGCGTGTTCTTGACCGTGCCCTGCGCGTAGATCGCCTTGGACCAGACGGGGAACTGCATCTCGGTGAGATCGCGCACATCGCGCACGCCGGCGTCGATGATCAGGCCGCGGCAGCCGCGCGCCTGCGCGCTGGTGGCGAGCAGATCGCCAAAGTAGCCGTCTTCGCATGGGGAAGTTGGGGCGAGGAGGAGGACATCGCCCGCCTTGAGCTGTTCGATGGCGACGTGGACCATCCAGTTGTCACCCGGAGGCGCGCTGATGGTGACGGCCGAGCCGGCGATGCGCGCGCCGTGATAGATCGGGCGCATGTAGGAGGCGAGCAGGCCGGTGCGGCCCTGCGCTTCGTGCACCGTCGCCACCCCGCAGGCGGCGAGGCCGTCGATCACCGCTGGATCGGCGCGTTCGATGTTCTGGACGACGATACCCATTGGCGGCTCCCGTTGCTGCAAATCCGTGTGGCGGTTCCATGGGCCGGGTGGGGCAGAGCGCCAAATGCAATGTTTGGCACGGGTCATAAGGAAATGCTAAACGCCCGAAGATGCAGGAACCCGTCGTGAATATCCGGCACTTTGCCGCGCTGGCCGCAACAGTGCAGCATGGCAGCGTGACCCGCGCGGCGCGGGCGGTGAACCTGACGCAGCCGGCGCTGACCCAGGCGATTGCGCGGCTGGAGGCGGAACTGGGCTGTACGCTGTTTGAACGCGGGGCGGCGGGCATGGCGCCGACCGAGCCGGCGCGGCTGCTGGCGCCACGGGCCGAAGCGGCGATTGCGCACATCGGCAGTCCGCGCGTGACGGGCACGCAGTTGCGCGCGTTCCTGGCGCTGGCGCGGGCGGGATCCTATGCCGGGGCGGCGGAGGCGACCGGGCTTTCCGCAGCATCGCTGCACCGCGCGGTGGCGGACCTGGGCGTGGCGCTGGGCCAGCGGCTGGTGGACAAGCGGGGCCGTTCGATCATGCTGACCCCGGCGGGGGAGCGGCGGGCGCGCGGATTTGGCCTGGCGATGGCGGAACTGCGTGCCGGGCTGGCCGAAGTGGCGGCGTGGCAGGGCAAGGCGGCAGGACGGCTGGTGGTGGGGGCGATGCCGCTTTCGCGCGCGCGATGGCTGCCCGAAACGATATTGAGGTTCCATGCGGCGCATCCGCGCGTGGCGATTGCGGTGGTGGAGGGGAGCCATGCCGAACTGGCCGGGCCGCTGCGCGATGGCGAGATCGACCTGATGCTGGGCGCGCTGCGTGAGGCGGTGGTACTGGACGACCTGCGGCAGGAGGCGGTGTTCGAGGACCGGCCGCAGCTGGTGATGCGGGCGGGGCACCCGCTGATGCAGGAGCGCAAGCCGGGCGGGGCGGCGCTGGCGGCATTCCCATGGATCCTGCCCGCGCGCGATACGCCGCTGCGGCGATACTGGGAGGACATGATGCGCGCGGCGGGCACCGAGCCGCCGGCGGTGGGGATCGAGTGCGGATCGGTGCTGACGGTGCGGCAATTGCTGCTGGGATCGGACGCGCTGACGCTGCTGAGCCCGGCGCAGCTGGCGGTGGAATTGCAGGCGGGCGTGCTGGCGGCGATGCCCACGCCCGCGCCGGTGCTGCGGCGGATCGGGATCACCACGCGCGAAGGGTGGCGGCCCACCGCGCCACAGGCCGCGTTCGTCGCGCTGCTGCACGAAGTGGCGGCAGAAGGTTTTGCATAAACTTATGCCCCTTGCGCGAATTGCATTTGTTTGCGGCGGCGCGCGCCCGCAGGACGACGCGCCATGGAGAGCACGCCAGATTTGACCATTGCCCTGATCGGCTTCGGCGAGGCCGGATCGACTTTCGCCAAGGCGGCCGGCTGGGAATCCGGCGCGCTGGCCTTTGACGTGGTGCCGGCGCGGCGCGCGGTGATGGAAGATGCAGGCGTGGTTGCCTGCGCCACGGCGGAATGCGCGCTGTCTGACGCGGACCTGGTGCTGTCGCTGGTGACGGCGGATTCGGCGCTGCCCGCGGCGCAGGACTATGCCGCGCTGCTGAAGCCCGGCGCGCTGTGGTGCGACATGAATTCGGTGGCGCCCGATACCAAGCGCGCGGCGGCCGTGGCGGTGGAGGCCGCTGGCGGGCGCTATATCGACGTGGCGGTGCTGGCGCCGGTGAACCCGGCGCGGATGAACGTGCCGCTGCTGGTGGCGGGCGCGGCGGCGGAGGAAGCGGCGCAGGCGCTGCGCTCGGTGGGGTTCGCCAACGTGCGCGTGGTGGGCGGCGAAGTGGGCCGGGCCAGCGCGATCAAGATGATCCGTTCGGTGATGGTCAAGGGCATCGAGGCGCTGACCGCGGAGATGATGCTGGCGGCGACCAGGGCGGGCGTGGCGGACGAGGTGCTGGCCTCGCTGGACGCCAGCGAGAAGGCGCAGAGCTGGTTTGACCGCGCGGAATACAACGTGGAGCGCATGACGACCCACGGGCTGCGGCGCGCGGCGGAGATGGAAGAGAGCTGCAAAACGCTGGAATCGCTGGGCGTGGAGCCGGTGATGACCAGCGGCACGGTGAAGCGCCAGCGCGAGCAGGCGGGCAAGACGATCGCATTCAACCCCGAGAGGACTGAAGTCGCATGACCATGATCATCGACTGCCACGGCCACTACACCGTGCTGCCAAAGGCGCACGACGAGTGGCGCGAGAAGCAGAAGGCCGCATTCAAGGCCGGGACCGAGTGCCCGCCGTACCCCGAAATCTCCGACGACGAGATCCGCGAGACGATCGAGAGCAACCAGCTGCGCCTGCTGAAGGAGCGCGGCGCGGACATGACGATCTTTTCGCCCCGCGCATCGGCCATGGCCCCGCATGTGGGTGACCAGACGGTGGCGGTGAAGTGGGCGCAGGTGTGCAATGACCTGATCGCGCGGGTGGTGGGGCTCTATCCCGAAACCTTCGCCGGGGTGTGCATGCTGCCGCAATCACCCGAAGCGGACATGACCAGCTCGATCGCCGAGCTGGAGCGCTGCGTGAACGAGCTGGGCTTCATCGGCTGCAACCTGAACCCCGATCCGGGTGGCGGGCACTTCAAGCATCCGCCGCTGACGGACGAGTACTGGTTCCCGTTCTACGAGAAGATGTGCGAGCTGGACGTGCCGGCGATGATCCACGTTTCAGGATCGTGCAACCCGGCGATGCACGCGACGGGCGGGTACTATATTGCGGCCGACACCATCGCGTTCATGCAGCTGCTGGAAGGCGACCTGTTCAGCAGGTTCCCGACCCTGCGCTTCATCATCCCGCACGGCGGCGGGGCGGTGCCCTATCACTGGGGGCGCTATCGCGGGCTGGCCGACATGCTGAAGAAGCCGGGGCTGGACACGCACCTGATGAACAACGTGTTCTTCGACACCTGCGTCTATCACCAGCCGGGCATCAACCTGCTGGCCGACGTGATCGAGAACAAGAACATCCTGTTCGGCAGCGAGATGGTGGGCGCGGTGCGCGGGATCGACCCGACGACGGGCTTCTATTTCGACGACACCAAGCGGTATGTCGACGCGCTGGATATCAGCGACGCCGAGCGCCACGCGATCTTCGAGGGCAATGCGCGCCGCGTGTTCCCGCGGCTGGACGCCAAGCTGAAGGAGAGGGGCCTGTGAACGACAAGGCGCGGCAGAACATCCACGAGTACCTCGCCGAGTTCGAGGATATCCCGGGCACGCGGGTCTATACCGCCGCCCGCGCGCGCAAGGGGTACTGGATCAACCAGTTCGCCATGAGCCTGATGAAGCCGGAGAACCGCGAGCGGTTCAAGGCCGACGAGCGCGCGTACCTGGACGAATGGAAGATCAGCGAGGAGGCGAAGGAGGCGCTGCTGGCGCGCGACTACAACCGCCTGCTGGACCTGGGCGGGAACGTGTACTTCCTTTCCAAGCTGTTCTCGTCGGACGGGCTGCCCTTTGCCGAGGCGGTGAGCACGATGACCGACATGACCTGGCCGGAATACCGCCAGATGATGCTGGACGGGGGACGTTCTCCGCAAGGCAACCGCTCGATCAAGGGAGGCTACTGACATGGCCCGCATTACCGCTGGCGTTGGCTCCAGCCATGTTCCGCTGCTGGGTGTCGCTGTTGACCAGGGCAAGTGGCAGGACGACTATTTCGGCCCGATCTTCAAGGGATACGAGTGGACCCGCGAGTGGGAAGCCCGCGAAAAGCCCGACGTGGTGATCCTGGTCTACAACGACCACGCATCGGCCTTTGACGCGAACATCATCCCGACTTTCGCGATCGGCTGCGGCGAGCACTACAAGAGCGCCGACGAAGGCTGGGGCCCACGCCCGGTGCCCGACGTGGAAGGTCATGCCGACCTTGCCTGGCATATCGCGCAGAGCCTGATCCTCGACGATTTCGACATGACGATCATCAACGAGATGGACGTGGACCACGGCCTGACCGTGCCGCTTTCGATGATGTTCGGCCAGCCGGAGAAGTGGCCGTGCAAGGTGGTGCCGCTGGCGGTGAACGTGGTGACCTACCCCGTGCCATCGGGCAACCGCTGCTGGGCACTGGGCGAGGCTATCGCCCGCGCGGTGGAAAGCTTCCCCGAGGACCTGAACGTGCAGATCTGGGGCACCGGCGGCATGAGCCACCAGCTGCAGGGACCGCGCGCCGGGCTGCTGAACCGCGAGTGGGACAACAGGTTCCTCGACATGCTGGAGGCCGACAACGACGATGTGCGCCATATTCCGCACATTGAGTATTTGCGCGAGACCGGCAGCGAGGGAATCGAGATGGTGATGTGGCTGATCATGCGCGGTGCGCTGGGTCGGAAGGTTAAGAGATTGAATCGCCACTATCACATTCCGTGCAGCAACACCGCGATCGGGCACATTGTACTGGCGCCGGAGTAGGGTTTCCTAAACGTCTGTGGCGGAGGCTTCCATGCGGGGAAATCCCCCCATCGCCCGAAGGCGGGCGACATGGAGAGCGTTATGTCACAGCATTATCTGATAGTTGCTGTCTTGCAGGAGATGGACAGGCTTACCTCGAAGCTGCGCAACATCGTCGAGGTTCAGCCTGAAGACTGGAAGGAGGGCTACACCTCGTATCGTCGCCAGCTGGGCCTGAGCATAACGGAAATGGTTAAGCTGGCGAAGCACGACCTGGGGATGAGCAGGGAGGACGCGCGGACCCTGAAGGCCGAGTTCGAGGCGTGTCGCGCCGCGATCGCCCGGCATCAGGAGGCCTATCCGATGGAGACGCTGGTCCTTTCGGCGCCCGGGTTCGTTGAATCGTTCAACCGGGTGGACGCCTGCTTCCTTGGCTTCCGGGCGACGATGCAACGGCTGATCGAGCGGTATCAGGTGGAGTTCGAAGGTATCGATTGAGGTGTCCATGCAGGGCACCGCATTGAAGAACGGGAGTATCTCATGCGTATTGCCCTGGCCGGCGCCGGCGCGTTCGGCGAAAAGCATCTTGATGGTTTGAAGAACATCGACGGCGTGGAGATCGTTTCGATCATCAGCCGCACCGGTGAACAGGCGGCCGCCGTCGCCGCCAAGTATGGCGCCAAGCACAGCTCCACCGAGCTGGAAGACGCGCTGGCCCGCGACGACGTGGACGCGGTGATCCTGTGCACGCCGACGCAGATGCACGCCGAACAGGCGATCGCCTGCATGAAGGCGGGCAAGCACGTGCAGGTGGAAATCCCGCTGGCCGACAGCTGGGCCGATGCGCAGGAGGTGCTGCGCGTGCAGGAAGAGACCGGCAAGGTCTGCATGGTGGGCCACACCCGCCGCTTCAACCCGAGCCACCAGTTCGTGCACAACCGCATCAAGGCGGGCGAATTCAACGTGCAGCAGATGGACGTGCAGACGTACTTCTTCCGCCGCCGCAACATCAACGCCAAGGGCGAGCCGCGCAGCTGGACCGACCACCTGCTGTGGCACCATGCCGCGCACACGGTGGATCTGTTCGCCTATCAGGCGGGCAGGATCGTGAAGGCCAATGCCATCGAGGGGCCGATCCATCCCGAGCTGGGCATCGCCATGGACATGTCGATCCAGCTGAAGAGCGAGAGCGGCGCGATCTGCACGCTTTCGCTGTCATTCAACAACGACGGGCCGCTGGGCACCTTCTTCCGCTATATCGGCGATACCGCGACCTATATCGCGCGCTATGACGACCTGGTGAACGGCAAGGAAGAGCCGATCGACGTTTCCAAGGTGGACGTCAGCATGAACGGCATCGAGCTGCAGGACCGCGAGTTCATTGCCGCGATCCGCGAAGGGCGCGAGCCGAACAGTTCGGTGCAGAAGGTGTTCGACTGCTACCGTGTGCTGGGCGAGCTGGAAACCCAGCTGGCCAAGGGCTGAGGATACGAGAAGGCCCGCCGGAGACGGCGGGCCTTGCCTTGTTGGCGGCCGTATCCGGGAAGCAGATGGCTGACCGCGGCGATGCCAAAGATCATCACGGCGACAGACGTGGAGGGGGGCGATAGAAATCCGCCACGAAACCGGGGTCGCACTGAGGACATCTGCCCGCGAGAACAATGCCTTCATTGTGAGCGCAGCGAGGCAATCCCGGGTGTCACGACCCCGCTTCCCGATCGTCAGGACCGGCCGCCTTCACCCCATGCCATAGGCGTTCTTCATGCCGCCCTGCCGTTCAAGGTTCAGCGCCATGATCGCGATGTCGTGGGTCTCTCCGTTGGAATCGCGCACGTGGTCGCGCAGCAGGGCTTCGGGCAGGAAACCCATATCCTCGAACACTTTCAGCGCCGCGCCCTGATCCGGGGTGAGCCGGGCCATGACCTTGCTTGCGCCCGCTTCCATCGCCATCGCGAGACATTCCTGCGCCAGCACCCGGCCAAAGCCGGTGCCGCGCATCGCCGGGCTGATGACCATGCGGATCTCGGCCACGTGGGGGGACCAGCTGAGTTCGTCGCGCGCCAGCGCGGTGCAGCCGACCAGCTTGCCCCCTTCCAGCGCGACAAGGCTTTGCATCAGGCCGCGCTCCACCTGTTCGATCCACGCGGCGACGACCTTGGGATTGCGGATGTCACGCAACAGGAACAGCAGATCGTGCGCGGGCACGCTACGGGCGAATGCCACCAGCGAATCGGCATCGCCAGGCTCCAGCCGGCGCAGCACGATGGCGCGGGTGCCCGCCTGCACGGTGCGGGGATAGGTCAGGGTATCGGACATTCTCAAACGGACCTCTTGCCAAGCCAGCCGTCGATCAACGGCCAGAGCCGCCGCAGCGCCGCAGGGCCGGCCACCAGGCTGACATGGCCGCCCTTGGAAACGAGCTGTTCGCGATCGGTCGATCCGGTCAGGGTCATGATCGGATGCGCCGCCGCCTCGCTCACGATGTGATCGTGCTGCGCGATGATGTTGAGGATCGGCACGGTGATGCGCGCCAGGTCCACCGTCCGCCCGCCGATCTCCAGTTCGTTTTTCACCAGCGCATTGGCCCACATCAGCTTCTTGATCTGATCGCGGAAGTATTCCCCCGGGACCGGCAGCGTCTCAGCCGCCCAGCGATCGAACATGCGGTAGGATCGCACGAATTCGTCGTTCCACATATTGGTCCACAGGTGCAGGCGCCCCGCGGTGCGGTTGGCCGGGCGGGCGAGATCGAAGGCGCCCAGCATCAGTTCGGGCGGGATCACGCCAAGCCGGTCAACCACCATGTCCACATCGAAATGGCGCTGGTCGGCCCAGGTCTGGAACAGGCGCATCGTGTCAAAATCGATCGGCGTGGCGAAGAGCACCAGGTTCTTCACCGCGTTGCCCGCGTGCAGCGCGGCGTGGATGGTCGCCAGCGTGCCGCCCATGCAGTATCCGGCCAGCGTGATCTCGCGCTCCCCGGTGATCTCCGCGATCCGGGCGATGCTGTCGGGGATGAAGCGGTCGACATAGTCGGCGATGGCGATGTGCGCCTCGTCGCGCCGGGGCGGCGCCCAATCGAGGTTGAACACGTCGAAGCCGCGGTTCAGCAGGTATTCGACCATGCTCTGCCCCGGAGCGAGATCGAAGATATAGCCCTTGTTGCTGGGCGGCGAGACGATCAGCAGCGGCCGGCGATAGATCTCGTCCACCACCGGGCGATAGCGCCAGAGCATGGCGGTGCCTTCACGGTGGACCAGGTCCCGCGCCATTGCGCCCACTTCGGCGCGGGTGGAGGTGAGAAACTCCAGCCCCTTGATATTGCGCTTGAGCGCGCGGTCCACCTCGCGCCGGACGCGATCGGCGACGGCTTCGGGGGAAAGCGGTGCGGATTCGGCCATCCCGGTGCGGTCAGCCCGGCTTGCGCGTGCGGCGCGGTTCCTTCACCGCGGCGGCGGGGGGCGCCGCCTTGCCCGCCAAGGCCTCGATCGCCAGCCGCAGCCGGTCGATGCTGTCCTCGATCGCGTCGAGCCGTTCGCCGATCTGGTCCACCTGCGCCTTGCTCGGCAGGTTCAGGTTGCGCAGCAGCGTGTCCATCTGCTCGCCAAATGCGCGCTGCGCCACCAGCTGTACCTTGGTCGCCTGCCCGATGATCGCGCCGAACTGCTCGTTCTCGGTCAGCTTGCCCGACCAGCTGTTGATCTCGTGCTCCCACTTCTGGACCATGTCCGTCCAGGCGGCGACGGGATCGAACGGCTTGTCGGTCATGCGGTCTCCTTCAGGTAGCGAGCGAGATGTAGCCGAGCTGCGCCGCCTTGAAGACGGTCTGGCTGCGATTCACGGCGTTCAGCTTCATCGATGCGTTGTGGATGTGGAACCGCACGGTGGCGCGGCTGCGGCCCATGATCATGCTGATTTCCAGGTCGGTCTTGCCGATCGCGGCCCAGCGCAGGCACTCCACCTCGCGCTTTGACAGGCGTGATCCCGGGGGCAGCGCCTGCACCGATCCCATCGCGTGGACATAGCTGGCGATGAACGTGCGCGAATAGATGCCGAAGGCGTCGCCATGTTCGAGAAACTGGTCGTCCAGTTCGGTGATGGTGTCGTCCAGCGGGTTGAAGCTGACCGCGCCGATCTGCCCGAACGGCAGGTGCACCGGCACCACGATCGCCGCGCGCGTCATCGCCCGGGTCTCGAAATTGGTGAGGTCGATGGCCGACAGGTAATGGTTGGGCTGGCGGGTGTGGAACCCGCTGGCGTTCACCCAGAACGGTTCGCTTTCAAAGCGGCAGGCTGAGGTGATCGGCGAATCCAGCGCGATGCGCGAATTGCGCCACCACGTCTTTTCCTCGGTCCAGCCGAACACGTCGCTGGCCAGCACATTGCCATCGGCATCGACGGGCGTACGCTTGTCAGCAATATCCTGTTGCGGCGCGGCACGCATGCCGGCCGAAAGGGCAAGGGCGTTCAACGCCTCGGCCGCGCGGCGCACGTCCTGCGGGCCGCTGATCCGGACCGAATCGATGGATTCCACCGAAAGCACGCTCTTCTCCCAGTTGTTGCCCGCTCTTGTACCGGCAGGTCTGCCGGGAAACAATCGCAGGTGCACCCTGAAATGCCTAGTCTTTTGCAGAGCAACGAAGCGCCCCCGACGATGGTAGAGCTTGAAGCCGATGGGAGTGAACCTGTGAACTTCGACCTCACCGAGGACGAGGAGATGCTCAAGGCCCTGGCCGAGCGTTTCGTCGTGGACCAATATGATATCGATCGCCGCCGCGCCTATGTCGCCACCGACGAAGGCTTCGGGCGCGAGAACTGGGCGCTGCTGGGCGAACTTGGCCTGATCGCCGCGCCCTTTGCCGAAGAGCACGGCGGGCTGGGACTGGATGCCACGGGCATCGCCACCGTGTTCGAGGCGCTGGGCAAGGGCCTGGTGGTGGAGCCGCTGATCGATGCGGTGCTGCTGGCGGGCCGGCTCTTTGCCGCGACCGCGCCAGAAGCGCTGGCCGCGCAGTGGATCGAAGGCCTGCTTGCGGGGCACAAGCGCCTCGCGCTCGCCCATGCCGAAACCGGCAGCCGTGACGGCAGCCTGTGGGTGGAAACCAGCGCCACCAGCCAGGGTGATGTAGCGACGCTGACCGGGACCAAGGCCTATGTCGTCGCCGGCGCCGGGGCCGATGGCTATGTCGTCAGTGCGCGGACCGGGGGCAGCCCGGGGGATGACGATGGCCTTGGCCTCTATTTCGTCGAGGCCGGGGCTGCCGGCCTTACCGCCACACGCTGGCGCGTGGCCGATGGGTCGGTCGCCGTTTCACTGACGCTTGATGCCGTGCCTGCCGTGGCGCTTTCGGGCGGGATCGCCCAGATCGAGGAGGTCGAGCAGGTCGCCTCGCTCGCCCGTTCGGCCGAGGCGGTGGGCATCATGCAGCGTCTGTTCGATGAAACGCTGGAATACCTGCGCACGCGCGAACAGTTCGGCACTCCGCTGGGCCAGTTCCAGGCGATCCAGCATCGCATGGCCGCGCAATACACCGCGCTGGAACAGGCCCGCGCCCTGCTCAACTATGCCATGGTCACGCAGGGCACGCCCGAATTCGCCAGCGCGGTGCGCGGGGTGCGTGCCTTCGTCGCCCCGGCGGCGCTGGAACTGGGGCACGAGATGATCCAGTTCCATGGCGGCATGGGCGTGACCGACGAACTGATCATCGGCCACGGGCACAAGCGCCTGCTGGTGATCAGCCGCTGGCCCGACAGCCCCGAAGCCGCGCTTGACGCATACGCCAACGCAGCGTGAGGATTGAAAAGGCGCTGTTTTCGGCACGCAGGGGCCGCCGCCCTCTCGGTTGAGGTGATGGCGGCTTCGGGGCAGAATGCCACTGGCGCTCTTTCAAGACTGCGGAACCGGCGGGACGGCCGGCCGCTGTGGAGTGGATGATGGAAGCCCTGATCGCCTATTCCGGCCGCCGCTTTGCGCGTCCGCGCTATTACGCCAATGCGCACGAGCGGGACGAAGTGGACATCGCGCCGGTGGCGATGACGATCACCGATGCGCGGGGCGCGGGCACGCACGTGGACCGCGAGGGGTTCCAGCTGGTGCGGCACGCCAGCGCGGTGGACGACTTTGCCGACCGCGAGGCGGTGCTGGCCGTACACAGGCGCGAGATCGAGGAACTGGTGCAGGCGCAGACCGGGGCGGACTTCGTCCATGTGGGCAGCCCGGGCCTGCTGCGCTTTTCCGAACGCAGCGGCAAGGCGGGCAGCCTGGACAATTCGATGCCGGCGCGGTTCGCGCACATCGACATTTCGGACCGCACTGCGCTGGGTTTCGGGCAGGCCGGCGCGAAGGACAGGCCCTATACCCGGTGCGCGCACTATAACGTGTGGCGGGCAATCTCCCCCCCGCCGCAGGACGTGCCGCTGGCGCTTTGCGACGCCCGCACGATTGCGGGCTCTGAGCTGATTGCCGCAGATGCGGTGTTCGACGCGCCCGGCAGGCCGGAATGGTCGTTCGAAGGGCTTGTGGTGGCCCATGGCGCGGCACACCGGTGGATGTACTTTTCCGCGATGACGCGTGACGAGGTGGTGCTGTTCAAGACCCACGATACCGATGCGCAGCGCGCGCGGCACGTGCCCCATGTCGCCTTCGACTTGCCCGGATGCCCCGAGGACGCCGCACCGCGCGTTTCCATCGAGATGCGGGCAACGGCCTGGTGGTGGTGCTGATGATCCCAGATTGTTCACCAACGTGAAATTTCACGCTGGTGAAATTCCGAATCGCTGTTACACTCGCCCCTGCGGATAGCCGCAGGACGGTATCCGTCGCCTTCTTAACGCGGGCGGACCATTACTGATGTGACTGAGTTGCAACGCCAAAATCGCCAATGAATGCCACACTGCGAAAAGCGTTTGCTTCGATATTAGCAATTGTTATGGTGTAGATCGGTTCAGCCGTAAGAGCGGACCGTTGGGATTGAGGGGAATTGCCATGGCCAGGATCTTGGCCGGGAAGCGCCTTGGGCTGCTTGCCGGAGCTTGCACCGTATTGTCTACTGCTCCTGCACTTGCGCAGGAGGCCACCGCTTCCGACCAGACCGCTGCGACCGCACCCGAAATCGTGGTGACGGCGCAGTTCCGCGCGCAGAAACTGCAGGATACGCCGCTGGCGATCACGGCCGTGAACGCCGCGATTCTGGAAGCGCGCGGGCAGACCGACATCTCGCAGATTGCCGCGCAATCGCCGAACGTGACGCTGCGCGCGCAGCCGCAGAGCGGCGGTATCGGCCTGATCGCGTTCATCCGCGGCATCGGCCAGACCGACTTCAACTATGCACTGGAGCCGGGCGTCGGCATCTATGTCGACGACGTCTACATCCCGACGCTGTCAAGCTCGCTGCTTGACCTGATGGACCTGGAGCGTGTGGAAGTGCTGCGCGGTCCGCAGGGCACGCTGGCGGGCCGCAACTCGATCGGCGGCGCGATCAAGCTGTTCAGCAAGAAGCCGACCGGCGAGGGCGGTGGTTACCTGCAGGCGACCTATGGCCGGTTCAACCGCATCGACGTGCGCGGCGTGGCCGACTTCAAGATCAGCGATCACCTGTTTGCGCGGCTTTCCGGCGCGACCAAGAATTCGGACGGCTATGTCAAGCTGCTCGACTATGGCCTGTCGCACCCCAATTCCAACGTGCCGGCCAACACCAATTCCGGCAACGGCATCGAGCGCGGCACGCTGGGCGGCCGTTCGTTCTCGGCCGGGCGGCTGGCGCTGCGGTGGGAAGCGAGCCCTGACGTGGAAGTGAACCTTGCCGCAGACTACACCCGCGAACGCAACGATGCGGGCGCGCAGGTGCTGCTCTATGGCAACAAGGCGGCGACCACGCCTGACGGCATCCCGTGGCTGACGGGCAAGGACGGCAACGCCGTGCCGCTGACCTGCGCCTTCGTGCCCTACAGCACGCGCTTCCAGCAGAGCTGCGACACCACGCCGGCGGGCTATGACCCGCGGTTCATCAACTACGCCAACTTCCTCGATGCGCGCACGCCGACCAGCCAGGCGCCGTTCAAGCCCTATGCCGCGAACAACCAGCAGAACTATGACGGCTGGGGCGTGACCGGCAATGTGACGGCGAACCTGGCCGACAACCTGACCGCGGTGTGGATCTCGTCGTACCGCCACTACAAGATGAGCTTCGGCTTCGACCAGGACGGCTCGCCCGTGCCGGTGGCGCAGCTCGACAACATCCTTCGCCACCGCGCGTGGAGCCAGGAAGTGCGCCTGAACGGCAGCTTCATGGACAAGAAGTTCGAATACACCCTCGGTGGGTTCTACTTCGACCAGAACGGCACCTATAACGCCCGCGTCGACCTGAACTATGCCGGGATCGACTTCATCCACGGGCCGGACAGCACACCGTCGACCTCGAAGGCGCTGTTCTTCAACGGAACGTTCCACATCACCGATGCCTGGGGCATCACCGGCGGCATTCGCCATACGTGGGACAAGAAGGATTACACCTATTTCCGGTCCAACCCGGATGGGACGGTGCCGTTTGGTGATTGGACGCCTGCACAGCTTCCGTTCCTGCCGATTTGCGAGTCCTTCCAAGGACTTGGACCGGTTGCACCCGATGGTACGCCGTTACCGACCGCAGTTGGTAACAGCCCGAATTGCCTGCTTTCCGGCCTCTACAACGTGAAGGGCCAGTTCAAGGGGCAGCGCACCGACTGGCGCATCGAGACCGACTACCGGTTCAGCCCGGAAGTCTTCGCCTATGCCTCGATCGCCACGGGCTACAAGGGCGGCGGCGTGAACCCGCGTCCGTTCTTCGGCCCTTCGGCGGGTGAATGTTCGGCCTTGCCGCCGGGCGTGCTGGCACCGTGCAACCAGATCAAGTCGTTCCAGCCGGAAACACTGACAACCTATGAAGGCGGCCTGAAGACCGACCTGTTTGACCGCAGGCTGCGCCTGAACGTTTCGGCCTTCTTCAACAAGTACGACAACATCATCCTGACGCTGACCCGCTGCCCGGCGGCGCCGTGCCTGCTGCCCGCAAACGTGGGCAAGGCCGATGTCTGGGGCCTGGAAGGGGAAACCACCATCCGCCCGGTCGATGGCCTGACGCTTGATGGCTCGATCAGCTATCTGAACTTCAAGTACAAGGACACCGGCACCACGGGCGTGCCGCTGACCGACGTGACCCCGTTCACGCCGAAGTGGAACTGGAGCGCCGGCGTACAGTACGACTACACGATGAAGGCCGGCATGATCAGTGCCCGCTTTGACGGCACCTATCAGTCGTCGATCTACACCGAGGCCTTCAACAGCCCGAGCAGCCTGGTCGACGGCCGGTTCCTGGGCAACGTGCGCCTGAGCTATACCAGCCCGGACAAGGACTGGCAGCTTTCGGCCGAAGTGCAGAACGTGTTCAACAAGTACTACTACAACACGGTCGAAAACGTGGAAGCATCGCTTGGCGCGATCACGGCCAATCCCGGCCTGCCGCGCACCTGGGCGCTGACGCTGAAGCGTTCGTTCTGATCGCTCTTCAACGGGGGGCTTGGGGCCGTCATCGCGCAAGCGGTGGCGGCCCCGGTCGTTTGGGGAAATGGGTTGAAATCGCCCAGCCGTGCGCTAGAACAATCCTAACAATTGATAAGGTGAGGATGCGATGGGCGCGTTTCCGCAGACGATCTATTTCACCGGGGCAAATGCGCCGGTGGGCGAGGAGTACGAGCTGACCGGCCTGCCGGTGGAAGGCGACCTTCCGGCGGAAGTGCGCGGCAGCTTTTTCCGCGCGGTGCCCGATCCTGCCTTTCCGCCGAAGTTCGACAACGACCACACCCTGTCTGGCGACGGCATGATCAGCCGGGTGCGCTTCAACGGCGACGGCACGGCGGACTTTGCGGTGCGTTTTGTGGAAACGGCGCGCTACAGGGCGGAAAAGGCGGCGGGCCGGGCGCTGTTCGGCAAGTATCGCAACCCCTTTACCGATGAGGCGGAGGTGCAGGGCGTGGACCGCACCGTGGCCAACACCACGCCGGTGTGGCACGCGGGGCGCCTGCTGATGGCCAAGGAGGACGGGCGGCCCTATCGCGTCGATCCGGTGACGCTGGACACCATCGGTTCCTATGACTTTGGCGGAGCGCTGAAGAGCGAGACGATGACCGCGCACGTGCGCATCGACGCACAGACGGGCGAGCTGTTCTTCTATGGCTATGAGGCGGATGGCTGCGCATCGACGAAGGTTGCCTATTGCATCGTAGGCCCGGACGGTGAGCTGAAGCGCGAGCAGTGGTTCGATGCGCCTTATTGCGCGATGATGCACGACTTCACCATCAGCGAGAACTATGCGCTGTTCCCGATCTATCCGACGACGGCGGAACTCGACCGGCTGAAGGCGGGCGGGGAGCACTGGCATCACGAGCCGGAGCTGGACAGCTGGCTGGGCGTGATGCCGCGCTATGGCGACGTGCGTGAGATCCGGTGGTTCAAGGGGCCCAAGGGCTGCCATTCGTATCACATGATGAACGCGTGGGAGGACGAGGCGGGGCTGCTGCACTTCGATGCGTGCCTGAACAACACCAACGCCTTTGCCTTCATCCGTGAACCATCGGGCATCCACATGGCGCCACAGGACGTGAAGGGGGCGCTGACGCGCTGGAGCGTTGATCCCAAGGCGGAAGGGGGCGAGGTGACCGAGACGATCATCGGGCCTCCGGGCGATTTTCCGGTGATCCCCGCCAGGCTGCAGGGGCGGCGTTACCAGACCGGGTTCCTGCTATCGATGAACCCCGCGCTGCAGGGGCCGCCGCTGTTTGCAGGGCCGGTGGGGGTCAGCTTCAACATGCTGCTGCGGCTGGACGGGATGGACACGCCGACACCGCAGGTGACGCAGGCGCTGCCGCTGCCGCCGATGGCGGGCTATAACGAGCCGGTGCACGTGCCTGCGAACGATCCGGCGCACGAAGGCTGGCTGGTGTGCATCGTGGACCAGCAGGCGGGCGACACCTTCACGCACGAGGCCTGGGTGATCGACGCCGGGCGCATCGGCGCGGGGCCGGTGGCGCGGGTGAAGATCCCGGCGCGGCTGCGGCCGCAGGTGCATGGCTGGTGGGTGCCGCAGGCGCAGATCAAAGAGGGAGTGCAGGCATGACCCGGATCGTCATCACGGGGGCTTCGGGCAATTATGGCCGGGGGCTGACCGACCGGCTGGTGGCGCAGGGGCGCGCGGCCGACCTGATCCTGATAACCCGCAAGCCGGAGAAGCTGGCCGATCGCGCGGCGCAGGGCTGCACCGTGCGCTATGGCGATTACGACAAGCCGGAGACGCTGGCCGAGGCGGTGCGTGGTGGCGAGCGGATGCTGCTGATTTCCGGCACGCGCGTGGGCGCACGGGTGGAGCAGCACAAGGCGGCGATCGACGCGGCGGCGGCGGGTGGCGTGAGGCATATCGCCTATACCAGCTTCATCGGCATCGACGATCCCGCCAACCCGGCTGAAGTGCGGCATGACCACATCGAGACCGAGCGGCTGATCAAGGCGAGCGGCTGCGCCTGGACCATGCTGCGCGATGCGCACTATGCCGATTCGATGATCCTGATGGCCGGGCCCGGCGTGATGCAGAGCGGTAAGTGGTTTTCCAACGCGGGCAAGGGGCGCGAGGCGATGGTGTGGCGCGACGACTGCATCGAGAGCGCCGTCGCCGTGCTGACCGGCGATGGCCATGAGGGGCAGGTGTACAACATCACCGGGCCGGAGCTGCAGACCTTCCGCGAAGTGAGCGCGATCATGGCGGAAGTGACGGGGCGTCCGGTGGAGTACGTCTCGCTGAACGACGAGGCGCAGTACGCCATGTTCGACGCGATGGGCATTCCGCGGAGGCCGGTGGACGACCAGGAGATCAACGGCATCCCGTGGAACAGCGATGACATGGTCAGCTTTGGCCGGGCGATCCGCGAGGGATATCTTGAGCTGCTGACCGATGACGTGGAACGGCTGACCGGGCGCAAGGCGCGCAGCGTGCGGCAGATGATCGAGGAAAACGTGGAAATGCTGCGCTCGGCCTGAGCGCAGCATTTCGTTCCGGTCAGAGGCTGGACTTGTAGAGTGCCAGCATGCGGCCCCATGCCTTGTCGGCCTGCACCTGATCATAGATCGGCGCATCGATGGTGCACCAGCCATGCTGGGCGGGATAGACCTCGATCTCGGCCGGGCGCTTGGCGGCATCGGCGGCCTTGCGCAGTTCGTCCTTGTCGGTGGGCGCGCGCTCATCGTCGTTCTTGGCGATGGCGAAGAGATAGGACGCCTTGGTGGCGGCAAGCAGCCTGTGCGGGCTGTCAGGCGCATCGGACACGAGGCCGCCGCCGTGGAATGAGGCGGCAGCGCCCACGCGATCCGGATTGGCGAAGGCGGTGCGCACGGTGAAGGGGCCGCCCATGCAATAGCCGCAGGAACCGATCTTCTTCGCAGTATCGACCTCGGGCTGCTGGTCGAGGAAGGCGACAAAGGCCTTGGCATCGCGCACCGTGCCATCGGGCGTGATCCCGGCGATCAGCGGCTTGAGCTTGGCCTGTCCTTCGGGCGTGCGCCAGGCGGTGAGCGAATCGAGAATGGGGGCGGGGCTGCCCCGATAGTACTGGTTGACGACGAGGACGGCGTAGCCCTCACCGGCCAGGCGGGTGCCCATGGTCTTGTAGGCATCGCGCAGGCCCGCAATGTCAGGCCACATGATCACGGCGGGGTGCTTTCCGGTGGCGGGCGCGATCAACACGGCATCGCAGGTGCCGTCCGGCGTGGTGATGGTGACGGCGCGGCTCTTGGTCGGCATCGCCGCGGTACCAGTGGCGGTTTGCGCCATGCAGCCGGGCATGACGGTCAGCGCCGCTGCGCCCGCACCCAGTGCGGTGAACTGGCGGCGGTTGAGATAGGCGGCATTGTCCAGTTCGGTAAGATCGTCGCACATCGGCGTGGCTCTCCTCGGGTCCCGTCGGGGGCGCACGATAGCCAAGCCGATGCGCGGGGCAAGCGCCTCCTAGATCAAGTCATCAAGTCGTATCACCTGCCCGGCCTGTGCCGCCTTCATCGCCTCGCGGCGGAGATGTTCGATGTGCAGGCGTTCGGGCGGGGCTTCTTCGTCGGGCAGGGCGGCGAGGCTTGCTTCGTAGATCTCGCGGAAATCGTCGGCGAATTCAGGGTGGGTGAGGATCAGGCCAGCGTTGCGGGCCATGCCGCGGAACACCTTCCGGCCGACTTCATAGGGGGCCATGCCCGCATCGAAGGCGGTGCCGAACTGCTCCAACTCCGCCTTGCTCACGGGTGCGAAGCCGCTTTCACCGAACTCGGCCGGGCGCTTCAGCGCGGAATCCCAGGCGTTGGTGCGGGTGAGGGCGGGGCAGCACAGCGAGCAGCCGATATCGTGCGGGGCAAGGTTGTAGCGCAGCGATTCGGTGAGGCCGCGCACAGCGAACTTGCTGGCGGTGTAGATCCCCGCCTGCGGCCCAGGCAGGAAGGCGGCCATCGAGGCGACGTTGACCACATGGCGCAGGCCCGATGCCGCCTTGATGCGCGGCAGGAAGCTGACCAGTCCATTGACCACGCCGCCGAAGTTGACGCCCATGATCCAGTCGAAATCATCGTAGCTTGCTTCATCGGTGGGGCCGAACACGCTGACCCCGGCGTTGTTCACCAGCACGTGCACCGCGCCGAAATGCCGCTGCACGGTTTGCGCAGCATCGGCGAAGGCTTCACGATCGGTGACGTCGAGCTTGACGAAGAGCGGCGGCTCGCGGCCCTTTTCGGCGAACCACGCCTCGGTCTGCGCGCGATGCGCCTCGTTGCGATAGCTGAGCGCCAGTTGCAGGCCCTCGTCGCTGAACGCCTGTGCGATGCCAAGGCCAATGCCCGTGACGCCTCCGGTGACGAAGGCGACCTGTCCTTTCCAGCTGCCCATTTTTCCTCTCGCAATCACTCTCACGATTGTTAGTGTTACATACAAAGAACACGAATGGGAGAGTCGAAATGAGCGACGCCGATCAGCGCCTTGCCGCGTTGGAGCGACGGGTTGACGAGCTGGAGGATCAGCACGCGATCCGCCGCCTGCAGATGGCCTATGGCTATTACATCGATTACAACCGGCCCGAGGAAGTTGCCGGCCTTTTCGCCAAGGACGGCGCGGTGGTGTTCCTTTCGGGCGAGTATCGCGGCCATGAAGGCGTGATGCGGCTTTATGGAACTTGGTTCCAGAACCTGTTCACCGGCGGGCGCCGCGGGCCGGTGCATGGCCTGCTGCTCGATCACTTTCAGCTGCAGGATGTGATCACCGTGGCGCCGGACCGTCAGACCGCCAAGGGGCGCTTCCGCGGAATCCTGGCAGGCGGCTGGCACGACGATGTGCTGGCGAACAAGCCGGAAGGCATGCCGCAGCAGTTCTGGGAAGCCGGGATCTATGAGAACGACTATGTGCGCGAAGACGGCGTGTGGAAGATCAAGCGGCTCAATTACCTGATGCAGTGGCAAGCTGACTACGAGGAAGGCTGGGCCAAGACCAAGGCGCACCTGCAGCCGGCGGTGCAGTGCTATCCGGAAAATCCGATCGGCCCGGATGTGATCCTGCCGGAAGAGGAATGGCGGAAGACTGTAGCGCGACGATTACGGTGTCCGGTCGGCGTCAATTTTGATGGCCGATAGGTGGCCGCGCCGGTTGGTGAATTCTGGCTACCATTTGCTGTTGCGAGGAGCAACCGTCGAGCGACAATTA